>JAVBVD010000052.1:0-48727 GCA_031554635.1 Bacteroides sp.
CAGAGAAGTTAAGCCTTGTCACGCCGATGGTACTGCGTAATAGTGGGAGAGTAGGTAGCCGCCATCTTTTGAAAAGCCTTTTCGTAGAAATACGGAAAGGCTTTTTTGCGTTTAGATAGCTTTGGGGCATGTTTTGGAAAAAACTTTTTATTGTTTTATATCCTGTTACATTTTGACAACGGGACGTTCAGAATAATTGAAATATGATTCTGTTATCACGAAAAAGTTTAATTACAGATGTTTAAAAGATGTGAATTCGCTTTTATGTTCGGGTTTTAATGTTACTTTTGCATCTATAAAAATAGAAAGTAAGCATTCAATAGTGAACGTCTGTAAAATTCATGGGGGTATATTAAAGTTGTACAGCCCAAATATAGGGGGTGTACACCATATTACATTCTATCAATTGTAATTCCTTATTAATAACAAATAACAAATTAATTTAAAAACTAAAATTATTATGGAAACTACTCAAAAAGTACAAAAAAAGTCTGGTTTTAGCGGTATTAGAGCTGCTGGTTTGGTTATTGTATGCTGCTTCTTCGTTGCAGTTGCAATTTACATGTTCTTGTATGGTAATCCTAGCAACTTTATGAACAACGACCCGAACAATCACCCGCTTCCTGGTAACTTCTTGGGAACAATCTACAAAGGTGGTGTGATCGTTCCGATTATCCAGACTTTATTGCTTACTGTATTGGCGTTGAGTATCGAACGTTATTTCGCTATTCGTACAGCTTACGGTAAAGGTTCATTGGTGAAGTTTGTAGCAAACATTAAGGCTGCTCTGAATGCAGGTGACCTGAAGAAAGCACAAGAAATCTGCGACAAACAAAGAGGTTCTGTAGCTAACGTTGTTACTTCTACTTTGAGAAAGTACGAAGAAATGGAAAAAGATGCTTCTTTGGACAAAGAACAAAAATTGCTGGCGATCCAGAAGGAACTTGAAGAAGCTACTGCTCTTGAAATGCCGATGATGCAACAGAATCTTCCGATCATCGCTACTATCACTACACTGGGTACGTTGATGGGTCTTCTCGGAACTGTAATCGGTATGATCCGCTCGTTTGCCGCTCTGGCTGCCGGTGGTTCTGGTGACTCTTTGGCTCTGTCACAAGGTATCTCTGAGGCTTTGATCAACACTGCTTTCGGTATCTTGACTGGTGCTTTGGCTGTTATCGCTTACAACTATTTCACAAACAAGATTGACAAATTGACTTACTGTCTTGACGAAGTAGGTTTCTCTATCGTGCAGACATACGCTGCTACTCATAAGTAATTTTGCGAACCCTTTAATTTAAAATACTCATGGGTAGAGCAAAAATTAAAAAGAAAGATACGTTCATTGACATGACCGCAATGAGTGACGTTACCGTACTTTTGCTTACCTTTTTTATGTTGACTTCAACCTTCGTAAAAAAGGAGCCGATACAGGTAGCAACACCAGCGTCAGTCTCTGAAATTAAGATCCCCGAAACGGATATCCTCCAGATTCTGGTGGATCCGGAAGGAAAGATTTTTATGAGTCTGGACAGACAGAGTGACATGAGAGAAACTCTGGAAGCTATGGGACGGGACTATGGAGTGACATTCACGCCTCAGCAAACGAAAACCTTTGCATTAGCGCCTACATTTGGGGTGCCGATGAAGAGCTTGAAAACTTATCTGGATTTGCCAGAAGAAAAACGTGATGAATTGCTGAAGAATGAAGGTATTCCTTGTGATAGCACCGATAATCAGTTTAAAGACTGGGTGCGTAATGCACGTAGCATAAACAAAGAACTGCGTATTGCTATCAAGGCTGATGCAACAACTCCTTACTCTGTAATTAAGAATGTTATGAACTCGCTTCAGGATCTTAGAGAAAATCGGTACAATCTGATTACTTCTCTGAAGACTACTTCTGAAGAATAAAAACGTATGGAACTATGAGTGCAGAAGTACAAGAAAGCAGTGGAAATGACAAAGGAAAGAAAAGTAAACAGAAAAAAATGTCTGTCCGCGTTGACTTTACGCCGATGGTGGACATGAACATGTTGCTGATTACTTTCTTCATGCTGTGTACCTCGTTGAGTAAACCTCAAACGATGGAAATCAGTATGCCGAGTAACGAAAAGGACCTCACCGAAGACCAACTTACACAGGTAAAAGCTTCTGAAGCGTTGACCTTGTTGTTGGACAAAGATAATAAGTTATATTATTATGAAGGTGAGCCTAACTACAAAGATTATTCTTCGTTGAAAGAAAGCTCTTACAAAGCGGATGGGATACGTGCTCTTCTTTTGAGGAAAAACGCTCCCGCAGTGCGTAAAGTGGAAGAACTGAAGAAGATGAAAGCTGATCTGAAGATATCAGAGGAAGATTATACGAAGCAGGTTTCCGAGGTAAAGAACGGAAAAGGTACTCCGGTTGTTATTATTAAAGCTACGGATGAAGCAACGTATATGAATCTGATTGACGCTCTCGATGAAATGCAGATATGCAATATTGGTAAGTATGTGATTGCCGAAATAGCCGAAGCTGACGAGTTCTTGATTGAGAACTTCCAGACGCAAGGGCAGCTTTCAGCAGGCATACAAGAATAAAGTTCCACTAAAAAATAGTTAGAAAATGGCAAAATTAGATTTGACATCTCACGAATGGTGTGAACTGGTATTCGATGGAAAAAACCAAGAATACGGTGCGTATAAGCTGCGTGAAGAATCGCCGAAACGGCATAATATCTCTATGCTGATTGTGGTGATTATCGCTGCGATTGCGTTGTGCATACCTACTTTTATGAAGTGGGCGACACCTGCGCAGAAGGATGTGATGACGGAAGTCACTACTCTCTCTGCATTGGAAGCGCCGGAAGTTAAACAAGAAGAAATGAAAAGAGTGGAACCGGTGGCACCGCCCCCTCCCGCTTTGAAGAGTTCTATCAAGTTTACAGCTCCCGTTATCAAGAAGGACGAGGAAGTAAGTGCTGACGACGAAATCAAGAGTCAAGATGACTTGACAAAATCGTCTATGAATATTTCTATCGCCGACGTAAAAGGTAATGACGAAGTGGGTGGTAAGGATATTGCTGACATCAAGCAAATCGTTACACAAGCTGAACCGGTGAAAGACGAAGTATTTGATATGGTTGAACAGATGCCTAGCTTCCCTGAAGGTAATCCGATGGCTTGGGTTGGTAAGAACATGAAATATCCGACTATTGCAGCTGAACAAGGTATACAAGGAAAAGTAACTTGTCAGTTCGTAGTAGGAAAGGATGGAGTTGTACGTGACGTAGTGGTGGTTCGTTCACTCGACCCCTATTGCGACAAGGAAGCAATTCGTGTAATTATGTCGATGCCTAAATGGATTCCTGGAAAACAGAATGGTAAGGCAGTGTCTGTTAAGTACACATTACCTATTTCGTTTAAATTGCAATAAAATATTATAGGTATGAGTAGAAGAGGGCAATTCCGATTAGTGGGAATATGCGTGTGGGGAGTGCTGGCAGTAGCCTGTAATAACCCGAAACCGAAAGATAAGTATACAGATACATATACTGAAGGAACGATAGAAGTGGCGGTGGACGAAAGTTTTCGCCCGATCATTCAGGAAGAAGTGGATGTATTCGAAGTTTTATACCCCTTAACCGGAATTGTCCCTCAATATACTACGGAAGTGGAGGCTATTAATATGCTGCTGAAAGACAGTGTGCGGTTGGCAATTGCTACCCGTAAGCTGACTCCGGTAGAGTTGGAGTCGTTCCATAGCCGTAAGTTTTATCCGCGTGAAATAAAAGTGGCTACGGATGGATTGGCATTGATCGTAAACCGGCAAAACCCGGATTCTCTGATTAGTGTACGTGACTTCCGTAGAATCTTGTCCGGTGATGTGAAAAGCTGGAAAGAGCTTTATCCGAATTCGAATTTGAAGGATATCAGTGTGGTGTTTGATAATAAGAATTCAAGTACGGTGCGGTTTGTCATTGACTCTATCTGTAAAGGCAAGCCTTTGACGGCTCCTGAGGTAAGAGCGGTGGAGAACAATCCGCAAGTGATTAATTATGTCGCCAATACTCCCGGTGCTATCGGAGTAATTGGGGTGAATTGGATGCAGAACCGTAGTGATACCACAAACCTTTCTTTCCGGAATGAAGTCCGGGTAATGGCTGTCAGTGCAGAGGATGTAGCTAGGAAAGGTAATAGTTATAAACCTTTTCAGGCATACCTGTATTACGGTGACTATCCGTTGACACGGCCTATATACGCATTGTTGAATGATCCCCGAAACGCTTTGCCCTGGGGATTTACTTCTTTTATTTCATCCGACAGAGGGCAACGGATCATTTTAAAATCAGGACTTGTACCGGCCACGCAGCCAGTGTATATAGTCAAAATTAAAGACGAGTAATAACTAGAATTATATTACAATGAAACGCATTCAATTATTTTTAGCAGGAATATTTATTGCAGTCGGTTCACTTGTTGCGCAAGAGGTGGATTGGACAACTAGTGTAGCTAAAATCAAGGAACTGATAGCTACGAATCCCACTCAAGCTGCGCAGGAAACAGAGCAGTTGGTTAAAGGAAAAAACAAGAAAAATGTTGATTTATTATGTGCCGTTTCGGAAGCTTATCTGAGTGCAGGTAAGATTACAGAAGCGGAAACCTATGTGGAAATGGCTAAAAAAGCCAGTAGTAAATCGGCAAAAGTAGCGGTTTTGGCAGGAGATATTTTCGTAGCCAAGAAAGAACCGGGAGCAGCTTGTCAGATGTATGAACAAGCTATGTATTTTGATGATAAATATGAAATAGCATACATTAAGTTTGCGGATGTGTACAAAGGAGCCAGCTATCAATTGGCCATTGAGAAATTGGAACAACTGAAGGCTATCTCTCCTGAAAGTACAATCGCTGATAAAAAATTGGCTGAAATTTATTATCGCTATAATAAGTTTGAGCAGGCTGCTGAAGCGTATTCCCGCTTTATCAATTCGCCCCAAGCTACTGAAGACGACTTGGTGAACTATTCATTCACTTTGTTTTTAGTACCCGATTTTGAAAAATCACTTGAAATTGCTAACATGGGTCTGAAACGCAATCCTCGCAAGGCTGCTTTCAACCGTTTGGCTATGTACAACTATACGGACCTGAAACGCTATGATGAAGCAACTCAGGCTGCCAATGCATTCTTCAATGCTTCTGACAAAGCAGACTTCTCCAGCCTTGACTATAAATATTATGGTCACTTGCTGTTGGCTACTAAGGACTACAACGGAGCCATTAATGCATTTAAAAAGGCATTAGAGATGGATCCTAGCCAGATGGCTTTGTGGATTCTGGTTTCTAATGCATACGAAGAAGGAAAAGATTATGTCAATGCAATTGATGCATTCAATAAATATTATAATTCGTTGGCTGCTGATAAGCAAACTCCTGAATTGCAATTGCAGTTAGGTAAGATGTATTATTCGCAAGGAAATGATACGGACTCTTTGGCTATTACAACGGAAGGTCGTAAGGTAGCTCTGGCTGCTGCAGATTCTGTATTTGCTGCTTATGCCACAGTGGCACCCGATAGTTATCTGGGAAGTATCTGGAGAGCACGTACGAACTCATCTCTTGACCCCGAAACTACAGCTGGACTTGCCAAGCCTTATTATGAGCAGGCAGCTGAGATCTTGTTGTCGAAGAATGACCCACGCTTCAACACTCCGTTGATTGAGTGTTATCTTTACTTAGGCTATTATTATCTGGTAGCTAACAAAATACCAGAGTCTAAAGAATATTGGCAAAAAATTCTGGCTATAGACCCCAATAATGATACTGCTAAAAGAGCATTAGAGGGCATCAAATAGTAATAATTTTAGTTGTTTGTCGTGATGGGAGGAGTGGAGAGTGATCTTAGCTCCTCTCTTTTTTTATGTGTTTTTCAATTTTCTTTTACTAATCTGTTGTTTGATTCAATAATCATATTACCTTTGCGGTGTATTAATAAACTAATACACTAAAACTCTTTGATAATCTTAATGTAGGTAGTATGATTGCAGTAGAGAATCTTTCGTTTACTTATCGTAGATCAAAGCCTGCGGTGTTGAGTAACTTCTCACTCAAGCTGGAAAAGGGTAAGGTTTACGGATTGCTGGGTAAGAATGGAGTTGGCAAGTCCACTCTTCTCTACCTGATGGCCGGGTTGCTTACCCCCAGGAGTGGGCGGGTGATGTATCATGATACGGATGTGAGGCGCAGGCTTCCGACGACTTTGGGGGATATGTTCCTGATTCCCGAAGAGTTCGAATTACCATCGGTATCCTTGAAGCGGTTTGTAGAGTTAAACAGCCCGTTTTATCCTCGCTTTAGCAGAGAAGATATGTCGAAGTATCTTCGATGTTTTGAGATGGATATGACGATGAATCTGGGAGAACTGTCCATGGGGCAGAAGAAAAAGGTCTTCATGAGTTTTGCTTTAGCCACGAACACTTCATTGCTTCTGATGGATGAGCCTACCAACGGGCTGGATATCCCTGGGAAAAGTCAGTTCCGTAAGTTTATTGCGTCGGGTATGTCGGATGATAAGACAATTCTTATTTCCACCCATCAGGTACGCGATATTGATAAAACCCTCGATCATATTTTGATCATTGATGGTAGCCGGGTATTGCTCGACGAAACGATGACGGGTGTTAGTGACCGGTTGTTCTTTTTGGAGAGCGACGACCGTAGTTTGTTGCCAAAGGCTCTATATGCCATTCCTTCTCTTCAAGGTAACTTACTGTTGCTGCCTAATACAGAAAAGGAAGACTCCGAGGTCAATCTGGAGATACTTTTCAATGCCATTCTGGCCAAGCCCGAAGAAATAACCGCATTGTTTCACGATAAAAGGAATGCCTTATGATCAGAGATACTTTTTTTAGTTTGCCACGCTTTGTCCATCTTTGCCGGAAAGAAATGGCGGAGGACTGGAAGAAACACGCATTGCGAATCGTATTAATGTATGGAATGATGACCTTTGCGTTTCTTTGGTCCGGTTTCTCTGAAGCTAATGGAGATTTATATACTTATTTGAATAGTCAGGATCCCAGTTGGAAATTCGTTGCGACAGGTGGGATTATCCTCTGTGTGGTGTTTGGGTGTATCAGTGCTTCCTTTATGATGGGGCAGATGAAGAGTAAAACGGGCCGTACGTCTGTACTGATGACTCCGGTCACTCCGTTCGAATATTACTTCTCCCGTTGGATAGTATATGTCTTTGCATATTTGCTGGTTTTTTTGATTGTATTCAAATTGGCTGACTACACACGGGTGTCGGTGATTTCATTAATCGCCCCTGAGGATATGGTTGTTGAGTCTTTCCGCTTTAGCTACATGAAGGGCAATCATTCGAGTTTCTTTTCATATAGAGAATTCATTGTTGCCATAGCCGGCTACTTCTTTGCCCAATCCTGGTTTGTACTGGGGAGCTCCATTTGGCCGAAGAATGCCTTCCTGAAAACTTTTTCAGCAGGAGCCGTCTTTGTTTTTACAATCTTGTTGACCGCCAGGATAATCAGGGTTTCTGCAAGTAGTGGTCCAAGTTATTTCTCCGGGCATAACATGATTGAATATGTATTGGTAGGGGGAATGTCTGTTTTTGTGGTTTTCAACTGGATATTGGCTTATTACCGTTTTAAGGAATCAGAAATTATTAACCGTTTTTAAAATGACTCTTGTATGAACTTTAAGGAGAGCAAGGCTATCTATCTTCAGATTGTGGATAGAATATGTGATGAGATTCTTCTGGGGCAGTTCCTGGAAGAAGAACGGGTTCCTTCTGTCAGAGAGTACGCTTCCATGGTGGAAGTGAATGCCAATACAGTGATGCGTTCATACGATTATCTACAATCGCAAGGTGTCATTTATAACAAACGCGGGATTGGTTATTTTGTGTCGGTAGGAGCACAGGCACAAATCCTTTCGCTCCGGCGAAAACTTTTCCTGGAGGAAGAAGTAGAGAGTTTCTTTAAACAAATGAATACATTGGGGGTATCGCTGGACGAGATCGCAAAGATGTATCGCGAATTCTGCAAATGATCATTTTAAATTGTAAAAACAAGAATATATGAAACGAACGACTTATATACTTATTGGTTCACTGGTAACCATCTTTGTGGTGATGGTAGGCTTAATGGTTTATATTACCGGTTGTTGGGCCGGAGGAGTTGCTATTACTGTGAGTTTAAAAGATGAGATGAAAGAAGGGCAGTTCAATGGAATTCGATCCATTCTGGTCTTCTGTGATAGTAAGCCTGTTGTCGAAGGTGCACAATTGATACCATTAACTCGGCTAACGATTGTGCCTTCGGATACTTTCGGTGTTCAAACATTGACTTACCCGGCTTGTGAGCATGTGAAAGTGGCTCAGGTAGGAGATGTATTGAGGGTCGACTTGGAATTACAATCTTTGGTATCTTCCAAGGAGATGGAAAAGCTGAGAGCTGTACTTGTTGATGGAATATCGTTAGAACTGAAGGTTGATTCTATGTTTTCGTATGTACAATTAGGTGAAGGAAAAGTTGATTTGCTTACTAAAGGTTTGACTGCCGACAGTTTGGTAGTCCGGGCGTCACTGGAAGAAACCTCTCAGGTAAGGATGGATTCATGCTGTTTCCGCTCTTATGACTTGGATGGGAAGTGGCTTCTTTTTGAGGGAAACAATAGTCGTGTGGAAAATTTGTATTTGAATTTAACCCGCATTGCAGCCAGAATGTTGTCATCTGTTAAATTTTCACCCTCTTCCATTGAAATAATGTTATAATCCCCTCCTGTGTTGTTAAATTTGGGGCCATTTGGGCTTTGCACCGCTACAAATGGCTTTGTGGGGACACATTCCGATTTGCAATTTCCTTTGTTTAATCCGAACTTTGCGGACATGTATATCAAGAAGGAGCACAGAAAAGACAGCAAGGGCCAAAGTTACCCATATTATCGCCTTTGGGAGAGTTACCGGGATGAACTGGGACTAACCCAAAAGCGACCAGTGCTGGGACTTGGGCGTATGGAAGATTTTGATATCTGTGAACAGGCAGACTTTCTGCTCCTTCTTGAGAAAAAACTTCATGGCAGCCAGAATATCTTCCCTGGCATGTATAGTCCCAAAGTAACAGCTAAAGCGGATGAAATCTGCGCCCAACTGATAGCCCTGCGAAAAGTGGATGCCATTGGTGGAGCCAAAGCTGAGAACGGCTTGTCCGAATACCAAAAGAAGCAGGAGCAGCGGTTTATAGTGACGGCTTCTTCCATCCTTCATACCGATGTGCGTGAAATCGGCGCGGAACATTTATGCCTGGAGACTGCCCGGCGGTTGAAGATAGACAAATCCCTGAAACATCTTGGTTTTACCGACAGCCAGATTTCATTAGCCCTGACGCAGATTGTATCACGCGCTGTCCATCCGGCATCGGAACTGGCGACGGTTGAATGGATAAAAAAATCATCCGATATAAGCCGGCTTACGGGAATTGATGCGGACACACTCACCAAGGATCACCTATATGCAAGTGCCCATCGTTTATATAGGATTAAGGACGAATTAAAGGATCACCTGTCCCGCTGGACAAAAGAACTCTTCGGCTATGAGGACAGCATTATATTGTACGACCTCAGTAACACTTATTTTGAGGGGAAAATGGATGGCAGTGAGGTCTGCCAATATGGACGTAGCAAGGAGAAGCGTAACGATTGCAAGCAGATTGTACTGGCACTGGTGGTCAACCAACTGGGATTTCCAAAGCATTATCAGCTTTTCGAAGGGAACATGTCTGATTCCAAGAGTTTTCCTCTGATTATAGACACCCTGGACAGCCATATAAAAGATCTGGGAGTAGCTCCAACCATTGTTATGGATGCCGGTATTGCCACCAAAGAGAATCTGCAACTTCTGCGGGAACGCAGGTATAAGTTTCTTTGTGTTTCCCGCTCCAGTAGCAAGGTCTATCAACCCAAAGAAAACTCGAAGAAGATTAAACTGGAGGATAAACTGGGGCAATCCATTGAGTTGCAACCGGTGAGCGTGGATGGGAATATAGAGGCAGATGAGTACTTCCGGGTACGTTCAGAAGCAAAAGCTGCCAAAGAAAATGCGATGAACGGACAGTTTTGTACCCGCTTCGAAGCTATGCTTGAAGGAATAAGGGCTTCCCTGTCAAAGAAGCATGGTACTAAAAAGGCGTCCAAAGTGAACGAACGCATTGGTCGGGCCAAGGCCAAGTATCCGAGCATATCCTACCACTATGAAATCACGCTTACGGAAGATGTGGAAAAGAAAAACATCACCCACATCGAGTGGAAAATGAAGGATGGATATAAAGCTAAGGATACGGCAGGTGTCTATTTCTTGCAGACAAATCTGGATGGAAAGGACGGGCAGACAATATGGACAATCTATAATATATTGAAAGAAGTCGAAAGTTCCTTCCGTTGTATGAAGACAGACCTGGATTTGCGTCCGGTCTATCACAAGACGGATGATGCTTGTCTGGCACATCTACATTTAGGCATTTTGGCATATTGGGTAGTGATATCTATCCGTCACCAACTCAAAGGGAAAGGAATCCACAGGAATTGGAAACAGATTGTGGAAGTCATGAATACACATAAATCGGTAACCACCACTATGACAAACCTGCAAAATGAAACTGTTAATCTCCAGAAATGTTCCGAACCAAGCCTGGAGGTAGAAGAGATATATAAGGCAGCCTGCGTAGAAATACGACCATACAAATTGATAAAATCCGTGGGGACACATTTGAAGGATGCAACAAAATACATGAATGGAAATCAGGAGATTAAAGATGGGTAAGGCTGCAATGCGGGTTAAATAGCACTTACTGGAATTTCTCTAACAGTGAAATTGGTACGGAGTATATGAGATACACGCGTGATTCTCGTTGGCAGATGAGAAAAGGGGAATGCAAACGAGTGGTTTGGCTTCCTCAGAGTGATGATATAACGATCAGTATGGAGCTAAATGGTAAGGCATCTATACTTTTCGACGAGTAGGTTTTATTGAAGATGGAGCTCTGGCTGTAATACGGCTGGAGCTTTTTTTTTGAGACTGGTCCTTTGGAATTGAGCTTCCATTAAAATTTTGGCGGTGATCTCCAAGAATCCAAACCTTGAATTCTTCAACTTTTGAAATTGAGCCGTTTTGTTGAGGATCAGAAACTGAGGTTAGAGAAGGTGTAAACGAAAAAAGAGTCGCTTTTCAGCGACTCTTTTTTGTGGTTGCGGAGGCCTGACTCGAACAGACGACCTTTGGGTTATGAGCCCAACGAGCTACCAACTGCTCCACTCCGCGATGTTTTGTGGGTGCAAAGGTAGTGCTTCTATTCGTAATAGCAAATTATTCGCCGAATATTTTCTGTTAAAAAATGTATTCGTTGATTTGGCGAGCATTGAAGTTACGTTGGAATACCAAATCAATGAGGTTTAGCGTCCTTTTGAAAACGTTAATTTTACACTTGTTTTCTTGTGTGGTAGAGAGAAAAGAATTACTTTTGCACAAAATATTAAGCAATGTGCAATCATGTAACCTATGACCATATCAAAGACTAAAGTCAAATTAGTAGACGTTGCCCGTCAGCTTTTTGCTAAGATGGGGGTGGAGAATACCACTATGAACGATATCGCTCTTGCTTCGAAGAAGGGTAGAAGGACACTCTATACCTATTTCAAAAGCAAGGACGAGATCTATGCGGCTGTCGTAGAATCGGAACTTGATATTCTTACGGATGTGATGAGGCGGGTGGCAGAAAAGAACATTTCGCCGGATCAGAAGATTCTGGAGATGATATATACGCGGCTTGATGCAGTAAAGGAGGTCGTTTTTCGTAACGGCACACTCCGTGCTGTGTTTTTTCGTGATATCTGGAGAGTGGAGAAGGTACGCAAGAAATTTGATTCCAAGGAGATATTGCTTTTCAAGAACGTGCTGCAAGAAGGAAAGGAGAAGGGGGTGTTCCAAATCGATGATGTGGACATGACCGCCGCACTGGTACATTATTGCGTAAAAGGGATTGAAGTGCCATACATTCGTGGACAAGTGGGTGCGGGTTTTGATATGGAGACCCGGAAGAGATACGTTGCCAACATTGTGTTTGGGGCGTTACGGAGAACAAATATTTAATTTAATTATAAATTTAGTATGGGATTATTAGACGGAAAAACAGCCATTGTAACCGGTGCCGCTCGTGGTATTGGTAAGGCTATCGCTTTAAAGTTTGCTTCGGAAGGAGCTAACATTGCATTCACTGACCTCAAGATCGATGAGAATGCCGAAGAAACAGCAAAGGAAATTGAGGCTTTGGGTGTGAAGGTAAAGGCGTATGCTTCGAATGCTGCTAATTTTGAAGATACCGAGAAGGTGGTTGCTGAGATTCACAAGGATTTCGGAAGAGTAGATGTGTTGGTGAACAATGCAGGTATTACTCGCGATGGTCTGATGATGCGCATGAGCGAACAGCAGTGGGACATGGTTATTAACGTGAACTTGAAGTCTGCTTTCAATTTCGTACATGCCTGCACGCCTATCATGATGCGTCAGAGATCGGGAAGCATTATCAATATGGCTTCTGTGGTTGGGGTTCATGGAAATGCTGGTCAATCCAATTATTCGGCTTCCAAAGCTGGCATGATCGGGTTGGCTAAGTCGATCGCTCAGGAACTGGGATCGCGCGGTGTACGTGCCAATGCCATTGCTCCGGGTTTCATCATTACCGATATGACAGCTGCCCTGTCAGATGAAGTGAGAACCGAATGGGCTAAGAAGATTCCTTTGCGTCGTGGTGGTACTCCGGAAGATGTGGCTGATGTGGCTACGTTCCTGGCATCCGATATGTCTGCCTATGTTTCCGGTCAGGTGATCCAGGTAGACGGCGGTATGAATATGTAATACCGATGACTGCCGTATACGAAGATAATCATATTATTATAGTCAACAAGACCTGCTCCGAGATAGTCCAGGCTGACAAGACGGGCGATACGCCTCTTTCTGAAACGGTTAAACAATACCTGAAGGAGAAATATGCCAAGCCCGGAAATGTCTTTATCGGTGTCACCCACCGGCTGGACCGCCCCGTGAGCGGTCTTGTTCTTTTTGCAAAGACCAGTAAGGCGCTTCCCCGGCTGAACGAGATGTTCCGCAACGGCGAGGTGAAGAAAACGTATTGGGCCATTGTGAAAGAAGCGCCGCGGGAGGCCGAGGGCGAGTTGGTGCACTACCTGGTACGGAACGAGCGTCAGAATAAGAGTTACGCTTATGACAAGGAGGTGCCGAATAGCAAGAAGGCGATATTGCATTACAAGCTGATCGGGCGTTCGGATAACTATTATTTGCTTGAGATTGATCTTAAGACCGGGCGTCATCACCAGATTCGTTGCCAGTTGGCTAAAATGGGATGCCCCATCAAGGGCGACCTGAAATATGGTTCTCCCCGCTCCAATCCGGATGGAAGCATTTGTCTGCATGCGCGTCGGATCGAATTTATCCACCCGGTTTCCAAACAGCTTATTATCCAGGAAGCACCCGTTCCCGAGGGGAATTTGTGGAATGGATTCTAAAAAATAAAAGCCATCCCCTTGAATAGACTAAGCGGGGATGGCTTTTTATTTTGGCAAACCTCCTTTTCAATAGTTTCTTTCAGATTCTATTAAAGTGGGCGTTTTTTTCTAAACCAAAGTTTTGGTTTCAGGTCTAGAGACTTAGAGATCCATTTGCGGTTAGAGGTTACTTTGAAGTGGAGGGCCTTCCCCTCCACTTGCAAACATGAACAATACTACTACTACTAATTTCTGCTATTTTATTGCTGCAATTCGTATTCTCCTAAACTAATGTGTTTGAGCGATTGCGAATCGAAAAATAATCTTGTCGTCTGAAGAATATCATAATTGTACATTATACAATAATCAAACTCCGTGCCAAAAAGAATTTTTTTTGCTAATGTGTTGAAAATTAGCGTGGAATGAAAATGAGGCAGTGTGTAGAGAGTGTGGAAATGTGTGGAATGATGTGGAATCCGCGAAAGGGAATGTGGAATTATTCCACACTTTTGAATCTGCTCTGGCAGCCCGATGAAGGCTTACAATTCAATATCGTATAATTTCAGTTTGTTGTAGAGCGTCTTGCGGTCGATGCTCAGAAGCTGTGCCGCTTTACTTTTGTTGTTCCCCGTTTGGCGCAGTACTTCGAGTATCTGTTCTTTCTCGGCTTTTTCATTCTTTAGCGCCAGTGTGAGAGGTACTGAAGGTAGCTCTGTCAGTTCTTCGCCGAGCTCCAAGGGAGTGATGAAAGGGCCTTGAGCCAATAGAGTAGCCCGTTTGATGACGTTTTTCATCTGTCGCAGGTTTCCCGGCCACTGGTAGTCGATCAATGCTTTCGATGCAGCCGCGTCAAAACCGGTCATCTGTTTGTTTAGCTCCTTGTTCGCTTGGGCAAGGAAGTGGTTGGCAAAAAGCAGGATGTCTTCCCGGCGTTCTTTCAGGCTGGGGATGCGTAAGGTGAACTCGTTGAGCCGGTGATAAAGATCCTCACGGAACACTCCTCTTTCGATGGCCTGCTCCAAACTCTCATTGGTAGCTGTCAGCAGGCGGATATCGACAGCGATTTCCTTGTTGGAGCCTACCGGGCGCACTTTCCGTTCCTGCAAGGCGCGCAGGAGTTGTACTTGTACCTCGTAGCTCAGGTTTCCGATCTCGTCCAGGAAGATAGTACCACCGTTGGCAGCTACAAAAGCGCCGGTAGTATCGTTCAATGCTCCCGTAAATGAACCTTTTATATGTCCGAAGAACTCAGATGCAGCCAGCTCTTTGGGAATAGCCCCGCAGTCGATAGCAATGAAAGGCTGTTTGCTTCGCGTACTTAGTTGATGGATGCGGTGTGCCACAAACTCCTTTCCGGTACCACTGGCGCCGTTGATAAGGACGGATATATTGGTTGGCGCCACCAGTTCTACATATTTGTAGAGTTGGCGGGCAACTTCACTGTTCCCTTCCAGAAAGGAAGGGTCGACTATACGGTCTACTTTGTCGGTCTTGGGGGAAGCTGTTGGAGCGTGATCGGGTGTCTGGATAGGCGGAGAGTCCTTGTCCGTAAATGCGGTAGACATTTTCAGGAGGAGTTCTTCCGGGTTTACCGGTTTGGCGATGTAGTCACTGGCGCCCAGTTTGATTGCCTGCACGGCCGTTTGAATATCGGCATATCCCGTCATGATGATCAGCGGAATGGAGAGTTCTCTGTCCTTCATCCACTTTAGCAAAAAAATTCCATCGTGGTCGGGAAGGCGCAAATCCGACAAAATCAGGTCGGTTTGTCCGGTTTCAAGATGCTTCTGAGCTCGCACAATGGTACTTGCTGACGATACTTCAAATCCTTTCTTACCAAGCCAGGTTTTGAGCATCATACCAAAGGTTATATCGTCTTCAATTATCAGTATGGATTTCATGTAACTATATTTTCCCTCTTTTTGCCTTACAAAGGTAGTAGTATTTACTTGAAAATTGTATATTTGCGTTCTTAAAATACTTGAATGTCGATGAAAAAGCTGTTATTTGTACTATTAACGATCCTGATTTGTGTTGGCACAGCGTGCAAATCGGGACAAAATAAGAATGAAAAAATGGAAAATCAGAACGAAACGTTGGTGAAGATTGAAACAGCAATGGGGGATATCGTAGTAAAACTGTACGATGAGACTCCACAGCACAGAGATAACTTTATCAAATTGGTAAAGGAAGGCATTTACGGAGGAACATTATTTCACCGGGTGATCAATGATTTTATGATCCAGGCCGGTGACCCGAGTTCAAAAGATGCTCCGAAGGGAAAAATGCTCGGATCGGGTGATGTGGGTTATACCATTCCGGCAGAATTTGTCTATCCGCAATATTTTCACAAGAAAGGTGTGCTTTCCGCTGCCCGCCAGGGCGATGACCGGAATCCGAAGAAAGCTTCCTCCGGTTGCCAGTTCTACATTGTTACAGGCAAGGTCTTCAATGACTCTACGTTGCTGAACATGGAACAACAGAAGAATCAAAACAAAATTGATGTTATTTTCAATGGATTGGCGCAGTTGCATGTCAAGGAGATATACAAGATGCGTAAGGCCAACGACGAAGACGGTCTGTACGCTTTGCAAGATAGCCTGATGGCAGAAGCGGAAGCCGAAGCCGCCCGTCGTCCCGATTTCCATTTTACTCCTGAACAGGTAAAGGCTTACACCACGGTGGGAGGTACTCCGCACCTGGACGGTGAATATACGGTGTTCGGCGAAGTGGTGGAAGGAATGGACATTGTGGAGAAGATACAAAAGGTGAAAACCGATCGTAACGACCGTCCCGAAGAAGATATACGGATCATCAAGATGACCGTAATGTAACAAGACCGTATTTAATAGGTAAACATTCCTCATGCAGATAAACAGATACGTTTTAGGCAATGGCTTGCGGCTGGTACATTCGCAGGATGAGAGCACCCAGATGGTGGCCCTCAATGTGTTGTACAATGTCGGCGCCCGTGATGAACACCCCGATCATACCGGATTTGCCCACCTGTTCGAGCACCTGATGTTCGGCGGGTCGGTTCATATCCCCGATTATGACGGTCCGCTCCAGTTGGCGGGAGGGGAGAACAACGCCTGGACGAATAACGATATCACCAATTACTACCTCACCGTGCCGCGTCCGAATGTGGAGACCGGCTTCTGGCTTGAGTCCGACCGCATGCTGAGTCTCGATTTCAGCGAACGAAGTCTGGAGGTGCAGCGCGGTGTGGTCATGGAGGAGTTCAAGCAGCGTTGCCTGAACCAGCCCTATGGCGATATCGGCCATCTGTTGCGTCCGTTGGCTTATCAGGTGCATCCTTACCGTTGGCCGACCATTGGTAAGGAACTTGCGCACATCGCCAATGCCACGCTCGATGAGGTGAAAGATTTCTTTTTCCGCTTTTATGCGCCCAATAATGCCATACTGGCTGTCACGGGAAACATCTCCTTTGAAGAGGCGGTGCGGCTGACAGAGAAATGGTTTGGTCCCATTCCCCGTAGGGACGTTCCTGAGTGCCGGTTGCCGCAGGAATCTGTGCAGACAGAGGAACGCCGGCTGGACATCCGGCGCAATGTTCCGCTCGATGCGCTCTATATGGCTTTTCATATGGGCGATCGACTTGATCCGGATTATTACGCGTATGATATATTATCGGATGTGCTTAGTAACGGACGTTCCAGCAGGCTCAACCAACGTTTGGTGCAAGAGCGGAAAGTCTTTACGAGCATCGATGCCTCCATTTCGGGAAGCATTGACGCCGGGTTGTTTCATGTTTCGGGCAAGCCTGCCGCCGGTGTTTCGTTGGAGCAGGCCGAAGAGGCAGTACGCGAAGAACTGAAACGTCTGCAGGACGAACTTGTAGGCGAGCAGGAGTTAGAGAAGGTGAAGAACAAGTTTGAGTCGACCCAGATTTTCGGTAATATCAATTACCTGAATGTGGCGACCAACCTGGCCTGGTTCGAGCTTATCGGCCGGGCGGAAGATCTGGAAACGGAAGTGGCGCGCTATCGGGCGGTGACTGCCACGCATCTGAATGAGGTAGCCCGGCGACTCTTCCGCAGAGAGAATGGAGTCGTATTATATTATAGGAAAGAAAAGAACGATCAGTAATCCCGTTAACAGGGCTTATAAGGTTTATTCTATTTATCGTATCATTCCCCTTTGGGGACTAACCAATACCGGGTCGAAGGGGTTGCCCGGTTAATACATTGAACAGTATGAAACCATCCCGTTTTACCAAAGTAAAAATCGCCGTAGGGTATCTCTTGTTACTGATGGCGGTATTGTATTCCCTGATGTTCATTCGTCAGGAAATGAGGAAACTGGCCGACTCGGACGACATGCTGAGTTTGCAGACCGATAGTATATTCTATTGGTTGGGACAGAAAGACCAGAATACCTTGAAGATGCTTCAGGAATTCGTCAGTTCCAATGACAGTATGCTGACGATCAGCGAAATCAATGAGTTTGTTGCCGAACAGGCGCCGCCCGTCATAGAGAAACCTGTGGTACAGGAACGGGTGGTGACGAAGCGCGACTCGATTGTAGAGGCTCCCACCAAGAAGAAGGGTTTCTTCAAGCGACTGGGCGAAGTGTTTGTGCCTCCGAAGGATGAGAAAGCAGTGCAGGTCAAAACTTCGACTGAAGTAGAACGAGATACGGTGCTGCATCAATACGATGTCGTAGATTCTCTGAAGCGGGTAGTGGTACAAAAGGCGGTGGTCACCAGGCAGAAAGCGAAAAAAGAACCATCGCTTCAATGGCGGAAAGACTACTACCGCAAGCTGAACGCCGACCTGACTGCGCAGATCGATATCGTCATCAAGGGTTACGAGAACAAAGCGCTGGAACGCATCCGCCACAATACGGAAGCCGGATTGAGGATTCGCCGGGAAGCCACGAAGACCATCGGCTGGGTGGCTACCGGTGCAGTATCTCTGTCGGCTATCTTCCTTATACTCATCTGGCGCGACATTTCCCGTAGCAACCGTTACCGCCGCGAATTGGAAAAGGCCAAACGCCGTACGGAGAAACTGTTGGTGACACGCGAAAAGTTGATGCTTGCCATCACCCACGACTTCAAAGCGCCGCTGGGATCTATTCTGGGATATACTGAGTTACTGTCCGATCAGGTGAGCGATAAGCAACAACTGGCTTATCTGGGCAATATGAAGACCTCGTCCGAGCATTTGCTCAAGCTGGTGGGCGACTTGCTCGAATTCCACCGTCTCGATCTGAATAAGAGCAAGGCAAATAATACTTCTTTCTATCCATCAGAGCTTTTCGGGGAGATTCGTGCTTGTTTTGAGCCTTTGGCAGGAAACAAGGGCTTGAAGCTGAGATACCACATAGCGCCCGAGTTGCAAGGTAGTTTTTCGGGCGACCCACTTCACATCCGGCAACTGACCGACAACTTGATTTCCAATGCGATAAAGTTCACTAAGGAGGGAGAGGTATTGCTCGATGTGAGTTATGCATCCTCTAAGTTGCGTATCGAAGTAACCGACACGG
Organism: Bacteroides sp.; assembly: GCA_031554635.1. GTDB lineage: Bacteria > Bacteroidota > Bacteroidia > Bacteroidales > Bacteroidaceae > Bacteroides. The sequence goes on from JAVBVD010000052.1 coordinate 19,065, forward strand.
GACAGGGTATGACTCCGTCCGATCAGAAACGTATCTTCCAGGAATTTACCCGCTTGCCGGGAGCCCAGGGGGTCGAAGGATTCGGGCTGGGACTCTCTATCGTAAAGAAACTGATCAGGCTTCTGGACGGAGATATCGACGTACAAAGCTCGCCGGGCAAGGGAAGTAGTTTTGTGGTGAAGCTGCCGTTGACGAAGTTAGCTGATAGGGATAATGATGAAAGAACGCCCGTCTGGGAATCCGCTCCGGTTGCTCAGGAAACACCGGCCGTTCCGGAAGATATTCAGAAAGTAGCGCCGGTCGTTCCGCAAGATGTTCCGGCTATTCCGGAGGAAACGCCGATTGCTCAAGAAGCCACCCCGACTGTACAGGAAACAACACCCGTTGCTCAGGAAGAGGTACCTGCTATCCCGAAAGTTGCACCGGTTATCCCGGAAGTAGCGTCGTATGCCCAGGAGCTGTCGTCGGTTATTCAGGAAGATGTACCGGAGGCACAGGAGAACCTGCTTTTTGCTCAGGAACCGGTATCAATCGAACCGGTGGTAAAGAAACTCCGCATACTATTGATTGACGATGACAAGATACAATTGCAGCTCACTTCGGCTATGCTTCGCCAGCAAGATATCATAGCGGTTTGCTGTGATCATCCCGACGAACTGTTTGAGCGCCTGCGGGAGGACGAATACGACCTCTTGCTCACCGACGTGCAAATGCCGGCCATGAGCGGGTTCGAGCTGTTGAAAGTGCTTCGGGCTTCCAACATCAAGCAAGCGCAGACCATTCCGGTTGTTGCCGTTACTGCCCGTAGCGCGGTGAACGATGGGGAGTTTGTCAGTCACGGTTTCGTCGGTTGTCTGCACAAGCCTTTCACGAAGAAAGACCTGCGACGCGTGATCAATAAGTTGGCCGACAATTTCAATTTTGACGCATTGTTGGTCTTCTCTGATGGAGATTTGTTGGCCTCCCGTGCTTTTATCAACTCGTTTGCCAGCGAAACGGTGAAGAATATCGCTCAGATGAGAGAAGCCTATATCGCATCCGATACAGAGGGCATTGCCGCTATGGCGCACAAGATGCTTCCGTCGCTCACCATGATTGAATCCAATCGCACCGTTCCGTTGTTGATGTGGTTGGAGATGCAGCGTGGAAAAGACTTCTCGGATGAGATTAAGCACCGTACGGAAGAAGCATTATCGGCCCTTCTGATTATTGTCGATGAGGCGAAGACATACGTCGCACAAATGCTTAAGTAATACTTTCTTACAACAGGGTGGGAAGTTGTCAAGAGCAGATTTATAAATAATTAACGACTAACGTCGCTTTGTGGTAAGGTCAGAAGTTCCTAAGGTAACTTCTGGCCTTCTTTTATTTACATACCTTGTAGTATTCCATTAGAAAGCATGTAACCTCTCGTTACAAAGCATGTAATCTTCCATTTGCAAGTAGCAAACCACTCATTTGCTGCTTGCAAACAAGCGTTTTGCCGGTATCAAAGGGAAGGTTTGCAGGTAGGTGCGGAAGCGCTTTCGGCGGCGGGCATAAAAAAAGGGAAGCTTGCGCATCCCTGGAGATATGGTAGTATAAAAAGGATATACTTTATCTTTACGTTACAAATATAGCCTTTTTATTTGCCAAAGTCAAGCTTTTCCGTCGTTATTTAAAGAGACTCGCTGAAAAAAAATCCCGATTCATAAGTATTTCCGGGCACTTTAATCTTTTTCCGCCTAAATTTGTTTCCTTTGTATCAATTAACTGTATTTGCACAAAGAATGAAACGAAGATGGGTGAAGTGGGTAAGCTGGATTGTACTTACTCCTTTATTGCTATTTATACTCCTCATGGTACTCCTCTATGTACCCCCCATTCAGAATCTACTGAAGCGGGAGGCTACCGCGTACGCTTCGGAGGCTACCGGTATGCAGATACAGGTGGATCGTATCGACCTGCGGTTTCCGCTCAACCTCTTGGTGCGCGGTGTGCAGGTAGTGCAAGCTCCTGATACACTTCTGACCCTCGAAAGCCTGAGTGTGAGTGTCAAAGTATGGCCGCTGTTGCAAGGCAAAGCGGAGGTCGATCAGGTCAGTTTGCGTAAGGCGCATGTCAATTCGGCCGGGCTGATGGGGAACATGCAGATAGAAGGAGTGCTGGGACGATTCAATCTCCGTGTCAATGCCGACCTGGAACAGGAAGTGGCGTTGATTCAGCGTGTCGAACTGTCGGATACCCACGTACGAATGACGATGAGGAACGATACCACCACTACGCCGAAAGACTCTGCCCAGACTGCCCTTCGCTGGAACATCGCTTTGCGCGACTTGAACCTGAAAAACGTCTCCTTCCTCCTGCTGATGCCCGATGATTCCATTCGTACGGGAGGTCACATCGGCGAAGCCATCCTGAAAGATGCCGAGGCCGACCTTGGCCGGAATGTATATGGCTGGCAGAAGTTTATGCTTAGCGGAGCTTCGGCTACTTATTATATGGGGAGTGGCGATGCTGTTCCGGGCTTCGACCCCTCGCACATCCTCGTGCGCGACATCCGTTTGGGGGTCGACTCTGTATTCTACGGAGAGAAGAAACTTAGCGCTACCATCCGCGAATGCTCGCTCAGTGAACGTTCCGGGTTGCGTATAGATACCCTGGCCGGGCGTATGCGAACTCAGGGCAATGGCATCGAAGTTCCTTATGTGCGCCTGAAAACCACCCACTCGGAGATAAACTTCTCCCTGAAAACCGGTTGGGACCTGGCCAATATACTCACCTCGGGCGAACTGTCGACCCGTTTCAATGCCTACATCGGTAAGCAAGACGTGATGTTGTTTGCCGGTTCCCTGCCCGCGACTTTCAAGGAAGCCTACCCGTTCCGTCCGTTGGTTGTACAGGCAGGAGTCGAGGGAAGTCTCGACCACATGCAGATCTCTCAGCTCAGGGCTGAGTTGCCCGGCGCCTTCAGCTTGCGTGGCGGAGGTGAGTTGAAGCACATTACCGACAGCCTGAATCGTTCGGCCAAGGTCGATCTGAATCTGGTGACGGGCAATCTCCATTTTCTTACCGCACTCACGGGAATGGGCGACCGGTTGGCCATACCCGACAGCATTCGTCTTAAAGCCCAACTGGGTATGGAAGGAAAGGCCTATAAAGCCAAAATGGACATGCAGGAAGGCCGGGGAGACGTATCGCTCGATGCCTTGTTCGACCAGGTTACGGAAGCGTATCAGGCTGATCTGAAAGTCACCGGCATGCAACTGCATCACTTCCTGCCGAAAGATTCCATTTACGAATTCGCCGCTACCGCCTCACTAAAGGGCAGGGGAGTGGATGTAACCTCTTACCGCTCGGCTGCTGTAGTGAAGGCAACGGTAGATACGCTTCACTACGGGCGTTATCACCTGGCCAACGTAACGCTGGACGGAAACCTGAAGAATGCCGTGGCTGCCGCCCGTCTTTCGTCCGATAACGAGCTGGTGCGGCTCACTGCCGAAGGCGAGTACAACCTGGCGCACCGCTATCCCGACGGAAAGGTAACCGTCAACGCCACCCATGTTAACCTGTACGAGATGGGACTTCTGCCCGAACTACAGAAACATCCGCTGATGTTCCGGCTCGAGGCCGAAGCCCGTAAAGAGTTGGTCAGCGCCAAACTAACCTCGGGCGACTTATCGCTCGACTTTACTGCCGGCGCCGGTGTCGATCCGCTCATTAAACAAAGCCAGAAGTTCGTCGACCTGCTGATGGTTCAGCTCAAAAACAAACTGCTGGATCATGCCGCGCTGCGTAAAGAACTTCCCACGGCACGCATCACCTTCACCGCCGGTAAAGAGAATCCGTTGGCGTGGTACCTGGCGCGGAGTAACATCGGCTACAACGATGTGGCGGTTCGCTTCAATGCTTCTCCCGAGCGGGGTATCAACGGCAGGGCTGCCCTGACCGCCCTCAAGATAGACACCCTGCAACTCGATACCGTTTATTTCAGTGCCCGGCAAGATACCTCGCATGTCCGCTTGCGCGGCGGGGTGATCAATACGCCGAAGAATCCTCACATCTCTTTCAAAGCCGGTATCACAGGCCAAATCCGTACGAATGATGCCGAACTGACGTTGGACTTCGAGAATGCCAAAGGAGAAACCGGACTGTTGCTCGGCGTAAAAGCCCGTCCGCGGCGCAGTGGTGACGGGCTGGTTATCAACGTTATCCCCGACGAACCCATCGTAGCCTTCCGGAAGTTTAAGTTCAAGGACAATAACAACTGGCTTTACCTGCACAACAACATGCGTGTGTATGCCAGTATCGATATGGAAGGTACGGAAGGAACCGGATTCAAGATGCAGTCTGTACGCGAAGATACCGTCTCCCTTCAAAACATGCATGTGGAATTTATCCGTCTCCGCCTGGCCGAGCTGAGCGAACTGCTTCCGTATTATCCCGAAGTATCGGGTTTGCTCTCGGCCGAAGTACATTATGTGCAGAAGCCCGATGCGCCTTTCGAGGTGTCGGCTGAAGCTACCGTCGATGAGTTGGCGTATCAGAAACAACGCATCGGAGATGTCACCCTGGGAGCCACCTGGCTTCCTGGAGAAGGGGGTAAGCAGCACATCAACACCTACCTGACGCATGAAGACGAGGAGATACTGACGGCTGATGGAGCCTTGTACCCTCTTGGTCCGGGCAAGGACAGCGTGGTGGTCAATCTTAATGTGGAGCATTTTCCGTTGCGGATAGCCAATGCCTTTATCCCCGATCAGATGGCAACCCTCAGTGGCGACCTGGACGGGGAACTGCACCTGACCGGAAGCAGTGCCAAGCCATTGCTCAACGGGCAGTTGTTGCTCGACAGCGTATCGGTCTATGCCCGCCAGGCAGGAATCCGCCTGACGTTCGACGATCGTCCGGTGAAGTTAAACAACAGCCGGGCCGTCTTCGATAAGTTTGCCATCTATACCACCAGTAAGAACCCGTTTACCATCGATGGTTATGTCGACTTCCGTGATATGAGCAAGCCTACGGCCAATCTGAAGCTGGATGCCAAGAACTACACGTTGCTCAGCGCACCCCGTACCCGGGAGAGCCTGGTGTATGGTAGAGTGTATGTAGATTTTAACTCCACCCTTCGCGGTCCGCTCAATGCCCTCGTGATGCGGGGGAATATGAACCTGCTGGGCAACACCGATGTTACGTATGTACTGACCGACTCGCCTTTGTCCGTGCAGGACCGCTTGGGCGACCTCGTCACTTTCGTCTCTTTCAGCGATACCACTTCGCTCCGGAAAGAAGAGCAGCAACAACTTTCGCTCGGTGGCATGGACCTGATCATGACCATTCACATCGAACCCGCCGTACGCCTCAAGGCCGACCTGAGTGCCGACCGCAGCAGCCGCGTGGAGCTGATGGGTGGGGGCGATCTCTCGCTGAAATATTCCCCGCGGGGCGACATGACGCTCTTCGGACGGTACACCCTCTCAGGAGGAATGATGAAATATGCGCTCCCCGTTATTCCGCTCAAGGAGTTTCAGATTAAAAACGGAAGTTACGTGGAATGGACGGGCGACCTGATGGACCCGATGCTCAACTTCCGCGCCACCGAGCGCACCCGCTCTTCTGTGGCCAATGACGACGGCTCGTCGCGCATGGTCAACTTCGACCTCTCCGTGGTGGTGAGGAACCGCCTGGACGACCTGGTTCTGGCTTTCGAGATCGAAGCTCCTGACGATACGGGCGTACAGGCCGAACTGGCTTCCAAGGGTGCCGATGAGCGCAACCAGCTGGCTGTAGCCATGCTTGCCACCGGACTTTACCTGCCCGATGTGGGCAAGACCAGCGGCGGCGGACTCAACATGGGCAATGCCCTGAACAGCTTGTTGGCAAGTCAGATCAACTCAGTCCTGGGCAACAGCATCAAAGGCGGAAGCTTTGCCGTCGGCGTGGAAGGACGCGAGGACTCGGGCAACCGGCAGACCGACTTTACCTTTAAGTATTCGCAACGGTTGTTTAGCGACCGGGTGCAAGTGGTGCTTGGCGGACGGGTATCTACCGGAGCCAATGCCCAGAATGATGCCGAGTCGTTCATCGACAATATATCCGTGGAATACCGGCTCGACGCTGCCGGAACGCGCTACCTGCGCCTGTTCCATGACAAGACGTATGATAACCTCGACGGTGAGATCACGGAAACAGGACTCGGTCTGGTGCTCCGCAAGAAACTCGACCGCCTGAGCGAACTGTTTATATTTAAAAAGAAGAAGTAGTCCCCACTGAAGCAAAGGAAATGAAGAAGAAACCGGAATACATACACAGGAGGATTATTGTTGCCACAAGTGCTGTCGGCTGTTGGTTGGCGCTGGTGTGCGGGCTTTCGGCTTGCTCCACCACCAAGCATCTACCCGAGGGCGAAGTACTGTATACCGGCTACAGCACTACCGTCAACGACCGTTCCGAAACCCGTACCGGGGTCACAGCGATGGACGAAGTCGATGCGGCCTTGGACAAAGCTCCCAGCACAAAGATGTTCGGCGTGCTTCCCATTCCTATCAAGGTATGGGCGTACAATCGTTATGCCCGTTATGACAAAGGTTTCGGCCGATGGATGTATAATCGTTTTGCCGCCGATCCGCCCGTCTTTATCTCTGCCGTCAACCCCGAAGTACGTGCCAAGGTAGCCACCAATATCCTGCACGATTACGGTTACTTCAACGGCACGGTAAAGTCCGCCGTCATCCCCGATACGGGCAAAGACAGTTTGAAGAAAGCCTCCGTAGCCTACACCGTCGATATGCGGAACCCGTATTACATCGACACCGTTTATTACGACCGGTTCAACAAGCGTATGCTCACTCTGATGGAACGCGGTCGCCGCAATACCCTGCTCAAACCCGGAGAACAGTTCAATGTCACCAATCTCGACGGTGAACGTTCGCGCATCAGTACGCAGTTGCGCAACCGCGGGTATTATTATTTCCGTCCCGATTATTTTACCTACCAGGCCGATACCACCCTCGTGCCGGGTGGGCACATCAGCCTGCGGCTCATTCCCATTCCCGGGCTGCCCGCTGCCGCCCAAAAACCTTATTACGTAGGTAATACCAGCGTTTATCTGATGGGTAAGGGAGGCGAATCTCCTAACGATAGTTTGCATTACAAAGATATCACCATTCACTATTACGATAAACTGCATGTCCGCCCCAATATGATGTACCGCTGGCTGCACTACCAGGCATATGTCCGGAACGATTCCCTGCGCGCCGCCCAACAGACCGGTTTGTACAGTGAGTACCGCCAGAAACGTGTTCAGGAACGTATCGCCCAGCTCGGTATCTTCCGCTACATCGACATGCAATACGTGTCGCGCGATACCACCAATGTGTCCGATACGCTCGATCTTCGGGTGAATGCCACTTTCGATAAACCCTACAACGCTCAGCTGGAGTTCAACGTTGTGACCAAAAGCAATGACCAGACCGGTCCCGGAGCAGCGTTCACCCTCAGCAAGAACAATGTCTTTGGCGGAGGTGAAACGTGGGATGTGAAACTCAAAGGATCGTATGAATGGCAGACCGGCGGAGGCGACCAAAGCTCGCTGATGAATAGTTGGGAGTATGGCATATCGTCCTCGCTCACCTTTCCCCGGGTGCTTTTCCCTAAGCTGGGCAAGCATGAATACGACTTCCCTGCCTCGACTACCTTCCGGGTGTATGCCGACCAGCTGAACCGGGCCAAGTACTACGGACTGTTGAGCTTCGGAGGAAGCGTTACTTATAATTTTCAGCCCAAGCGGGTAAGTAACCATAGCCTGCTTCCCTTCCGCTTGTCGTTCAACGTGTTGCAAAACGAGACCCAGGCCTTTATAGATAAGGTAAAAGACAATCCCTCGCTTTACAGCAGTTTGCGCAACCAGTTCATACCGGCCATCGAGTACATTTACACCTATGATAACTCCACTGTGCGTGGTGTGAGAAACCCCATCTGGTTTCAGGTCGATGCCACTTCGGCGGGTAACCTCACATCGTGTATTTACCGTTTGACGGGGCGCGACTTCGACGAAAAGAACAAAGAGTTCCTGGGTACCCCCTTTGCCCAGTTCCTGAAACTCAATACCGAATTCCGCTACCTGTGGAAGATCGACAAGAACCAGAGTATTGCCACCCGCTTCACGGCCGGAGCCATTTGTGCATACGGCAATACCGATGTGGCGCCTTACAGCGAACAGTTCTACGTGGGTGGTTCCAACAGTCTCCGCGCCTTTACGGTACGTAGCATCGGTCCCGGTGGGTACCAGGCGCCCGACAGCGCTTATATCGATCAAACGGGCGACATCCGTATCGAAGCCAATGTGGAATATCGTTTCCGTGTTCTTGGCGATCTGTACGGCGCCGTCTTCCTCGATGCCGGTAACGTGTGGCTGCTGCGCGAGGATGCCGACCGGCCCAATGCCAAATTCACATTCAAGGATTTCGCCAAACAAGTGGCGCTTAACACCGGTGCCGGTATACGGTATGATCTGGGTTTCCTTGTGTTTCGTCTGGATTGTGGCGTGGCTCTTCATCTTCCTTACGACACCGGTCGTAAGGGTTATTACAATATCACCGGTCCGTTTGGTAAAAGTTTAGGAGTACATTTTGCTATCGGATATCCGTTTTAATTAACAAATTTAATCTATCTTTGCAGCGATTTCGGTAAACGACGTCACTAACCATTATATTAATAACATACTTATGAAACCTACTTTATTTGTACTAGCTGCCGGCATGGGCAGCCGTTACGGGGGTCTGAAACAGATGGATGGTCTGGGACCTGGCGGTGAAACGATCATGGACTACTCTATCTACGATGCCATCCGCGGCGGATTCGGCAAAGTGGTATTTGTTATCCGTAAAGATTTCGAACAAGACTTCCGTGAAAAGATTCTGAGCAAATACACGAACCACATTCCGGTAGAACTTACGTTCCAGGCATTGGACAGTCTGCCTGCAGGTTTTACTTGCCCGGCCGACCGTGTGAAGCCGTGGGGAACCAACCACGCCGTACTCATGGGTAAAGATGTAATTAAGGAACCGTTTGCCGTAATCAACGCCGACGACTTCTACGGACGCGATAGCTTCGGCGTACTGGGCAAGGCATTGACGGAGATGAACGGTAAGAAGAACGACTACTGCATGGTGGGATATCGTGTGGGCAATACGTTGAGCGAAAGCGGATCGGTAGCCCGTGGCGTATGCGAAACAGATGCCGAAGGTTACCTGACTACCGTGGTGGAACGTACCTCTATCGAACGCATAGACGGTAAAGTATCGTTCAAAGACGAGAACGGTCAGCTTGTAAGCATTGCCGACAATACCCCGGTATCGATGAATATGTGGGGCTTCACTCCCGACTACTTCGACTATTCGGAAGAATACTTCAAAGAATTCCTGGCAGAAAACATGGACAACCTCAAGAGCGAATTCTTCATCCCGTTGATGGTGAACAAACTCATTGTGGAAAACACAGCCCGCGTGAAAGTGCTCGATACCGCCAGCAAGTGGTTCGGCGTAACGTATGCTGCCGACCGCCCCGATGTGGTTGCCAAGATACAGGCTCTGGTAGATGCCGGTGAGTATCCTGCCAAGCTGTTCTAAGGAACTGACATAAAGATATTTCGACCTGCCGTTCTCTTTTCTACGCTCATTCCTCCACCGGAATAGCGAGTAAGAGAACGGCAGGTTTCTTTTTTGTTGACAGTCTGGATACAACTTTGTTATTTTATTACTATGTTTGCACAACTAATTAATGTTATATGAATATTCTGATTATTGTACTGGGTGCAGCGTTGGTCTTTTGGCTGGCATACCGGTGGTACGGACGATTTTTGTCCAAGAAAGTATTTAAGTTAGACGACACAAAGAAAACACCTGCGGTAGAAATGAATGACGGAAAAGATTACGTTCCGGCTAAAAAAGGAATGTTACTTGGTCAGCACTTCTCGGCGATTGCCGCTGCTGGTCCTATCAACGGACCGATTCTGGCAGCTAGTATGTTTGGTTGGTTGCCTGCTTTGTTGTGGGTGGTGATCGGTTCTATCTTTGTAGGGGGTGTCCATGACATGGGTTCGCTGATCATTTCCGTCCGGATGAAAGCCCGGTCGATCACGGAAGTGATTCGTCAGCAGGTTTCGCAGCGGGCGTGGCTGTTGTTCATGATCTTTATCTGGATCGCCATTGTCTATATCATTGTCGCTTTTACTGATATTACCGCAGGCGCTTTTGTGGGTAATGTAACGCTCGAATCGGGCGAAGTGGTAGCCGGAGCTGCTATCGCTTCTTCCTCTATTATGTACTTGATTCTGCCCATGATCATGGGAGTATTGATCCGCTATGCGCGTGTGGGAGAAAACCTGGCGGTATGGCTTTTCCTACCGTTGGTGGGTCTGGCCATCTGGGGTGGTAAGTTCCTCCCCGTCGAACTTCCGTTTGCCGATCCGTTGATGGCGCAAAAGGTTTGGGGATTGCTCATTCTGGCTTACTGCTTCATCGCTGCTACATTGCCTATGTGGCTGTTGCTGCAACCCCGTGGTGCGTTGGGAGGATATTTCCTTTACGCTGCCCTGCTGGTTTCCGCCATCGGTTTGATATTCGGTAACTTCACCATTGAGTTTCCCGCCCTGTTGAATCTGGACACGGATCATGGGTTGGGGAGTAGCCAGTTCTGGTTCCCGATGTTCCCCATTTTGTTTATCACCATTGCTTGCGGAGCCTGCTCCGGTTTCCACTCGCTTATCTCATCGGGCACTACCAGTAAGCAGTTGGTTTGTGAAACCGATGCCAAGCCTGTGGGGTATGGAACGATGCTGCTCGAAGGAATGGTGGCTGTTATTGCCATTGCCTGCGTGATGATCATTCCGGCCGACTCGCCCATGGTGAACCGTGCACCCAACTTTATTTATGCTTGTGGTATCGGTGAGTTCATGGAGCTGATCGGAATCTCTGCCTTTTATGGAATCAGCTTCGGGCTGATGGCTTTTACTACCTTTGTGTACGATACACTGGACGTTTGTACCCGCCTGGGACGCTATATCATCGAAGAACTAACGGGCTGGAAGGACTGGAAAGGAAAATTCCTCGGAACGCTTCTTACAGCTGGTGTCCCGTTGATCTTCTTGTTCCAAACCTTTACCAACGCCCAGGGAATGGCTGTTCCGGCCTGGAAGATTTTCTGGAATACATTCGGCGCATCCAATCAACTTCTGGCAGCTTTGGCGCTGATCGGCATTACGGTTTGGTTGTTCAATACCAACAAAGGCCGCAAATACTGGCTGGTACCCTTTATCCCGGCTGTGCTGATGTTTATCACATCGAACTGGGCATTGGGGATTGGCATCTACGAAGGTTGGGTGCTGGGCATAGGCCATCCGGCTATTCCTATTGTGTCGGCCATCCTGGTTCTGCTGTCTATTCTGGTGGCGGTGGAAACGATCCGGGTTATCGCCCAACAGCAGCGCGCTGTAAAGATGGCAAAAGCATAGTATTTGTCTTGAATACAATATAGAAGGCTGCTCTCATCTCAGGTGAGGGCAGCCTTCTGTGTCTTAGGTTGTGTGAATGTAGTATATGAGGTTCATGCGCTGCCCGATAAAATAAAAGAAATGATTACCTTTGCGGGCAAATTCATCAAAACAGATCGAAAGTGATTTCAGTAGAACAACTCAAAGTGGAATTCAATGTTACGCCGCTCTTCGACGAGGTGTCGTACATCATCAATAAAAAAGACCGTATCGCCCTGGTGGGGAAGAACGGTGCGGGCAAATCGACCATGCTGAAAATCCTGGCGGGCATGCAGACACCTACTTCGGGTACGGTGTCCGTTCCACGCGATACCACCATCGGCTACTTGCCGCAGGTAATGATCCTTACCGATAACCGCACGGTGATGCAGGAGGCCGAACAAGCCTTCGGACATATCTTCGACTTGCAGGCCAGTCTCGAACGGATGAACCGGGAACTGGCGGAACGCACCGACTACGATTCGGAAGAATACCACAAACTGATAGACCGCTTCACGCACGAGAACGACCGTTTCCTGATGATGGGCGGGACAAACTTTCAGGCAGAGATTGAGCGTACATTGATGGGACTGGGCTTCGACCGGAAGGACTTCGACCGCTCGACATCGGAGTTCAGTGGTGGATGGCGCATGCGTATCGAACTAGCGAAGCTCCTGTTACGCCGTCCCGACGTGTTGTTGCTCGACGAGCCGACGAATCACCTCGATATAGAGAGTATTCAATGGTTGGAGACATTCCTCTCCACCCGCGCCAACGCGGTGGTACTGGTCAGTCACGACCGGGCTTTCCTTAATAATGTTACCACCCGAACCATTGAAATAAGTTGCGGGCAGATTTATGACTACAAGGTGAAGTACGATGACTTTGTGGTGTTACGCAAGGAGCGCCGTGAGCAACAGTTGCGTGCGTATGAGAACCAGCAGAAACAAATACAGGATACGGAGGATTTTATCGAACGCTTTCGCTACAAAGCTACGAAATCCGTACAGGTACAAAGCCGCATTAAGCAGTTGGACAAGATAGAACGTATCGAGGTAGATGAAGAGGACAACTCTTCGCTGAGGCTGAAATTTCCGCCTGCCAGCCGGAGCGGTAGTTACCCGGTGATTTGCGAAGATACGGAAAAAGCATACGGCCAGCATGTGGTGTTTCACAACGTGAACCTCACCATCAACCGGGGCGAGAAGATAGCTTTCGTCGGCAAAAACGGTGAAGGTAAATCTACTTTGGTGAAGTGCATCATGAATGAAATTGAGTTTGGTGGTAAGTTAACCATCGGGCACAACGTCCAGATAGGCTACTTCGCTCAGAACCAGGCGCAAATGTTGGACGAGAACCTGACGGTGTTCGATACGATCGACCGGGTAGCCGTGGGAGATATTCGCCTGAAGATACGTGATATCCTGGGAGCGTTTATGTTTGGCGGCGAAGCATCCGATAAGAAAGTGAAGGTTCTTTCAGGTGGAGAGCGTACGCGGTTGGCTATGATTAAACTGCTCCTCGAACCGGTGAACTTCCTGATTCTGGACGAACCGACGAACCACTTGGATATGCGTTCGAAGGACGTGTTGAAGGATGCCATCCGGGAGTTCGACGGTACGGTAGTGGTGGTGAGCCATGACCGCGAATTTCTCGACGGGCTGGTGACGAAGGTGTACGAGTTTGGCGGCGGATTGGTACGTGAGCATCTGGGCGGTATCTATGACTTCCTGCAACGGAAAAAGATAGAGAGCCTGAATGAATTGCAGAAAGGACCGGTGTTGTCGGCTTCTCCTACTGCCAATGCAGCGGCGAAGAATACGGAAACTGTTGCACAGTCGTCGGAAAATAAACTTTCCTACGAAGCACAGAAGGAACTGAACAAGAAAATAAAGAAGATAGAGAAACAGGTGGCTGATTGCGAAGAGGAGATCGGCCAAATGGAGGCAGCTATTGCCATCCTTGAAGAACAAATGGCTACTCCCGAGGGTGCTTCGAATATGACATTGTACGAACGGCATCAGAAACTGAAACAACAGCTCAGCCGGGTTGAGGAAGCGTGGGAGACGGCACTGATGGAACTGGAAGAGATTAAAAACTAGCATTGATTCGCTTCTTTTCCTTTTACCCGGTTTTTCTATTACTCTTGGCAGTTGTCAGACATTCTGGAATAAGCTATGGAGCGGGGATATTTTCTTATTGAAGTTGAAAGAGCTTGATGCACACTCATAAAGCTTTGATGCGTTGGTTTAAACGGTTCGGGCCGTTGGTTTAAAACCAACGGCCCGAACCTTTTAAACCTTCAATACCCCCATTGTTCCTAAATACTCTACAGGGAGCCGACGGAATGCCCCTTAAATAAAGGAAACTTGTGGATATTTGCAAAATATTAATTCTTCATTTCCAACCCCCGAACCTTTATCTCTGTGAATTTGTTTTTATCTTCGCAAACTATAAATGAACGAGTGTCTATTCGTGAAAAATAAACCAATAAATTCTAGTTAAGAAAATGAGAGTTACCAACTATTTACCTGTTTTCGCATTCTGCCTGCTGGGCACAGGATGCAACGGTGCCAAAGAAACAACGCTTACATCGGGCGTAGATCGCGCCAATCTCGACACGACAGCTCTTCCGGGAACCAGCTTTTACGAGTTCGCCTGTGGTGGATGGATGAAGGATCATCCGTTGACCGGCGAATATTCGCGTTTCGGATCTTTCGACATGTTGGCCGAGAACAACCGCAAGCAACTGCGTGGCCTGATTGAAGAATTAGCGGGCGAAACACACGATGCCGGCAGTATTGCCCAGAAAGTGGGTGAGTTGTACAACATAGCCATGGACAGTGTGAAACTGAACATTGACGGTGCGGCGCCCATCCAGATAGAACTGGCTAAGATAGCCGGGATGAACGATAAATCGGAAATCTATCCACTCGTTGCTCGCATGCAGCGGAGCGGTATATTCCCTTTCTTTTATGTATATGTATCCGCCGACGACAAGAATAGTTCGATGAACATCGTGCAGACGTACCAGGGCGGACTGGGTATGGGTGAACGCGATTATTACCTGGACCAGGATAAGGACACCAAGAATATACGCGATCAGTATCAGATACATGTCGGTAAGATGTTCCAACTGACCGGATTCGATGATGTTGCTGCCGGAGAAGCTGTAAAGGCAGTGATGACGGTGGAAAACCGTTTGGCCAAAGCGGCACGCGCCCAGGTGGATTTACGCGACCCGCACGCCAATTATAACATGTTTACGAAGGAAGACCTAAAAAGAGAATTTGCTTCGTTTGACTGGGATGTGTTCTTCTCTACAGCCGGATTCGGTACGGTCGATTCATTGAATGTCGGTCAGCCGGATGCCATCAAAGAGGTAAGCGAAATTCTCCGGACTGTTTCGTTGGACGATTTGAAATACTATTTGCAGTGGAACCTGATCAATACATCGGCTGCTTACCTGAGCGATCCGATCTCGGAACAGAATTTTGACTTCTATGGCCGGACCATGTCGGGCAAGAAAGAACAGCAACCGCGTTGGAAACGTGCGGTGAGTGCTGTGGATGGGTCGCTGGGCGAAGCCGTCGGGCAGATGTATGTGGAAAAATATTTCCCTGCTGCTGCCAAGGAACGGATGCTGACATTGGTGAAAAACCTGCAGACGTCGCTCGGTGAACGCATCGAGAAGCTGACCTGGATGAGCGACGAAACCAAAGTGAAAGCGCAGGAAAAACTGGCTGCTTTCCGGGTGAAGATCGGTTATCCCGACAAGTGGAAGGACTATAGCAAACTGGAAATAAAGAAGGATTCGTATTGGGCCAACATTGCCCGTGCCAACGAGTGGGAATACAACGAAATGGTGGCGAAAGCCGGCAAACCTGTCGATCCTGACGAGTGGCTGATGACTCCGCAGACCGTAAATGCATATTATCAGCCGACGACGAACGAGATTTGCTTCCCGGCAGGTATTCTGCAATATCCGTTCTTCGATATGGAAGCCGACGATGCATTCAATTACGGTGCCATCGGTGTGGTTATCGGACATGAGATGACACATGGTTTCGATGACCAGGGACGTCAGTACGATAAAGAAGGAAACCTGAAAGATTGGTGGACGGAAGAGGATGCCAAAAAGTTTGAAGAACGGGCAGCTGTTATGGTGAACTTTTTTGACAGTATCATGGTTGCTCCGGGTGTGCATGCCAACGGTAAATTTACGCTGGGCGAGAATCTAGCCGATCATGGTGGCTTGCAGATTTCGTATCAGGCGTATAAAAATGCGACAACAGCAACTCCTTTGACCGAAAAAGACGGATTTACGGCCGATCAGCGTTTCTTCCTGGCGTATGCCAATGTGTGGGCGGGAAATGTCCGTCCCGAAGAAGTGCTCCGACTGACGAAAATCGATGTGCATTCATTGGGAAGATGGCGGGTAGACGGCGCTTTGCCTCATATCGCCGCTTGGTATCAGGCTTTTGATATCACAGAAAAAGATCCGTTGTTCGTTCCGGTGGAGAAACGTGTTTCCATCTGGTAAGAGATACGGAATTTGATAAAAAAAGAAGGCATCCTTTTCGGGGGTGCCTTCTTTTTTTATGCAAGGTGTATTCACTATGTATTTTTATTATTAATTCACAACGAATTTGTTACGTGCGATAAACAATATTTCGTAACTTTGCCCACCAAACAAAAAAAGTAATCAAATGTCTGATTCTAAAAGAATAAAAACCGCACTGGTGTCGGTTTACCATAAGGAAGGTTTGGACGAGATCATTACCAAACTGCATGAAGAGGGAGTGGAGTTTCTGTCGACAGGAGGAACCCGTCAGTTTATCGAATCATTGGGGTATCCTTGTAAGGCCGTTGAAGACTTGACATCGTACCCTTCTATCCTGGGCGGTCGGGTAAAGACGTTGCACCCCAAAGTGTTCGGAGGAATACTGTGTCGCCGGAATCTGGCACAAGACATACAACAGATTGAAAAATATGAAATCCCGGAAATCGACCTGGTGATCGTAGATCTTTATCCGTTTGAGGCTACCGTAGCTTCGGGAGCCGATGAGGCTTCGATCATCGAGAAGATCGATATCGGTGGAATTTCATTGATCCGTGCGGCTGCCAAGAACTACAACGATGTGGTGATTGTAGCTTCACAATTACAATACAAGCCTTTGCTCGACATGTTGATAGAGCATGGCGCTACTTCTTCACTCGAAGAACGCCGCTGGATGGCGAAAGAGGCTTTTGCTGTTTCATCACACTACGACTCGGCTATCTTCAATTATTTCGACGGAGAAGACGGTTCGGCTTTCCGTTGCACTGCCAACGATCAGAAACCGCTCCGTTACGGTGAGAACCCGCACCAGAAAGGTTATTTCTATGGTAACCTTGAGGCAATGTTCGACCAGATCCACGGAAAAGAAATCTCTTACAACAATTTGTTGGATATCAACGCTGCCGTTGAACTGATTGATGAGTTCGACGAAGTGACGTTTGCTATCCTGAAACATAACAATGCTTGCGGACTGGCTTCACGTCCGGCATTGCTGGATGCATGGAAAGATGCACTGGCAGGCGACCCGGTTTCGGCATTCGGCGGAGTACTGATCACCAACGCGGTGGTCGACAAGCAGACGGCTGAGGCTATCAATGAGATCTTCTTCGAAGTGATCATCGCCCCGGACTACGATGTGAACGCACTGGAAATCCTGGGTCAGAAGAAAAACCGCATCATCCTGGTACGCAAGGAAGCCAAATTGCCGAAGAAACAATTCCGCTCGTTGCTGAATGGCGTGCTGGTGCAGGAGAGAGACTTGAACATCGAGACTCCCGCCGACCTGAAAGTTGCCACTGAGAAAGCTCCGACGCAGAACGAGATCGAAGACATGCTCTTCGCCAATAAAATTGTAAAGAACAGCAAATCGAATGCGATTGTGCTGGCAAAAGGCAAGCAACTGCTGGCAAGCGGCATCGGTCAGACTTCACGCGTCGATGCATTGAAGCAGGCCATCGAAAAAGCTAAATCGTTCAACTTTGATTTGCAGGGAGCTGTCATGGCTTCGGACGCGTTCTTCCCGTTCCCCGACTGTGTGGAAATAGCCGGAAATGAAGGCGTGACTGCTGTGATACAACCGGGAGGATCGGTGAAAGACCAACTGTCGTTCGACTATTGCAACGAACATGACATGGCTATGGTAACCACCGGCATCCGTCACTTTAAACATTAAACAAAAGAATATTATGGGATTATTCTCTTTTACGCAAGAAATTGCCATGGACTTGGGGACGGCGAACACCATCATCATTTCCAATGGTAAGATTGTGGTAGACGAACCTTCTGTGGTGGCACTCGACCGCCGTACGGACAAGATGATTGCCGTGGGAGAAAAGGCAAAACTGATGCACGAAAAGACCCACGAAAATATACGTACCATCCGTCCGCTGCGCGACGGTGTGATTGCCGACTTCTACGCTTGCGAGCAAATGATGCGCGGATTGATCAAGCGGGTGAACAACCGCAACCGTCTCTTCTCTCCGTCGCTCCGTATGGTTATAGGAGTACCGTCGGGAAGTACGGAAGTGGAACTTCGTGCCGTACGCGACTCTGCCGAACATGCCGGAGGACGCGATGTGTATTTGTTGTTCGAACCGATGGCGGCTGCCATTGGTATCGGTATCGACGTGGAGGCTCCGGAAGGAAACATGATTGTCGATATAGGTGGTGGTTCTACCGAGATTGCTGTGATTTCGTTGGGTGGTATCGTATCGAATAACTCGATCCGTATTGCAGGTGACGACCTGACAGCTGATATTCAGGAATACATGAGCCGCCAACACAATGTGAAGGTGAGCGAACGTATGGCCGAACGTATCAAGATCAATGTAGGTGCAGCGCTCACCGAACTGGGCGATGACGCGCCGGAAGATTACATCGTATATGGTCCGAACCGTATCACAGCTCTTCCGATGGAAGTGCCTGTATGCTATCAGGAAATAGCTCACTGTCTGGAGAAATCAATCTCGAAGATCGAAACAGCTATCCTGAGCGCATTGGAGAATACGCCTCCTGAATTGTATGCCGATATCGTACACAATGGTATTTATCTGGCAGGGGGCGGTGCTTTGCTGCGCGGACTCGATAAGCGCCTGACTGATAAGATTAACATCCCGTTCCACATTGCCGAAGATCCGCTTCACGCAGTGGCCAAAGGTACAGGAATTGCATTAAAGAATGTAGACAATTTCTCATTCCTGATGAGATAAGCTACCCATAGTGTATCTATGCGTAATTTACTGAACTTTTTTTTGAAATACAATTACTGGTTCCTCTTTATCATTTTAGAGGCAACCAGTTTTGTTTTGTTGTTCCGCTTCAATCATTACCAGAATAGTGTGTATTTCACTTCCGCCAATGTGCTGGCTGGTACCATGTATGAGGTGTCGGGCAATGTGTCTTCGTATTTTCATTTGAAATCAGTAAACGAAGAACTGCTCGATCGTAACCTGACGCTGGAACAACAGATTGCCAATCTGGAAAAGGCTTTGCTGGAGAGCCGGGAAGACTCGGCTCAGGTCAGCAGCATCCGGCACTTGCCGCTGACGGACTACCGGGTGGTGAAAGCGCGTGTGATAAACAACAGCCTGAACAGGGTGGACAATTACATCACACTCGACCGCGGAAGTTCCTCGGGTATTCAGCCGGAAATGGGCGTGGTGGATGGTAATGGTGTAGTGGGTATCGTTTACGAGGTAACGCCTTCTTATGCGCTGGTGATTTCCGTACTCAACAGTAAATCGAGTATTAGCTGCAAGATTGTAGGCAGTGAGTATTTCGGCTACCTGAAGTGGGAGCAAGGCGATCCCCGTTTTGCTTACCTGAAAGACTTGCCCCGCCATGCGGAGTTCAATCTAGGCGATTCGGTGGTAACCAGCGGTTATTCAACGGTTTTCCCGGAAGGTATTATGATCGGTACGGTGGATGATATGCAAGACTCCAAGGATGGATTGTCGTATCTGCTCAAAGTGAAACTGGCCAGTAACTTCGGGAGGGTGAGTGACGTGCGCGTTATTGCCCGGCAAGGAAAAGAAGAGCAAAAAGAGTTGGAACAAAAAGTGGTACGGTAATGATTGTAAGTTATTTACATAAAATGGGCTGGTTCGTGGGACTGGTACTGGTGCAGGTGTTGATCTTGAATCACATTCACTTGTTCGGCATCGCTACCCCTTTCCTCTATATTTATCTTCTTTTGAAATTCGAGTCCGGAACTTCGCGCAATGAGCTGATGTTGTGGGCTTTCTTCCTGGGGCTGACCGTCGATGTTTTTTCCAACACGCCGGGAATGCACGCGGCTGCTTCTGTGGCACTGGCTTTTGCCCGTCCATTGATACTTCGCTTGTTTACTCCGCGGGATATGCTCGAGAGCATTGTGCCGTCGTTCCGTGCCCTGGGAGATAATAATTTCATGAAATACGTGGTGATGAGCGTGATTCTTCATCACCTGATACTGATCCTTATCGAGTTCTTCTCGTTTACAAGCATTTGGCTGATGTTGCTCAGGGTAGTGGCTTGTTCTCTGTTTACCATTATTTGTATACTGTGCGTTGAGGGTATAAGAAAGTAGAGATGGCAAAAGACTATATGTTGGAGCGGCGCAGGTTCGTCATCGGTGGAATGGTAGCTATGGTGGTACTGATCTATCTGGTGCGGCTCTTCTTCTTACAGATCATGTCGGACGACTATAAGAAGAACGCTGACAGCAATGCCTTTCTGAATAAAACTCAATACCCTTCGCGGGGGGCGATGTACGATCGTACCGGTAAACTGTTGGTGTTCAACCAACCGGCGTATGATATTACCATTGTTCCCAAGGAAGTGGTCAGCCTGGACACGGTCGACTTGTGCCAGACGCTGAATATCACCCGGGCACAGTTCCTGCGGATCATGAACGACATGAGAGACCGTCGCCGGAATCCGGGGTACTCCCGTTATACGAATCAACTTTTCATGACGCAACTCTCTGCCGAGGAGTGCGGGGTGTTTCAGGAAAAACTATTTAAATTCCCCGGTTTCTACATTCAGCGGCGTACCATCCGTCAATACAATTATAACTCGGCTGCACATGCGTTAGGCGATATCGGTGAGGTTTCGATGGGCAACATCGAGAACGACGATTACTACGTACGGGGCGACTTTATCGGAAAACAAGGGATTGAGAAATCTTATGAGAAGTACCTTCGTGGTGAGAAAGGAATCGAGATCTTGTTGCGCGATGCTCATGGGCGTATTAAAGGACGATACATGGACGGTGAGTACGATAAGAGTCCGGTGCCCGGAAAGAACCTGACGCTGAGTCTGGATATCGCACTACAGATGTTGGGCGAGCGCCTGATGCTGAACAAGATAGGCGGTATCGTGGCTATCGAACCCGAAACGGGAGAGGTATTGTGCATGGTGTCTTCGCCTACATTCGACCCTCGCCTGATGATCGGACGTCAGCGGGGCAAGAATCACATGATGCTACAGCACGATTCCAAGAAACCTTTGATGAACCGCGCAATGATGGGGCGCTATCCTCCGGGTTCTACCTTCAAAGCAGCCCAGGCGCTTACTTTCCTGCAAGAGGGTGTGATTCAGCCATCTACTTCGTACCCTTGTTCGCACGGCTTTAATTATGGTAGCTTGCGGGTAGGTTGCCATGCGCATCCGGCGCCTCTTCCATTGATTCCGGCCATTGCCACTTCGTGCAACTCCTACTTCTGTTGGGGATTGTTCCGTATGTTTGGCGATCGCAAATACGGCTCTTCGCAAAAAGCCATTACTATTTGGAAAGACCATATGGTGTCTCAAGGTTTCGGATATCCGCTGGGTATCGACTTACCCAGTGAGAACCGTGGCTTTATTCCAAATTCCGGTTATTATGATGAACAATATAATGGACGTTGGAACGGACTTACCGTGATCAGTATTTCCATCGGGCAGGGAGAGGTGACCGCCACTCCTTTGCAAATTGCCAACCTGGCGGCAACGATCGCCAACCGCGGTTTCTATGTGGCTCCCCATGTGGTAAAGGAAATACAGGGAGCTGAGCTGGATAGCATTCACCGTACCCGTCATTATACAACAATCGATCGGACTCATTATGAGGAAGTAGTGACCGGCATGCGGGCGGCGGTAACGGGTGGAACCTGTCGTTCGGGTGCCATTCCCGGCATTGAAGTGTGCGGAAAAACAGGAACTGCGCAGAACCGCGGACACGACCATTCCGTGTTTATGGGCTTTGCACCCATGGATAAACCGAAGATCGCCATTGCCGTGTATGTGGAGAATGGCGGTTGGGGAGCCACCTATGGTGTGCCTTTCGGTTCTTTGCTGATGGAACAATATTTGAATGGCAAGCTGTCGCCCGAGAGCGAAGCGCGTGCCGAAGAGTTTAGCAACCGGGTGATACAATATGGAGCGCAAGAACGTTAGTCTTTGGAAGTCACTGGACTGGGTGACGATTATTCTCTATTTGATTCTGATCATTGGAGGGTGGTTCAGTGTGTGCGGTGCCAGCTACGAGTATGGAAGTCAGGATTTCTTCAGCTTCGATACCCGTTCAGGTAAGCAGGCCGTATGGATTGTTTGTTCTTTCGGACTGGCTTTTGTTTTGCTGATGTTGGAGGATCGGCTGTATGATATGTTCTCCTATATTATATATATAGGTATGATTCTTCTGTTGTTGGTCACCATCTTTATCGCACCCGATGTCAAAGGGTCGCGTTCGTGGTTGCAGATGGGACCGGTCAGCCTGCAACCGGCCGAGTTTGCCAAGTTTGCTACCGCCCTGGTGCTTGCCAAGTACATGAACAGCTATGCGTTCAGTATACAAAAGCCGAAGTGTGCGGTGACCGTTGCCATGCTTATCTTACTTCCCATGCTCTTGATCATTATGCAACGGGAAACGGGGTCGGCTTTGGTGTATCTGGCATTCTTCCTGATGTTGTACCGTGAAGGTATGCCGGGAGTAATCTTGTTTGCCGGATTCTGTGCCGTGCTTTATTTTGTTGTCGGTATCCGTTTTGGCGAAGTCTATCTGGGCGATGGCGCCACTTCGATAGGCGAATTTACCGTATTGTGTCTGGTATTGGCCTTTGCGGCAGGCATGGTGTGGGTGTATAACCACAGGTGGGGACCCGTGCGTATTATTTTTGGAATGAGTTTGCTCAGTATGCTGGCGGCTTACATCGTTTCGCAGTTTGTGGCTCCTTTCAATTTGGTATGGGTGTTATGGGGATTGTGCGCGGTGATTATTTGTTACTTGCTTTACCTGTGGCTGCGCGAGCGGCAATATTCCTATCTGCTCATTGCTTTGTTCTCTTTTGGCTCCATCGGTTTTCTCTATTCCAGTGATTATGTATTCGATGAAATTCTGGAACCGCATCAGCAGACTCGCATCAAGGTGGTGTTGGGTATGGAAGAAGATTTGGCGGGCGCCGGCTATAATGTAAACCAGTCGAAGATTGCCATTGGCTCGGGGGGGATTCTCGGGAAAGGATTCCTTAACGGTACGCAAACCAAGTTGAAATATGTTCCTGAGCAAGATACCGATTTTATATTCTGTACGGTAGGAGAGGAGCAAGGGTTCCTCGGAGCTGCTACCGTGCTGATTTGTTTCTTATTGCTTATATTCCGTCTCATCCATGTGTCCGAACGACAGCCCTCTACTTTCGGTAGGGTATATGGCTATTCGGTGGTGAGTATCTTCTTTTTCCACTTGTTTATCAATGTCGGTATGGTGCTTGGACTGACGCCGGTGATTGGTATTCCGTTGCCTTTCTTTAGTTATGGAGGTTCCTCATTGTGGGGATTCACCATTCTGTTGTTTATCTTCCTGAGAATTGATGCTGCCAGAACCCGGCGGAATTAGGAACCCGTCGGAATTAGGATCAAAAGAGGTTTTTCGTGAAAGCCGGAGTTGCTACTTTTCAATGCAGATTCCTACATCTTGAATTCCTTCCAGTACTTCATCTTTCATCCCGTGTGATACTTTGATGGTTAAGGAGCCGGAATGTCGGGGATAAATAGCACCGAACGACTGTTTCGATTGGTAAAGATTGCCGGTACCGTCCCCTTCCCATCGCCCGTCTTTGTTGGCAAGAGGAAAGCTGATCGTATCCGTTTTCCAAACGGCAGAGTCCTGGGCGTAACTGACAAAAAGATACAGTTCGCGGTAAGCAAAATTGTTCAGGTTGCGTACCTCAGCATACAGGTGCAGCAAGTGTAGCGAATCGGAAACCGGTACGTTGAAAAAGAGTGTATCACTCTTTCCCCATCCGCTCCGGGGAACGGTCTGAAAAGAATGATACAAGATGTTTTCGTAGCAGGCGCTTGCCAGCCAGGAAACGGCTAGCAAGAGAAAACTAATTCTAAGCGCTCTCTTCATTGTCTCTGCTGACGTTTATGTTTATTCCTGTTCGTTGCCTCCCTGAGGGGCAGATGGACGAGGATTGTTGCCGGAGTGGTCTTTCGACTGGTCCTGATTCCGCTGCTGGTCTTGTGAACGTTGTTGTTCCTGAGAACGCTGCTGTCCTTGCTGTCCTTGTTGACGCTGCTCTTGAGAGCGCTGTCCTTGCTGGCGCGGTTGTCCATCGCCTTGCTGCCCGTCGCCTTGTCTGTTGGGGTGTTGCGGACGTTGCTGATCCCGTCTGGGGCCGCCTTGTTGTCCTTGCATCTGAGGCTGACCTTGGCGATCGGGACGTTGCTGCCTGTCACCTTGTCTTTCCTGTTGATTGGGACGTTGAGGTCTGTCGCCCTGTCTGCCCTGTTGTTGAGAACGTTGTTGGTTACGCTCACCGCCTTGTTGGCTACGCTCGTTACCTTGTTGGTTGCGTTCACCACTCTGTTGATTCCGGTTTTGCTGTCCGTTCTCGTTGGCGGGTCTGTTATTTTGTTGAGGTCTACCTTCCGCTCTTGGGGCTTGGTTGTTGCCCGGTCTTGGCTGGTCGACTCCGTTTTTCTTCTTTTTCTTTCCGTTATTGCCGTTTCCGCCGCCATTCTTATCCTTGCGGCTGCGGTCAAAGCGAGTCAGACTTTCCTGTTCAACCAAATCCACCGGTTTGGCATTCTCCGTCTTTTGCACTTCTTCGGATAGGCTTTCCGGTTTGATTCCTCTCTTATTCAATCCAATCACTTCGAAAGCACGTTTCCCGCTGATAGTTACCAGATTGGCCGGAATCCCTTTGCTGGATGAGTACGAGACGTGATTACTCAGAATATCCGCCTTGAAGAAGAAGAACGTTCCATCCTTCGTTTCCAGTTCGATTTCCCTGGAAGGCAGACGCTTCTGTGCTTCCACATAGCAATCCACTTCGTAGTTGAGGCAGCATTTCAGTTTGGCACATTGTCCGGCCAGCTTTTGCGGATTCAGGGAAATATCCTGAAAGCGTGCGGCGCTGGTCGATACGGAGATAAAGCTGGTCATCCAGGTAGCGCAACACAGTTCGCGTCCGCATGGACCGATACCACCGATGCGCCCTGCCTCCTGGCGTGCACCGATCTGTTTCATCTCGATACGTACCCGGAATGCTTCGGCCAGCACCTTGATCAGTTGGCGGAAGTCTACCCGTTCGTCGGCGATGTAGTAGAAGATGGCTTTGTTGCCGTCGCCCTGATACTCCACGTCGCCGATCTTCATGTTCAGGCTCAGGTCGATGGCTATCTGGCGGGCGCGGATCATGGTGGCATGCTCTTTGCCTTTCGCTTCTTCGTATTTCTCCATATCCACCGGTTTGGCTTTGCGGTACACCCGCTTTACTTCCGGCTCAGCCTTGGAATTGGCTTTTTTCATCTGGAGTGGTACCAGGCGACCGGTGAGTGTCACCACGCCGATATCATGTCCCGGACTGGCTTCCACGGCCACTACGTCTCCTTTATCGAGTTTCAGCTTGTTGCTGTTTTTGAAGTACCCCTTGCGGGTATTCTTGAACTGAACCTCTACCATGTCACTCTCTTCCGCGTTGCCCGGAATGTCGGCCAACCAGTCGTATGTGTTCAGTTTGTTATCTTGCCGGGAGCAGCCTTTGCAACAAAGTCCGTTGCCCCCATTATGCAGCTTGAATTCTATATCACTCATAGTATGATGTATTTATATAGTGAGCGTCATTGCTTCAACAGTACGATGGTCTTCAATGCGAAGTCGAAGAATACCATTTTGGCGTTGACGTTTTGTTCGATGTGTGCCTGCGCCTCGCTTAGCTCATCCATGAGTCCCATCACATTGCGTTCATTGATGAACGGTGCGAAACGTACGGCGAAGCTCTGTTCGTCGTTCGTCATGTAATTGAGTTCTTTGCGGTGCAGGTTGTAGATAAAGTTCTCGCGAACCATCCGCTGGCAATACTCCAGCAAATTCTTCTGCCGTTCCCGTCCCAATCCGGCTACCTGGTCGCTCCATAACTTCATCTCCTTGATCTTACGCTGGTACGACAAGCGCATCAGGTTGACGAACAGGTCGAAGAAGAGTTTATTCTCTTCGTTCAGGTGAATGGTTTCGAGCGCTTTGATCAGGTTGCCGTTAGCCAGGTGGGCAATGGAAACACTGTCGGCAGGCAATACCCCGTATTTCTGTTCCAGCGTACGGGCGATGCTTGCCTCGTCGAGCTTGCGCACATTGATACGCTGGGTACGGCTCAGGATGGTTTGAAGAATCATTTCCGGCTGTTCGGATATCAACAGGAAAAGCGTCTGTGTGGGAGGCTCCTCAAGCAATTTCAGCAGCTTGTTGGCACATGGAAGCTGCATCTTCTCGGGAAGCCAGATGAGGGTGATCTTGAATCCGCCTTCGCTCGATTTGAGACTGAGCTTCTTCATGATTTCGTCGCTTTCCTTGGTGTAAATCACTGCCTGGGAATTCTCGGCGTTTATCTCGTTCAACCAGTGGTTAAGGTTGAAGTAAGGACTCTCCAGTACCAGGTGCCGCCATTCCTTGATGTAGTCGTCGCACCGTGCCGTCTTTACTACCGGGAAAACAAAATGTACGTCGGGGTGGACCAGTTTATCGAGCTTCACGCAGGATGGGCATACTCCGCAAGCATCTGTCGCCGTGCGGTTGGTGCAACAAATGTAGCGTGTATAAGCCAGCGCCAGCGGAAAACTGCCCACTCCTTCGGGGCCACAAAAAAGCTGGGCGTGTGGGATGCGTCCCTCGCCAACCTCTTGTATCAGCCTTTGCTTGATCTCTTCCTGCCCTATGACGTCTCTAAAAAGCAATTCTTAATTCTTAATTAATAAATTTCTTTGGCCACCGACTTAATGCTATCTACCGCTCCGATAGAGTAGAAGTGAATGCTGGGCAATCCGTGCGCCATCAATTCCTTGCATTGGGCGATGCACCATTCGATACCTACCTGTTGCACTTCGGCGTCGTTCTTACATTTCAATACCGCCCGTGTCAGTTCTTCCGGCAGGTCCACCTTGAATGTTTTGGGAATCATGCTCAGTTGCGATGCCCGTTTGAAAGGTTTGATGCCCGGAATGATGGGTATCGTAATACCCGCTTGCCGGCATTTATCTACAAACTCGAAGTACCTCCGGTTGTCGTAGAAGAGTTGCGTTACGGCATATTCGGCCCCGGCCTCCACTTTCTTTTTCAGCCAGTAGATGTCCGATTCAAAGTTGGGCGCTTCTTCGTGCTTCTCGGGGTAGCAGGCTACACCGTACGAGAAGGGAGTCCCGGTGATTTTCATCTCCGAACCGTCCACGAAAATCCCTTTATTGAAGTTGTTGATTTGTTCTTGCAGCTCGGTGGCATGGTGATATCCGTCGCCTTCGGGTGTGAAGGTCGATTCGTGTTTCGCCTTGTCGCCACGCAATACCAGCAGTTCGGTGATACCGAGGAATTGCAGGTCGAGCAGTACATATTCCGTTTCTTCGCGGGTGAATCCGCTGCACAGAATATGTGGTACCACGGTGATGTTGTACTTGTTCTGGATAGCTGCTGCCACGGCTACTGTCCCGGGGCGACGGCGCAGGCGACTACGCTGGAAGAGCCCGTTGCCGAGATCTTTGTAGACATACTCGCTGCGATGCGTGGTGATATTGATATACTTCGGGTCGAATTCCCGCAATTGGTCGATGTCTTGGTATAGCTTCTCGATTCCCGTACCTTTCAATGGAGGGAGTATTTCAAAGGAGAACGCTGTTTTTTGGTTGCTATGTATTAAATCTATTACTTTCATTCGTTGTCTTTTGCGTGCTTATACACTAAGCCTACTGCAAAGATAATGATTTCTGTGTACCTCTTTACCTTTCCTGCTTTATTTTATGAAAATAAGTCCTTTTGTTTAAGGAATTTCGGGAGAGATGCGTTGATAGAACTCCTCCATATAGCTTTTGCCAATCGGAATCCGTTCCGAATCAATAACGATCACATTGCGTTCTATACTGCCGATTTTATCCAATGCAACCATATAGGATTTGTGTACACGCAGGAAATTATCCTCGGGCAACAGCTGTTCTATTTGTGCAAACGATTGCAACGTCATGATTTTCGATTGGCGGGTGACAATCCTCAAATAAGCGCCCATGCCTTCGATATAGAGAATGTCCTGGAAGTTGATTTTTTCCATCCGGTATTCGGTTTTGACAAACATATACGTCTTTACATGGGTGATGGATAATTCCGATTGAATCTTATCGATGGCTTTCAGGAAACGTTCAAACGAGTAAGGCTTTAGCAGGTAATCCGATACATTGTGCTCAAACCCGTTGATGGCATACTGACTGTAAGCCGAAACGATAATGATTTTCGGACGGCTCTGAAGAGATTCCAGGAATTGCAATCCGTTGAATTGTTCCATCTGTATATCCAGAAAGACCAGGTGAACCGGGTTGGACTGCATGAAAATAATGGCATCCAATCCGTTGTCGAACGATTTCAATAAGTTCAGTAGCGGAATCCGGAGGATAAAATCTTCCAGTTTCTGAACCGCCAGGGGAGCATCTTCTACAATAATACAGTTAATCATTGAGTTGAATGGTTAGTGATACGCAAAATAAGTCATTTTTTCGTCGAATAAATAATTTATGGCGGTCAGGATACAAAAGATTTAGTCTTCGCCTCACGGCATCCAGTCCAATGCCGCTGGCTGAGTCTTTTGAAATCACTTCTTTTCCGTCGTAGTTAATTACCTCGAAATCAATGTGGTTGGAGTCAATGCGGATCAGGATATGTATCGCATGTTTTATATCTTTATTGGTACAGTGCTTAAAAGCATTCTCTATGAATGCGATAAATATCATGGGTGCCACCTGTTTGTTTTCCGGATTTCCGATGAGGATGTATTCTACGAGTTCCGGGTTCGCATATTGTAGTTTCTGTAGCTCCAGGAAATTCTCGATATAATCCAACTCTTTCTGCAAAGGAACTTTGTTGGTATTGGTTTCATAAATCATATACCGCATCATGTCCGATAATTCGATGATGGTAGCAGAAGCCTGGTCGGGATTGCTTTTTACCAATCTGTCTATGTTATTCAGTGTATTAAAGAGAAAGTGTGGATTAATTTGATGTTTGAGTAAGGTTAGTTCACTTTCAAGATTCTGCTTTTCCAGTTCTTTGGCTCGCTTTTGCTTATTGAACCAGTCGAGTCCCAGGTAAAATATGATCCCATAAGAAGAGTAAGAGATAACTCCTAGAAAAGAAGCAATTGAAATAGATATTCTGTGTCCTTCTGCAACATACTTTGCATCCATAGTTTCCAGCAAGAATGGTAGTACGAAAGATAGTCCACACATTAATACAAGCCAAATGATGTGTTTCCTGTTTTTAATACATAAATCCGTTAAGAAGAAAGATATGAGAAAGGCGATCAGGCAGATTACGGATGTTACCACGCCATAGGGCCAGATTAAACCTGATGGTAGTTTTGATATCAGGTTATTAGCAATAAGACTTGGTATACAAATTCCAACAATAATTCCCAAACCGGTCCAAATGTTCAGTTTCTCATTCATGATATATTCTTTTCACTACTGACCGGGTAAAAAAATAAAAAGGGCTACTCCCGCTTTGCGGTTTCGCCCAAAGGTGTATTTTTGTTGTACCACCAACAAATTCACCCATGGGCAAAGATAGTCATAAAAATTTAGTCGGTCAGCCGGTATTCA
>JAVBVD010000005.1:0-119397 GCA_031554635.1 Bacteroides sp.
ACCTGACGCCCATTATGTGTATGTGAATATTCGTGATTGGTACTTATGTCTCCCTGGCATAGACAGGTAAGATTGCATAGTAGTTTTGTCGTGTTTTATTTTGTGTTTGTGTTGTGACGGTGCTACGACGTGAGTCGCGGCACCGTTTTTTTGTTTGCCCGTTTTGGGAGAACTGTTTTAGGGGGATTATTTAACGAAACTCTGACTCAGACGAATGTCTGTGGCCGAGGAACCTACTCTGACAATAAAGCGACCTGACTCAATGACCCATTGTTTCTGCTTGTTCAGTAGCTCCATGTTACGACGACGGATGGTGAACTTCACCTCTTTCGTTTCACCTGCGGCGATATTTGTCCGCTTAAAAGCTTCTAATTTGGGTGAGAGTAGGAGAACGGAAGCTGCTTCGTCTTCCAGATAAACTTGTACCACTTCGCTTCCATCACATACTCCTGTATTAGTAACCTGAAAAACAACGCTTACACTTTCCTTCTCATCCAGTTGTTCCGTATTAATCTGTAAGTCCGAATAGCGAAAAGAGTTATAGCTCAGTCCATGTCCTAACGGGAAGTCGGGGAACGAAACCGTCAGTTTACCGCCTGGGTTATATTTTCCTGTCAGCACATCGGCAATCGCTTCCGGCCCTTGCTTGCCTGGTTGCCAGGCCTCAATAATCACTGGCGTATTTATCTTTTCTTTGGGCAATGAGATCGGTCGTGTGTTTAGTAATACCAAAACTACCGGTTTACCCGATAAAGCCAATGGTTGCAGTGTTGCAGAGCTGAGTTCATCTCCGGCGAAGAGAATGATCACATCTCCTGACTGAAATTCTTTTGTTCCCGGTTGTGCAGTAATCACCTCACAGGTGGAACCTAACTTATGGCTTAGTACAGGATGTATGGCGGAAGTCATAAGGCTTTCTCCACAAAGAATTAGTTTCTTTACAAAGGCTGTATCTAAAGGGAGTACTTTTCCTTCATTCTTTAGTAGCACGATCGATTCCAGTGCAACCTGCAATGCTGTTTCCTGAAAGTCCTTCGAAGTTATCTTGCCATTTACCATCTCTGTCCGCGAATAACGTTTGGCTTCGGCCGCGCTCATGCAAACTCCCCCTTCAGTTTTTGCTTCCGTCAGTACTCTTTTATAAGGTGATACATATGTGGCTTTGGCTTCTTTCGGGTCTACTTCTATGACAGCTTTTAGTTGGCCATTGTTCTGCAATCCTTTTACCATTTCTACTCCCAGTTCTGCTACCAGATACGGACTTTCGCTAAAAAGCTGTGTGCAACTGCTAGTCGACCAGCGTGGAACTACTGTCAGATTGGGAGATAAAACCTCTTTCAGGTTCTGCTCATGCAGTTGAGCACCTATTACCTGTCCGGCTTTTTTTACCAGACTACGGTTCCACGTATGAGCGATAGATAAATCACATGGGAATTCTGAACGAAAAGGTTCGGCTGTTTGTGCAGAAATTGTCAGAACTACTCCGGATAAAAGTAAGAATGGTATTAATTGTTTCCTCATAATCTATTAAAATATCTACATATATAATCTTATAGGTATAATTCTTTAGAAAAGACGTTAAGCGGAGCCTCTTGTACTCTTCTAAAGTCTTTACAATTTCTATTTTTGCGATCGTTTTCTTTCAAGATTATGACAACGGTATTAAATATGCAGAAAAAACAACCGAACTTTTTATTCTTTTATTCTTTGCAGGTGATTACAGAAAGTAGAATCATTCGTCTATGTTACATAAACGCAAAACAAATATTGTTAGCCATATATGAATAATTTATTATGTAAGCACTTTCTTGTACTACTCTTGATAGTAGATCTTATTCCTCTTTACGCCTTTGCGGGAGACAAGAAGGAAGAAGAAAAGTATCGTATAGCAGTATGTGATTGGATGATTCTGAAAAGACAAAAGATCGGAGCATTCGAGCTTGCGCGCGAATTAGGCGCCGATGGCTTGGAGATGGACATGGGTAGTCTGGGCCAAAGAGAAACATTCGACAATAAATTAACTGATCCGCATTTCCAACAATTATTTCCCGAAACTGCTGCACAGAATAATATCAAAGTACCTTCTGTAGCCATGTCTGGCTTTTATGCACAGTCATTTGCCGATCGTGAGAACTATAAAGAATTGGTGCAGGATTGTCTGAACACCATGAAAGTGATGGGGGCTAAGGTCGCCTTTTTGCCGTTAGGGGTACAAGGTGATTTGAATAAGCGTCCCGAAATACGTTCCACGCTCGTAGAACGATTGAAGGTGGTGGGCGATATGGCGGCCAAAGACGGACTGATTATCGGCATCGAGACTTCATTGGATGCTAAAGGAGAAGTAAAACTCCTGAAAGAAATCAACTCTCCCGGTATCAAGATTTATTTCAAATTCCAAAATGCTTTAGAGAACGGGCGTGATTTGTATAAAGAATTACAGATCTTGGGTAAAAAACGCATTTGTCAGATTCATTGTACGGATACTGATAGGGTGACTTTGCCCTATAACGAGCGTCTGGATATGAAAAAAGTGAAGAAAACACTCGATAAAATGAAGTGGAGCGGCTGGTTAGTGGTAGAGCGTTCGCGCGATGAAAACGATGTACGCAATGTGAAGAAGAACTACAGCACAAACGTAGCATACTTAAAGAAGATTTTCCAAAAATAAGAAAATAAAGAGAACCTATAAAAAATGTTTAATTAAAAATTTGATTTTATGAAGAAGAATCAATTATTCTTACTAAAGAAGACGCAGATAAGGAAGTGGGGGACAGCTTTCTGTATTTGTGCTTTTCTGGTAGGTACTGTCTCTTGTATCCACGGATACGACAAGGATGAAACTTTCTCGTCCGGTGTTACAGGGGTTACTTTGGAGTCTCCAGATGCTTCCACTGTCACTTTTACTCCAAGTACGGAGGGTGATAAAGTTACTATTACATGGAAGGTAGTAATGGGAGCTGGCGGATATAATTTTACTCTCTACAATGTAGATGATCCAAGCAATCCAGTAGCGGTTGGCATTGAAAATGAAAAGGTAGATGGTTGTAGAGTAACTCGTCCATTGGCTGAAGATACTAAGTACAAGGCTGTGATCAAAACGCTAGGTAATGAAGAAAAGAACAACAAGGAGGCTTCTTCTGCTATTGAAGTGGATTATTCAACGTTGATTCCTGCTGTGGAGGTACCTCCTGGCGACTTAACAGCTTACTTTGCCGAAAATGAACCAGAGTCTGGCTCAGCTTATGAATTAAAAGCGGGGCAGACCTATACAATGTCTGGAGATATTAATTTTGGTGTCAAAGATATCATTATTCGTGGTGATAAGGTGAATCGCCCTGTCGTTAACGTCGGAGCAAAATTTGTTTCTAATGGTGGTGGATTGAAGTTGAAGTTCATTCGCTTTGATATGGAAACACGTGGTGGAGAAGTGATTGGTTTCGGTGATATTCCAGCCGATGCGGTACTTCAAGGAAGTAGTAATTATGCTCCTACCTCTCAGTTTGCTATTCAATCGTGTGAATTTGTGAATGTAACCAAACAGCTTGTTAGAAATACAAATGGTAAGAAGTTTGCAATTCCAGTTTTTCTTGTGAAAGATTGTACTGTGTCTATGAAATCTAACAATGACATTTTGTTTGCTATGTCAGGATCAATAATCATTAACTTCAGTATTGCCAATTCTACCTTCACTAATGTAAACAGTGGAGATGGTAACTTCTTTGTGCAATATAGTGGTGATAATCCTGTTAAAGCAGGTTTTGGTGAAACAGGTGGAATAACTATAACCAATAGTACATTTAACAACATTGCTTACAAAAAAGCCTTTGTTAACTATTCTGGTATGTCGCAGAAGTATGTAACATTTGTTGTGAAGAATACTATTTTTGTTGACTGTGGAAACAATCAGGTGCTAAGCAGAATGGTGGTAAATACTACACCGGCTCGCGAGTTTGCCAATAATAACTATTGGTACAATGGTGCGGCTGCTAATGAAAGTGGTACTGATACTTCTGGTACAGCTTTTTATTTAGATCCGAAGTTTACAAATGCTGGACAAGGTGATCTTACTGTTGGTGACAGTGAACTTAAGACTAAACGTGTTGGTGACCCGCGTTGGTTACCTGCAGTGGAATAATTAAGGCTGTTAAAGTATAATATAATAAATACGAATTTATGGAGAAAAAACATATTATTCTCAACTATTGTTTGGGTATATTACTGGCTTTCTTTTCTGTGTTGCCAGCTCAGGCGCAGACAAGAACAGTTAAGGGAACCGTTATTGATGAACTTGGGGAACCTGTTATCGGTGCTTCAGTATTGGTCGAAAAAACGACTGTTGGTACAATTACAGACCTTGATGGTCACTTTGCAATATCAGTCCCGGATAAAGGGAAATTGGTTATTAGTTTTATAGGGTACGTTACTCGGACTATATCCGATTTCAAAGAAACTCGCATTGTATTGAAAGAAGATATGATGAAGCTGGATGAGGTTGTAGTCGTTGGTTATGGGACTCAAAGAATGAAAAATGTGACAGGTGCTATTTCTACTGTTACCCCTCAAGAAATATCAGACCTTTCTGTTGGTAGTTTGTCTACTGCATTAAGTGGTTTGGTAAATGGCTTGAGTGTAAGTGGTGGTGACAGCCGTCCTGGTGAATCCGCTCGATTAACTATCCGTCAGGCAGATGTTGCCTCTTCTTTCTCTAGCGTTCCTGGGTATGTTCCAGAAACTGGACCTTTATACGTAATTGATGATTATATTGCTACTGAGAGCGCTTTTAATAATCTGGATCCTAATGTGATTGAGAATATTGCTGTTTTGAAGGATGCGGCTGCAGCTGTATACGGTGCTCGTTCTGCACAAGGTGTTATCTTGGTAAAAACAAAACGTGGACATGTAGGTGCTCCCAAGATCTCATATAGTGGACAGTTTGGTTATGTAGATGAGGTGTCTCGGCCTAAAATGTTGAACTCATATGATTATGGTGTGCTTTGGAATGGTATGATTTCGGCAGGTACTACAGAGATGGATGTCGTAAGTCGTTCGAAGGATTTATTCCAAGCTTCTGAATTGGAAGCTATGAAAAGCCTGAACTATGACTTGTTAGAAAAAGAGTGGAGTGCAGCTTTGACGCAGAAGCATAGTATTAATGTAAGTGGAGGTAGTGATAGGGCAACTTATTTTGCTAATGTATCTTATTTTACGCAAGATGGAAACTTGGGTAAAATTGATTATAATCGTTGGAGTTACCGAGCTGGTGTTGATGCCAAGATCTCAAAATGGCTGAAGGCATCTTTACAGGTATCAGGCGATTATGGTGAAAAGAATACAGCTTTGAATAAAGTTGGTGGGACTAGTGGGGAAACTGACTATAATAGCCTGTTGTCACATCCGCGTTACATTCCAGATTATGTAAATGGAAAACCAATAGCTTCCTATGGTGTGGGTAATGTGCGTAGAGATGAAATTCAGCATTATCATTTTGATGCTCTTCAAAATTCAGGTGACTATAGTCAAAACATGCCACAAGCTATGACTATTAATACGTCATTGGAGTATGATTTCGGTTGGAATAAGATACTGAAGGGCTTAAAATTTAAGGTGTCTTACTCTAAAAGCGTAAGCACATCTAAAACTAACCAATTAGGTACAGACTATGTTGTTTATCAATTAATTGAACGCGGAACTGGCGGAAATGGTAGCTCAACCAATGGTCATCTTTATACAGGTAGTGATGTGGATTTATCTGTTAATAACTTTAAGTCCATTCATGTTGCTAATGGTGGAAATGGTAGCTTCCTTAGCCGTTCAATGAGTCGTGCAGACAGTTATCAGCTTAACTTTATAGCTACTTATGCTAGAAAAATAGGTTTACATGATATTAGTGGCTTGTTTACCATTGAAAAATCAGAAGCAGAAGCAGAAGATTTGGAAGGAATGGTAATGAATCCATTAAGTTTTACAGATGGACAATCAACATCAGCTAACGGTACCCAGTCTACCAAGTTCAATCGTACAGAATCGGGTATGTTGTCGTATGCAGGACGTATAAACTATTCTTACGCAGACAGATATTTGTTAGAATTCCTTGTTCGTACAGATGCTTCTACCAAATTTGCTCCTGAAAATTATTGGGGGGTATTTCCTTCAATTTCTGCAGGTTGGGTAATATCTGAGGAAAGTTGGTTTAAGAATAAAGTTAAAGGGATAGATTATTTGAAGATTCGTGGCTCATTCGGTTTGCTGGGTAAAGATAATATCAAACCTTGGGGGTGGGTTCAATTGTATGGAATCGGCAATAATAAAGGTGCAATATTCGGAACCAGTACTAGCAATCCGTTAGGTTCTGCTATTCAAAGTAGTGACGCACCTAACCGCGATGCGCATTGGGATAAGAGTTACAAGACCAACTTTGGTATTGATCTCCGTACGATGAATGATAGATTATCCGCAAATATTGATGGATATTATGAAATGAATCGCGATGTGTTTATGACGCGTGAAGGGGCTTCTAATTTCCCAGCTACGGTAGGTACTAAGCCAACTGCTGAGAACTATGGTTCTATCGATACTTATGGTTTGGAGTTGTCATTAGGTTGGAGAGATGTTATAGGTAAGAATTTCAAGTATTTTGTAAAAATAAATACTGGATATAGCGATAATAAGGTGAAAGAAAAGCCATGGAAAGCCCTGATCCCATTGGATCAAGTTCATCCGAATCAACGTAGCTATACTGGTGAGTGGGGGTTGGAATGCTTAGGAATGTTCCGTAGCTATCAAGAAATTGAAGAGTATTTTACTAAATATGAGATTACTAATTATCTAGGTCTTACAAAAGAAAATGTTCATCCGGGTATGTTGATTTATCGTGACATACGTGGAAAACAGAATGCAGATGGAACATATCAAGAACGTGATGGTGTTGTAAGTAGAGAAGAAGATCTCGTTAAGATATCAAGTCGTGGCAATATTTATGGGTTTACAACAAACTTTGGAGGTGAATGGAAGGGCTTCTCTTTTAGTGCACAAATTGGTGCCAATTGGGGTGGCTATAGCGTATTACCAAAAACAGCTCGTGGTATTCAAAATTTGATTTCTTCAAGTGGCAATCATCTTGATATGGAGTATACAAATCTTCCTTCATTCTGGGCAAACAATATGTTTGTATATAAAGATGTAGTTGATGCTAGTGGAAATGTAGTAGCAGTTCAAAATTTGAATGCTATTTATCCGAACTTGAGATATAGTATTAATCAAGAAACATCTACATTCTGGAAAGTAAGTGGTACACGTGTTTCGTTGAAAACAATTACTTTGGCTTACTCTTTGCCTAAATCATTGCTGAATAAAGTGGGTGTAGAGGGTTGTCGCTTCAATGTTACAGGTCAAAATATGTTGAGTTTCTATAATCCATACCCGGACAATTTTATGGATCCGATGATGGGAACATACGGGAACTATCCGACATTGCGCAAAATAACGTTAGGAGTAAATGTTTCATTCTAAAAAGAGAAAAGAAAATGATGAAAAAAAATACTAAAATAGGTCTGATTGTTGCATTGGCGGCAATGACTGCTTTCTCTTCTGGATGCAGTGATGACTTCCTGTCAGAAAAGCAAAATTATGGTAATTACACTGATGTTATCTATAACGATTACGAAGGTGCTAAAGGACGCGTGAATTTCTTATATGCAATTCTATTACCTTATACAGGGGGTAGTACAACTAACTTTGGTTGGCATAGCATAGGTGAATCTGATGATTTTTCCAAGTCGACAGAAGAATATGGAGGCTTTTCTTCTTTTGTTGATCCCAATAAAATATTGGATAATACTACGGTGACAGATTATATTTATGGTGAAAACAAGAATGTGAGCCCATATGGTCGCATCCGTGAGTGTAATATGATCTTGGATGGTATTAAAAACAGTTCACTTCCTGAGACTCAGAAAGAAGAACTGTTAGGTCAAGTTTATTTTTTCCGTGCATGGTGTTACTATCGTTTAGTGAAAATATATGGCGGAATTCCTATTATTGATTACGTTCAAAACCCGTTGATTGGTGAAAGTGGCGGTGTAGATCTGGTGGTTCCGCGGGCGACAACTAAAGCTTGTATTGATTTTATATGTCAGGATTTAGAAATTGCAGCCAGTTATCTGCCTGCAAAATGGGACATTCCTGCATCTGATTATGGACGTGTTACTTCTGGAACAGCTATGGCGTTGGCTGGTAGAACTCGTCTGCTTTATGCTAGTCCTCTTTTTAATCGTTCAGATAATGCTGATCGTTGGAATTTGGCATACGAAGCAACTAAAGAAGCCAAAGATAAATTGGCTTATAGCTTCGGTGATGCAGGATCTAATGCCTCCAAATGGGCAGGAATGTTTGTTAGTTACGAAAATCCAGAAGCTGTATTTATTGCATTATATAACAACCTGAATGGTGGCGACTATAAGAAAAATAACGGTTGGGAAAATGGTATTCGTCCTTCCAATATTTATGGAGGAGGTGGGAAGAGCTCTACTGCAGAGATGGTGGATTTATTCCCGATGGCTGATGGTAAGAAGCCTGGTACTTCACAAACATATGTTTATGATAAGGAAATGTTCTTTGTAAATCGTGATCCTCGTTTTTATCGTACATTTGCTTTTCCGGGTGTTAGATGGGCAGCGAGTGCTGATCTTTCTAAACCTAATTCAGAACAACCGTTAATTTATCCTTATGCTAAAGGCGAATCGTATGAGTTGTGGGGATATTCTTGGTATGCTGATGCAGAAACCCAAGGATCAGATGGTGAATCTGGCTGGGGTGCTGACGGGCTAGGAAGCAATAACAAAAGTATTTATATTCGCAAGCGAACTGATGATTTTGATATTAATAAATCTTCGTTTTATTCTTTTGATCTGACTAACAAATTTGCACTGTCTGCAACTCCGTATATGGAAATTCGCTATGCAGAAGTTTTACTGAATTTTGCAGAAGCTGCTTGTGGAGCTAATAAATTGGATGAGGCTTTAAATGCTTTAAAAGAGGTACGTGCACGTGTCGGATATACTGCAGATAATAACTATGGATTGAGTACAGATTTGGGTAGCAGTCGTGCTAAATTGTTTGCTGCAATTTTATATGAACGTCAGGTTGAGTTAGCTTTCGAAGGTAAACGTTTTGATGATATGCGTCGTTGGTTGCTCTGGGACGGTGGTTCCGGACAAGAAACCGTGAAGTCTACATGGAAATTAACAGGCTTTGATGGCAATACATGTACTTATTTAGGTGTTTCTCCGCTGAATGGTACACGCCGTACTGGTATTGAGATGCGGGTAGCTGATAGCC
This sequence comes from Bacteroides sp., assembly GCA_031554635.1. GTDB lineage: Bacteria > Bacteroidota > Bacteroidia > Bacteroidales > Bacteroidaceae > Bacteroides. Next base: position 9,337 of record JAVBVD010000005.1, read on the forward strand.
GTGGTTTTGCTGCAAGAGATAACAGTAAAGACCCTCTTAAGGCTGCTGCTGCTAGCGGGGATGCAACTGCAGCTCGTCCTGTAGCATTGAATTTGATGACAGACGTTACTGTTGCAGAAGATGTAAATAAACCAATTGATAAATTGGTGGATTTCTATCGTGCAAATCTGAAACGTAAGGAAATGCGTATTGATGGTGATACACGTTATACAATAAAGTTCCAACCTCAATATTATATCATTGGTTTCAGAACAAACATGCAAGCCAATAATACACAACTGTTGCAGACAGTTGGTTGGGCAGATTATATGAATGGTGGTGCTCCTGGTACTTTCGACCCATTAGCTGAATAGGACAAAGCGATTGATCAGTTTTGAACCTGTCTAAAAAATAAACAGGGCTGTCCACAAAATGTTGGACAGCCCTGTTTTTCCATTGACGGAGTCATTTATTGGCCTTCAATAAAAATGTAGAAATGCCTTTTTTCTTTTGTCACCTCATTTGTTATTGCTACTTACTTTGTTGCTTATCTCCAAATCTGCTTTTAACTGCAAAATAGCTTTCTCCGCATTTTTCTCTTCTTCAAGTAACGCCACAAAGCGACTCCCTACAATTCCTCCCCGCGCATTTTCACAAGCCGCGCGAAACGTTGCCTGATTTGAAATTCCGAAACCTACCATACGTGGATTCCGCAACTGCATTGCATCGATTCTCTGGAAATAAGCCTGTTTCTTTTCATCGAAACCCTGTTGACTACCAGTGGTAGCAGCCGATGACACCATATAAATAAAACCGCTTGTATTCGCATCGATCTCCCGTACACGTTCTTCATTCGTTTCGGGAGTGATCAACATGATTACTTTTACATCGTACTTTTCAGCAATGGCACGATACTCCGACTGATAATTGCGGAAAGGAAGATCGGGGATAATCACTCCATCAATACCACACACAGCGCACTCCTGGCAAAACTTCTCGAAGCCAAATCGTATAATAGGGTTCAAATATCCCATCAATACCAACGGAATAGACACATCCCGACGGATATCTTTCAGTTGCTCAAAGAGTAAACACAACGACATACCATTGCGCAACGCTTGCGTGGCGGCATTCTGTATCACCACTCCATCTGCCATCGGGTCGCTGAAAGGAATACCGATCTCTATCATACTCACTCCATGTTTCTCGAGTGTCCGGATCACATCGGCAGTTCCGTCGAGTGTGGGAGTACCGGCACAAAAATAGATGGAAAGCAAATCCTTCTTTTCGCTATTAAATAATTGATTGATTCTGTTCATGATTATTCTTGTTTTTTAATTTCTAACTATTCATTCTTAATTTCTAACTGTGGATGATAATCGCCTTTCAACCCGTCGAGGAAGAAGCGGATGCGTTCCGTGTCCTTCTTGCCGGGGCGGATCTCGAAGCGACTGTTGATATCATACCCTGCCAGATGAGGATGATCGAACTCCGAGAGCGACTGGGCGCTATATGGATCGATACCTCCACTCAACAGAAAAGGTGTTTGCCCGGTGTAACTCCGCAGAATGCTCCAGTCGAACTTCTTTCCCGAACCGCCGGGCAACTCGGTCTTGGTATCGAATAGAAAATAATCGCATGCACCTTCATAACTTTGTACCACTTCCAGATCTTTGGGAGTAGCTACGGAGAACGCTTTGATAATCTTCCCGCCCGCCGATTGGAGCGCCCGGCAATAGTTGGGCGACTCTTTGCCGTGGAGTTGAAAGTAATGCAGTCCGAAGCGGTCGGCAAACATTTGCAGGGTTTCTCTGTCCTGATTTACGAAAACACCCACGCGCTTGGCTGTGTGTGGCAGATAATCGGGAAGTGTACAAATACACCGGGGCGATTTGGGGTAAAAGATAAACCCAGTCAGGTCTACGCCCATTTGCTCGATTTCGCGGATGTCGTCGCCGTGGCACAGACCGCATACTTTGATCAATTTTCCGTTTATCATATTGGTAGGGACTAAGATTAGTTGGTTAGTTCACGGATGAAGCTGTTCAACGACTCTCCCGGGTTGTCGGTACGCATAAAGTTCTCGCCGATTAAGAATCCACGATAACCTGCTTCCTGAAGGCGTTTTACCGTGTCGGGATGCCCGATGCCGCTTTCGGATACCAGCACTGTTCCGGCCGGGAGTTGCTTGGCGAGTCGGAAGGAGTTCTCCACATCGGTGACAAACGAGCCCAGGTTTCGGTTGTTCACCCCTACCATGTCGATGTCGGGATGGATGTAAGCCAACTCGTCGGGATGATGCAGCTCGAGTAGAACTTCCAAGTCGAGTTCGTGCGCTTTTTCCACCAACGACTGGCATCTCTCCGGAGACAATGCCGCGGCAATCAGTAGTATGGCATCAGCACCCAGAAGCCGTGCCTGGTAGAGCTGATATTCGTCAATAACGAAATCTTTCCGCAAGATGGGTAGGTCAACCAGCAGACGTGCTGTACGGATGTCGCCGAACGAGCCGCCGAAATACTTCTCGTCGGTCAGGATGGAGAGTGCCGATGCACCCGCCTGAGCGTATGCCGGGACTATTTCTTCCACCCGTGCCTGTTGTTTGATCCATCCTTTGGAGGGTGAACGGCGTTTGAACTCGGCGATAATGCCGGTGGGAGAGGCGGCGAGCGCTTGTTTCATGGAGCGGGTGGGAGCGCACTCGCTTACTCCTTCCTGCAATTGCTCCAGTGAGATGGTTTGTTTCTGCAAGTCCACCTCGAAACGTTTGTTGGCGATTATTTCGGATAAAATATCTTTCATATCTAACTAGTGATTAGTGGTTATTACTAACCATTGATTTGTACGAACTTTCTGAAAGTAGCGAACGCTTTACCGCTTTCTAGCGATTCGCGAGCTATGGCTATGCACTCCGTAATCGGTTTTTGCGGACAAATCACCTGTATGGCGAAAGCGGCATTGGCTATCACAACATTCTTCTGCGCATCGGTAGCACTTCCGGCCAATACATGATCGAATATGCGGGCGGCTTCTTCGGGAGTTTGTCCGCCATCGAGATCGGCTTCGGTGTAGCGGGCGAAACCTAGTTGTTCCGGGGTGTATATCTTTTCATTTTCACAAGTCGCCACCTTGAAATCGCTGGTGAGCGAAATCTCGTCGAACCCATCGAGGCTGTGTACGACGGCGAACTTCGTGTGGCTTGCCTGGTAGGTGTAACTGTAAAGGCGAAGCAGAGGCAAGTTGTACACCCCCAGCAACTGATAAGCCGGCATCACCGGATTCACCAACGGACCGAGCATGTTGAAGAAAGTACGTACCGCCAATGCTTTGCGTACCGACGCTACGGCTTTCAGGGCCGGGTTGAAGAGGGGTGCGTGCAGGTAAGCGATGTTGCAGGTGTCGATGGAGCGGCGCAGACGGTCGTTGTCAGTGGTGAACTTTACCCCATGTTGTTCCATCACGTTGCTGGCTCCGCTGACCGATGTGGCACCGTAATTACCATGTTTCACCACCGGAAATCCGGCACCTGCTACCACGAAGCACGCTGCTGTGGAGATGTTGAATGTGTTCTTTCCATCGCCCCCCGTTCCTACGATATCGATGGGCGAATAGTCGCTCAGGTCTACCGGAACACGCATTTCGAGCAGGGCGTCGCGGAATCCGCAAAGTTCGTCTACTGAGATGTTTCGCATCAGATACACGGTGATGAGCGATGCTACCTGAGCATCGTTGTATTCGCCTCGCGCGATGTTTTGCAGGATGGTGCGGGCTTCATCGCGGCCCAGATATTGATGCTCGAAGAGCTTATATAAGATCTGTTTCATACGTTTGAATTCTTTTTCTGTTGGGTACTTAAAGATTTAAAAAGTTCCGGACGATCTCTTTTCCTTGCGGTGTCAGCACCGACTCGGGATGAAACTGAATGCCGTGTACATCGTACTGCTTGTGACGCAGTGCCATGATTTGCCCTTCCCGGCTCATGGCGGTGATATCGAGACAATCGGGAAAGTCTTCCCGGCTGACTACCCAGGAATGATATCTACCTACAGCCAGCTCACGGGGCATTCCGTCGAACAACGAATCATCGCCTGTGAGGTCGATGGGTGTTTGTACACCGTGATACACCTCCGTAAGGTTTTCCAGTGTAGCGCCGAATGCTTCGCCGATAGCCTGATGGCCGAGGCAAACACCCAGCATACACTTGGTCGGTGCGTATCGGCGGATGATGGGAAGGAGTAAACCTGCTTCTTCGGGAATACCCGGACCGGGTGAAAGAATAATTTTGTCGAAACGTTCAACGTCTTCCAACGCAATCCGGTCGTTGCGGTGCACTTCTACGTCGGTGGCACCCAGCTCTTTCACAACATGCAGCAAGTTATACGTGAAAGAGTCGTAATTATCTAAAAGTAATATCTTCATGATTCTTAATTTTTGATTTCCGTAGCCAGATCGATGGCTTTTTTTAATGCTCCCAATTTATTGTTTACTTCCTGCAACTCGTATTCGTCCTGGCTGTGCGCCACGATGCCACCTCCCGCCTGGAACCACAATTCATTGTTCCGGCTCACGAACGTGCGGATGGTGATGGCTTGGTTCAGGTCGCCATTCAACCCGATGAATCCGATGCAACCGCCGTACGCACCCCGGTTGTGAGGTTCGATGGCACTGATCAGTTGCATGGCGCGTACTTTTGGGGCGCCACTCAGTGTACCGGCAGGGAAGGTGTCGACGAATGCCTTGATGGGATTCACCCCTTCATTGAGCGTTCCTTTTACCCGGCTTACCAGGTGAATCACGTGGCTGTAATACTGCGGCTCTTTGTAGAATACCACCCGCACATCGTGACAGTTGCGGCTCAGATCGTTGCGTGCCAGGTCTACCAGCATCACATGTTCGGCATTCTCTTTCGGGTCGGCCAGTAGCGCTTCGGTCAGCTCTTTATCTTTCTTGGCGTTTCCTGTGCGACGGGTGGTTCCGGCTATGGGGTCGATGTAGGCCCGACCATTCTCCACCTTGCAGTGTGTTTCGGGCGACGAACCGAAGATGCGGTAGCCGCCGAAGTCGAAGTAAAACAGGTAAGGAGATGGGTTGATGCTGCGTAGCGCCCTGTATACTTTGAAGTCGTCGCCGCTATAGGGTTGTATGAAGCGCCGCGAAAGCACGATCTGGAATACATCCCCACGCATGCAATGGGCGATACCTTTGCGAATGTTGGCTTTGTGTTGCTCGTCGGTGATGGTACTCGTTACCGGTCCGCTTGTGCGGAAATCGTACGAAGCGAAGTTGCGGTTCTCGATGGCCGATTCCAGTTGCGGCAGATGGCTGGCTTCTCCGTCTGAAAGCATTTCCACCAGTGTCAGCTCGTTGCGGAAATGGTTGAACACGATGACATACTTATATAATATGTAGAGTACGTCCGGCGCATCGTTCTGCTCGTCGTGGCTTTCCACCACGGGGATCTGTTCGAAATAACGCACGGCATTGAATGTGGTGTAGCCATATAGCCCGCATACTTTGGCGTCATCGCCTTGCACGTCGAACCGGTTGATGAAACGGTCGATGGCGTTTTCTACCCGGAATGTTCCGGTCAGCGCCTCTTCTGTACGTTGACCGTCGGGCAGGGTGGTGGTTACGATGCCGCTGTTCACACCGATGCTTGCCAACGGGCAGAGTGCGATGTACGACATGGAATTCTCGTTTGCGTGGAAGTCTGAACTCTCCATCAATGCCGACTGGGGAAACATGTCGCGCACCTTCAGGTAGATGCTTACCGGTGTGTGCAGGTCGCCCACGATCTGCTTGCTGTTTGTCTGAAACTTAAATACTGTTGTTTCCATATAATAGGTTTTTATTTAAAAACTAACCATTGATCACTTATCACCGAACCCTAGATAGGTTTCGATGTCCTTGTCGCCTCGTCCCGATACGGTGAGTACCACTACATCGTCCGGTTGGAAGGACATTTTTTTCAACGCTCCCAGGGCATGGGCCGATTCCAGTGCAGGGATGATGCCTTCGAGTCTGGTCAACTCATAAGCTGCCTCGATGGCTTCGTCGTCGTTTACCGCAAGTATCGTAGCCCGTTTTTGTACCGCCAGGTTGGCATGAATAGGGCCGATGCCCGGATAATCCAGTCCGGCTGAGATAGAATAGGGTTCTTCAATTTGTCCGTCTTCGTTCTGAATGACGAAGGTACGCGAACCGTGTATGATGCCCGTCTGGCCCAGTTGGATGGTGGCGGCTGTCAGTCCTGTATCTACCCCTTTACCGCCTGCTTCGGCCAGGACGATCTTTACCCGTTCGTCGCTCAGGTGGTGGTAGATGGTTCCGGCGGCATTGCTTCCTCCGCCTACGCAAGCGATGAGGTAATCGGGATAATTGCGCCCTTCGTGTTCCAACAGTTGCTTGCGAATCTCTTCGCTGATAACCGACTGCAGGCGGGCCACCATGTCGGGATAGGGATGCGGTCCCACGGTAGATCCGATGATGTAAAACGTGTCCGTAGGGTGACAACACCAGTCGCGTATGGCCTCGTTGGTGGCATCTTTCAGTGTCATGTTGCCCGAGGTAACCGGTACTACGGTGGCTCCGAGCATCTTCATCTTCTCTACGTTGATGTGCTGGCGTTCCACGTCTGTCTTACCCATGTACACGATGCATTCCATATTCATCAGTGCGCATACCGTTGCCGTGGCCACTCCGTGCTGACCGGCACCCGTCTCGGCGATAATGCGCGTTTTGCCCATGCGACGGGCAACCAGTATCTGTCCGATGGTGTTGTTGATTTTGTGTGCGCCGGTGTGGTTCAGATCTTCGCGCTTGAGATAAAGCCGGCAACCGTACCGCTCGGACAGGCGACGGGCGTAGTAGAGTGGGGAAGGGCGGCCCACATAGTCGCGCAGTAACTGGTTGAACTCCCGTTTGAATTCCTCACTTTCGAGTACTGTGAGATACATGTGCTGCAACTCTTCCACACACTTGTGCAAAATCTCGGGGACGTATGCTCCGCCGAACTCACCATAATAACCGTTGGAATCTACCTGATAATCTTTCATTGTATGTATTGTTAATTAGTTTGTAAACGGGTATAAAAAAAGAGCCCTGTCGCAGGTGCGACAGGGCTCTTAAAAGTATCTTACGAATGGTATATATACACGAGCGCTGCTTCCTTACGACTTTTGAAGTTGTAAGAAGCGCCACCAATTTGTATTTACCATCATTGTTCTCATTTGGATATGATTTGTTATTTTTCGTCGGCAAATATATGCAGTTTGTTTTTAAATGCAAACAAATTCTTACTTTTTTTGTTCGAGAAAGTGTGAATTGTTTATATTTGCGATAAATATTAAAGAAATTATATATGAAAACAATGAATTATTCGCTGCTCCGCATCATCTTTTCCTTGATCATCGGATTGGTATTGGTGATGTGGCCGGACGCTGCCGGCGACTATATAGTGATTACTGTCGGAGTACTCTTCATGGTGCCCGGAATTATTTCACTCTTCGGCTATTTTGCCTTGAAACCGCGTGAAGGAGTCTCACCCCGGTTTCCGGTCGAAGGGGTGGGTAGCCTGCTTCTCGGTTTGTGGCTGGTTATCATGCCCGGATTCTTTGCCGATGTACTGATGTTCCTGCTTGGGTTTATTCTGATGTTGGGTGGAATACAGCAAATCGCTTCATTGGTTGCCGCCCGTCGGTGGACGCGGGTACCGTTGGGATTCTATATTGTCCCGGTGCTGATTCTGATTGCCGGGATTGTCTCCTTGTTCGATCCTACCGGCGCGCGTAGTACGGTGTTTATTATTATCGGAGTAAGCTCCATCATTTATGCCGTTTCCGAACTATTCAACTGGTTCCGGTTTACACGCCATCGTCCCAAATCGGTGAAGAAGGTGGATATCGAGGATGCGCAGATCATAGAAGAATAAAAACGCGGTGGATATCTTTCTGATCATACTGGCTGCCATCTGTTTATTGTTGGCATTGGCGGGAAGTGTATTGCCTATGCTTCCCGGTCCTCCATTGGCATACGCGGGAATCTTGCTGTTGCATTTTACCGACAAGGTACAGTTTACCTGTACGCAATTGTGGGTATGGCTCCTGTTGGTTGTTGTAGTGCAGGCGTTGGATTATGTCACTCCTATGCTGGGTACTAAGTACTTCGGAGGAACGAAATGGGGAAACTGGGGTGCGTTGGCCGGCACCTTGTTGGGACTGTTCTTTATGCCTTGGGGTATCCTGGTTGGCCCGTTTGTAGGTGCTGTGGCAGGTGAACTTTTGGGCGATAAGGATTGGCGATACGCCTTTAAGTCGGGTATCGGATCACTGGTAGGGTTCTTGTTGGGAACGGTGTTGAAATTAGTGCTGTGTGGCTACTTCATTTATCAGTTTGTGAGCGCACTTTGGGGCACTTTTTCGAGTTGACTCCAATCCCTTAGGACAATGATTGGTTGTCCTGTTTTCTGCAATCATCGCCGGTACTCCACCTCGATATCTTTCCGGTCTATATAATTAGGATATTTGAATTGCGGCATGCCCATAGCCATACCGGCATGAATCTGTCCGTCGATGCCCAGAAGCTTTTCGAGTTTCCCTTTCTTCATCTCCGCCGCATTCAGTACAAAACCTGTGTAAAACTGGCATACACCCAGGCACTCGGCCATCAGCGATGCATTCTGGTAAGCCAGGTTGGCATCCAACACACCCATCCGCGCCCCTTTAGGGGTATAGAGGAAGAGCACTGCGGTGGCTTTGCGCAGCACCTGGTCGTCGCCCTGTTTGAAATCGGCCGACATGCGGTCGAATACCGGAACGTACTTGCCTAGTTCGGGAGCCATTCTTTTGATAAGTGGTAACAAGAGAGTACGACGCAGGAGTTTCAGCAAGCCATCGAACACGCCTAGTGTAAATCCGCTGATTTCGTGCAACAGTTTGGGATCGGTTACCAGGAGAAATTTCACGTGTTGTACGTTGCTTCCTGTGGGTGCGCGATGTGCAGCTTCGAGTATCTGTTGCAGGCTTTCCTCGGGAATGGGGCGGTTGGTTATGGCCCGGTTGGAACGGCGCGACTTACACAGAAGCATCATCTGTTCGGGGGTGGGAAGTAGGTCGATGTCTACCGGATGCACTTTTGAAGCGGGAAAGTTGGAATGACGGATGGCGTCCTCGGGACATACCGCTACACAGTGCCCACACGAGATACAGGTGTCTACGTAGTTGGTTTCAATAGCCTTAGCGGCTTTGTTTAGTGAGAATATGCGAGAAGGGCATACCGTTACACATTTCATGCATCGGATGCACCGCTCTTGTTGGATGGCTAGTGTTACTCCCATATGGATTGTCTTTTTTGTTGAATCATGCAAAAGTAGGAACTATTTTTTATTTTCTGCATTGTTTACGAAAAGATATTCTTCACTTGCAATGTGCGGACGTAGATTCTACTCTCCAGTGATTGAAATTGTGCGATTTGTCTTACACCATCCTACACCTTTTGCTCTCGGAATGAGAGTTGGCAGTTCTACGGCAATAATTTAGCTTCAGTGAACTGATTGAATGCAACAAGTTTCATGCTTTGGTACACCAGGTTTCACGCCGTGGCACAGAGTGTTTCATGTTGTGAAACAAGTTGTGCCACGGCATGAAACACACAGTGCCAAAAGGTGAAACACTTTGTGCCACGGCATGAAACACTCGGTACCAAAAGGGTGAATTTGACCAGACAACATTTTGTTAGTGGTGTAGGATGGTGTAAGACAAATCGTGCAGTTTTAAACATAGAGGAGGTGCTGCTGCCTGTTCAAGTTGTAAATGCGACATCCTTTCGAGAACTCTGCTTTGGACTGACTGCGAGATTGTTGAGAAAGGAACGGATAATCTTCCTGGAAATGCCTTCTGTATATCTGTTTTTTTGCTTCCGAGTATCAAATAATTATTTGATACTCTATTTTGGAGTAGTGTAAAATATCTGATAATCAATTGATTAGTTATTGGTAAGTCTACCTAAATGGGTTGAGATTCATTTGACCTTATTTCTTCCTTTATTTGAAAAATACCCCTTTATATTTGCATTCAGTAATTGCTCTGAAAACGCTAATATCATGGAAACATCAGTTCAAAAAAACGATTGTATTATCACCCGTTCGTACGAAGAATACCACATGGCTATTCTGAACTACATCACCTGTCGCATTACTCATCGCAATGAAGCCGAAGATTTGGCTCAGGACGTTTTCGTTCGTTTGCTTGATTACAAGCAGATGCTTCGTCCGGATACGGTGAAGTATTTTCTGTACACCATTGCGCGTAACATTGTCACCGATTACCTGCGTCGCTACTACAAGAAGCAGGAAATCACCGCCTATATATATGATGTGATGTCGACTGCGTCGTGCAACGAAACGGAAGAGTCCATCCTGGTCAACGACCTGTTGGCAGTGGAGCGTGCCAAACTAGCCACTTTTCCCGATCAACGACGTATTATCTACACGTTGAGCCGCTTCCATAATAAGAATACGGCCGAGATATCCGACTGGTTGAAGCTTAGCAAGCGTACCGTGGAAAACCACCTGTTGCTGGGGCGCAAGGAAATGCGCACGTTCATGAAGAAATGTATCTAATTAAAAAATAATTATCATTTAATAATTCTGTATGCTTATGAAAAAGGACACAAAAAGGAGTAGGGGACAATATTTCGTCCCGGAAACAGTAAAGAATGAGAAAAAATACTTATTATTAACGCCTCAAATTTAATTTTATGAAACACTTGAAAATGATGCTGGCGTGTATGTTGCTGATGGTCGCTTCGACTGCGCTTCGTGCACAAAACAAAATCACAGGTAATGTGACCGATGCAAGCGGTGAACCGATTATCGGAGCCAGTGTATTGGTTAAAGGGACAACGAATGGTACGATCTCTGATATCGACGGCAACTTCACGTTGAATGTTACCACTGGTACATTGGTGGTATCTTTTGTTGGATATAAAGCACAAGAAGTGGCTATCGCCGGAAAAACACAAATCAAGATCGTACTGCAAGAAGATGCGGAATTACTCGAAGAAGTGGTAGTTGTGGGCTATGGCACACAGCGTAAAGCTACCATGACGGGGGCAGTGACGGTAGTTGGTCCCAAGTCGTTCGAAGAAAAGGGAGGATTGTCCAGCCCGTTGCAAGCGTTGCAGGGACAGGTACCGGGTGTGATGATCACTCGTTCGTCTTCCGCTCCCGGCGACGAAAGCTGGAACATGACGTTGCGTGGAAATACATCGAAGAATGCTACTGAACCGTTGTACATTGTCGATGGTGTGGCTCTGAATGGTGTGGGTGAACTCCGCCTGTTGAACTCCAACGATATTGAGTCCATGAACTTTCTGAAAGATGGTGCTGCAGCTATTTACGGTTCGCGTGCGGCCGGTGGTGTGGTGCTGATCACCACCAAGAAAGGTTCCGAAGGAAAAACCAAAGTTGAATACAGTGGTACGGCTACACTGAGAACTGTAGGTTTGATGCCCAGCATGATGAGCCTGGACCAATGGGCAGACGGTATCCTGACTACGTTGACGAACGACAACAGTGCTTCCAACGTGTGGTACACATACGCCGAATTGGCTAAGAAATATAAAGGTTCGTACATCGACTTGTCTCAGAGCGCCAATCCGTTTGGTACGGCTGCCTTTACCGACGTAAGTGATTTCGTGTTCGACGATAGTGCCGACTGGTTAGGCTCACTTTTCGGTGATACCTGGTCGACGGAGCAAAGCCTAAGCATCTCGGGCGGTAACGAACGTTCTTCCTACCGTGTGTCTCTGAATTATCTGTACGACGGATCGACGTTGCAATACGGTAACAATAACAACAAACGTTACAACATACGTTCGAACAATACTTATAAGTTCAGCAAGAAGATGACGTTGGATTCTTCCATCGCTTACAATCGTCAGGAGCAGGTGGTGCCTACTAACATTGCTTCGGTACTTACTTCCACAATGCCTATGCCGGGTCTTCCTTTTACATCTATAGACGGGAAAGCATATGCTTGGGGTACCTGGGGTTCTCCGATAGCCAAGGTGAGCGAAGGTGGAGATAACAAACTTTCCGTATCGGCTATCAACATCAGCGAGTCGTTAAAATACAAACCTAGCAGTTGGTTGACGGCCACGGTTGATGTGGGTTACAACACCAGCACTGCCATGCGTAACACAGTAGAAAACTCCATTGCATACTATAACTATGCCGGAACGAAGAACGTATTGACCAGTCCTACACAGGCCAATTCTACCTATAAGCAAACCTCTTCGCGTACGGATTTCTACTCTATAGCTGGTTATGTGAATGCACATCACACGTTTGCCAAGGACCATGACATCAGCCTTACCTTAGGTGGTCAGTACGAAATCAAAGATTTTACGTACTTCGGCGCAAAGGTAAAGGATATTCAGGAAGGACTTGAAATAGTCAATGGAGCTGGTGAAATTACCTTGAGCGGTGATGAAGACAGGTATCAGCATTCGATGTTGGCTTATTACGGTCGTTTGAACTATGTCTACAAAGACCGTTATTTGTTCGAAGTAAACGGCCGTTATGACGGTTCATCCAAGTTTCAACCAGTTAACCGTTGGGTAGGTTTCTATGGAGTTTCGGCCGGATGGCGCCTGAAACAAGAAGCGTTTCTGGAGAATGTAGACTGGTTGAGCGATCTGAAACTGCGCGTCTCTTATGCCGAGATGGGAAACCAGAATGGTGTCAATAACTACGACGGTACGGTGCTCTACAATTTGGCAGCCTCGTCGGGTGCTTATGTAGGCACAGATAAACTCTCGTACATCAAAACAGATGGTGCACTGGCTTCGTATACCCGTACCTGGGAACGTGTGAAGAACTACAACATCGGTTTGGACTTCGGTTTCCTGAATGGCAAAGTGAGCGGTTTGGTGGAAGCTTTCAAAAAAGACAATGGTAATATGTTGATCGAAGTTACCTATCCGGCTGTTTTGGGCGACAAAGCGCCGACTGCCAACGATGGTAAATTTGAAACTTGGGGGGTAGAAGGACAAATCAACTACCGGGATAAAATAGGCAACTTGAACTATCATGCTGGTGGTACACTGACCTTTGCACGCGATAAATTGACAGATATCGGTGGAACATCGGTCATCAAGAGCGGATATGTGAAATTGCAACAAAATTATCCCGTTTCTTCCATCTTCGGTCTCCGTTATGGGGGCAAAATCCAGAACGAAGAACAACGGGCTGCTTATGTCAATAAATACTTTGACAACAACGGTATTGGTTTGCAGAAGGGCTTACGCGTAGGCGACAATATGTATTGCGACGAAAATGGTGACGGTGTTTTGGATGAGAAAGATTATATTTACTTAGGTAGTGATTCTCCGGAAATGTCGTTCTCATTCAATTTGGGTGCCGAATACAAGGGATTTGATGTGAACCTAGTTTTTCAGGGAGCAGCCAACCGTTTCGTATACCGGCAAATCGATAACTGGTCGGTTCCGTTTCGTGCCTTGTATACCAATACCACAACGGCTTCATTGGGCAATACCTGGAGTGAAAACAACAGAGATGCTTACTATGCACCGTATACAACGGATAGCAACATCAACAATTATAACTATCAGGCATCTACCCTTACTGCGCAAAACGGAAGCTACCTGCGATTGAAGAATGTAACCGTCGGTTATACCTTCCCGCGCGCCCTGTTGGCCAAGACAAAAGCCTTGGTGAGTGCACGTATCTATGCTACAGGTACCGATCTTTGGGAAACTACAAAAATCAAGGATGGATGGGATCCGGAAGCTCCCGCATACGACAGTGAAACGAAGTCGGCATCGGGCGTGAAGCGTTATCCGTTTACCCGTAATTTTACCTTTGGTGTTAATTTAACTTTCTAATTTTAGTCGTATGAAAAGAATACATTCTATAAAAGTTGCATGTTTGTCGCTGTTGGCAATGGCTGCATCTTCCTGCCTGAATTTGGAACCATTGGCGGAAATAGGCGATAACCTGACTTGGAAAAAGTCAGAGAACTTCCAGTTGTTTGCCAATCAATATTATAGTTGGACACGCGATTTTCAGATGTCCGTTACGTATGGTTGCGGAACGAGCGACGGTCCGCACAGTGATTACCGTTCGGATTTAATTGCTACCGCTTCTTCTAACAGTTACAGCCAAGGTATTAATACGATTCCGGCTACGGATGCTAACTACGGTGAAATATACAAACGCATTTATTATACCAACCTGTTGCTGGATAAGGCCAAGACGTTCAATAATCCCGCCGCCATTATCGTACCGGTGGCCGAAGCGAAGTTCTTCCGCGCTTACCTGTACTTCGAATTGGTGCAGATCTGGGGAAATGCCATCCTGGTAACTCGTCCGTTGGATACGGATTCTCCGGAACTTCTAGCGGCTCGTGACGACCGTGGCGTGGTGATCGATCAGATCATAACCGACTTGCAGGAAGCCGCCGCCGATCTTCCCGAAACACCGACAGAAGCGGGTCGACTGACCAGATATGCTGCTTATTCCATGCTGTCGAGAGTGGCTTTGTACGAAGGTACCTGGCAGAAATTCCACGCAGGTGGCGCGGCTACAACTGCCAATACATCACGCAGTACCGACCTGCTGACCATCGCCAAGAATGCTGCATATGAGGTAATTAAAGGAGGCAAACATCAGTTGTTCTACAATGATAAACTGGGTAGTGAAAGCTACCGCTATATGTTTATCCTCGAAGACGGTGTGCAATGCAATCCGGCTAACCTCTCAAAGAAAGACAATCAGGAGTATATCCTGGCACATCGCCATCGCACCGGAGACGCGTTGGGCACCAATATCACACACGGTATGCAAGCCAATGTATGCTGGATTACACGTAAACTGGCCAACATGTATCTTTGTTCAGATGGTTTGCCCATCGGTAAATCGCAACTCTTCAAAGGGTATGAAAATCCTACGGACGAATTCCAGAACCGCGATATGCGCATGAGTAATAACATGTTGCAAAACAGTCAGAAATATTGGAACAATGATGGCAAATGGCGTATCACCTGGGATGACGCTGACTATGACAACAGCCTGACAGCCAATGTGCGTTCTAACAGCGGTTACCAGAACAACAAATGGGCGGTGGAACGTAAAGTGGACGATGCGTATGAAGCGATGGACTATCCGGTGATTCGCTATGCCGAAGTACTGTTGAACTATGCCGAAGCTGCGTATGAATTGGTTGGTTCTATCACCGACGAGGAGTTGGAACGTTCTTTGAACCTGGTTCGCCAGCGCGTGAATCGCACCATGCCTAAGTTGACTAACAGTTTTGTATCGACCAATGGTCTGAGTATGCGTGAGGAAATCCGCCGGGAGCGTACCATCGAACTGATACTCGAAGGTTTCCGTTGCGACGATTTGAAGCGTTGGGCTACCGCACCAACCGAAATGATACAAGATCAGTTAGGTGTAAAGATGACCGGCACCTGGTTCGAGGCCAACTGGTCGGCTCAGGCCCGTCCGCTCAACAACGACGGTTGCATTAAGCTATACACCGAAAGAATCTGGGACGATAAATTGTATCTGTATCCGCTTCCATCCGACCAGCTGCAATTGAATCCGCAGTTAGGACAGAATCCGCGTTGGACAAAATAAAATTAATTAGTAAAGAAGATAGTTATGAAACATATATTGAAATATAGTCTGGGTTGCCTCATGTTGGCGGCAACTTCTGTAGGCATCACTTCCTGCGGCGATGATGATGAAATGTCAGATCTTTATTCGGCCATTTATCCCAAAACAGTGACCATCGACCTGAGCATGGAATTACAGCAACGTATCTATACCGATAAATCGGGAACAAAGGTATTGCCGATGGTGAAGGGTGACAAAGCGCAATTGGGATATACCATTACCCCGTCCGATGTGACTTTCGAGGAAGTGAACTGGACATCGAATAACCCGTCTGTGGCTACAGTCGATCAGAACTGTCTGGTGACGGCTGTTGCTGGTAACGGAGAGGATTATGCCATCATTCAGGTGGCTCCCGTGGCATTCTACTCGGGTAGCAATATCTATGGAGTGCTGAAAGTAACGGTAGCCAACGAACTGGTTGCGGCACAATCCATCAGCGTAAGTGCGCCTTCCGATGAGGTGTATGTAGGCGAAACGTTGCAGCTTTCTGCTTCTATTCTTCCGGCAGATGCTACGTACAGAACCGTGAAGTGGAGCAGTTCCAACGAAGCGGCGGCATCGGTTGATATTTATGGTCTGCTTACTGCCAAAGAAACGGGAGCGACTACTACAGAGGTAACCATCACGGCTACATCGCTCGATGGTGCAGGCGTAGTAGCCACCAGGAAGATCACTGTCAAGAAGATTGTTCCTCCGCTGAGTGTATCTATTGACCAGAAATATTCGGCAAGCAGCAACTACCTGTGTGCCATCAATGAAAAATCGCTGACACTGAGCTACGCTACGGTTCCTGTAGATGCTACCCAGTCGTTGGTAGAATGGAAATCGAGCGACGAAGCCATTGCCACAGTGAAGAATGGGGTAGTTACTTACAACCAGAACGGTGTGTTCGGCGATGTAACCATTACCGCCACTTGTCCGGAAGGAAGCAACGCTTCGATCAAATTGCATCTGGCCGAAGGTTTGGTGCGCGAACTATACCACGATCAAAGCAATTATAGCTGGTACAACGCCGCTCAATCGGCTAACGGTACTTCTTCTTCACACGTATGGAGCTACGGTAAGGTTACGGTGACTACGTACAAGCAGAACGACACCAACCAACGTGGCGACTTCAAGTGTTGGAGCCCGAAGACCTGGTTGCATGCCGGTAACTATCCGATCATGGCCATCCGCATGGACGATGCGTTGGGCATGTACGAAGGAGTAACTGCACGTAACATCACCCTGGATGCATCGGGTACTTGCAACGGAGCTCCCTACAGCGGTGGTTTGGATGGTAACAACAACAAGTGGTTGAACGACTACAAGTGCAGCGACAATAGCCATGTATTTATTTACAACCTGGCTACTCAGTCATGGGCTACAGGAGGTGTGATGCCGTCGAACGCGTTGGCAACATTCACCACGCTCCAGTTCAAGTATGCCGATATCAAGACATTGACTTCGCAGATTACTTATAATGTATATTGGGTACAAACATTCAAGACCATTGATGAAGTGAAAGCATACATCGGATCCGAAGGTCTGACTTACACCATCATTAAATAATAGCAGATATGAACAAGAATATGATTAAAATAACAGGTCTCGCATTGCTTATGGCAATGCAGACCTCCTGCCGGGAAAACGAACACGGAGTGGTAGACTTGACAATGCCCGAAACGCCGGTTGTTCCCGTAGAAGCCAAATACACGTACAACCACCCGTGTGCCATGTTCAACCAGGCCGACTTTACCCGCGTGAAGGGGCTGCTGGATGCTGGTACGGCACCCCAGACGGTGAAATCAGAGTTCCAGAACCTGAAGAACAATACATATGCCATGACCACGTATGTCAGCAGTCCGCAAACGATGATCGTACGTGGCGACGCAACGGGTATCACCAATGACGGGAAAGAAAACTATGCTCCTGCCATGAAGGATGCCGCCGCCGCTTACCAGATGGCGCTACTGTGGAAGTTGACCGCCGATGCAAAATATGCTGATGCATCGATCAAGATTCTGAACGACTGGGCGAAGACCTGTACGGAAATCAAGTCCAATGACTCGAACCACATGCTGGCTGCCGGTTGCCAGGGTTATACCTTTGCCAATGCTGCCGAAATCATGCAGACGTATGCCGGATGGGCTGCCAAAGATGTAACTACATTCAAGAAATGGATTGTCGACGTATTCGCCACTAAGAACAAACAATTCCTGGATTACCACTGGTACAAAGGTACTACCGACTGTGTGTATCACTATTGGTCTAACTGGGATTTGGTGAATATGTGTTCATATCTCGCCATCGGCATCCTGACGGAGAACGACGATATGGTGAACTTCATCGTGAACTATTTCCAGACCGGAGCCGGTAACGGTAGCATCAAGAACGTGATTCAGGGTACATTCTCCGATCCGTTGGGTTCAGGCGAAACCATCTGCCAGAACCAGGAAAGCGGACGCGACCAGGGACATGCTATGATGTCGGTAGCCGTAATGGCCAACCTGTGTCAGATGGCTTATACACTCTATCAGGACAATACGACTGTAGCCGAACTCGACTTCTTCGCCGCCAATAGCAATGCTGTGATGAAGATGGGTGAATACGTAGCACTCTTCAACCTGAAAGATGGTACCGACAATGCCAATGCAACCGGTGCCTGGAAGGTAGCTGCCGATAAAATGCCGTTCAAGGAATATAAGTATTGTGTAGATTGTACTTGTAAGGATAAGAACCACGCCGCCACACACACCAAAGTGGCCGATGATACCGGACGTGGCGGACCCCGTCCGGGTTGGGAAATCCTCTACACTCACTATGCGAAGGTTAAGAAACTCGGTAGCGGATATAGCTATGCTAAATTGTTTGCCGATAAGATGCGCCCCGAAGGTGGATCGGGTGATAGCCGCTATGGCAGTAACAGTGGAGCGTTCGATCAGTTAGGCTGGGGTACATTGATGCTGTATCGCGAATAGGAATTTTATTTCTCGTTGGAATAATGAAAAAAGGTGCCGACTAATATTTGTGTTTAGTCAGCACCTTCTTTCGTTTGGGTGGTTCTGTATCTCGGAATCTGGTTCTCTTAGTTCTGCTTATTGTCGATCAAAGCGGTTACCAGGTTTCGGGCAATGAACTAAATTCATTTTTATAACCAAAGTTTTTTACAAGAGTCAATTCTTCTCCACTTTTAATAATAATATCTTTCATGGAGTATAAGTATCTTCCTTCGGAACCTACCATGATAAAATAGGAACCAGGATTTATATTCTTAAGTCTAATCACCCCATTCACATCTGCAGTTCCTTTTGAAGTATATTCATTAAAATGGTATTCTTCATTTTTATCAATTAAGACACCCATCATTCCTGAAGCGCAAGTCATTGTACCAAGATTGAGCAGGTCTTTTTTCGAATACTCAAATAGATATGCGGTAGCACCCACGTCAGGTTTGTATCCTTGGAAACTGTTGTAAAAATAAGATACTGTTAGTTCTATTGAACCGGGTTCATCATCGTCCTTTGAGCATGAACTTAATACTAAGACAGGCAGCATAGCCAGTAAAAATAATGTCTTTTTCATAATCTATTTATTCATTAATATATTCATAAAGCTTTGTGATTGTTTTGGGGCGATGCTCCTTTTCGAAAAGTAAATAAGAAAACTACCTAAAAAAAAGAGCCTAAATATCAATTATTTAGACTCTCTTTTTTCACTTTCGTCGGGGTAGCGGGATTCGAACCCACGACCCCCTGCTCCCAAAGCAGGTGCGCTAACCGGACTGCGCTACACCCCGAATGCTTAGTGTTCTTGCTAAAAGCGGTGCAAAGATATGGAATATTTCCTTATAAGCAATACCTCTGCAAGAATATTTTTAAACAATATTACAAAACGATTGATTATCATTTGGTTATAGGAGCTGTTGGAAATGTTAGTTTGAAGCAAGTACCGGCGCCTGGAGTGGAATGTACCGAGATAGATCCGCCGTGAAGCGCCATGATTTGTTTACATAAGCTGAGTCCGATACCGGAGCCGTTAGGCTTGGTTGTAAAGAAAGGAACGAAAATTTTGTCTAGCACTTCGGGCAGTATACCCTCGCCATTATCGTGTACCGAGAGGATAGGCTGACCGGTTATGGTGCGCTGAAATACGATGTTCACTTTAGGATCCTTTCTTGTATTAGTAGCTTCATGCGCATTCTTTATCAGGTTGATAAGCACCTGTTCAATAAGCGATCGGTCTATGTAAAGAGTGGCTTCCGGTGCAGGAACTTCAAAGCAGATGGCTTGGTCGGAGAATAGTTTCCTGAGATCAAGGAACAATTCCGATACCGGTACCTGTGTACAGACTAGTTCGGGAATGCGTGTCAGGCGGCGGTAGTTCTCTACGAAGTTGAGCAGACCCTTGCTTCGGCGGTGGATGGTCTGCATGGCTTGTAACATCACCTGAAACTCCTTGCCGGTTGGTGCCTGAGGGATTTCCCGTTCGCTGATCGTCTCGGCCAGTGAGATGATGGGAGTGATGGAGTTCATTATTTCGTGCGTCAGCACCCGGATCAGTTTCTGCCAGGCTTCCATCTCGTTGCGTTCCAGTACGGTATGGATATTTTTCAAACTGATGATCCATTGTACTTTCCCTTGGCTGACAAACTGTGTACGCGATACGGCCATCTCCTCTACATTCCCGCTTTGCGTCAGCCGGACCACTTGCGTGTCATTGGTTGCTATCTCTTGCAAAGCCTCCGGAAGGGTGTTCTTATTGCCTAACAACTGACGGGCAGCCTGGTTATGCCAGTCTATACGTCCTGCATTGTCGGTCACCAGTACAGCCATGTCTACCTTGTTCAGCAGGTTTTCGTAGTACTGGTGTTTGATTTCCTCTTCAAGCATTTTCTGTCGGAATTCTTTAACCGCTGCGGTGATCTCCTCGGACAATCGTTGCATACCCTTATTCTTGAAGGGCGGAAGGAATGACTGTGACATGTCATTGTGCTGTATACTTTCGATGAGTCGGCGCATAGCGGATACTTGTTTCATCTGTAAGCGATATAGATTGACACCCATACATACGAGCAGCAGTGTTGTCAACAGCAAACTAAACCACAATTGATGTTGATACAACAGATAGCAACCCACTGATAGACATGCCAGCAGCAGAATATGAATGATGACGGTAATGGAATAATGCTTCATACTTCACTTGTTTTTATTATAGCCCTAGCTTCTCTATTTTACGATACAGAGCGAAACGGGTGATGCCCAGGTATTCGGCTGCTTTTGTCAGGTTCCCTTGTCCCAATCGTAATGCCTTCTCGATAGCCTGGCGTTCCAACTGCTCCAGATTGAGCACTTCTTTGTTGACAGATGCCGTTGGCGGAACCACTTGCAAGGGGAAATTTTCCGGTTTTAACAAAGTGTTGTCGGAGAGAATAACTGCCCGTTCCATGGTATTTTGTAACTCGCGCACGTTTCCCGGCCAGGCATACTTCAACAATTTTTGTTTGGCTTCCCGGCTTAGCCCGCGTATCTCCTTTTTGTATTTATGAGTATAACGATTCAGAAAGTACTCCGCCAGTAGCAGAATATCGTTTCCACGTTCGCGTAGCGGGGGGATGGATATCTCGATGGTGTTGATGCGGTATAGTAAGTCCTGTCGGAAACTACCGTCTTCCACCATTTGCCGTATGTTGGCGTTGGTTGCACAGAGAAAACGTACGTCGATAGGGATGGTTTGAGTAGATCCCAACCGGCTGATTTGTCGCTTCTCGATGGCGGTTAGGAGTTTAGCCTGCATAGGGAGCGATAGGTTACCGATCTCATCGAGGAACAGCGTGCCTCCTGTAGCTACCTCCATTCGTCCGGCTTTCGTTTTACGGGCATCGGTGAAAGCACCCTTCTCGTAACCGAAGAGTTCACTTTCGAAAAGATTCTCAGGGATGCTACCCAGGTCAATGGTGACGAATGGTTTGTGGTAACGTGATGAATGCTGGTACAATAGACGGGCGATCAAGTCTTTCCCAGTACCGTTTTCTCCCAGAATAAGGATATTGGCATCGGTATTTCCCAACTTCTGTATGGTGGAGAATACTTCCTGCATAGCCGGTGATTCGCCGATAACTTTACCTTCCTTACTTCTTTGTTCACTGAGCACTTCGATCTGCTCTTTCAGGATTGTCACTTCCTGGCGCGATTGGCGCAGAAGCATGCCCGAAGAAAGCGTAGCGAGTAACTTCTCTTTTTCCCATGGTTTGGAGATGAAGTCTGTTGCTCCGGCTTTGATGGCGCGTACTGCCTTGTCTGTATCAGAATACGCAGTCATAAAGATCACCACCGCTTGCGGATCGATACCCAGAATCTGCTCCAACAACTCGAAACCTTCCTGCCCACTGATCGCATCGCGGCTGAAGTTCATATCCAGCAGGATAAGGTCCGGCTGGAAGGTTTCCATGAAGTGAGCTACCCGGTCGGGCGAAGTGGCTACCTTGATCTTCTCGGCCAATGGCTCGAGGAGCAGGTGAAGGGCGAAGAGTACATCCTCGTTATCGTCTACAATGAATATTTTACCTAATGGCTTCATAGATTATGAATATGTTCACGGGCAAAGGTAAAGAATTAATCGATGTGTTGTATGTGCATTTTCGCACTATTTTTGTGCGTATCTGCACGTGGATTGATAACTGTTCGTTTTGGTAATTGTTTTGTTATTAGATGTTTACGAGATTGGCACGGGGTTTGATATCTAATTGTCAAACAAATGATACGATGAATCTGAAGACATATTTATTATATAGTATGTTTCTACTGGCGATTGTTCCCGTGCAGGCGCAAACCGACAGTTGGGAACTGACGCTCGAAGAAACGGTGCGGATGGCGAAAACCCAATCGCCTGATGCACAGAATGCCCGACACAGCTTCCGGGCAGCCTACTGGAACTACAAATACTACAAAGCCAACTACCTGCCAGCCTTGCGTCTCACCTCTTCCCCTTCTTTGAATCGGGCTATCAATAAAGTGACGTTGGAAGATGGAAATGAGAAGTTCGCGGAACAGAACCTGCTGAGTTCTGACCTTACGTTGAGTCTCACACAGAATGTTCCATGGACTGGAGGATCTATTTTTCTCGAAACATCTGCCCAACGGATCGATTTGTTCAACTTGAACACTACTTCCTGGAAAACATCCCCCATAAATATTGGTTACCAGCAATCACTCTTCGGATATAACAGTCTGAAATGGGACCGGCGCATCGAACCGCTTCGTTATATCGAGGCCCGGAAATCGTATGTGGAAAATATGGAACTGGTCGCTTCACGTGCCACCGACAGGTTCTTTGCCCTGGCATCGGCACAGAGCAACTACGAAACGGCTTTGTTCAACTATGCCAATGCCGATACGCTCTATCGTTATGCACAAGGAAGGTATCAGATAGGTACTACGACCGAGAATGAGATGCTTCAACTGGAACTGAACAAACTCACCGAAGAAACTAATAAGATGAATGCCCGCATGGAAATGGATAACTGCGTACAGTCGCTCCGCTGGTACCTCGGTATTCTGGACGACAGAGATATCAAGGTGATTATCCGCGATCAACTTCCTGAAATTCAGGTGGATATAAGAGAGGCTCTGTCACAGGCTACCATGAACAGTCCCGATATACAATACATGCAACGCCGGAAGCTGGAAAGTGAGAGTTCTGTTTCACGTGCCCGTGCCAATGCGGGATTGAAGGCCGATGTGTACCTGCGTTTCGGGTTGACGCAAACCGCATCAGCTTTGAGGGATGCCTACCGGAATCCACTCGAACAACAGACGGTCAGCCTGGGTATTGCCCTGCCGATACTTGATTGGGGACGGGGGCGTGGACAGATACGGGTTGCACGTTCGCAACGCGACCTGGTATTCACGCAGGTAGAACAGGAGATGACAGACTTCGAACAGAATGTGCGTAAGATTGTGAAACAGTTCAACCTGCAAACGCAACGGGTGCTGATAGCCTCCCGTACCGATGGAACAGCCCAGCGCAGACACGATGTGGCCCGGCGGCTTTACATTCTGGGCAAGTCGACCATACTCGACCTGAATGCATCGATCAGTGAGAAAGATGCCGCTCGTCGTAACTACGTATCTAGTTTGCATACCTACTGGAGCCTGTACTATACCCTGCGTAGCATGACGCTGTTCGACTTTGAGTCGAGAGCACCGCTTGTTGAGAATTATGACTTATTAATGGAATAATATTATGGATATACAATTAAAGAAAAGACCCTGGTACATACGTTACCGGTTCTACCTGGCAGCCGGAGCAGCATTTTCCATCTTTCTAATCTATGTGCTGTTCCAGGCGGCCGGGCCCCGGAAACTACGTGTCGATACCGATAACATACAAATAGCCGAAGTGGAGAACGGCGATTTTATGGAGTATATCGATGTGGAAGGCCTGGTACAACCCATTCTTACCATACGGATCAATACCCGCGAGGCAGGGAGTGTGGACCGGATCATTGCCGAAGACGGAAGTCTACTGCAAAAAGGCGACACCATTCTTCTGCTCTCCAACCCGGAGCTACAGCGCACCATCGACGATCAACGGGATGAATGGGAGAAACAACTCATCACGTACCGCGAAAAGGAGATTGAGATGGAACAGAAAAGCCTCACCTTGGAACAACAAGCATTGCAGACCAACTATGACCTGGCACGGCTGCGCAAGAGTTTTGAACTTGATAAGGAAGAGTTCCGCATGGGCGTGAAGAGTAAAGCCCAACTCGAAGTATCGGAAGACGAGTACAACTTTAAACTAAAGAATGCCGTGCTGCAACGGGAGAACCTTCGGCACGATTCTATCGTTACCGGAATACGGAAGGATTTGCTTCACAACGACCGGGTACGCGAACAGAAGAAATTTGAGCGCACGTTGGAGCGGCGTAGCGGACTGGCCGTAGTGGCTCCCGTGGACGGACAGCTCAGCTTTGTGCGTGTCACTCCCGGACAGCAAGTCAGCTCGGGCGAGAACATAGCTGAGATTAAAGTGCTCAGTCAGTATAAGCTACACACCTCGCTCAGTGAGTACTACATCGACCGCATCACTACCGGCTTGCCGGGTACCATACTTTATCAGGGCAAACGCTATCCGTTGCGCATCAGTAAGGTAGTTCCCGAAGTCAAGGACCGTGCTTTTGAAGTCGACTTGATATTCACCGGTGAGATACCCGAGAATGTGCGGGTAGGGAAGAGCTTCCGCATACAGGTGGAGCTGGGTCAGCCCGAGAAAGCGCTTGTTATGCCGCGCGGTAATTTCTATCCCAATACAGGTGGACAGTGGATTTATAAACTAAATGCGTCGAAGAGTAAAGCTGTGCGTATTCCGATTTCCATCGGACGTCAGAATCCGCAACAATATGAAATTATTGGCGGTTTACAGTCCGGAGATTGTGTCATTGTCACAGGATATGATACCTTTGGCGAGGCGGAAGAGTTGGTTCTTGACTGACAGTTGGGTAAACCTATCGGTAGGAAAGCACAATATCCATGGAAGTAATGTTGATAAAGAGATAAATAAAGAACAAACCAGCAAATATGATCATACACTATCTTAAAGTTGCTTTTCGCAACCTGGTTAAATACAAAACCCAAAGCATCATTAGTATTGCGGGGCTGGCGGTGGGGTTCACCTGTTTCGCTTTGTCAGCCATTTGGCTACGGTGGGAAATGACATACGATAGTTTTCATGAGGATGCCGATCGTATTTATATGCTTCACCAGAAAATTAACGGATTAACTTCTGTTAGTTTTCCCATGCCCTTTGCTTCTGACCTGAAAAGAGATTTTCCGGAAATAGAATGTACTTGCACTACCGATTTGTTTGGTATTTCCTATGACATGTCAGATGGATCATTGATAGAAATTAACCAATTACTTGTGGATTCCTGTTTCTTTACCATGTTCAACGTTCCTTTTGTTGCTGGAAGTATCGATTTTCTGGATAATCCCAATCACGTGGCGCTGACTGAAGAAGCAGCAGCTCGTTATTGCAGCTCAGAGTCTGCTATAGGAGAAGAACTCGGGTCAGATAGGCACAAGAAAACAGTCACTGCTTTGGTGAAAGGATGGGGCACACATACCAGCTTGTCTTTTGAAGCTTTGGGTAGAAGGAATAAATTCCTGGAGGAAAACAGAGTTATGGGCGCATCACAAATATGGGTTAAGCTGAAGAAAGGAGTCGATGTGAAATCTTTCCAAAAGAAACTGTATCGTTACGAGCCTCTTAAAGATGAAAATAGCAGACATGAAAAGGGGCTTGAAATAATACCTATCAATCAATGGCGCTTCAGTTCCTTCTCTGGCAAACTTATTCTAGCAATTTATTATCTGGTTTTGTTTTGTGTTGCCAGTGGAATGATTATTCTTTGCGCCTTGTTCAATTATCTGTCATTGTTTTCAAGTCGCCTACATATGCGCATGCGTGAATTATCTCTGCGTATGGTTTGCGGATCATCGAACCGGAAGTTATATGCGCTTTTATCCATGGAATTTGTGTTGGTACTTGTCTTTGCTTGTCTGATAGGATTGACCATCATTGAACTAACTTTACCAATTTTTCGAGAATTTACCGGAGTGGAAGGAGGAATTTATTGGGAATCATTGTGCTATTTTGGCTCGTTGATCCTACTGACCATGTTGGCATTCTTGTCGGTCATTTACCATTTCAACAAACATACATTGCGGTTGGCGATGAAAGGTGCGGTAGATAAAGTGAGGCAACAATTTTTTTTTCGTTTCAGCATTGTACTCCAAGTGGCAATTGGAGTTTTATTTATATTTACGATCTGTGTCATTATCAAACAAATAAACCATATGAGAAATGGTGACATCGGAATGGAACGCAAAAACATAGCGGTTCTATTTTCCCGTGATAGGAATAAGACCTCGGTCATAGCCGAGAAACTCAGGCAAATGCCTCAAATTACCGAAGTGCTGGAGAATGGTTCTTTACTCTTATACACTTATCTTGCTAGCATAAATGTCAACGAATGGGATGGAAAACAGCCTACGGATGAAAGTAGGATGCTTGAGACGATATATTCTGGAGAGACCGCAACAAAGTTCTATAGATTTCGATTACTGAAAGGAAAATTATTTTCCGACAGTGTTGGAAACAACGGAAATATCTTAATTAATGAGACTGGAGCCAAATCTTTCGGATGGGATAATCCGATAGGGAAGAAAATCAATGACTATACAGTCATTGGAATGATAAAGGATGTTATTAATGTCTTGCCTACTGAACCAGTCCGACCTCTTTTGGTTGTTCCGCACCCTCCCGAACAACGGGAATTGTTGGAGCATGTAATCCTATTTAAATACCAGAATCACTCTTGGGAAAAAGTACATAATTCTATTGACTCGATAATGAAAGAATTTCCGTTACCTGGTTATGCTATATTAGAGAGAGACTCATACTCCAATTATGATTTGATAAATGTAGAAGAATCGTACGAGTCCTTTTTAGAATCGGAAAATGTCCTATTGAAACTTCTGAGTATAGCAGCTGTGGCTTGTATTTTGATTTCCGCCTTTGGCATCTACTCGTTTGTAACTATGACCTGCGAGCGCCGTCGCAAAGAGATCGCCATCCGCAAGGTGAATGGTGCCAAAATAGGTGATATTCTGCTAATTTTCCTGAAAGAATATACTATCTTGCTATCGATCTCATCGGTTATTGCTTTCTCAGTAGGATATGTATTGATGAAACGCTGGCTCGAGAGCTACGTAATTCAAACCCCGATCAGTGCATGGGTATACCTGGTGGTCTTTGCCATCATCGTCTTGGTGGTGGTCCTCAGTATCGGTTCCCGGGTATGGATGGCCGCCCGCCAGAATCCGGCAGAAATAATTAAAAGCGAATAAAAAAGAATACATATGATTATACACTATTTAAAAGTTGCTTTTCGCAACCTGTTTAAACACAAAACACAAAGTATCATCAGCATTGTGGGGCTGGCGATTGGTTTTACTTGTTTCTCTCTTGCTACCCTTTGGCTTCGATGGGAAATGACTTACGACAGTTTTCACAAGGATGCCGATCGTATCTATATACTTGCCCGGAAAACCGATCTGGGCACACAAATGCGTACTACTATTTTCTGCGTTCCTTTAGCTTCTGACCTGAAATTGGATTTTCCGGAGATAGAATCCACTTGCGCTATTGTTACGCGTTACACTGCCTATATTGCACCGGATGGATCTCCGCTTTCAACTGTCCAGTTGCATGTGGACTCCTGTTTTCTTACGATGTTCAATATCTCTCTCACAGCGGGAAGTATGGACTTTCTGGATAATCCTGACCACTTGGCACTGACCGAAGAAATGGCTGTTCGCTACTTTGGTTCGGATTCTGCTTTAGGGAAAGATGTAGAATCGAATAATGGAAAAGCCAAGAAGACTGTTACTGCGCTTTTGAAAGGATGGGGTAAACATTCCAACCTACCTTTCGAAGCCTTGTCCAGAAGGGATAGAAGAAATGATGAAAACAGAAATAGTGCGTCGTCAGAAGTGTGGGTTAAGCTGAAAAAAGGAACGGATGTGGAATCTTTCCAGGAAAAGCTATATAATTATGAAATGAGAGGAAGTCACAGAGGAGCTCATTCAAATGGGCTTGAAATAATACCTATTGAACAATGTCGTCAGATACTCTATTCCAATAGTTTGGCTGTAGAGTTTCATTATCTTATTATGTTCAGCGTTACCGGTGGAATGATCATCCTTTGTGCTTTGTTCAATTACCTTTCCCTATTTTCGAGCCGCCTGCATATGCGTGTGCGTGAAATGTCTCTGCGTATGGTGTGCGGATCATCGAACCGGCGGTTGTATACACTCTTGTCCATGGAATTTGTGCTGGTACTTGCTTTCGCTTGCCTATTGGGATTGGTAATTATTGAATTGGTTTTACCTCTTTTCCGGGAGTTTACCGGAGTGGAAGGGGGTATCTATTGGGAATCATTGTTCTACTTTGGTGCATTGGTTTTGTTTGCCATGCTGGCGTTCCTATTGGTCATCTATCACTTCAGCAGGCATACATTGCAGAAATCAATGAAAGGCATAGTCGACAAAGTAGGGCAACAACTCTTTTTTCGTACCAGTATTGTGCTGCAAATGATGATAGGAATTCTCTTCATATTTTCCATCTGTGTCATCATCAAACAAATTAATTATTTGAGAAACATTGACCTCGGAATGGACCGCAAGAACATAGCGGTTTTCTATGTCAATACTGATAGCGAACGTTCGGTCATCGCCGGGAAGCTCAAGCAGATGCCTTTGATAACTGAAGTGTTGGATGGCGGCTATCCACTTTTGCCTCAACCTTTTGTAATGGGTATGGGAGTCAACGATTGGGATGGAAAGCAACCTACGGATGAGGATGTGACATTGGAGATATTTATCAAAGGAGAGGCTATGACGAAGTTCTATAACCTCAGGTTGTTGAAAGGGGAATTGCTACCCGATACTGTTGGAAACAAAGACAAAGTTCTGATCAACGAATCCGGAGCCAAATATTTCGGGTGGGACAATCCTATCGGAAAGAGAGTTCAAGATTTCACGGTAATAGGAATGATCAAAGACATTCATAATTTATCGCCTACCCTGCCCGTGAAGCCTGCTTTAATAATTCCGGAAGCAGTGAAAAATTGGCAAGGGAATTCGGGTGGAATTTTAATTAAATATCAAGATCACTCTTGGGAAAACGTACGAAACTCCCTGGATTCGATAGCAAAGGAATTTCCGGAATCCCACTGTCGTACGGTGAATGCGGAAGAAGAGTACGAAAAATTTATCCGGTCGGAAAATACCTTATTGAAGCTTCTGAGCATAGCAGCTACGGTTTGTATCCTGATTTCGGCTTTTGGCATCTACTCATTTGTAACATTGACGTGCGAACGCCGCCGCAAGGAGATCGCTATCCGCAAGGTAAACGGCGCTAGAATAGGTGATATCCTATTGATCTTCCTGAAAGAATATGCTATCTTGCTGCTGATATCGTCAGTCTTTGCATTCTCTGCAGGGTATGTGTTGATGAAACGTTGGCTCGAAAGCTATGTGGAACAGACTTCGATCAGCATTTGGGAATATCTGATAGTCTTTGCAAGCATTGCGTTAGTAGTGTTGTTCAGCATCGGCTCCCGGGTATGGATGGCTGCCCGCCAGAATCCGGCAGAAGTAATTAAAAGCGAATAAAGGAGAGAAAATATGATACTACATTATCTGAAAGTTGCCTTTCGAAACCTGCTTAAGTACAAGACACAAAGCATTATCAGCATTGTAGGGCTTGCGGTGGGGTTCACTTGCTTCGCTTTGTCCACCCTTTGGCTGCGTTATGAAATGACGTACGATAGCTTTCATGAAGATGCCGAACGTATCTATCAACTTTTTCGACAAGATAGTAACATCAGTCTGGATAGTAAGAATACAGCCTTCTATAGTTCTTTGGCGTCAGAACTGAAGCTGCATTTCCCGGAAATAGAATCCGCATGCGCAATTGGAGAGAGCTACAATGACTATGGTACGCATGCCATGTCTTTAGAGTTACAAGTAGACTCTAGTTTTCTATCTATGTTTCACGTTCGTTTACTGGCTGGTAGCATGGACTTCCTGACTCATGCAGGTCAGGTTGCATTAACCGAGGAAGCAGCCATCCGCCGTTTCGGATCGGAATCACCTTTGGGAAAGGAAATCGACTTAAACAACGGAAACTCCAAGATGACTGTTGTAGCAGTGGTGTCTGGATGGGACAAACATTCTAACCTTCCTTTTGAGATCCTGAGCATGCACCCCTCACAAATGGAGAACAGCCGGATGTATATAGCATTATACGTGTGGATTAAATTAAAGAAAGAGACCGATGTGTCATCGTTTCGCAAGAAATTATATGCTTACAGAACAATGCCTAATAAATGGGGGAATACGACAACTAATTTCGAGATATCTCCCATTGAACAATGTCGTTATCAACTCTTCCCTTGGAAGCAGGTTGTGCAGTTCCATTATCTGATTCTGTTCAGTGTCACTGGCGGACTAGTCATTCTCTGCGCCTTGTTCAACTACTTATCACTTTTTGCCAGTAGGTTACGTATGCGGGTTCGGGAAATGGCTTTGCGAAAGGTATGCGGTTCGTCAAACCGGCGATTGTTTGTGCAGCTTTCCATGGAATTCATCTTGGTGTTGGTACTGGCTTGTACGTTGGGGATGGCTATTATTGAGCTTACTTTGCCTATTTTTCAGGTATTTACGGAAGTTACCGGAAGTATTTACGTAGAATCCCTGATTTATTTTGCCGGATTGATGCTACTGGCCATGCTGGCTTTTTTGCTGGTAGTGTATTACTTCAACAGACAAACATTGCAACGAACTCTGAAAGGCATGGTTGATAAGCAGGGTCAGCAATTCTTTTACCGTTCCAGTATTGTGCTACAAATGGTTATTGGTATTCTCTTTATTTTTTGTATTGTTGTTATCGTCAAGCAGTTGGACTACCTGAGGAATAGTGATTTCGGCATGGAACGGAAAAATATAGGCATTCTCTATCCTGACGCTGAAGATAACCTGGCTGTTTTAAATTTAGAATCAAAGAGTGGAGTGTCGGCTGCTGTAGCAGAGAAGCTTCGACAAATGCCTTTTATAATCGAGGTGGTAGACGGGGTTAATGCACTCTTTCCGAAAACATATTCCTCGAAAATACAGGTAAAAGAGTGGGAAGGAAAGCGGCCCACCGATGAAGTGATGTGGATAGAGACTGTCAGTCAAGGGGAAGCGGTGACAAAATTTTATCAGTTCCGGTTGCTGGAGGGGGAATTCTTCTCCGATAACTCTGACGACAATGTCTCCAAGGTACTAATCAACGAAACTTGTGCTAAACAATTTGGATGGGACAATCCGATAGGAAAGAGGATAGGGGACTATACGGTTGTCGGAATGATAAAGGACTTTCATAATTCGTCGCCTACTTCTCGTTCAGAACCGGTATTGGTTATATCAGCCTCTGTAAGACAGAGAGATAATGCTTTGAAAACCGTTCTTATAAAATATGGAAACCATCCTTGGAAAACAGTACGTGATTCTATTGATTCCATGATGGTGCGGGAATTTTCCGGCGTGCAATGTCGTAAAGTGAATGTGGAAGAAGAATATGAGAAATTTCTTCAATCAGAGGATGTTCTGTTGAAGCTACTCAGTATTGTGGCTGTGGTATGTATTCTTATTTCCGCATTTGGTATCTACTCATTTGTAACACTGACATGCGAACGGCGCCGCAAAGAAATAGCTATCCGTAAAGTGAATGGAGCTAAGGTGAGCCACATTCTGTTTATCTTCCTGAAAGAATATACTATCTTGCTATTGATATCGTCAGTCATTGCATTCTCTGTAGGGTATATGTTGATGAAACGTTGGCTTGAAAGTTATGTGGAACAGACTTCGATCAGCATATGGGTATACCTAGTAGTCTTTGCAAGCATTACGCTGGTAGTGTTGTTCAGTATCGGCTCCCGGGTATGGCTGGCTGCGCGCCAGAATCCGGCAGAAGTAATTAAAAGCGAATAAAGGAGAGAAAATATGATTATACATTATCTGAAAGTTGCCTTTCGCAACCTGCTTAAGTACAAGACACAAAGCATTATCAGCATTGTGGGACTGGCTGTGGGGTTTACCTGCTTCGCTCTTTCTGCCCATTGGCTTCAGTACGAGATGACTTATGACAATTTTCATAAAGATGCCGATCGTATTTACACCATTTATTATCCGCAACCTAACAGTGGAAACAGGATACTCTTCTTTGACCGTGCACTGGAAAATGATTTTCCGGAAGTAGAGTCCAGTTGTAGTTTTACTAACTACAAATATAAATACCAAACAGAAGATGGGGTGTCGTACCCTCTTCCTGCATTAATGATTGATTCCTGTTTTATGCATGTGTTCAATATTCACATTTTAGCTGGTACGAAGGATTTTTTAAACTCAGACAATCAAGTGGCTATAACTACTCAGGTAGCTTCCATACTATTCAACTCTCCGGAAGCAGCTCTTGGTAAAACAATTAGTAAATCGGGAAAGGAACAGACGATTTGTGCTTTGGTAGAAGGATTCGGGAAACATACAAATCTGCCTTTCTCTGTGTTGGGAAGTAGTAGTAAACTTTCACAAGATAGTTGGAATCAACCTGGTTTGTGGATAAAACTTAAAAAAGGAGCGGATGTGAATGCGCTTGTTGACAAGTTGTACAAATATGGAATGCGTGGAGTGGAGATTGGGGCTGAAATAGCGCAACCAGGCCTCATGCCTATAACGAAACATCACTATAAAGGTCAGAATTCTCGGTTGGTCGTTCATTTTCGTTACATGGTTCTTTTTTGCATCACCGGTGCATTAGTCATTCTTTGTGCGCTGTTCAACTATCTTTCCATCTTTGTGTCTCGCTTATGGATGCGTACCAGGGAAATGGCTTTACGTAAGGTGTGCGGATCGGGAAATAAGCGATTGTATGCATTGCTCTTCACTGAATTCTCGCTGGCATTATTGGGTGCCTTTTTACTTGGTATGGTGCTTATTGAACTGTCTCTGCCTTCATTTTGCCAATTTACAAAGGTGTCGGGGGAAATCTATGTCTCAGCATCGTTCTATTTTGCGGGGGTATTCCTTTTTGCCCTGATAGCTTTGGGGTGGGTACTTTATCATTTTAATCTCCGTACTTTGCAGCAAGTGCTGAAGGGAGAGGTGATTCGGTCCGACCGGCAGATATTCTATAAAGGAAGTTTGGTAGGACAACTGATTGTCAGTCTTTTGTTCGTTTTTTGTGTTGGAGTTATCATGAAACAGTTGTATTTTCTTCGGAATGGGGATGTTGGTTTGGATAGAAAAAATACCGCTACTGTGGTAGTAACAAAAAACACGGAATTAATTACAGAATCGTTGAAACAGCTTCCGATTATTACCGAAGTAACAGGTGGCGTGGAATCGCTCATGCCGCTATTATTACCTTTTGAGGAGACTATCGCAGATTGGGAAGGAAAGCAAACAACAGATGCTGGTATAGATATAGAAACATTTTATCATGGTGAAATATTGATGCAGTTTTATAAGCTCCGTTTGCTGATGGGAAGAAGCTTTATGCCTGTGGACGTAGATTCCGACTGTGCAATAATCAGTGAAAGTGCCGCCCGTCAATTGGGATGGAGCAATCCAGTTGGTAAAACATTTGTATTGGCTAGTGGTTCTAAAGTAGCTATTATCGGGTTAGTAAAGGATATTTATGAGTCGCCAACTGCGCCGGCAAAAGCCAAGCTTTTTTTTGCTGGTTCGTCTAAGTCGAATGAACTTAAGTTTCTTATAGCCGACTCACCTAATGCGGAAGAAACAGCTGAACCACATTCTACTCTTATAAAGTACCACGGTGTAGAATGTTCTGAAATGCAGAGTGCCATTGACTCAATGATGATTCATCGTTTCCCTGGAATAAAATACTTTGTGGCAGATGCTGAAAAATCATATGAGGGGCAACTTAAATCTGAAAACCTTCTGCTGAAACTTTTGAGTGTGGAAGCGGTGGTGTGCATCTTGATTTCCATTTTCGGCATCTATTCGTTTGTGACGCTGACTTGCGAACGTCGGCGTAAAGAGATAGCCATCCGCAAGGTGAATGGTGCCAGGGTTGGAGATATTCTGCTGATTTTCCTGAAAGAGTATATGATTCTGTTGCTGATTTCATCGGCTATCGCCTTTCCGTTTGGATATGTGTTGATGAAGAAGTGGATCGAAGCATACACGCGGCAAACACCTATCAGCGCGTGGATGTTTCTAGTCATCTTTGCAGGTGTTGCCCTCATTATACTGTTGAGTATTGCTTCGAGGGTATGGGTGGCTGCCCGCCAGAATCCGGCAGAAGTAATCAAAAGCGAATAAAGAGATCAATAAAAATAAGGAGGAAGAAATATGATACAGCATTATTTAAAAATTGCTTTCCGTAACTTGCTTAAGTATAAAACGCAAAGCATCATCAGCATTGTAGGCTTGGCGATGGGATTTACTTGTTTCGCCCTTTCCTTGATTTGGGTTCGTTATGAGATGACATACGACGATTTCCATAAAGATGCCGATCGTATTTATACCATTTACCATCCCGAAGAGCAGAGATTTAAACAAGATGGTATATATGTCAAGTCGGTTAAATTTACCGGTCCATTAGAGCTTACTTTTCCGGAAGTAGAAGCTAGTTGTATAACCAACCCTATTCGGTATTGCAAGGTTCAGGTGGAAGAAGGTCAAGAGTTTCTTGTTCCGGGCTTATTGGTTGATCCTGGTTTTGTGTCCATGTTTAATATTCGTGTGTTGGATGGTGCGATGGACTTTTGGGATTCCGATGATAAGGTAGCCATTACCGAAGAAACCGCGCTCAAACTTTTTGGCACGACGGAGCACGTCATTGGTAAAAAGCTCACGGCGCATGGAAAAGAGTGTACGGTTGCCGCTTTGGTACAAGGATGGGGAGTACACACCAATCTTGAATTCGGATTTTTAGAGAGTATCCGTAAAGATGGACAGATCAATTGGATAGCCGGACGCGTGTGGTTTAAGTTAAGAGAAGGAGTCGATGCGGAGGCATTTTGTGCGAAACTGTATGAGAACGCTGTGCGTTCCGGGGAGATCGGAGATAAATTCAACAAACCTGCGCCTATGCCCATCACTCAATATCACTATAAACCTCGTACGACATCATTGGCTATCAAGTTCGAATACCAGGTTCTATTCTGCATCACCGGAGGATTAGTTATTTTTTGTGCACTGCTCAACTATCTTTCGCTTTTCGT
The DNA here is from genome assembly GCA_031554635.1 of Bacteroides sp. Taxonomy (GTDB): domain Bacteria; phylum Bacteroidota; class Bacteroidia; order Bacteroidales; family Bacteroidaceae; genus Bacteroides. The sequence continues at coordinate 44,853 of JAVBVD010000005.1, forward strand.
GTCTCGTTTATGGATGCGTGTCCGGGAAATGGTGCTGCGTAAGGTTTGTGGTTCGTCCGGTAAACGGCTGTACACATTGTTCCTGGTAGAGTTTATGCTGGTACTTTCATTGGCTTTCCTGTTGGGTATGGTCTTCATCGAACTTAGTTTGTCGTCATTCCGGGAGATCACTGGAGTAACGGGAAATATTTATATATCATCGTTTCTTTATTTTGTTGGTGTATCTCTGTTTGCATTTCTGGCATTCTTGTGGGTGCTCAGCTACTTCAATCGGCATACATTGCAACAGATGTTGAAAAGCGGAGTTACGAAAACCAATCGACACATGTTTAACAAAGGGAGCCTTCTGCTACAGATGCTTATTAGTATATTGTTTATTTTTTGTGCTGGGATCATCATAAAGCAACTGTATTACCTTCGCAATGGCGATATTGGCCTGGAACGAAAAGGCATTGCTTGTCTGCAGTTTAACGGAGCGGACTCAACACCGGTGGCGGAACGCCTAAAACAAATACCTAGCATAACGGAGGTCTTAGAAAATGGTGAATTCTTAACTCTCCGAACTATTTATATGTCATCAAAGATAATTGATTGGGAAGGGAAACAGTCGACCGATGAAGAGATTAAAGTCGATGTGATCGGCAAAGGCGATGCCCTGATGCGGTTTTATAAGTTCCGGTTGCTGAAAGGAAGAACCTTTGATGATGCGGCGGACGAGTCTCATTCTATGCTCATCACTGAGACTGCTGCCAGAACATTAGGGTGGAGTGATCCGATTGGTAAAACATTTGCTATTGGTGAAAATGAAAGATATATAGTTATCGGATTAGTTAAGGATATTTATCTCGAATCTCCCACTGTTCCAGCTGGCGCAATTGTAATAAGAACAGATGCTCCAGGCCTATTTATGCTCAACCGATCTTCTGTACTTGTAAAATATCAGGACGTTCAATGGCCCGTGTTGAAAGATGAAATCAAAGAGATGTTGACTGATCATTTCCCGGGAGTCAAGGGGATGCTTATTGATTTTGAAGAGAATTTTGAGAAGTATCTCCGATCAGAGAATCTTCTGCTGAAACTATTAAGCGTGGAAGCGGTGGTCTGTATCCTGATTTCCATTTTCGGCATCTATTCGTTTGTGACACTGACTTGCGAACTCCGCCGCAAAGAGATAGCCATCCGCAAGGTGAATGGTGCCAGAGTAGGAGATATCTTGCTGATTTTCTTGAAAGAGTATATGACTCTGTTGCTGATTGCATCGGCTATCGCCTTTCCGTTTGGATATGTGCTGATGAAGAAGTGGATCGAAGCATATACGCGGCAAACACCTATCAGCGCGTGGGTGTTTTTAGTCATCTTTGCAGGTGTTGCCCTCATTATACTGTTGAGTATTGCTTCGAGGGTATGGGTAGCTGCCCGCCAGAATCCGGCTGAAGTAATCAAAAGCGAATAAAATAAAGGCCATAAAAATAAGAAATGATACTACATTATTTGAAAACAGCTTTCCGGCAACTGACAAAACACAGGAGTCGAACGATTATCAGCATATTGGGATTGATAGCCGGTATGGTCTGCTTCTGTATTTCATCATACTTCATGCGCGTTTCCTACCGGGGAGACAGTTGTTTTCCTACCTATGAGCGTATGGCGGGGCTGTTCAGTCATACAGATGGTTTTCCCGATATTGACGATGGTACATACAAATATAGAAGGGCTTATGGAGAATCTGTACGCCAATTCCTTCAGATGGATTTTGACGGTATTGAAGCTGTGGCAGGGTATGGCTCCTGCGAGTATGCTAATCTGGAACTGAGTCAATCCGATTCGCTTACTTCCTATTACCGGGGTACGGTGGTAGAAGCGAGTGAAGACTTCTTCAAAGTCTATCCGATTGATGTGCGCGAAGGAAATGTACAGTCTTTTGCTGCCCGACCACATACGGCTGTGATCACCCGTTCTTTTGCCCGGAGGCTGGGAACCGGAGAATCTCCGATAGGAAAGACTCTTACACTGAAAACCTTTCAAAACAGAAGAGTGGAGGGTGAATTGCAAATCTACACAATTGTGGGAGTGGTGGAAGACATTCCACTATGGACCAATATAGCCTATCATGTAAATGTAGATGTGTTTCTGCATCAAGATATCTCCCGGTTTAATTCACCGCATGTCAGTATCTTGTTAAAACCGGGAGTCGATGTGCAACATCTTAATCGGCGACTTCAACACCTGAAGTTTGGGGAGAATAAAAAAGAATGGTTGGATGTGCAGCTCTACTCCTCAGTCAGGATTCTGAATCCAAGTGGTAAAATAATAACCATTTTCGGTTTACTTGTATTGCTAACAGGGGTGATTAACTTCCTGACATTTACACTCGGCTCATTCCTGAACCGCATTCGGGAGCTTAGTTTGCGGAAAGTTGTTGGGGCCGGTACCTGGCATTTATTTCTGCTGCTAGCTACCGAACTGGTCATTATGCTGTTTATCACTGCCTTGGGAAGCATGGTTGTGCTGGAAATAGCCTCTTCTACCATATTATCGATGATGTTCGGTGCTGACGTGACAGGAGCGTCGGGAGTATACGAGTTGATGATACACGCTGGGGAGTATTGCACTATATTGTTTCTGATATGTGTCATTTGTGCTTATATCACCATTTGGCGTACCCAATGTAAAGTTACATTGACGGGGATCAAAGGAGGAGCCTCTTCCGGGCGTCGGCACCGTCTGAGAAATACAATGCTGGGCGTTCAATGCTTCATTTGTTTGATATTTGTGCTGAGTGTCGCAACAGTTACCATGCAGATCCTGCAAGATGCCAAGATCTTCCAATTGGTGACGAATACAAAAAATGCGGAGAGAATATTTGAAATGCCTTTCAATACTGAAATAGAACTGGAGGAAAACAAAGATGAGATCATGCAATACATCCATCGGTCCGACTGGCATGAGTTGACAGCATTTCAATCAAGTTGGTATACTTCTTACATTAATAAGGAAGATTGGCGGCAGATCAAATTATTCTATGTGACTTCGGATTATTTTCAGATTATGAATTATCCTATTTCCGGGAATGAGGAGAAGGAATTGTTCTGCTACGTCAACAGTACCTTGAAGGAGCAACTCGACCGGGACTCACTGGATGGTTTTACCATAGACAATGTATATTACTCCCTTACGGGCGTTATAGATTATCAGGAGTTTAATAATCCGCCGGTAGCATTTGTGTCTTTTCCGGAAGATAAGAAAGCGGATAATGTTTTTGTTCAAGTAAGGCAGGGAAAAGATGTGAAAGAAATTCATCGGAAGCTTACAGAAAAAATGCAGAGCTATTTACCCCAGGGTGTGTCGTATAAAATGCAAGTATTGAAAGACTTAAGCACAATTCCGAAAGGTATGTGGACCTCTATAGGAATAGTTGTATCCTGTGGCATTGTATGTATTCTTATTACTGTATTGGGAATGTATGGAGCTATCTCATTAGATACGGAACAGCGAAAGAAGGAAGTGGCCATACGCAAGATCAACGGTGCCAGGGTGAAAGATATCTATTGGCTCTTTGGACGGTTGTATGTGTGGATATTTGCCATATCGGCTTTACTGAGTTGCTCTATTGTATTGGCTTACTTTTTAAATCTACCATCATTACAGGCCGTTGGGGTTTTCAATTACAAAAACCTTTGGTATTGGCTGGTAAGTTTATTGTTCGTAGCCGCCATTATCGCCTGTACCATCGGTTACCGTTTGTACAAGATATCCCGGCTGAACCCAGCCGATGTAATCAAAAGTGAATGAGAAATTAAAATAGTAATTAATAATAAACTCGTACAGAAATGATTAAGACAGAAAACTTACAGAAAATCTTCAAGACTGAAGAAGTAGAGACATGGGCATTGAACAATGTAAGCATTGAAATCAATGAAGGCGAATTTGTAGCCATCATGGGGCCGTCGGGTTGTGGAAAGTCCACGTTACTGAACATCCTCGGATTGCTCGACAATCCCACGGCGGGAACGTATGCCCTGAATGGGCGGGAGGTATCAAAGTTTACCGAATCGCAACGCACCAATCTGCGCAAAGGTGAAATTGGTTTCGTGTTCCAAAGCTTCAACCTGATCGATGAGTTGAATGTGTATGAGAACATTGAACTGCCGTTGCTCTATATGGGCGTGTCGGCGGGTGAACGTCGCAAGAAGGTGACTGCCGTTATGGAGCGGATGGGAATCACGCATCGCAGGAAGCACTTTCCGCAACAGCTTTCCGGAGGGCAGCAACAACGTGTGGCTATTGCCCGTGCCGTGGTGGCCAATCCGAAACTGATTCTGGCCGATGAACCGACTGGTAACCTCGACTCGAAGAATGGTAAGGAAGTGATGGAACTGCTCAACGAACTGAATAAGGAGGGAACTACCATCGTGATGGTGACGCACTCGCAACATGATGCCGGCTATGCTGCCAGGATTATCAACTTATTCGATGGTCAGGTAGTGACAGAAGTTAGTCTGTAACCGCTCTACAAACTTTGTTAAACTGCTGACTGCCTGAACCCATTATTCGCAATTTATCTTTACTTTTGTTTTATTGATCATTCATAAAAATATAGATAAGATGAAAACGGTATTTAATCAGTTTATCCCGACGAATCTGGTGTTCGGGCAGGGGAGTATAGAGAAATTGGCAACGGAGAAACTTCCGGGTAAGAAGGCTCTGGTTGTGATCTCATCGGGAACGTCCATGCGTAAGTTCGGTTATTTGGATAAGGTTATCGGGCTGTTGGCAAAGAATGGGGCGCAGTCGGTGGTATATGATAAAGTTTTGCCGAATCCTATCCGTTCACACGTGATGGAAGCTGCTGCACTCTGCAAACAAGAGGGATGCGACTTTGTGGTAGGACTGGGTGGAGGAAGCTCTATCGACTCAGCAAAATCCATTGCTGTGATGGCTTGTAATCCGGGCGATTATTGGGATTATATCGGGGGCGGAACAGGTAAAGGTCTGCCGGCATCCAACGGTGCGCTTCCTATTATTGCTATCCCTACTACTGCCGGAACGGGCACCGAAGCCGATCCGTGGACGGTGATAACACACGAAGAACGGAATGAGAAGATTGGCTATGGTAACCAATATACTTTCCCGGTTTTATCTATCGTCGATCCCGACCTGATGGTTTCCGTTCCGCCGCACCTTACAGCCTATCAGGGCTTCGATGCTTTCTTCCATGCTGCCGAAGGATATATTGCGCGTATTGCTACACCCATCAGTGACCTGTATGCGTTGAAAAGCATCGGACTGCTGTATCGCTATCTGCCGCAAGCGGTAGCCAATGGCAGTGATATGGAAGCCCGTACGCAGGTAGGACTTGCCAGTATGCTGTCGGGCATGGTCGAATCTACTTCCAGTTGTACCTCCGAACACTCTTTGGAACATGCCATGAGCGCCTATTATCCGGCATTACCGCACGGAGCCGGACTGATCATCATCTCACTGGCTTACTTTACTGCTTTTGCACAAGTTGTTCCGGAACGTTTTATGCAGATGGCCGAAGCGATGACAGGGCAGAAAAGCAATGACCCGATGGATTTTATCCGTGCACTGGCAGCTTTACAAAAAGCTTGTGGAGTGGACAGTCTGAAAATGAGCGAGTGGGGGATACCGGAAGCAGACCTGCCGAAGTTCGTACAGAATGCCCGCGATAATATGGGCGGACTGTTCGGAGTCGATCCGGTAAAACTGGATGATGCCACTTTACTGAAAATCTATCAGGACTCGTATCAATAGAAACATCCATAAAAGAATATCCTCCCGGGAAAAGAATCACGGGAGGATATTTTATTGCATTAGCAGAGAATCAGATGTGTGCAATGATTGCTTCGCGCAGATTACTTGCGGAGTAAGGTCTTGTCACTACATCGATGCATCCGGCTTTCAGAGCCAACTGTCGCTCGGTGTAATGCCCATGTTCCACTACGGCAATGATGGGTATATCCGGCAGAATGCTATAAATCTTCTTCACCGCTTCTACTACGGCGTCGGCAGATGAAGGAATATTCATCAATACCAGATTGAAACGCTCGGCGGAGAAGAGGTCGACAGCTTCTTTTTCGCAACTTACCCGAATCATATCGTATGTCCCATCCAATGCTATGGTAATAAACTCATAATCAGCATCGACAGGTTCTACTACCAATAGTTTTTTCTTATTGCTTATCTTTCTTAGTGGGTCTTGAGGACTGATCTTCAACGACGTGTCTTGGGTCTGGCGGAAAGGAAGATTGAACGAGAATGCACTTCCCACGCCGAAGATGGAGGTAACCTTTACGCTTCCACCCAAATGTTCGATGAGGCTTTTCGAGATGGAAAGCCCCAAGCCGGTTCCCTGAGAAAAGCTGTTCAGCTTCTCGAAACGGTTGAAAATCGTCTCGATTTTATCTTCTTCGATGCCCCGTCCCGTATCGATGACCGTAAAGTTCAATGAGTCGTCGTCCATTACATCAAGCCGGATGGTGATGCTTCCTTTTTCTGTATTCTTGATGGCATTCGACAGGAAGTTGTACAGAATCTGCTTTAAACGTAAGGGGTCGGTCGATAGCCATATTTTCCCTTCAGGACGGATGGTGATAAGTTCTACACCTGGCTTCATCTTGACGCTGTGTACCTGACTGATTTCATCGATCAAGGTACAGACTTCCGTATCTTTCAGGTTGATATCGTTCTTTCCGGCTTCGATGCGTGAGATATCTAGAATATCGTTGATGAGTTGTAACAGCAGGCTGCTGTTGGTGCGAATGATTTCCACATATTCTTCCCGGTTCTCATTATCTTCGTCAGCCACGATAATTTCCGAGAATCCAACGATCGCATTCAACGGGGTACGTATTTCGTGGCTCATGTTAGCCAGGAAAGTCGATTTCATGCGGTCGGCTTCTTCTGCTTTTCCCTTGGCATCGGTCAGCTCCTTGATGCGTCTTACACGGTCGCCGATGTCGGATATCAGTGCCAGTACGCGATTTCCCTCAAAAGGAACGATCCGGGCCTGGAAGTAATAGCGCACATCGTTCATGTCCAGGTAATACTCGATCTCGCGGAGTTTTCCATCTTTTAGGCAGCCGTGTATATTGTTGGTATACAGTTCGCATACTTCGGGCGAGAAGATGTTGTGGGCATCTACGCCGACCAGCTCTTTCAGGGAGTGCAACAACGTTTCTCCCTCGGAGATAAATACATCCCTGAAGATAAATGCATCATCGAAGATAAAGATAAAACCCGGGGAGGCTTTTAGGAATTTCTCGAAGCGATTTTCCAGAGCATGTATGATCTCTTGGTCATGGGTTTCGTTGATGTTTCTGGAATATCCTGTTAGCATCGGAAAAGACGATTCTTCTTCAGATTCCCGGTAAGCAAATATGTTGTCTTCGACCAAAATTGTTCGCCCTTGTGTACCTAGATAACGATACTTTACATTTACTACCCCACCTCCGCATCTGGATGCCTCCTCCATAGCCGCATGTAACCCCGGCAGGTCTTCTGGGTGGACATATTCTTCAAAGCCTGTGGCAAGAGAATCGCCTATCCCTATTTGAGTCAGACCGAGAACGATAGGTAGATCATTCAGGAAGTAAAAGTCCTTGGTATGAGGGGTGTATTTCCAAATACCTATCCCCTGGGCTGTGAGTGCCATAAGGGAATGCTGATAATAATCATCAGTTCGCTTTATGTTCATTTTGGGCAAAATATGGTTAGCGCTAATGTTTTGTCTCTATAGATGATGCAAATATCATAAAAAGATACAAATCACACAATTTAAATGACATATTTCTTCTGAAAGAATGGTTAATCTTCGTTGATATAAAAGCAAAAGTCCCTCAATAGTGCTCTATTGAGGGACTTTTGCTTTTATGTAGGGTGGTTACAATATTTCAAGCATTTTGAAACATTTTACCAATTTCTCGATAGCTGTATCGATTTGCTCCTTTTGATGGGTAGCCATCAGAGAGAAGCGGATCAATGTGTCGTTGGGTGAGCAAGCGGGCGGAACCACCGGATTTACAAACACGCCTTCGTCGAACAACATCTTCGTTACCATGAATGTTTTTTCCATGTCGCGTACATACAACGGAATGATGGGAGTAGAGGTGTTGCCGATTTCAAATCCCAGATCGCGGAAACATTTCAACGAATAGTTGGTCATGTCCCACAAGTGAGCCAGGCGTTCCGGCTCGGTTTTCATAATTTGCAGGGCGGCACGGGCAGCGGCGGTAGCAGCCGGAGTGTTGCTGGCGCTGAATATATACGAACGGGAGTTGTGACGCAGGTAGTTGATAATAGATTCATCGCCAGCGATAAAGCCGCCAATGGCAGCCAGTGACTTACTGAATGTACCCATGATCAGGTCTACATCGTTGGTCAAACCGAAGTGGTCGCATGTTCCGCGTCCCTGGTGTCCCAATACGCCAAGCCCGTGGGCTTCATCTACCATGATGCTGGCATTGTATTTTTTGGAGAGTCGAACGATTTCGGGCAGGTTGGCAATATCGCCTTCCATGCTGAATACTCCGTCTACCACAATCAGCTTCACGGCTTCCGGACGACACTTTTGCAGCTCTTTCTCGAGCGATTCCATGTCGTTGTGCTTGAATTTCAGGATGGTAGAGAAAGAAAGACGACGGCCTTCCACAATGGAGGCATGATCGAGTTCGTCGCAGATCACATAGTCTTCGCGTCCTGTTACACAAGATACTACACCTAAATTTACCTGAAATCCTGTAGAGTAGATGATAGCATCTTCTTTTCCGACGAATTCAGCCAATTCTTTTTCCAACTCAAGGTGAAGGTCTAAAGTACCGTTTAAGAAACGGGAACCGGCACAACCTGTCCCATATTTTCGTGTCGCTTCTACGGAGGCTTCGATTACTTTCGGATGATTGGTCAAACCAAGGTAAGAATTCGATCCAAACATTAAAACCTTCTTACCACTCATCACTACTTCCGTGTTCTGTTCGCTTTCAATGCAACGGAAATACGGATATACGCCTTTGGCTTTTACTTGTTGCGGAAGGTCGTACTTAGCTAATTTATCTTGTAATAATCCCATGAAATTAGTTTGTTTTTCTCTATACAAAGGCATATATGCCGCCTCAAATCTGTGTTTATCCTTTAACAGATATTTAAAACAGGGGGCAAAGATAGTAAAATATGTGTTTAAGTGTTCTTTTTCTATGAAAAATTATATTCCATATAGTTTTGTACTTCTTGGCGAACCTTTTATTTAAGATTTTTGTATTACTTTTGTCAACAATAAATTGATTTATACCGGCATGACCGAAAACGTTAAGAAAATAATATTTATTGTTAATCCTATTTCCGGTACGCAGGGGAAAGAGCATATTCTTCACCTGATAGAGGAAAAGATTGACAAAAGCAAGTACGACTACCGGATTGTTTATACGGAAAGAGCCGGACACGCCGTCGATATTGCTGCTCAAGCCGCCTGGGAAGGAGTACACACAGTAGTAGCAATTGGCGGAGACGGTACCATCAACGAGGTAGCCCGCTCGTTGGTTCATACATCTACTGCTTTGGGTATTATTCCGTGTGGATCGGGCAATGGGCTGGCACGGCACCTGCATATTCCGATGGATTACAAGAAGGCGGTGGAGGTGATTAACGACGGATTGATTGAAACGATCGATTACGGAAAGATCAACGGTACGATATTTTTCTGCACATGTGGCGTGGGTTTCGATGCATTCGTGAGTCTGAAGTTTGCCACTGCCGGGAAACGCGGTTTGCTGACTTACCTGGATAATACGTTGAAAGAGAGCCTGAAATACCAACCGGAAACTTACGAACTGGAGACAGAAGATGGCACGTCAAAATACAAAGCGTTCCTTATTGCTTGCGGTAATGCCTCTCAGTATGGCAATAATGCTTATATCGCCCCGCAGGCGACTCTGACTGACGGACTGATGGATGTTACCATTCTGGAACCGTTTACGGTACTCGACGTCCCTTCGCTCTCATTTCAACTCTTCAATAAAACGATCGACCAGAATAGCCGTATCAAAACGTTCCGTTGCAAGAAGTTGCGTATACGCCGCTCGGTACCCGGTGTGGTACATTTTGATGGCGATCCGTTGATGACAACTGAGAATGTGGATGTGGAGATAATCGGGAAAGGACTGAAAGTGGTAGTACCTCAAGAGCCGGAAAAAGATCATAATATAAATGTATTGCAAAAGGCGCAGGAATACGTCAACGGATTGAGGTTGATCAACGAAGCCATTGTAGAAGATATAGCATATAAGAACAAGAAAATACTGAAGAAGCTTACCAAGAAGTGAGAGAATATGTATTTTTGTGCGCTTTAATAAATGAATTACAAACAATTAATCAATAATCATTATATGTATAGAACATGTACATGCGGAGAGCTGAGAATCTCCGATATAAATAAGGTAGTCACGCTGGCGGGTTGGGTGCAGCGTAGTCGCAAGATGGGTGGCATGACATTCATCGACTTGCGCGACCGCTACGGCATTACCCAATTGGTGTTCAACGAAGAAGTCGATGCCGAGTTGTGCGAACGTGCCAATAAACTGGGACGCGAGTATGTGATTCAGGTGAAGGGTTCTGTGAACGAACGTTTTAGCAAGAACGCCAACATGCCTACGGGCGACATTGAAATCATCGTGTCGGAACTCGATGTGTTGAATGCAGCTATCACTCCTCCCTTTACCATCGAAGACAATACCGATGGTGGCGATGATATCCGTATGAAATTCCGCTACCTCGACCTGCGCCGCAACAATGTACGGGCCAACCTGGAACTGCGTCATAAGATGGCGCTCGAGGTGCGCAAATACCTCGATAGCATGGGATTTCTCGAAGTGGAAACGCCGATGCTTGTGGGTTCTACTCCCGAAGGTGCGCGCGACTTTGTGGTACCTTCACGCATGAATCCGGGACAGTTCTATGCCCTGCCACAATCTCCGCAGACGCTCAAGCAGTTGCTTATGGTGTCGGGATTCGACCGTTACTTCCAGATTGTGAAGTGTTTCCGTGATGAGGATTTACGTGCCGACCGTCAGCCGGAGTTCACGCAGATCGACTGCGAGATGAGTTTTATAGAGCAAGAAGATGTACTGAATACCTTCGAAGGGATGGCTAAGCATCTGTTTAAAACCATTCGTGGAGTGGAACTGACGGAATCTTTCCAACGTATGTCCTGGCACGATGCCATGAAATATTACGGTAGCGATAAGCCCGATTTGCGTTTCGGCATGCAGTTCGTTGAGCTGATGGATATTCTGCAAGGACATGGCTTCTCTGTATTCGACAATGCAGCTTACATCGGTGGTATCTGTGCCGAAGGGGCAGCAGGTTATACCCGCAAGCAGATCGATGCGTTGACCGAATTCGTGAAACGTCCGCAAATCGGCGCCAAAGGAATGGTATATGCCCGTGTGGAAGCCGATGGCTCTGTGAAATCAAGTGTCGACAAATTCTATACGCCGGAAGTACTGGAACAGGTGAAAGCTGCTTTCGGTGCCAAACCGGGTGATTTGATCCTGATTCTCTCGGGCGACGACGCTATGAAAACCCGTAAGCAGCTCAATGAGCTTCGCCTGGAAATGGGTTCTCAACTCGGCTTGCGCGACAAGAATACATTCGTTTGCCTCTGGGTGGTGGACTTCCCGCTGCTCGAATGGGACGAAGAATCAAAACGCTTCATGGCTATGCATCATCCGTTCACTTCACCGAAGCCCGAAGATTTCGCATTGCTCGATACCGATCCGGGAGCTGTACGCGCCAATGCTTACGACATGGTGATCAATGGAGTGGAAGTCGGTGGCGGTTCTATCCGTATTCACGACAGCGAATTGCAGGCGAAGATGTTCAAGCTGCTCGGCTTTACTCCCGAACGTGCGCAGGAACAGTTTGGCTTCCTGATGAATGCTTTCAAATATGGTGCTCCTCCTCATGGTGGATTGGCATATGGTCTCGACCGTTGGGTATCACTCTTTGCCGGATTGGACTCTATCCGCGACTGTATTGCGTTCCCGAAGAATAACTCCGGACGCGACGTGATGCTCGATGCTCCTGCAGTGCTGGAACAGTCACAATTGGATGAACTCAACTTGGTGATTGATATTAAAGGCTAGTACTGTGCTTCTGTTCTTTCTTCTTTTGTTTCAAGACAAAAGAAGAAAGAACTTTTCGGAGGCACTCTCGTCGAAGGCTTTTCAATCCTCACGTTCAGAGAGAAAATTCTACTTTTTCCCGTTTTTATTGCCACAAAGAAGAACTTAACCTTTAATCTTGGTTTTATAAAGTGCAAACCTCTCCCTGATATCCCTTACAAAATTGAACGTTTCCCGTCCGCGGAAATACCCATTCTTACAAACCGGATCAGAGAAATACTCCTCATTACTTTTCAGTAAGATAAAACTTTCCACATTATCCGTCCAGACATACTTGTTCTTGCCATACTTCTCGGCCAACGCCATAGCATCCTGAATATGCCCCAGTCCGGCATTGTAGGACGCCAGGATAAAATCGATACGTTGATCATCGTCGGGTACAGAGCTGAAACTCCGTGCTATGGCAGCAATGTATTTAGTGGCAGCCTTGACACTCTCCTCCGCATTCTCCTCCATACCGGGGGGGACACCCATTGCCCGTGCCGTACCCGGCATCAACTGCATCAAACCCTTGGCACCCGCCCACGACACGGCAGTGGTGTCGAAGTTCGACTCCGTGAAAGCCACCGAAGCCAGCAGCCGCCAGTCCCAGTGAATCTCCTTGGCGTATTTCTTGAATAAGTGGTCATAGTGCGAAATCCGTCCCTCCCTCAGCGAGAGGATAGGCGTATGCGGCCTTGTTTTACTAATCTCGAAGTAACGTTTCATACTGGCCGTAAACGCCGGCGAGGTCACATTCTCCTGATACCACTTGGTGGCAGCCGCCGCCAATTCCGGACAGTCCTTGCGTACCGCCCACGACGCCCGTTGGTCGAAGCTGATAGGAATGCTGACATCGATATTCGAGTAATACGTGGCGTTTAGTCGCGCCAGGTCGTTATCGGCCACTGTATAAGCGATTTTTCCCTGCGATACCTGCGTGATCAGGTCCTCGGTGGTGATGCTGTCGTTGCTCACTTTATGAATGATGATACCCCCGCCCAGCTCGCTGTTCAGGTTGATCAGCCGGTCGAAATACTTCCCCGGTTTTGCGTACACATCCTTGCCTATCAGGTCGGTCACATCCTTCACGGGGGAATTTTTGCCATTCTTCTGTTGCACCAGTACCTGATGCGTGACGATCTCCTCGCCACAGTACATCACACTGTCTTTCCATTCCTTGGTGATGGGCAGGTTGTAAGCGATGATGTCCCCCTCGCCGTTTTGCAGCTTCCGGATCATCTCGGGAATACTCCGCGCCACCTCGACGCGTAGTTGCACTCCCAGGTTTTGGGTAAACTGCTGGCTCAGTTCATACTGAAACCCCATGTCCACCCCCCGGTATATGAAGTATGAGGTGGAACTGTACATGGTCAGTACCACCAATTCGCCGCTGTCCTTGATCTGGGCGAGGTCGTGCGCTTTCTTCTCCTTTACCTTGTGCTGGCGGCAAGCCACCGAACAAATAATGAGTAAGAAAAGAAGCAACCCGATTGTTTTTCTGGCATTAGTCATGGTGAAATTCATTTTATTTTGATCGTTTTTCGTGCGACGACCATCTTACCCAAAATAGTTCCGTCTGCAATACCGATTATTAACATCAAAATATAGTGTATAATTAAAACAAAAAAATTACTTTTGCAGTTGGATTTTGCTGGCAATATGTTCGTGCTTGTGTGCGAACTTGGCTATAATCCTCACAAATATAGGATAATTTATTAAAATAACAACGTAATGGTGAAGCACATTGTATTATTTAAGTTGAAAGACGCACTTCCCACGGAAGAGAAATTGGCTGTCGCTCATCGGTTTAAATCAGCCATCGAGGCATTGCCTGCCGAGATCTCCGTCATCCGTCACATCGAAGTGGGAGTCAACGTTAATCCGAATGAAAGTTTTCATATCGCCCTGTACAGCGAGTTCGATTCGCTGGAAGATGTGCATTTCTATGCCACCCATCCCTCGCATGTGGCTGCCGGAAAAATCATTGCCGAAGCCCGTGAAAGCCGTTCGTGCGTAGATTACGAGATCTAAGTAACAACAATCTTTATATTCTAACATCTATAAAACAGAAAAACAATGAGAAAAGTATCTGTCTTTTTGCTACTATTATTTGTTGCATTGGCAACACAGGCACAGATTCAGGAACCGGTGAAGTTCAAAGCCGAGTTGAAAACGCTGTCTGATACGGAAGCCGAAGTGGTGTTTACAGGCACTATCGCCTCCGGATGGCATGTCTATTCTACAGACCTTGGAGATGGAGGACCTACCTCCGCTACATTTAACATCGAGAAGATCAGCGGAGCCCAGTTAGTGGGTAAGATGAAACCGGTAGGCAAAGAGGTAGATATTTTCGACAAGATGTTCGAAATGAAGGTGCGCTACTTCGAAAAGACAGCGCAATTCAGCCAGAAGGTGAAATTCACCGGTGGGGCTTACACCTTGCAGGGTTACCTGGAATACGGAGCTTGCAACGATGAGAACTGTTTGCCGCCCACTTCCGTTGAATTCAATTATACCGGTACCGCAAAAGCTGCTGCTCCGGTGGCCGATGCCAAACCTGCGGAAACAAAGGTAGAAGCTCCTGCCGCAACTACTGCCCCGGCTGTTCAAACAGTTGCTGAAGAAGCTCCCGCCGCTGTCGATTCGGCTGCTGTAGCTGCTCAGGTAGCTGCTCCTGCCGATGGAAATATAGACCTCTGGTCGCCCGTTATCGACGAGCTGAAAAACTACGGTGAGAACGCCAATCAGGAAGATATGTCGTGGTTGTACATTTTCGCAGCCGGATTCGTGGGCGGACTTATTGCCCTGTTCACTCCCTGCGTATGGCCCATCATACCGATGACTGTTAGTTTCTTCCTGAAACGCAGCAAGGACAAGAAAAAAGGGATTCGTGACGCCTGGACGTACGGAGCCTCCATCGTGGTGATCTACGTGACGCTCGGTCTGCTCATCACTGCCATCTTCGGTGCGAGTGCGCTCAACGCCATGTCTACCAATGCTGTATTCAATATTCTCTTCTGTTTGATGCTCATCGTGTTCGCCGCTTCGTTCTTCGGTGCGTTCGAAATCACCCTGCCGTCGAAGTGGAGCAATGCCGTGGACAGCAAAGCCGAAGCCACCAGCGGACTCATCAGCATCTTCCTGATGGCCTTCACCCTGGCATTGGTATCGTTCTCTTGCACCGGTCCCATCATCGGTTTCCTGCTGGTACAGGTTTCCAGCACGGGTAACATGGTAGCTCCCGCCATCGGAATGCTGGGATTTGCCATCGCCCTGGCACTGCCTTTCACCCTCTTCGCTTTGTTTCCCACCTGGCTGAAGTCCATGCCGAAATCAGGTGGATGGATGAATGTGATCAAGGTGGTTCTCGGTTTCCTCGAACTGGCTTTCGCCCTGAAGTTCCTCTCGGTAGCCGACCTGGCTTACGGCTGGGGCATCCTCGACCGCGAAACATTCCTCGCTTTGTGGATCGTTATCTTCGGCCTGCTCGGGTTCTACCTGTTGGGCAAGATCAAGTTCCCGCATGACGACGATGAAAATAAGATTGGCGTTACCCGCTTCTTCATAGCCCTGATCTCCCTTGCCTTTACCGTATACATGGTTCCAGGCTTGTGGGGTGCTCCGTTGAAAGCCATCAGCGCCTTCTCGCCTCCTATGTACACACAGGATTTCAATCTCTATAACGACGAGGTGCATGCCAAATTCGAAGATTACGATTCGGGTATGGCTTACGCCCGCATGCATAACAAACCTGTGATGATCGACTTCACCGGCTTCGGTTGCGTAAACTGCCGCAAGATGGAACTTGCTGTGTGGACCGACAGTAAGGTGCGCGAAATAATCAACAACGATTACGTGCTCATCACCCTGTACGTGGACAACAAAACCCGTTTGCCCGAGCCTATCGTTGTTACAGAAAACGGCAAGGAACGCAAGCTGCGCACCTTGGGCGACAAATGGAGCTTCCTGCAAAGCTCGAAGTTCGGAGCCAATGCACAGCCATTCTACGTGCTGCTCGACAACAACGGAAAGCCACTGAACAAATCGTATGCTTATGACGAAGATATACCGCAATACGTTAACTTCCTGCAAACAGGTTTGGAGAACTACAAAAAACTTTCTAAATAAGAAAGAGAAGGTGGATTGATTCTTTAACGTATTGTAAAGTAAAGAGTTAACACCAGCCACAAGTCACCCGTGCCTTTCGGATGGACAACTTACGATTGATTGTAATAATAATCTAAGTTAATAAATCTGCACGTTTCGGGTGATTTGTGGTTATTTGTTTTATATTTGATAGGCTGCAAAATGATTAGTAACAACTAAAAAACCGAAAGCCATGAAGTACAAATTATTGGTTCTCGATGTAGACGGAACCTTACTCAACAGCAAAAAGGAGATAAGTGCACGTACGCTTTCCACCCTGCTGAAAGTACAGCAAATGGGAGTACGCATTGTATTGGCATCCGGACGGCCGACTTTTGGAGTCACGCCGTTGGCCGAGGCACTGGAGTTAGGGCATTACGGAGGGTTTGTCCTTTCCTACAACGGTGGGCAGATCACCAATGTGAAGACCGGGGAGGTGGTATTCGAAAAGCGCATCGACCCGGAAATGTTGCCGTATCTGGAGAAGAAAGCCAAGAAAAACGGGTTTGCCATTCTTACCTATTATGGTGAGCATCTGATCACCAATCGTCCTGACAATGAACATATTCTGTGGGAGGCGTATCTCAACAAACTGAAAATGATGAAAGCGGAGAACTTCGCCGAATCGGTGAATTTCGCTCCGCATAAATGCATGCTGGTGAGCGATGACGAGGAGGCGCTGATCGGCCTGGAAGAACATTGGAACCGCCGCCTGAACGGGGTGCTCGATGTATTCCGCTCGGAATCGCATCTGCTCGAAGTTGTTCCTTGTTTCATCAGCAAAGCCAATAGCTTGGGCGTACTGCTCGAAAAGATCGGAATGAAGTCCGAGGCGGTAATGGCCATCGGCGACGGTGTGGCCGACTTTTCCATGATCCAGATGGCCGGACTGGGTGTTGCCATGGGCAATGCACAGGAGTCGGTTAAGGCTTGTGCCGATGCCGTGACGTTCTCTAACGACGAAGACGGAGTAGCCTTGGCGGTGGAGAAAGCCATATTGTCCGACATACGTCCGGCAGAAGTGCCGCTCGACGAACTGAACAAACGCGCTCGCCACGCACTGATGGGCAACTTGGGCATTCAGTATACATATGCCTCGGAGGATAGGGTAGAAGCCACCATGCCGGTCGACGTGCGTACGCGTCAGCCATTCGGTATTCTGCACGGTGGGGCTACTCTGGCGTTGGCCGAAACAGTAGCAGGCTTCGGGTCGATGATCCTTTGCCAGCCCGACGAGATCGTAGTAGGTATGCAGGTGAGTGGCAATCATATTTCATCAGCCCACGAGGGCGACACGGTGCGGGCTGTAGGAACGATTGTTCACAAGGGGCGCTCGTCGCACGTATGGAATGTAGATGTGTTTACTTCGACCAACAAACTGGTTTCGTCCGTGCGGGTGGTGAATAGTGTTTTAAAGAAAAGATGAGTGTAAAGAGGAAATGGGTTTAGAGGAAGAAATAAGTTTAGAGGAAATCGAAAATAGTGCTTTCATCGATGAACTGATACGCCGTGGATATTCTTTCGCCTTGTATCGTATTCCGGGGGAGACGGCTCCCCATTTCCTGATGCAGAGCAACAGGGATGCCAGCGTAACCGATGGTTTTGAGAAACTTGACCGACAGAAGGGATTCGTGATTGCCCCGTTCCGGGTTAGTGCGGAGTGTCCGGTAGTATTGATACGACCTGATCTTTTTTCGTTGGACGACGCCCGTGCCTGGCTCAACGGTGAAGCTTCGTCGAGTGACGATGCTTTGCAGGTGGTTGATGATGCTTCATTGAAGGATCCGGTTGACCACCCGTTAAAGACCGATAACTCTTCATCAAAAGATATGTCTTCAGTTAGCGACACAAATTATCTGGAAAACTACACGCATTGTTTCGATCTTTTCATCGATGCTTTACATAACGGGAAGTACGACAAGCTGGTACTATCGCGCAAACAGGAAAAAACGTTGCAAGCGGACTTCTCCCCGGCAACGGCTTTCTACAAAGCATGTAAGCAATATATTTATTCCTACGTATACCTATGCCACACCCCGCAGACGGGATTGTGGTTGGGAAGTACGCCCGAAATCATCCTCTCTGGTGAGAAAGGCGCCTGGCACACAGTGGCGTTAGCCGGAACACAATCGGTGCAAAACGGACAGTTACCCCAGAAGTGGGACGAGAAGAACCGGAAAGAGCAGGCGTACGTGTCTTCCTACATCCGTGAGCAACTCCTGTCGCTGGACATTTGTCCACAGGAACAGGGACCGTATCCCGTTTTTGCCGGAGCATTGTCGCACCTCCGTACCGATTTTCGTTTCACTCTTCCCGACAGCAATGGCTTAGGCAGTTTGCTACACCTGTTGCACCCCACGCCGGCCGTTTGCGGTCTTCCTAAAGCGGAAGCGTACCAGTTTATTCTGGAAAACGAAGGGTATGACCGCCGGTACTATTCCGGTTTTATCGGTTGGCTCGATCCCGATGGAAAGACTGATCTGTACGTGAACCTGCGGTGCATGAATATTACTGATGGCGCATCGGTACTCTATGCCGGTGGCGGACTGCTTTCGTCGTCTGTTTTGGAGGATGAATGGTTAGAGACGGAAAAGAAGTTTCAGACAATGAATCGGTTGCTCTCTTCTTTTCTTTTGTCTTGATACAAAAGAGAAAGAAGAAGCACAGTGCAACAAAAAAAGAATTTCAATCCAAAAAACGCTTGGTAAGTCCTTCGTAAGCATCGATGCGCCGATCACGCAAGAACGGCCACCAGCGGCGTACATTCTCCGAACGTGTCATATCGACTTCTACCACCATATTCTCCGGAAGGTCATTGGCAGCTTGTGCCAGCAGTTCCCCTTGCGGACCGGCTACGAAACTATTTCCCCAGAACAAAATACCATTGGTCTGTCCCGAAGGATCGGGTTCATGACCCACGCGGTTCACTGAAACCACCGGTATTCCGTTGGCTACGGCATGTGCCCGTTGTGAGATAACCCACGCACCTAACTGACGGTCTTTCTCGTCGTTTGTATCTGTACTCTCCCAACCGATAGCTGTGGGGTAAATCAAGATCTCGGCTCCTTTCAAAGCCATCAGACGGGCAGCTTCGGGATACCATTGATCCCAACATACCAATACGCCTAGCTTACCCAGGGAAGTCTGTATCGGTTCAAAGCCGATATCGCCCGGGGTAAAATAGAATTTCTCGTAATAGGCGGGATCGTCAGGGATGTGCATTTTGCGGTATTTGCCGGCGATGCTTCCGTCGCGGTCGAACACCACAGAGGTGTTGTGATACAGGCCCGGAGCACGACGCTCGAACAGGGAAGTAACGAGTACTACCTTATTGGCGGCAGCCACCTCGGAAAAGAATCCGGTGGAAGGACCGGGGATCGGTTCGGCCAGATTGAACAGATCAGTGTTTTCTGTTTGGCAGAAGTAGAGTGAGTTGTGCAGTTCTTGCAATACGATCAGTTGTGCGCCGTTGGCGGCACAAAGTTCGATGTTTTTGGCCAGACTCATCAGGTTCAGCCGGAGGTCCGGTGTATTGGATTGTTGGATCAATCCTATCTTTATCTTTCTCATTATTACTTATAATTAGTGGTTAATCACTGCTCTGGGATATTGCATGGTAACACAGTGCAACGATCCGTGTTGCTTGATCAATGCCCGGCAGTCGATGCCTACAATCTCATGCTTCGGAAACGCTTGTTGCAATACTTCGGCGGCCTTCCGGTCGTTTGCCGGTTGATTGTACGTGGGGTATAATACGGCACCGTTCAGAATCAGGAAGTTGGCATACGTGGCGGGGAGGCGTTCACCGTCTTCCTCAATCTTGTCGGCCATTGGCAGTGCCAGCAAACGATACGGTTCGCCGTTCAGGGTGCGGAAGGTACGCAGTTGTTCCTCCATGGCATGCAATGCCTCGTAGTGTTCATCGTTTGGATCGGTACACTGTACATATGCGATGGTCTCGGGCGAGCAGAAGCGGGCCAGCGTGTCTACATGGCTGTCGGTGTCGTCGCCTGCCAGGTAACCGTGGTCGAGCCAGAGCACCTGTTCCACCTGGAATGCCGAACGGAGATATATCTCAATGTCCACCCGGTTCATCGGCTGGTTACGATTGGGGGCCAACAGACATTCCGAAGTAGTGAGTAGGGTGCCTATGCCGTCGCTTTCGAAAGATCCGCCTTCGAGTACGAAGTTTAGGCGATCTATATAAGTACCTTTCAGCATGCCGGCGTCTGTGAGTTGGCGGGTGATGCGGTTGTCGAGTTCGGCTTCGAACTTCTTTCCCCAACCGTTGAAGGTGAAGTCAAGCAGCGCCGGACCTTCGGGAGTGATCATTGTAATAGCCCCATGGTCACGCGCCCACGTATCATTCGTCTCGCTTTGGAAGAAACGTACATTCTCCATCTTTACCGTGCCCTCGATCTGCCGGCGTACCGCTTCCGGTTCGGGAGTGACGATGAGCAACAGTTCCCGGGAGGCTATCTCACGGGCGATGTGTACAAAACACTCCTGTACCTCGTCGAGCATGTATGCCCAATCGGTTCCTGCATGTGGCCAGGTGAGCTGGATGCCGCTTTGCGGAAACCATTCGCCCGGGAGGAAGGGGCCGCGAAGTTCGATCTGGTCCTGAATGGCGAAGTCCAGGCTCAATGTGCTTTCTTTGCCGCCCGAGAGGGGCAGTCCGACTACAATTCCCATAACTGTTCTGGTATTTATCGGGACGCTGAGGTCCGGTCTGTTTCTATTTTTTTACTTCATTCGTTTTGCGGTCGAAGAACGGATTCTTGGACGATGCGCTGACGGGGATAGCCATTATCTGGCGGCAGTCGCCCAACCATCCCAGCCGTTGTGCTGCCAGTCCGGCGGAGAACATCACCCGGGTATCTACGCGGCAGTCGGAGGCTGTGGCACATGCCGAACCGATGGCGATACCCACATCGATGCTGTTGAGCGCACAAGGTACGCCGGCGGCACGACCAGTGCAGGTGTCATAACCGCAATGTCCGCAGTTGAGTCCCTGTGCTTGTTCACGCGTACCTATCAATAGAACGCACTCCGCTTGCAATATGTTAGCGGCGTCGCGCAGGAAAAACTTCATGCCGTGTTCCTCCACCATGGCGATCATTGTATCGGAGAGAATGGTCAGCTCGTCGCCATCCACCAGCGCCAGTTCGATGATGTCGATTCCTTTGCCTTTGGGGGCCGTGCGTGCGGCTGTCATCATCTGTTTCGCCACCTGAAGTATGTGTTCGTGGCGCGTGTTTCGTTCGTCCTGTATCATAAGAGTCGATTTTGCAATTAATACGAGGAGCAAAGATAGCGTTTTTCAGGAAAATACTACCTTTGCCGAAAAAGAAAGATCATGCTACAGATAGAGAACGCTTCCATTGTTTACGGGGACGATGTGTTGTTTACCGGGTTCGACATGCGGTTGAACCAAGGCGAAACGGCTTGCATCACCGGGCAGTCGGGGCGGGGAAAGACGTCGTTGCTCAATGCCGTGATGGGCTTTGTGCCGCTGGCCGAAGGAGTGATCCGGGTGGATGGTGTAATACTTGACAAGAATTCCATCGACAGCATCCGCCGGAAGATTGCCTGGATTCCGCAGGAATTGGCCTTGCCGGTGGAGTGGGTGAAGGAAATGGTACGGTTGCCTTTTGAGTTGAAAGCCAACCGGGAAACGCCTTTCTCGGAGAAAGAACTTCTGGAATGTTTCGCTCAACTGGGATTGGACAAGGATATGTACCACAAACGGGTGGGAGAGGTGTCGGGTGGACAACGCCAGCGCATCATGATCGCTGTGGCCGGCCTGCTTCGCAAACCTCTGATCATCGTCGACGAGCCTACGTCGGCTCTCGACTCGGGCTCTACCGACCGGGTACTCGGCTTTTTTAACCGGCAGGTAGCCAATGGTTCGGCAGTGCTGGCCGTGTCGCACGACGCAGCGTTTGCGGCAGGTTGCCACCACATCATTCATTTATAATACGAAACTTTTGTCGCATGGGAACCATTGACATATCTTACCTAAGTCTGCTCGTCGGCCTGGTGCTGATGGCAGTACCGCTCTACTATCTCGGGAAATACAAGACAGGGTTGGTGAAAGCCACCATCGTGGGCACAACACGCATGATCGTGCAGCTCTTCTTCATCGGTATGTACCTCAAGTATTTGTTTGAGTGGGACAATCCGTGGGTGAATTTCCTGTGGGTGATCATCATGGTGTTCGTTGCCGGACAGACAGCCCTTTCACGTACCCAACTCAAGCCCGGTATACTGTTAATTCCCATCACTGTCGGTTTTCTGGTAAGTGTGTCGCTCATCGGGCTATACTTTATCGGTATCGTATTACAACTCGACAATGTGTTTAGTGCACAATATTTTATCCCTATTTTCGGCATACTGATGGGCAATATGCTTTCGAGCAATGTCATTGCGTTGAACACCTATTACAGCGGTTTGAAACGTGAACAGCAACTGTATTCCTATCTGCTGGGGAACGGCGCTACCCGTCAGGAGGCACAAGCTCCTTTCGTGCGCGAAGCACTGGTCAAGGCATTCAGCCCGTTGATAGCCAATATCGCTGTGATGGGACTGGTAGCGCTTCCCGGTACCATGATCGGGCAGATACTGGGAGGAAGCAGTCCGAACGTGGCTATCAAGTACCAGATGATGATCATGGTGATTACGTTTACGGCTTCGATGCTTTCGCTGATGATTACCATTTCGTTGGCTTCGCGTAAATCGTTCGATGCATTCGGTAAGTTGCGTCAGGTAATGGTGGAAAAGAAAGCGGGCAGCCGGTAGTGGACAGAGAGGAGATGATAAAGTAAGTATGAAACTGTCGAATGTGGAGAATATGGTGCAGAAGAAAGAGTATCAGAAAGATGTGGATCTTCAGGGGGAAATTCTGGAGAAAATAGCCGGATTATCAACTCCCGGCTTTTTCCTGACCGCCGAGTTCTCGCGCAACGGTGAAAACCTTCCGTCGGGCATAGAAACCTTTATATCCGGTAAGCTGGATGTGATCCGTGCGGGGAGCGAAGTGCGTAAATTTGTCTTTCAGGCAGAGGGCTGGCGCATTATCTTTACCTTCTTTCCTGCCGACCGTGTGGTAGACGAGCGTTATGCGCTGAAGAATAAAATGTTCCGACATTAATACCTGACTTATGGGCAAAAAAAAAGGCCATCTATCCCAGACAGCCAATCTTTGTTAACCTTAAATCTAATACTATGAAAAACACTGAGACAAAGGTAGAGCTTTTTCTTCGATCTGCAAATCTTTGACATTTTAATAGCTTCTTTATAACATGATTTAATAAGCATGTTGGAGTTGTTAACATTTTAAACCTATTTTTTATTCCATGATATGGATTTCCCTCTCACGAATAGAGGAATTCCCCTAATTCTCAAGGGAAATTCTGTTTGGGAGGTGAAACCATCCGGCTATCTTTGCGGTATAACAAATGAACAAGATGTCAAACAATCCAATACAAGGCACTATGAAGACAAGATTCTTTACATACATGAAAGCGTTGCTATTAGCGACGATCATGGTAGGTTTTTCCTCCTGCGAAGTAGAATTAGAGGTTTTCTTTGATACCGATCAGAATAGCGAACTGTATTACAGCAGATCATATACACTGTGCAACCGTACCTGGGTAGATTATTATTACGACTCATACGGAAACCGTTGTCGCCAGGAAGTGGCATTTTTCCTCGACCGTACAGGCATAGACCGCATCCGCACCGAGTATCCCAACGGCGATGTTTACATTGACGAATTCTCTTTCAAGTGGAGATGGGAAAACTACGACCAGACATCCATTCGTATGGCATACGGTCCCGGCGATGTATCGCGCCTCGAAGGTATTCATCTGCGTACCAACAGCCTGAGTGGCTACCTGGATGGCTGGGACAATTACGTAGAGTATACAGGCCGGTAATTACATAGAAATAAGTTTAGTACATAATAAATAGTTTTTGATTAATATTTTGTTAGGAAGTTTTCAATAAGGTATTGTTTTTTAAAGATACAAGGGAGACGAAGGCGCTCGCTAAACCACCAAAATTAATACTCGTCTAGTTCATCTGACCTGAACTTTAAAAGTCTTTGTCTTCCCGATGTTGACATGGAGGCTGCTCTTAGGGGTAGCCTCTGTTATTTTACAGGCGAATGAAATGCTCGGATGAAATCTTTGTGCGCACATAAATTGTTTATATATTTGCGTATTGATTTTACATATGGAATGGATAAATAGTCTCTTCATAGAACATTCGGCCCTACAGGCGGTAGTGCTACTCTCGCTCATTTCGGCCATTGGCCTTGGATTGGGAAAGATTCGTATCATCGGTATCTCCCTGGGGGTTACCTTTGTTTTCTTTGTCGGTATTCTGGCGGGGCATCTGGGCTTCTCCATCGATCGGCAGATGCTGAACTATGTCGAAAGTTTCGGGTTGGTTCTCTTCGTATATGCGCTCGGATTGCAGGTTGGTCCGGGTTTTTTCAGTTCTTTCCGCAAAGGAGGTGTTTCGCTCAATATGCTGGCGGTGGGAGTCGTTCTGCTGGGTACGTTGCTTACGGTGGGAGCGAGCCTTCTTACTGGAGTTTCGCTGCCCAACATGGTAGGAATTCTTTGTGGCGCTACCACCAATACACCCGCACTCGGCGCCGCCCAACAAACATTGAAACAGATCGGGATGGAAAGCAATACCCCGGCGCTCAGTTGTGCCGTGGCTTATCCGCTGGGAGTGGTGGGAGTGATTCTCGCCATCCTCCTCATTCGTAAATGCCTCGTACGAAAAGAAGATCTGGAAGAAAAGAAAGATAAAGATGAAAATCAAACCTATGTAGCTGCCTTTCAGGTGCATAATCCGGGTATATTCGATAAGAACATTAAAGAAATCGCACAGATCAGCCACATCCGTTTTGTGATATCCCGTTTGTGGAGAAACGGGGTAGTGAGCATTCCTACTTCGGATACAGTCCTGAGAGAGGGCGATCGCCTGCTGGTGATCACTTCGGAGAAGAATGTGTCCAGACTGACGGTTCTCTTTGGTGAACAGGAAGATAAGAATTGGAACAGCGAAGATATCGATTGGAATGCCATCGACAGCCAGTTGGTGTCGCAACGCATCGTGGTGACGCGTCCGGAGCTGAATGGCAAGAAGCTGGGAGCCCTTCGCCTGCGCAATCATTACGGTATCAATATCAGCCGGGTGTACCGCTCGGGTGTGGAACTGCTGGCTACGCCGGACCTTGTTCTGCAAATGGGCGACCGCCTGACGGTAATCGGCGAAGCGGCTTCGGTACACAATGTGGAAAAAGTACTGGGCAATGCTATCAAGAGTCTGAAAGAACCCAACTTGATCTCTGTGTTTATCGGCATTGTATTGGGACTCGCTTTGGGAGCCGTTCCACTCGCTATCCCCGGTTTCAGTACCCCGTTGCGGTTGGGATTGGCAGGAGGAGCCATTGTGGTGGGTATCCTGATAGGTACCTTCGGTCCCCGGATGCACATGATCACGTACGTCACCCAAAGCGCCAACCTGATGCTTCGCGCTATGGGATTGGCATTGTACCTCGCCTGTCTGGGACTGGATGCCGGCGCGCATTTCTTCGAAACCGTTTTCCGTCCCGAAGGACTGGGCTGGATCGGGCTAGGGTTTACCATCACCATGGTACCTGTATTGATCATCGGTTTCGTAGCTTTCAAGCTGATGAAGTACGACTTTGGAACCGTATCGGGTATGCTTTGCGGCAGTATGGCCAACCCCATGGCGCTGAGTTATGCCAACGACACCATAGCTGGCGACGAACCTTCCGTGGCATATGCTACGGTCTATCCTCTGAGTATGTTCCTGCGTGTCATCATCGCCCAACTGCTGATTATGTTCTTAGTATAAATAACGCCTTAAATAAATGATAGAAAGTATGAGTGCACAGAATACCATTACCACGGAAACCATCGCAAGTGACCTGCGTTACCTGCAACTCCTGTCGCGCAGCTTCCCCACCATTGCCGACGCTAGTACGGAGATCATCAACCTCGAAGCCATTCTGAACCTTCCCAAAGGTACCGAACACTTCCTTACCGATATACACGGCGAGTACGAAGCTTTTCAGCATGTGTTGAAAAATGCATCAGGTGCTGTGAAGCGGAAAGTGAACGAGATCTTCGGCAATACGCTGCGGGAATCGGAGAAGAAGGAAATCAGTACATTGATCTATTACCCGGAGGAGAAGCTTCAGTTGGTCAAAGCGCAGGAGAAAGACCTGGACGACTGGTATCTTATCACCCTGAATCAACTGGTAAAAGTGTGCCAGAATGTATCGTCTAAATACACCCGCTCCAAGGTACGCAAGTCGCTGCCCGAGGAGTTCTCGTATATCATCCAGGAGCTGTTGCACGAGTCGACCATTGAGCCGAACAAGCATGCGTATATCGATGTCATCATCAGTACCATTATTTCTACCAAGCGGGCGGATGATTTTATCATCGCCATGTGCAACCTTATTCAACGGCTCACCATCGACCTGCTGCATATTGTAGGCGATATTTACGACCGCGGACCCGGTGCACACATCATCATGGACACGTTGTGCGGGTATCATAACTTCGACATCCAGTGGGGAAACCACGATATTCTATGGATGGGAGCTGCTTCGGGCAACGAGAGTTGTATGGCTAACGTTATCCGCATGGCTATGCGTTATGGGAACATGACTACACTGGAAGACGGCTACGGCATCAACCTCCTTCCGCTGGCTACCTTCGCCATGGATGTCTATGCCGACGATCCATGTACCATCTTCGCCCCGAAACTGACTTTTTCCGATACCGCATACAGTGAAAAGACTTTGCGGCTGATGACGCAGATGCACAAGGCAATTACCATTATCCAGTTCAAGCTCGAGGCGGAGATTATCGACCGTCGCCCTGAATTCGGCATGAGGGACCGAAAGTTGTTGGAGAAGATCGACTTTGAGAAGAAGGTTTTCGTGCTCGACGGAGTGGAGTATGCCATGCGCGACACGAACTTCCCCACGGTAGACCCTGCCAACCCGTACCGATTGACGGAAGAGGAGCGGGAGTTGATGGACAAGATTCATTACTCGTTTATGAACAGTGAGAAGTTGCGGAAGCACATGCGCTGTTTGTTTACGTATGGCGGTATGTACCTGGTGTGCAATTCGAATTTGTTGTATCATGCTTCCGTACCGCTCGACGAACAGGGCTACTTCAAGCGTGTCACCATTCGTGGTAAGGAATACTGGGGCAAGAGCCTGCTCGACAAGGTGGACCAGTTGATACGTACCGCTTACTTCGACGATGAAGCCGACGAAGAGCAGCAGTTTGCCAAAGATTATGTGTGGTATTTGTGGTGTGGTCCCGATGCTCCGTCGTTCGATAAAGACAAGATGGCTTCGTTCGAACGGTATTTAGTGGAGGAGAAAGCTTTGCGTAAAGAAACCAAAGGATATTATTATAAGTATCGCAATGAAGAGGAGGTGTGTGCCCGTATTCTGGAAGAGTTTGGAGTGACGGGAGCGCATACGCATATTATCAATGGACACGTACCGGTGAAAACCATCAAAGGTGAGCAACCCATGAAGGCGGATGGTAAGCTGTTGGTGATCGATGGTGGATTCTCCAAAGCGTATCAACCCGAAACGGGGATTGCCGGGTATACATTAGTATATCATTCGCACGGGTTGCAGTTGGTGCAGCATGAACCGTTCCAGTCTCGTCAGAATGCGATCGAGGAGGGGCAGGACATTAAGTCGACTACTTTTGTGATCGAGTTCAATTCGCAACGGATGATGGTGAAGGATACGGACAAGGGCAAGGAACTGGTGACGCAGATCTATGACTTGAAGAAGTTGTTGGTGGCATATCGCACCGGTTTGATTAAAGAACGGAAATAGTTATAATAAGAGAGAGGGCTGCTCGTTTTCACGGGTAGCCCTCTCTGTACATATCAACTGGTCTTCTCTCGGATGGGGTTATTTGAGGTGAACTTTGAATACTAATCCACCGGATAGATATTTGCATTGGTTGAGTTCTACTACGGTATTGATATAATCTTTCCAGAAGCTGTACTGCCCTCCAATGTTGATGGTGCGTGAATCGTACTCTGCCCTTAGGTCTAGTCCGTTGATCGCTTTGTACACAATAGACGTTTCGGGAAGTGCAAAGCGAAAGTTTGCACCAAATGCCGGACCGTTGAGGTGGTATTCTTTCCGTTTATTATAAACGTAGGATGCGTGGAGACCTAGATCACCAATTCCTAGGAAAGGAATGTGCTTGGTGGCAGCTAAGTAGTAGCGGTTCCAGTAACCGTTTCCGGTCTCACCAACCCCGTTACCCTCAAATGCAGTTGTAATTGGATCATTGCTCCCAATGACAATTTGTGGAGTCCATTGATTCCACCATCCTTCTTTCCAAAGGCGCAAACGCAAGGAGAAATTTCGGTCTTGATTGGTGAATTCGTTGTTTATACCAAGTTCTGGACTATTCATTCGAAGCAGTGTGCAGGTATAACCCACTTCCATCCAAGGGAAGAAAGTGATATTTACATAATAGTTCCATGTCTTGTAATTCCATGCATCAGGAGTTGCCTCCTGACCAAGAAGTGAACCTCCTGTCATAAAAGTCTTGTCTCGTTGCATGTCTGCAGTTGGCATGTGCAGCAATCCGGTTGTTCCGTAAGGGAATTGGGCACATACTTTTGTGGTAGCACAGATGAAGATAAATAATATCAAGAAATTCTTCATTTTGATCGATACCACTGATACATTCGTTCAACGCCTTCTTCGATTTCAATCTTGTGTTTCCAGCCTAAAGCATGCAGTCTGGATGGATCGGTGAGCTTACGCATGGTGCCATCCGGTTTCGTACTATCGAAGGTGAGTTTTCCTTCATAACCTATTGTACGGATTATCAACTCGGCCAACTGACGAATGCTGATTTCTTTTCCCGTGCCAATATTGACATGGCAGTTCCGTACTTCTTTGTCATCCGATTGATAAGTATCTTTAAAATCAACGTGCTCCATGACAAAAACACTTGCATCGGCCATCTCCTCACTCCATAAAAATTCACGCATAGGTGTGCCGGTTCCCCAAAGAGTCACTCCCGAGTCCGTAATGCCGTACTTGTTCAGGATAGCAAGAATCGCTTCCTTCGGGTTATCACCATTTATATCCTCCACCGGACGACTGTTTAAATCCTGACATATAGTTGTCCAGTTGCCTTCTTTTAAACAATGAGCCAAATGTACCTTACGGATCATGGCGGGTAGTACATGACTGCGTTCCAGATCAAAGTTATCATAAGGGCCATACAGATTAGTAGGCATTACTGCTATATAATTTTTACCATATTGCAGGTTGAAGCTTTCGCACATCTTCAGTCCGGCAATTTTGGCGATGGCATACGGTTCGTTGGTGTATTCGAGTGGCGAGGTGAGGAGGGCGTCCTCTTTCATTGGTTGTTCGGCATCACGTGGGTAGATACACGTACTACCCAAAAACAATAGCTTCTTTACATTGTGTTGGAAACTCTCACCAATCACGTTCTGTTGAATCTGTAAATTCTTGTAGATGAAATCCGCCCGGTAAGTATTGTTGGCCATGATACCACCTACATAAGCAGCCGCCAGAAAAACATACTCTGGTTGTTCCTCGTCGAAGAACTGACGGACTGCCGTAGCATCCAGCAAGTCCAGTTCGGCATGTGTACGACCAATTACATTCGTATACCCTTTCGCCTGTAAGTTCTTAAAGATAGCCGAACCCACTAATCCGCGGTGTCCGGCTATATAAATCTTTGCGTTCTTTTCCATGCGGAGAATCAATGCTTATTAGCAATCATACGTTTTACCTTGGCCATATCGTGTGCCACCATGATCTTCACCAGTTCAGGGAAAGAGGTCTTGGTAGGATTCCAACCCAGTAAAGTCTTGGCTTTGGTAGGATCTCCTAATAACAGTTCCACCTCTGCCGGACGGAAATACTTCGGATCAACTTCCACCAATATTTTATCGGTGGCTACATCAATACCCTTTTCGTTCACCCCTTCACCTTCCCAACGCAAGTTGATACCTGTTTCGGCAAAAGCCAATGTACAAAACTCACGAACGGTATGCATCTCACCGGTAGCGATTACAAAGTCTTCGGGAGTATCATGTTGCAGAATCATCCACATACATTCCACATAATCCTTGGCATATCCCCAGTCACGCAGAGAATCCAAATTACCCAAGTAAAGTTTATCCTGTTCTCCCTGACGAATACGTGAAGCTGCTAACGTAATTTTACGTGTTACGAAAGTTTCTCCACGCCGTTCACTTTCATGATTAAAGAGAATTCCGTTCACAGCATACATATCATAGCTTTCACGGTAGTTCTTAGTAATCCAGAAACCATACTGTTTGGCTACGCCATACGGACTACGGGGATAAAAAGGAGTGGTTTCCTTTTGAGGTATTTCCTGTACCTTACCATAAAGTTCCGAAGTGGACGCCTGATAGATGCGGGTCTTTTTCTCCATACCAAGAATACGAACGGCTTCGAGCATACGCAGAGTACCAATAGCATCGGCTTCTGCAGTATATTCAGGAACATCGAAGCTTACCTTTACATGGCTTTGTGCCGCCAGATTGTATATCTCATCAGGTTGTACCTGTTGGATAATGCGGATCAGAGAACTGGAATCAGTCATATCGCCATAGTGCAGGTTGATAGTACGTTTCTGCATCATGTCCCGTACCCACTCGTCAAAATATAGATGTTCAATACGTCCGGTATTAAAGGAGGATGAACGGCGGAGGATGCCGTGTACTTCGTATCCCTTTTCAATTAGAAACTCTGCTAGAAATGAGCCATCCTGGCCTGTGATTCCTGAGATTAAAGCAATTTTCTTACTCATTGTTTATGTTTGATTAGTATTTAATAGTGGTTAGCCCTATTTCCCACATTTTATATACATAACGCAGTCCCAGTAGGAAAGCGTTTGAATAGATTCCGTTTGAACGCAATGCTTTTAGATGATCGCGCATAATCTGTTTATGGCTTTGCAAACCTGATGATGAGGCTCCACCAGTACGCATTGTAACAAAATCTTTGGGAATATATTTTGTATTGATACGATGCACGAAAATCAACCGTAGTAGATTCTCAAAATCAGCAGCTACCCGATACGAGGTGTCAAATGCTCCACATTTCTGGTAAACTTCTCTGCGACAATAGAAAGAGGGGTGTGCCGGCATGTATCCCAATCGCATCCAGCTACGTCGGAAAGGTCGAGAAGAATAATATCGTACGAGCTTATTTAGATTACCGGCTTTTACATAATGAACATCTCCGTATACTGCATCTATATCTGCTTGCTTTAGCTCATTGGATACTTGCTCCAGCACGTCATTGGAAGTGTAAAAATCATCCGAGTTAAGAATGCCTACTACATCTCCTGTAGCCATACGTATACCCTTGTTCATAGCATCATAAATTCCCTTGTCTGGTTCACTGATATAATGCAATTTCCCTTGAAATCTAGATTCGTAGCTCTTGATGATATTTAGTGTGTTATCCGAAGAAGCTCCGTCAACAATCAGATATTCAAAGTTGACATATGTTTGACTGAGAACACTCTCAATAGTGTCTCTAAGGGTAGCAGCGCTGTTATAAGTCGCTGTAATAATTGAAATCTTCATTTATAGAAAACGAATCGTGTTATTTTAAAGAGATGTTGTATTGTGCTTTCAGGTGTTGTCTGATTTTCTCTTTATCATTACCACACACTTTTTTTATCTCGAATATTTTGGCATCTACAAGTGTACGATACCACCAGCCTTGAATAAACGTCCAGATAAATCCTTCCTTTCCATCCAAACAGGCTCCTTTTAGAAAATATCGATAACAGAAGTAAGCAAACGAGCGCCAAAAAAGAGGTTGGCGTGTATAGTGATGTTTCTTAGCCCGCTTATTTTTGGCTTGTTTATTGATGTTCTTATTTTCATCGGTCAAGCCTACTCCGGTTAAATCATATTCTATGTCTAACAAATCAGCAGCTTCCCGAATGGCGTAATCTACGTGTTTATGGCAAAACCAGGATAGGTTGTTTAAATTATGATCTACAAAATCACTATTAAACTCAATGGATCGTCCCTCTAATAATTGAATGTGTTCGTCCATTAAACGTTGTTCGCAAATAGCTTTGCCATATCGAAAAATGCGTAATAGTTTTACTGGGTATATTCCTTTCTTCATCCATTTTTCCATAAAATAATGGCGTCGATTGAAAACTATCCCGGTAATATCTTCTTCTAGAGTATCCAGTCTACCTTCTAGTTCCTCTATTAATTCAGGCAATAGGTATTCGTCTGCATCTAGTCGAAGCACCCATTTGGTTTGTATTGATGCATTTTCTAACCCCCAATTAAGTTGTTTTGCATAATTGTTTTCCCATTTATTTTGTAGAATGATGACGTTGAATTCTTGAGCAATTTTTAGAGTCTTATCTGTTGAGTAAGAATCAATAATGAAGATGTCCTTGGCGATAGTTCGAATATTATCTAGACAACGCCTAATATGCAATTCTTCGTTATAAGTTAGAATAATAACTGATAGGTCTAACATGTTATAATACGTTTTTTAATAAATCTTGCGGGATTACCTCCAACAACAGTCCAAGGCTCAACATTCTTAAATACTGTTGCACGAGCACCAACTACTGCCCCTTGTCCAATTGTAACTCCCATCCCAATAAAAGATTCTGTGGCTATCCAAGCCTGATCCTCTATAGTAATTGGAGCTGTGATTAATGGATTAAGTGGATTTGTAATCTCATGACTTGCGGTGCACAAATATACCCCTTGTGATACAGTTGTATTTGCTCCAATTCTAATAGGAGCTACATTATAGCAAATTACTCCTGTAGCTAAGCAACTGTATTTCTCCATTATTAGGTTTGCAGGGTAATAGATATTTGCTGATGAATAAATTTTTGCTGTAGAAGCTATTTCTGCTCCAAATAAACGAAGTAAAAAACACTTCCACCCATTTCCTAAACTTCGAGGTAATGGACGAGCAAAAACGCACCATACTATTGTCCAAACAAATCTAATGAGTTGATGCTTACGATTTAGAGCATTTTTATATTTTGATAAATCTATATGTTTGTTAGTCATTTGTAAAGTAAAAAAGGTTCGACCTCTATCTTCCTCCTGTATATACATGATAGAACTTTGGCATCTTTGATTTAAGCAATCTTCCTAAATAGATTGCGCAGATACAGAAAATTAGAGGGATAATCAAATAACTTATAATCATGCATAGTTCACTGCGGCTTATTAATAAAGGCAGCTTCTTGAAGATATTTAATATTGGTTCATGAATTAAATAAATAAAGAATGTGTAACTGCACATTTCTGATATTAACAAATTTGACAAATGAATACCCTTTGAAAATTTGTCGTAAAGTATCCATATTGCTGGAACACCTATAAAGGGAATACAAGAAGATAAATATGTAGGTAAGATATGTAATGCATTCATAAGACAAAGCGATAATGTAGTGAGTATTAGAAGCAAAGCTTTTATTGTTGAGATATTTGAGGTTGTGAGGCTTATTTTCTTGCTTATGGCGAATATCCCTCCAGCAGATACCCACAATAATCCCCAGAATAAGCTTATATATCCTATTAAGAATAAACAAACAAAGGGGACCCATGCAATAATGATTGTCCACCAGGCTGATGAATTTATTGCTAGGATTTTCTTTAACCATAGGAATATTAGAGGAGAAATAATGACGATTAAAATTAAATCACGAACAAACCAAAGCTGGAAAGCAATAGGTCCACAATAAATATGGTGCAGTATTTCTACAATGTTAAGATGCATCCAGCTTAATACCTTAAAATTTACAACTTTATCAAGTGGGGGAATTATTTGCGTAAGAATGTTGAGAATGACATAGAAAATGAATGTTAGTGTGTTGGCCAGTAAATAGGGTACTAAAAGTGTTTTTATTCGTTTTCTCATCTTTGCTAGAATAGCTGTTATACCCTTTTCCGCTTTCAAAAAGAATAAATACCCAGAAATAAAGTAAAATAATGGAACTGCTATTTTCCCAATACTGCCTCCAATTAGTCCTTCTATAAATGAAAGAGTCTTATATGATTCCCCTTCGGTATAATACATGTGAATGTAAATTACTAATACAATTGAAAAAAGTGATAATATTTTGAACTTCTCACTCAAATAAGGAATCATTTTGTCGTTTTTATTCATATACGAATTCAGGCTTTTCTCCTCCATTTAAAATCCAAGTATACAGGTTAATCATTTTCTCTGTAGCTTTTTCTGCTGTGTAGCTTTCTTTTATTAGCAACTTTCCCTGATTTCCCATTTCATTAAGTTGTTCTGATGTCATATTTAATATTATATCCATAATCTTGGCTATATTTTCTGGTGAGCACTCTTCCCACCAACCACATTTACGGATGTTTAATTCTTCCCAAGGAGTGCCTAAACTGGCCATAACAGGCGTTCCTACAGACAAAGCCTCCGGTATGATCATACCAAAGTTTTCAGAATAGCTAGGAACGAATAATGTGGATAATGATGCTAACTGTTCATACTTTTCTCGCCCGTCAATAAACCCCAAGAATTGTACATTTGATAAATGTAGACGTGTCGTTTCTGAGCGTAGAAATTGTTCATATTTTGCATCCCCTTTTCCGATTATTAGAATTTCAAAATCTCTTTCTTGTTTTTTTAGTAATGCAGCCGCATATATAATTTGTTCTACTCTTTTTATAGGGTGTAGGCGACCTAGAAAGCCAAATCTGGCACTTCCCTTTTTTCTTTTGATTTCATTAATATATAGTGGTGTATTTATAGGATTTGGAATGATAGCTACTAGTCCATTATAACCGAAATTTCTGATATGGTCCATTTCCTGTTTGCAGGTTACATGTACGCATGTTGCACTATAGATGTCTTTATTGAAGAGCATTTGCATTAATATCCATTTTTTCCAATATGAATGCTTTAATGCTTGTGGATATAACATTCCATGCGGAGTAATGATATATGGTAATCCTTTTTCACGAGCAGCTTTGCATGTAATATGATTACAATACATCCATAAACCATGTGTGTGATAGAGAGAATAGTCATTTTGCATATACAGGAAGTGCTTTAAACTAGGTGAATAGCCATATGGGGTTAGGCTATCGTAGGGTAGAAGTTTTATCCATTGTTCTCCATCTCCCATCAACTTGTTGTCTAGGCTGTTTACATCTAGTGTAAGTAAGTCGGCATTGAAGCCGACTTTATGTAATGCTGTAAGCAAATCATAGGTACATGTAGAGGTTCCACCTGATTTTATTCCAAAGCCGGCAATAGTTTGTAATATTTTCATTTTAAAAGATTTAAATAGGCTTGAATTTGAGCCTTTTTTCGCTTATTCCAATCAATTTTCTCTACGTTGTTTTTGTAAAATATGTAATTGTTCTCGACTTTTTCTATAGCTTGAGATAAACTTCCTTTCTTATCTATGTCGAAGATCTCGCCAGTGGCAAGCTCTTTCACCATATCTATTGAACTTCCGACTTTATTGCTAACTATTACTGGTAGCCCCCAATACATTGCCTCTTCTACGACTAATCCCCATGTTTCAGATTTTGAAGGCAAAATGAATATGTCGTTACTTTGATAGACTTTGCCTAAGGCTTCATTCTCAATAAAGCCAGTGAATGAGATATTAGAATGTGCATTTTCTTTTAATTCACTTTCCAGTTCTCCATGGCCAATAATCGTTAGTGTTTTCTTGTTTTTATTAAATTCATCTACTAGTAACTTTGTGTTTTTGACTTTTGTAAGCCTTCCTACATAGATATATCGTAATGGAGTATTGGGTATTGAGTTTTTTTTTATCCCTTGGTTAAAAATGCCAACGCTTCCTGTAATAGTAACTTGCCCTTTATAACCTATTGATTGGAATAATTGTGCGTGAGGTTTACCTGATGGTAGAGCCGTATTCATTCTAGTTATAACTCTTTTTTTGAACCACCCTTTTAGCCCGGTAAAAGAAACGTCCCAGATAGACGATTCGCAGATGATTACATTTTTTTCTTTTGGAGAAATGAAGCTGTAGAGATTGTATTCTGGTGCAAGCCATCCTGCATAAATAATCTTGCGATATTGAATTCTGTTCATTAATTTTAGAAGTTTCAGAAATGTATTCCATTTTTCTCGTTTGTGAGAATCACCCTTGTGCAGGAAATAATAATCGAATCTGAAATTATCAAATACTCCCAGTTCTATATTTACTGCTTCTGTCCCATAACCATATAGCACCAACAGTAAACTATGTTTCTTTGCAATCTCATTACAGAGATTCAACTTGTAAAACGAGGGGGTATTAGTTAAATAGACGAAATCGTATTGTTTCTTCATGATTTCAAGACATCATAAGTTTGTTCACCAAGTTATTTTAATATTAGCATACTCTTGTCATGTACTTTATTAAAGTTCATTCTTTCGTATTTGCTTAAATCTATCTGTTTTCTATTTTCTCCATCCATTCTTTCCAAACCTTGGAATTGAAGCGTTTTTTAACTTCATCAGCTTGATTAGCATATTGTATTGTTTCTTCTTGAGGCAACGAAGTGATACTTTGCAAGTCAGTAGCGAATCCGTGAATAGTAGATGCCACCTCGAAATATCTTATTCCCTCCAACTGCGAATAATGTAGAGTGGAAACTATAATACGGTTATGCAACAAAGCTTCTATAATTTTAGACGGAAAATTACATTGATTTTCGGAGAAATCTGGATTGCGGGTACTCAGCAAGAAAGTCGTATAATGAAGTATTCGCAAATATTCTTCGTATTCTACCATACCATGATAAACAATATTCTTGTGCTTTTTTGTGTATTGTTCCACTAATTCTTTGTCAGGGGCTTTACCTGTAATATGTAATGTCATTTTTGGCATTATTGAAAAAACTTCCAATAGCATGGGAAGCATGGCTATATTGTCTCCCAACGCCCCTGATATAAGAAATATCGGCTTGATGTCTTTCACTTTTGAGTGTTTAACCGAATTGGCTGGTACAATACCTGGCAAGCAAACTGTGTTTCGACAAGTGAACAACGATGAATCTGCAAGCTTGATGGCGCCATCCATTCGGTTTATCAACCACAAGAAGAACCGTTCTAACGGCTTAGTACTTGGTGTATAGTCCAAAATAATCATCTCTTGTTTCACACTTGGCTTAAATAATTTGAGCAGCACAATGAGCGTAGCATTGAGAATCGTGCAGTTATAGTACCAAATAGCTGAATGTTTCGGGATTTTGAAGAATAGCTTTATGTTTTCTGCAATTGGAGCTAGGTGGTGCAACAAACGGTTGCTTCTCCATGAAGAATGTATCAGTCCATCAAATTTTTCCACATCACCTGTCACAAACGTTGGTAACACGGAATATACCTTATCAAAGGCTTTACTTTCGATAAGGTTATAGCTGAAATTGCATGCGGCTATCGAAAGGTTGTATCTCAATATTTCTTTTTTAGGGACAATATGTGTTACAAATATTCTATATATCATATTACTAATATTCTATTTAAACAAAGGTTTTATCATCGCTGAATTTGCTTTTACCACCCAAAGTTATAAATGGTACACTCCACCAAAATGGTCCTGTGGTAATAAAGGGTTCATTCATTAGAATTGTTAATACAATAATTCCAAATATGACTCTATATCGTGTGGGTGGGTATTGAAATATACTAATACAGTATATTAATAAACCGACCACCCCTAAATATTTAATCAGATTAAAAAGACTTCCTGCACTACCAATACTGCTAAGTTTTATAGACTGATCGCTAAAACCATACCCAAATATTAAAAGCATACCATCTCCCAAATCGTTACTAGATACTCCCAACCTTCCTTTGTCGGAGATTATTTTTTCTCCTAAAAAATCAATGCTGAAGAACATGAATATAGCGAATGCTATAAATAACAAAATAATACTTAATCGTGTATTTGGATTGATTTTTTTTTCTGTTGATATAATTAAGACAAGGTTCAAAAATAATGCAATATATCC
Organism: Bacteroides sp.; assembly: GCA_031554635.1. Classification (GTDB taxonomy): domain Bacteria; phylum Bacteroidota; class Bacteroidia; order Bacteroidales; family Bacteroidaceae; genus Bacteroides. The sequence continues at coordinate 83,306 of JAVBVD010000005.1, forward strand.
TCCTGTACTGAAAGTCGTAATTGTTGTTATGGAGAATATTATAATTTTTAAATACCATTGCTTGTTTCTCTTAGAATTGCATAGTGTTTCAAGAAGTATTGCTAGATTTAGAAAACCTTGAAAAGCTCCTGGCTCCCAGAATGGACCACAGTTTCTTAAAGTCAAACCATGTGAGTGTATATTATACAATTGAGTATATAATATAGAAGATACTCTAAAAACATTTCCTCCATCTAATGTTGTTTCTTGTACGGGGATATAAGGAATAATTGTTCCAAAGCAGTTGCATACATAGCATCCTATACTAAGAATAGACAAAAAAAGAATGATTTTAGAGAAGTATATATAAAATTTGTTGTCCAATAAAATTGCAATGAATATTCCTATGGAAATTTTCATAAAAGCATGTATGCTGCTACTGTTAGAATAAAGTTCCTGTGTGTATACAGCTTGAATAACTAGTATGGAAATAATGCTAAATATAAATGTATATATATATATAGTTAGTTCCTTCTTTAGCAAACAATATGCTGATAAGTATAAGAATAATGCACTTGTTATTATCTGGTGTGGCATGAAATATGCAACTATATTTCCACTTAGATTTATTGTTAAAAATAGTAGCCAAAATATCCAGTCTTTCCACCAAAGTTTGTTTAGAGTCTTATCCACTGCTTGTGTAATATAAGTGAGTTGATTCTACAATGAAATAGAGTTCCACCATTTCTCGTTGATCAGTTTCGCTATAGTGTCTTCTTTAAATCTATATTTGATGATTTTGGCAGGTACTCCACCTACAATTGCATATGGAGGGATGTCTTTTGTGACTACTGCACCAGCAGCAATAACAGCGCCATCTCCAATTGTTATTCCATCTATTATCATTACGCGGGTGCCTATCCATACATCATTTCCTATAACTATAGGCAAGTATTCATCATATGATACTTCTTTATTTCTAGTTGTCTTGTTCCAATTATTGTTTTTAGAGTAGAAAATAGGATGCGTTGATTTGTAATGCAGCGGATGTCTTCCCATGCCGATTATACACCCTGTGGCAATACTACAGAAAGCTCCAATTTTGGTATTTTGAATACTACATTCCCCTCCTATATAGGAAAACCTTCCTATTTTTACATTATAAAGTGTAGTGTTGTTGTAAATTATGTTATGTTCAGAGAACTCTGTATTTATAGCTTTAGATAGATAGCCTAGACGCAATGTCGGATATCTTTTTTGTAGTTTTATTTTTCTATAAATCCATATTATATACTGGATAAATGGCAATAACCTAATTGTCATATCTAAATTACCAATAGCAGGCATTTTCTACTTTGTTTGCTGATGTAGGAGTTTCATCTTGAGAGGGACGTACCCAATGTTCATTAAATAATGTGCTGTAGTTTGTGTTGAAATCATCTGGTAGCCAACTGTATTTATAATCTTGTTCCCATCTACGTCCTTTAATACCAAATAGTAATTGTGATCCACCACCTAAATGTATGGATTTTTTTCCTAAACGTTTTATAAAAGCAGCTAAAGGAAGTCCATATGCGCCACAACCAATGATGCTAATATCAAAATCAATTTTGGCAATCTCTTTCTCCATGAATTCCAGAGCTTCAAACCAGTCTTTATATGGAACTTTATTGCCTGCATTTGACTGGACAGCCTGTATTAGTTGCATTTCATAATTAGGCCATATATTGGGATTGTCGAATATTTTCCCTTTTCTTTCGTACTGTGATTGTATACTGCGAACAAAAGGATGTATTACTAAAACTTTTTTGTCTTTAAGTACTTGTGTCCATGGGTTGTTGACCCAAAAAGGATACAAACATTCTATATGAACTTTGCAACAACTTTCTTTTAGAGGCATATGCTTCTCTGCATAATTTAAAGAACCTAGTAGGTCTATTTCTGGAATATCTTGTAAATAGCGTTCGGAGAATTTATTTAAAGTTTCTATTGTAGTGGGGAATATTCCGGCATTGTTATGCATAGACTTGAAAAATAACTCATCCCACCATGGAAGCCCTGTTTCATCGGTTATAAATTGAAAACAGCGTTTTAATAGATGTACATTGCTGTGTACTGTTAAGTAATTGTTTACAATCCCTATTTCTCCAGTTCCAAATCTAGATATCATACAGGGCATGTCGCTCTGAAGTAATTTTATAATCTTTTCATTGGAACTCTCTCGGTCTAGGTCATATTTTTCTGGGGCGAATGTTGGTTGCCATAGAGCTCTGTAAATCTTTCGGCAAACTTTAAGTGGAAGATATTTATAATCCATAATATTTTACAGTATTTATGATATTTATGCTGTCCTAATAGGCCGTTATACTAATTTATTGTTAAAATTCAAAATTTATATCAGTGATGGTATCTTCATTTTTTTCTATGTGATACACATCTTCGGTTGGATGTGATGTAAACCATTGAATAATCCGTTCTTCGTATTGAGGGGAGAAAATGCGTTTGAATCCGCAGGCTATTACTTTTGCTGGAGAACCACCTAACATCGGATTATCTCCGTCAAACTTTGTATAATCCCTATTGATTAAACTGCCAGAGCATATTATCGAAAAATCTTTTAATAGAGCTCCTGCTGTAATTGAACTCTTGTTTCCAATCCAAGAATAATCTCCTATAATAATTGAACGCGTGGTGCGAGTTATACTTCCTTTGTTACTATTAAAGACGTGATGGAATCCACTGTTCATTATTACGGTTTCGTAGGCAATTCTTGCGTAACTTCCTATATGTATCTTTTCTCCGTTACATACAATCCGAACACTTTCTCCAATATAGGTGTATTTCCCAAAACGCAACTCTCCAGCACATACACGCACTTTGGAATTTACAGAAATAGATGCAGGTCCTTCGAATACTATTGTTGCCAAATGTGAGCTTAGTTGTACAAACCCACTATGGTCAAATAGCCCAAATGAATCAGCATTAATTCCAATCTTCACCATTCCTCGCTTAATAGGAGTGTTCTCGAACTTGACTTTTCCACTCAACCCAAGAAGGCGGACGCGACCATAGATAAACACAGGTAGTTTCACTGCCACTCTGAACGGCATAGTGCGAAAATTGAAGTAAACGGTACGCCATATGCTAAGCCACGGTTGACTAAGTCTAGCTTCCAAGCTTGCCAAAACTTTTGTGAATAGATTCATTGCTTTGTATATAGGCTTAATATGTGTTTGATATATTTTCTTGTGTCACTTTGCGCATCGCAGATTCGGGAATCGGTTGTGCTATAATCTGTCTTCATTCCAATTTTATTAAAATCTTGTTCGTTTGATAGCATCCTGTTTATAAGCCCAAATTGCTCCAACAGGCTTTCCATTCGTGAATTCCTAATAGAATGAGCTAATACATAAAAATCCTTCCTGAAAATGATAGAAAGGGCTGTCCCATGAAATGATCCAGTAATGACTACCTTGGCAAACTTGATGACATTAAGAAATTCTTTTGGTCCACCGCTGTTATACTTCTTGTCGTATCTAAATCGTTGAGCGGCATCTATACCAACTACAGGTGAACCATAAATGTCAGATACAGAATCTATTAGGGATTGAGGTGTGCTGTTGCTGACCTCAAAACCATAAGCTGCTATGTAATCTCCTTTAATAATTGGCTTATCTCCTGCCATTTTGCTCCAATCCTTTCTATCTATCCAAAAAGTAGGATCCAACAATTGTTTCGCCTCTAGTCCCATTTTTTTTAAGATGCTGACACCATCTGCTTCCCTTACAGATAAGCTGTTAAAGCATGAAAGATGTTTTTCTACATCGGGCTTGACATTTTCTGGAAGTTGTGCTACACCAAAACTTGAGGCTAAAGCAATCTTAGGTTTGTTTTGAACGAAAGGTAGGAAATAAACTGGATATTTCCTCATCCCTGTGCTTACATTCCATATCTGGTCACTACCTGTTATGTGCAAATCGTAATCAATAGGGTTTTCAAATAACTGATGTGGACTTAATGTTCTTGAGTGAGGCATTAATTCGTGGAAGCGATTGAACCGTATAGTTCGTATTACATATTGTGGCATCATGCTTTTGATAAGCAGACGTAGATTGGGTTTGGGGTGTGAGGTCACCACGCTGACGAGCTCAAATTGGCAATTCAGAGCTATTTGTTGTAAGAATCGAACTGTGGCGTAAGCCTGCAGCTGTGCCCCGAAGTTATGCACAAGATGTGCGGTATATATTCCTATTCTTATGTGTGCACTCATTTCTTAATAATTTTTTTTATGGTTGCCATTCCTTTATCACCAATGAGACTCCCAATCGCATTCTTCATTTTTACATTAAATGAATCTGAAACAGATGATTTTAAGTGATAGAGGATCTTTAGAGCATCGCTTTCATCTTTGGTACATGTAAATACTTCAAATATTATCGGTGCCTCCTTTACTTCAGGATTAAGGAAAGTCTTGATTTTTTCAAGGTATTCTTCTTTTGTAGAAGCGGTCATGTATACGAATCCTAAATCTTCTGCATAATGACATACTAGTTTGGGCGATTTGAATCCAAAATGACCGGAAGCGGCTATATAATCGTCGCCAAATTGCCCGAACCTTGAAGCGGGGTGGATACAATTCCTGAACTCGTTGCCTTTTCCATTATTTACCATTAATATTCGCACATTGTTTCCTACATGGCGGTTTCCTAAACTGTTCATGTCGTAGAAAAACGCTAAGTCACCGAACACTCCTATATGTAGTTTCTGGGGGTGGATAAGTGAAGAACCAATTAAGGTAGAAACACCTCCGTCAATTCCAAATCCGCCAAAATTGCAGTTGGTGTCAATCGACTCGTCGAACGCATAGAAGTTCCATACTCGGAAGCTGTTTAAAATTCCTGTGTGAAGAACAATGCCATTGGGAAGAAGCTTTATTGTGTTCAGTGCAAGCCAAGCGTTAGAAAATGGAAGCTCGGGGATTGATGATAAAATGCTGTCGATTTCTTTTTTACAGCATTCAAAATATTTATTTTCATTACTCGAAGAAGTAGAACATTTTTCAAAAAAAGAGACAATGTCCATATCGAACAGATAAGAAAGATTATGGAAGGTATCTCTTATTTCACCGTCTTCGCAGACTCTCCATGTTTGTTTGGCTTTTGCATATGACCAACCCATTTCTCCTAAGTGTATGGCTAGTTCGGCGTTCAGAATGGGTGATTTATATTCTTGCTGTGCCATTAAGATAGCGGCATTAACTTTGTATTTTCCATGATAACCGCTTATCAAGTCTGCAAAGACAGCTGCATCATACCTTTCGCAGAATGTTTCAATGGAAGACGTTTCTAGAGGTGTAAACTTTCGGTGCGCTCCTATTACAATGGCAATTCTACTGCAAGGAAGTATAGGGAAATCATCTTTGTTGCCGATTCTTTTTATGACCCTGACAGGAGGCAGACTTTCTTGATGGAAATCCCATTGTTTGCCCATACGCAAATCGATATGTACAGGGCCTCCTCCGTTTCGAGTAAGTTCAAGAATGGCTTTATTTATTTCTACATTGATATGCCATTCATCTTCTGGATTATTGCAATGACCTATCGAAGTGCTGTACTTAACTGTGTCTTTAGGAGGTTGACTTCGGTCAATGGATTGCGTGTGCAGATGCCCTATATTGTAAGTCCCATGATTTCCTGTGATGGCCAAAATGGGGAGCTTACGATAATAAGCTTCTGTCAACCCAGGGAAGTAATTACGGGAAGCAGTTGCTTCCGTACAGGTAATTACTACTGGTTCTCCTGAAGATTGTGCAAGTCCGCAGGCCATATATGCGGCTGACCTTTCATCTACAGAAGAATAAATAGTGAAATCCTTGTCGTTCTGAATACTTGCGACAAATACTGCATTTGTCGTACCAGGAGATGCCACTACCTTGTTGATGCCATGGGCTTTCAGTAGAGCTATTAGGATTTGTGTACTTTTATCTGTTGTATATTTTATATCCATAGTCACTTTCTGTGAGAGTTTACTGAATTGCCATTGTCGCAATAGATAATCTGACCGGATAAGCAAGAAGAAGCATCACAGATAAGGAAACAGGCTATTTCAGCAATCTCTTCAGGTTGATAAGTACGTCCGGTGGCGTATTGCGGAGCATACATATTGCCTCCAACCTCTCTTCCAGTCATTGCGGAGGCGGTAACTCCAGGCGCTACAGCATTGATTCTTATATCATTTTTGACAAGGAGTTTGGACAGTCCTTGAGTAAGACTGTTGATTGCGGCTTTTGTCAGCCCATATGGTATATCGTCCACATATCGCCCACGTACAGAAGATACAAATAATATGCTGCCTTTTGAACATCTATTCTTTTCATAAAGTTTTAAGAACTTTTGCGACAAGAAGTATGATGATTTTAGATTTACATTAATTTGTTTATCAAATTGTTCAAAACTGACATTCCGAATATCGCCCTCATGGAGGGAAATTCCGGCGTTGTTTACCAGTACATTTGCACCTCCCAATAGCTTATTCGCTTTTTTTAGAAAGTCTTCGATGTGTTCAAAATCTGTTACGTCGAATCTAATATATTGACATCCGACTCCAAGTGATGTTTGCTTTAAACTTTCCTCATCTCGCCCGACTATTAAAACGTCTGCACCCTCTGCAACAAACCTTCTTGTCATAGCTTCTCCCAATCCTCTTCCTCCGCCTGTGATAATAATCTTTTTGCCTTTTAATCTCTCATTGGGTGAAAGATAACTTATTTGGGCTGTCAAATATGGTACAGGCTTACGAAATAGTTTAAGTATTTGTTTAACTACTTTTTTGATTAATTCTATCATTATTTGTATAGCTTTGTTTTTAATTTTCTAATTACTCCTCCGATTATATCTCGCTCTTTGGAGTTGAATCCAATGATGTAGGAAAGAATAGGATAGATTAATAGGGTTGTCAAGATAATGACGATAATTCTGCTCCACGATTCTTGTAAACACTGCTGGATGGGTACTAGTATGCATAGTATGATAACAGCCAATGTTATACATGGGGTTAAAGTATGTCGCATATACTGTTTCACATCGAGTCCGCATAATATATTACAGAAACAGAGGGCATTTGCCACTCTACAGCACGCTGCCGCAATAAGCAATAGGTAAATGGTGTATATCGGAGCACCAAGCTTGTACATTACGTACGAAGAAATCAAAGGGGAAAGCCATATCACAGAAGCGGATAATGTGAATTTTTTTATAATTCCTGTCGCAAAAATACATGTTTCTAATGTGATCATCATTTGTGTCACCATTTGTCGAATCAGAACTAGTCTCACAAATAGAACGGCATATTCCGGTACTTCTCCAAGCCATATTGACAGCACAAAAGGGCACTCAACTAAAAGAGGTATAGCAAAAATAGTATACGTGATGAAAGATAGCTTGTTTCCTGTTGCTGCCGTTTTTACCATTTTGTTTGTATAACCAGCACCAAAGTCTTTTACCAATACCGGATTCAAAGCTTTCAGCATGTTGTTGGAGAATATAAGTAGCTGTCCTGACAGTTGATTGGCTATACCATGCGCTGTATTAACGATAACTCCCCCAAACATATTAAGTACTATAGCCATTCCTTGCATTGTGAATATCGAGGATATAGAATTAATGAATCCCCATCCTGCAAAACTTGTTATTTCCTTCATCAGAGGAACGCTGAAGTATTTCTTAGGAGAAATAATGCACTCCTCATATTTTTGATGACAGTAAATACGCATTATAGTAAGTGTAACTAGGGGGATAACAGACATTAAAATGCCATATACTATGAGTTTGTCACTCAATGTGTATACTGTAGCAAATGCCACCACAAGTTTTAAAAACGATTCAAAAATTCCTAGTATGGCATAGTACTTCATGTCCTCATGCGCATTCATTACCGCTTCGTATGGAACGGACATGATAGAGAATGCGGTGCTGACAATCATGCTGCCATATACTACTTTTGCGGCGTATTCTCTAGATTCGGGTATGTTGAGAATAGAACCAAAAAATAGAAATCCTGCAATAATGAAGGCTATGACCGAGATAGCAGAGATCCCCAGATGTAGAATGAAACTGACATTGAATATGTTTTTTTGTTTCTCTTTTTCACCCTTACCTTGGGAATATGACATAAACCGCTGTGAACTGCTGGCCATTGAACTGTTGAGGAATCCCAGCAATGCAATTGTTCCGCCCACAATATTAAATATACCAAAGTCTGTTGTGCCGAGAGTTTTGAGAATCAAACGGGTTGTATATAACGAAATAAACATCGTTATACTGATTTTGACATACAAATATCCCGTATTCTTAATTATTCGATTGGCAGTTGACATCTGTCTGCTAGGTTCCTTTTTCTCTTGTTTTAGTTTTACATCTATTTCTTAATTCTTACTATTCCCGTAGTAGCCGTAACTATGATACCCATAGCTGTATCCATAGCGACGATATCCATAACGTCCTTGTTCGTAAACAGTCCCATTCAGGATGACAGACATGTTTTTGTACTTCTTGTTTTGGTACATACGTTCAGCTTCAGGCAACATCTGTCGATCCAGGAGCCCGGCACGTATGATGAAGAGTGTCATATCCACATATCTGCCGATGATACTAGAGTCGGCCACAATGTCCGTAGGAGGACAGTCGATGAAGATGTAATCATATTCCTTACGCAGTTTCTCAAGCAGTTCAGGGAAACGATCATTTAGTAATAATTCCGCTGGATTTGGTGGAATAACTCCTACGGGTATAATATCGAGATTAGGATGGATCGTACCTTTAACCATTATATCTTGGATTGAATTAGTCAATCCTCCCAGATAACTGGAAGCACCTGTGGAAGGACGGTCGATGTATCGTGACAAGGAGGCTTTACGCATATCAAGATCGATCATAGCTACCTTTTGTCCTTTCAATGCCATACTGACGGCCAGGTTCATGGTAATAAAAGTCTTACCTGAGCCGGGGTTAAAGGAGGTAAGCATGATGACATGATTGGAGGTGTTGTGATCTAACATGAAATCGATGTTGGTGCGTATGACCCGGAAAGCCTCGTTGACGTAATCGTGATTGTTGCTGGTAATGACAGGAGCCAATCCCTTGGTGGCTTCTTCCGGATCTGTTTTACCCGGAATAAATTTCTTCTTTTTTCCAACTAAGGGAATTTCGCCGACATAAGGAATGGTCAGTACATCCAAGTCTTTTTTGCCACGTACCGTAACATTCATATTTTCTATCAGGAAGATGATGACAGCAGGTAAGAGTAATCCAATAGCCAGAGCTACCAGGAAGATATTGCTTCTACGGGGAGCGGTTGGGAAGTCTGAGCCGCGTGCCGGGGTGATAACACGGGTGTTATAGGCTGTAAAGGCCTGTGAGAGTTCGTTCTCTTCACGCTTTTGGAGCAGGTAGAGATAAAGCTCTTCTTTTACTTTCTGTTGACGTTCTACCGATAGCAGGTATTTGGCCTGCTTGGGGTTGGAGGCGATCTGCTGGGTGGTTTCTATCTCTACACTTTGCGTATTCTTGATCTGTGTGTTAAGTGTAAGAACGAGATTGTCGATGGAGCGGGTGATGGCTACCCACATGGCATTGAGCGATTGGGTCATGTCCACTACCAACGGGTTCTTCTCGCTACTATTGGCTTGCAGGTTATTGCGTTGCAACAGCAGGGTGTTGTATTCCGATATCTGGCTCTCGATATTGGCATTGGCAATGCCGGAATTGGAAGGCAACAATACACTTTTGGACTCGTTGTTGCTCATGTGCCGACGGATGTATTGAGCCATGGAGAGTTGGTTGTTCAGGTCCATCAACCGTTTCTTGTTCTCGGTGGACTGAGCCATGTACATACTGGAAGCTGCCTGAACGTCGGGGAGCAAGTTACGGCTCTTGTAGTTGGAGATGTTCTCGTCCACATTTCCCAGTTCGCCTTCAATAACGTCCAGACGATCGCTGATGAATTGAGAGGTGCTGACTGCAATCTGATTCTTATCCTGAATCCAACTTTCGTTGTACACCTTGATGAGCATGCTCAGCAGGTCTTCTGCTCTTTTGGGAGAAACATCGTTGATGCTCAGACTGATGACGGTTGATTTCTCGTCGCTTAACTCTGCTCTTAATCCTTTGTTGTAATGGTCGCTGACTTGCTCTATAGAAGCTTGAGAGAAATATACAGAATTTCCTTCGGACTCCTTGGAGTAAGCAGGGGTAGGGGTCAGTATTAAAGTACCGGCAGGTGTTTGTATGGAATCGCCATACACGCCCTGTAAGCTCTCTTTGCTTTCCTCACCATTTGTTTTGAAGCCAGACAGCTTGAATTGATTGTCTGCTAACATCTCTATGTCGAACTCCAGTGGAGTGTCTGCTGCGTTCAACACAGTGACCCAAACCGGAGATGCTTTGTATAGTTCTTTTGTACGTAGTCCTGTCTGAATGGTGTAAGATGTATTCAGGTTGAGACGTGCTACCACTTCTTTCATCAGGGTGGGCGACTTCAAAGCCAACAATTCGTTGTTGATGTTGGTATTGGATTGGAAGATACCCAAATCGGCAAACTCATTCATCGCATTGGCGGAGGAGCTTCCTCCTTTGGAGGTGTCTTTCACCAACAAGGCGGCTGTACGGGTATATATCGGTGGGGTTACTGCAATGTAGAGGGCGGCTATGGTAAGTGCTACTACCACACTCCCGATAAACCAATACCATTTGGATAAGAACAGGTATCCCAGATCCTGAATACGGATAAAATCTTCGCTCTGATTGTTTTTTATTATTGTTTCTTGGCTCATAATTCAAACTTCATTCAAACTTCATTCAAACTTCGGCAATGTATACTTTACTAATTATTTAAAGAACAATACTCCCAGTGTGGTCAGGAAAGAAGCTATTGATATCCACAAAGAGACAGACTTTACATTGTTCTCGTTGATGGTCGATTGTCCTGCCCGTACCTTGTTGGGTTGCACGTATATTATATCATTTTGTTTCAGATAGTAGATGGGTGAATTGAACAACTCTTTGGAACGCAGATCAGTCCAGTGGGTGACGCGCTCTCCGTTTTCCTCCCGGATGATGAATACCCCATCGCGCTTTCCATAAATAGTCAGGTCGCCTGCCATACTGATAGCTTCCAATAGGTTGATCTGATCTCTGTCTATCAGGTACTTGCCCGGTTCCTTTACTTCGCCCAGTATGGATATATGTAGGTTCATGAACTCTACCGTTACTACCGGATCTTTCACTTGGTCGGCTTTTATTAGTTGTTCTTTGACGAGTCTAGCAACCTCTTTTTTAGTCAGCCCTGCCACATGCAATGTTCCCAAAACCGGAAAGTCAATGTTTCCTTCATTGTCGATGGTATAGCCGCTGACTCCATTCGAAGAGTTTTGGTTCAATGTGGTATTTCCCACCTGGTACGAAACTTTGGGAAGATTAAACAATGCTGCCAATTGCGGATCCTTGCTGGACACAACAATGGAAATCATATCTTTGGGTTGAACAATAATATCACTACTTTCCTGAATGGCTTCCGGCACATTCACATTGATATCCTGTAAATAAAGAATCTTCTCGGATGTCTTACACGACACTAAACACAGGCACAAAGCCATTGCTACAATTGTTTTTTTCATTCTTTTCCGGGTTGTTGTACAAGTTTATATTGACTCTTTTTATTGATAATGATTGTCATCCATACATGCATGGCTATCCAAACAGCTAAGTCGACTAATAGTAGAATCGTTCCGGGTATATGCTCAATACCAATGAGGTTGAACAGGGAGAACAGAAAGGCGATCACCAGAATAGAGACCATGGTTCGACGGTGAGAAAATCCCATGGACATAATCTTATGGTGTATATGGCTTCTGTCGGGTTGAAACGGGTGGTTTCCCGAACGTACCCGATGGAACACGACACGTATTACATCGAACATAGGAACGATGAGGAAGGAGAATGCCAACACAAGAGAATTGTTGATAAGTATTTCCTTGTCGGGATCGGACATACTTAACCGTATGGTGAGCACACTTAGTATCATGCCAATGGTAAGTGAACCGGTATCGCCCATAAAGATCTTACGGCCTTTTTGCACCTTACCGAATACATTATAATAAAAGAAGGGTATGAGTACTCCCAACGTTGAGACTGAAATAAGTGCATACATCCACCAATGTAACTGGATGAATTGTAGGGTAAAGAATGCGAATGCCATGGCACTCAGTCCGGAGGCTAGTCCATCCAGTCCGTCGATCAGGTTGATGGCATTGAGAATGAATACTGTAATGAATACTGTCAGTGGCATACCGATATATGCGGGTATTTCATGGATACCGAATAGCCCGTATAAATTATCAAACCAGAGTCCGGAGAATACCAGCAATACCCCGCAGGATATCTGTGTGATGAATTTGGGTTGATAGCCGACTCCGATCAGGTCGTCTTTGATTCCTACCAGATAGAGAATGACCATGCAACAAGTGATAAGCAGTAAACGTGTGGTTAAGTCAATATTCAGGAAATTCTCTTTGTTCCACAGGTTATGGAATGAGATGGCCAGGAAAGTGGACAAGAGAATACATGGGAAGAATGCGATTCCTCCCAGTCGGGGAATGGGTTGCTTGTGCACCTTCCTGGAGTTGGGCTGATCAAACAGTCGCTTGCGAAAAGCAATCAGGCAAATTTTTGGAATGATAAAGGCTCCCAGGAATACACTGATTCCGAAGGCCACTAACATTTCAATAAGGTTGATATTCATTATATGGGAACCGATCTATTGGTTGGTTTTACTTATCGATCTACTGGTTGGTTTACTTACCTATAAATACTGCTGGGCTCGGTTGTGGCTGGCTAATCCTATCAACGAGTGACGGGTGCAAACTCGCCGTTGCCACAGCCATAATTCCTTGGATAGACACCACCACCCGCAGTCCGGCTTTGATACGTACAAAAGTCCCTTCAACACCTTTCCAGATACCTGCGTTGATGCGTACCTTGTCACCTTTCTTAAGTTGCACTTCCGTAGGAGTGAGATACAGAATATGTTCCTGCGGAGTTCCTGCTACGGCAATAAAATCCTGCATTTGCTTATCGGCGATGGTTATTGGTGCTTGCTTCTCGTTATCCATCATGTACCGGATGTAATCCGCATACGGACCGAACTGTTTCAACTCTCGCAACATGCGTGGAGTGGTACGGATGAAAATCAAATTGTGTACGACAGGGGAGAGGCGGCGTATGATTTCGCCCTTCCATTCCTTCTCGATGTAGCACATGGGAATAAAGCTCTCGATACCTTTCATGTCCAGGTAGTCTTTTACTTTCATTTCCCGTGAATAGGTCACACGGATGGGATACCAGAAAATTTCATTTTTTCCAATCATAATGGTAAAATATTAATGAAGAATCGATTGGGTTGTTTTTAGTAAAGAACATACCTTGGGGACACCCGAAAGCGTGTTTTCTTCCAAGTCATTTGAATTTCGGTTGTCTGTATCTTTCGATATTTCAACTCAAAAGTCCTCTCTCTATTGCAGATGTAGGACTTTTGTTTTAATTCTTTGTATCTAATTGTATATCAATTGATTGCAGAGGGTTTATTTTTCCCTTTATTTGATTTTCAGTGCAATTGTATTGTAATCATTTTTGTATTTGCCTGATATTCAGATGGTTGTGTGTCTATAGATAGAGTACGATATAATGTTGTGTATTTGACTGATTATCAGGAGGATATGAATTTAAGGAAAATTGGAAGGAATTATGGAAGTACTCATTGTGCATCGTGTATAAGAAAAAAACTTACCAATAAAGAGTGTTTAAAGTTGTTTTGTAATTGTTTGTAATACAGTTAATTACGGTGGTGTTCGTGAAAATAGTATGAAAATATTTCATTAAAATAGGCGGGTATTAGAAAATAATAGTACCTTTGCAGCGGTTTCATTTTCCTCTCTCTGCAATAGAGAGAGGACTTTTTGGAAACATTTCTCTTCTATTATCCCTGGCAGTGGGAAAGTGTCTCTTTTTTCATATTCGAATTCCTTTTTTGACACATTTTTAAGTTCTCCTCTTTTTTTTATCCAAGTTTTACAGAAAAATGGAAATGTATCTGTCATCTGTCACCAAATGGGCGTAACTTATTTGTTGTCTGATGTTTAAGTTGGTGATAGATCGAATTCTATCTATCACCTGCATCTGTCATCTATCACCTCGTGTGTCGTTTGACCAAGAGTTATGCAAATATCATAAGAGGATAATTTCATAAGATCTTATGATAATGAATTATCCTAAGATGTTATGTAATTATCCTCCGAGGATATTGGTGACAGATGATAGATGTGGTGACAGATAAAAATCGATCTATCACCCATTTAAATGCTAGATAATGAGCAGATTAATACCGGTTTGGTGATAGGTGACAGATGATTTTATGTTTTTCTGTTTTTTCCGGAGCTTGGGCCTGTAAAACAAAAAAAGGATGTGCAAATACACATCCTTCTCTTCTTTTTATCCTTTGGCTTCCTGATACAGGAAGCGTTTGATACTCTTCTTCGGCGTCTTCTCGAACTCTTCCGGGTAGATTTTCATCTTCGAGATCTGGCTGTATGCCGGAAGCATGGCGTTCAGTGTCACCCGGTTTTCTTCCATGACACGTTCCATATCCTCGTTCTTCAAACCGTGGGCAAATGCCTCGTCGAAGTCCGGGTAAACGAGTCCTACCAGCTTCTCGTTCTGTTGAACGATGATGCTTTCGGCCACGTACGGAAGATTGTTCAACTTGTCCTCGATCTCCTCCGGATAGATATTCTGTCCGCTCGGGCCCAGGAGCATGTTCTTGCTGCGTCCGCGGATGGTGACGTTTCCTGAACCATCCATCACAGCCAGGTCGCCCGTGTGCATCCATCCGTCCTTATCGATCACTTGCGCGGTAGCTTCTTCATTCTTGTAATATCCCAACATCATGTTCGGACCTTTGCAAACGATCTCTCCGGGTATGTTCGCCGGATCGGGTGAAAGGATCTTCACTTCCATACGTGGAGCGGCTGTTCCGCACGAACCTGCTTTGAACGTTTTCCAGTCCTCGTAACAGATGATCGGTCCGCATTCCGTCATACCGTAACCTACGGTGTACGGGAACTCGATCATGCGCAGGAATTGTTCCACTTCCTGATTGAAAGCGGCGCCACCGACAACTACCTCGGCAAAGTTGCCACCAAATGCCTTGACCACTTCATCGCGTACAGCGGATTTGATCTTGTCGTTGATGATGGGCACCTTGAGCAGAAGCTTCATGGTAGGTGTTTCCAGTTTCGGGAGTACGCTCTTCTTGATGATCTTTTCGATGATAAGCGGAACGGCTACGATGAGGTTGGGTTTCACTTCGGCAAATGCCTGGAAGATAATCTTCGGGCTCGGCATGCGGGTGAGGAAGTATATCTGGCAACCGACGGCGAATTCATAGATGAACTCGAAAGCGAGTCCGTACATGTGTGCCATGGGGAGCATGGAAACAATTCTGTCGCCGGGTTTCAACGGAAGCACTTCGAATGCGAACTTGGTGTTCGACCACAAACTACGGTAGGGGAGCATGACGCCTTTGGAATAGCTCGTTGTTCCCGATGTGTAGTTGATCACAGCCAGTTCTTCGGGCTGATCCTTGTGGTATTCGATGTGTTCTTTACGGAAGTTCTTGGGGAATTTGTGTCCGAACAACTCATTGAGATGTTCGCGGGCGTTGGTCAGCTTTTCGCTACGGGATACCAACAGGGAGAAGTCGTTCACCAGAATGATACCTTCGAGCAGCGGCATGGCTGCTTCGTTGAGGTTTTCCCAGACGATGTCGCCCACGAAAAGCAGTTTGGCTTCGGAATGGTTGACGATGTTGTGGACATTGTCCGCTTTAAACTCGTGCAGAATGGGAACAACCACCGCTCCGTACGTTAATACAGCCAGGAATGAGACTCCCCAGTGGGAGCTGTTCCTCCCGCAGACGGCTATCTTGTCGCCTTTCTGTATTCCACTTTCTTCAAATATAATATGAAGTTTCTCTATTTTACGGGCTACATCCTTAAATTGTAGTGTAGCTCCTTTATAATCTGTAAGAGCATCTAAATCCCAGTTGTTCTTGATGCTATTCTCGATGTAAGCGATAAAACTTTGATCCATATTTGCACATTTTATTGTAAACTGTGCAAATATAGTTCTTTATTCGTATTATGCAAACAAAAACTTAAAATTAGTGATTAGTGTTTAGCGATTAGTCACTACTCACTACTCATTGTACCAACGGTACATTCGTTCGACTCCTTCTTCTATCTCGACCGTATGTTGCCATCCCAATGCGTGTAGCTTGGAAGGGTCGGTTAGTTTGCGCATCGTTCCGTCGGGTTTTGTGCTGTCGAATGTCAGCTTTCCTCGATAGCCTACTGTGCGTACTATCAGTTCTGCCAGCGAGCGGATACTGATTTCCTTTCCCGTACCTATATTAATATGGCAGTTGCGAATTTCTTTGCTTCCTGCCTGGTAAGTGTCTTTGAAATCGACCTGTTCCATCACGAATACACAGGCATCGGCCATCTCTTCGCTCCAAAGGAATTCACGAAGTGGCGTGCCTGTTCCCCACAGGGTGACTTCTTCTGGCGTGATGCCGTATTTCTGTAAGAGGGTGAGTATGGTTTCCTTCGGACTGTCGCCGTTCACACCTTCCACGGGGCGTTGGTTCAGGTCCTTGCGGATGGTTTCCCAATCATTCTTTTTCAGGCAATGTGCCAGGTGTACCTTGCGGATCATGGCGGGCAGTACGTGGCTGCGTTCCAGGTCGAAGTTATCGTTCGGTCCGTAAAGATTGGTGGGCATCACGGCGATGTAGTTCGTTCCGTATTGCAGGTTGAAGCTTTCGCACATCTTTAGTCCGGCTATCTTGGCGATGGCATACGGCTCGTTGGTGTATTCGAGCGGGGAGGTGAGGAGGCTGTCCTCCCGCATCGGCTGTTCGGCATCACGCGGGTAGATGCAGGTGCTTCCCAGGAAGAGCAGCTTCTTTACATGGTGACGGAAGCTCTCACCGATGACGTTCTGCTGTATCTGTAGGTTCTGGTAGATGAAATCGGCCCGGTATGTGTTGTTGGCCATAATGCCACCCACATGGGCGGCAGCCAGAAACACATACTCCGGTTGTTCCTCATCGAAGAACCGGCGTACGGCTACCGCATCGAGCAAGTCGAGCTCGGTGTGGGTACGACCTATTATATTGGTAAAGCCTTTCGACTGTAAGTTCTTAAAAATAGCCGATCCTACTAATCCGCGGTGTCCGGCGATATATATCTTTGCGTTCTTTTCCATACATTGTTTTAGTGTTTGTTCGCGATCATCCGCCTAACCTTTTCCAAATCGTGCGTCACCATGATTTTCACCAGTTCCTCGAAAGAAGTCTTCCGTGGATTCCAGCCCAAAAGTGTTTTCGCTTTGGTGGGGTTACCCAGGAGTTGTTCCACTTCGGCGGGGCGGAAGTATTTCGGGTCGACCTCGACCAGTACTTTTCCGGTTGCTTCGTCGATCCCTTTCTCGTCGACGCCTTGTCCTTCCCAGCGTAGGGTGATCCCGGCTTCGGCAAAGGCCAGGGTGCAGAAGTCGCGTACCGTATGCATCTCGCCGGTAGCAATCACGAAATCCTCGGGGGTATCGTGTTGCAGTATCAGCCACATGCATTCCACATAGTCCTTGGCATACCCCCAGTCACGGAGGGCATCCAGGTTGCCCAGGTAGAGTTTATCTTGTTCTCCCTGGCTGATACGTGCTACGGCGAAGGTAATCTTGCGGGTAACAAACGTTTCGCCCCGGCGTTCGCTCTCGTGGTTGAAGAGGATGCCGTTGACGGCAAACATACCGTAGCTCTCGCGGTAGTTCTTGGTGATCCAGAAACCGTATTGTTTGGCTACTCCGTACGGGCTGCGGGGGTAGAAGGGAGTGGTTTCGCTTTGAGGAACTTCCTGTACCTTGCCATAGAGTTCCGACGATGAGGCTTGGTAGATCCGGGTTTTGTGTTCCAATCCGAGGATGCGCACGGCTTCGAGCATGCGAAGCGTTCCGATAGCATCGGCTTCGGCGGTATATTCGGGCACGTCGAAGCTCACCTTTACATGGCTTTGAGCGGCGAGGTTGTATATTTCATCGGGTTGTACCTGCTGAATGATGCGGATGAGCGAACTGGAATCGGTCATATCGCCATAATGTAGCTCGATGGTACGCTTCTGCTTCATGTCGCGTACCCATTCGTCAAAGTACAGATGTTCGATGCGTCCGGTATTGAACGAGGAGGAACGGCGCAGAATTCCATGTACTTCATATCCTTTCTGTAATAAAAGTTCGGCAAGGAATGAACCGTCCTGACCGGTAATGCCTGATATAAGGGCTCTTTTCATAATATACTGTTGTTAGTTAGTAAGTAAGTTGCAAATGTAGCTTATTTCATTAAATAATATCGAACAAATGTTACATATATCTGTTATAATTAGACAAAAGTAAAATAGAAAAGGGGGAAAAATGGTAGATCAGGATAAAACTGATATCGGATTGATAGGCTTGGCCGTCATGGGTGAAAATTTGGCTCTTAATATGGAGAGCAAGGGATGGCAGGTTTCCGTTTACAATCGGACAGTTCCGAAAATCGAAGAGGGCGTCGTAGAACGTTTCCTCGCAGGCCGGGCAGAAGGCAAAAACATCCAAGGTTTTACAGATATTGAGGCATTCGTGCATTCCATCGATACGCCCCGCAAAATCATGATGATGGTGCGGGCAGGCAGTCCTGTGGACCAGCTGATGGAGCAACTGTTCCCGTATCTTACGCCGGGGGATATTCTGATTGACGGTGGAAACTCGAATTACGAAGATACCAACCGGCGGGTGCTCCTGACCGAACAGAAAGGTTTTCTGTTCGTAGGATGTGGCGTGTCGGGTGGCGAAGAAGGTGCCTTGAACGGCGCTTCGCTGATGCCGGGTGGTTCGGAACAGGCATGGCCCAGTGTGAAGCCTATTCTGCAAAGCATTGCTGCCCGGGCATTGGACGATACGCCCTGTTGCGAGTGGGTAGGACCTGCCGGAGCCGGACATTTCGTCAAAATGATTCACAACGGAATCGAATATGGCGACATGCAGCTGATAGCCGAAGCATATTGGGTGATGAAGAACCTGGCCGGAATGACCAATGAAGAGATGGCAGATACCTTCGAACATTGGAACAAAGGAAAGCTCAGCAGTTACCTGATTGAGATTACTTCGCACATATTGCGGCACAAAGACAAGTCGGGCGCCTACCTGATCGATAAGATTCTCGATGCTGCCGGACAGAAAGGAACCGGTAAGTGGGCGGTTATCAATGCGATGGAGTTTGGCATGCCTTTGGAACTGATTGCCACGGCGGTGTTCGAACGTAGCTTGTCGGCTCAAAAAGAACTCCGTATGGAGGTGTCCGGGAAATACCCGTTGTCCTCGTACGGTCTTACCAAGCGAATCAATTCGCACGATCTGACGGAACCGGTGATAGATAGAGACCAATTGCTGGACGAACTTTTCTCGGCTTTGTACACGTCCAAACTCGTATCGTATGCGCAAGGATTTGCCGTGATTCAGGGTGCTTCCGACAGTTTCGGCTGGAAGCTCAACCTGGCTACCATCGCCCGTTTGTGGCGGGGCGGATGTATCATTCGCAGTGTATTTCTCAACGATATTGCAGATGCATTCGAGGCGGAGGAATATCCGGAACATTTATTGCTGGCTCCTTATTTCCGCAACGAGATAGAAGTGCTTCTTCCCGGATGGAAGAGCCTGGTTGTCCGGGCGCTCTCGAAAGGGCTTCCCGTACCGGCCTTCTCATCGGCTTTAAATTATTTCTACTCACTGTCTTCGTCTTCATTGCCTGCCAATATGCTACAGGCACAGCGTGACTATTTCGGAGCGCATACGTTTGAACGGGTGGACCAGCCGCGCGGCGTTTATTTCCATGAAAACTGGACGGGAGCCGGAGGCGATACGCGCTCGGGTTCGTACAATGTATAGAAATTTATTTTGGGGTAACATACTAATGTGGTAACGTACGATCTATGGACAAATTTGTAATGATCATATTTGGTGCATCGGGCGACTTGTGCAAGCGCAAACTGATGCCGGCTTTGTACTCTTTGTACAAAGACCACCGCCTTAAGGGCACTTATTCCGTTTTAGGCATAGGACGTACGTCGTACACGGACGAGTCGTACCGGACGTATATTCTGGATGAACTGAAAACGTTTGTCAAGGCCGAAGAACAGGATGAAGAACAACTGAAGGCTTTCACAGAACATCTTTATTATCTTTCGATGGATCCGGCCGAAGAGGGTGGATATACCTTCCTGCGCGAACGTTTGCAGGCGCTTACCGGTGAGCAACAACCTGATAATCTGTTGTTCTACCTGGCAACTCCGCCTTCGTTGTACGGAGTGGTTCCTCTTCATTTGAAGAAACAGAAACTGAATCAGGGACGGTCGCGTATCATCGTGGAGAAGCCGTTCGGATATGATCTGGAGTCGGCCCGCAAGCTGAACAAGGTGTATGCGTCGGTATTCAAGGAACAGCAGATTTACCGCATCGATCATTTTCTGGGTAAAGAAACAGCACAGAACTTATTGGCATTCCGATTCGCCAATGGCATTTTCGAGCCGTTGTGGAACCGTAATTACATCGACTATGTGGAGGTGACGGCTGTAGAGAATCTCGGTATCGAGCAGCGCGGAGGGTTTTACGATACAGCCGGGGCTTTGCGCGACATGGTGCAGAACCATCTGATACAGTTGGTGGCTCTTACCGCTATGGAGCCGCCTGCCGTGTTCAATGCCGACTCGTTCCGCAACGAAGTGGTGAAGGTGTACCAATCGCTTACGCCGCTTACCGAGACCGATCTGAACGAGCACATCGTACGGGGGCAATACCTCGCTTCGAGCAGCAAGAAAGGTTACCGCGAAGAGAAAGGTGTACCCGAAGATTCGCGTACGGAGACATACATAGCCATGAAACTGGGCATCAGCAACTGGCGGTGGAGCGGTGTTCCGTTCTACATCCGCACCGGAAAGCAGATGCCGACGAAGGTTACGGAAATTGTGGTTCACTTCAAGGAAACACCGCACCAGATGTTTCACTGTCACAACGGCAACTGCCCGCGTGCCAATAAACTGATTCTCCGCCTGCAACCCAACGAAGGCATTGTGCTGAAAATCGGCATGAAGGTTCCCGGAGCCGGTTTCGAGGTGAAGCAGGTGACGATGGATTTCAGTTACGACCAGTTGGGCGGACTTCCGGCAGGCGATGCCTATGCCCGCCTTATCGACGACTGCATACAGGGAGATCCCACGCTTTTCACCCGTAGTGATGCGGTGGAAGCCTCGTGGAATTTCTTCGACCCGATATTGAAATATTGGAAAACGAACCCTGACGCCCCGTTGTATGGCTACCCTGCCGGCACCTGGGGTCCTCTTGAAAGCGAAGCTATGATGCACGAACATGGAGCCGATTGGACGAATCCGTGCAAGAACCTAACTAATACTGAACAATATTGTGAATTATGAAACCATACATTTATCCTTCGAACTCAGAAACGGCGCGGGCTTTGATTCTTCACATTGTGAAAATGATGCTCGATAAACCATTTAATAAGTTTCACATGGCCGTCAGCGGAGGAGTTACTCCTGCACTGATGTTCGACATATGGGCAAACGAATACAAGGACATCACTCCCTGGGATCAAATGAAAATATTCTGGGTGGACGAACGATGCGTTCCTCCCGAAAACTCGGACAGCAATTACGGAATTATGCGCGGATTGCTGTTGGGCAAAGTGCCCATCCCTTATCAAAATGTGTTCCGCATACGCGGAGAAGAAAATCCTCAGAAGGAGGCGGCGCGTTATTCGCAGATTATCAGGGAACAAGTACCCATGCGCGACGGATGGCCTGTTTTCGACCTGGTACTATTGGGGGTAGGGAGCGACGGACATACTTCTTCCATCTTCCCCGGTCAGGAACGGTTGCTGGATTCCGACCATATCTATGAAGCGAGCGTCAATCCGAATAACGGTCAGAGACGGGTAGCGATGACCGGAATGCCGATGTTAAAGGCCGACCAGGTGATTTTCCTGATTACAGGCAAAGAAAAGGCCGCTGTTGTTGAGGATATCTGTCTGTCGGGAGATACTGCTCCGGCAGCTTACATCGCTCATCATGCCCCCCATGTCGAACTGTTTCTGGACGATTCGGCTGCCGCAAAGGTTTGTACCCGAATGAGCTCTCATAAATAAACACATCTAATGCGTTATCTTAAAGCCGGGCTTTAAATACCGGTTCCGCTTTTTGTATTTCCGATTCGTATCCGAACCAATAACCTTTTCCTTCTTCTTCTGCCGGCAGATAGCAAAGACGCAACGTGTCTTTGTAAGTGCCGTAAATCACTTCCCAATCGGAAGGAGGGAGTTGCCGTTTGGTGACGACCTTCTCAGCCGGAGTCTTTTTGAGTGACATGCCGGCCTCTATCCATGCCAGTGTGACGTGCGTGGTGTAGGCTGGATAGTTCTTTTTGCAGAAGTCGTACAGCACAAGTCCTCTTTTTTCCAGGCTGAGGGGCTGGTCTATCAGATTGCCCTGTATCAGATGCGTCAGGAACTCCTGAAGGAATCCGGCGTTGTCCAGCATTAATGTGCGGGTGACGGATCGCCATGCCGGAGCATTGTAGAAACCATCCAGTAACCGGGAAAGCTGGCGGGCGGTTTGCAGTTCGTCCGGAGTGATCTCGTTGGTTTGCAACACTTCATAAGGAGGGTAGGGCGAGTAGCGTATGCTCAGTTCACCGGCCCGTCTGCGCATTTCTGTTCCGGGCAGGAGTTTCAGCGATTCCAGTTGAATCTCGCCGCATCCATACCCGGCCAGGGTGTGTACATCTTCGAATATTTCCGACAGGTGGTAGAGAGGAAGCCCGGCGATAAGGTCGGCATGGGTCTCCATGGTATCGAGCGAACAGAGAAAACGCAGGCCTTCCAGGGCTTTGGATAATTCACCTGCCCGGCGGCTGGCTTGCAATACAGGCTCGCGCAGGCTCTGGATACCTGCTTCCAGGTGGAGCAATCCTTTGGGAAGGGCTTGCAACGCCTCTTTCAGCGGGTCGGAAAGCAGTGCCGGGTGTATTTCCAGGTGAAAGCAGATATCCGGGAATTTTCGGAACAGGTTCAACAACTCTTTGGCGCGCTTTACATTATAATTAAAGGTACGGTCGAGCAGACGTACATTCTTAATTCCCTGCCGGTGAATCTCCGTCAACCGTTGTTCGATGGTTTCGATATCGATTGTTTGCACCGGGTTCTCTCCGCCGCTTACGCAAAAAGCACAGGTGTTGAAGCATCCCCGGGTAGTTTCCAGTTGCACGAAGGGCTTGTCCCACCGGAAGAATGGACTCGCTTCCGGATTCTTCAGACCGGAAAACACCCCGGCTTTCGCCTTGCCTCCATCCAGGTAAGAGCCGGACGGCAGTTGGTAGCAGAGTCCCGGAATGGATTCCCAACGATCGGGCATATTCCAGAGCGGAAGCCATTGTGCGAAGGATTCTTCGCCTTCACCTCTGAACACGGCGTCGATGAATGTATGTTGACGGATGAAGGTTTCATTATCGCCCAGAAATTCCGGACCTCCCAGAATAACGGTCGATTGAGGTAAAAGAGTCTTTACCCGTGCCAGGATCTGGAGCAATACGTCGTGGTTGAAGAGCCAGCAAGTGGCGGCAATCAAGTCCGGACGGCGTCGGACCACCTCATTCACCGTGGTGCCGATGTATTCATTAATGGTAGCCGGAACAACCTCCCATTCGATGGATGTTTGATCCATCACTTGCGCATGAAGGGCAGGAAGTGCCAGTGACGAGTGCGCGTACGAACTATTTAAATCGAGCCAAAGAAGTTTCATACCTGTTTTTTGTATGTGCAAAGCTACGAAATCTCTTTTATTTTCGTACTTTTGCACTCGTTTTCAACAAGAAAAAACTTAAAAAGACAATTATAATGGCAAAAGAACTGAAAGAGCTTACCAAACGCAGCGAGAATTACTCGCAGTGGTACAATGATTTGGTATTGAAAGCCGACCTGGCGGAGCAGTCGGCTGTGCGCGGATGTATGGTGATAAAGCCCTACGGATACGCCATTTGGGAGAAGATGCAGCGTCAGTTGGACGACATGTTCAAGGAAACCGGTCATGTGAATGCTTACTTTCCGTTGCTGATCCCGAAATCTTTCCTGAGCCGTGAGGCCGAACACGTGGAAGGCTTTGCCAAGGAATGTGCCGTGGTGACGCATCACCGCCTGAAAAACGATCCCGACGGGAAAGGCTTAATAGTGGATCCGGCTGCCAAACTGGAAGAAGAACTGATCATTCGTCCGACATCGGAAACAATCATCTGGAATACATATAAGAACTGGATCAACTCGTATCGCGACCTGCCTATCCTGTGCAACCAGTGGGCGAATGTGATGCGTTGGGAAATGCGTACGCGCTTGTTTCTCCGCACAGCTGAGTTCTTGTGGCAGGAAGGTCATACAGCCCATGCTACCCGTGAGGAAGCCGAAGAAGAGGCAACCCGCATGTTGCATGTGTATGGTGAATTTGCCGAGAAACACATGGCAGTGCCGGTAGTGAAAGGGGTGAAGTCGGCCAACGAGCGTTTTGCCGGCGCACTCGAGACGTATACCATCGAAGCCATGATGCAGGATGGAAAGGCGTTGCAAAGCGGTACGTCGCACTTCCTGGGGCAGAACTTTGCCAAGGCGTTCGATGTGCAGTTCGTGAATAAAGAGAACCAACTGGAATATGTTTGGGCTACTTCCTGGGGTGTTTCTACCCGCCTGATGGGTGCGCTTATCATGACGCACTCGGATGATAACGGACTGGTGCTTCCTCCGAAGTTGGCTCCGATACAGGTGGTGATCGTTCCTATTTACAAGAACGACGAGCAACTGAAACAGATCGATGAAAAGGTGGCTGGTATCGTTGCGCGTCTGAAAGCATTGGGCATCTCGGTGAAGTATGACAACGCCGACAACAAGCGTCCGGGCTTTAAGTTTGCCGATTACGAGTTGAAGGGTGTGCCTGTTCGTCTGGTGATGGGTGGCCGCGACCTGGAAAACAATACGTTGGAGTTGATGCGTCGTGATACGCTGGAGAAAGAGACTATCTCTTGCGATGGCATCGAAGAGCATGTGAAAGCTTTGCTCGACGAAATGCAGGAAAATATCTTCCGCAAGGCATTGAAATTCCGCGAAGAGAAGACGATAATGGTAGATAGCTACGATGAGTTTAAGGAAAAGATCGAAGAAGGCGGATTTATCCTGGCTCACTGGGACGGTACCGCTGAAACCGAGGAGAAGATCAAGGAAGAAACGAAAGCTACTATCCGTTGTATTCCACTCGAAGGCGATAAGACGCCGGGTACTTGTATGGTGACAGGTAAACCGTCGGCATGCCGGGTGATTTTCGCACGCGCTTATTAATAAGTATAATTGATATCTGTATAGAACTGCCGGTGGATTCGTCTGCCGGCAGTTTTTAGTTTTACTACAGAGTTCGTTTCACTGAGTTTTTATTCTACCGGTACAGGTTCTCCCAGAAACTTGGGACTCTTATTGGTCCACAAATCGATGAACAGCTTTACCCGCGCCAGCTTCTCCCGGACATTCGTTTTGAATCCGCTGTAGGCATCCACATCTTTGGCATTGAACCCTACAGCTTTTAGCCCTTTGGCTTGGGCAATGTACAACGCCCGGCGGTTGTGAAAGTCCTGTGAGATCACCGTGAAACTCTTTTGACCGAAAATCTTATCCATCCGTACCACCGAATCCAGGGTTCGGAAGCCGGCGTAGTCCAGGTAAATCCTGTTTTCCGGAATACCTCCTTTCATCAGCTCAGCCTTCATATCCTCCGGTTCGTTGTAGGTGTGGCGACCGTTATCACCACTGATTACGATCGATTCGATTTTTCCTGCCTGGTATAATGTGATAGCCGCCTCGATCCGGTATTGGAAATATAGATTAGGACGGCCGGATCGCAGTGTCTTGGAGGTGCCCAGTAGCAATCCCGTTTTATTGTATGGTATCGATGCGGTGTCTTGATAGACCTGTGCGGAGGTAGTATGTTCTACTGTGTGGTTGGCTCCTATAATAATAAGTGACAGCAGTACTACAATACCGAGTATGCTTCCTGAAATAATTCGGATCGTTTTCTTTGTTTTCATGACCTGTGATAATTGGCCTCAAATATACTGGATTATTGAACAGAATTCAGTATATTTTCAGAATTAATCTGTTTATTTGCACAAGGTAGGTCCTAAAAAGAAGAGTTATGAAAATACTGATCATAGAAGACGATCCTTCGTTGCGCGAACTCATTCGCCGCTCGCTCGAAAAAGAACGTTTTGTAGTCGAAGAGGCGTCCGATCTCCGGACGGCTATCCTGAAGATAGAAGATTACCAGTACGATTGCATCTTGCTCGACATTATGTTGCCTGATGGGAACGGGCTTGAAGTGCTCGAACAGCTCAAGGAGATGCGTAAACGGGGAAATGTCATCATTATCTCTGCCAAAGATTCGCTCGACGATAAGGTGTCGGGGTTGGAACTGGGGGCCGATGATTATCTGGCGAAACCTTTTCACATGGCCGAACTTACGGCTCGCATCCGGAGTGTCATCCGCCGGCAGCAGAATGGGGGAGATACAAGCATTCGCTTGGAGAATATCCGCATGGTACCCGATACGTTCCAGACTTTTGTCGACGATCGGGAGGTGGAACTGAGCCGTAAGGAGTACGATATTCTGTTTTATTTTATCCAGCGCCCCGGCCGACTGGTGAATAAGACTACCCTGGCCGAATCGGTGTGGGGCGATCACATCGATCAGGTGGATAACTTCGACTTCATCTATGCGCAGATCAAGAACCTGCGCAAGAAGCTGAAAGAGGCCGGCGCTCTTCCCGAAATCCGGGCGGTTTATGGATTGGGATATAAAATGACTACCCTTTAAATCGATGAAAAGATGAAACTGTTGTACCGCATCCTGTCGCGTATTTCTCTGGCGTTGACTATTATCCTAACGTTCTGGGCTGTATTCTTCTACGTGGCGATGATCAATGAAGTGAACGATGAAGTGGACGATTCGTTGGAAGATTATTCCGAGGTGATCATAATCCGCCAACTGGCAGGAGAGGAGTTGCCGTCTGAGAATAGTGGCTCTAATAATCAGTATTTCCTGCGGCAGGTAAGCCGGGAGTATGCCTTGGAGCGTCCGAAGATAGCCTATACTGATTCGATGGTGTACATACGTGAGAAGGGGGAGACAGAACCTGCGCGCATCCTCACGACAATTTTTGAAGATAACAGTGGTAGCTATCACGAACTGACCGTTTCGACTCCTACCATCGAGAAGAAAGATCTGAAGGAGGCCATTCTGGTATGGATCATTTTCCTGTATATAATCTTGCTATTCGCTATCATTGCTATCAGCGCCTGGGTATTCTACCGGAACATGAAGCCGCTCTATACCTTGTTGCGTTGGTTGGACGACTACCGTACGGGAGGTGCCAACCGTCCGCTGCTTAATGAAACCCGTGTGACGGAGTTCCGTAAACTGAACGAAGCCGCCTTGCGCAATGCCGAGCGGAACGAACAACTCTTCGAGCAGCAGAAGCAATTCATTGGTAATGCTTCTCATGAGATGCAAACGCCGTTGGCCATCTGTCGTAATCGTCTGGAAATGCTGATGGAAGATGAGTTGCTCACGGAGGGACAACTGGAGGAACTGGCGAAAACCCACCAAACGTTGGAGCATCTTACGCGGCTGAACAAATCGCTGCTGTTGCTTTCGAAAATAGACAACGGGCAGTTTCCCGATGTACACACGGTGGATATCAATAAAATTGTGAAGCAACAGTTGGAAGATTTCAAGGAAGTGTATGGCTATCTCGGTTTGCAGGTTGTCCTGCGTGAGGAAGGTGTTATGTCACTTTCTATGAACGAATCGCTGGCTGTAGGGCTGGTTACCAATTTGTTGAAAAATGCTTTCGTACACAATGTAAAAGGAGGGAGGGTGCGTATTGAACTTTCCACGCAGCATTGTGTGATATGGAATACGGGAAGTTCTCAGGCTTTGGACGGGCAACATCTTTTCGAACGCTTTTATCAAGGCAACCGGAAAGAGGGATCTACCGGGTTGGGCCTTGCCATCGCACAGGCTATTTGCCGTCTGTATTGTCTGAGATTGAGCTATTCGTTCGTCAATGGAGAACATGGTTTTACGATTTTCAAGTGAATATATAAAAGATGTTAACTCGGTAAATCAATGCCTTAATTCAGCTTCTTTTCAGTTTCTCCCCTCATCTTTGTTGCATAAATCATAGTATTAACAATTAAAAGAGCAATGATTATGAAAAAGTTATTATTCGTATTAGTATGTTTGTTTGCTGTTCAATTAACGGTGAAAGCAGACGATGATAAACCGGTAGAAGTAAGTCAGTTGCCGCAGAAGTCGCAGCAATTTCTACAGCAGAATTTCCCTACTGCCAAGATAGCCCTGGCAAAAGTAGAAACCGAATTCCTGAACAAGAAGTACGATGTTATTTTTACCGACGGTAATAAGGTGGAGTTCGACAAATCGGGCAATTGGACCGAGGTCAATTGCAAGTACAGCGAAGTTCCGGTAGCTGTGGTTCCGTCGGCCATTCGGGAACATGTGAAGGGAAATTATCCCGATGCACGGATCCTGAAAATAGAACGGGACAGGAAACGTTTTGAAATAAAGCTTTCCAACGGTTGGGAACTGGAATACGACGATAAATACCGGCTGGTCGATATAGATAAGTAGGGCAGTGGCTTTTAAGCAATCGATGCTTGCTTATCTTGGAAAAATATTTATATTTGCGGCATCAATTTATATGTTGCGAAATGAAAATCCTTATGAATATCTTATGGCTGTTGCTGGGTGGCATTTTTACAGCCGTTGAATACCTGATCTCGAGTGTGCTGATGATGATTACCATCATCGGCATACCGTTTGGTTTGCAAACACTGAAAATGTCCATGCTGGCTTTGTGGCCGTTTGGCAAGCAGGTGGTTACCCGACCGCAGGCAGGAGGTTGCCTGAGTACCCTGATGAATGTACTGTGGATTTTCCTGGGTGGTTTCTGGATCTGCCTTTCTCACTTGTTTTTCGGAATACTGCTGTGCATCACCATTATCGGGATTCCGTTCGGACGGCAACACTTTAAACTGGCGGGATTGGCTTTAACACCTTTCGGTAAAGATATCGTGTACAAATAACGTTGTTTTTATTCTCTTTCCCGTTTACTTCTGGATTGGGCATTATCGACCGAGTCGTTCGGCTGCTGTTTGGTTTCCTTTATCCGCTTCTTGCTCTGCTGGGCTTTCCAGCGATTCCAGAAGAACAAATCCTGCCATTTCTCAAAATCTTTCTTGTAAATAAGCCCCACGCCCTGAGTGGTGAGGTTGGTCTTGGTATAATAACGGTCGTTCGTTTCGTTGTATGCCTTTAGCCGCAGATCGCCTGTGCGGGTGAGGAGCCATTCGGCCTCGAAGTCGCCAACAAAGTTGGTGTTTGCCATCGGATTGTCTCGATATCCGAAGTTACCGTTGATTATTAAGCGGTTATTGAGCAATTGACCGGAGAGTACTCCTTCGATCTCCATTTCCGACCATCCCTTTTCGCCGGTACTCAGGTTGGTTCCGATGTTCCAGCTATTGCTGTTGATGACTTGCGACAATACATTGTTCAACTGCCCCGACAAGGTAGAAGAAAGCACCGACGACATCACGTTGGAGTTTTGGTTGGCGCCAGAGTTCTCCTGTGTATAGAATTTGCCGATACCGAGCAGGTATAGGATCTGTGTATTCATCTGTTCATCGGTATTGAGGTAATTGCGCACAAGAGTCTGGACCTCTTCGCGCTCATTGGGCAGTTCGAGGTTCATCTTGATGGTGGGGTGAAGCAGGTTTCCGGTGAGGTTCATCAGACAGTTCACCTTTACATTGGGTTGTTGCACGATGGTCGATGCATCGGGGATCAAATCGTTGAGCGATGCCGACGGGACAGTATATACTGCTTGTATGCCGAGATTGGCATCATACGGGTCGCCCGTAAAGGTAATATTACTTCC
The DNA here is from genome assembly GCA_031554635.1 of Bacteroides sp. Taxonomy (GTDB): domain Bacteria; phylum Bacteroidota; class Bacteroidia; order Bacteroidales; family Bacteroidaceae; genus Bacteroides. The sequence continues at coordinate 113,539 of JAVBVD010000005.1, forward strand.
TTCTTTGATGTTAAAGTCTTTGCGGATCACTTCTTGCAGGCTGAATTTGTACATCCCCTGCGTGATGTTATAGTTGCCGAACATCTTAAACTCGCCTTTGTTGTAGAACTCCGCACGTATGCTACCCATTCCTTTGGCGGTGATGTGGTCGCCCGCCAGCGGGTCCATGATGATTTTCACACTCGCATCGGGTGTGGCATCGATCAATAAATTGATCCGGATATCCAGTTCGGTCTCCCGTTCTTCTTCCTGCTGTTGCCTGCGTTCGTAGAAGGTGGTTGTACGGAGAGAGTCCAGTGTATTCCTGCGGGGTGTCTTGTCGACAAAGCGGATAAACTGGTTGCTGGTGGCTGAGGCTATGGAGCCGATGCTATATGTAAAAGTGGTATTCCGGTTGGTGGTGATACCGGCGTTGATGTTGAGTCCCTGCTGATTGCCGGAAAGTACCGCATTGCCGGTGCCGTAGACGGTTCCATAGAATGGACTGTCGAACGATTCGCGGGTATTCATGACCAACATATTCATAGCGTTGATATCGAAATAGTAGTTCATGTTTTTGAAGTTCTGGTAACGCAGACTCCCGTTCAGGGTACCTTCGTGCCCTTCGGCATCGAACACACGTACCTTGTCGAAGCGCAATCCTTCCGTCGACATGTGTATACTGTCTCTGATGGCGAATGACGTGTTGAGTATGTCGAACCGCAATGAGGCGTCGGCCATTGCCGTTCCTTCGAGGTTGAGTGCCTTGAAACGACCGTAGAAATGCACTTTTCCACTGGCATTCCCTTTGATGTCGGTAGCCACGGAGCTCATGTAATGTTCCAGGAACTTGATATTGAGTCCATGTGCATCGATGTGCAGGTCGAGTCCGCTCTTGGGTTTCAATGGGTAGATGTAGCCGTTGACGTGTGCGTTGAGCTTCTCTTTCTCGTGGATCATGGCATCGAGGTAAATACCCTCCTGTTCGTTGTCCCACGAACCATATATATGTGCGTCGCCCAGCAACCCGCCATTCAGTTTCAGTTGCCGTATGAACAGGTTGGTGTTCATCACCGGTTTCTTCAGCACATTGCTGGCGTAGGCTGTTCCGGTAGCTTCGCCCATGAAGAATATATCGTCGGATATATCGACAATGCCGAAAACATATCCCAGGTTGATCTCTTTCAGATCTACCTTGACGGTGTCTTCCGGTAACTCGGACAAGCAACCGTCGATGCGTACGTGACGGTCGTTGTGGCTGAAGTTGAAATCGTTGATGTGTACTTTTCCCGAATCGATCACTACCTTCGAAGGATGTACTCTCCAAAGGGTGTCGTTCAGAATAACATCGGTAGGCTGAACGTCGATCATGGCCCTTAAACGTGGATTTTCCTGGTCGGGACGGAAGAAATGAGCAATGGCGGCCAGTTGCCCGCTGTATGTCTCGGCGGAGTTATTGCCCCAATGAATGGTAGACGTCAGTTGATCGTCCTGAGCGTAAACATCCAACGCGAGTGTGACGGCGCTGTTCTTTTTCAGGTTCGTGAAACGGGCGTTCATTTTCAGCTTATCGGTGAAGTTGTCGCAATGAAGGGTACCCGACTCAATAAAGGTGTTTCCGTACTGAAAACGGGGGAAATAACCGTCCAGCCGGATGCGGTTGACCAGGTCGTTGACGGAGCCTTGCAGGACGGAGTGTGTATGCACCTGAAGCGGAATCCGGAATACTGTGGGCAGGATATCTGTGTTGAGTATATGCACGTCGAACGTGAAATTGTTTTTCGTCTCCAGTGGTTTCTGGTAAGGTTGTACCACCGAAGGCATGTAGTTGGACAGGATATTACGAACACTAACGGGAAGGGTTCCGTACAGGAAATCGCCTTCGATATCTGCCGTAAGGAATTCGGACCTGATACGGATGTGTTTCTGGTTATCTATCCGTCCGGCTTTTACCTGTAGGTTGTTCATGTGAAACTCTTCCGTCGAATCGGAGAAGTACAGGCTGTCCACATTGATCTCGCCTATCATCTTATCGATGGAGGCGCCCGAGAAATCGGCTTTCAGCTTGAATGAGAATTCGGTCTCTTCGGGATATTTCGTCAATAGGTTCAGTTTGTGAGGCCGTACTTTATGGATATCGGCCAGAAACCGGAAGGTGGGGACTTTCTCGACAATATTGAAAGCGCCGTTCAGGGATACCGATCCATTCTCGTCGTTCAAAGCCATCTTCCCGTTGAATCCTCCACGGATGTATTCGCCGTCGAGTGTGATGTTCTTATAGGTGTAGTTGCTGTATTCGAAAGCGGGAACCAATCCCTTGAGTACGATCGAAGGATAGGCATTGCCTTGTTGCGAACCTTGCACGCTCAGATCCAGGCTGATGAGTCCCAACTCTTTGTTGTCGAGTAAATGTCCCAGTTGGAAATCAGTCGTCTTTACCGTACCCGAGTAAGCAACCCGTTGCTGTTCTTTGTTCGAACTTAGTTTGACGTCGGTTTTTACATACCCTATATCGGTACGGAACAGGCCATAAGTTACCAGATCGTTGAAGTAACCGGATACTTCGCCATTGAACGATACATTGCCCAGGCGAGTCAGGAGAGGTGGGATCTTACCGGTACCGTTGCTCAGGTTACGCACCAGGAAGTCAATGCCCTCACTGCTGGCGTACAAGTACGATATCTTTCCGAACAATAGGGCGTCCTTAGGCCGGGAAAGGTCTTGTAGAGAACCATTGCCTTGCAGGCGGAACTTGTCCTCCGCACGGATCTCCAGGTGCGAACAAAGCAGTTGGTTGAGGGTGCCGCTCACATTCAGGTCCAGCCCTATCTTTTCCTTGAAGTTGGACAATACGGGTGCAAAGGGCGAAATGTCTTTCAGGGTAATATGAGTGGGAAGTGTCTGAAAAGAGAACCGGACATCGTCGGCAAAGTGGTTGAATGATCCCAGGCTATCGAATTCCAGCCGGATGGTGTCCATCTGCAAAGTACTGCCGGGAAGTTCAGTGATAAAGTTCTCGATGCGCATCCACTTGTCGTTGGCAATCAGTTTCATGTTTAGCTTTTTCACCTCGATGCCCGAATGTTCTTCTACGCTGAAGCGTTTGATGGCTGCATTGATAGAGTCCGATTGCAAAGCTTTGAGTGAAAAATTGGCAATGATATTCTGTAACCGTACGTGATTAGGATTGAACTTACCGGGTGTTTCTTCCTCGGAAAGTACGTCGTATGATAGTTTGCCACGCCTGATAAGGACGGAGTTGATGCGTAAATCGATGTTGCTCTGCGTTTGGACGGTGTCCTTGGAACTGAATGCATCGATAACGAACTGCAAGTTGGCAGGCGACTCGGGATCCGGCTTGTTCAGGCTGATATTGAACCCGAAGAGTTGCACGCTGCTGATGGAAATCTTCTTGTTAAAAAGAGGAAGGATGTCGAACTTGGCCGACAAACGGGATATTTTGAACATCTCTTTTCCCGATTGATCCTGGAGCAGTAGATCGTCGATGATGATTCGGTTCAGTAGCCCCATGTCTACTTTTCGGATGGTGAGTTCCGATCCCAGAATTTGCGAGAGCTCATCGGATACAATGCCGGCCATCTTTTGCTGAATGTAGGGAATATTCAACAAAATAACTGAACAGGCGTATCCTAGAACCAGGATACCCAGCACCCACGTGACAATCCGTTTTATAGTTTTAATAGTACTTACTTTAAATTCGCGAACAAAAATATAAAATAATACGTTACGTGTCTTGGTTTTATCACTACTTTTGCACCGTTTTAAACACTAATTACGTTTATGAGTACGATTATACTTGGAATAGAATCTTCCTGTGACGATACTTCGGCAGCCGTTATCGAGGACGGATACCTGCTTTCGAATGTGGTTTCGAGCCAGGCGGTTCATGAGGCATACGGAGGCGTAGTTCCCGAACTGGCTTCGCGTGCGCATCAGCAAAACATCGTTCCGGTGGTTCATGAAGCGCTGAAACGTGCCGGTGTAACGAAGGAAGATCTGGATGCGGTAGCTTTTACCAGAGGGCCGGGTTTGATGGGATCGTTGCTCGTGGGAGTTTCTTTTGCCAAAGGTTTTGCCCGTTCGCTCGATATTCCTATGATTGATGTTAATCATCTGACTGGACATGTCTTAGCACATTTTATTAAATCGAAAGACGAAGAGAATATTCAACCTAAATATCCGTTTCTTTGCCTGTTGGTGTCAGGAGGTAATTCTCAAATTATTCTGGTACGGGCGTATAACGATATGGAGATTTTAGGGCAGACCATTGACGATGCGGCAGGAGAGGCTATTGACAAATGCTCGAAGGTGATGGGGTTGGGATATCCCGGCGGGCCTATTATAGATAAACTGGCACGACAGGGAAATCCGAAAGCGTATACATTCAGTAAACCCCATATTCCTGGTTTTAATTATAGTTTCAGCGGATTGAAGACTTCGTTTCTGTACTCTTTGCGCGACTGGATGAAAGACGATCCCGATTTCATCGAACATCATAAGGAAGACCTGGCTGCTTCACTCGAAGCAACCGTTGTGGATATCCTGATGGATAAGTTGCGGAAAGCAGCTAAAGAATATAAAATAAAAGAGGTGGCGGTGGCCGGTGGGGTTTCGGCCAATAACGGGTTGCGTAACGCATTCCGCGATCATGCCACCCGGTATGGATGGAATGTTTATATTCCAAAGTTTAGCTATACCACCGATAATGCAGCCATGATCGCTATCTCCGGATATTTCAAATACCTGGATCAGGACTTTTGTTCGATCGATTTGCCTGCCTACTCGCGCGTTACCTTATAATATACACGGGAATTTGTTTGGAGAGTACTCCGTATTCAACCCTCTTGTAGTTCCCTATTCATCGGGCATTTGGGGTGAATAGACTGTCTTTCACCGGCATTCACACCTGCGCGGCGGTCTACACGGTAGTAGTTGAAATCTTTCCCGGTAGCTCTTTGCTGTTCCATAGCTGTGGAATGGCTGTTTCATAGCCGTGGAATAGCCGTTCCACAACTGTGGAACAGCCGTCTCACCTTTGTGGAATAGCATCATCATCGCATTGATAATTAAGATAGATACCGTGTGATGGAAAGGATGATTATTGAAAGGAATACATATAATAGCATGTTATGGTTGCTGAAAAGAGTGAAAGTGTTGAAGTAAAACTGGGCGATTTGTTGAGAAAAAAGAAATTTCTTCTCTCTACTGCCGAAAGTTGCACGGGCGGAGGCATCGCTTCACGAATTACCTCCATTCCCGGAAGTTCGGACTATTTTATGGGGGCAGTGGTGGCCTATTCGAACGAAATAAAAATAAATCTGCTTCATGTAGATGCCCTGATGCTCGAAAAACAAGGTGCTGTCAGTGAAGAAACCGTTGTGCAGATGGTAAGAGGGGCGATGGAAACGTTGAAAACCGACTGCGCCGTAGCTACATCAGGGGTGGCGGGACCCGGAGGGGGTACACAGGAAAAGCCTGTCGGTACTGTTTGGATAGCTGCCGCTTGCGGGCAGGAAATCCGCACACTGAAACTCGAAGGCGATGAAGGGCGGGAAATGAATATAAAACGTGCGATCGATCGTTCGCTTTTGCTTTTATACGAACTCCTAAAATAGGGAATATTGCTGTGGCGCAACGAATTATTTTCAAATTTACTTGTTTTTTATCAGTAAAAGTGCTTACTTTGCGCTCTGTTTGAAATAAGTATAGATAAAAACTATAAAAAATAAGATAGAAATGTCGAAGATTTGTCAAATTACCGGAAAAAAAGCCATGATTGGTAACAATGTTTCACACTCAAAGAGAAGAACAAAAAGAACCTTTGATTTGAACTTGTTTAATAAGAAGTTCTATTATGTA
>JAVBVD010000020.1:0-58420 GCA_031554635.1 Bacteroides sp.
CCACGGTGAAGGGGTATCTTCGACCACGATCATATCACCCATTGGGTACCGGTACCAACCACCGCTACGAACGGTACCACGGGAGTGTCACACGCGGTACCATGCGAGTGATATGGCGGTACCAAACGAGCGATATTATCATCTTCCGGTTTTTTATTTTTAAGCGCCTCAGTTCGACAAAAACTCTTTTGATATAGCTCCGCGAATTCTCCAGCATCTCGATGGGCAGATTCATATACGAATGTGCCTTGTCCACGTCGGACCGCAGTGTTTCGTATGAAATCGGCTGTTTGCTCCCCTCCTTCAGGAAGAAGCGATATTTGCACCACAGCACCTCTTTTAAATCGTTTTGGGTAAACGCAGGGTATTTTTTCGACTCGTGTTCGAAGCGGAGACAGGCGAAAGCGATGAGCACCTGTCTTTTGGCAGGTCCGTACACCTTGCGACATACATGGTTACTGAGTATGCGCAACTTCCAGTCAATAATTTCAATCTGCCGGTGTCCGCTTAAGCAGAGGTCCTTGTATTGCTCCTTGTATTGCTCCTTGTACTCTTTTTTGCGGGATTCCAGCTCTGAGCAAGCTTCTTCTCTTTCGCGCATAAGCCCCTCCAATGTAGGGACGGGATGTTTAGTTGTATTTTCTTTGGGCATCTATTTTGGTTTTTTTTACGTTTCGGGGGTACGAATAGTTTATCCTTTAATACCCCGGTACAAAGATATAAAATGAAAATTCCAAACGATGCGCATCGTTTGGAATTTTTATTGATGGTTTAAAAAAAAGTTTCCTTTAACAAGAGTAGGTTGTTCAGTATGCGATGTTCATTGATTATCGCTAATAAGCCAATACATTCCAAAGGTCGCGGATGCGCTTCTCGGGATTCCACTTGCCCCCGAATGTCCACTGGGCGGTGACGCCGTAAACCTCCGTGGTGTTCTCGGCCTCTTGCAGGTTGTTATTCATCCAGCCACTCTGACCGCCCTGGCGACTGTTGCTATGGTAGTACGTACGTTGTCCCCAGGGGCAGGGATCGAGGACTTTATCAGAATACGCGTAGCCGATGTTGCAATCGAGCACTTTCTCCGACAGGGTGCAGTTGGTGATGACGAATTGCGAATCGTGGTGGTAACGCCCCAGGATGGTAGGCGAAGCGGCATCGAAAGAGGAGTTGGTGATGACCAGTTTCTTGCTCTTGTCGCCCCGTCCGTCGTGCCAGATCATCGCCCGGCCATCGCCATAGAATCGGCAACGGGTGGCGTAGCACCATCCGCGCGGACAAAGGAAATCCACGCCCGGACAACGCAGGTAGAGGTCGGCATGGTAGTACATGCCATCGCCTTTCGGAGCCCAGAGGGAGAGGGCGTCGTTGCCATCGGCCCACACGTTGCTGTTGATGACGATGGTGCGTGTGGCGCGTCCGAAGATGGACATCTGGTGGGTGGTGGTATTCTCGATGGTGGTTCCGTAGTTGTTGTACACCGTCAGGCCGCTGATGACACAGTCGTCGGCACCCTCCTGAAGGACGATCACGCCATTGCCTACGGGACGTCCGTGGTACTCGGTGATGGTGCGGGTCTTCGCCGTCTCGGCCAATACAATCACGGTGCTGTCGCGATTCTCGCCCACCAACACGATGTTGGGGCGGTCTACAATCACCTTTTGGTTGTAGGTACCTTTGGAGATCAGGATCTTGAAAGGAGTAACCGGAGTCTCGGGCGCTTTCTCGATGGCAGCCTGGATGCTCTCTCCCGGCTTCACTATGACATCGAAAGCGGTGCGGTCTATCGTCGGCCGGCGATACATTTCGATGAGTCCGTTCTCGTTGGCGCCTTTCGTATTCAGACTTATGTTCACCTTGTGCTTGGGATCGTATTTGGCAGCCCAGGCATCGTACAACGGGTAAAGCTCGGCTGCCCGACTGTTGTACCAGCTATAGCCATTGCGGCGCTCCGTACCGATTTCCTCCAACCGGCGGCGTGGTACGCCATCGCGGTCGCAAACGTACGGTTCGCAGTATTTCAGGTCGTAAAAGCGTCCCCATATCGGCTGTTTCGCCTGAGGATCTTCCACCAGACGGGTGGTACGTATTCCTTGTCCGAATCCCGAACGTTCGATGCGCAGGCCGGTGAGCTTATACGTATCGAACCACTTCATGGCTCCATGGATGGCTCGCTTTACGCGTGCATCGGGCTTGGGAAGTTTCATGAGCAGCCCAATGAGTCCGGCACTCTCCGCCGAGCAATACGAGGGCAACTCATAGGCCCGTGCCGCCGCCGGTTGCAGCGTTACATGGTCGTGCTGCTGGCACCATACCGTAGGCCGACCGTCGACTACGATCTGTGTGGCCAGGATGCTCTGGATTCCCTTGTCGAAAGCCTTCGACAGTTGTTGACGCAGCGCCTTGTCGGTCAGATCGCCATCGTAGGGCGACTGGGCAGCTATCATTTCGGCGAACATTTCCAGAGTGTTGACTATGGCATCGTCGTTGAAGGTGATATGCACCTGATAGCCCTGTGTCACCGGCCAGAACTGAGGCCATCCGCCATCGGGATACTGGCCGCTCAACAGGTACTGCACTCCCTGGCGGAAGGCGTCGCGATAGCGTACGTCTTTAGTCTGCTGGTACAGGCGGGCCAGGTAGATCATCTGCATGGTGGTGGCGTCGTTGTCGATGGTTGAGTCGTCACGGCGTGATTTTTCTTCCAGGACTTGCGCCAGTTCCTTGTCGCTCATCTTACGGGCCATGTCGATGTTCTTCGGCCATCCGCCGGTACACCGCTGATAGGCTAGCACCTGGTCGCCTATGCGACGGGCTTCGTCGGTGGTGAAAAACTCTTTGTTTGTTTCGCGCAAGGCGTTTCGTCTTGGCTGTTGTTGCCTCTGCTGCGCCATAACCGCCGAGAATGTCATTAAATACCCCATCAGAATAACGACGACGTACACTCTTCTTAATACGAATAACTGCTTCATGACTCTCTTTTTAATGTGTGTGTGAAAATGAAAAATGCTCCCTCGGAGAATCTCTTTTCTGCACAAAGAGGCTCTCTCAAAGAAGCATTAGCAATTGATATATATCATTAGATGTTTTTTTCTCTCATAGTTTAATCGGGGTGACGTGTTTTTTTATACTACAACAAAAAAAGGAAGCCACACGGACTTCCTTTCTGTACACCCTCAGGAAGTTTTGATTATTTTCTATTCGGCTGTCATACAGTTATTTATATTTATTTTCGATTTTACGGTATTTTTTTGGTAGAAAATATATTTAAAACTCCATAGCATTTTATGCGTTGGTACCATCGATATCGATTAGAGTCCTCTTGTTTTTCTTACTTTTATAGGTTACTGTTACCACCTGTTCCCAGTAAGTTTTAACTATATCAGAAAGCCCATCAGGAACATTAATCAAAGTGTGGGAACCATCATCTTGAGTTATTCTTACTTTTCCGGTATTATCCGCTGCTGATAAGGTTCCTGTTATAGAAGATGTAGTTTGTTCTTTTGTTTTTTTCTGGCCATCTTCCTCTTTTTCTTCAATGCTTTTTCTGATATAATCCGACAGATCCATTTTTTTACTTGTCAATTTTACCTGTCTTTCTTTTCCGCCTTTTATAGAAGTAAGCCCAAACAAATTAACACTATCTCCATCTGGTGCTAATTTTTTAGTTAGGCTTATAAAGTTTTCAAAGTAAGAACCATCATTTATGTTCTCTTTGACTTTACTTATCTCGCCATTACTAATTAATTCTATATTGTCGTTGATATCATCAATCACTTCTTCAAGTGAATTGAAACCTGGCAGCTTAGTATCGTTTGAAGAACCGAACTTTATTGTAAAAGCCATACTGGCAGCCTCAAATGCAGATAAAAATGGCTGGCATATTCCTTTTATATTGTTAGCGGTTGCTCCACCTTTTCGAAACGCCTTTCCTGCTTTTCTTTCAGCAGTTCTTGTTGCTAATTTTTCAAAAGCATCAACCCTTTCTAACACATCTTGACTCTTTGCATATCCATACCCGACACCTTTCCCAGCAATAACTAGCCTTATTTCATCTTCTTGTAAAGTAACTCCCTTTACAGCTAAGTGCCTGTCGAAATTAACGGTTTCTAAAAGATCTCTCAATTCTTCTATAATATCCGAAGGAGGATTTCCAAAAAGAGCTAATCCTATTAATCTTTCAGCTTCTCTTAGCTCATTGCAATCAATAGCTAGACTGGCGGCACTTCTCAAGAGTATGGATGTGGTTGGCTCTTCTATTTTATTATAAAAAGAAAATAAAGCAGATTCTCTTTCCAATGAGAAAGCCTTTTTATAATGCTCAATTGCCTCTTCCAAATTGCCTTTTCGTTTGGAATAGTCAGCCAATGAAGCATATTCCATCGCTTCACGATGCTTGTCTCGTATGTTAAATTCCATATCCATTAATCTTTCTGTGCAAATATAAGAAAAGGTTGACTAAACTCAACTATGGAAATATATGCTTTTAAACCAGTATCATCAGAAGGTTTTGTTTGTTTAACCTTCTTTTGATATCGTTGCTTTATGGTATTGCTATCTCCTTTGAATATTCCAGAAACTTCTAAACGAGCTGATTTCTGAAATGGAATACCATCTTCTTTTCCAAGCCAATAATCAAACCCTGTGCCTTTTCTGGACCTTTCAATTATCGTATATTCAGTGGTATTCTTAACCATTAAAGCTGATACACATATAGCTCCTTCTTCTGTACAACATTCTTGATCTTGCCATGTTCGATCGACTTGCTCTGTAAATTCATCAACCCAATAAGCTTCCACTTCTTCTTGAATTTCTTTATGGGTATTAAAAATTACTCGTTGTTCATGCTCGCTTCTATGAAGACAGCACATACAAGCCTCATATAACTGCTTTCCAACAGTTGGTGTGATTCCTGGCATTCCATCCTCAATTTCTTTTAAATTAATAGCTGGCATTTTATTAGGTATTAGTTGTGTTAATATCATATCTGCAATCTTAAGAGTCCAACAATTAAATTACATCTCTACAAACCCATCCTTTGACAAGGAAAAGCTTATGTATATCGCTAATCTACACTTCAAAATTCAGATTTCGATTACTTGATCTAATATATTTTTTCTTCTCTCAAGCGTGGCATAATAGTTCGCTTTAAGTGACTCAAAATCAGACTTAATCCACTCAAAATTTTTGGATGTTTCAATTTTTGCGAATGACTCTTCAATATTTTCATCTGCATCTATTACTATCTTTGTTTTAATATCTTTAGGGAGTTCATTTTCTGATTTAAAATTGCGACTTTCAATGTCATCAATAATTTCATTTATATTAGAAAGAACGATTTTTGTATTGTTCATTATTTTTCTGGTGTATTCAGCATTATAAGAATCTAAACTAAGCTTCAAGGCTCTAATGTACGATGAGGCCGAATGAAATAATTGTATGTTCGTAAAAGCAAGTCCTTGCGAGACTAGCAAATTTAACAACATCTTGTTTTCTATTTTTTCCTTCTCTTTCTCTATATCTTCAATTGTTTTTTTTTGATCTACTATGAGATTGTTTAGTTTAATTATTTCATTCTTTAAATCACTACTTACAGATTCAATTCTTCTTTGCTCATCTCTTACCTGCATACTACTCAAAATCTGCCACCCAACAATGAAAGCAGAACTAACTCCCATGAAGCCAGCAATGACCTCCATATATGAGATAGAATCAACTGTCATTGGTTGAGTAAATTTCAAACTTATAAACAAAGCGGCTAATGAAATAACAAGGGCGGCTCCAGTTACTGTATAATTTTCTCTTGTCATATTAAAAGATGTTTGTGGTAATAATATCGTCAATTTATTAACAGCTAAAAATGAAATATTATTTTATCTCCGGCAAACTGCAAATGTTTACCGGCCTTTATCTTATAATCTATTGATAAACATTGAAGCACAAGACCGACAGCGCCAAGTGCGGCACCACCTATGAGCATTGCATCACGCTCACTTGTCTTTTTGGCCGTTGTGGAAAAACATGCCAAGGCAGTTCCAGCGACTGCGCTTACATAAGCTCCTGCTTGATAATACCCCGACATACGTAAATTATAACCCGCATACCCGGCAGAGTTTGCAAGTATCTTAATCTCCTCGGTATTTTTGGCAATGGAGTCCATTAATACCACTTCGTTGTTCTGTTTGTTCTGTGCACTTGCGGTGATCGACACGGCGAAAATAATCGCCAATAGCATAAATAGTTTCTTCATATTGTTTGTTTTAAATTGGTTATTCTTTTCTTTTTTTAAAGCCTCAAAAGTCCAACAATTAAACTCATTGAAAATACTTCCTCTTTGGGAATAATAAAGTCAGGATAATCAGGATTAAAAGAATTACATCTGATACCTTCTCCGTCATCATACACTCTTTTTATTAGAATCCCCTGTGTGGTATCAAGAACATGTACTTTTCCCCACTGGATGAAACGTGATTCGTCTATCCGTTTGCAGGCTACTTCATCTCCACTTTCGTACTTCGGCTCCATGCTATCGCCTTTTATGAAGATTGTAAAGTCATAAGAAGGGAATGCATTTATTACCGGGATCTGTTCGCACTCAGATGCGGTAACACCCTCAACTGCGCTAGTTAGAGATCCAGCTGCGGCCGTGTATGGGATGCGTGGGCGTGTATCTTCAATAGAAGACCTTTCCTTGTGTGATTCTGTGATTTTTATATCTGCTATTTTATTTTCTTTTGCGGGTGGATTTGCAAAAGTTGGCCCCTTCCCTTCTATAAGCCATTCCCTACTAGCACCAGTGTATAAAGTCACTTTGTCAATTACGTTATTCTTTTTTGATTCATCGGTATTATGCAAGAAACTAATATGCTCAAGAGGTGTGATTATTCCCTCTGCTTCTAATTTATCTAAGGTCTTATTGAAAGATTTCAGAACTGATTCTACGCGTGAAAGCACATAAAAATGGTCATTTTGCAATTCCAGATGTCTATAATAGCTATTTGTGAATTTCTTTCCAATGCCTGAAAATAACCAAATTCTATTAATATTAAAAGTATAAACAAAATCTTCAATAAACATTTCATTAGGTGTCCTTTTCCCGGATTCATAGTCTTTAACTACTTGCGGAGATACACCTAATGCTGAAGCAGCAGCATTAACTGACAATTTCAATTCTTCTCTTACTGCGGTGAATCTCGATCTGATATCCTCATCACTATAAACAAACATCCAACCACTACCCGTTTCTAACCATAATTTATCAACCCCAAAAGCTAGAATAAACTTATTGATCATATTTGGCCCAACTGGCCTTTTGCCGGATAATATTGCAGATAAATTTGATTGAGACACCTCTATTCTTTTGGCTGTTTCTGATATGTTTAGCCCAGAAACAGACATTATTTCTTTGATTCTCAATATTATTCCCTCATTTTCCATACATAATACTATTTAGAATAAATCCAAATTAGTATATCAAATGATATTTTTAACTATTAAAAATCATATCATTTGATATACTAATCTATATTTGCATTCGTAAAACAATCCAACTGGATATAAAAAGGGCTGGTACGAGAGAGCCCGTCATCCTATTAGTTGTATGTAAGCGATGCAAATATAGGCAGTCCTTTTTTATTTTCCAATCATTAACGAATGTTTTACGACACAATTGCGGCAATGTGGAAGTTCTCGCAAGTAAAAAGACATTAGGCAAAGCTCCATCCGAGTAGTAGACGAACTTCCACAATACGGTCTATGAAAGGTTGGAGCTTTCTTCTTTAGGAGGAGAAAAGAGTATGCTTCAACTTATGGCAGAGAATCAAGCAGTAAAGATTTACCGGCATAATACGGTCGGTGGTCTGATTAACGTGTACCGGTTTAATAACGGTGAGCTAACATTCGGGGCTGACAAAGCATCGGTTCTGAATCGATTTGAGGGAACACAGGTTTATGCAACCATTTGTAGAATACTATCACACAAATAATACGAATATGAAAAAGAACATTGTAATAGACGCTAACAACCTGTATGTACAGGGTTTAATCAAGGTGTTTAGTGAATTCATGCTTGAAGAAACGCAAAAAGGCAGCATGTTTGCTGAACTACGTTTGAAAGATAAGATCGAGACGCTAAAATCAGTATTTAACGAAGAACGTCAGCGCATGGTTATGGGTAGAGGGTATTTTCAAGAATCAGATCTCTTTCAGAGAGTCAGTTCTGAAACTCATGAACTTGTATTTAAAGCAAATTGACGCACGATTATCAAAAGGCAGTCTCGCACGACTTTAGAAGCTGTCTTTTATCAAATTCATGACTTACTGATTTATGTCACGGATGAGAGTAGATAAAATCATCACTCTCTGGGGTCTGGAATAGATTTGCAAAAAAGATAGCTTGGTTAATAGATAGAGAAATTACTCTTTTGAAACGCTAGAAATTTGCTTCAAAAAAATGAAACATAATAATTAAAAATAAGGATATGAACGAAATTCAGATTTTTCAAAACGAACAGTTCGGCGAAGTAAGAGTAGCTGAATTAAATGGTGAACCGGTATTTTGCTTGGCGGATGTATGTGGTGTTATCGGATTAACAAACCCATCTTCTGTAGCAAAGAGGTTGGATGACTCGGATAAGGCTAAGTTTGATTTAGGGCGTGATAATCAGGTGATTGGAAATTCTCTCGCAACATACATTACCGAGTCAGGGTTTTATGACGTTATTTTGTTTAGCGACTCTCCCAAAGTAAAACCATTTCGTAAATGGGTAACAAGCGAAGTATTGCCAGCCATTCGCAAACATGGTGCATACATGACGGGAGAAACACTTGAGAAAGCTTTAGCTTCACCCGATTTTCTGATTCAGCTTGCAACGAATTTGAAAACTGAGCAACAAAAACGTATCGAGGCTGAACAACAGATTGCCAAATTGAAGCCTAAAGCCGAGCTTATGGATAAAGTTTTTGATTCGGATGAAAAAATTGACATAGGCCAGGCGGCAAAAATTCTTAGACTTCCATTTGGGCGGAATACATTATTCAAGAAACTGCGTGATATTGGTGTCTTCTTCAAAAACCGTAACGAACCCAAGCAGGAGTACATCGACCGCAAGTATTTCGAGCTAAAAGAAAAATGGGTTGATAGAAATGAACACGATGGATTCATGGTAGTCAAGGTGCTAGTAACCCAAAGAGGATTAGCCTTTATTGAGAGAATGATGAATGGTAATAAAGGAGATGGCAAAATAGTAGCTATTAAATAAAACGAAAAGAATTGTAGAAAGAATATGGCTCTTTCCCAATATGACATAAAGCGTATAGCTGCCGAAATAATCGCACAGCAGAACCAGTCGTTATCTTCCAAGGTGACGAAGGCTGTCAATGCGGCTATTGAGGATGCCACGGACGAATGGTACACCACGGCGCAAGCCTGCCGGTTCCTTCGTATGTCTGAGCGTCAGCTATACAAACTAAAAGCCGAGGGGGTAATCCCATTCTCGAAGCCCAGGGGAAGAGTGTATTTCAGAAAATCAAATCTTATAGCTTATATGGACAACATTAAATAATTATAGTTATGAATAATATGTACATTAAAAAGGACGAAACCGATTTTATGGTTTCAGAAACAGATGCCGAACTCTTGAAGAAGGTATCAAAAGAAAGTGAAGTTGTAAAAGTGAGTTGTATTTATCCGGATCTGCGATCGCAAGCTCTTTATGCCATGAAAGATATTGCTAAAGCGAAAGAAGAAATATCCGAGCAAATCAAGATGTTAATTGACAGTTCAGGTGATTTTGCAGCTAAAGCCCTGATTCGTAGTATTTACTCTGAATTTATCGATAAGTTCATGGATGGTAATGCCAACAAGGGAGATGGAGAACAAGAGGTTACCGTTTCTAGGGAAGAACTGTATCATTTCGCTTTCGATACTTACTCCAAGATTGAAGCCGCTGATATTCTAACGGAAATCAAAAGCAAGTTTGATACGATTCGTAAGAAGGAAGATTTACTGGAACTTACTGATAAAAAAGTATTATGGTAATGAAAAGTAAAAGCTTAGCCACCAAGAGTCAAGACTTGATGTCTATGATTCACGCTATTTGCCCGGATGGTGTTGGGTATACCAACGATGTAATAAACTTGTGTGCTGATCTATCTGATGCGTCGATGCATTTTTATAATGGCGTTGTATTTTTTGATTATGGTATCTTCCCATTTTTAAATGTGGAGGAAATACATCTTAAAATCGGGAAGCTAGATAGCAAACACGTAATCATTCGGTCCGAGTTTGACAAAGAGTCTTTCGTAGAATTTGTAAATGCACTTTCCATCAAATCCAAAATAAAGAAGGGTGTTATTGAGGATGTCAACCAATCTTATGGCAAAAGTGAACATCTTCTTGATAAAGGCTATCTACTTGTAATGAGACACTTAATAGAATGCTTGAAAGCCCTACAACGTAGGAGAGAGGAAAAGATGAAGAATGAACAGGTCTACATAGATATTTTGCTTTCTATGCCTCTTGGATTATCCCATGTAGTAACTGCTGGTGAAGTTGATCAGAGAGGATTACGTAAGACGGCTCGGGAGTATAATCGGAAGAGTGGCAAAGCCTCTGGTAGATTCATAAAGGTTCGTTGCTATCCAGATGTCCCCAGTGCCGTAATTGTAACATGCGAACAATTTGTTACCACGCCTTATAAAAAGCGGTTATATGAATGAATTAAAGAACATAAAAGTCGGATGTGCACCCTGCACCATCGACGGAAGCAAGATATTTGCTGTCCGTCCAAAGAATGGGTGCAAGGGTTGCATATTCGACAGGAAGCAGGAAGGAGCAAGATCATGCAATATGAAGCAGTACTGCATGTCTTTCCGTCGTCCGGATAAGACTTCTGTCATATTCGTAATGAAGTAGGTGGGCATACAGGATCAATTATTAAGGAAAAACGGGAATTCAATGGAGAGAGGTACGTTTGTGTTTTATAAAGACTGGATGGAGGCGATAAAGGACTTACCAGATGACATCAGGCTGGAGATTTACGAGAGCATTATAGGTTATGCTACTACGGGAAATCTTCAGGGGTTGAAGCCTATGGCTAAGGTCGCCTTCAACTTTATAAAAGCAGATATAGACAGGGATGCTAAAAAGTATATGTCTACTAAAACCAGGAACCAAGAAAACGGGAAGAGGGGTGGACGGCCTAGAAAAGAGCCACAAAATAACCCAGAAAACCCAGTGGGTTATTTGGAAACCCAAACGAACCCAAAAAACCTTGATAATGATAATGTATATGATAATGATCAAAAGAAAAGATCTACTAACGTAGATGGAAAAGAAAGTTCTCTTTTCGAGTCCGAAGATGCTGAAGATCCTCCGGTAGTTGTGTCATCGTGGCGGCAAGACTATGCCACGTATTTGCAGGAACTGAATGAAGCATATACCACGCTCATCAACGACACCTGCTTCATGAACGAACGCCAGAAGTATCATCCCAAACTTGATATTATACTTTCCATGGAGAAAGCTTTGAAAGATTATTGGGCGACAGAAACAGGCTGGAAAAAGAAGAAAGCGGGCAGGGTGAAGGAACTTGACTGGAAGAAGACGTTTGTAAACGCCCTCACTATGGACTCAAACAAAGTTTATCGGACTTCCGGCCAAACGGCGTATGTTCCCGTTACCGAGAACCAGAAGAAGTTCACCGCCTACTTGCAGAAACACGCCCCTTTGATGCTGGAAATGCCCATACAGCCAACAGATGAAGAGATTGAAAATCTCCGAAAGTACCCGAATGGCATTCTCGTATCAGTAGTGGCGGAGATAAACAACAATCGCTATCTAACCAAAGGCCGGAATAGCGTGTATCAAACAATTTTAGAAGTCATGGAGAAAAGCGAAAGATGAAACCAACTATTCTACCACACAACGAAGAAACCGAGAATCTGGTCCTTGGCACCATCATGGGCGACCGTGGTGCATTGGACGAAGTACGGGAAATAATCACCGAGGACTGTTTCTACCACAATTTCAACCGGATGGTATATCGGACCATCATAGCGCTGGATAAAGCCGGGAAACGCCCGGATATGATTGCGGTAAGAAACGAACTCATGGGAAAGGTTAACGATGAAGATCTTTGGCTTGTTGCCAAGATTGGATCAAACCACTGCTTTGACATCTACCAGCATGCGGCCTCCCTGTTTGATATGGCAGTGAAACGTAAATACTACGCCATCGGTCAGAAACTAATGTCCAGGGTAAACACATTCGAGGATGTTCAGGAGGTCGTAGAGGAAACCATCAAGGAGCTGCAGGACCTATTTGCAAGCAAATCAGCGGACGTATCAACCATGTACCAGGTCGTAGACTCAGTTTATAATATTATCAACGCCAATGTAAATTCAAACGGTATGACAACAGGAACAATGACAGGTTTTAAAGAGATCGACAGGAGAGGAGGCTTTCACAACTCCGACCTGATTATTATTGCGGCGGACAGTTCGCAGGGCAAAACGTCACTGGCGGTTAGTTTGTGCCTGAATGCAGCCTCTTCCGGTGCAAAGATAGCCTTCTACTCGATGGAGATGAGAAGTGAGCAATTGGCGGCTCGTATGATGGCGGTTCGTTCTGGTATTCCAGCTTCCGAGATTATGTACACACCGCTCAATGCCGCTCAAATACGGGAAGTAGATGGCATTATCTCATCACTCGTCGGTCTTGGTATCTATTTCGACGACCGGGATTCATCGAACATCGATGTGATTATCTCATCCATCCGGATGATGAAAAAACGCTATGATATTAACGGGGCTGTAGTGGACTACTTGCAGATTCTGAACGTGAACATGAAAGGGGTAAACAAAGAACAGCAGCTGGGAGATGTTTCCCGCCGGTTGAAGAACCTAGCCAAGGAACTGAATATCTGGATCATCGCCTTATCCCAGTTGAGCCGTGACAAGGTGGATCCACAGCCGGCATTGTCCCGATTGCGTGATAGTGGCCAGATAGCTGAAGCCGCCGATGTGGTAATGCTGATCTATCGCCCAGAATACTACAATCTGAGTAAGAAGTACCCTGATCCGTTTGCCAACGTAAGCACGGAGAACACTGCGATGATCGATATCGCCAAAGGGCGTAACATTGGTCTAGCCAGATTCATAGTAGGTTTCAACAAGAGAACAACCCATTTCTATGAACTGGAAACCATTCCACACATCAACCAGGCGATGGCCTTACAAGAGGATAAACCTTTTTAACTTACAAATATGATAACAATAGCATGGTATAATGTAGTAGCGATAATTGTAGGGATTATTGCTTTAGGCCTTTTAGGCAAGGCAAGCGATGGTAGCGGACCAGCCGCAGGATTTGGCTTAGTATTATGGCTTATTAGCGTAGTACTATTCTACTCTATTTGGGGTGGTATATTCTGGTGGTAATAACACAAAATTTGGTAAGAAATGAAGAAGAACAAACGAACAATAAGGCTTCCCGATCGAATATGTATGCTTCTGGATGAATTGTCAGAGCAAACCGGACAAAGTGTATCAGTTGTGATCAGAAGCCTATTAATGAAAAGTTTGGAACAGTTGTTGGATGATGCTGGTAACTGGAAACTGGATGAGAAACAGATACAACAAAAAGAATAAACCAAGCTCTCATGTAGCAGAGGCCATCGGACGGAACTATTCCCGCCTGATGGCTTTGTGCTATCGTGGAACTCACGGAAACTTTGACTCCCAAAGCTTTGAAGATATCTTCCAGGAAGCCGTCATTTTCGTGATCCACGATCCTACGGCCGCAAAATTCCGGACAGATGAAGAACTAATCAGGCACTTTGCTTACCGCTACCGAATGATCGAGTTCCAAATAATACAAGATGCCAACCAACTAAAAGAAACGCTATATGCCGACTATATACAAGCCTCAGCGCAAACAAACGAAGAATGACAGCCAGTACGATGCTGACCGCCGGATGATATACAACTCCGAACGCTGGCGCAAACTCCGTGCATGGAAGTTCGCCAACAATCCCCTGTGTGAGAAATGCCAGGAACAGGGCGTTATAACTCCGGCTGAAGATATACACCACATCGTGTCATTCATGAGCACCGATGACAAATACCAAAGGGCGTTCCTAGCCTATGACTACGACAACCTGTTAAGCCTGTGCAAGCCCTGCCATCAACTTATACACAATAAAAAGGCCCCGGAATAATCCGAGGCCAGCCGTAAAAGGTGATAACGTCAATTAAAAACCTATAGTTCCACGGCTAAAAGTTCATGCCCTAGCATATGCAATGCGTTCTCTATCTTCTTTACCTGTGCTTCCTTTGGATGCGAAGCCCCGGAAGCATAGCGTTGCAGCTGCCTTTGATTGATACCTGTAAGGCGTTCCAATGCGGCGTTAGTAAAGATACCATTGTAGTGGTACAACAGACTCTCCACATCGAATTTATACACCAGCTCATAACCTGATGCGAACTCTTCAGGAATAATATCCCCGTCCTCTCTCATTCCTTCCAGATGAAACTCCACGGCTTCTTCCATTTGTCTTTTCAGTTCGTCGATAGTCTTTCCCGTAGCGACAGCAATCCCGTCACCTATGATCACACATGCGGAATAATTCTTTTCCGTCATGCCAACTGTTGCTATTACTTTTCCCATAATGTTTGTTTATTAGAGGCAGGACTTATAAAAGTCCCGCCTGATTTAAAATACTCTTTGCTGTGTTCGGGTCTATATCATCGCTTAGCTTTCCCGGAACAGTTACTTTACCTTTCTTTGTGGGGTGCTTG
Source organism: Bacteroides sp. (assembly GCA_031554635.1). Lineage (GTDB taxonomy): Bacteria > Bacteroidota > Bacteroidia > Bacteroidales > Bacteroidaceae > Bacteroides. The sequence continues at coordinate 14,797 of JAVBVD010000020.1, forward strand.
AATTGCCGATGATCCCCCTTTGTTCGTGCGAGATACCAGCCATCCGATTCGATCAGCTTGATTATCTCTTTCACTTTCCATACTTTCATAGAACTATTTGTTTTTAATTGACTCTACAAATATAGTTGTAATATTACAACTATGCAAGCTTTCAAGGCTTTATTATGCGTCTATAGCAAAGAAATAGGGTTTTCCCTACCAAGGCGTGACCGTGGAACAATGCATTAACGAATGTTCCACGGAGGGAGGGGGTAGGGGGTCTTTTTTTATTCGTTTGCACCTCCGAAACCTCGCCCCATCGGTCTTTACACACACGGCACTTTTTCAAATTTTGAATTTGTTAATTTCTTAACACTTCTGTTTTTGTCCGACACTAAAATGGTTTCTCTAAAAAAAGGCTATGGTAAAATTTAGAATGCCGGCTAACCTGTCGGAAGAAACGGAAACGTTCATGAGAGACGTTGTGAAGGAGTTGAATAAGAAAAAAGTTATTCAGAATATTGATCTTGGCGCACTTCGGATGCTGGCCATCAGCTACGAAATGTATTTGCAATCAACCGATATTCTGCTGGATGAGGGGCCGATCATAACTGTGAAATATGAAAAAGTCGCTAATCCCGCCCAGAATATTGCCACGAAAAACTATGCCCAGGTAATGAAAATCATGACGGAATACGGCCTGACGGTCAAGAGTCGTTCAAATATCCGTCAGTTGAAAGAGGAGAAAGATGATAGTCCACTGGATCAGTTCTTCAGTAAAACCGGCAAGAAGGAGAAACGATGAAGGGATATCTCCAGTATGCGCATGATGTTACGGATGGGAGAGTAGTTGTCGGTGAATATATAAAATTGGCGGTGGAACGCTTTTACACATTGCTCGAACGGGATGATCTGGAATTCCGTGAAGCGTGTGTAGATCGGGCCATTGAATTCATCGCATTACTACGCCACTACACCGGTCGACATGCTAACAAACCGTTTATTCTTATGCCCTGGCAGGAGTTTATTATCGCCAATGTGTACGGATTCTACCGTAAAGACGATGACACACGCCTGATCAGCTCGGTATATATCGAGATGGCGAGAAAGAACGGCAAGTCGGCATTCGCAGCGGCGTTGTGTCTGTATCATCTCATCGCTGATGGAGAAGCGAATGCCGAGGTATATCTGGCAGCCAACAGTAAAGACCAGGCGAAAGTAAGCTTTACCATGTGCTCGAACTTTGGCCGTGGGCTGGATCCGAAACACAAGTATCTGGATGCTTTCCGGGATAAAATCAATTTTGACAAAACGCTCAGTTTCCTCCGGGTACTGGCTGCCGATTCCAGCAAGCTAGACGGTCCGAACCCGTCAATGTTCCTTTTGGACGAATACCACGCCGCCAAGAACTCCGGTCTTAAAGATGTATTGCAGTCCGGACAGGGTATGCGTGACAATCCCATGCAATTTATCATCACCACCGCCGGCTTTGACAAACTTGGCCCATGTTATCAGATGCGTACCATGTGTACAGAGGTTTTACAGGGACTGAAAGAAGATGAAACACTGTTTGCCGCTATCTACTCTCTGGATGAGGGAGACGACTGGAAAGATGAAAGCGTATGGTGTAAGGGAAGCCCGAACCTTGATGTTACAGTGAAGTCGAAGTTCATCCGGGAACAGATCAAGAAAGCCATCAACGATCCATCGGAGGAAGTCGGAGTAAAAACCAAAACGATAAACATGTGGTGTGACAGCTCCGAGGTATGGATCCCGGAACATTATATTTTGAAAGCATCGGCAGATATTGATTTGAGAGACTTTGCCGGCATGGAGTGTTACGGTGGCATCGACTTATCCAGCACCAGCGACTTGACCAGTGTGGCCTATCTGATTCCAACCCCTGATAAGTTGTATTTCAAAATCAAATATTTTCTTCCGGAAGCCGCTCTCAAAGAGAAGCGATTCAAAGAACTGTATGGCGAATGGCGTAGACAGGGATTTCTCACCATCACACCGGGCAACGTTACGGACTATGACTACATTCTCAATGACCTGATGGACACTGACAAGATTGTTCCCCTGATCAACACCGGTTATGACCAATGGAACGCTACACAGTTTGTCATCAACGCCACGGACCGGGGAATGAATATGACACCGGTAAGCCAGTCAATCGGAAATTTCAACCGACCGACAAAAGAAATGGAACGCCTGATGCTATCGGGCCGGGCGGTACTCGACAACAATGTGATTAACCGGCATTGCTTCCGTAATGTGGTGATAGCCCGTGACAAGAGTGGCAATACCAAACCTTCCAAGCAATTCGATGAAAAGAAGATCGACGGGGTTATTTCCGCTATAACTTCCCTTGGTGTTTGGCTAGATTCACCTCGGTATGGAGATTTTTATTAAAAGTGTCGGACATTATTTTGGTTGTACTAAAAAAGACATATGGAAATATTTGGTTACGAGTTTAGAAAGATCAGCAAGAAGGAAGCTGCTTCCATTCCAGCCATGAGCACGGGGATGGGCAGTGTGTTTATGCAAAGTACCAACATGCCGATGCTATTGTCAACTGTATACCGTTGTGTGGATGTGATCAGTGATTCGGTTGCACAGCTTCCGTTGGAAACATACCTGATTGATTCGGGTGGTTTTAAGAAACCCTACACAGATCACCCGGTTTACTCACTTTTGAATGAAGAACCCAATGAGGACATGACACGCTTCACATTCTTCAAAACAATGGTTGCTTCGATGCTTTTGCGTGGTAATGCATATGCGTACATCGAACGTGATCATCTGGGTCATGCTATTCAGTTGATTTACATCCCGGCCACTCATGTCTCTATTGAATGGGTAGTTGATAAAATGGGGATTCCACGGAAGCGTTACCGGGTTACTGGCTTTAGAGATCTGGTAGAACCCGGGGATATGATTCACATTTTGAATTTTAGCTATGATGGTATTATCGGTGTGTCCACGCTTACCCATGCCAGGCAAACACTAGGTATTGCATCGGATAGCGAGGCACACGCTGCCGGATTCTTCAAAAGCGGAGCAAGTACCGCCGGGATACTGACGATCGAGGGACCACGATTAGATAAAACGCAAAAGGAACAGATTTATAAAACCTGGCAAGAAAGAACAAATCCTGTTACAGGCAGTCCGAATGGTATTGCCATTTTGGAGGGAAACATGAAGTACCAGCCTATTACTATCAATCCTAAAGATTCGCAGCTGCTTGAATCACGTATGTTCAACGTGGTGGATGTGTGCCGATTCTTCTCCGTATCTCCTGTAAAGGCATTCGATCTCTCTAAATCAAGTTATTCCACAGTTGAGGCTACTCAGTTGGCCTTTCTAACCGATACAGTGGCTCCCATTATCACCAAGATAGAATTGGAACTGCAACGTAAGGTATTCCTTCCATCAGAACGACGACGGGTTAAGAGTGAGTTCAATACGTCAGCATTCCTACGTGCGGATAAAGCCGCTCAGGCAGCCTATTGGAAAGACATGTTCTACATCGGAGCGGCCACACCAAACGAAGCACGCCGGGAAAATAATCTACCACGATTGGAGGATGGGGACGAAGCCTTTGTTCCAACGAATGTCCAGACGGTAAAACAAGCAATTACCGGGCAAAATATTAAAAAAAATATCGATTCTGGAAAAGTGTCGGACAAAAATTTGGTTGATGAATAAAAGCGTAGTTATGGGAGAACAGAAAACGGATAAAAGAGAAATCAGGAGCACCAACTTTAAGGTGACTGTTGATGAAGAAAGCCGCAAGGTAGAAGGTTATGCCATGCTTTTCGGGGTGAGTTCGGATGGATTACCGTTCGAGGAAGTTATCGAGCGGGGTGCGCTTGATGGTGTACTTGAAAAAAGCGACGTAGTGGCCTTATTGAATCACAACCGTAGCCGGGGAATTCTGGCACGTTGGAAGAAACAGGCTGGCAGCTTGTCGTTAGTAGTGGATTCGAAAGGGTTACGATACAGTTTTGAGGCACCCAAAACCGCCCTGGGTGATGAACTGCTGGAAAACCTCCGTAGAGGCGAAGTGGATGAGAGTTCTTTTGCTTTCACAGTGTCGGCAGACAAGTGGGAAAAGAAGAGTGACGGTACCTGGAAGCGCAGCATCGGTAAGATTGAAGAACTTTTCGATGTTTCACCGGTGTATGATGCCGCCTACTCCAAAACATCGGTGTATATGCGGGGTAAAGAGGAAGCGGAAGAAGAACTCCGTAAACAGGAAGAGCGTCATCAAGAGGAGGAACTGGCAATTTATTGGGAAAACGTAGATAAACATTTTAATTTTTAATTTTTGAAGAAAATGGCGAAAGAAAAAAGTACAACCGAGCTGAAGGATGAAAAAGGTCAGCTCATCACACGTGGAAAGGCCATCACAGAAAAGGCCAAGGGTGAAAAACGTCAGCTCAGCGCTGAGGAAAACAACGAACTGGGAGATATTCAGGTCCGTATGGCGGAAATCAACCTCGAAATGGAGGAACGTATGGAGATGAACCGTAGAAGCGGTACACCTCATGTGGATAACACTAAGCAAGGCTTCTCCTTGTTGCGTGCCGTACGTGAGTCTATCACTGGTAATTATTCGGAGGCTACACTTGCGGTCATTGAACGTGGTAAGGCCCAGATGACCGGGCTTGAAGCTACCGGAAGCCTGCTCATCCCGGTGGAAGAACGTGCGCCGGTTGTTGCGGGTACCGCAGAACAGGGCGGTCACACGATTGACACCGATCTGCTGGATATCATGACTCCTCTCAGGGCGAATCTGATCCTATCGCAGGTAGGTGCAAACATTGTTACCGGGTTGACGAATAATGTGAGTATTCCGAAGTATTCGGGTACCACTGCTTCATGGGAAGGTGAAACGGACACTGCAAAAGATGGAACCGGAACTTTCTCTAAACAGAATTTCTCTCCAAAACGTATGGCCGCTGTGACTTACATCTCCAAACAGATGTTAGCACAAGACTCATTGGGCGTAGAAATGATGCTTCGTAATCAGATTGTGTTGGCAATCGCTCAAAAATTGGAAGCTACCATCTTTGGAGCAGACGCAACCTCTACACTGAAACCTGATGGTTTGTTTACCACTCTTCCGACAGCCGGAGGCGCAGTCGATTGGAAAAAGATTGTAGGATTAGAGACTTCTCTAAACAACTCCAATGCCTTGCAGCAGAACATGGCATACGTTATCCACCCGACAATCCTTGGTAAGTTGAAAACAACCGTAAAAGATTCTTCCGGTGCCGGCGGTTTCCTTATCGGTGACAATGGCTTGTTGAATGGTTACAAATGTCTTGTGACTACCAATGTTGCCAAGGATTTGCAGACCGCCAAAGATGAATACGGAGCAGTGTTTGGTAACTGGGCCGACTTCTTTGTAGGACAGTGGGGTGCGTTGGATTTGACGGTGGATCCATATACCAAAGCATCTGACGGGCAAATCAAGCTGGTGATTAACACCTATTTTGACGCTGGTATTCGTAGAACTGAAAGCTTCGCTAAAACAACCTGGAAGTAATATGTATGTAACTTTAGAACTGGCTAAGAAGCATCTGAATGTCGAGGATGAGTATGAAGGTGAAGATCTTTATATCGAATCTTTGATAGCAGTGGCCGAGGGGAAAGTTGCTAAAGAACTGTGTGTGACCGTGGATGAACTTGCTACCATTGATGGGGGCAAGGACATCCCGGCACCGCTCAGACAGGCCATACTTCTTTCAATCGGAGCTTATTACGCATTCAGGGAAGAAGTTACCACCATTCAGAGCAGGCCACTGGAGCAGGGCGTGAAATATCTTGTCTCACTTTATCGGGATTATTCAAAATGAGAGCAGGACTACTTACCGAAAGACTGGTATTCAAAGAGCTGGTACAGGAGAAATCAGCTACCGGAGCCATCAGAAAGGAATACAAACCGGTGCTGACTTGTAGGGCTTACCGCAAAAAACTGTCAGCGGTCGTGGATCGTGACGGCGTTAATGCTATGGAGCAGTTTATCGGTCAAATGATCGTATTCCAGGTGAGGTATTATCCTGTAATCAAAGAATCCCAGCGAGTCGAGTACCAAGGGCGGGATTATGAAATCAAGCTTCTGGACCGGCAGCGGGATAACACCTATGTGATCACTGTAGAAAAGCTGAACGTATGAGTTTAAGAGTAACTACGATCTCCATCGAGCGGGTAGAAGCTGCTGTTAGTGGTTTGTTGGATATTGACAAGGACAGAGCTATCCGGGCCGGCCTGCGATCTATGAGTAATACGTTGGTCACCGGTGGCAAACGGCGGCTGAAAGTGAGATTGAAGAATTCTAAAGGGACGAAAGGAAATCTCTACCAGGCTTTCAAGGTCCGTGTAAAGAAAAGAAAGCTAGGCGCTCTGGCCGGATTCAACTTCCGGGGGCATCATTCTCATCTGGTGGATATGGGTACCACAAAACGGTACGATAAGCGAGGAAATTCCCGGGGAATCATGCCGGCAAATAGTTTCTGGACAGATACGGCGAGAGAGGATTGGAGCCTGGCTTCTGAAAGGCTGTTCGCAGCGATCGACCGGGCAGTGAATAGAATCATAGAAAGGAATGCTTACTGATGAATAAATTCAAGATAACAACGGAACTACGGGCGATTCTGCTTGCTTCTCCTGCAATAACCGCTCTGGTGGATGACAAGATCTTCCCGCTTGTTGCTCCGGAAGGTACAGACGGGGATTTTATCCTCTATTATCGTGATGGATATAAACAAGAGCGCACTAAGATGGGCGTAGCGACGCAGAAGCCTCTCATCTACATTATCGCTATCAGTTATGACTATGATCGCAGCCAGGATCTGGCTACTCTGATTTATGAAACCCTGGAGGGATCTTTCAGTAATCCGGATATGCGGATAAGAATGGAGGACTCGACAGAGGATTACGAGGACGGGAAGTACATTCAGGTACTTCAATTTTCAGTGGAATAAAATTCAATAACTTTTAAATTATAATTAAATGGCAGCAGTTAAACATGATTCAAGTACGGACCTGGTACGGGGTGAATTATACCTGTTTATAGGAGATTCTCCGATCGCATTTGCGACCAGTTGTTCGATGGACGTATCAACCGAGGAGATCGATATCTCCAACAAAATGTGTGGCGATTGGGCGGCAGCATTGCCCGGAAAGAAAAGCTTTACTATGGCTTGTGAGTCTTTGATGACCCGTAAAGAAGGAGCGATGAGCTTTGACACTCTTCTGGAGAAACAAATCGCCGGTGAAACGCTGGATTTCTTCTTCGGGGGTGCCAAGGTTACGAATAAGACTAATGTCGGTGGCGAGTTCGCTAAAGATGCAGAACAGGTGAACTATACCGGCAAGGTGATGATCACTTCTCTTTCTCTCAAGTCGGATAACGGCCAGATTGCTTCGTCGAGTGCTCAATTCAAGGGAATCGGCGCTCTTACGAAGATGGCTCCATCCGCACCAGCGCCAGCGGAAGGGTAAAGTAAGTTTAGTATGAATGCTTGAGGGGCGGTCTATGATGGCCGCCCTTTTTGGTAAAACAAAATTATGAAAAGAAAACTAACAATACGAGCGATTATCCGCTGGGAACAACTGCGGAATAAACCTTTCTCACTCATGGACTATACCGATGAGGAGGATATCATTACGCTGTTCTATACCACATCCATGTACACTATTGACACCATGAGCACGCTCGATGAGTTTCGATCGGCTATGACCAACGAAAAGATAGTAAAAAGAATGGCCAAGGAGTTTGAGAGAGAAACCAAGGTGACCGCACAGTTCAACCAGCACACGGAAGTTCCAGAAGAAGGAGTATCACCAAGCGATCCATCATATATCCGGGATATCGTAGCCACACTGATCATGTCCGGATTGAATGCCAGCTATGCTATGGATGAGATGGAACTTTGTGATCTTCCCATCTTCCTGAGAGCTTACGAGCAGAAGAGAAAGGAACAGCTGGAGAGTGACCGGCTATGGACCTACTTCGGTATACTTCCCCATGTGGACGGAAGTAAGATTCCTACGGCACGTGACATGTACCCTTTCCCCTGGGAGCAGGAAGAGATGAAAGCGGAGGCGGACAGGGAAATTCAGGCGAACAGCGAACGGCTGGAACAATTCTTCAAAGAAGGTAAAAACTTAATCATGCAAAATTATGGCAAGTAATAGACTATCATTTTCAATTGCGATAAATCTTCTCACCCAGGGGGTGAAGAAGGGAGCCAATGACGTAAAAAACTCCCTGCGATCCATACAGATGCAGGTACTTACCTTTGCGGCCGCATTAGGTGCCGGCGGGTTGGGGCTGACCAGCCTGATATCCCGTTTCACACAGGTGGCAAGGGAAACATCCCGTGTTACTACGGCGTTGAAGAATGTTTCCGGAGGCGTAGTCCAGTTTGTAGATAATCAACGTTTCCTGATCGATCTGGCGAAGAAATACGGTATCGAGATCAACGGGCTAACGGAAAGCTTTGCCAAGTTTACGGCATCGGCCAGCAATGCAGGCGTGACCATGGACAATCAAAAGAAAATCTTTGAGAGCGTTTCCCGGGCTACTACTGCCTTTGGACTTAGTTCGGATGAAACTAAAGGGGTGATGTTGGCCCTTTCCCAGATGATGGGTAAAGGAAAGATCAGTTCCGAGGAGTTGCGTAAACAGATGGGAGAAAAGTTACCGGTAGCGATGGCTGCCATGGCTAAAGCAGCGGGTGTTTCCATGGGAGGATTGGAGAAGCTGTTGGAACAGGGCAAATTGATGAGTGCCGATATTCTTCCAAAGTTCGCTGAAGCCTTGAATGAGATGATACCCAATGTAGATACAGATAATTTGGAATCATCTATCAATAAGTTACAAAACGCTTTTGGTGACTTGGTGAACGGCATGGACGTTCAAAGTAAATACAAGTCTTTAGTTGACTGGGTGACAGGTGCTACGGAAAAAGTCTCTGCCAATATTAAGAATATTATTACTGGTCTTGTTGCGGTAATATCTGGACTGTTGGCCAATACAGTCGTAAAATGGTGGGCTTCTCTTGGGACTCTTACTACCAGTTTGGAAGCATCCATGACGAAGTCTAATGCTGTTCTTTTGGCTGCTACTCAGCAAAGGATTGCTGCAGAACTGGCACTCGAAAGAGCGAAAGCTGCCGAGTTGGTTGCGATAGATACAGAACGCATTGCTGCTGCCAATCAGGTTACACAGGCACAAAAGAATCTGAAAGCTGCTACTGTAGCCGAGGAGAAAGCTCAAGATATGTCAAAGGTTGCTGCGCAGAAAATTGCTGACTCCGAACGGATAGCACAAGCTAAAGCATCTGCAGCAACAATGATTAAAACTACTCAACAGAGAATTGCAGCTGAGATTGCGCTTGAAACAGCAAAGGCAGAACTAGTTGCAGCAAGAGCTGCTGTAGCTACTGCTGTGAGTTATGAGCAAACAATCACAGCTAAAGCTCGACTTATAAAAGCGGAAGAACAATTCTCATTGGCTGTAAGAAAGCATATCAAAGCCGTAACCGATGAGGCGAAAGCCTCTGATGCTGCCAAAGTTGCATCGGCCAAAGCTTCATCAATAAAGACAGCAACAGTTTGGCAGGCTACTTATACCAGAATTAAAGTTGCTACTGCTAAACTTGTTGTTTCTCTACAAGCTATGTGGAGTGCTTTTGCCCCTATGTTGGTGGTTACTGCAATAGTAGCTATCATCGGTAGGTTAAAGCAAATGTATGATGATGCCAAGCGGATAAAGAGTCTATTCTCTGAATATAAGAAGCGTGTTGAGACAGTCACTACAACAGAGGATGTTGCCAAGGTTAAGTTATTGCAGGAAGAATATAACAAAGCGAATGTCTCATTGGATGATAAGAAAAGGATCCTTGGGCAGATTAATAAAATACTGGGAACAAATCTTTCTGTAAACAAAAATATAAGCACAGAAATAGCCAAGCAGATTGCTCTTCTTGAAAGTGCCGCACGTGCTGAGGCAGCTGCAAGAGAACTTGTTGATAGCGAGGGGGAAATACGAAAAATAGGAGGAAAGAAATACAATGGGTATGCTGTAAGGGATATGGCCCCTGAATGGGCTGCAGCTCGTGGCGATTGGAAGAAAGAAACTCAATTTAAGGATAAGTACGGAATAACGAGTGGAGCCAGGGAATTGACTTGGAAATTTGGAGGATTTAAGAATGACTTAGATGCCTATATTGAGAATGCAAAAATAAGGAAAGATGCGAAAGAACGCCTTTCGAAAGAGATTACTAAGACCACAACGATAACTCCCATTAAGCCTGGTCCTGATGACAAAAAGACCGAACTACAAAAGCTTGAGGAAAAATATGCTCAGTCTCTTCGTGAACTCAATGCACGCCGGGAGGTGGAGAAGATGTCAATCGACGATTATAACAAGGCGTATGACGAACTGAACAAAAATGCACTCATTGAAGCCAAGTCCTCAGCTGATAAGGTTGTGCTTAACAGTGATCATATAAAAAAACTTCAGGAGGAAGTAAACAACCCTACATACGGTAGTGTACGTGCGGAACTAGCCAAGGTGGAAGAAGATTACAAAACCGCTATGGATCTGGCGAAATCCAAGCTGGATAGAAAGATAATCTCCGAGGACGAATACCGGGATGCGATCATCAATGCGGCCACATCTGCTGCTAACTCAGCTATCTCTATCAAGGATGTAGGCGAAGCGGCCGATGAGTTTATAGATAGAGTCAGAGGTGAGGCAATTTCCAGAATAGAGGCTCCCACTTTGGGGAAACGTGATGCAACGTTTGACTACAAAGCATCTGGCTCTGATAAGGCATCTGGCGAACTGGATGCTTGGAAAAAATATCGTGATGAACTGGAAGAGCTAAAGAAAAAGCATGGTGAGCTTTCACGGAATTTGCAGGATGAACTTACCAGGGCTATTTCCAAGGTACCGGAATTGGAACAGGCTTTGAAGTTAGCACAGGTACAGGAGGATATAAAGGATCTTAGCAAGGAACTGAACCATGGAATCTATGATGGTATTAAAGATGTCGGATCAATAGCTGACAGGCTGGTTTCTTCCTTTCAAGACCTTAAAGATGCATTTGATCCTGAATCTGAGGCGGATGGTTGGGAACGCTTGATGGCAGTATGGAATGCCTTTACAAATGTCGCAGACTCTATATTATCGGTCTGTGAAACTATTACCGCTCTTACTGAGCTTACCCAGAGGTTGACACACGCCAAGGAAGCCGAAACGGTTGTTGAGGCAGATTTGATGGCTGCCAAAGCTGCTAACGCAACCACTGAAGCTACTATTTTAGCTACACAAACCGCATCAGAAGTGGCGGCTGCATCTGTGAAAACTACTGCTGCTTCTGCTGAGATGGCGGCCAAAACTACCGCTGCTTATGCCGGCATTCCATATGTCGGACCGGCTTTAGCGGCCGCACAGATCGCAGCAATGGAGGCGATGATAGTGGCAGCATCTATCCCTAAATTCGCTAATGGTGGTATCATAACAGGCGGACCATCTTCCGGTGACAAGATCCTGGCACGTGTGAACGCCGGTGAAATGATCCTGAATCAAGGACAACAATCTCGTTTATTCCAGGCTATCAACTCCGGCAACCTTGGCGGTGGTGGTAGTGGAGCGACAGAGGTAAAATTCCGCATTAGCGGGACTGACCTGGTAGGAGCAATGACGAACTTTCAAAAAAGAAAATCCAAGATAAGATGAAAACACTAAGATATTTCGGGAAGTTCTGCGGGTTCACCAATAAAGAATACCGCATCGAGATATATTCGGATGGAGTAGGGGAAGCTAAGGAGTTAATCCACCCGGCTACCCCTATCACTGTTGAGTATGAACGTGAAAGCATGTATGCTCCTCTGATGCTATCACAGGGAAAGATTAGTGTATTGTCGGACAGTCCCTTGCTGGATTTATATACCGGTTACAACCAGGGCGTTGAAATCAAACTGTTGAATCTGACGGATAATAAATTGGAATGGTTCGGCTATTTCTCTCCCAATACTTATTCAGGTGATTACAATGGTCCGAGTGATAGTGTGCCTTTGGAGGCTGTCGATACATTGGCGAGTTTGGAGAATATAAAGTACTCCAATATCAGCGAAGGAATGGAAATACGGTCGTTCAAGGAAATTTTGCTTTATATTTTGGACAAAGCGGATCCGGGTAAGTTTATAAATAAAGTCCTTATCCATAAAACACTCAGGAAAGATGCAGCGGCCACAAACAATATCTGGGATGATCTACTCATCCAGGAGGCAAACTTCTTTGACGAGCTGGAAGAACCCCAAAGTTGCCGGGAGGTACTTGAATCCTTGTTGGCTTATCTTGGAATGACCATTGTACAATGGGAGGATAGTTTCTACATTGTTGACTTTGCTTTTCTCCGGATAGGCACCAAAGAATTCCTTAAAATAGAAAGGAATACCGGCGCAGAAAGCACCATCACTATCCCGCTGACTGTTCAAAACCTGTATAATGACATAGGTGTGGGAGGAGCGAACTGTAATATATCCATCGGGAATGTCTACAATAAAGTAACTGTCATCGCTAACCTGAACCGGATCAAGAACGCCATTCCGGATATCATGGATGAAGACGACATCATCAATCAGAATGTGGATTCCAACAAACGTTATACTACAGTTGAAAAGATTGAAGGAGTCGATTACACACTGTTGACAGAATTCCGTAAATCAGAAAAGAACTGGGGGCGGTTTCGCCCGGTAACAAATAACGGAAAGGATCCTCTGGCAGAAGTTACTATGACCAACTTGAACAGTATCGAGTGGGGAACGTACTGGCATCGGGCAGATAACTATAAAAACGAGGATGGAGATCCATCATCACTAAACTGGAAAGAGTATCTGACATTCGCATCCAGCTATAGCCCTTCGGGGTACAATGATGCTTTCTTATGGCTCAATCAGAACAATGTGCTTTCTTTCAAGAGCGGATATCTTATATTGAGCATGCGGTTTAAATTGTCGGTCAACAAAGTCGGACACTCATGTAAGGTAGAGCCTAATGATGTATATACCAAGAACCAATTTAATAAAAACCAAATCAATGATACCTGGTTCCCGTGCAGACTTTCAATAGGGAATTACTATTATAATGGCGAGAAGTGGATAAGTTATGACGAATACAACACAAAGGTATCACGTGACTATTACAAAACTGTAAACACTTCTCCCCGCATGGATATTAAAACTGTTTGGTATAGATATATTGACTCATATGGCTACAAACGTTATGTCTCACAATCCGAATATAATTCGCTCCCTGCTTCCTCACAAAAGGAAACCGGGGAATTGACAGGGTATTACCGCTATTTCTTCTACAATAATAACAGCGCTGTTTATTGCACCGAAGATTATTATAACGAGTGCCTGTTGCGTGATCGCTTTTTCTTAGTACACAAGAATAAAGAAGGTGACAAGATATTCGGTACTGAAATAGAGCTGACAAATACCGTTTCTTATAAAATGGATTTAGTAGATAGCGGTGATGGTATTGCGATCCAGTTGCCAACAGAACGTTTGTTAAGCGGACAATTGGTCTTTGAGATTTTCCGATCGAACATGAATGGTGCAACTCCATGCCAAAATGTAGTAGGGATCAGTCCCCGGTGTCTTGCGATCCATATATCTGATTTGAAACTCTATTATTCCGCTGTAAAATCAGGAGATTACAAAGATGACAATGAATCGGATGTTGTGTATAGCAATGTGATTGATGATAATAACGTGGTAGAGGCAGATGATGTTAAACTGTTGGTAAACTCTTTTGCTAAAAACATAACGGCGTACTCTTCTGTGATTACCCGAAAGGAGAACGAACATGATTTTATCGGTCCTCTTTACAGTGATTTGGAAAATGGTGCTTATCTGGCCGAAGAACTTCTCATCAATAAATTGTGTGATTATTACTCCGAGAAGAAATTTATTTATGAAAATGATCTGAAACGAAAATTCGGTGTTCTGGCTAGGATTCACGAGGATTCATTAAATAAAACGATGCTTGTAGGTAGTCTTTCTATAGACTATTCCAATGAAATTTGTAGGACAACATTGCTCGAACCTTGATTTTGTCCGACACTATTTTGGTTAGTTGTTATGAGAAAGATTATACAAAAAATAGTGCCACATGAATACCGGAACCGCCACATGAAAGGGGTGGGTTCCGGTAGTATCAGCATAAGTAATACATCTATAGAATCGGGGCAGTCATCCGCTTCTACGGAACCGCCTTATGTAATCAAGGAGGATGACATTACGACTCCATCCGATAAGAATGTATTTTCCTCATTACGAGTTATTGCTGAGATTCTTTCCAGGATCCTAACAACTTCTGATGGGGCAGAGCCAAGTGATTTGACTTCGTTTTCTTCTCTACGTACTGTTGAGGAGATCAAGCAGGCAATCACTGAAACTATTCCGGAATTGAAGAAACTCTTTTTAAGCAAGACTAGCCCTGATGAGACTAATTATTTCCTAAGGTTGCTTGGCGGGGCTTTAATAAGGGGCGGGTTAGATACCGACAACCTGAACGTTCAACACAGTGCCAATATTGGCGGTACGCTAACTATTGGAGATTATATTCCTGGGCTCTTGGGGAACGGTGGATTTATCGATGAGAAGGGAGTGGCTGAACTTACAGGCCTTATCCTGCGTGAGTTTCTTGAAGTGCCTGAGCTTCGTTTCAACCGTGTGGATGTAGTTTCTGGTGAATTATGGAATTCCATCGCCTACGGCCTTATTGAATCGGTAGATACAGAAAACCAAGTTGCCACCTTGAAACTCGAAGAGGGAGAACTGTTAGGGCCGCACTTGAACGACTTCTGCCGGGGATTGTTTCACAACCTTACAGGCAATGCTACGACTTCCGAGGTAGACGGTTGTGGCTTTTCTACCATGCCCGGCTTCTCGACTGCATACTTCACACCTGTTGAGCTGCTGCCTGATGGCAAGAGTTTCCGGTATGCGTTAAAGCCGGGTACCACTATCCACCCATGCAAGGCGATGAAGTTTGCTGTGTATGGCAATGCCACGGATAAATCCCGGCAGGCATCCAGTTATTCCACCCGTACTTATAAACGCTACCTGAAGGGAGTAAACACCTGGGAGATTAAAGAGAGTAACATCGCCATGCAATTCGGTGACTGTACCGGACTTACTATTGATGGCGTGGATATGTCCGGCTATTCTGCTTACCTCAATAATGTCTACCTGACCGGTGTTATCAAGTGGCTCGAAGACCATAAAGAAGAATTCAAAGGCGAAGATGGTAAGGACGGATATAGCGTTGCCCTCTCTTCTTACGATGCAGTGGTGGCTGTGAACAGCGCAGGTGAGATTGACAAAGCCATCTATGATATTATCAACATCGTTGCTGGTAGTGAGCTAGCATACACCGGCGATAATCAGATCGTGGCTACACGATATAAGATACAGACAAAAATACAAGCGTATTGTGGCAGTGTAGCCCTTGCGCAGTCCGATGTGATTAGCTCCGGCAAGTATGTGGTATCTATCGTGCCAACAGGCTGCGAGTATTCCATTTCCGGCGGAGTTATCACCATCACCAAGATCACCCAGGATAAGGCAACTCTTGCAATATCCATCAACTGCGAGGGCATGGTTACTTTCGATAAGACTTTCACGCTTACCCGTGTATATGCTGAGCGGGGCGGTGATGGGGATTCCGTAACCGCTAAATATTCTATAGACGGACTAACCGGCTGGCATACTCCGTTCATGGAAGGCGATATCTACATGCAACTGTATGTAAATGGTGTGAAATCCGGTGAACCTGCCAAAGTCGTAGCAGAAGATGGGAAAGACGGACAATATACCGACTTTCAATTTGCTAAGTCAATATCGGCTACTGTTGCTCCTACCGATGGCTGGCAGGATGCTCCACCGGCCGTTGGAGAAAAAGAATATCTGTGGATGCGTTCGGGCGTTGTTATACCGCCAGCAACTTCTCCTGCTACATGGACAGTTGTACGTATCGGAGGGGTCAGTGGCGATTCTGTTACGGCTCAATATTCTACAGATGGTATCGACTGGCATTCTACATTTGTGGAGGGTGATGTTTATATGCGCCAGAGGATAGGCGACAATGACTGGACTGATGCATTCAGGATTGTAGGCGAAGTTGGATTTCCCGGGACGGATGGCAAGTATACTGATTACCAATTTGCTGTTAATGGATCAATAACTGATGCTCCTATCAGTGGTTGGCGAGATACCCCGCCCGCTGTCGGTGAAAAAGAATTCCTATGGATGCGCTCGGGTGTTGTTATACCGCCAGCAACGTCTCCTGCAACATGGACGGCTGTACGTATAGGCGGGATTAGTGGACAGGATGGATCACCCGGTGCCGACTCTTACGGAGTGGAACTTAGTACCTACGAGGCGACGGTAACAACAGATTATGAGGGCAAAGTGGATAAGGCCGTCTATGATATCATCAACATTGTAGCGGGTAGCGAGTTGGCATATACAGGTGATCATCAGATTGTGACTACCCAGTACAAGGTTCAGACTACTATCACCGCCATGCGTGGTTTTACCAAACTGTCCTACATAACAGGCGTACCGTCTAATGGAGAGTACTCGGCCTCCATCACCGCCACCGGGTGTGCATATACGATTGCTAATGGCACCATTACTGTGACACAGATTACCCAAGACAAATGTGTGCTGGTGATTGATGTGATTTGTGAGAATAAAATCGCTATCCAAAAGGTGTTCACCATCACCAAGGTAAAGGACGGGCTTGTACTGGACTGGATTGCAGATTGGACAAACAACATGACCCAGATAGGAAATGACTATGTGGTCTCTCCCAAAATGTTTTCCGGAACCCGTGGCGAAGATGGTAAACTGACGGGTGTAGCCTTCGGACGGAAAGTAGTCGCCGTCGACGGTGTGGAGCGTACCGGGGTATTTGGTATAAAGAACGGTGAGCTGACATTCGAACTCGATGCTGAAACAGGGGCAGGAAAAGTGGGAGGCTTTAATATAAACACGGCATCTTTAGAAAACAAGGCAGAAGGTGACCCCAACGAGATGCTTTTATCCCGGAGCTTAATCCGGTTCCTAGGTAATTCTTCAAGGTTGTATATGGGTGCGAACACCTACCCGTTACCAGGTGGTTCCTTTGTTGTCCCAATCAGAGTAGAGGTAGACAGAGGGGTGGGTAAATATGATTATGATGGCAATGTGGGGGTATACATAAATGTCAGAGGTGCAGCATTCAGTAATTATTCGCACAACTCAGGCAACGCCGCCTTATATATAGAGAATGGGCACATACAAGGACTCAGAATGCGACAGCGGAGATTATCAGCCAGCTATGAGTTGAGTAAAATGGACTCTGTCATTCTTAGTATCGCCAGTACTAACGTGACCTTTACATTCCCTACTGACTGTGAAGACGGACAGATGTTCATTATCAAAAAACAAGGTACTGGTAACGTGACCGTGACAGCATCAGGCAATGATAAGATAGCGAATGAATACAATGACATTGTGCAGTCCGTTACAATTGTGTATGGATGGTGTTACACCTTCTATTACGATGCTTCCACTGGCAGATGGTGGCACACACGGGCGGCTGATGGGTGGAACTCACAAGGATTCAAATTACCTCAAAGGCGTGTATATGCCAGCGAAGTGTTGAGTAAAACGGATTCAATCATCTTAAGTCGTGCCGAAACGGATGTGACCTATACACTCCCTGCCAGTTGCGAAGACGGGCAAATGTTTGTCATCAAAAAGCAGGGGTTTGGCAATGTGACGGTAGCCACTTCGGGTACTGACAGGATAGCGAACAAATTTGATGAACTGGTACAAACAGTGACTATCGTACGGGGGTGGAGCTATACTTTCTATTACGATGCCTCATACAAACAGTGGTGGCATACACGGGCGGCCGATGCCTGGAGTTCATAAACAATCAGCATACTAAAAACAACAAATATGACAGATGAAGTAAATAAATTAGATGTGAAGGACTTCGAACTGATGTCTGAGATACATGATAACGACCGCTTCATGATGACCCAGGCGGCGAATGCGCATTTTGCGGCAGCCATGCCGTTCGGCGCTTTCAAGGAGAAGGTACTAAAACCGATTATCGAAAGCAGCAAGCCTAACGGTATGGGATGTGAGATATTCACAAGCATCGATGAGTACAATGCTATTACAGAACTCGACCCGAAAACGCTGTACGTGATTATCGAAGAGGGCAAGATCACACAAGCGTTCCTGGGTGAATACCCATTTGCTGTTGGTGGATCAGGTGGAGATGATTCCGGCATCCCGGTGGAACAGGTGTACCTCGATCTGAATAGCCTGTTGCTGGAGTTGGGCGAAAGCCGTCAACTGAATGCTACCTACCAGCCTGCGGATGCTACCAATCCGGTGATGACATGGACCACCAGCAACCATCTTGTGGCAACTATCTCAAACGGGCTTGTTACCAGTGTGGGCAAAGGAGAGTGTATTATCAAGGTAAAGGCACGTAGCGGGGCTTATGCTGAATGTATCGTTACTGTAGAGGTGACCCTTGTGGGGCTTTCCTTTAGCAGTTCCAACGATAAGCTGGTTAGTGGCTATACCACACAACTTGTTCCCGTTTCGGTACCGGAAACCGCCACATTGGCACTCTCGTATGGTAGTTCCAACACAAGTATTGCCACCGTAGACCAGAACGGCCTTGTTACACCGGTAGCAAGTACCGGCAATGTGACCATCACCGCCTTGAACAAGAATGGCGTCCGGGCTACGGTGACCATGCAAGTGGTCCCGTTTGCCGTGTCTGTTTCCTGCCTGGGAATCAATCCGGAGGATAGTTCGGTGCAAAGCATCTTCTCTGTATGGAATCTTGCTACCAAGGGAAATCCTACCCATTACAAGTACACCGAAACAGTTAAAGCCGAAGATGGCACGATCTCGACTGTACAGACGCTTGCCGACTGGGTGGCGATGCCGGAAGATGGAACTGTCCAGATAGAACTCTATGCGGAATTCGGATATAAGTATATCAACTGGACATTCAAGGATACCGCCGGTAACGAGGAGTCAGTTGTTTGTCCGCTTATCTACAAGGAACCGGATTTGGAACTTCACAGCTTCGACATCGAATTCGAATGTTCGTCTGCGGAAGAAGCCGCCGCTATCACGATGGATATACCTCATTTCAAGTACGATAAAGATCTGTTTATTAACGAAAGGTGTGACGATGGATATCGCCCGCTGATCTGTGAAGCCCTCCGGTACTGTAACCGGGAATTAACGGAGAAGAGCACCCCTAACAACTGGCGTGAAGGATATACCGATAAGCAAGTTGCCAACTTGGCCGCCGGTAACAAATTCCGCAGTCCCCGCCATCTGGGTTATTCGGATGGATGTGGCAACTTTATTAATTTCATCTTCGATTCTTGCACGATGGACTTCTTCCAGGACGACAAAGGAAATTGGAAAAAGATGTGGGAACTCAAATACGATGGCGCTTCGGAGTGGACTTGTGGCAGTACCGGGTTGAATGCGAATATGGCCACTATTAAGAAGTTGTGTGACTATGGTGGTCATATCCTGTTGCATAATCTTACCATTCTGCCCACGGATGCTGCAGTTTATACTCCAAAATATGCTAATGATTTCACTTATTGTCTATCTCGCAACATAGAGATAATTGAACAGGAATTCGGCTACACGCCTAACCATTTCGCTAATCCGGATGGAAAGGGGTATTACACCTATCCCTGTATCAAATCCCCGAAAACGTACATGTTGAGCGCCGGAGGAGATGCCACCAAGGTATTCACGGACGAATGGGCGGGAAAATATGGTAAACCGGCACACCGACAAGTGTATACTTGGGATTCGGATTTCTCCACTGTCCCGTTATCGGAGATTCGTAACTGTTTGCTGGTTAATTATGAATTCTGGTCGGATGCCCCCTACAAGGGTAACCGGTGGATAGAGATGCTTTACAAGGCAATCAATTACGGACAGAAGAAGTTTAAAGCGGAATTGCAACACGGAATAGGTAATCACGAAGCCAACTACAGGTACTATGATCTCTTACATGATTATTGCGGTATCGACGGATTAGACAATTTAATGGTAGCGAGTGGTGACGAGTTTATCGAATACATGTACTACCAACGGGTAGCAAAGATTACCAAGACGGTAGAGGGTAACACGGCCAGTTTCAACATACAAATTACGATTCCAGGCTGCTTCGACTTTAAAACATATTCAGTCAAGGCGCACAATCTTCCAGCTGGTGTAACAGTGAAACATTCCATGGATGTAACCTACTTCGCCAAGAACCTGGCTACCGGGTTGATAAACTTCGGCTATAATCAAAAGGCTTTGGAACGGGCGCAGAGATACTATCAGGCATACATAGACAACCCGACAAACGAAACCCTCGACAAAGTATTATACTTTACCGGGCTTCTGGGCGAGTGTAATACATATAATCTGCCTGTGTTGAATCAGGTTCCGGCCATCTCCGACGTGACTCTCGGCAGCGATCAGACCGATATAGCAAATTACCTGGTAACAGTGACTAACAGTAATAAAGAGTGGGGTGAAGCGCATACTTTAGAGGTGTCCGAAACGGAAGACTTTGCCACATACGAATCTTACCGTATTGTGTATCGCAAGTTCTATGATGCCAACAACTCAGAATCTCTATCATACGATTTCAATATCCGGCTGAAAGCAGTGTTTGATACAGCTAAGACTTATTATTTCCGGTACCGTAACCGGTTCGGAGTGTCCAACGTGGTAAGCAAGTCAATCACCCTCACAGCTGTTGTTCAGTCACTCGCTGCGAAAGTGGATAGCTATTATGTAGATACACAGGTTCGGATTCCTTTTACCTCGGCTGGTGTGCTACAAGTACGTTGCAAAGTCAATGGTATCTATACCGACTATGTAGATGCCTATGCTGGGAACATCCAGGTAACACTCACATCGGGTAATAATACGCTGGAGTTCGAAGGGGTGGATAGTATTGGACGCACCATCACACAGACATACAATACCATCCTATATGCCAAGGAATGGGAATCAAAAATGATTATCTACGCAGCGGGAGGTAACTATTATGCACCGTCCACCGTAGCTTTAACAGCCACGGACGACGGCTATTCAAGACTGCCTAACCATTCCACTGCAAAAACGCCTGTGTGCGATACGAACAAGATTTCGCGGGGTACAGTTTCAACAAGCTCGGATAAGCGACAGACCATAGATGGGGTATCATGTGACATTACCAATAAAAGGGGTTACACGAAAGAAACCGGAGATAATTCGGCCATTTACAAAGATGAGTATATTGACGAGTGCCTGTTTACAGCCGATTATAATGCGATAGCAAATTACAATGAAAGCCGGAATTACCGTATAGGTTACAAGTTTACCAACTTAGCGGCCGGCAAGTACATCGCCAAGCTGTTCATCCGGAATATGATGCCCAACAACAAGGCACACGGCATTGCCATTGTCACGACTACACATGATGCGTCGACTGCTGCTGATTACTACAATTACATAACCAGCCGGGAGTTCTGCATGGAGGACTTGTACGATAACAAGGATAAGACGGTAGACGTACCCTTTGAGGTTACTGATACTTCACTGACCTATTTTGTAGGCATTGACAGGCGTGCGGATATCTATGGTAATATGGATGGGTGTGACAAGTATGACATTGACATGTACCCGGCGCTGAAGAATGGGAGCGGAACTGGATTCTTCGACGAGAAGGGTGGTGGATCAATGGTGCTGCATCTGAATTTAGTTCACCTGATTAAAATTATGGAGTAATGGATCTGAATACTATCATAACCATTATCACCGCATTGGGTGGTATTGAAGCTGTCAAGTGGGGACTGTCTGCCTGGGTGAATCGTAAGACCAATGCCCGGAAAGAAGATGCCGCCGCCGATGCTGCGGAAGTTCAAAACCTTTTGAACGTGATTAATAGCTTGACCACCCAACTTGAAAGAGCCGAAGAGCGAATAAAGGTAAGAGACGGTAAAGTGGACTATGTGTATGCCGAACTGCGCAAGGAACAGGCTGAAAAGCTTGAAATATTAAAGCAAAAGTTTGAAATTGAAATTAGGGTGAAGGACTTGGAACTCAGGCGTTGTGATATACCCGGATGTGCCAATCGCAAACCACCAAGTGATTTTTAAATAGAGGAGGATAGAGAAATGAGAATCATTAGAAACAAATATATTCCATTCAAGGGATATGCGGCCATCAATCTGTTCGGGATCGTGTTCGCCCGGGCGGAAGCCAAAATTACAGACAGGACATTGCGCCATGAAGCTATACATACAGTCCAGATGAAAGAGCGATGGTATGTGTTCTTTTACCTGCAATACTTGGTAGAATGGCTTTGGTTATTGGCTAAGTACCGGGATCCACACAAGGCGTACCGGGAAATCAGCTTTGAGAAAGAAGCTTATGAACATGAGAATGAATTGGATTACTTAGAAAGGAGAAAGTAAAAAATGAAAGTATTGATTGACAACGGCCACGGGGAGAACACACCGGGCAAACGATCGCCGGATGGGAGACTAAGAGAGTATGCTTATACAAGAGAGATTGCCGATCGGGTAGTAGCTGGATTGAAAAAGCTTGGTATCGACGCTGAGCGGATCGTGAAAGAAACTATAGATGTTCCACTGAATGAACGGTGCAGGCGGGCCAATGAGATTTACAAGGCTACCGGCAAGAAAGCTATCCTAATCTCTATTCATTGCAACGCTGCCGGATCGGGCGTAAGTTGGTTAAATGCCAGAGGATGGAGTGTGTTTGTGTCGAACAATGCATCGACAGCCAGTAAGAAACTAGCTATCTGTCTAGCCGAAGCTGCTGTCACAATGAAAGTCACTGTTCGTAAGCCAAAGCCCGATCAGTTGTACTGGGAGCAGAACCTAGCCATGTGCAGGGACACCAATTGCCCGGCGGTATTAACAGAGAACTTCTTCCAGGATAACAAAAAAGATGTAGAGTATTTGCTTTCACCGGAAGGAAAGAGCACTGTTGCTCAAATTCACATAGATGGTATAACCGCATATTTGAAAAGCTTATGAGACAGATTCTATTTATACTCCTGATAGCATTGTGCTCGTGCGGCTCTTCCCGGCATGTTCAGGAGTTGCACACTACTAAGGACGCCAGTATTACCACAGAGATGAATCAGTCCATCGTTGAACAGAAGTCGACGCAAAGTTCGGAGGAGTTATCTATATCCACCAATATAAGGGAAGAGGGAGATAGTGAGACAACCATCGTTACCGAGAAGTTCGACCCGGACACCGGTAATCTTACCGAGCGTACTACTGCCACCAAGAAGCGCAAGGCTACGAAAGATGCATCTATCATATCAGGAACGAAAGCTGACCTAAGTAATACTGAGGGCAGCCAATCTCAACTATTTACTAAGACAGATGAGAAGTCAAAGGCAACTGCTGATCTGAAGGATGAGAACCAGAAAGATGAATCCACGCAGGTAAAACAGTTGGCGTGGCTTACGTGGGCATTGGGTTTCTTGGGTATTGTTGTAATTATAGGCTATTGTTTATACAAATACAAGCAAAAGTCAGTATCTTCACAGTCGTAGAAGTTGCCTGTTATCATAATAGGTAATGTTGGGCTCTGGTTCTCAGTTGTGCTTTGGCTTTTCGCATGGAGGTTGGTCCGAATGAGGAGAATCTAAAATTTTCTATTAAACATGTTGTTTTATCTCAAATCTACTACAAATGTGCACCATAATTACTATATTTGTGCACTATTTATATGCTAAAACAAACGTCACATGAGCGGAAATGAGAATAAAATATTGTCTTTTGAGTATTTCGTAAGCCTTCTTATAGAGTGGCATCATGAAAAATTTGGTAGCAATGACAATTCATTTCATGACTCATTTTCAAGATTGAAAATACTGAAATTGCTTTTCTTAGCAGCAGCAGTGGATGCTGGTAAAGACAATGATGGACTTCTTGATGTTTTCTCAAATTTTGTAGCAATGCCTCACGGTCCTGTTGAAAGTGACATTTATAATGGCATAGTAAACAGCAAAATGAAAGTCTACGAATTGACAGATAAATCTCTTTCAATAATTGGAAATATTCAAAGCGAACAAGAATTATTAGCTCCTTCATTAATTAAGAGAATCACAGATTCAGTTGACCTATTAAAAAAGAAGAATATTAATCTGATTACTTATTCAGCTTTTGAGCTTGTTGAAATAACGCATAAGTGGAATTGTTGGTCCATTTTGTATAATTATGCGTTATCAAAAGGGCTTCGCAGTATTCAAATGCCATCAATGACAATTAAAATGAGTCTGAAATACTATTCATAGAGGATAAGTCATGGCAGATTATTTTTCAAAATGCATCGAGAAATACAATTCTTCATTCCCAGTGGATTGGATAAATTCTTTGGATTGGGAGAGTGATGATGAATTAACTTTTATAATCGCAATTTCAGGTATTTCAGATTTCTATAAAGAACTATTTATTCTTTTGTCTAAGTCTGTTTTATCAGGAGAGTATTTGGATTTCGAGGCGATATCTACACATATAAACACTTTTGATATAGCTCTGTCGGGTGAGTTTAGAGGAAATATAGAGGATTCAAAAAAGAAGGACTTATATCAAGAGTTCGAAAAGGTGCAATCTGATATACGAATTGCAATAAAGCAATATTTCATCTTGACTCATCTCGTTAAAAACAAGTATGAAAACCGTCAGGATTTGCAATTTAGTGCATTCTCACAGAATCAGTTAGAGCTAAAAAATGAGTATCTACGAAAATTTATCAAGCATATATTAAAGTTTGCGATTTCAGAACATCTCTCACCGAGCGAGACAGAAAATATAGATGAACTTATTCTTTTCAGGGAAAGTATTGAAGAAGAGTTAATAGTTGAAGATATAGAGATTCGCTTTATTTACACTATTTTAAAGGATAAGTGTGTTTTGCTTATTAAAAAAGCGATAAAGAAAAGACCTCGCTATTTGATTGATTTTGAGATTAGATCTTTAGATTTGGAAATAGGAAATAGCTCTATTAAGAGTCTGTTGGAAAAGGTTTCTTTATTGAATAATAATAGTTCTGAGGGCAATTATATCTATGAAGATATAGAATATTCATTGGCTAACTCCGAATACCGCCTATCGTCATTTGTTTTGCTCATGAAGCATTACAAAAGTGATAATAATAGTTTAGAGCAGATCAATAATTTGATTCGGAGTTTTGACCAGTATTACGAAACAGAGAGAACCAAAGGGGTAAGTCATTTTGATAACTACGCATTTAATTCGGCTAAGAATTATCTGTATAATTGCCGTTTTTCAGCTTCGACTTCGGCTCCATCTTTCTCGTTTGCTAACATAAGTGAAAGTCTCATTTCCTTGAGAAGTGTTCAACAGGAGACTGAAATCACGAATTTCTATCCTTATAAAAAAGCTGTTAGCTATTTAATATCAAAGATAGAGCATAATTTGAATACTGAAGTATTAAACATTGAGGAAACTCAAAGTATGATTAACCTTTTAAGTGAAACTATGCCCAAATTGGACGAGTCGGTAAAATGGTGTATGAAGAAGAAGTTTTACCCTTTCCAGTTACCTTTTAACGAATGTTTATTTTCATGCCAAAATGGAGATGGAAATACTTTGGAAGTTTTTGTGCCTTCAACATTCTGTAAGCCGATTGATTATGGAAAGTTGAGTGATGAAGTGGAATCATTCAAATCTTCTTTCAATTCTCTAACGGCTCAATTTGTGATTCAAAAGAGAATTGAAGCAGAAAAAAAGGAGCTGATAAATATTAAGGACGAAATAAAAGCTTCTGAGAGAAAGTATATTGAGATTCTTGGTATATTCACTGCTATAATTACCTTCCTGTTTGGATCAATAAATATTTTCTCATCATCGGAGAATTTAAAAAGCCTCATAGAATCTTCTTTTGCTTTGGGAATTATATTAATGTTGTTTGCTTCATCTGTTTATTTTCTAACGATTCCTCGGCTGGAAAAGTTTGGAGATTATTTGAAACATCCACGATTCTGGTTTTTTGGCATTAGTTCTATCGTTTATTTTATTGTTTTGCTGAAAACCATATTGTAAGACTTGCCCCCCCCTTGTTCCTCCGGAACCGGGGCTTTTCAATTCTAAATGATTACTGCTAATATGGTTGATGACATTAATGACTTCTTTGAATCAAGAAAGGTAAGAGGTGCTGATAGAATAATTTTTAGTCTATCAGTCATACAAATGAGGGAGATATGCGAGAGGAAAGAATACTATCATTTTATCTTAAATGGGAAAAAGAAGTATTTTGTTTTGCGTGATGGCTTACCTTATCCTGTAAATAGAGACTTTGTAAAAGAAAACCTTTGTGGGTATATTGAGGCTCTTATTAAAAAAAACGAGAGCACAGATGAAGAGAAACATGCTTTTGGGAATGCATATTTGCAGGATGGGGTTAAAATTGATTTTTACCGGATGGGAATAATTTGCAGATATTATGAGTTGAATGATGCGCAAATTGAGCACCTCGAATCCCGCTTATTAAAAAGATAGTAGCCAGCTCTAGCCCCTCGTTCCTCCGGAACCAGGGCTTTTTCAATTTAATTTTGTATCTTTACCTCCGTAGAGTTTTACATGTCACGACAGAATGTTAGGCCTCGGTTCCTTGTGGATCGAGGTTTTTTGTGTTATAAAACATTATATTAAATTTTTTCAAATGATAATATTTACATAATTTTGACACCGAATATAAAATTACGACACACATGAACACACAAAATAAGCCTGAGAATAATGACAATAAAAAGCTCGAATTTCGAGCTTTAACAATTGCTAAATATACTCTAATAGCTACTGTAATAGTTCCTTTTGTTGTAGCAG
This sequence comes from Bacteroides sp., assembly GCA_031554635.1. Taxonomy (GTDB): domain Bacteria; phylum Bacteroidota; class Bacteroidia; order Bacteroidales; family Bacteroidaceae; genus Bacteroides. The sequence goes on from JAVBVD010000020.1 coordinate 41,796, forward strand.
GCGTTCAACACTGCGTCTCTATTAGGGATGGTAAATCCAATAACCAGACTGAAGCTACTACTGTATCTGATCCGATTGTTTCCAAAGCAGATACTACTACCCCTAAGATTGAAACCCCTATAAGTGAAGAGAAAATAGAGCCAATTAAAGATCCTCCTTTAATAAATAAAATAGAAAAATACGAACCAGAAAACCCATCCAGAACTTTTACGGTCGTTAATTCTGATTCTTTAGATGCAAAATATGCAGACGCAGTTGAATTATTGACTCGCTTTAATGAGATGAATATAGTGGGTATCAGTGGAAATATTGATACAGAAGAGGTGAAAAAGGAATTAACTCTTCTTATCGAGGAACTCTTAGTGCTTTCAAAGAAGGCAAATAATCAGAAAATTTATAGATGGGCTAAAGAAGTTAAAAACTCAATATTATGAAAATGAATAATGTAAATACTTATCTGTTGTTGCTCTGTGTACTTCTATGTACCTCATGTGGCACATCAAACAAAATTCGTGCTAAAGCTCTTCTTGAGACATGTAATGCTATACAGCAAGATATTAAAGAGGGTGCTTATCCTGCTATAAGTGCAGGTGAACAAAAGCTAGATGAAATACTAGGGAATGATATGTTGGCAAATTCCGGCTGTCCTGAAATAACATCCGTAATTAATGCGATGAAAGGTGATTTGTCAAGCTATAAAAAAAGGTATGACGATGTTAATTCTTCAATGGACTTTATTGTAGAAACCCTATTAAAATTGAATGTTATATCTTTAAATTCCATACCTACTGTTTTGCAGAATACTACTAATAGAAAAACATTTGACAGAAATCTATTAGATAGAAATGCTATGCGTCAATTAGAATTTGCAAAGAACTTCAAAAATGCAGAAGCAGCAATTAAGCAGCTATTAGAAAAAGCCAATATTAAGGTTTCTGAAATGAAAAATGAAATGGGTTTAACATTCAGGCAGATAAATGTTTTCTCATACAATTTATCTTTTGAGATTTTTAAATCTGAATATAACAGGTTTAGTTTTCCTTTAGGGGAATTTGGGGTAGAGCATCTGACAAATAACAATAAAAAGGTATTTGAGAATTCAATGAAAAATCTGGTTAATAGCTACGATGCTGTAAAGCAAACTATTGGGGGTGATGTGAAGATAATGATAATGGCTTGGGGATATGCTGATCCTTCCCCTGTATCTGATCAGAAATTGAAAATATTATTTGAACCAGATGAACTTCCTGGAATAATGGCGCTGTCTGTAGAAGAACGAATAAAGGCAGGAAATTTGAGATTGTCTCAGAAGCGTTCACAAACAGTATCAAAATATATTATTAATTATTTGATAGAAAAAAGCCTTATGAATAGAGGGTCACTTGATATGTGTACATATGGATTTGGAACGGAAAAACCGGATCCTTCAGGGGTTTATACCAGTGATAAGGATGCAAACAGAAGAATCGTAAAATGTTTCTATCATATAATTGCTCCTAACTAGATCTTTATTGTTTTCTGGAGAATCGCATATAATTTCCTTAATTATATAAATATGTTTCTATTGTTTCAGTCAGATTAGAGTCTCGGTACCCTGTTAAAAAAAACAGTAAAATCTTAACATTTATAATGAATACTATATTGGGCTTTAGCACAATATAAATGCGAGATATTATGAAAAAAAATAAGATTAGAAATAAGATTGAAAAAGTTGATATTATAGATAGACTTGATTTATCTATAATATTGACTATTAGTGTGACTTTAGGGTCTATATGGTTTTATTTAAATAACTGGATTTGTTCGATTGAAGTGCTGTCAGATTTTAAACGCTTGCTAATCATTGAACATCTTTTAATCTCCTTTTATCTGCTTTCTATGGTACTTATATGTTATGTAAAAGGACTAAAAATGATATGTCCAGGGAAAAGTAAATATTTGAAACAAATTAAACCTCTAATTTCTTTTGTGTTTGAAACATGGCTCTATTTAATTATAGTATTTGTGGTGTCGTTAATTTTGGATACTAGATATTTATATATCTACATTGGACTTTTCCTGCTTGCAATGTATTTCGGATACAAAAAATATTTTACGTGGTTTATTGTGTTTTTTCCAATTCCAATACTCTGTCTTTATATTAGCATTTATTATTTATTTATAGCATTTGCATTATTAATACTAGCTGGAGTTGTTGTTTTTTGTATAAAAACAACAAGAAAAAAATATGGAATTTCATTTTTCTTGTTTGTATATTGGTTTCTATTGGTTATATTATTTAATATAATAATCTCTGGCTTAGACTACTTAAATTTTAATTTAGAGACTAAGCCAAATAAGACCGAATATGCTCAGAATGATAGCATTTATATAGAGTTCCATTTAAGAAATTATTGCTTTGATCAGAAAATCTTCAAAATATATTCTGTAGAAAATGACGAGAAAATTTATTTTCCATTTTTTATTAAAGGAAACTACATTTCTTTCAATTCATCAGATGTAAGAAATAATATGATTTATATTCAGTTAAATGAATTACAGAAAGATCATCCAATATTTGACTCTTTTGTTTTTTCTAACCTAAAAAGTAGGCATGAAAAGGTAGTAAGGATACCTATATTAATCATCAAATAATGTTTTGTTGATTCTAAAACGTCCCAAATTTACTTGTTCTTTCTTTATACTATGCCTTTTCTCGTATAAACACGCAGCAAATAGCGTGCGTTTAAATTGAAGCCAACCTCATTGCATAAGAATAGTGGAGGCGATCAAGGCAGCTATTCGGTTGCCTTAGCCTTATCTATTTTATTCTACTTTAGATTTCACTTAAGTTTTTCCTCCAAAGCATCGAAAGCATCATCAACATTCTTCGCCAATACTTTGGCGTACACCTGCGTCGTCTGAATATTCTTGTGCCCAAGCATCTTACTTACTATTTCAATCGGCACACCATTGGCTAGGGTGACAGTAGTGGCAAATGTATGCCGGGCAACGTAGCCGGTTATCGGGCGTTTCAGCTTTGCCAAGGCCGCTACGGACTTCAGGTATATATTATACTTCTGATCGGCAATAATGGGCAAAACGAGGCTGTATTTCCGTAGGATGGCCATTGCCTTTGATAGCAAAGTTATATTGTAGACAGTACCCGTCTTTTGCCGGTAATCCCGGATCCTATATTTCCCATTTACTTCTTCAATCTGGGTAAAGTCGAACTTTTTCAAATCCACTGGAGCAATACCAGTGTAACAACTGAATACAAAGATATCCCGTGCCCGTTCTACCGTTGGCTCTGAAATCACACATTCCTCAACCGCTTTCAGTTCATTAGGGTTTAGATAGCGTCTATCTTCCGTTTCTCCCTTGTCAAGTCGAAAGGAATCATACGGGTTCTTCTTTACGAGATCGAGCGCCATAGCCTCCCGGATGTATGTTTTAAGATGCTTGTGGTAGTTGTACACAGCTGCTGTCTTGGAACATTTCTTCTTGGCAAAGTCATCCCATAGTTTTACAGTCTTAGTATTCACATCGGAAAAAGAATGTATCAAATCAAATTCACGGAGGGCACGGAGAACACACATAGCCCGCTTTTTTGTGGAATCACTTACAGCCCGGTCTTTTATCCTGGCTTCCATGAAGAGGAGAAAGGAATCGTCACCTCCACCGGTTGCAAGATGTGTCTCCAACTTTTCAAATGTAAAAGCCTCATAACTCCTCATCAGGTTATTGATAAAGTCCTGTATATCCCGGCACATGTTATCAATCCGTTCGTTGAGTTGGAGCATGTCGGCTCGGTTTCTGACCTTCACCTTGTCATTCCACTGATCCGCTGTGACTTTCACACCGGTGGAGATATACTTTTTCTTTCTATCGAACAGAACCTCTATCTGTACGAGCGAATCTTTTTCTTTGGTAGCAACCTTCTTGCGGTCGTAAACCAAACGTAGCGTAGGGTACTTCATAAGCTCTTTTTTTGGTAGAACAGCCGGTAGAACATTTGGTAGAACACGGTAGAACACAAAGGTAGAACAATGGTAGAATTTTTATACCGACAGAACCTTTTTTATTCATGTTGTATAGCATGTTTTCTGATTCTGTTTGTTTTGCATTCTGCTGATTCTCAACTAACTGATTGATATACAACAAAAAAGGAAGCCACACGGACTTCCTTTCTGTACACCCTCAGGGACTCGAACCCTGGACCCATTGATTAAGAGTCAATTGCTCTACCAGCTGAGCTAAGAGTGCATGCAAACAGGACTTTAAACTGGTACACCCTCAGGGACTCGAACCCTGGACCCATTGATTAAGAGTCAATTGCTCTACCAGCTGAGCTAAGAGTGCATATTTCCTTATTTGCGGTTGCAAAAGTAGGCTTTTTATTTTATTTAGCCAAACAATAAAACTGCTTTTTTACAAATCTATTAACAATTTTATTTGAACTCATACAGCTCTGAAGGCGTATTTCGCTTTAAAGCAAGCAGTTGCACATCTTTGCCGATAAGGATTCCTTTTTGCCTCAATTCCCATTCCACGGTTTTATAGGCCAGTTCCGGATGATTATTGTCCTTACTGAGGTGGCAGAGCCAGATGTGCGAAAGATGTTCCTGGATGTTTTCGGCCAGAAAATCGGCGGTTTCCCGATTGCTCATATGCCCATTGGGACCCGAAATACGTTCTTTCAGGTAATAAGGATAAGGACCCATTTTCAGCATCTCTTCGTCATAATTAGCCTCGATGATAAGGTACTGGGCCTTGCGGATGAAACGGGCGGCGGTGGGAGTAATCTCGCCCAGGTCGGTAAGGAAAGAGAAAACCTTTCCATCGATCTCCACACAATACCCTACGTTGTCCGTTCCGTCGTGCGGCACCTCGAACGACTCGATCCGGAAATCTTCCAGCATCATGGGCTGTTCTTTTTCCAGGTAGCGTACGGAAGCGTGCAGCTTCTCCGTCATGCAGTAACTTTTATTGATGCCTTCGTGTATACGTGCCGTGGCGTAGACGGGTATATGATATTTCTCGCCCAGATGTCCTACGGCCTTAATATGGTCGGCATGGTCGTGCGTCACAAACACGGCGCGTATCGAATCCATCGGTATGTTCGAGTCTTTCAGTGTCTTTTTTATGGTACGTATTCCGATGCCTGCGTCTATCAATATGCCGTATGTTTCGGTTCCCAAATAGTAACAATTGCCGCTGCTTCCGCTGGCCAGACTCATAAATTTTATGTTCATTCCTCTTGTTTAACTGTGATATGTCAATACCAAATGCCCCTGTTTTTGGGCAAATTGACGGCAAATATATACAAAAGGAGCAGACTTAACTACAACTTTTTTTCTTTTTGTCCATACGACGGGTGATTTTAGCAAATGCTAACAGCGCAATGGCGGCTATCAATCCGATGGCCGAAAAGTAGTACCAAATGTAATGGGCATGCGTACTGGCGGCCTCCCAGGCTTCGTGCGTGTCGAACAAAGCGGGATCGGGGCAGTACTTGGTAAGCAGAATACCCGCCAGCCCGAATCCGAAGATGGAAGAGAGGAACGAGTGAAGATGGCTAAAGCCCAGGTACATGCCTTCTTCTCCCTTGGGCGCCTGCAACGAAAAGTATTCCAGGTAGCGGGGGCTGATAAAGCATTCGGCCAACGCCTGCACCACGATACCCAGAATCAGCATCAGGGTGATGTTGCTCACACCGGAGATCACCTCGCTGCCAAGCAGATTGCCACAAGCCATCAGCAAGGCGGAGAAGGGGATAAGGAACATACCGATGTTCATCGAGGTGATGGCGCTTCGCTTGGCCATCCACCGGGTGATGAAACTCACACAGCACACTACGACGAAAGGGTTGACGTTGGCTATCCAGCCTGGTTTGGCAGTCTCACCTGCCATGCGGATGACGTATTTCGGCATGGTGGCGTAGAGCTGTTGCTGCACCATCCAGAATCCGGTGACGATCAGGATCAGCACCAACAGTCGCCAGTTGGTGAAGATACGGACGAACCCTTGCCTGATTTCGCGCATGCTCTTGCCTTCGCCTGCCGACTGGGTCGATTTGTACAGGAAGATAACGGCCAGCAGAGCCAGCAGCGTCATCGTTCCGGCAAAGTAATTGATGTAGATGTATGCCTTGTTGCCGATGAAATCGCGCAGAGGGTCGATGACCGTTTTGCCCGTAAAAGCTCCGATGTTCACCATCATGTAGAAGATGGAATACCCCCGGGCACGGGTGGCCTGGGTAGTTTCTTTGGCAATCGATCCCGAGATAACGGACTTGATGAACGATCCGCCTACCATAATAAGGAGCAGAATCGGAACGATGATCCATTGGCTGGGGTTGCCCTGGAGTCCGGTGAAAGAAGTGGAAGGCTCGTAGCTGACCAGTCCGGATGTTTCGAGCAGGGTGGGGAAGACACCCAACGCGAAGTAACCGGCAGTAAGGAGCGCGAAAGCCAGCAGCATCGATTTGCGAAATCCTATCTTGTCGGCATAAGCGCCTGAAAATATCGGTAATAAATACAAACCTCCGGAGAACAAACCGGATATGAGACTGGCCTCAAAATCGTTAAAACCTAGAATGTTAGATAAGTAAATGGTAAGAACAATAAACACGCCATAGTAACTCATTCGTTCGAACAGTTCGACTATATTGCTCACCCAAAAAGCTCTCGTGAATCCTTTTCCGGACGGAGATGTGTGATTTTTCATGTGGAATATGATTGTTTTTATTGGTTATTTAACGGCAAAGATAGATTATTAAGTCAAAAGTCTGTATCTTTGCCGGCAAATACATACATTTTTTATCCATATGACTATAGCTGTTGATTTCGACGGAACAATCGTGGAACACCGTTATCCGAGAATCGGAAACGAAATTCCTTTTGCCGTCGACACTTTGAAATTGTTACAAAAAGATAAGCACCGGTTGATACTCTGGACGGTACGCGAAGGCGATCTGCTCGACGAAGCCGTGCAATGGTGCAAGGAACGTGGCCTGGAATTTTATGCCGTAAACAGGGACTTCCCAGAAGAAACCGAGGATGATAGAGGCTTTTCGAGAAAACCCAAAGTAGAAATGTTTATCGACGACCGGAATCTGGGCGGCCTGCCCGATTGGGGAATCATATACCGCATGATTACGGAAAACCTGAAGTTTCAGGATGTATACAGTGTTGAGCAGGAATCTGCTCCGGCGAAGAAAAGACGTTGGTTCTAAGGTCAAAGGCCTCTTCATCTCCAAGGGTTCTCCGAATAAGCCGGGAAGATAATAAATTACCACAAGAGGATATACAAAGATCCTAAGAGGATAAAAAAGATCGCAGGAGGATGTTATTTCTCTCTCTAAGAGAATATTGACCTCTAATAGATCATAGAGAGGGGAGTGAGACAGATAATATAAAAAGAAAAGAGGATGTGTTCATTGTGTACACATCCTCTTTTCTTTTATATACTATTCAACCTTTAAACGTTTTATTCTCCGGAGTTTAGAACTGGAAGAATTTCTTAGCGTTGTTGTAGCAGATATCTTCCACCATCTGGTTGGCACGTTCCATTTCCGAAGCAGGAATTTCGCCGTTTTCGATATCGCGACCTAACAGGTTGCACAGTGTACGACGGAAATATTCATGACGCGGATACGAAAGGAACGAACGGGAGTCGGTAAGCATACCTACGAAACGGCTCAGCAATCCGAGTACCGACAAGGCATTCATCTGTTTCTCCATACCGTCCTTCTGATCGAGGAACCACCAGCCCGAACCGAACTGGATCTTTCCTGCTATCGAACCGTCCTGGAAGTTACCCAGCATGGTAGCGATCACTTCGTTGGCACACGGATTGAGGTTGTACAGGATGGTCTTGGTCAACTTTCCATTGGAATTCAGACGGTCGAGGTATTTCGACATCGCCTTGGCAGTGGTGAACTCACCGATAGAGTCGAAGCCAACATCTGCACCCAGCAGCTTGAACATCTTGCTGTTATTGTTACGGATGGCACCGTAGTGGAACTGTTGCGTCCAGCCTTTTTCCCAATCCATCTCGCCGAAGATAATCATCATGGCCGATTTGAACTTCAGGATCTCTTCCTTAGTCAGGAGCGCTCCACCGTATACCTTATTAAATATAGCCTGAATTTCGGCATCGGTATAATCTTCGGCATAGAACTCTTCGATACCGTGGTCGGACAGTTTGCATCCTTGTTCGGCGAAGAAATCGTGACGTTTGCGCAGTGCGGCCACCACGTCGTCGAATGAAGAGATGGTCACGCCACTTACCTCAGACAGCTTTTCGATATAAGCACGGAACTCAGCCGGAACTTCTACCGCCATAGCCTTGTCGGGACGCCAGGTGGGAAGCATCTTCACTTCGAATCCACTCTCACGTGTCTTGATATGATATTCCAGGGAGTCGATCGGATCGTCGGTCGTACAAACGGCTTCTACGTTGTAACGACGCATCATGCCGCGTGCCGAGTATTCGGGCAAAGCCAGCTTCTCGTTACATTCGTCGTAAATTTCACGGGCGGTTTTCGGATTCAGAATCTTCTCAATGCCGAAAGCTGTCTTCAACTCCAGGTGCGTCCAGTGGTACAATGGGTTGCGGAAGGTGTACGGAACGGTTTCAGCCCACTTTTCGAACTTTTCCCAGTCGGTAGTGTCCTTACCGGTACAGAAGCGTTCGTCCACACCGTTGGTACGCATGGCACGCCACTTATAGTGGTCGCCTCCCAACCAGATTTCGGTCAGTGATTTGAACTTGTGGTCGTCGGCCACCATTTGAGGGATCAAATGACAGTGGTAGTCGATGATAGGCATCTTTGCCGCATGTTCGTGGTACAACTTCTGCGCAGTTTCTGTCTGCAACAGGAAGTTTTCATCCATAAAGTTTTTCATTCTATTTCCTTTTTAAGTGTATATTTAAATTACCTTTCGTGAGTTAAAGATATAATTTTTTGATAATAAAGTAAATAAGTGTGTTTTTTCTTTTTTGTTTTATTAACCGTTATCGAACACAAAAGTAGAAAAGTTACTTGGATTCACAAAATAATTCGTATATTTGCCACGAATATTTGTAATATTTAAGTATTGGTGCTATGGAAAAACAAAGCTACACAATCAAAGATATAGCGCGAATGGCAGGAGTTTCTGCCGGAACAGTAGACCGGGTGTTACATAACCGTGGGGATGTATCGCCCAAAAGCAAGGCAAAGGTGGAAAAGGTTCTCAATGAGATCAATTACCAGCCCAATGTCTTTGCCATCGGTCTGGCAGCTAAAAAGAAATACACATTCCTGTGCATTATTCCTTATTATATAGAGAATGGTTACTGGCACTCCATCGCGCTGGGCACCGAACGGGCACAACGTGAACTGAGTCCGTTCAACGTGAGCGTAAACTGCCTGTATTATATACACGGCGACAAGAATTCATTTCAGGAAGCCTGTAAAAAGGCCCAAGAGGAGAGTGTGGATGCTATACTGATCGCACCGAACTTCCGGGAAGAAACGTTGAACTTACTGCAACGACTGCAAGAGAAAGAAATTCCGTACGCGTTTATCGACTTCAATATAGCCGGTTCCAACGCACTGATGTACATGGGGCAGGATTCGTTCCAAAGCGGATACATTGCCGCCAAGATACTGATGGGCAATTACATCGAGGGGCAGGAAGTAGTCCTGTTCCTGCACAACAGCAAAAACAATCCGTCCGAAATTCAGATGCAACGCCGCCTTGAAGGGTTTATGCAGTATCTGGCCGAAGAACAAGACAAACTGGTGATTCATGACGTCATTCTCAGCAAAGAGAATTCGGAGGCAAACCGGGCTATGCTGGACGATTTCTTCGGTCAACATCCCCAGGCACAATTAGGAGCCGTGTTCAACTCCCGGGTGTACCAGGTAGGCGAATATCTGCGCGAAACGAATAAAAGTATGAAAGGCCTGATTGGATACGACTTACTGAAAGCCAATGTGGATCTGCTCAAATCGGGCGATGTGACTTGCCTGATCGGCCAACGCCCTGGCTTGCAAAGCTATTATGCCTTGAAGAAGATGTGCGATCACGTAGTTTTCAAACGAACCGTAGAGTCACTGAAATACATGCCCATCGACATTCTGCTAAAAGAAAATATTGATTTCTATTTCGAATTCGAATAATTCACATATTAACATTCTAAATAACAATTTGTATGAAAGCATTAAACAAACAAACAGCCAACAAAGCTCAACGCCCGGAGCGTATTATTCAATTTGGTGAAGGCAACTTCCTGCGTGCATTCGTAGATTGGATTATCTATAACATGAACGAAAAAGCTGACTTTAACAGCGATGTAGTAGTGGTACAGCCCATCGACAAAGGAATGGTGGACATGCTAAATGCACAGGATAATCTTTACCACTTGAATCTCCAGGGATTGGACAAAGGCGAAGTGGTAAACAGTCTGACGATGATTGACGTGATCAGCCGCTCACTGAATCCTTACACGCAAAATGCCGAGTTCATGGCTTTGGCCGAAAATCCGGAAATGCGGTTCGTGATCTCCAACACCACCGAAGCCGGTATTGCTTTTGATCCTTCATGCAAACTGGACGACGCTCCTGCTTCTTCCTATCCCGGCAAACTGACTCAGTTGCTCTACCATCGTTTCAAAACGTTCAATGGCGACAAGAGCAAGGGCTTGATCATCTTCCCCTGCGAATTGATCTTCCTGAATGGCCACAAACTGAAAGAAACCATTTATCAATACATCGACCTTTGGAACCTGGGCGCTGAGTTTAAAACCTGGTTCGAAGAAGCTTGTGGCGTGTATGCTACCCTGGTAGACCGTATCGTTCCGGGATTCCCGCGCAAGGATATCGCCACTATCAAAGAAACCCTGCAATACGACGATAACCTGGTGGTACAAGCCGAAATCTTCCACTTGTGGGTGATCGAAGCTCCGCAGGAAGTAGCCAAAGAATTCCCTGCCGACAAGGCTGGCCTGAACGTACTGTTTGTTCCTTCGGAAGCTCCTTACCACGAACGTAAAGTGACGCTGCTGAACGGTCCGCACACCGTGTTGTCGCCGGTAGCTTTCCTGTCGGGCTTGAACATCGTACGCGAAGCTTGCCAACACGAAGTAGTAGGCCAATTCATCAACAAGGTGATGTTCGGCGAGTTGATGGAAACATTGAACCTGCCGAAAGACGAATTGAAGAAGTTTGCCGAAGATGTATTGGAACGTTTCAACAATCCGTTCGTAGAACATGCCGTAACAAGCATCATGCTCAACTCATTCCCGAAATTCGAAACACGCGACCTGCCGGGCTTGAAAGTATATCTGGAACGTAAGGGCGAACTCCCCAAAGGCCTTGTATTAGGTTTGGCAGCTATCATCACTTACTACAAGGGTGGTGTACGTGCCGACGGAGCAGAAATCGTGCCGAACGATTCAGTAGAAATCATGAACTTGTTGAAAGATCTTTGGGCTACCGGAGATACTCAGAAAGTTGCCGAAGGTGTACTTGCTGCTGAGTTCATCTGGAACGAAAACCTGAATGCAATACCGGGATTAACCGCTGCCGTGAAAGCAAACCTTGATTCTATCCAGGAAAAAGGCATGCTGGAAACTGTAAAAGGTATCCTTTAGTATATTCGTTAATGATAAAAAAGAAGAGCGACGGGAGAAATCTCGTCGCTCTTCTTTTTTATTTCAGAACCATCTGACAAAGAAGAAGTAATGTAATGCTGCATATCATTACTTCTAGTCGTCCATTACATGCCTTGTAATTCAGAGGAAGAATGTACCAAGGACTCTCACAACTAAGATGTCCTCAGAATAATGGTAGTGGCCCCCAACGTGATGATAGCCCCGTCTTCAATCCGTATCTGGTCCTTGTCACCCAGGATCTCATTCATCAGGAAAGTGCCGGTCAGGCTGGGTGCATCGCGGAGCGTATGGATCACCTGCCCCTGCTTGTTTCGTTTCACCTGAATGATGCAATGCCGCCTGTCCATGCTCATATCTCCGGTCTCGATAGGCGTATTGATGACCGTCCCCACACAACGGCGACCGATGACATTCTCACCCTCCTCCAGAGGCAGGATTTGCTTGAAGCCAAATATATTTTCGACCACTACAATACATCCGAATTCGCCTTGACAAGCATCTTCATTCAGATTTTCTTCCTTCCGCACAGCTTTCATTTTGCTTTTGCCCAACCGGATGCTGAACTGCTTACCGCAATGTTCACATACGAAAACAAGCGATTGTCCCTCGCCGTACTTGGTTTCATCAAAAGAAAGGTAATTTTCGCATTTAGGACACAAGATACGTTTCATCTCTATATCGGGGTATTATTTGTTAGCCAGCAACCAGGCTGTTTGGAATTCTTCTTGCTTTCTCAATTTCATCAGCTCTTTGAGCGCTTCGGATTCGGTAGAGTAGGAGAGGATGCTCACCCGTATGATACCGTTCCCGCTCAACACGCAAGCGCTGGAATAGCCTCTTTCTTTAAGCTGGGTTACCAATATTTCGGCGTTCTTCTGCATCACTCCACCGGCTACAATCAGGTGATATTTGCTGTTTGTCGCAGTCTGGACCTGGGAGGCAGAAGATTTCTCAGCCTGAGGAGCTTTATCTTTTTGAGAGGCATTATCTGAAGCCTGAGAGGTCTTAGCAGGCTGTTCGGCGCTTGCAGATGCATCATTAGAGGCAGAAGCCTTAGGTACAGAAACCTCCCGGGTAACGATCGTTCGCTGTTGAGGAGATGCCTTAGACGAATTTTGAGAAGACGCAGCCGTCTTCCGCTTATCCTGAACCGTATGAACAGCTACCGGTGTGAAAACAACCGATTGCTTTTCGATCTTCTCCAACAGATCCATCGGCAAGAGCTGAGCGTAGTTATTTCTTTCTATATATGTATTCCCGGCCGGAGTCGATATGCCAAAGATAAGGGCGATGATAGCCACCGCTACTGCTGCATAACTCCAATAAGCATAGTTTACCCGGTATTCTTTCTTCGCCGGGGGAGCAACCACCATCTTCCTGGGAGCTTTCGTGAGATGAGCCGGCTGTTGTAAAGCAGCCAGTTCCTTTATTTCAAAGGTGTCGAGACCGTAAAGGCGGGGAGTGGCAAGTTTATGATCGAATGGAGTAAACTCATACGTCTGTTGCATGGTAAAACGAATCTCACCTATATTAACCAGTTCGACTTTTCCTTCCTCATACAATTGCTTGCAGAGACTTTCCACGGTTTGTTGCACCTTGCGGGTGGCATCCGGGAAATGAGTGTTGTACGTATTCATATACGATTGTACCAACAATCCATCGTTCAGTGTCAGGTTCGGATTAAATCCCAGTGTACGTACCGGAGGAAGGAAAAGGTTTTCTTTTTCGTCCCATTTAGCAGGCGAATAGTGGGCAATGAACCCACCCAATTCAGGAACAATCACACAATCGTTCTCCAATAATAAGCTTTCTATATGTTGCGCCAATTCAATCATGAGTGCAAAAATAGCTCTTTGAATGAAAATATCCATCAAAAGCAGTCTTTTTATTATTAACAAATTATGAACTCAGGTTTTTTTTCATATTTTTGTATCGTAATTAAAGAATACAATGAAATTTTTACAAACCGAAATAGATGGAGTATGGGTCATAGAACCCAGGGTATTTACCGATGAACGGGGATACTTTATGGAATCCTTTAAACAAGCAGAGTTTAATGCGCAAGTGGGAGTCGTGAATTTTATTCAGGACAATGAATCCAAGTCTTCTTTTGGGGTCTTACGAGGGCTACATTATCAGACAGGCGACTTTAGTCAGGCCAAACTCGTACGGGTGATCAAAGGCGAAGTGCTGGACGTCGCTGTCGATCTTCGTCGTTCTTCGGCCACCTTCGGAAAACATGTCAGCGTAGTTCTGAGCGAAGAAAATAAGCGACAATTCTTCATTCCACGTGGATTCGCACATGGTTTTCTGGTGCTGAGCGACGAGGCCATTTTTACCTATAAAGTAGATAATGCGTATGCTCCCCAGGCGGAAGCTTCTATATATTATAATGATTCAACAGTAAAAATAGATTGGCCGATAGCAGAATCTCAATTGGTCATGTCAGATAAGGACAAACGCGCCAAGGCGTTTGCAGATGCGGAATATTTTAAATAAAACTAGTAAAAGGAAAAAATGAAAGTAGCAATTGTAGGAACTGGATATGTCGGGTTGGTAACCGGAACATGTTTCGCAGAAATCGGTGTAGATGTTACATGCGTAGACACCAATAGTGAGAAGATAGAATCTTTGAATAAAGGGATTATCCCTATTTATGAGACCGGACTGGAAGAAATGGTTCTCCGGAATGTCAAAGCCGGCCGGTTAACGTTTACCACTTCGCTGGAAAGTTGCCTGGACGAAGCCGAAGTGATCTTCAGCGCCGTAGGAACTCCTCCCGACGAAGATGGAAGCGCCGACCTGAGTTATGTGCTCGCCGTAGCCCGCACCATCGGACGAAACATGAACGACTATAAGCTGGTCGTAACCAAGAGCACCGTCCCGGTAGGTACGGCTGCCAAAGTACGCGCCGCCATCCAGGAAGAGCTGGATAAGAGAGGTCTCAGCATCGAATTCGATGTAGCTTCCAACCCGGAATTCCTGAAAGAAGGAAACGCCATCAACGACTTTATGAGCCCCGACCGTGTGGTGGTAGGTATTGAGTCCGAACGCGCCAAGCAGTTGATGAGCCGACTCTACAAGCCATTCTTACTGAACAACTTCCGGGTTATTTACATGGATATTCCTTCGGCCGAAATGACTAAATATGCAGCCAACGCTATGCTGGCTACCCGTATCAGCTTCATGAACGACATTGCCAACCTGTGCGAACTGGTAGGAGCCGACGTGAACATGGTTCGTAGCGGTATCGGATCCGATAGTCGCATCGGTCGCAAGTTCCTCTATCCCGGCATCGGTTACGGAGGCTCCTGCTTCCCAAAAGATGTTAAAGCATTGATCAAAACCGGCGAACAAAACGATTATACATTACGGGTACTTCAAGCAGTGGAAGAAGTTAACGAAGCACAGAAGAGTGTTCTGTTCGAGAAACTGCTGAAACACTTCGACGGCAACCTGAAAGGCAAGACCATTGCCCTGTGGGGATTGTCGTTCAAACCCGAAACGGATGATATGCGCGAGGCACCCTCGTTGGTGCTCATTGAAAAACTCCTGGAAGCAGGATGCAGCATACGTGCATACGATCCGGTGGCAACAGAAGAATGCAAACGGAAAATCGGCGATGCGGTTTACTACGCTTGCGATATGTACGACGCCGTACTGGATGCTGATGCCTTGATGCTGGTGACCGAGTGGAAAGAATTCCGTTTACCATCGTGGAAGGTTATTAAGAAAACGATGGCTAATACGTTGATTCTGGACGGTCGTAATATTTACGAGAAGAGTGAAATGGAAGCAGCAGGCTTCGTTTACTCTTGCATTGGTAAGAAATAAGTTTTCTCGAAACGATGATAAAACCCATAGTTGTTTCACTTTGTACATTCTTGCTTTTTGCTTGCACAGGCAACAAAAAGCAAGAAGCAAAGGAAACCGATAATAAAAAAAGCGAAGCCAAAGCAATGCTGCAAGGTGTCTGGATCGACGACGATACAGACACCCCCTTGCTGTATGTCAAAGGCGACACTATTTATTATACAGACCCTCAAACATCACCGGTTTATTTCGATATCAGGAAAGATACGCTCTACCTGCACAGTCAAACGCTGGCCAGTTACCGGATTGACCGGCAGACGGAATTCTCTTTCTG
Organism: Bacteroides sp.; assembly: GCA_031554635.1. Classification (GTDB taxonomy): domain Bacteria; phylum Bacteroidota; class Bacteroidia; order Bacteroidales; family Bacteroidaceae; genus Bacteroides. The sequence goes on from JAVBVD010000020.1 coordinate 57,589, forward strand.
GTTTCACACGGATGAAGATAACGCCGTCAAGCTCCACAAATCGGAAAACCCGAGCGATACGCTGGCTTTTCCCAAAAAGAATGTCGAAGTCATTCCTGTATATACCAGCGTGACGAAGAAGGATAGTGTTGTAATGCACAAAGGTACCCGATACCGGGCCTATGTGCACATCAATCCATCCAAGATGAAGGTGGTACGCACCACTCATTCGGACGAAGGGATCAGTATTGACAATGTATATTACGACAACGTAATGCATATCTGCGTGTACGAGGGCAGGAAATGCCTGTACGACAGCAATATCACCAAACAAATGTTCGCAGAGGTTCTCCCGGACGATTTATTAAGTAAGTCCATCCTGATGGATATGAACTTCATCAAAGTGGACGACAAAGGATTCCACTACCAGGCGGCTGTATCCCTGCCGGGAAGCACGGTCTCCAATATGGTTAATCTTCTGGTCAGTTGGAACTGGAAGTTAACAATAACGGCAGGTTAGTAACCTGCCGTTATTGTTTTACGTCTTTCGAATTTGTTAGAAGCAGGTATCAGGTAATGCTTCCTTTCCAGATCGAAATCCAGCATTAGCTGGTCAATAATCAATTCTTCGTCCAGCGCATAAATACGGATCGTATGTTCACCCGGCTCGGCGATGTATGCATCGGTTACAGTCAATGATTGATTGCGCAAAGTGTTTTCCGCCCATTTCTCAGTCAGGAATGCCGCTGCGGTGGAGACGATAATCGGCTCCTGCTTATCGATCACGATGGCGTATCTCATCTTCGTGTTTCCGTGAACCGGGTGCATGGGAATCGTGCCGATCTTAATTTTT
>JAVBVD010000050.1:0-93056 GCA_031554635.1 Bacteroides sp.
GGAGGAAGAACTGCGGCTCACCTTCCGGAATGCCTACCGGATAGAGAAAAAGGTACGAAAACCGTGCATCGGCAAAGTGTTGAGCACCAGTGTCCGCACCGAAGAGTTCATGAAGCGGCGGTACGATTTCCGTTACAACACTATGCTCCGCGCGGTGGAATACCGCGAGCGGAACACGTTTCAGTTCCGCTTCCACTCCATCAACGAGCGGGTGCTGAACAGCATCGCCCTGAATGCCATGAAGGAAAACCTCGAGTTGTGGGACCGTGACGTGCGACGATACATCCACTCAAACCGTGTGCCGGTGTACTCGCCCGTGTCCGACTGGCTGGAACAACTACCCGATTGGGACGGCACGGACCGCATCCGCCCCTTGGCCGACACCGTTCCCTGCCACCACCCGCACTGGCGCAACCTGTTCTACCGTTGGTTTCTCAGCATGGTGAGTCATTGGCGGGGGCACGACACGGTGCATGCCAACAGCACTTCGCCCTTGCTCGTGGGTCCGCAGGGATACCGCAAATCTACGTTTTGCCGGTCATTGCTTCCGCCGGAGCTGTCGGCCTACTACACGGACAGCATCGATTTCAGCCGCAAGCGCGATGCCGAGTTGTACCTCAACCGGTTTATCCTGATCAACATCGACGAGTTCGACAGCATCACTCCCTCGCACCAGGCTTTCCTGAAACACATCCTGCAAAAGCCGGTGGTGAACACCCGCCTGCCCAACCAGAGCTCCGTGGAGCAGTTGCGCAGGTATGCCTCGTTCATCGGCACGAGCAACCAGCCCGACCTGCTCACCGATCCGTCGGGCAGCCGCCGTTTCATCTGTATCGAGGTGACGGGGCCCATCGATTTCAGTCGGCCCGTTTACTACGAACAGCTATACGCCCAGGCGCTCGATGCTTTGCGCGACGGCGAACGGGCGTATCTCGATGCCGAGGAAGAAGCCCTTGTGACAGAGCATAACCGAGGGTTCCAACAGGAACCTGCCATGGAACAGTTGTTTCATCACTACTTCCGGGCAGCCCGCGAAGGGGAGGCGTGCGAGTTGTTATCGCCTGCCGAGATTATGGTGAAGATTCAAAAGAAAAGCGGTTTCAAGGTGCCATTAGGAAATGTAGTAAACTTCGGAAGGCTGTTACGGAAAAACGAAGTACCGTGCCAACGATCCAATAAAGGGATATTGTATAGGGTAATAACGCTGTAAAGTGTGACGAATGACACGAATCGGGCCGAATTCGTGCTGGATACCCCAATTTGTGCTGGATCCGTGCTGGATAAAACAGCGATCCAGCACGGGATAAACAACTTATAATCAAATAAATAAGTCGAAATCCGTGCTGGAGTGCTGGATAAAATCATTTGTTTGTATAGGTAGAGCGTGTAGCACTATCTCCGTCCACGCCGCAGAGCGCTATGATCGCCACCGCGATTGACATTAGAGAAACGTTCCACCTGCCGGTCACCACGGTCACGCGATTGTTCCGAGTGATCGAGGTAATGCATCGTGTTATTGCCTGCCGAAGGGCGGGCTACAGCCGACGGATGCGTAGCACCACCTGACGGTCGTTGGGTTGCCCCCCGATTCGGAGTAGCCGGATGTTGCGTGGCGCCTCCCAGATTACTCTCGTGCCACTGGCGGTTATTGTTATCGTAATGACTCCACGAACCACTGTCGTTCCTGCGGTACACATTACCGTCGCTACCGGCATACACCCGGTTGCCCGTATTGGTATGTACATGGACACCGTTCCTTCCATCGACCACTACCCCACTCTTTCCACCGGAAGTATGATAGGTGAAAGCCGTTCCGGCAGCCGTCGTCACATGCGAAGAGCTGGCCCACTGATGTCCGTTGGTCACCGTCGAGTGCCCCCATTGGGAATACGGGTTGTGCCCTTGCGAGGTATGTCCATACGCACCTGTCCACGGGTTGTAAGTATTGGCAACAGTACGTCCGCCATACCATCCCTGTACGCTTGCCGACCGTCCGTAACGTCCCGTAGCGGGATTGAACCAGGCCGAACTACCGGCAGCTCCGTACGGTCCGTACGCCCGGCGACCGACAGCAAAACCGCCCGTCCACGGGTTGTACACCGCTCCGCCACCGTACGTATACGGCCAGGGGCGATAGATGGGACAAGGAGCATACGGAGGCCAGAAGATATACGGATGATAATACCAGCCCGTTCCGTACACAATAGCCGCATCAATCACCGCTCCCACCGCCGCACCGATGATGAAAGCTCCCAGATATCCGGCAGTCGACGATGATTCCACGGTGGTCGATGTGGCATTGGTTTGGGTTACGTACGTCACGTTGTACACAGGCGAGCTGGGCGGTATCGTATAGATGGCCGAGGGTACGGTATCGGCTGTCTTCCACGGCCCGGTAGGCGAGGTCGACATGAACCATACGGCCTGGAAACACATGTAATAGAGATCGCCCACTTTAATCACCTTATCTTGTGTATTGGTGGCGTATTGCAAAGTGGTTCCCTGAATGGGTGAGAACTTCGGATCGCCATCGTACGTGGCATGTGCCTTGGCTTCGGCCTCGGCCTTGTTCACCACCACCGTGGTGGGAATCTGTGCCAGCAATACGGCATCGGATGCTTCTACCGTTCCCGGCACGGAAGCCAATACATGGCCCATGGGGGAGTTTTCGGGGATCTTGGCAAAGTCGGCAGGCAGGTTGCCACCGGCATACGACCACGGTCCGCCAAACTTCGGCGCCCGGAACCAACGGCCTGAAAGCAGGATGTAGAATTGCCCGTCGGCCTCATCGATGAAGATATCGTTCTCGGAATTGCTGACAAACAGGAGTTGCGTATTCGGAACTTTACTGTACACAGGCGAACCCTCGGTCACAATCAGTTCGGCAGGCTCGTTGGTATAAAACACCGCCGGCGCACCGGACGCATTGTGGGCCGGTACATGCTTAATCACTTCGTCGAAGTTCTGTCCCGAAGGCAGTGACGAAAAATCTTTCGGCAACGCAGTGGTCGGCGTCCAATGACCGTTCAGGGCTTTAGCCGTCAGCCAGGTTTCATCGGCCAACAGGTAGTACTGGCTGGTTTTCTTATCGAGAAACACATCCCAGTTGGTATTGACCAGGAATTGCAGGTTCGTCTTTTCTACCGGCGACCACACGGGGTTACCATCGACAAAGAGCAGAATGGCCGGCGAAGCGCTGTAAAAGATCTTCGGAGGATCGTTTTTCAATGTTACCGTAGGCTGTTGCCCCTGCCCTTTGTTATCCAGATAAGCCAGGATGCGGTCGGTCGAGATGCTCTCGGCGCCCGTCGGCATCATTTGCAAAAAAGTCTGCTTCGTGGCAGCTACCTTATTGGCATCCAGCGAGGGAAAACGCACATCGGTATATTGAATATTGTGCAGATAGGTGGAATGAGCATCCTTGTCCGTTTTCGTGTCGCACACGAAAGAGGCTACTCCCAGTACCTCCTCCCCTCCGTTGGGGGTGATGGAAAAGGCCAGGCGGCCCTGGAGTTTCTTGTACTTGTCCCACTTATCGATTTGCGGCTGGTAATAGGTCAATGTGGTATTACCCGACTTGACCTGCCGGGGCCAGCCAACGTCTTGTGCAACAGGCGTCTCCTCCTGTTGCCGGGAAGCATTACTGTTGCCACACGCAAAGAACAACAGCATGAGTGAAATAATAAATGAATGTTTCATATTTTTTCTTAGTTACAGTTAGGTTAGTCATTAACAACTAAAACCTAAAAGAGTTGCACCCTTTTTTGCACATAAGCAAAAAATACTCTACTTTTGCTCCATTTCCAAGTAAGTATAATTACTAAATACGAAAGAATATGATAGACGTTAAGACTTGTATCAACGAAGCGCAAGAAAAAATGGACATGGCCGTGATGTATCTCGACGAGGCATTCGCCCACATCCGTGCCGGTAAAGCAAGCACACGCCTGCTCGACGGTATCCGTGTAGACTCTTACGGCAGCATGGTGCCCATCGCCAACGTAGCGGCGGTAAATACGCCGGATGCCCGCAGTATCACCATCAAACCGTGGGATAAGACCATGTTCCGGGTGATCGAAAAAGCCATCATCGACTCAAGCCTCGGTATCATGCCCGAAAACAATGGCGAAATTATCCGCCTCGGCATACCGCCGCTGACCGAAGAACGCCGTAAACAACTCTCCAAACAGTGTAAAGGCGAAACCGAAACAGCCAAGGTGAGTGTACGCAACGCCCGTCGTGACGCGATCGATGCATTGAAGAAAGCCGTGAAAGACGGTCTGGCAGAAGACGAACAGAAGAACGCCGAAGCCAAACTGCAAAAGATTCACGACAAGTACATCAAGCAGATCGATGACATGTTGGTGGAGAAGGAAAAAGAAATCATGACCGTATAATATAGAATAGGTATAGCGTGCGAGGATTAGTCATCAGAAACACCGGTAGCTGGTATCAGGTAAAGACCGAAGACGGACGGACGGTCGATTGCAAAATCAAAGGGAACTTCCGCCTGAAAGAGATACGCAGCACCAATCCGGTAGCCGTGGGCGACTATGTACACATCACGCTGAACCAGGAAGGTACGGCCTTTATCAATGAAATCGAAGATCGGAAGAACTACATCGTACGTCGTTCTTCCAATCTTTCCAAACAATCGCACATCATCGCCGCCAACCTCGACCAATGCCTGTTGGTAGTGACGGTGAACTATCCCCAAACATCGACCGTATTCATCGACCGTTTTCTGGCTTCGGCCGAGGCATACCGTGTGCCTGTGAAACTGGTGTTCAACAAGGTGGATGCTTACAACGAAGAGGAGCTCCAATACATGGAAGACCTCATCACTCTCTACACCTATATCGGTTATCCCTGTTTCCGTATTTCGGCTTTGCAGAATGAAGGCATCGACCTCATTCGCGAGGAACTGAAAGGACGGGTGACGCTCTTCTCCGGACACTCGGGCGTGGGCAAATCAACACTTATCAACATCCTCCTTCCCGGGCAGGATGTAAAGACGGCCGAGATTTCTTCTTATCACAACAAAGGTATGCACACCACCACTTTCTCCGAAATGTTCCCGGTAGAGGGTGATGGATATATCATCGATACGCCGGGTATCAAAGGATTCGGCACGTTCGATATGGAGGAAGAAGAAATAGGACACTACTTCCCGGAAATATTCAAGGCTTCGGCCGACTGCCGTTATAACAACTGTACTCATCGTCAAGAACCGGGCTGTGCTGTGCAAAAAGCTGTAGAGCAGCACTACATCAGCGAATCCCGCTATACCTCTTACCTGAACATGCTCGACGATAAGGAAGAAGGCAAATACCGGGGGGCTTACTAAGCCGCCCGTATCTTCCACTTTATCTAAATAAAGTGAACAATAAAATAAGTGTAAGATAATCTGCAAGTCCCTCTTCCGGATACTTATCTAACAAGCTCTTTTTTAATAAAGTCAGCGTAGCCTGATAACGGGTCCTAACCATTTTGGGAGAAATGTTTAATAACTCTGCTGTTTCATTGACCGAATGGCTATCTTCCCAAAGCAATAAAAAGACATCTTTGGTCAATTGAGGCAGGTCGCCCAATACCTTATCCAAAATCTCCTGAATCTCATTTACCTGAATCTCTTCCAGGATATGCGTATACGAAAAATATTTATCTACCTCAAGCAACAGAGAATGATTACCGGTTTTCCGGTTGGCAGCAGACTTCAGATAATCCAGCGTCTTAAAAGTGAGTACACGTAAAAAGAAATCTTTCACAGAATCCTTTGAATCCCTTCTAAAATAAGCAGGGGCTTCCCAGACATGAATCCAAAAAAGCTGTGTAATTTCTTCTGTCATCTCTTTATCCCCGATTCTGGTACAAACCCATCGGTAGAATAACCTGTTGTATCGTTTGTAGAGTATATCAAAACAGGATACTTCCCGCTCCGAAATTTTTTCCAAGAGACTACTATCAGTCATTTCGTTTTCCATACCAATTTTTTTGCCAAAAGTAAAGGTGCCGGATTACAAGAACATTGCATTCCGGTTAAATACGCCCACACCGAATGTTATTCGCTGATCATTAGTCGATTATAAAACGTAACCGTTTCTTCATAACATTCGAGGGCAAAATCAATCCCCTCGACTCTATTATCTCCATAGAAGAAACAAAACTGATTTTATGAAAGAAAAGAATACAAAAGGGAAAAGCAATATTGACAAAGGAAACGGTCAAGAAACGCAAATCATTCGATTCTTATTTATACATAAGTTATTAGAACGATTTATTCAGGGTAAGTCCACAGAAAAAGAAGAACAGCTGGTCTCTGGCTGGAAACCATCCGACGAAGAAGGCCCTCTACATATGCCGGATGTAGATGAAGAAGAGATCGAAGCACGGATCTATCGAAAGGTTTCACTACATTTCTCTAAAGAACAAAGATCGGCAGCTAAGAGGAAGCACTTCATCACACAATCTCTATTCAGGAAATGGGCAGTAGCCGCATCTATCCTATTGGTTGTCGGCAGTGGAATTTACATCGCTAATAAGACCCGGGAAGACTATTCACACACAGCATCCGTCAGCACCACTATCATCCAAACAATGAACGGAGAGAAGAAACAAGCAATCCTCCCCGATGGAACCACCATTCATCTGAATAGCAACAGCCGTCTCTCGTACATATCCACAGAATTTAATAAAGAGAAAAGAGAGGTGATCCTTGAAGAAGGTGAAATCTTCTTTGATGTAGCCAGGAATGAAAAGAAACCATTCATCATCCACAACGGAAGCATTGCAACTACCGTAAGAGGTACATCTTTCAACATCAAGGCATACGCCATGCTCGAAGACATTGTTATCAGCGTTCGCACAGGTATCGTAGATGTCGCCACAGAAAACAGAACACTGGAACGGCTTACGGTTAACCGGCAAATTATTATCCACAAAGATTCCAAAGAATATACAAGCCATAAAATCGACTGGAACAATGCCATAGGCTGGATGGATATCAGGCTTGTTCTGTATGATGCCGATATCGATGAACTCAAACTCCGCTTAGAACAGCAATTCAATATACAAATCCAAATCAACCAGGATGCCCTCAAAGGAGTCCGCTTCACAGCCTCGTTCGAAGCAGAAGCCACCCTGAAAGATGTTATGGCAGTTCTACATGCACTCTATGGCGCCAACTATAAGATAACAGGTCAGACAATGACTATCAATAAGTAAAAATAGATACTCAATTCTAAGAACAATTACAGTAAAAATGGAAAAAATTAGAACTCTTCTGAAAGTTAATGCAGGAATCGTATTCCTCTTTCTCTTCCTTTGGGCAAATCCTATGAATATTTGCGCACGAGGAATCAACGGCAGTTACCCTTCCGAGAAATTAGCCAAACGCATTTCCCGGATAGCTTCCGACACAAAGAAAACAATCGCCTTTGACATGAATAGTCTGGAGGCATATTCTGTATCTTCGCTGAACTTCAAAGACAAAAATGTCGATGAGATATTAGACATTTCGTTGAAAGAAAGCCCGTTTACCTTCACCAAGTTAGAAAATGGCTCCTATGTAATTACAGCGAAAGAAACCGAAAAGGCAGCAACTCCGGTCAAAGTAACCGCAACAGGTTCAATATCCGGTAAAGTCATAGACGAAGAGGGACAGCCCGTCATCGGAGCCTCTGTAGTGATATCCGGAACGGGCATAGGCGTAACGACCCGTGCCGACGGAAAGTTCACCTTACCTCAGGTCCCGACAGGATCGGTCAACCTCCAAGTTAGTTTTATATCCTACGAAACCAAACATCTTAATGGCGTAAAAGTTGCCTCCGGCAATACAACCCCATTGGATGTCGTACTCAAGGAATCGACCCTTCAATTGGACGAAGTGGTAGTCACTGCTCTGGGGATCAAGAGAGCCGAGAAATCATTGGGATATGCCACAACTTCCATCAACGGCGATGACGTGACAAACTCCAAAACAAACAACTGGGCCAATGCGCTGAGCGGAAAAGTGGCAGGACTGAATGTCACCGGAGTAGGAGCAGGAGCCATGGGCTCATCACGTATCACACTCCGGGGAGAAAATTCGTTGAATATGAATAGTAATCAGGCGTTGATTGTAGTCGATGGAATACCCATCAGCTCCAAGATTGTCAGCACAGGTTTCAGCTCTCACTTATCTGCCGACAATCCGGTTGACTATGGCTCCCATGCTTCCGATATCAATCCGGAAGACATCGAAAGCGTCAATGTCCTGAAAGGTCCGGCGGCTACTGCCTTGTACGGAAGCAGAGCCGCGGCAGGAGCCTTGATCATCACCACCAAAAAAGGAGATAAATCAAAAGGGCTGAACATTACCTACAGCTTTGATGCAAGTATCGATCAGATAAACCGGTGGCCCGATTATCAATTCGAATACGGCGAAGGACGTAGCCAGGCCTATTACTCTTATGGCGACAGTGAAGATGGTCCCAACACAAGTACCAGTGCCGGAGGTGGACGCTCCTGGGGGCCTAAGTATGATGGACAGATGTATTACCAATATAATCCCAATTCTCCGGGTGGAAAACCTACCGAAAGAACCTTGTGGCAGCCATACAAAGACGCCTATAACGGTTATTTCAGACAAGGATACAACATCGGGCACAACCTGTCCATAGTAAACGGGAACGACAAGAGCAGCATGCGCGTATCACTGAACTACCTGAAAAACAATTGGATCATCGAAAACACAGGATGGGAGAGATACAACGTCTCATTGGCAGCTTCTCATAAGATGTCCGATAAACTCACCGTATCTACCAATGTGAATTACGTAAACAAAACCAGTGATAATCTGCCGACAGCCGGATACAACAATCAGACGTTGATGTATTACCTCATTATCGGGACAACCACCAATGTGAATCCGAATTGGCTGCGGAATTATTGGGAGAGCGGTCTGGAAAATATTCAGCAAAAGCGACCGTTCTATCAAGGGCCGGACAACCCCTACCTGGTTATGTACGAAGCCCTGAACAAATTGACCAAGAACGGTGCTTTCGGCAATGTATCGGCCAACTATCAATTCACTGATAAGCTTGACCTTGCAGTAAAGGGAGCCGTGGATATGTCTTACGAAAAGCGGTCTCAACAACGTCCTTTCAGCATGACAAAATACCCCAGAGGCATGTTTCGCACACAGGATGTCTTCCTGTTCGAAGGCAATTATGATTTCCTCCTGTCTTACAAAGAAAGAAAAGAAAACTGGGGCTATGGCGGATCTTTGGGAGGCAATATGATGAAGCAAACGTATGACTTCAATGGCATGTATGCCGATCAGCTGAACCAACCCGGTATCTATCAGATATCAAACAGTTTGGATCAGGCTGTAGCCGATCCTCAACGAAGCGAAAAAGCCATCAACAGCCTGTACGGAATGGCGCAATTCTCTTACAAAGACCAGATATTTATTGACGTGACAGGCCGAAACGACTGGTCGAGCACGCTGCCGAAGAACAACAATTCATTCTTCTACCCATCCGTTAATACGAGTTGGATTCTGAGTGATATTTTCAAGATGAAGAAGATCGATTATCTTAAACTGAGGTTGTCATGGGCACAAGTCGGGAACGATACAGACCCCTATCAGACAAGCCAATACTACAACAGTATTTACGGCAACGGACTGACCAACCCAACCGTTCTATACAATGCAGATCTGAAACCGGAAATTACAACCAGTTATGAACTCGGTGTGGAAATCCGCTTCTTCAAGAGCCGTGTTATGGCCGATGTAGCAGTGTACAACAATGACAGTAAGAACCAGATTGTAGCCACTCCTATTGATCCTACATCCGGATATTCCAGCAAAATGATCAACGCCGGATTGATCAATAGCCGGGGGTTGGAAGCAAGCCTGACACTGAAACCCTTGGTCGGAAAATTCAAATGGGAAACCTGCTTCACATGGTCTACCAATCGCAGCTATGTACGTCGGTTGGCTCCGGGTGTAGAAAGCCAGATACTGTTTGCCAACCGCGATGACGTGACCATCGAAGCGAGAGTAGGCGGACGCATGGGAGACATCTACGGTAAAGGCTTCGAAAGATCACCCGACGGACAAATCGTCTTTTCTTCGGAAGGCATACCATCGCTGTTAGACCCCGTAGCCAAGAAATGGGGCAATGTGTTTCCTGACTGGAAAGCAGGTATGGTAAATACACTCGAATACAAAGGCTTTAAATTCCATTTCCAGTTAGACGGTCAGAAAGGTGGTAAGATTTACTCGCTGACAAACCACAAGAACAATGAATTCGGAAACACCAAAGTCACCCTTCCCGGGCGCGAAGACGGCATCGTTGGCGTGGGTGTTGTAAAGTTGGAGGACGGCACCTATGTAACCAATACCAAGAGAGTGGAAGCCCGCCCTTACTACGAACAATATTATGCACGTGCCAATGCCGAAACAAATATCTTCGATGCTTCTTTCCTAAAGATACGGGAAGTCCGGCTTGAATATAAACTACCGCAGAGCTTGTTGAGAAAAACAGTAGTCAAGAACGCTTCCATTGCCGTGTATGGCAGAGATTTGTACAATTTTACCAAATTCCCCGCTTTCGATCCCGAAGGAGGAAATCTGAATAACGGTTCCCTGGTGCAAGGAGTGGAGTTAGGTCAATATCCTTCGACACGCAACATGGGTATCAATATATCTTGTAGTTTCTAAAAGCATTTATAATATGAAAACAATACAACAAATCATACGAATACGTTTTGTCCTTTACGCTTTATTGTTGTGCTCGTTATCCTCTTGCACAGGCGATTTTGAAGAGATAAACAGAGACCCGATCAGACCCTCCAACACCAATCAAGGCAGTATGTTGGGACAAGTAGAATACCGGTTGGTCAATTCGACCATTGGAACCTCCAAGCAATTCACGCATGAATTGATGCAGGTGACCGCCCCACGTGAAAGCGCCAGTGGAGATGTACACCGTTACGAAATACTTCCCAAAACGGGAACCGGCATTTGGGAGAACATCTACAATCGCCTGATAGATTTGAGTGATATCGAAGACATCTCCAAAGAAGCACAGCCCAACTACCAGGCCATTGCTATTACACTCAGAATGTGGGCTTTCTCCATCCTGACCGATGCTTTCGGTCCTGTACCCTTCTCAGAAGCAGGCAGAGCCAGGGAAGAGATTCTCACACCGAAGTTCGATCAGCAAAAAGATATCTATGTAGAGATGTTGGCCCAGCTGGCACAAGCCAACTCACTGGTGGATACAAAAACCGGTTTGGTACTGGGTGGCGACTTGATATATGGTACAGATGCGGCGGCTATGCTGAAATGGAAAAGACTCATCAATTCTCTACGCCTGCGTTTGTTATTGCGCGCCCTGAATCGTGACAGCGAATTGAATGTAAAAAGTCAGATAGAAGCCATCCTGGCAAATCCTACCAACAATCCGTTATTGGAGTCTAATGCGGACGATGCTATACTGAAATACACAGGCGCTTATCCCTATTACAATCCGTATTACAACGCACGTACACTGGACTGGCGGCAGGGCGATTACTATACAACGCACTTCATAAACCCGATGATCCAGCAGAACGACCCCCGCCTGAAGGTATGGGCCTCTACCGTGAAGGTAAACGGGCAGGATGTGTACAGTGGCATAGAAAGCGGATACGAATCCGATGTGGTGTATGTTACAGATAAGAATTCGAGCTATAACGATAATCTGAAAACCACCCCGGTATTGGGCGTAATCATGACGTATGCCGAAATGGAATTTATCAAGGCTGAATTGGCTTTAAGAGGATTCAATACCGGATCGACACCCAAAAATCATTATGAAAAAGGGATAAAAGCTTCTATGACGCAATGGGGCGTAACTGTTGACAACTCATATCTTCAACAAGAAGGCATCCTGTACAATGGGAACGGTAGTTTTGATCAACAACTCGAACAGATTATCACTCAGAAATACTACGCGTACTATTTCGTAGATATGCAATCGTGGTTTGAAAAACGGAGAACCGGATACCCGGTATTACCACGCGGAGCCGGTATTCTACCTGAGAATAAATTCCCTTCGCGGTTGATGTATCCCACCTATTTACAATCGCTCAATCCATCGGGTTTGCAACAGGCGATTGAAACATTGGGAGGTTCTGATGTGAGTACTATTAAGTGTTGGTGGGAAAAATAATAAAACAAAAGAGTATGAGTATGAATAAAATTTATATTGCCCTCGTTTTTATGTTATTCGTAACAGTAAAAACAAATGCACAGTTTAAAGACTTAGAAGAAATCCCTGTAGAGAAAGCTCAACAGGGAGTAGCTGTGGACTCAAAGCATTTTTATGTGATCAATAATTTCACCATAACAAAGCACATAAAATCCTCAGGAGAAAAGGTGGCCGACTGGAGCGGCGAACAATTTGGATTAAAGCATCTCAATGCAGGTGTTATCGTTGACAACAAGCTGTATTGTGTACATTCAAATTATCCGGCTCTGCCCATGGTTAGTTCTGTCGAAATCCTCGATCCGAAAACATTGAAGCATATCGGCACACATAGTTTTGGAATCGGCTACGGCTCACTAACGTGGCTCGACTATAGAAATCATTCCTGGTGGGCAGTATTCGCCCACTACAATAAAGAAGGATACGAGCACCCAAACACATGGACGGTTCTTGTTCAATTCTCCGATAAATGGGAACAGCTCCAATCCTGGATATTCCCGGCCGGACTTGTGGAGAAGTTTGGGAATATGAGTTGTTCCGGAGGAGTCTGGGTGAATGATGAGGTTATGTATATCACAGGACATGATCTTCCGGAATTCTATCAAATCCGGATTCCTCAAATGGGATCAGTCCTGCTTTGGGACAAAACCTACACTGTTCCCGTCAAAGGGCAGGGAATAGCTGTTGACAAATCACAGATTCCTTATATGTATTATGGCATTGATCGAAAAAACAGCCGAATTGTTCGATTCTCAATAAATGAATAGCAAAAACAAAACTGGGTGAACCATAAAAGCAAGGCAGGATAAGACCTATTCACTATAACCAAGGTCTATTCTGCCTGCATTTTCTTCCAACTACCTAAAAATTCATCAAAAATCACTTCCATAGGTAAACCTTTTCCCAAAAGCAGAGTCTAAACTCAAATAGATTCATTATTTCTCTACTACTAAACTGGCATAAGGTATATCGTTACCACATGCCTTAAATGAATATACGCATGAATAAAAAGCTCAAATGGGGACTCATCGCCTTTATCGGCATCGGACTGATCGGCTGGGGAGTTTACGCAAACCTGCCCAAGGAAAACAAAGAATTAACTGCCGCCGATAAGATGGTGGGCAAACAAGGCAATGCCAGGAAAGTACTGAATGTAAACGCGCGGATAGTCAAACCGCAGTTACTGACAGACGATATTCAAATCAGCGGCTTCCTGTTGCCTGACGAAGAAGTAGACCTCTCCTTTGAGACCTCCGGGAAAATTATCGAAATCAACTTTGAAGAAGGCAGTCCGGTGCAGAAAGGGCAGTTGCTAGCCAAGGTCAACGACCGCCAACTGCAAGCACAGCTGCAACGCCTCACGGCTCAACTGAAACTGGCCGAAGACCGGGTGTTCCGCCAGAATGCCCTGTTGGAACGCGACGCCGTGAGTAAAGAGGCCTACGAACAGGTAAAGACCGAACTGGCTACACTAAATGCCGATATCGAAATAGTGAAAGCCAACATCGCCCTGACCGAAATGCGCGCTCCGTTCGACGGAGTGATCGGTTTGCGGCAAGTCAGCGTGGGTACCTACGCCTCGCCCAGCACTGTCGTTGCCAAACTCACCAAAATATCACCGCTTAAGATAGACTTCTCCATTCCCGAACGCTATGCTAGCGAAGTAAAGAAAGGAGCGAACCTGGATTTCCGCATGGAAGGAAAGTTGGAAACATTCAAAGCCAAAGTATACGCCACCGAGTCGAAAATCGACCGCGCCACACTGTCGCTTTCCATCCGTGCCCTCTACCCCAATACCAACGGGGCTTTGCTTCCGGGCCGGTATGCCAACATCTTATTAAAGAAAAAAGAGATAGAGAACGCACTGTCCATCCCTACCGAATCCATCGTGCCGGAAATGGGAAAAGACAAAGTATTCCTGTACAAGTCGGGCAAAGCGCAACCGGCAGAAATTATCACCGGGCTTCGTACGGAAGATCGCGTACAGGTAGTCAAAGGCTTGCAAGCCGGCGATACGGTGATCGTATCGGGAATGATGCAACTCCGTACGGGGCTCCCCGTCGTACTCGATCAAGTTGATTAATTAATACCGTCCGCCTTATGAACATATCCGAATTAAGCATTCGCCGACCGGTACTGGCTACGGTATTGACCCTCATCATTCTACTGTTTGGTTTCATCGGTTACACCTACCTGGGTGTGCGTGAGTACCCTTCGGTAGATAACCCCATCATCACGGTGCAATGCTCGTACCCCGGCGCCAATGCCGATGTCATCGAAAACCAGATCACCGAACCGCTGGAGCAGAACATCAACGGTATTCCGGGCATCCGCTCGCTTTCCAGCGTCAGCTCGCAGGGTAGCAGCCGTATCACGGTAGAGTTCGAACTCTCCGTCGACCTGGAGACGGCCGCCAATGACGTGCGCGACAAGGTTTCCCGCGCGCAACGTTACCTGCCGCGCGATTGCGACCCTCCTACCGTATCGAAAGCCGATGCCGACGCCTCGCCCATCCTGATGATCGCCATCCAGAGCAATCGCCGGTCGTTATTGGAACTCAGCGAGATAGCCGACCTGACCGTTAAAGAACAACTGCAAACCATCTCCAACGTAAGTGGTGTAAGTATCTGGGGCGAGAAACGCTATTCCATGCGCCTGTGGCTCGATCCCATCAAAATGTCGGGCTACGGAATTACCCCGCTCGATGTAAAGAATGCCGTGGACAAGGAAAATGTGGAGCTGCCTTCGGGAAGTATCGAAGGAAATACCACCGAGCTGACCATCCGCACCATGGGGTTGATGCATACCGCCGAAGAGTTCAACAACCTGATCCTCCGGGAAGACCAGGGCCGCATCATCCGTTTCAGCGATGTGGGGCGTGCCGAACTGGGCCCGGCTGACATCCGCAGCTACATGAAGATGAACGGAGTGCCGATGGTAGGTGTGGTAGTAGTTCCGCAACCGGGTGCCAACCACATCGAAATTGCCGATGCGGTGTATACCCGCATGGAGCAAATGAAAAAAGACTTGCCGGAAGATGTACAGTACAGTTATGGGTTCGATAATACCAAGTTTATCCGCGCTTCCATCTATGAAGTGAAAGAAACGGTGTACATCGCTTTTGTCCTCGTAATTATCATCATCTTCCTTTTCCTGCGCGACTGGCGTGTGACGCTCGTGCCGTGCATCGTAATCCCCGTTTCGCTCATCGGCGCTTTCTTTGTAATGTACGTGGCGGGCTTCTCCATCAATGTATTGTCCATGCTTGCCATCGTACTGGCGGTGGGGCTTGTGGTAGACGATGCCATCGTAATGACGGAGAATATATACATACGAATAGAACGGGGGATGAATCCCAAAGAGGCGGGCATCGAAGGCTCCAAGGAGATCTTCTTTGCTATTATCTCTACCACCATCACGCTGGTGGCAGTGTTCTTCCCCATCGTATTCATGGAGGGTATGACGGGACGACTGTTCCGCGAATTCAGTATCGTGGTATCGGGTTCGGTACTTATCTCGGCCTTCGCCGCCCTCACCTTCACGCCCATGCTTGCTACTAAACTGCTGATTAAGCGGGAGAAACAGAGCTGGTTCTACGAATGGACAGAACCGTTCTTCCGGGGAATGAACAACGGTTACAAACGATCCCTGGAGGCTTTCCTCCGCAAAAGATACCTGGCGGTAGCTATTGTATTGGTTACACTGGTGGTTATCGGCTTCTTATGGTCGCACATTCCCGCCGAGATGGCTCCGCTGGAAGACCGCTCGAACATCACCATCAACACCCGTGGCGCCGAAGGGGTGACTTACGAGTACATGCGCGACTATACGGAGGATATCAATGCCCTGGCCGACTCCATCGCACCGGATGCCGAAGCAATCACCGCCCGTGTATCGGGAGGTAGCGGAAACGTACAGATCACACTGAAGGACATGAAAGACCGTAACTACTCGCAGATGGATGTAGCCGAACGGCTATCGAGGGCGGTACAGAAGAAGACCAAAGCCCGTGCGTTCGTACAACAGCAATCGACCTTCGGCGGACGACGGGGCGGGATGCCGGTACAGTATGTTATTCAGGCCACCAACATCGAAAAGTTGCAAAACATCCTGCCAGAGTTTATGGCCAAGGTATATGACAATCCCACGTTCCAGATGGCCGACATCGACCTGAAATTCAGCATGCCCGAAACACGCATCAACATTAACCGGGACAAGGCGACCATCCTGGGGGTAAGCACCCGGAACATCGCCCAGACCCTGCAATACGGGTTGAGCGGACAACGTATGGGGTACTTTTATATGAACGGAAAGCAATACGAGATATTGGGCGAGATCAACCGTCAGCAACGTAACAAGCCCGCCGACCTGAAATCGATCTACATCCGGAGCGATAAAGGAAACATGGTACAGCTGGACAACCTGGTTCAACTGGAAGACGGCATCGCCCCTCCCCGCCTTTACCGCTACAACCGTTTCGTATCGGCCACCGTATCGGCTGGTCTTGCCGACGGGAAGACCATCGGGCAAGGACTGGAGGAGATGGACAAGATAGCCAAGGAAACACTGGACGATACCTTCCGTACGGCCTTGAAAGGCGATTCGAAAGAGTACCGCGAAAGTTCGTCGAGCCTGATGTTTGCTTTCGTACTGGCCATCGTCCTGATCTACCTGATCCTGGCTGCCCAGTTCGAGAGCTTCAAAGACCCGTTCGTCATCATGCTGACGGTACCGCTGGCCATTGCCGGCGCCTTGATCTTCATGTACTTCACCGACCAGACCATGAATATCTACAGCCAGATCGGTATCATCATGCTCATCGGACTGGTGGCGAAGAATGGTATCCTGATCGTGGAGTTCGCCAACCAGAAACAGGAAGCCGGAGAAGATATGATGGAAGCCATACGCGATGCTTCGCTGCAACGCCTCCGCCCCATCCTGATGACCAGTGCGGCTACCGTGCTGGGACTGATTCCGCTGGCTTTCGCCTCGGGCGAAGGATGTAACGGACGTATCGCCATGGGTATCACCGTAGTGGGTGGTATGTTGGTTTCCACTTTCCTGACCATGTACATCGTGCCGGCTGTTTATAGTTTTATTTCGACCAACCGTACCAAAAAGCAGAAGTAATGAAACGCAGTATCCTTTTATATACCCTCATGGCCTGCCTGCCGTTTCTGGCACAGGCGCAGCAAGTAATGAACTATACGCTGAAATCCTGTCTGGCGAACGGTTTGCTCAACAACTACGATCTACGCATCGTACATAACCAGCAGCAGGTGAGCAAGAACAATGCCACACTGGGTAACGCCGGTTACCTGCCCACACTGGATTTCAGTGCGGGTTATACCGGTAAGGTGAATAACACGGAGAGCACCGCCCGCGCATCGGGTGACGTGACAAAGAACGACGGAGTGTTCGACCAGACCGTCAGCGCCGGGCTGAACCTGAACTGGACGATCTTCGACGGTTTCAATATCTCCACCAATTACAAGCGGCTGAAAGAGCTGGAACTTCAGGGCGAAACCAACACCCGCATCGCCATCGAGGACTTTATCGCTACGCTGGCAGCGGAGTATTACAACTTCGTGCAACAGAAGATCCGGTTGGAGAACTTCCGCTACGCCACTACCCTATCAAAAGAACGCCTGCGCATCGTGGAAGAACGGTACCACATCGGTAACTTCTCCCGCCTGGACTACCAGCAAGCAAAGGTAGACTTCAACGCCGACAGCGCCAAGTACATGAAACAGCAGGAGTTGCTCCATACCTCACGCATCCGTCTCAACGAGTTGATGGCCAATGAGGATGTAGACCAACCCATCAGCATAGAGGACTCCCTTATCCGGGTAGATGCCCTGCTCAATTTTGAGGAATTGTGGACCGCCACCCTCTCGACCAACGCATCGCTCCTGAAAGCCGAACAGAATACCCTGTTGGCACAACTGGACTACAAGAGTGTGATGTCGCGCAACTATCCGTACGTCAGGCTGAACTCGGGATACGGTTATACCTTTAATAAATACGATATCAACTCCACCAGCAAGCAGCAGACCCTGGGCTTCAATGGCGGATTGACGGTAGGTATCAACATTTTCGACGGTAACCGCAAACGGCAGAAGAAAAACGCTGAGATTGCCGTAAAGAACACCCGCCTGCAACGCGACCAACTGGAACTGTACCTTCGTGCAGACATCAGCAACCTGTGGCAGGCATACCAGAACAACCTGGAGATGCTGAGTCTGGAACGACAGAACCTGGTGGCAGCCAAAGAGAACCACGACATTGCCATGGAGCGTTACATGCTGGGTAACTTATCGGGTATCGAAATGCGTGAAGCACAAAAGAGTTTGCTGGATGCAGAAGAGCGAATCCTGTCCGCCGAATACGACACCAAACTGTGCGAGATATCCTTGTTGCAGATCAGCGGAAAGGTTACCAAATTCCTGGAATAATTCACCAGAATTTACTCCCTGAAAAACAGAATTTACTATACCGTGCAGATACATTGATATACATTTGCAAAAAGAATTCAAAAACACACACTATCATGAGAAAGTATGTATTATTATGCTTGGCACTGCTCTGCCTGACTGGAGTATCTGCACAAAACCAACGGACTTTTACCACCCCGCAACCATACAAGAGTTGGGGACGGGTAGCATCTATCACCGACGCTGATTTTTTTCGCTCAGCCGAAGGGCGCCGCATTGCCGACAATGTATTGCTCTACCAGCAAATCACCGGCGGGTGGCCGAAAAACATCTACATGGCTGCCGAACTTACCGACGAAGAGCGCGCCAAAGTCATCGAATCACAGAAAGACGTGAACGAAAGCACCATCGACAACAGCGCCACGTCGACGGAAATCCGTTTTCTGTCCTATGCTTACGGAGCTACCGGAGAAGAAAAATACAAGGATGCCGTCCTTCGCGGGATTCAATATCTTCTCGATGCACAGTACGACAATGGCGGGTGGCCGCAGTTCTACCCCCGTCCCACGGGATATTACATCCACATTACCTATAACGACAACGCCATGATCAATGTGATGGAGCTGCTACGCAAGGTGTACGAGAAGCAGGAACCCTACGCATTTGTCCCGGATGCAGTTTGCGAGAAAGCCCGGAATGCATTCGACAAAGGAGTGGACTGCATCCTGAAAACACAATACCGCCAGAATGGAAAACTCACCGTATGGTGTGCCCAGCACGACCGCGAGACGCTGGAACCAGCCAAAGCACGTGCATACGAGCTTCCGTCGCTCAGCGGTATGGAGTCGGATGACATTGTATTGTTGCTGATGTCGCTACCCAAAACTCCGGAGATTGTAACTTCCGTCGAAGGTGCTGTAGCTTGGTTCAAGGCAGTTAAGATCGATGGACTGAAACGGGAAATATTCACCAACGATGAAGGCAAAAAAGATTATCGTATGGTGCCTTGTACCGACTGCGAGACATTGTGGGCACGATTCTATACGCTGGAAGATAATCGTCCTTTCTTCTGCGACCGCGATGGCATCAAGCGGTATGACCTGTCTGAGATAGGGCACGAACGGCGCAACGGTTACAGCTGGTACAACAGCAACGGTAACAAGGTGTTGAAAGAGTACGAGAAGTGGCTGAAGAAGTAGTGATGAGCTTTCCACGAATGAATATAAAACAAAAACGGTGAGCAATATGATAACTTGCTCACCGTTTTTATTTTATCTACTGATTTATTCGGGAATAATAGTGACAGTAAATAGACGACTCATCATCCGAGAGACTCAAATACGTAGTAACTAACATGCCTTTTCGTATGCCAATAAGATAGCAGGGCATGACATAAATGAGGTCTCGGTGTTCATCAGGGATATAAAAGGGTAACGTTCCGATAATGGTTTCCTCCGTTCCCCAAACGACATCCTCCCATTCCGGAGCTATGCTATTAACAGCAGGATCGGTATTCACATATATAACTTGATCTCCATTGAAGCCAAGGTTATGGTAACCAATCCCATCAATCTCTGTTTCGGATGAATTATCGAGCCTAAGCAGCGTTTTTTTCTCCAAACGCCAGAATCCTTGAACGGTGGCCTTCACTTGTGGCAAAGTCACATCCTTAAATTCCACGTCTCCTTTAATCGCTTCAACCTCGTCGTCATTGTCGCTACAAGACTGTATTGACAAAACGATTGCCAATGCGCAACACAGCGTGAGTAAATGTTTCTTCATGTGCATTTCATTAATAAGTTTATTTATTATCGTAAATGCAACGATCTGAAAAATACTGCATAGCGCAAAGGCAATTCGTCTATCTTTTTATTTTACAGCTTCTTGAAGAAGTCGTTTCCTTTATCGTCTACAAGGATGAACGCGGGGAAGTCTTCCACTTCGATCTTCCAGATGGCTTCCATGCCTAATTCCGGATATTCCACGCACTCAATGCTCTTGATGTTGTTCTGTGCCAGGATAGCAGCAGGACCACCGATAGAGCCGAGGTAGAAACCACCGTATTTTTGACAAGCATCCGTCACCTGCTGGCTGCGGTTACCCTTTGCCAACATGATAAGGCTACCGCCTTGCGACTGGAACAGGTCCACATACGAGTCCATACGACCGGCTGTAGTGGGACCCATCGATCCGCAAGCCATACCTTCCGGAGTCTTGGCCGGACCGGCATAGTAAATCGGATGATCCTTGATGTACTGAGGCAATCCCTCGCCACTATCGATACGTTCTTTCAGTTTGGCATGAGCAATGTCACGGCCTACGATAATGGTACCATTCAGCGACAGACGGGTAGACACCGGATACTTCGTCAGTTCCTTCAGGATATCGGCCATCGGCTGATTCAGGTTGATCTTCACCACTTCGCCTTCGCCGGCATTACGCAGTTCCTCCGGAATCAGGTTAGCGGGGTTGTCGTCCATCTTCTCGATCCAGATACCGTCGGCATTGATCTTACACTTGATGTTACGGTCGGCCGAACAGCTAACACCCATACCTACCGGGCAAGAAGCGCCGTGACGCGGCAAACGGATGATACGAATGTCATGAGCCAGGTACTTACCACCAAACTGCGCACCCAAACCAATCTTATAACTGGCTTCCAATACTTGTTTTTCGAGCTCGATGTCGCGGAAGGCCTGCCCGTGTTCATTACCTGTAGTAGGCAATGCATCGTAATACTTGGCCGAAGCCAATTTCACGGTCAGCAGGTTCTTCTCGGCTGATGTACCACCGATACAGAAAGCAATGTGATAAGGAGGGCAGGCAGCTGTACCCAGCGTCTTTATTTTCTCAACCAGGAACGGAACCAGGGTAGTTGGGTTCAGCAATGCTTTGGTTTCCTGATACAGGTACGTCTTATTAGCCGATCCACCGCCTTTCGTTACACAAAGGAATTTATACTCCATGCCTTCGGTGGCTTCGATATCGATTTGAGCCGGCAGGTTGCACTTGGTGTTCACCTCGTCATACATGTTCAGCGGAGCATTCTGTGAGTAACGCAGGTTTTCTTCGGTATATGTTTTGTACACACCCAGCGAGAGCGCTTCCTCATCGTTATAACCGGTCCATACCTGTTGCCCTTTTTCACCATGTACGATAGCCGTACCGGTATCCTGACACAACGGAAGTTTACCTTTCACCGATACTTCAGCATTGCGAAGGAAGGTAAGCGCCACGTACTTGTCGTTGTCGCTGGCTTCCGGATCGCTCAGGATCTTGGCTACCTGCTCGTTGTGTTCCCGGCGGAGCAGGAAAGACACATCGCGGAAGGCAGCGTTCGCCATCGCCGTCAGACCTTCTTTCTCTATCTTCAAGATAGGTTTTCCTTCAAACTCGCTTACCGACACGTAGTCTTTCGTAAGCAGATAATACTCAGTTGTATCGGGGCCCAAGGGGAAAGGGTGCTGATACTTGAACGGAGGTGTTGCCATATTTTTATATTTTATTACGTAAAAGTTAGTTAGAGTGACAAAGGTACTAATTATTCATTACAGAGTAACCAGACTTCACCTAGTTTTTAATTTCAATGCAATTTATTATTCATTTTTAGAGTGGATTATAAAACGGTTCCGATTACTATGAAAATCCGTCCTGCCAAACAGCTTTTTCTTTGTAGCTACAAAGATTATGTCTTGCTACAGGGTACCCTGAGAAGGGTTTACCATAAGTACCACTCCTTCGTAGGATTGCAGCCTTATTTTGTCAGGGATTTGCACTTCCCGTTCGGGATGAGTGGTATAAAGTACAGTGCATTTCCCGCCTTCTTGCAGATTTATCTTCTTCGCGCTACTACCGAAATTGAGTAATACAATCAGTTGTTCGGCAGCGGTATAGCGGGCGTAGGACAATACATTATTATCCCCTTCGTTCAGAAACTCTATTTCGCCCTCTTGCAAAGCGGCGTGCTCCCGACGGATAGCAATCAAGGTTTGAAAAGTGCTCCACACGGAATCTACCGACTGTTGTTGGGATTCTACATTCACATGCTTGTGGTTGGGATGTACCGGAAGAAACGGTTCGGAGGTACTGAAACCGGCATGCGGGACATCGCTCCACTGCATGGGTGTACGTGCACCGTCGCGCCCCTTGTAAAGGGGGTAGAAAAGCTGCCCGTACAGGTCGTGTATCTTCTCCCGGGGAATCTCCGCGTTCTCCATCCCTATCTCGTCGCCGTAATAGATGAAGGGAGTGCCCCGGAGCGTGAGCAGCAACAGGGCATGCAACCTTGCTTTCTCGTATTTATGCCTGGAGGTAAAGCGGGAGCGTGCCACGTACCTTCCTATGTCGTGGTTGGAGAAGAAGAAACAGGGCCATCCGCCGGGTGGAAGTTGGCGGTAGCTGTTACGAATGGCTTTGTAGTAAGACGAAGCCCTCCACATGGTGAAAATCAGAGAGAAATCGAATACCATGTGCAACATATCGGTGCCATTCCCCAGGAAAGCGGCAGCCTGCCGACTGTTACCGGGCGGCGGAGTAAATATCTCGCCTACGCTGGTGCGGCCTGGATATTGGTTGAGCAAACTGCGGAACTCCCGTAACACATCGTACACCTCCGGTTGGTTGTAGTTATACACTTTTCCACCGGTGAGAAGGGAGAATATGGGATTGTTCCGCCCTCGTTTATCTTTAAACAGCAGGTTGATCACATCCAATCTAAATCCATCCACACCCTTTCTTAACCAATACTTCATTACTTGAAACATAGCGTCCCGTACTTCCGGGTTGTGCCAGTTCAGGTCGGGTTGTTCGCGGAAGAAAGAGTGGTAGTAATACTCCTCCGTTAACGGATCGTACTGCCAGGCTTTCTTGCCATAGTTGGTACGCCAGTTATTGGGCTGCTTGCCGTTGCGGGACGGTTGCCAGATGTACCAGTCGCGTTTGGGATTATTGCGCGAAGCTGCCGACTCGCGGAACCAAGGATGTTCGTGGGATGTATGGTTGAGTACCAAATCCATGATTACACGGATCTTTCGCCGGTGAGCCGCATCGAGCAGTTGGTCGAAATCGGCCATTGTTCCGTAGCGAGGGTGGATATCGTAATAATCGGAGATATCGTATCCGGCATCCACCAGCGGCGAAGGGTAGATGGGCGACAGCCAGATAGCATCTACTCCCAACTCTGTGAGGTAGTCCAGCTTGCTGATAATGCCTTGCAAATCTCCTACCCCATCGCTATTTGTGTCGCAAAAGCTTTGCGGATAGATATGATAAATGATGCCGTTCTTCCACCAACGGTCGGGGTTGTTACTTTGCATCAGTCAGTTCAATGGAGTGTAACAGACCATCGATAATGGTATCGGGCTGATAATGGGTGGCGCGTTCAGTAGCCGATTCCTTGAACTTCGACCTGTCCGGCAGTGAAAGGAATTCGCAAACCTGCTCCTGCATCTCCTGCGGGGTATTTACCAGATAGCCATCCTGTCCGTTACGGATAATGTCTTTTGGGCCTTTGGTATTATAGGCCACCACAGGTAATCCGCAACTCAACGCCTCGAGTACTACATTGCAGAACGTATCGAAACGCGACGGGAGTACCAACATATCGGCCGAGGAGTAAATGCCAGGCAGCACATCCCGGTCTACCCAATCAAAGAAGAGCGCGTCGGGCAATTCCTCTTTCAGCTGCGGTGCAGCAGGTCCTTTGCCTACCACCACCAGCCGTACATCCTTGTGCGTTTTCTTTACGCGGTTGTATAGGGAAGTGAGTTCGAGCACCCCTTTCTCCTTGCTGATGCGCCCCACATAGAGCAATACCGGCTGGTTTTCAGTGACGGCAAACAATCTCTGTTTGTTGGAAAGCGTGGGCTGGAAGTGATCGTTTACCCAATGAGCGGTTTGGTGTACCTTGTCAGGACGAAGATTCATCTGCGACCCGGTAAGCCATTTTCGTTGATCGGAATTAAGTACTAACACATGATCAAACGATTGGTAGAAGAAACGCAGGATACGGCGTACCCGGTTCAGGTTATGACCTTCGATACCAAGCACTTTCCGGGCGAACATCAGCCAATCGGTGTGCATGTAGAACGAAGCCTGTACTGTATAAGCATGTTTCAGGTACAAACCGAAGAGTCCCATAACTCCTTCGGTGGAACAGATGATACGGTCGTACCCGCCGGAAAGGAACAGGTTATGCAGTTCCAGGAAGTCGGGTATGCGGAAGGTGTAATCTTCATAAGCCGGTACGGAAAATTCATTGATGGGTTTCAGCACGACAAGGTGGTCGTCGGGCTGTAAGGTCGACGAACAGGCCACGATGTCTATCGGCAGATTACGGTTTTTAATTTCTGCGTGCATTTCCTTCAGGAATACCGACACACCGTTACTGTCGCCAAAGGTATCGGTCAGCCAAAGCACCCGTTCCGGATGTTCGTATTTCCCCAGCTTTTTAGCAAAGTCTTTCAGCAACGGCCGTGTATTGAACATGGTCTTGGCACTGGTAAAATGCGCTGCCAGGATAAACAGGCTACCGAAGAACGGGAACGAAAGCCCGTCAAGAAATTCCGAAGTATTGATACCACCTTTCTTTTCCTTGTCATCTTCGCCCAGATAAGCCCGTACACTGCTCGGAAGTTCCAGTTTCTCAATCAGTGTATCGGGCGATTTGTCTTTGAAGTATTCGGAAGCATGGCTCTTTTTCAACTTCTTCTCCAACCGCTTCATCAGGACAGCATAGAGCTGGCTGTTTATTTTAACGATGGATTCGTAATAACCGTTGACCAGTGTGTTTCCCTCTTCTTTATTTTTCCGGGCGATGTTCACCGCTTCATCGAAAATGGGTTTGTAGACAGGCTTTACTATTATCTTTTTCAGGAATGAAGGTTTCTCGCCCATCATGCTGCCATGAAAAAGACGAATAAAGGAAGTGGTCACTTTGTGCTTTTGCACCTCGCAGAAAAGATTGGACACCAAAAACGAAATCAATTTTTCGTTGGTACCTCCTTTGTGAAGCAATAACCGCACCAATCCCGGGTCCTTGTAGTTCAACGCTATCTGGCAGGCATAGTCCAGGAAAGCGATGGTCATTTTCTCGGAATTCTGATACATGCCGTAAGGAGCCATATCGCCTTTGCGGATAGCCTCCAGCACCAATTGCGAGCGCGACTCTGTCCGCAGACGTTCTTCCAGATTGGGAATATACAAGCGGGTGCCCGTCATTCCGGCAAAAATGCCCATGTGGCAATCCGAACCACCCGAGATGAATTTACGGTACGGATCAGCACAGAACCGAAGCGGATCTATATCGAATTCAAGTGCAAAACGGTCGATTTCATCGGGATTAGTCTGCTCCAACCATTCCTTTACCAACAGGTTTTGCCAGGTATCCCGCTGACCGTTCACCGCTTCAAAGCGTTCGAACACAAGCAGCATTTTCCGGAAGAAAGCCGGCGGCGGAGTTTGTTTGGAAGCGTAGTGATATAAAGGGTGAGCCCAGATAGTAGGCAAATCGTGCTTATGCGCATATTCCAGGAACTGATACAGATCTTTGCGCAGTTTCTCAAGTTTCACCTCCTGCTCACGGGTAAATCCATAAGTCAACACATGGATGCCAATGGCAAAGTCAGGTACCCAGCAACTGAATTCTGCTGCGGTAAGCACATCAAGCCCCTTCTCCTGCATCTCGTAACACGAACGCGCGTTGTTATGGTTGGTAACGGTAAAAGCGTTACTTCCGTTCTTTTCCAGGCGGTCGAGCAGCACTTCCGTAGACAGCCATGTTTCGGGCACATCCAGAATACGCCCTATCAATTCATCGGGTACGTCACTGTTCCGGTCGTAGCAATGAAGATCCACTTTCAGTACATCTTTTTCGGGGAATCTGTTTTGTTGTGCAATGAGGAAGCTCTCGAAGGCTTCTTTCAGCTTTTGTTGAAATTCACAATCCATGTTTATCTGTTTATTACTGCTACAAAAGTCAGCATTCCCTGTTTCGGACAGATGAAATATAGATTGCATTCGTATGAAGAAATAAAAAATGTCCGTTGACAACAAGCTATCAACGGACATTCTACTATTGTATCTATCAGACTTATGCCAACTGACCGATGCGGTTAATCAGCTCTTCGCCCAAGGCTGTTTTCTCGTCAATATGCATTAACACAGCCGTCACAAACGGATTGCTTTCGAAATCGCCCCGCACCTGCTCGAAATCCTGCTTCATCTCGCTGCGCGAACCGTCGGCTCCAAAGCCTGTCATGGACGAGAGCGAGAACTCTTTCCGGGCGTCTTCGTATATCATGCGGTCGAGTCCGACCACCGATTCACGCCATGTCCTTACAATTTCGATGATGTCTTTGGCGGTAATGGTTTCGGGATCCAGACCGTAGAACTCCTGTATCTTGTTGTACGCCCACGTCCACTCGTATGTGTAGTAGTTGCGGTGCATCTCTTCGAAAGAAGCATTGATTTTCTTCAGACGGTTGATCTCCCCGCTTTCGATACCGGCAATCAGTTTATCGATCTCACTCTTCGGCGCAATCAGTCCGGAGATATCCGCCCATTCGCCGATACCGATCTCCGTTTCGGGTTTAAGCCGCTGACGGATCTCTTCACAGTTCTGGAAGTTGATTCCTTCGAGGCGCTTGATAATGGAGTTCCCGAGGAACTTATGGATAGCGATCTCGTAGTAACGCAATCCGCTGTTGAGTGATGAATTCTTGATTTTGGCACTCTGGAACGAATAGGTGTCCGATGTTTCGCCCGACACCCGTTTCAGGTCTTTCAGGAGAGTCCGTCCTTTGAACATCTTCTGGATGGTGTACGGACTCAGCAGGTTGTAATTGATATGATCGAGTTTATGAGGATCGGTACGCTTGTCACGCTTCGGCCATTTCTGTGCGTCGCGGATGGTTCCCACGCTGCGGAGATTAACACCCGGTGCCAGGTACGTTGTATTCTGTTGTTCGATGAGGTATGAGAAAGGCAGGTTGGACGTATCGGCATGGTTTACGTGCCGGCCCATAACCAGCGAGAAAGCGCCGACGCGTGCCGGCCAGAGGATGTACGAGTCCGACGTAGTCTTCGCACCGCGTTCCATGGTTCCCTGATGAATGGGTCCCAGTTTGTACATGTGGTTGCTCTGGTTAGAACCCGAACCGGCATTCATGAACGAGAACATACCGGCGATGAGCAATGTCGATTTGTGGTGCGTCACCGTGAAAGGACCGGCAAAGATAGCACATGCCTCCCCGTTCTCTCCCTGACAGTTGCTGAAAAACAACGAGTCCGATGCCGAATAGTTGTGTCCCAACCGGCAAGCCTGTCCCACGAAGCAACGGCTCAGAACCGTTCCCTCGTCTACGTGCGAACCCGAAGAGATAATGAAATCGTCGCAGATCACCCCGTGTCCGATGTGTACCGGGGCAGCCTGGTTGCTGTTGATGCTTCCGTTCGTCAGACGACAGGTACCGGTGATGTGGCAATAGTCGCCGATCTTCACGTTCCGGATCGACCCGGAGTTGACGATCATCACCCGGTTGCCGATGGTACCGGTTTCGGAAGAATGTTTATCGGAGTAATAGTCGGTGAGCCCCTTCATCCGGCTGATGAGTTCCGGCCGGTGACGGTACAGAGCGAGGATATACGCCTGATGGGCCGACAGTTTGTCGTTGATCAGCACTTCGCGCCCGCCCGTTTCATTGAGGACCGCCACTTCCACCCCGTTTCCGAAGGAAGAGCGACCTTCTACCACAATGATGTCCACGTTCTCGATGAAAGCTTCATTGCCTATATGATAATTGGCAATGTAGTTCTGGATATTTTCAATGCAACAGTTATCGCCTAATGTAACATTGTGCAACGTTACATGGCGCAATCCGGAATGTTTCTTTATTCCACCCAGCAGGGTGAACTCCGTTTCAAAGACTCCTAGTTTTACTTCACCCGAAAAACGGGTATGATTCACATAATCTGTTTGGAAATTTTCAGCCACTTCCACCTTCGACCAGTCGTCGGACAGGCAGGACTGTTTCTTTAGCTGAATCACTTCAGCTTCAGTCAATTTGCGATAAATTTTCATACGTAGTTATTATAAAGATTGTTCTTCCTCTTCGTATGTCTGATAAAGAAAATCATTATAAGGATACTTCTGAACGTGTAATTCTTTCACTCGACGGTAAACCACATCTTTGAATTCCTCCATGTTGATTCGCTCGCGGGCGGAGATAAAGAGGCAGTTATCCTCCATCTTTGCCATCCACGTCTTCATCAGTTCTTCGAGTGTTAAGTTTTCTTTTGTACGGGGGGTAAGGTCGTCTGGGGCTTTCTCTATGTACGAGTAAGCATCTATTTTATTGAAAACAATAATCATGGGTTTGCCTGCACCGTCTATGTCGGCCAGGGTTTTGTTTACCACTTCGATCTGCTCTTCGAAGCCGGTGTGCGAGATATCGACTACGTGCAGCAACAGGTCGGCCTCACGCACTTCGTCGAGGGTCGACTTGAAGGATTCGACCAGATCCGTAGGGAGTTTGCGAATGAAACCCACCGTATCCGAAAGCAGGAAAGGCAGGTTGTCGATGATCACCTTGCGCACGGTGGTGTCAAGGGTAGCGAAAAGTTTGTTCTCGGCAAACACCTCGCTCTTGGCCAACAGGTTCATCAACGTAGACTTACCGACATTGGTATAACCCACCAATGCCACGCGTATCATCCGTCCGCGGCTTTTCCGCTGGGTAGCTTTCTGCTTGTCGATCTCCGCCAGTCGTTCTTTGAGCAGCGCCATACGTCCCAGAATGATACGCTTGTCCATTTCCAACTGCGTTTCACCCGGTCCGCGCAAGCCCACCGATCCACCTTTTCCGCCACCGGAGCTACCACTTTGGCGTTCCAAGTGCGTCCAGAGTCGTTGTAACCGGGGGAGCATGTATTTATATTGAGCCAGTTCCACCTGAGTCTTGGCATTGGCGGTCTGCGCACGCATGGCGAAAATATCGAGGATCAGCGACGTACGGTCGAGGATCTTTATTTTCAGTTCCGCTTCGATGTTCCGGATCTGCTTGGCCGACAGTTCGTCGTCAAAGATTACCATCCCTACTTCCCGTTCCTCTTCTTCCTCGCTACGTATGTATTGTTTGATTTCTTCGAGTTTACCTTTGCCCACGTAGGTCACCGAATGCGCCTGATCCAGTTTCTGGGTAAAGCGTTTCACCACCTTCGCTCCGGCTGTTTCGGCCAGGAACTCCAGCTCGTCGAGGTACTCTTTCGTCCTGCGTTCATCCTGCGTCTGGGTAATGAGACCTACAAGAACGGCGGTTTCGACTTGTGCTTCGGAGATTACAAATTCTTTCATTTGCTGTGTGTACTAATTATGATGCGACAAATTTACATGAAATTCTTGAATTTTAGTACTTAACAACTGAGAAAGCGTATTGTTTTTATTGGTTTTCGGTGTATGATAAAGTGATAGTAATAGATAAAACGGCCTACTTCCCGTGATATTTCCGTATGAAGTCGCTTATTTCAGTCTTGCTCGATGGGAATGTGAGCGACTCGATCACCACAAAGAATTGGTTCTTATCTACAATGTTCGGGTACATCATCTTCATGAGTTTCAATATCTCACTGTCGAACGTATACAAGTTCCTCAGCCGAAGGCATTGGTCGGATGTAAAACCGGTGGTGTACAGGCTGGTTTCAATCAGTTTGTTCCGTTCGGAATCGAACTTACCGTCCTTCACCGCTTTCAGGAAGCGGTTAAAATCATCCGTCCTCATCACATCCCGGTAGTCATCCCGGTCGCGCCGGTCGCCCGGATGGTTGTCCATATGGCTGTCTATTGTAATATGATGAATATCCTTGGCCCAATACTGCACCCGTTCACTGTAAAGCCGTTCACCCTTGCGCCCTCCGGTCTCCCCTCTTCGCCCGGGCGTGGCGGCATATACCTCTACTTTGTAATTTCCGATCGATAAGTTGGCTACGAAGCAACTGTTGGAGGCCGTACACATCTGCACATCATTCACAAATACCAATATGGGTTGTCCTGCACTTTCAATCCGAATTCCTTTCAATGGGATGGCTTGTATGCTCATGGCTGCTACCAGCAGACAAAAGCTAATGATCAGTTTACGCATAATTCTATTTTTTAGTTTGTTCAACATTCATTCTTTATAGATGCAAATGTACGGATTGAGATTCCTCCGCCCCTCTGTTTTTTCATATCTATTCGTAGGGTTTTCCCTATTTTTAGGCTTTTTATTAACAGTAGAACACAATATCTTCACTTTTTTTCAAAAAAGGTGAACCTTTACTCTAAATATAATGTTTAAATGCAAAAGAGCGAATAAAGAGACGGAACACAAATAATGACAAAACAGTTATAACCAGTCTGTATAAACCTTATGATTATAAGCAAAACAACCGGAGCCATAACAAATTGTCACTAATGTCCGCCAATTTACTTCCCCCTTAGAGAATAAAAGCAAAAGAAAATTTTATTAAACCTTCAACGAGATTTGCGGCGTAACCAATAGGCAAATAAAGGGAAGATTAACTTAAGGAGAGAGAATTTATGAAAAGAGAATTAATGTTTTTACTGACTTGCCTCTTCATAGGTATCAGTACGGCAACCGCACAAACTCAGAGCGTTACAGGTGTTGTCACCTCAGAGGAAGATGGTATGCCAATCGTGGGGGCCTCAGTGTTGGTAGTGGGTACCAATCAAGGTAGTATCACCGACATAAACGGCCGTTTTAACTTGGGCAATGTGCCGGCATCGGCAAAGACTTTACAGGTTTCGTACATCGGAATGAAAACGAAAACAGTAAACATAGCTCCTAATCTTAGCGTTGTTTTATCACCAGACACTGAAGTGTTGGATGAAGTCCTTGTGACAGCCGTCGGTGTAAAACGTTCCGAAAAATCGCTCGGTTATTCAGCAACCTCGGTAAAATCCAAAGACATCATGGCTACGGGCGACCGTAGTGCCCTGAATGCACTGCAAGGCAAAGTGGCAGGTGTGGAAGTTACTTCCGCATCAGGTGCCCCGGGTTCTTCTACCCGTGTCATCCTGCGTGGCTTTACCTCCTTGAGTGGTAGCAACCAGCCCTTGTATGTGATCGACGGAGTACCGATGGACAACAGCGTTATCGATAAGGTCAGCCTCAACGGAGGTGTGGACTTTGGTAACCGTGCCAATGACCTGAACCCGAACGATATCGAAAGCATGACCATCTTAAAAGGTGGTTCGGGTACAGCTTTGTATGGTAGCCGTGCAGCCAACGGGGTGATCATCATCACCACCAAGAACGGCGCACTGTCTAAAGGAAAAGCCAAAGTGGAAGTAACCTCGACTACTACGTTCGATAATCCGCTGAAACTCCCGAAAATGCAGAATGAATACGGACAAGGTTGGTACAACCGTTCTACAGCTGAAGGCGCCGACCTGGCAGAAAATGGCAGCTGGGGACCGAAGTTCGATGGTGTAACACGCCCGTGGGGATTCGCGGTAAACGGACAGCAACAAATCAAGCCGTATTCGGCTCTGCCCACCAACGTGAAGGATTTCTTCGACACCGGTGTGACAACGAACAATGCCATCTCCATATCCAATGGCGACGACAACAAGAGTTTTTATATCTCTTATGCTAATGTATACAGCGATGGTATCATGCCGACGGATGCCGACTCTTACGAACGCCACACGGCTTCAGTAAAAGGATCGACCAAGTTCCTGGATATCTTCACCGCATCGGGTTCTATCAACTATGTACGGAAGGATTCCAAGTACACCGCTACCGGTCAGGATCAGTCCGCATTGGACGGCTTGTGGCAGAATGCACGGGATATCAGCATCGTTGACGGGAAGGATTATATGGGCACGTTCAACAATCCGGATAACTATTATACGCTTTACGCGCAGAATCCATACTTCATCCTGAATGAACATGGAACAAAGTTCTCGGAAGACCGTGTATATGGTAACATCGCACTCGATGTAAACATACTTCCCTGGCTCACCGCCAGCGGACGTGTCGGAGCAGACGTATCAAACAGCCACTTGAAGAACTGGCGTGCGATCTATACCAGCGAACGTGCTACCTACAATGATGAACCGGGACGTGTAGCCCTTTCCTCATACTCGGCAGCAGAATTGAATACGGACTTTACGTTGAAAGCGTCAAAGGCATGGGGCGACTTCACAGTCGACGGACTTTTAGGACATAACTTCAACCAACGTACGTATGGAGAAGAGAGAGCAGAAGTAATCGGATTGGATATACCCGAATTCTACAATCTGTCCAACAGTTCATCTACCCCTTCCGTTTATGAATATATCAGAAAACGCCGCCTGGTAGGTGTATACGGAAATGTCAATGTAGGTTGGAAGAACATGGTATTCGTAGGAATATCCGGACGTAACGACTGGTCGTCAACTTTGCCGAAAGCCACACGTTCCTTCTTCTATCCAAGCTTTAGCAGTAGCTTTGTTTTCACAGAGTTGCTCCCGAAGAATAACATACTGTCATTCGGTAAATTGCGTTTCGGTATCGCTCAAACAGGTAATGATGCCAATCCGTACTTACTCGATACAGTA
This sequence comes from Bacteroides sp., assembly GCA_031554635.1. Classification (GTDB taxonomy): domain Bacteria; phylum Bacteroidota; class Bacteroidia; order Bacteroidales; family Bacteroidaceae; genus Bacteroides. The sequence goes on from JAVBVD010000050.1 coordinate 33,270, forward strand.
ATGCTGAAGGCTGAAGATGCTGATGGATTTGTATCACTTACTTACCCGTTGGCGGGAAATGTAAACGGATTCACCGTATCCAACCGTATCGGCAACCAGAACCTGAAGCCGGAACTTTCCACCGATGTGGAATTGGGATTGGATTTGCGCTTCTTCGACAGCCGGTTGAACTTCGACCTGGCCTACTATAGCAAGGCAGTGACCAACCTGATCTGGGCAGCTAACGTCAGCGCAGGTAGCGGGTACACCACCCAGACCATGAACTTGGGTAAGATCACCAACAAAGGTGTCGAGTTGGCAGTGAACGCCATCCCGCTCCGCACAAAAGATCTTACGTTGGAAGTGTTCCTTAACTACAGCCGCAATGCCAACAAGTTGGTGTCACTTACCGACGGATTGGAACAGATCTCCCTCGGAGGTACTTCTTCCATCGGTTTCATGGCACGCCCCGGACAGCCGCTTGGATTGTTTGAAGTAACCGTTCCTGCTACCACAGAAAGTGGACAGGTCATCGTCGATGAAGACGGTTTGCCGAAGATGGCCGATACCAAAGCCAGCGCAGGTTCTTCACAGAATAAATACCGTTTGGGTGGAGGTTTGGCATTGACTTACAAGAACTGGAACGTAAGAGCCACATTCGACTATCGTAACGGTGGTAAGATGTACTCACGTACGGCCGAAATGATGTACTTCACAGGTAACGCCCTGAACACTACATACAACGACCGTCAACCATGGATCGTACCCAACTCCGTACAGGAGCTGAAGGACGACGAAGGCAACCCGTATTACATAGAAAATACGACCCCCGTCTCCGGTTATGATCACAACCTGAACTCGTTCTACAACCAGACATACAATGCCGGTGTCGGCGGATCATACGTCCTGGTTAGTAAGACATTCTTTAAATTACGCGAGTTGAGCGTGACCTATAATGTGCCTCAGAAATGGCTGAGCAAAACGAAGGTGATCAACTCTGCCAGTGTAGCATTTGTAGGACGTAACTTGTTCATCTGGACCCCGGCATCCAACTCGTATGTCGACCCGGAAAGCACCACGTTCGGTAATGATTTGGAAGCCAACTATGGTGAATACGGAGCAACTCCAACCACCCGCAGCTTAGGTTTCACTGTAAACGTCAGTTTTTAAACTAAAAACAAACATAGCATTATGAAAAAGATAGTATTATCATCCATCATATTGGCAGGTTCTTTCTTGATGAACAGCTGTAGCGATAGCTTCTTCGATATCAACGATGACCCCAACAACCCGAAAGACGCTACATTAGCACTTACCCTGCCATCTCCTCTTTCCAGGACCGCATTTGTGGCCGGAGGATATTATCAGTCATTGGGAGGATTCTGGTCACAACATTACGCCCAGAGTCCGGCAGCCACCCAGTGGATCGCTTACGAAACGTACAACCTGACCGAAGACGATTTCGACCGTCAGTTCGCCTTGCTGTACGCAGGAACCTTGACCGACTGTAAGAAGCTTATCGACCAGAGCGAAGCTTCAGGAGACTGGGGTTACTACCTGATCGGAACCGTGGTACAGGCTTACACCTACCAGATGTTGGCCGACTTGTATGACCAGATCCCTTACTTCGAAGCCTTGCAGGGCGAAGCCAACTTGCAGCCCAAGTACGACAAAGGAGAAGATGTATACGTAGACCTGTTGAAACGCATTGACGATGCGCTGAGCAAAGACCTCACTGTCAAGACGGTAACCAACCCGGGCTCACAGGACTTGATCTTCGGCGGTGATTTCAGCAAATGGATTTCCTTTGCCAAGACATTGAAACTGAAGATGTACCTGCGCTTCGTTAATGTAGACGCACAGAAATACTCCAGTGAGATCAAAGCGTTGCTTGCCGAAAACGATCTTCTCAAAGAAGATGCCGCTTTCAAAGCATTCAAGAACGAAGTAAACGGATATAACCCGTTCTATGCACTCCATTACTACAAATTGACCGGTAATGTGATAGCCAGCAACACAACGGTAAACTTCCTGAAGGAACTTGGCGATCCGCGATTGGCTAAGATCTATAACCCCTCTGTTACAGGCTCTTTATTGAACGGAATTGACCAGGGAGCATACAAAACCACAGCAGGTAGTTACAGAAACTTCGCACAGCCCAACATCAGTGCCACCTATCCGGTATATTTCTTCTCCAAAGAAGAAGTACTTTTCTTAGAAGCCGAAGCTGAAGCTCGCTACGGTACTGATGCTAAAGCAGAAGTCGCATACGAAGCAGGGGTCGCCGCCTCGTTGGCAAGCTGGGGAGTCAATGGATTCACCTATCCGTACAACGGCATCCAGTCCATCATGGAACAAAAATGGGTGGCTGCGATCAACAAACGCTCTTTGGAATCGTTCTTTGATTATAATCGTACAGGTTATCCCGATTTCTTCGTACGGTCAGCATCATCCGTTCTGCCAGGTGAAGAAAAACCCAAACGCCTTTTCTTCCCGGACAGTGAACAAAAATCAAATCCAAACACACCCGACAAGGTAGCTTTGACTGTGAAAGTTTGGTGGGGTAAATAAACTATAAAGCGATTGAGTTATGAAAAAGATATATTACATATTATGCGCAATGAGCACTCTCTTCCTCGCTTCCTGTGAAAAGGATTCGGAAGGAGCCTCCAAGATAACAACGTATTGCACGTTTGATATGAGTGGCGATCAGCGGACATACCACATACTGGGCACTCCGTTTACTGATCCCGGGTGTAAGGCATACGAAGGCGACACCGAAGTGGATGTCACCACAAAATCGAATGTAAACCCCGACAAAGGGGGCATTTACAGTATCGTTTACAGTGCCGTGAACAGTGATGGTTATTCAGCCTCAGCTGTACGTGAAGTGATTGTGTATTATCCCAACGATGATATCATGGGTAACTGGACCGCCAACATCGTACGTAACGGAGCCACTAAGCGTGGTCCTTACACATTCGAACTCATTCCGTTGAGCGCCAACACCTTCAACATCCCTGACTTGCTGGGCGGATGGTACTGGTACGGTTCTGGCTATGGCGTCACATATGCTTTCCCTGCCGTAGTGCAATTTGACAGCAGCAACGTTCTGTCTGTCGTAAGTACCGGTAAATCAGCTTGGGGAAGTGTAGGACAACTCGTACCGGGAAGTGCAACTCCGACGATTAACACCAGCACAGGTACGATCCATTATGTAGCTAAGATGAGCGACTCGGACGATTACTTATTCGATGTAACACTAACAAAACAATGAAAAGCAATATGAAAAAGATAGTTGGATTTGTATTCGCATTATTAGGAGTACTCGCAATCACCTCCTGCGAACAAGAATATGAAAAGTCTTACAACTGGGCATACCCGGTTGCCGGACAGTGGAAGTGCAATGCATACGTAGACGGCGAGTTGGTCTACGGCCCGTTCGATATCAAGAGTTATAATCCCTCTTTCGGGCAAGACTCCATCTGGATCGACGATTACGGTGGCAACTTCTGGGAATTCAAAGTAAAAGCAGCTGTCGATATGAACAGCAAGACTTTCCAGACGAAAGGTAGCATGAATGCCGTTGCCGGCTACGATGATATCTGGATCAAAATCACCAATGGAGCGGTCATAGGAAAAGACAGCATCCGCATGGATGTAGAATTCGAAGATGATGAAGGTACCATTTATACCATCGCCGGTCATCGCAGCCAGTATTACGATGACTATATGCAAGATTGATATGAACTATATATAACCAAAGAGAGACTGCCTCGTATGAGACAGCCTCTCTTTGGTTTTTATACAGCTATTTATCTTCTGGAGCTGCTGCTTCTTTCGGAAGAGCGGGAGGAACTATTGCTGCTTCTGCTGGAAGAAGAGGAACTGCTCTTGTCGGAAGAACCGCTCGATCTTGAAACCGAACTGCCGCTACTGCGCGATTCGCTGCGACTGCTTCCACTTGAGTTATTAGTCGCTCTGCTACTGCTTGAACTGCTGCTGGGCTTGCTACTGCTTGAATTGTTAGTAGTCGACCGGCTGGTACTTGAGCTATTGCTGGGTTTACTGCTGGAACTACTACTGCTAGTCCGGCTTTCGCTATTCCGGCTGCTCCGTGATTCGCTGGAAGAACTTGGACGCGATTCGCGAGTTGAGGTGCTTCTATTGTCTGAACTGCTACGTGATTCGCTAGAGCGACTCGGTGTTACAGTGGTAGTACGACTGGTTGAAGGAGTAGCACTTTCTCTACGGGCATCGCTGCTGCGGTTACTTTCGTTACGAGTGCTCTCGCTACGGCTGTTTCCACTGCGACTCTCGGTGCTGCTGTTTGTTCCGCTACCGGCACTTCGACCACCGAAGTCATATGTACGTCCGCTGCTATTGCGAGTACCATTATCTGTAGCACGGTTGTTGTTGTTATTATTGCCCGCACTGCGATTCGTATCGGTTCCTCTGCGGTTCGTGTCCGAATTGCCACGGCTGTTAGCATTGAATGCAGGCGGTGCCGGACGGTTCTTTGCCACATTCGCCGGGCGAGCCGAAGTATTCGAGCGGAAAGCCACCGAACCGAAATCCGAACGACGGTTGTTATAGAATACCCGGTTGTCTCTTACACTGTATACATGTCCGTAATGGTTGTGATTGTAACGTCCGCAGTAGAAGCTTACATTGTTGTAATGTGTACGGTAGTGTATACCGCTATAGCTACGATAATGATAGGGCTTACCGAAGAAGAACATATTGACATTGGGGTAATTGATGTACACCCGGAAGTTCCAACGGGGACCGTTCATGTAAATCGGACGGATAAAGTAATCGAGACCCAACATACGGCGATACTGCATATCGCTCAATACCCAACGCAAATCGTCATTACGTACATCGAGGAATGTATAGTAATCGTTCAACGCCCATTCATATCCACGTACCACGTCGTCCATCAGGTAACGGATATTATAGATATAATCGTAATTAATCTCATACACATCGTTATATTGGGCTGTATTCAGATTAAGCTCGTAAGCCATTTTATCGGTAAGGAAACGAGTTTCCCGACGAATCTGGCTGTTACTCATAGCGGCCATACTCATGCTGCTCATGGCAGTCATCCCGATGGCAAAGAGAGTGATAAGTATCCTTTTCATAATGGTATGTCTTTACTGGTTGACAATCTTGTTATTTTGTATAGCACAAAAATAGGGTAAGGAAACTCCCTACCCTAGTGATTCTCTCTAATCGTTCGTAGGGATTTCCCTATTCGTATTAGGAACGAGCCAATGCGATGCCGTCTTCGTATAGCAGCACAAAGCGACCTCTGTATAAATCGCCCACTGCTTTCTTGAAGGTTTTCTTGCTCACCCCAAACACATCGTATATCTCTTCGGCCGGGCTCTTGTCGTTCAGCGAGATGCGTCCACCATTGTCCTTAATGTATTGCAACAAGGTTTTAGAGAAGTCGTCAATTTTCTCAAACCCTGCTTTCTGTAGTTCCAGGTCGATTTTCCCATCCTCGCGCACCTGCTTGACGTATGCTTTCAGCGTCATACCTGTGTGAAGGTTCTGGAAAATCTCACCGTCGTACAACAGTCCGCTGTATTTATTGTCGATGATGGCCTTGAAGCCCAGATCGGTCTTCTGCCAGATCAGTATATCCACTTCTTCTCCTGCTTTGTAGCCGGGCATTTCTTTGGATAAATACCGGTCTACCTTGGCCGAAGCCACGATGCGGTAACTATCCTCGTCCAGGTGCGCATGGACGATATACTTCCTGCCTACCAACATCTTCATCTTCTGTTCGCCGAAAGGAACGAACAAATCTTTCATCAGCCCCCAGTTGAGGAAAGCACCAAACTGATTGACCCACGATACCTCGAGACAGGCAAACTCACCTACCTGCACCAACGGCGTCAGTGTGGTGGCAATCAGCCGTTCGTCCATATCGAGATACAGGAATACCCTTAGTTGATCGCCCTCCTGGCACCCTTCGGGCACATAGCGTGTAGGCAACAGGATTTCGCCATCGTCTCCTCCATCGAGATACAATCCGAAATCGACTGTCTTTATGACCTCCAATGTATTGAATCTACCTAATTTGATACTGCTCATAACTTATGAATTTGTTGTTTTCACCGCAAAGATAAATAAAACTCCCGGAAAAGTCAGAATTTCTCCTTGTGATCCACTTCTCCATCCTCGGTATAATATTTCCAGGTCCCTTTTTGTTGGTTCTTCGAATACTTGCCACGTACTTTCAGCTTACCGCTCTCGTAATACTCACGGTACCGGCCATGACGTTTTCCATCTTTTATCTCGGTTTCGCTCTTCAAAGCTCCTTCGGGATAGAAGTCGCGCAATACATTGCCCTCGAACTTCTCGATATAGAAACGTTTCAACTCGTCCATTTCGTCCTGCTTGCTCACCGTCTCTTCGCCTTCGCCGTCAACTTCCACCGCTTCATCGGTGTCGACAGCCTCAACGGGAATCACTTCGGGAATGTACGGTTGGTAGTCCATGATGTAATGCAGGGAAGACTGTTGGTTGCTTCCGATAATCTGCATGCTCCAATAGGGGAATGAGTAAAGAACGTCCTTGTTCGACTCCATCTCTGCCCAGGTAGAGGCATTGAGCATGGTACGTAGCTGCGGACAGAACTTACGCATATCGGTAAACATGAACACGGTAGACGAAGAGTTATAGTACGAGAAAGCTTTCTTGAAGCCGTCGTTGTTCTTCAACACATTCTCCTGGGTATAGTCTTCAATAAACGAAAGCAACGAAGAGGGCTTGTTGCTGAACACCACATAATCGTCGACATACGTATAGTAGGGTTTCTCGAACTTATCGAACAGCGAACCGAAGAAGAGGCGGAAGAAGCCTTTCATCTCTACGTACTTGATTTCGAAATCCTTGTAGTTGGCCGTCTTGATCTTCACCGGGGTGCGGTTCTTGATGCGCTTCTCAATGAAGTCCATCTTCTTGTGAGCATCCTTGATACTCTTGGCACGGATAGCCAAAATGACTTCGGGTTCCTGTCCCAACAATCCCGGTTCGGACTGCGTCATGGCAAACTCGCCCGACATCCAGCTGAGGAAGTGTTCATCGAGTGAGATACCGAAGTAGCTTTCCAGTTTCTTCCGGGTACTTTTAAAACTTTCGAAGCTGGCAGGGTCTTTCTCGGCCAATGCTTTTTCAAGTTGTTTCACAAAGTCGGCCGGATTATCAAAACCGATGTTGGTATAGAGGGCCGTGCGACCGGAGAGTATCTCGTGTGCCCGCATCTTGCTTTTGCCTGAGTTGAGCAGGGCGGTCATGTACGGGTCGGTGATGGTTTCCTTGGCGAACGTATATCCTTTGATCTCCATCTTCTCCTTGTCAGTGTTGAAGAAGAGTCCGGCAAAGTCCATCGAGTTGCTGAACATATCGATGTATTCGTTCCGTCCGCCGAGGAAGACGGACATAAAGTCGGGCAGGTTGGCGTAGTTGATGTACATACGCAGCAATCCCTTGCCCGCCACCAACTTATCGGCTTCGATGAAGTTATTCTCCAACCCGATCTTTGGCTGTTTACGTCCGTCGATGGCAGCTTCGACCAACCGGGAGGTATACGACACGGCAAAATGATTGTCAATAAAGGCCAGATAGAAGATCTCGCGCGTTTTCGGGTCGCGTACCTCGATGATGTTGATGCCGTTGTGTTCGCGGTTGGTCACCCGGAAGCCTCCTGCCGAGAATACATTTTCCATCTGATCCTTCAGCGTTTGCATTTTGGAAGCCTTTTGCAGGTCGATGACCATGAGGAAATCCCATTTCAATGCCCGTACCTTATGGAGGGAAACCAGCACATCGCGTTTGCCGATAAGCGAAAGCAGGGTTTTGTTATCATGTACAATGGAGTCGAGCACGTTGATATTCTGTGTCACCTCGGCAAAAGCTTTCGCCTGCTTCAGGCACTTCCACGTGTCGCTTCCGCTGAACTTCGCCCAGTCGTTGATCGGGTCGGACGATTCGATGATGAACGCCGCATCGGCCGGAATGAGGTATATCTGCTGGATGTTCTTATCGGGTGAGATAAAGATATCGGCTATGGAATAACCGAAGTAAGCGACGAGTGCCAATACCAGCACCAGAATGGTTCGTTTGGCTGTTTTCTTGCTCTTCTTGGGAGGTTGCTGCGGCGTATTGACACTGCTTGCAGGAGTCGGCTCGGCCGGTTGCACGTGGTTGTTTTGCTCTTCCATTGTTTGATGTTGACTCTTCCTTTGTTTATGATGAGATTAGTTGCTGCAAAAGTAAACAAAAATGTTATTCGCTCAACGGAAAAGAGGAGAAAACAGAACAGGCAGTTGGTTAAAGTAGAATTCCACCTTGCAAGAGTTTGCTTTGCAGGATGGAATTATCTGTATATCAATAGGAGAAGTCTTGTTTTCGAACACTCAGCCCCTCATATACACGGTAGCAAATTGGTGTTCCACATCTGTGGAATGGCCGTTCCATATAGGTGGAATAGCTATTCCATAACTGTGAAACGGCTATTCCACAGATGTGGAACACCCCAATTACCATACTTGTTGACTTATACTGATTTTGGTTGTCACTATTTAGCGCTGGTTACTAAATAAGTTGTCACAATAAATACTCTTCTCCTAACTCAGTTGTCATTCTCCCATCTATTCAACTAAAAAGGTTTACACTACGAAAACAATGGACAAATCTGAGTCATCTTTGTTTTTGGGTTCTACAAATATAGTTTATTTTTTTACATCTACACTTTTCTTCTTCCACAGATTTTCCCCAGGCATTTCTCCGTCATATACATCCATTGGTTTTTTCATTCCAACACTCATGTGTGGTCGCATATAATTGTAGAAGTGTATCATCTTACTGATTTCTGTTCTGGCATGTTCTTCTGATTCAAAAAGTTCCATGCCGTATATCCACTCCGTTTTGAGTATACCATTGATTCTTTCCGCGACCGCGTTGGCAGTCGGGTCGTAATCTTCTGTCATACTGATCCGTATGTGATGTTCCTTGAGTAAATCCGTATACAGGTCACAGGCATACTGTGACCCTCGATCCGAGTAGTGAATGGTTCCGCACAGGTTCCCTCCTCCGCCCTTGTCGATAGCCTGTAGAAGCGCCTGCGCCGTATACTCGGCATGCAGTCCGGAAGCTAACACCCAACCCAACACGGCATGAGAGTAGCTGTCGGTAATCAAATGCAAATAACATACACTCCCAACAATCCAGATATAGGTAATATCACTTACCCAAATATGATTCGGATAAGAAGGAGTTATCCCTTCAATGGAATTGGGGTATTTCAGATACAGATGATTGGAATCAGTGGTGTGACGTGGTTTGTTGGCAGGGAGCATAAGCTTTTCTGTTCGCATGAAGTTCAGAAAAGCATCCCTTCCACCAACTAGCTCACCTCCATAGATACCCGAGATTTCCACAAATAGCTTCAGAGCCCCCATGCGAGGATCCAAGGTGCGAAAGTAGGAAATGGATTCCAACAAGACTGAGCGAATCTGAGACCGGGTAATTAAGTTCTTCTTATTCTTATAGTAGGCCTGACGAGTCTTGCCAAACAGGCCGCAAAGAGTACCCAAGCTAACTTTGGGGTACTCAATGCGGAGACCTGTTACTGCTTGGCACCACCTTTTTTTAAGATAGAAATACCTTCTTCTTTCTCAGCAAGATCAATTAACTTCTCAAAAGCACGGGAACGGAGTTTTTCCATTTCCAACGCTTTTTTCAAGCGAAGATTTTCTTCTTTCAGAAGGTCTTCTTTACTCTTTTTTGCATGTCTCATATCGAACTTTGCAATCGTTTCAGAATCCAAAGATAAGGATTCCAAATCAATGGAATGCAGTTTTATCCAGGTAAGCAAGACCTGACTTATACCAAAAAGGTTGTCTGCTGTGCAAGCTGTGTATTCGACTTTGACTTCATTGACCGTTGCTTCACTTGTGAATGTTTATTGCCCAATACAGAAGAAGGCAACTAATTTGAAACCTTTGACGAAAGGTTTCAAATGAATCGTTTTATTTCTTGGTATTTACCTTATTTTTATTATCAGGACGAGACAGGTGAAGGAGGTGAACCTAGGTAAAGAAGGGAAAGTTCACCCAAAAAGCCGATAAACAAGCCGGTACAGGCATGTTGGAGATGGAGAAGGGTCTCCATAATTGCAGAAGAGAGAAACTCCTTCCAGGGAATTCCTCTCTCCTATATTACAAATCAGTTTGCAATCAATCCTGCAAGCGTGCAAACTGCTTCCGTCCTTCTTCGTAGATATTCCGTCCCCGGCAGTCGATGGCAACAATCACCGGCAGGTCTTTCACCACCAGCCGGCGAACGGCTTCGGTGCCCAGATCATCGTAAGCGATGACTTCGGCGCTTTGTACGCTTTGCCCCATCAAGGCAGCAGCACCACCGATGGCGGCAAAGTACACACCGGTACAATTTACAATGGACGTTACCACTTCCGGACTGCGTAATCCTTTGCCAATCATCACTTTCAAGCCTTCCTGCATCAAGCGGGGAGCATACAGATCCATGCGTCCGCTGGTAGTAGGGCCGACAGAGCCGATGGGTTTGCCCGGTTTGGGCGGACACGGACCGGCGTAGTAAATAGTAGCACCGGTAAAGTCGAACGGCATGGGCTGGCTCTGGTCGAGCAGTTCGCACATCCGTTTGTGGGCGGCATCACGGGCAGTGTACACAACACCCGAAATGTAAACCATATCACCGGCATTCAATTGCCGGATGGTTTCGTCGGTGAAAGGCGTGGTAAGTTGTATATTTTCTTGCATCTTCTTCGTTTTAGAGTTCTGTTGAGCGACTTGTTTGCGTAGAAAAGTCTACAAGCATCCTTCGGCATGACGGGTAACATGGCAACCGATGTTCACCGATACCGGCAGTCCGGCAATGTGGGTAGGGTACGTCAGCACATGTACAGCCATGGCGGTGATGCTTCCTCCGAAACCGGCCGGACCGATGCCCAGGTCGTTGATGGATTGAAGCAACTCTGCTTCCAGCTCTGCCAAAGCAGGACTGGGATTGGCTTGCCCCACGGGTACCAGCAAGGCTTTCTTGCTAAGCAGCGCGCTCTTTTCCATGGTACCGCCGATGCCTACGCCCACGATGATGGGCGGACAGGGATTGGCTCCCGCTTCGGACACGGTCTGTATCACGAAATCTTTCACACCTTTCAGTCCCTGACTGGGTTTGAGCATCTTCAACTGGCTCATGTTCTCACTACCGAATCCTTTCGGAGCAACAGTCAGGTGGAACGCATCGCCCGGCACAATGTCATAATGAATCACAGCGGGGGTATTGTCTTTGGTATTCACCCGGTCGAGCGGATCGCGGACAACCGACTTGCGGAGGTAGCCCTTTTCGTATCCTCTGCGTACTCCTTCATTAATGGCATCTTCGAGCGAACCGCCTGCTACATGCGCATCCTGACCGATGGTTACAAACACCACCGTCAGCCCGGTGTCCTGGCAAATAGGATCGCATCCTTCACGCGCCATACGGGCGTTATCAATGAGCGTACCCAGTATCTTCTGCCCCAAAGGCGATACTTCTTTTTGGCGGCACTCGCCCAGGCAGGTATAAATATCATCCGCCAGCCGGCAGTTGGCGTCGATACAGAGTCTTTCAACCAGTTCTGTTATCTGGTCTATACGTATTTCTCTCATTATTCAATCGTTAATCGTCTAATTGTAAATACAGTTATCTCAATCGTTTCAAGAAATGTAATGTATTCAAGTTGGAGATGTCCACGTCCGTATTTTCGCTCAGCATACCAATAAGGCAGTACTCGTTCTTGGCCTTATCCTTCACGAAGCGTTTTACAAACGAGAAGTGCTCCACTTCGGATGTGTTGCGGATATGGAAACGCGGGCCGTTGCACTCGGTAATGATATCGCCAATCTTGATGTGATCTTCGTCGTAGTAACCGATATCGAGGTTCATATCCAGCATTTCGTCCACCTTTTGCGACAGGAGATCGAAGTCGAGCTCGGGCAGTTGCGGGAACTTTAACACGAAACCGTTGCGCATATCGGCACTATAGAACCGGTCCTGACCGATGCCGAAATCCCGGTTCAGCACATAAATGGTGATATCCTCGATGGTATGTGCCATCTTACGGTACACCAACGATTCGTGTACAATCTCGTAGATGCTCTGCGGTATCGGACCGAATACACTGGGGCGGGTCACGATGATCTCCTCGCCGATGCCCACAATGATGTCGGCATTCAGTCCCAAGGCAGGATAGAGCAGATTGAAATGCTCCACGATGACCCGGCGATTGCGTTCCAGGGCGGAATGGACAAAATCGACAATCTCGTGCATCTGCGTGAAAGCCATCTGGAAACGCATGTCGATGTGGTACGTGGTTGATTCCTGCACGTTGTCGAACAGTTCCCGTACCTGCATGATCTTGCGCGGGTTGATGGCATCGTCGTCGTTGGAGAGTTCCAGTCCCGGAAACATCCCTTTGATGAGCGACGATTTGCCCGAACCGGCATCGCCCACAATGCCGATCAGCCTATCGCCGAACGTCAGGTGGCGGTGCGCAATCTGCTCCCCGAGGAAGAGCAGACGCTCCTTGCCCCGGGGTGCAAAGTATTGCGAGAATACGGAATATTCCTGAATCAGGTTGCGCATATTCTATACTAATATTACATGTTGAAGGTATAACCCATCAGCGGCGAGTGTTGCTGAGCGCCGTATACATCCGTTTCGCCCAATGCTCCCGAGGGAATGGGGCGAACGATGGTGATCTTCACCGCCTTGGCCGGATCGAAGTACACCAGGTTGATGATGTCCGACTCGGGGATGTTGTACAACGCAGCAAATGCCGGTTCGTTGATAGCCTTGGCAGCTTTCACCTTATTATATATGTCGAAATCCTTGAAGATCACGTCGAACGTCAGCTCGTACGGACCGGAATTCTTGCTTCGGATCACCGAGGCAATGTCTCTTAAGTTGTATTCCATGAAAAAATCCTCCTTAATTACCGTTAGCAAAATCAATATAATCGATGGGGAAGAATCCCATCGGGTCGTCCACCTTCATGAGATGGTATACGTTGAACTCGTACACATCGCCCACTTTGCAGTCCGACGGTGAGAAGGGGAATGCCAGGTTTCCGGCAGTCGAGATGCGTCCTTCATAACCAAAGTGCAGCATGGTGCTGCGGGCAAATCCGCAGATGGTATCGGCCTGGTTCTGTGTAGGAGCCACCGCTTCAATCACGATGCAGAGTTCGTGCGCCACGCGGGTTTCGCTTCCGGGGAAGAGACCCATGGTGCCGTTCTTTCCGTAGATCTTGAAATCGAGGAAGAAGTCGGTAATGCCGTAGCTTTCGAAGTTGTTCTTCACACGATCTTTCACGCTCTGTACCACACTGTCTATCTTTTCGATCATCACCGGGTCTTTTACGGCAGCTACGGAAATGGTGCGGCATCCTACTTTCTTCACACCTTCGAGTTTCACGAAGTATTCTTCCGTGGGTACGAAGCGGCTACCGGTTACCTTTACCATGTTGTCCGTGATTTGCTCGAACTGCGACTGATGCAGGTTGATGGCTCCACCGGGTCCGGGAAGGATGTACGGATTGGTCTTCTCGTACAGTGTATGAGCAGCTACCGAGAGGGTAGTACATTTACGCAACGGCGACAGCGGTTCGAGGATAAAGCAATCTTTTTGCAGATAACCGAACATACAGTCGCTTCCGCTCCCGGGCAGGGCGGCAATGGAAGCACACTCGAGGATCTTGCCCAAGTGAATGGCGAGTCCTTTGTCGAATCCGTCACGGATAGCCAGTGCGGCAAATACCGACGGGTCATACGAGCGTCCGGCAAGAATCACATTAGCCCCTTCGTTCAATGCCTGGATAAACGGTTCCTCTCCCATCTGGGCAACGATACGGACGGATTCGTCCACATCGGCTTCGGTGATGGATTTGGCAGGATGAAGGGGAACGACTTCGCCTTTCACCAGCTTGCTCTTGATCAGTTCCTTGTCGAGTTCGGACTGGATCACGGCGAGCTTGAACGTAAGTTTCTTCTCACGGGCAATCTCTTTAATGATCTCCAGGTTGAACTCTACGTGAGGGCGACCGCCGCAACCACCTGCCGAACCGATAATTACCGGAATGCCGGCTTCGATAGCAGCGGGGATCATGATTTCGAGATCGCGCTTCACGGAATTGAAGTCCGTGAACGACTTTCCGGCACCGAGGTAATAGGGACCCGGGTCGGTAGAACCGGCATCGACTGCAATAACGTGCGGTTTGCGTTTCATGCCTTCTACGAACGATTCCATCGGGAATCCATATCCGAGAATGGCTGTCGGGGAGAGTATTCTGAGTTCTTCCATCTTGTTACTTGATTATGTTTTTAAGTGCGAGAATGCGTTGCATTTCGTTGAAGATGATCATATAACCTTCGTCCACGCCCATACCGGGTTTGGCAAGGTACTGAACCGGAGAAGTGGCCATAGCAATGTGTGCGCAGACTTCGGCCGAACGGTTGGTTTCGTTGCACGTACCACCGAGATAAGCACCCATACCGTGCTCTTTGCAATAAATCACCGCCTCGATGGAGTTGTTGATACCGCCCAGGTCAGGCGTTTTGATCTGTGCCATGTGTCCGGCTTTGTGGGTGCAGAAATCACGGATATCTTCGAAGGTGTTACACCATTCGTCGGCCACGATTTCGGCTTTTGACCCGTTGCGTTCCATGCATTCGCGAATGATACGCAGTCCGTCGAACTGTGCCATTTTCTCGCCCATATCCACCGGACCTTCTACTCTCAGATGGAACGGCTTAGCTACTTCTTCGAGCTCACCGATGTAGGTAGCGATCTTCTCGAAATCGTTGTTGAATACGATGCCGAGTGTGCCATACACGTCGATGTGGATGATGGGGTTGTATGCTTCGTAGGGTTTGAACTTGATGATACGGTTGCGGAGCCATTCGATGTAATCACGGATCTTCTCGCCTTTCCAGCCTACTTTTTCCTCTACATGGTTGAAGAGAGCGTGCGGAAGTACATTAGCACCTTTCATGATCATCTTGTCGGCATTCATGTAACGGTCGTCACCCGATTGCGAGAAGATGGGGATGATGGTGTCGGAGATAGCGGTTCCGTATTCGTTGGCTACGACCTGCGCCATAAGTTTGCATTTGCTTTTGGCAACGGCATCCAGGCAAGCTTGTGTTACCCCGTAACGGATGGCAGTGTGGTAAATCTTTCCGGTAGTGGGGCTGACAGCCTTGTCCACCACATCGGCCATGGCACGGAAGGTGGTGATGTCTTTCCCTTTATACAAAGGTGCGATTTCCTGTTCGATCACCGGAATAAAATCCTTCGCCAGGAACAACGGATCGCGACCGCCTGCTCCGGAGTATTGTACGGCAGCACAGTCTCCGTGGGCGATGGCTCCGTTTTCGAGTACGAACAACACCGAGATCGATTCGCCCGACTGGCGTACGGCGGTGAAGCCTTCGGTCATTGGTTGTCCTTCGTAGAATGCGCCGTCATGTCCGGCACCGGCTTTGATAGCCTTCTGATCGTCAAAGAAAAAACCTGTTTTTCCTTGTGCGCAAATAACGTCAATTATCTTCATATCTTTATCTGAATGGATTTATTTGATTCCGGTTGGGCGGCCTACGAGGAACCCTTTTCCGATGGCATATACGTCGTCGACTACCATCTGGAAGCTGACCGGACGTTTTTCGTAAGCGGCTCTTTCTTCTAATTTCTGTTTGTGGAAGGCTACCAGGTCGTCACTCAACGGCACATTGCCGCAGAACAGCAAACGAACGGCACCCATATTATCGCGGGCAGGCATCAGCTTACCGGCATTGTACTTGCTCGGGGCAAACGGAATGTCGATAACGCCAGCTTCAAAGGCAGCCACGGTACCCACGGCATAGTCGCCCTTACCGAGTTCCTCTACCTTATTTAATATGCAAGTCATTTCGGCCATGATGATTTCGCTTTCAGCAATTACAGCTGGGATTTCGACAAAGCTCTGTACCTGCAACATGGAAACCAATTGCTTGGTAGCTTTCAGCCCGGCAGCATTGGCCTCCTTGGTAGGAATACCCATCGCTTCGTGCGGAGTCTTGACGATTACCTTGGTAGCTTTGGCCAGTACGGCAGCAGCGGCCCCCCAGGAGATAACGCCGAAAGCTTTCGATTCGTCTTGCGGGAAACCGCCCATCCATTGGTGGAACACGGTACTGATACGTACGTCGGTGAAGCCGAAACGGTCGAGGTACTTGCGGGTCATCATTTCCAATGCACGGATGGCAGCCACATCCTGAATCATGTTACCGCATTGTCCGTAGCCAACGGTTACGTCCTTTACCCCTTGCGTAGCGGCAAGGATGGCTTCGATCACCGCTACCGTGTTGGAGATACAGGGAGGAACCAACGTTCCGGTCAACGGGCCAAACGGTTCGCGGTTGATAGATACACCGGCTTCTTCGTACATACCAATCAGACGGTCGGCATATTGCCAGGTGGAGATGGTGCGTTCGATGGAGTGGTTCTTTGAATAAGGGATGTTGTAAGAGATACCTCCACCTTCGTAGGAAGTAAATCCTCCGGCGATAGAGATCTCAGTCAGCAAACGGGCATCCGGGGTTCCGTGACGTACCTGTACCGGATTCTTCAACGAAGAAGTCACCACGCGGCAGATGTTTACACCGTAGTTTACGGCAGGGAATCCGTTCAGCATGGAGCGTCCGCCTTCCTTGCTCTTTTCGATACCGACTTCGGCTTCTTTATAACGATTCAGACGAGTGTAGCTGTCGATAGTGGTCGGCAGCAAATCCGCTTCGCCTTCGTCTTCCAGGTATTGGAGAAGTTTGATGTGCTCATCGTACAACGCCACACCGGCTCTCGGTTGAATGAGGGTGATACCGTCTTTCTTGGCTTGTTCCAGCTTCGCGCCGAAGCGTTTAGATGCCGGGATTGCTTTCTGATAAGCCACCGCTTCGTCGAAATCGACATCTTTACCTGTGGGCCATTGTTGGAGAACCTCTTTACGTTCGGCGAAGAATTCGTCGTTCGATAGCTTTTGATTTTTAATTTCCATGGTATTTATTCTTTCTTAATTTATAATTCTTAATTCTTCATTTAATATCCGTAATGCCGATTCGGAATCGACTGTACTGAGCAGTCCCATCGAAGCAAAGATGTAGCGGGCATCGAGCATGTACCGGGGATGCTTCGGCTTCATGTAGAAAGCTTTACGCAGATCGTACAGTGCTCCTTGCAGAATATTTGCGGGATGGATGCTGTTGATGATGGCGCCGCCTATACCTATAATAGAAGGTACCTCCGTCAGGTCTTTTCCGGTGATGGAGAAGAGTTCACCCATCGGGGTATAAGCACTTTCGAGAATGCCGCAATGCCGTTCCACAGCTATTTCAACGGCTTTCCGCGCCAAAGCTTCTTCGATTTGAAGTTCCGGACTATCGGGATTGGCAATGATATCGGGGTTGGTCTGGCAACGTTGTACCCACTCGCGGATGGTTTGTTCGTCGATTTCCGTTTCCTGCAAACGATCCCCTGTTTCCTGCGAACGAGCGCCTATTTCCTGCGAACGAGCGCCTATTTCCTGTGCAAGGGTTTCCACTCCGGCCTCTTCGAGTAGCGATGTCAGGCTGTAGCGCATGCCGAGGTCGCCTTCCACCGTGCGTTTGCTGTACGGTTCGGGCAGTCCTTTCACGATAACGTTATCTACAGAGGGCTGGCCGTCGGTCATGGAGTAGATGTCGGTGGTAGCGCCTCCGAGGTCAACAGCAAGCAGATCGCCGATACCGGGAGTGGCGGAAGTTCCTTTACTCAGTAGTTCGCAGGCAGTCATAACCGCCAACGGAGTGGGAATGATTTCGATGGAAGCCATTTGCTGCACTCCGGAGAGTCCTTTGGCATCGATAATCTTACGGATAAACAGTTCGCGGATGCACTGTTTGGCGGGTTCGATATCCAGTTTGTTGAATACCGGCATCACGTTACGGGTGATGACGTAGTCCTTGCCCGAGGGCTGAAAGATGGCGTCCAACTCGGCCGCCGCACTCTTGTTTCCGGCAATGATAACGGAAAAATCGCGTTGAATCTCGCACAACTTGCGGGCATTGGCAAGGATTACCTCCTTGTTTCCGCCGTCGGTACCGCCACACAGCAACACCAGGTCGGGGTTGATGGCATGAATCTCTGCTTGTTCCTCGGGCGATATCTCGAAAGCGTAGGTCTTAATGACTTTCGCCCCGGCACTCGACGCTGCCAACTTAGCTGCCTTAGCCGTCAGTTCGGGAACCAAACCGAGGGCAACCATCTTCAATCCCCCTCCGGCGCTGCTGCAACACAGCAGGCGATCGTACCCAAACGGACCGATGTTCGATTCAAGATTGGCCAATGCGGCACGGAACCCTTGCATGATATCGGTCTCGATGGTAGTAAACGCACTTGCCGTGCCCACGATGTGCGGTTCACGGGTATCGATAGCTGTTAATTTGGTATATGTACTGCCGAAGTCGGCTGTGAGAAACTTCATGTCCGTTTGCTTTTAACCCAGATATCGTTTCTTTTTATCCCAAAAAAGCATTCAAATCTTCGATGGTTGTTTCAATGGTGGTTCCGGGAGGATAAGCTTTGGTAAATCCCATCGCCATAAAACGTTTTTCTACTTCAGTGAAATCCTGCTTGCCTACCACAAGGTTGCCACCTACGAGAAGCGGGATATTCTTCAATCCGGCTTCATCACATTTCTGGCGCAAACCATTGCAGTCAATCTCTCCATGACCATAAAGGGAGGACACCACGATAGCATCCGCATTGGTTTCCAGAGCGGCGTCAATGAACTCTTCCTGCGATACCATGACACCAAGATTGACAACGTTGAAGCCCGCATCTTGCAGAGCGAACGCGAGTATCTTGTTACCAACTGCGTGCACATCGGCACCAATTACTCCCGTAATGATAGTTTTTGCTTCCATACAGTATTATAAAGTTAATTATTTATCTAAAATGATTGATTTCTGCTTGGAATTAATATCCCTTTTTTATAAATTTTGATTCAAAGATAGAAAGTAAAACGGATATTGCAATAGTTATTTCAAGATAAGTTTTTAACTGGTTGGCAAGTTTATTCAAGAGGTGTTTCCGGGAAGAGAAAAATATCAATTTAACACTAAAACAACTAGAAAAACCTACATAAAACAAAGAAAAATAATAAATCAACCCAACAAAGGTACAAACCAATACCACATTAACATATTAATAAAATAAAGGAAAGAAGATATTACTATAAAAATGAAAGCAAGAAAAAGCGATGATTCCAAGGTGTAAGGTAGAGTAAACCTCAAAAGGTTCATCCCGAATGTTTTAAACCTTCGAGACGTTGGTTTTAAACCTTCGGGGTGTTGGTTCTAAACCTTCGGTCCGTTGGTTTAAAACATTCAGGCTCCCCAAACCGGATTTCATAAGGACCCATAACCGGGCATTTATGTGAGCCGACTGTTATTATATGTGGTTTTGATATCATATCGCCTAATAAAACACAACTTTGTTAACGAATGGTCCTCCCTGATAACATAACAACACCCTTTCGAACACATAACTACCCATTTTTTCCGAACAAATCCCATATCTTTGCCAAAGTCAAAACAGTAGCTAACGACAATATACACGCTACGTAGCTTGTTAACAATCAAAAGAGAAACATACATGAAACGATTTATCCTGCAAGTCTTCGTATTTGCTTTCCTTGCTCTCCCGTGCTTCGCGCAACAGGGATACAAAAACCCGGTTATTCCCGGCTTCTATCCCGACCCGAGTATCTGCCGTGTAGGCGATGACTATTACCTGGTGAACAGTACATTCCATTTCTTCCCCGGTGTACCCATCTTCCACAGCAAAGACCTGATACATTGGGAACAAATCGGCAACTGCCTCACACGCGAATCTCAACTCAGTCTGAAAGACACGTATCCGTCGGGAGGCATCTACGCCCCCACCATACGTTACCACGAAGGCACATTCTACATGATCACTACCAATGTGTCGGACAAAGGCAACTTTATCGTCCACACCGACAATCCGCGCGGTGAATGGTCGGAACCGATATGGCTGAAGCAAGGCGGCATCGACCCGTCTCTCTACTTCGAGAACGGCAAATGCTACATGACGTCCATCCCCGGCAGTGGTATCTCCATCTGCGAAATCAACCCGAAAACCGGTGAACAACTGACAGAAACAAAAAAAATATGGAACGGCACCGGCGGGCGTTACCCCGAAGGTCCGCATATATATAAGAAAGATAGCTGGTACTACCTGCTCATCGCCGAAGGAGGAACGGAGTATGGGCACAAGGTAACTATCGCCCGCAGCCTCGACATCAACGGTCCGTACGAGGGCAATCCGGCCAATCCTATCCTGACACATATCAATATGAATGCGCAGGGCAATCCCATCCAGGGTATCGGCCATGCCGACTTCATCCAAGCACACGATGGTAGCTGGTGGGTAGTTTGCCTCGGTTTCCGTCCGCAATCGTACCTGCACCACCTGTTGGGCAGGGAAACACTCCTCGCCCCGGTGACCTGGGAGAAGAACGCCTGGCCGGTAGTGAACGGCGACGGAACATTGTCGCTGGAGATGAACTGCCCCACCCTGCCGCAGACCCTTCCGGCAGTGAAACCCACCAAAACACTTTTCAAAACAAAGGAACTCGGGTTCGAATGGAACTACCTGTTCAATCCGGTCCGGGAGAATTACTCACTCAGCGAACGCCCCGGTTATTTACGGTTGAAACCGTCGGCCATCCGGTTAGATGGTTGGGGCACGCCTACTTTCGTCGGCCGCAGACAGCAACACATCAACTGCACCGCAACTACAAGCGTGGAGCTACGTAACTGCGCCCCCGGCGAGGAAGCCGGACTGACGGTTTACATGACGCACGCGTATCATTACGATGTGCTCGTGCGCCAGCTTGCCGATGGAAAACAAGCCGTCAGCCTTTATTATCGGTTAGGCAATCTGGGACATACGGAGAAAGAAGTCACCCTCCCGAAAGGGAAAGTCTACCTGCAGGTTCGTGCCGAAAAGGATTACTATGCTTTCCATTACTCTACGGACAACAAGAAGTTCGACTTCCTGGGTAAGATGGACACTCGTTTCCTCAGCAGCGAAACGGCAGGCGGATTTACAGGTATTTATTTCGGGCTGTATGCCGGTGCACAGGGTACTCCTCAGGGAGCAGCCGATTTCGAATGGTTTGATTACACCTATTAATATATAGCACAAATTCATAAAGAAAGTAGTCATTTACGCGTTTCTCTGCCTGTCGCTCGTACAGGTGGAGACACAAACAACGCCCAAGACCGTTCGTCCGGATGACACTGGAGGAAAAGACAGCCATGATACATGCCCAGTCCAACTTCACCACTCCCGGAGCGCCCCGCCTGGGCATCCAGGAAATCATGATGACCGACGTCCGCACGGTGTGAACAAAGAGATTGATCCAATTGATGACTCTGTAGCGGCCTATCTTACGCATGCAACTCCTGCGGCGAAAGTCGTCCCAGCATCCCATCGACAAATGCAAACCGCCGGTTGAAAAACCGGGCAAACAGCCCCACCACCAACGCAGCAACCACTGTCCCCTCGCGCACTCCCTCGACACTGTTCATCAGCAACAGTGAAGCGACACAGGCCGAAACCGCCAACGTGGTATCAAAACCAATCTTTACCATCCCGAACTCCTTGCCTGTACGCAACGAAATAGCCTGTACAAACGCCTCACCGGAAAGCATCACTACATTGGCAATCACCTCCATGCTGATTCCCAGGCCGAGCACCACACAGCCCGCCACCAGCGAGAGGATCTGCAAGCCATATCCCACAGGTACAAAGCCGGATAGCATCGCCATGTAGCAATCGATAAAAAAACTGAAAAGCACCGAGACAGGCAGTTGTAACCACTGTCGCTTCTTGAAGTCTTTCTTCAGGAACCACATCTGCCCGAATATCAGCAGCAGATTCAGCAGGAGTGTCAACTGCCCCAACGTGACAGGAAAGCGGAGGCTCAACGTATAAGGGAGGCTCGATATGGGCGAGGAACCCAGATTGGCTTTAATAATCAGACTAATACCTAATGCATTCACAAACAAACCCACCATGAACAACAGGTAGCGGGCTACAATTTCTTTCTTTGTCATTTCCTTTTTTCTTTTCCCGGCCAGTCACTTTCTTATCGACCGGTCGCCTTCTTATTTACTGCGGCAAAGGTACCGCATCCTGCTCGGATAAATTCGTTCAAAAGTTGATTTAGATTGTTCAAAATGTAGGATTTCCTTGTTTCGGAATTTCGCAAACGCTATCTTTACCCTCCAAAATCAGAACTATATGAATAAAGCATACCTGTTATACACCCGTACACAAGCGGAACTCCCCGTCCACCCCTGCCGCATGGAAGGTGGCGAACTATTGTTCTGCCGGCAGGGAGAGGCAGAGATCTATATCAACCAACAGAAATACCGGCTGACTACCGGCAGTGTGATACTGGTTTTCCCCAATCAGATAGTTCACTACGCCCATCCCACGGACGATTTCGAACTGACGGCATTCGCTTTCTCGTCGCAGTTCAGGCATGAGATATTCTACTCCCTCCCTTCGGACAAAGTTTCATTTCTACGCGAACACAACTACAGTTTATTCGAAGGCGAAACGTGGTACGAAATGCAACTGTATATACAGTTGTTAGAACTAAAATATATGGACAAGGGAAACCTGTATCAGCATGAGCTCGTTGTCCATGCCTGCCGGATGCTGTTTTACGAGATATGCAACCAGTCGGAACGTCTCTACCGGGAGTCGAAACCCAATCACCTTCGTTGGCGATTGAAGGACCGGTTCATCGCACTGGTCATCCAGTCCTCTAAGGAACATCGTTCGGTGGATTATTATGCCGACAAGTTATGCGTCACCCCCCGTCACCTGAGTAAGACCATCCAACAAACCATCAGCTGCACAGCCAAAGAGTGGATTGACGATTACGTGATTCTGGAACTCAAAGTAACACTTCACTCCACAGCGCTCTCCATACAGGAAATCGCCAATGAATTCAACTTTCCTGACCAATCGTACCTGGGACGTTACTTCAAACATCACACCGGCATGTCGCCTACGGCTTATCGGGAAATGCAATCGGGCCTCTCATAGGCGAAACTCTCCTATTCAGATATATTATACTTAAAAGAACCGGAGATTATTCATTTTATTCAATTTGCATTATTCAAATTGAATAAAATAATAGCATCTTTGCAAAACAGTTTCAACATCTGACTGAACTCCATGCACAACGAAATATCCACCATTGCCCCCAGCGAGTACCCCGAAGTAATGCGGGTATGGGAAGCATCAGTCCGGGCTACTCATCACTTCCTGAAAGAAGAAGACATCCTACTGTTCCGCAGACTGATACCAGAACAATACCTCGATGCCGTGCGGCTGTTTGCTGTGCGCGATACTTCCGCCACAATACTCGGTTTCCTGGGAGTATCCGATGATAACATCGAGATGCTCTTTATTCACCCCGATGTCCGCGGAAAAGGAATCGGAAGTACCTTGCTGCATTACGCCATCAAAGAGCTACACCTATCCAAAGTCGATGTCAATGAACAAAACGAACAGGCTGTCGGTTTCTACCGGCGCATGGGGTTCACTATTGCCGGCCGTTCCGAGCGCGACGGAACAGGAAAACCTTACCCGCTATTGCATTTAGAAAAAACATACTAACACTTAAAACAAGCAGATTATGATTGTTCCGTTTATTAATTTTGAAGGAAAGGCAGGCGAAGCCATTGCCTTTTACGAAACAGTTTTCGACGTTCGCGACAAGAGAGTAGCGCTGTTCAAGGACATGCCCGAGGAGATGAAACAACACTTCTCCCGCGATACAGACCACTATGTGATGCATTCCGAAATGACCATCAACGGCACGCCCGTATGGATAGGCGATACGACCCTGGGCATTGACGCCGGTAATCTGGTAACACTTTCCGTTCCGCTCGCATCAAAAGAGGAAGTACAACAGGCATTCGACAAACTGAAAGAAGGCGGAACGGTTCACATGGAACTGATGCCTACGTTCTACAGCCCGTTGTTCGGCACGGTGGAAGATAAGTTCGGCGTCATCTGGCACTTAATCTGTCAATAGCCATGGATGTGTCCAAACCTCAAACAGTAGACGAATACATTGCCGTAGCGTCGCCCGTGGTGAAAGAGCACCTGACGAAACTGCGCATCGCCATCCTGCAGGCAGCACCCGATGCGCAGGAAAGTATCAGTTGGGAAATGCCTACGTACAAGCAAGAAGGAATAGTGGTACACTTCGGTGGATTCACGAAGCATGTCAGCCTGTTTCCCGGACCGGAAGCCATTGCTACCTTTAAAGAAGAACTGGCAGAGTACAAAACTTCCGCCGGGACTATCCAGTTCCCGGCGAGTAAGCCTCTCCCGCTAACACTGATCAAGAAGATCGTGAAACTCCGGGTGAAAGAGAATCTGGCCAAAGCAAAGGCGAAAGCCAAAGCGAAAGAAAAGGAAAAAGCAGAAAAGGAGAAGCAGAAGATAAAGAGGGCGAAATAGCTCCGCCCAGGGTATTCTTAAAGCAAGAAAGACAGCCTCCCTCTTAGAGCAAGGAGGCTTTGCTTTTAAACCAAGCAAATCTATGCTGTCCAATACGATAAGAACAACTCATTCTCCCAGCAAACCCGAAGAAAAAGTCCGATATTTACAATCACAGGAACAATCAGTTCACTACCTTTGTACCAGACAAAGTATGGAAGATTTCCAACTGATACAACCCTCGCCCCTACTGGCTCCTTACGTGAAACATTACTGGTTCATGACCACCGCCAGTCCGGTCGAAGCATCCGAACGCATCATCCCCACAGGCATGATGTCCCTGATGTTTCACCGGGGCGAACGCCTGTTCTCCTCTTCCGACAAAGACTGGCAACCCCGCGCATTCCTCAGCGGACAGGGAACGGACTACACCGATCTGTCCTACACAGGCACCGTCAACATGATCTCCGTGGTGTTCCGCCCTGCCGGCGCAAAGGCGTTCTTCGACTTACCCATGATGGCGCTGAACGACCTGAACGTATCGGTACACGACCTGAGCGACACGCAACTCTCCGACCTCGAAAAACGCCTGACAGACACTCCTGACCTAAATACCTGCGTTCTCCTCATCGAACGGTTCCTTTTCCAACGCCTCCGCCAACTGGCCGCGCACAACCTGAAACGGATCGATGCCGCCATCCGGTCCATCTACAGCGGACAACAAAATGTGGAGATGCTTGCTCAGACGGCCTGCCTCGGTTACAAACAGTTCAAACGGGTATTTGCCGAGCACGTAGGCGCCAATCCAAAGGAATACCTGCGCGTGGTACGTTTCCAGAAGTCGTTGCACATCCTGCAACAAAAGCCGGATATCCCTCTCACACAGTTGGCCTACGAGTGCGGGTATTACGACCAGGCGCACTTCATCAAAGAATTCAAACAATTCTGCGGCTATACACCTACGGAATACCTGGCTATCTGCGCACCGTATTCCGATCTGTTTTCGTAAAACAGCACGTTTCGGGTTGCCTGCATTGAGGCTAATTTCTTACCTTTGCCGGAAAACATACGACATCATGAAAAAGATATTCCTATATGGCGAGAAAGAAATGGCCCACTTGAAGAAGGTGGACCCGGCACTCGGTAAGATTATTGAGCAAATAGGCCCGATAGAACGCCGCGTGATTCCCGATGTGTTCACCGCACTGATCCACTCCATTGTCAACCAACAAATATCCACAAAGGCTGCCGAAACTGTTTGGCGGCGGATGGAAGCGCGGTTCGACCGGATAACGCCCGGGGTTCTCGATGCGGCCAGCGTAGACGAGATCCAGCAACTGGGCATGTCGATGCGGAAGGCAACTTACATCAAGGATGCTGCCCACAAGGTGGTGTGCGGGGAGTTGGATATCGACCTTCTGCCTACTCTTCCGGACGAGGAGGTGTGTCGCCAGCTATCGGCTTTGAATGGCATCGGTGTGTGGACGGCGGAGATGCTGATGACGTTTTCCATGCAGCGGCCGGATATCCTGAGCTGGGGCGACCTGGCTATCCACCGGGGATTGAGGATGCTTTACCGCCATCGCAAAGTAGATAGAGAGTTGTTCGAAAAATACCGTCGCCGTTATTCACCTTATAATACGGTGGCTTCACTGTATCTTTGGGCCATTGCAGGCGGGGCGTGCGGACTGAAGGATTGTGCTCCGATGACCGAGGCGCAGAAAAAGAAAATCAGCAAAGAAAAGGGTAAAGAGAAAAAGAAAGCATACACTCTCACCGGAGCCGATGGAAAACCTTTTCAAAGTAATGCACCCGGCGCATTGGGAGGCAACAAGCAGAGCAAGTTGTATGGCAGGCTAAACTGCCCTTCGGCTTTAAGGGCCATTGCCAAGGGTGGATATGTGAAGCACCGTGTTTTCTTTGCCGACGAGTCGACAGCCGTTAGTGCCGGATACAGACCTTGTGCCGCATGTATGCCCGATGAATACGCTGCATGGAAGGCAACACAGGAATCTCAAAGGAAAGCATGATTCGGGTTCCCGATTCGCCTTTCTGCCCGTATCTTTGCCAGAAGAAATCATAAAAACAAGAAACTATGAATGCTCAAAAGAACCTCGATTTTGCCCGCATTGCCGAGGCTATCGAATATATCCGGGAAAACTTCAAGAGCCAGCCGGCATTGGAAGATGTGGCAAGTACGGTTGGCCTCAGCCCTGCGCACTTCCAGCGGATGTTTACCGACTGGGCGGGTGTGAGCCCGAAAAAGTTTCTGCAATATACCAGCATCGAGTATGCCAAGAAAGTGTTGCAGGAAAGCACATTGGTGGATGCAGCGTATGAAACTGGATTGTCAGGCACGAGCCGGTTGTACGATTTGTTTGTCAATATCGAGGGGATGACGCCGGGCGAATACAAGAATGGCGGCGAGCATCTTTCTATCAATTACAGTTTTGCCGAGAGTCCGTTTGGCGATGTGCTGGTGGCAGCTACGCCGAAAGGGATCTGTCACCTGGCTTTTGCCGATGAGCAGGACGAGGCTTTCCGGGTGTTGCAGAAGAAATTTCCCCAGGCACAGTTTCAGCAGAAAGTGGATGTGATGCAGCAGAATGCTTTGTTTATCTTCACGCAGGATTGGAGTAGGCTGAACGAGATCAAGCTGCACCTGAAAGGCACGGATTTCCAACTGAAAGTGTGGGAGGCTTTGCTGAAAATCCCAATGGGACGACTGGCAACGTATGGCGACATCGCCCTGCAACTGAACAACCCGAATGCTTCGCGTGCCGTGGGGACGGCTATCGGCGACAATCCGGTGGCACTGCTGATTCCTTGCCACCGGGTGATCCGTTCGTCGGGCGAGTTGGGCGGTTATCATTGGGGGGTTGTCCGGAAAGCGGCTATCATTGGTTGGGAAGCTTCGCGGAATGGGATTGAATAAGGGGTGCGACTTTCGCAGATCATTTAATTGATGTGCTAATGGATTTCATGGGCGAGCCAACGGGTGATGAAGTCAAACTCAAATTAGTGACCAAGGTCATTATAATTTCCTCTTACTTGTTTGACTAATTTCCGCTCTACCAGTGTGATCACTTTTGTTCCCTTATCAAAGACGAGCTTGTTGGTGTAGATATTTGCATAATCGTATAGATTCCAGTCTCCGTAAGTCATGCTTAATGACAAAATGGTATATTCGAATTTCCCACCTTTATCCGTGATCCGTGATTCGACCACTTTGTCGGGGATGCCGCCTACCGCACCGTAATCCCACAAATATTCCATACATTCTTTCACCTTGTCCATCGTAGCTTCTCCGTTATATATTCCAACGGTATGAAGGTCCTTGAATTTATCAAACTGTGGAATAAAGTAATCGGAACGGTGAGCTCGCCATAACACAAAATATGGGGTGCCTTTCGTATTCTCACCAACAAATTCGAAATACTTCTCTGTTTCGTTTTCCTGAACGATAGCTACCTGCTCAGAGCTGTTCTCATTGGTGAGTTCGGCCCAGGTCCTGGCTTCGTCCTTGCTGGTCGTATGCAATTCAATCCAACGGCTGTCTCTGTTTTCAGTGGGCGAGATGCTCACCGTATTCAGATAATACCGGGAGCCTGTTAGATCTTTCTCATGATAGAACCCGGCCGGATAGGTGTAATTTTTATCGTAAGCCAACTTCAGGTAGTAATCATCTGAGTATTCGTACGAGTACTCGTCTGTGCTGCAAGAGACTAATGCGGTTAGCCCGATAAGAAGTAAGATGTACTTTTTCATGGTATTGTCATTTTTTTTGTTCATGATATACTTAGTAAACGCAAAAGCTCCGCCAACACTGCATGGGTGTGTAACTTTAACTATAATTCTTCGAGACATCGATTCAAACATTGTCCTTTTCTTACAATTCCGGCAGGGGGAAGGTGCGTAATTTTGCATTGTCAATTGATACAGAATTATTCACTCATTAAAAAAAGAAACGAAATGAAAAGTGTAATTGCATTCTTTGAGATTCCCACAACGGACTTCGAACGTGGGGTGAAGTTTTATGAATCGGTTCTGGGTATCGAGTTGCCCATGATGGATTGTGGCGGGGAGAAGATGGCTTTCTTCCCCGAGGAAGACGGGTTGTGTCCGGGGACTGTGTTTTGGGCGGAGGGTTATCGGCCTTCTTCCAGCGGGGTGGTTATTAATCTGCAAGTGGAAAGTCTGGAAGTGGCTTTGGCTGCTGTTGAAAAGAACGGCGGGAAGGTGGTTCACCCTAAAACGAAGATCGAGGCGGAAGGTAGAGGGTACTTCGCCTTGTTTATCGACAGCGAAGGGAATAAGTTAGGGTTGTACGCGGATAGTTAATGCCGATCCCCCACTCCACATTGCAAACTCCAATCCGATGCTTTCACGCAGGATTGGAGTTTGTTTTTCATTCTAAACTAACAGCATAGAATAAATAACTAAATCCAACTCTTCAAAAGCTAATTTGATAATATAATCCACTTCCCGGCTTTAGTGGAACCTTCATGTTTGATGACACCTTTTTGGGTTAGCTGTTGTAAATGATGCCTTATACTTTCGGATGAACGGTCTAATAATGCAGCTAGCTCATTACGTGTCACATGCGGATTAGTCCTTATTATTGCTACTATCTCTTGGATGTTCTTGGGGGTTTCTTGGGCTTTTCTTGGGTGTTTCTTGGGTGTTTCTTGGGGGTTTCTTGGGGGTTTCTTGGGGGTTTCTTGGGGGTTTGTCAGGTGTTTGTCAGTTGTTTTTGGCTACCATCTGCACCAAAACCCGCTTCTAAATACTTTCCTGAAACCTTTTCTATTACCCTGAAAGCTGTAATCAGTGAAAAATAGCCAACAGATATATGCTGCCAAACATTTAATTTATTTGCCTACGGAAGAGGAACTCCGACTGGAGGTCATGAAGCTCTAATCTCATGGAAATCAGAGGATATTCATCTTGTTTATTGATAGAAAAGGGGATACAAATGAGTAGGGTGATATGATGCTGCATAAAGAAAAAACTCCGTTAGTATAAATCTATTTCCTGATTGGCATAAATCTATTTCCCGGTATGCATAAATTTATTTTTCAATTAGTATAAATCTATTCGTTCCATCGGGATATCTTTTTTGTTCCATCCCGATGCAACTTTTGTTCCACCACGATGTTCTTTTTGTTCCACCGTGATGGAACGAATAAATTTATTCTTCGAAAAAAATAAAAATAGGGCAATCGGAAAATAGATTTATGCCAATCAGAAAATAGTTTTATACTAACGGAGAAAAGATTTATTTCAATCAGGAAATAGTTTTTTGCATTCCCGATTCTTCTGATATTCTTTTAAATGATTATCCGCATCTTTAGCTTCGCTGACTGTTGGTTGACTTCACGGCACTGTAACGCTCTTCGTCTCTACCGTATGAGCCGAGAACACCCCCAAAGCCCCATTGGATATATTACTTGGCGGGTTATTGGGAGTAGTGCCTCCACCGGGACCGCTGTCGCCCATCAGCGCCAATGTGGTATAAAATGATGCCACAGCCTTGTCGATACATTGCATCTCCACAGACACCACGTCACCGGACTTCAGTTTCAGGTCATCGTCGTTAACTTCCAGTTTGAGGGTATTGACAACTCCGTTCTTCACATCATCGTTCAAGACCAGGTGCATATTGATGAGCTGCCCGTTCACCGTCAGTACAAACCGGTAGTTGTTTCCTTTTTCTGCCGGGTCGTGGTACACGGGAATCAGGTTGTATTCCAGATCACCACCCATCGTGATTTCTTCTACTTTTATCGATTCGAACGGTACTCGTTGCGGCAGGGTGCTTTGTGAGGTGTATGTTTCTCCCTCCGCTTGTACGGTGAGCGTGTACGTCCGGCCTTCTATTCCGGTCAGCGCCGAGGTGTGATAGATTCCTTTTCCTTGCGGAGTGAGAGTTTCGCTGTTTCCGGCATCGTCGCTGATGGTTACTATGGCATCATCAACCGTGGGGTAAGCTCCGGTATCTTTCAGGTCGATGGATTGGGTGATTTTCACCACATACGGGCCGGGGGCATTGGTAATATTGCCTTCGATAACGATGCCGGACTGGTTGCTCTTGTAATCCAGGTCGATGATTTGCTCGCAACTGGCGAGAAGCAGACCAGAGAGAAGCAGACTAGAGAAAGGCAGACTAGAGAAGAGCAGACCAAAGGGGAGCAAACCAGAGGGAAGCAGACCGGCGAGGAAAATGTGGAGGATATGTTTCATATTCATACGGTTTTAAAATTTGAAGTTATACGATATGCTGGGAATCCACCGGAAGAGGGATGTCTGCACGGCATCGATCTGCTGCGGATTGTCTTTGTTCTCTTTAAACTCGATGCTGTACGGATTCTGACGGCCGTAGACGTTGTACATGCCGAAACTCCACGAACTCTGCCAACGGCCCCGGGAAGGCAACTCGTACGTGGCGCTCAGGTCGAGCCGATGCGTGGCGGGCATACGGTCGGCATTGCGACGGCCGTACTGATAAACGAGCATATCGTTCAGGACGTATTTCCCGGTGGGGAAAGTCACCGCGTTTCCGGTGGTGTAGACGAACGTGCCGGAGAGCGTCCAACGAGGCGTAAGTGTATAAATACCTACGATGGACAGGTCGTGCGTGCGGTTGTACTTGGCATTGTACCACTCGTTGTTGTTGATTCCGTCGATCTTCCGCTCTGTCTTGGAAAGCGTGTAACCGAGCCATCCGGTCAGCCGGCCCTGGTTCTTTCGCAATAAAACTTCCAGACCGTATGCCCTGCCTTTGCCGTAGAGCAGTTCGCTTTCCACATCGGCCACGGTGTTGATATCTGCGCCGTCGCGGTAATCTATCTGGTTCTGCATCGTTTTGTAATACGTCTCGGCAGTGAGTTCGTAGCGGTTGCCTGCAAAATTCTTGCTGAAGCCCAGGCTGAATTGATCGGCCACCTCCGGACGGATGTTGTAACTGTTGCCTATCCATTGGTCGGTGGGACTGCCTCCGGTGGAATTGCTCATCAGGTGCAGATTTTGGGTGTTGCGGGCGTAACCCAGCTTCAGGCTCGACGTGTTGTTTATCCGGTAATTCGCCGAAATCCGCGGTTCGGGGTGGTAATACGTTTTGCCTGCCTTTCCTTCGGCCAGTTCCTTCGACCCGACGAGCTTATTCTCCTTATATATATGATAGGTGTCGCCGCCCATAAGCGTGTATGCCGACAGCCGCAGCCCGTATTCGAAGTTCAGGCGGTCCGATGCGCGGAACGAGTTGCTCAGGTAGACGGCTCCTTCTATCGCTTTCCGGCTGTTCTTGTCGGCTTCGATGTCCGGCCCTTCCGCGCGGGTCGGGGTGATGGTGTGGTGTATGGCGTTGAAGCCGAAGCGGAGGGTGTTGCGGGCATTGGGGTAGAAGGAGAAATCCTGCTTCAGGTTGATGTCCTTGATGTTGGAGTTGAAGTTGACATCGCTGCCATCGCCCTGGAAACCGACGTTGAAATCGTAGTTGCTGTAGATGAACGAGGTGTTGGAGAAGAGTTTGCTGCTCAGCACGCTGTTCCAGCGGAGGGTGCCGGTGGCGTTGCCCCAGTTGCTTCCGAAGATATTGGACGCGGCCAGTACGTCTTTGCCGAAATAGCTGGAGAAGTAGATCTTGTTCCTGGCGTTGACGGCCAGATTGGCTTTGATGTTCAGGTCGTAGAAGTAGAGTTTCACGTCCTTTAGATCGGAAGAAAGGCGGGCGAAGAGGTCGGCATACGTCCGCCGTCCGGAGATGATGAAGGATGATTTGTCTTTCTGTATGGGGCCTTCCACGGTGAGGCGACTGCTGATGAGTCCGATGCCGCCGCTGGTCTGGAAGTTGCGGTTGTTGCCTTCCTTCATTTTGACGTCGAGCACGGAGGAGAGCCGGCTGCCGAATTGTGCGGGACTGTTGCCTTTGATGATGGTGGCGTCTTTGATGGCGTCGCTGTTGAATGTGCTGAATACGCCCAGCAGGTGGGAGGCGTTGTACACGGGGGCTTCGTCCAGCAGGATCAGATTTTGGTCGGTGGCGCCGCCGCGGACGGAGAAACCGTTGCTTCCTTCGCCGGTGGATTTCAGTCCGGGCATGAGTTGGATGGTTTTCACGAGGTCTTTCTCGCCGAAGAGTACGGGGATCTTCGTGGCTGTCCGCATGTTCAGCACTTCGGTTCCCATCGCGGCGTTGGTGAGGTTGTCGTCTTCTCGTTTGGCGGAGACGATGATTTCTTGCAGGCTCACTCCGTCGGAGAGGTTGGCGTTGAGGGTAATAGGGGTGTTTAGTTCTACGGGGATGGCTTCCGGTGCGTAGCCGATGTAGGTGAAGCGCAGCGTGTACTTGCCCCGGGGGAGCGAGAGGGAGTAGAAGCCGTATTCGTTGGTGGTTACGCCTATGCCGGGGCTTTCGGCTACTGTGACATTGACGCCGATCAGGGTTTCGCCGGAGGATTTTTCTTTGACCATTCCGCTGATCGTGTATTTGGACTGTGCCGACAGCAGGGTCGTGACGAATAACAAAAGGATGTGGATGGCTGTTTTCTTATACATATTTTTACATCGGGATGCTTCGCGAATCGTTCGTTCGATTGCGGTGCAAAGATGGTATATATATGGATGTTGTGAAAATTATTGAGAAGAAGGGAATGAGTTATGCGATGAATGGGTAAGAATTGCTTTTCTAATAAGTATCTTCTTTGTACCTTTGTCATCATCATGGATGGGTTTAATATGAAAACATTGGAGCGAATGCCATTTAAGGCCAGAAAAGCTGTCTTCGAGAAGCTCGAGGAGATAGCCGACGTATCTACCCTCTCACCCGAGGAAAGACATAAATATGAGCAAAGCCTCAAGGTGTACGATGACTACGAGGCAACGATGGAAGCGAAGCTAGTAGAGGGTCGCGAGGAAGGCATTGAAAAAGAAGCGGTAAGAATAGCGAAAGACATGAAATTAAAAGGATTAGCTATTGACCTTATCCACTCCATTACCAGACTCCCCATCGAGGAAATAGAAAAACTGTAATCATCCGCATTGCACTTTCAGGTAGCCAACAAACGTATAGTTTTCCATGCTGATTGACTGGAACATGCTTTCCATACATAAAAAAGGACATAGGGTTTAAAATACTCTTATGTCCTTTTATTATTATAGTACATAGATCAGAAGATATTCCTTATTTTTGTTCACAAATACAAGGACTGGATGATTTGAAAATAGTCATATATGATGAAAATGCTCTTTTGGGGGCTATTCCACCATATACCGGTTGATATTCCGTTCTTCGGCGCTGAATTCCACGCCAATTTTCAGCAGCGTCCGTCTTAAAGCATCATTTGTTTTGTTCTTTTTGAATAGCTTTTCTCAGAATATCTTTACTTAGTTGCTTTGTGTTCGATGAAAGCATCTGTATCGCACACCGGCGGATAACATTGGAAATGGCTCCTCCGGAGAGTTCGCTTTCGGCTGCCATTTTTATCAACTCGCCGGAGTCCTTTTCTTTTTTGTCCAACCATGTTGTCGGTATCATTTTCTGCCATAATGCTTTCCGGAGTTCCTTATCGGGCATCGGGAAATAGATTATAGACTGGAAACGGCGGGAGAATGCTTCGTCGATGTTGGAATGAAGGTTGGTTGCCAGAATGACGGTGCCGGGAAAATCTTCTACCCGTTGCAGCAAATAGGCGACTTCCTGATTGGCATGGCGATCGTTGGATGTATGGGTCGATGTGCGTTTCCCGAATAAGGCATCTGCTTCATCGAAGAAAAGTATCCAATTCCGGTTTTCGGCCATGTCAAAAACCTGTGCCAGGTTCTTCTCTGTTTCGCCGATGTATTTGGAAACGATCATCGACAGGTCTACGCGGTAAACGTCCATATTGTTTCGTTGGCCAATCAATGTGGCGGCTAAGGTCTTTCCCGTTCCCGGAGGGCCGTAAAAGAGCGAGCGGTATCCCGGTTTCAGGAAACGGTCTAATTTCCAGTTTTCCATGATTTCCCGGTGGCGGTTTATCCATGTATGGATGTCTTCCAAGTCAGTTGCTACCTGATAGTCTAGTACCAAATCGTCCCAGTTTAAATCGGTTGTGATGCGTTTGGCAGGGAAGCCTACGTTGTAGTCCGGTTTATATTCTTTGTCGAGGAGGACTTTGCTGAGGAATTCATCTGAAACGCGTAATTGTCCGCTAAGGAATGGTTCGCCCTCTCCGGCTCCTTCTAAACGGAGGATATTGCGGGTGTAGAACCAGTGGTCTTTTTGGAAGAGTTTGATTATCTCTTTGCGTTTTTCTGTGTCGGCGCCGGCGAGGATGAATGCGGCGGTTTCTCCTGTTGGTAAGAAGCCGGAGTGAGATATTCCTTTCCAACCGCCGAATTCTGTGTATGGACGGTCGTAGTTTTTGTTGTACGTAAAGAATATATCCAACGATTGCGGGCTGAGATGTGGCATGAGGGCAAGCATGATTATGGCTTGCTCATTGATTGAGATAGTATCTATGCCTATCAATTTTTCCAAAACTTTGTATTGCGGAAGCTCTATATCGTATATCGCTTCCGCACTATTATCTTGTTGGAAATAATCTTCAATTGATAGGTTTATCAGTGATGAAAGCCATTTGATATAATCAAGCATATAAAAATCACGCTAAAAGAGTTAATTGTTGCTTCATACTTGTGACTAAATAGCTAAGAGAGGCAGCCTTTGTGTGAATTTCTTTCCCATTGAGATTGTAGCCTTTTTCATCATCTGGTATGTTTTGTATTTCCGTATACATATCTGTTATCATTTTTTTAATGTGTTCACTCATGGGTTTATTTATTAGTTTTGCGTATTCTTCTTCATTCCTAATGCAACTTTTTGCATATGAAACTGAGGTGTATCCAACTCGACGATATTTTTTTTCGATACAGATGTATACATCTTTTAGATTAGATTCATCAGGAGGTGTAAGTAACATCTCACGATTTTCATTTACTATAACATTATGTGCTTCTCTAAAATCTTTTGTTAAATTATTGTAATTAGTTTCACCTAAATAAATGAATTGCTTAAAATGGCCTATCTCATGCAGCAGAGTTCTTTTATTATAGGAATCGGAACATATAAGTATTTTAGATGTATTATGATCAAAGTAACCCCCACTTGCGCCTTTAGCAAATATATATTGTGATGATAGCGGATCAGTTAAGAGCTCTACTTTAAGTTTGGATTTCTCCGTAGGGGATATCTTTAATATACTAAAACACCAATCTATGTCTTGATCCACTTTTCGTTCCTGTTCTAATTCCTTTTTTAATTCCTTTTCTGCATCATAATAATCAGCTAATGGATTATTATAATGAGGATTACCTTTACGTCGTTTTTCCCATATTTGATGTGCTCTTTCTTGTTTTAGTTCTTCTTCTGCATCATAGTAATCAGCTAATGGATTATTATAATTAGGATTATTTCTATGTCGTCTTTCTCCTATTTGATATGCTCTTTTTCGTTTCTCTTCCTCAAGAGTACATTGAATAGCTAAAGAGTGTATATTACTAAATGCTATTTTATTCCTTGTTTTTGCTTGCAAAACTCCTCTTCCCATCACATCCGCTTCACGTTCCAAGCCTGCATCATTATTCACAGGCATACCTCCTATTTCTGTGGTAGGCTGTACTCTTCCCTGCATCTGCTGCACCACATGCCAAGTCTCATGCGGCAAATGCTGCTCCTGCCCGGGAGCCACATGAATATCTGTTCCCTGCGTATAAGCAAGTGCCTGCACCGTTGCCGGTTTTGAAGAATTATAATGCACCCGTACATCGTCCATGCTAAAACCTGAATGATTTTCGATTCCGGTTTTCAGGCTATCCGGCAATCCCGTGTTATTAGGTTTTTGCTGAGTAACGGAGGAATCCTTTTTCAGTTGTACGGATTCTTCGTCGTCCTCGGAAACGAGTTGGACAGGTTGGTCTTGGTGAATCCGATTGGTTGCAGACTCACGACCATCTACAAACTGTGCCGTGCCACCCCCTTTACGCATGGGCTGGATAGTCCGGGAGACTTGCTCCTTCTGTATTTTTTCTGCTTTCATGGGTCTTTCTATTTAGATGATTTTATATACTCGTGTCGTCTCTCCACGAAACATGGATGTGTTTTTTCAGCCAAGGAAATCGTATCAGTTTATACGACCAGGGCAAGGAGTCCAACAGCATATCGAATGAGCGGGATTCTACGGTCAATATCCATTTATTGTCTTGCGATTCGAGCTTGCCCGCCCTATTTATGAATGCGCTTTGAAAACTTTCCAACGAAGTGTTTTGCATTTTCTGCCAGTTTGCTTTTACTCCTTCCAACATAGACTGAACCGTATCGGTTTCTTTTTCAGTAAGTGCTAACTTTTTCGGTAAAGGAACGGAGAAAGGGCATCCGGTAAGGATGCGGTTGAATGCCAATTCATGTTCGCTATATTCCTTATTCTCAAAACTTACAAGGTATTGCAGGATGAATATGGCCCGTATTCTTGATTCCGTATCTTTCAGGTCTGTTTTTTCTTCGTTTAATAGCCCCAACATGCCCAACAATCGGGGAACCCAAGGTGTCAGTAGAGCCAGCCCGGCATTGGGAACGAACAGGTATTCGATATCGATTTCTTTATCTTCTTGTTCGGTATGCTCTATTGACAGTTCTTGCAATACTGCTTTAAGGATCTGTGCTTCCGGTCTTTCAACAGCAATAATTTCATTCGATAGTGTATTATCTTCTCTTTTTTCCTTTGTCTGATATATTGTTTCTATAAACAGTTTGGTGGTTTTCGCATTATCTTCATGATGAAATGCACGTTGGTTTTTACTTTTTTCTATGAGTAAGAACAGTAATGATTTGCGTAGAATGAGCGGAATGTTTGCTTTGGGAGCAAATGCACACTCGTCCTCCGGTTGGCACTTAGAGGTCAACACTTCTGATGCTTGTTGTAAGAGTTCGGCTTTAGACAAAGACAATAAAGAGAACCATTGTATCCACATCTTTTCCGGTACGATATCTGTCAGTTGGGAAAATACAGTAGAATGGGGTTCTATGTTCCCGATCAAGTGGAGAAACAAATCCGGATTGGTAAAGGCAAGTTCATTCAACTGCTGTATCTTTATTTCAACCGGGATATGTCTATCTTCTATCCATGTTTGTAAATCCTGATCAACAGATGTTGGTGGTATCCGGGATGGAGAAGATGAATATTCTGATTTTATAGTAGAATGGGTATTCTCTGATTGAGTATGGCCATCGAAGGAAGTTCTATGATCATCAATGATTGTCGTATGATCATCGATGGCAGTCGTACTTATAATATGATATAATTCGTTTTCAAACGAATCCTCCGTTTTTTCTTCTGCTTCTCTCTCTCTTATATATTCATAAAGTATTTGCCAGACATTTTCCAGTTCTCCACCTGATAATTCTTTTAAGAGGTGAAGTGTTAGATTCTGTTTTGAAGAAAGTATTGACGGATTGTTCGCCCACAAAACATGTAACAAAATCTGATTTAGCTTTCGTTGGAATTGTCGTTCATCGCTGAAAGAAGAAAAGCCGATTAAGGAGTAATGTTCCACCAACCAACTATACATCCAAGAGACATATAGGGAGATATCAACAGATAGATTCTGTAGTCGGCAGACCTCGGTAATTATCTTTGTGGCAATCAGACTGTCCATTACCTCTGCCAGCGATTCCGATATCCACATCCGGTTATCTTCAGTATCTGAGATGAATGGTGATAGGCTGTTAGGCTCTCTTTCGATAAGGGCAGCCCAATACCGTCGCTTCTCAAAAAGAGTCATTGACGAATAAGTCAACCGGAACGAATGGCTTGTTGGAATAGCCTTGACAGAATCAGGGGGCAGTAAGTGCGGGTAACGATCGGTTAATTGTTTGGGCAGACCTGATAAAGAAGATGGCAATGTGATCGTAGAACTGAACAATAAATCAGTATCCAGTAGATTCAGAATTCCAGATAAAGCGGGATCGTCTTCCCATAGCTTTTCTATCATTTGCCACAACAGGGCAGGGTGTTTTATCATCAGTAGAGACAGTTGTTTCTCTTTGTTGCCTACAGAGAGAGAATCATCATTCAGCCATATAAGAATAAGGGCTGAAAATATTTCTTTATCAAACTGTAAAAGCAGCCTTTCCAATATCGTTCGTTTTCCGAATGCCTTTTGTAGTAAGTTTAAATGATTATCTGTATGTTTCTCCTCTTGACCCGGAGGGTCAACGTGTCCGTAGCCGGGGGTGTAAGCCCCCGGAATGGGGACGTCTCTATTTACGCGCCACGGAGTGGTGCTGTAGGTTTCATGAAAATGCAATTTCTGTGCGACGGCGCCACTACGCGGCGCTTGGGTGTGAACATTGCTGTCCGTGGGCTTACACCCACGGCTACGAACACGTTGACCCTCCGGGTCAAGAGGGGAAGCATTCGGATAATCACATAAATTTGTCGCTACTTCTTTATCAGTGCCGATCATTGGCTTTACGACTTCTTTATCAGTGCCGATCATTGACTTTACTACTTCTTTATCAGTAGCAATCATAGACTTTAGCACTTCTTCCGGGCGGAACTCTGCATTTTCCAAAGCAGTCTTACAAAACCCGTGTTCGAGATAGTGGTATAAAGCCGATAACAATTGCAGTTCATGAGAAGAAGTATATTCTTGAGAAGAAACATGTTCATGAGAAGAAGCATGTTCATAAGAAAAATCATCTTCGGGAAAAGATTCTTTCCATCCTGCTGCTGTGGTATTTGTAGTAAACGCCCCGGAAAAGCCACGTTCCAGCGCTTCCCGCAGTCTGACAGGAAAAAGCCGGTAGAAATCTTCTTCCGGAATACTTCCTACATCCAGATCCAGACAATCTATTTCCGTCAGGACATTCTCTTTATCATACGTAGAAAGGTATTCGTCCACAACATGCTCGAAACAAACCCGACAAAATTCATCCCATCCCGCATATAGTCTGTATGCAAACGACTCGTCGGGAGCAGTGAAGCGGAATGATATGTTGTCGATTTCAATCATGATTTCGCAGTTGACGTTGCTAAAACACCCATCATTTTTTTCTGGATATCCTCCAATTCTATTTTCGGGCAATCCTCCTGCAGGGCTTTACACCAAGTACGATAACTGTCTTCGAAATGTTGCATCTCCGACACATCCAGCCAATAGATACGTTCCTCGATATGCGCCGGCAATAACGACTTGATCAATTGACAGCAAATTTTACGGAACCTTTCAGAGCGGAAACGGGTAGTCCAACCCGAGAAGACAAAAGAGACCGTAAAAGGTGACGCAGCAAAAAGTAGGTTATGCTCCACCACATACATTACTTCGCACTGACGGTTAAGTCCGGTCAGGTAACGGCTCAATGTATTGGCCCATTCGTTCAGTTTGTCTTTATCTGAGCGTGCCAGATTCATCCAGCTATTGTCTTCCGGATTCCAGAAAGCCAGTAAGTATTCTCCGTTTACCTGTTTCACCAGCTTATAGTTGTCGAGATTAATACCCCACCGGAAAAGTCCGCCGCTGATGAAATTAGAATTAAATACCGGCATATTGTGCCGCAGTTCCCTGTATTTCGTCTGCCGGTCTTCATCTGCCGGAGATTCGTCGGGGGTTACCATTTCTATATTGGCCACATCCATCATTCGTTCGTTGATCAGCATCGAATTCAGTTTGTCCCGCATCGGCTTATTTTCAGGATTATCTCCCAGCAGGATCAGATTATGCCCCGGCAGAATGTTTCCGGCCGAAATCGCCTCGTTCATATTCATATTCAGCAGGTATGACAACCAAGCTTTGATAGTAGCCACATTCTCTTCATTCTGTCCTTCATCCATGTTCCGCGCCCGGGAGCGTGTCTTTGTCAGCCAGTGAACATTCCGGAGAAATTCTATCCGGCGCTCCATCCGGTCGTTTTCCGTTTCTCCGTAAAAGCTCAATTCGGCCATCCAAGCGGGATTGCTATCGACCCCATACAGATGATCCAGAAAATCCAGATAAGTGGTTTTGATGGCTGTGATATTCCTGTATCCGGAACCCGCTATCTTCATCTTTGTATGCGATATTCCCTGTTGTTCGATGGAACAGAGCGACTTCAGGCCATCCAGTTCCGAAAGACCCCGCTGAATGATCAGGTCATACAATTCCAGATAGGCTCCAAACTGTTTTTCTGTGCTTATCTGATAGCATTTCGGGAAATCTGCTGCCATCGGATGGTGTCCGAATACCGGACGATATGTTCCTTCCGGAAGTGTATTCCGCGAAAGAAGCATATCATCCGGCTTTTTATTCCGGTTTTCGGAGCGGAACGAATTCTTCGAGAAATACAATGCCTGTAGCTCTTCGCTGAACCGTTCTACTCCAATGGGCATGAGGGAATTGTCTATCCGTATTTTTACATTGAATTCACTTTGGTATTTCGGAATGTAGAGGCTATATCCTTTTCTGAAATCAGTTTTAATAACCTCCTCCCCGTTTTCGTTCGATATAATATAGCAGGTCTTGAACGACTTTATTCCCTTCAGGCGGATCAATAACCGGTATAATTCAGTCTCCGTATTTTTCTGCTCAGGAATAACCACCCGCGAATCTGTTGTCACTCCATCGAACCATTCTTCCGGAGAGAGATTGCTGAAAATACAATCCTGTGTACCTTCCACCTTGATAGAACCCGACAGGTATTGCATGATATTCCAATAGACATTGGCAAGCACGCTGGTGGCATCTTCTCCCGGATGTATTTCGAATTCGGAATGAAAATGAAGCAACGGAGGAGTATAAACAGTTACCGAATCCAGTTTTTCGCAGAGGTTCCGGTGTGCATGAAAGCATTTTCTAATATTCCCGGTCAGATTCGGGTTGTTTTTAGCGAAAGGAGAAAGTTCTATCCGGATCTTGTATGCCCCGGTTTTAACATCACAGGATAAGTCTAACTTGCTCAGTTCCGGAAATTCGGATAACAAAAGCTTCCGGTAATCATCTTCCGTAACAGGGGTAGTGGGATAGACTTTTTCCGGAAGAAATAAACCATACTGTTCGGGCTGTAGGGTACTGTTTTCTTCCGTCAGATAATCGTGTAACGGAAATCCCAGTTTATAGTCGAACTCAGAGAGAAGATAATTCGCTATATCAGCAGTCGTTATGCCGGGATCATGAATGTTGAAATTCGTCCAGACCTCTCCCGAAAGACGTTGTATTTCTTCAAGCGTCTGTTGCTGTAACCGGGAATACAAGTTCTCTTCCACAGCCTTTTGATTAATAAACAGGCAGTTTTCTTCCATAACTCTCATTTATATCTCCATAACTCTTCCACCTGACACTCTATTTTTGACAGTTCGGTTATCGGGTATCTGCAACGTACCTGCAAATGCAATGCACCCTTACCGGTATGCCACCTGAACATGATTTTACCGAGCCATAGTCCACAAAGCCTTGACTTTCCCGAAAGCTTTCGCCGGCTTCCGTTGCACTGGCTGGCCCTGACTTCCATCAGTTTACTGACGCCACTTTCCAGGTAAGTATAGCCGGTGATGATCCGGTAAGCACAACATCCGCCGGTTTCTACAGGAAGGTTATGCCAATTGCCATCGGGAATCACGGATACGGTTTGTCTGGTATAGTTAACGACTTGTGATTCAGAATGATCGTCCGGCTCTTTCGGGTAAAGTATTACCCGATCGGCATCAGTCAGTGCGACTCCATCATCGACGAAGTTATGAAACGAATCGATCAGGCAGGAGAAATGCTCCCCGGTCGGGACTTTTCCTGTCTGGAAGTACTCTTTAAGCGTTTTTCTATCAGTTCTGTTTGGCATACATTTATCCTATTTTAAAACTTGAACCTATTTTTCCTTTTTCCACATCGGCTTTTCCCCGGAGTAGTTTGATGGTGATTTTACCGGGAACGATAATGCTCCAAGGAGTATCTCCCAAAAAATACTTATCGGTGGCATCGACGTCGATGTCGTCGAGAGTTTCATCATTAACGGTAAGTG
This sequence comes from Bacteroides sp., assembly GCA_031554635.1. Lineage (GTDB taxonomy): Bacteria > Bacteroidota > Bacteroidia > Bacteroidales > Bacteroidaceae > Bacteroides. Next base: position 75,946 of record JAVBVD010000050.1, read on the forward strand.
TACACAACTCATTGATACCTTCATCATTTGCCAACCGGGTATGCAGTTCCTTATAGGAATATCTCTGTCCCAGATTGGGCAACAGTCCTTTTTCCTGCCACCAGGCGTAATATTCACGAATGCGGCGTGTCATTCTGCCGGATACAATGCCCTGATCGGATACATTCTCTTTCAACACGGCTGTGCATTCGATGTCTACAGTCTGATAAGTCGGATTGATTACCCGAAGATGGACAAAAGGAGAAGTGAATGTGCTGATAAACTTTTCTATTTCGGCCAACTTCCATGATGGAGTTGCCGGGAATCTTGTATTTTCATCCACGTCCGGGAATGGAATGATTACAACCTCCGGTGCTGTACGTTCTCCCCATCGTGGTATGCAACAAACTTTCTTTACATCGTGAAACCGTTCCAACACCATTTGCTCATAGTCAGACGGAGTAACAGCCCTGTTCCGGTTAGCAATACGGCCGCCTTGCCTGACGGCTGATTGTGCAGCCGTTTCTGCCGGACAACCGCCGAAACCGGAGAAAGGTTGAATGATGCTCTCTATGCCCGGGCTATCCTCTTGCAGCTTTTGAATCGAACCAACCGGCAATGGCATTCCATCGCCGGTTTCGGCCACTACACCCAGACAGTTGAGGTATATACAGCGAATGGAAAGACAGGCCCCGGCATCACCCGAGATGCGTATTCTAAGCCAAAACACGGTCTGCAGGTCCGGTGAGTCTTCCTGCACCTTGTCCGGCATTAAAATCTCTATGTATCCACTTTGGGTAAGTCCGTGTGTGTGCTCGGCTTTGACCGATTCACCGGAGAGTGGTATCCATTGATGATGATGATGATCCATGTAATCAAACACCAGACAGGGAGGCTTATCCATTGATGTATGCTGAGATACAAAGACCATGTCGAAATACATCTTTACCGGGCTTCTTTCAGGCATGTTATTAAAACCGATATACAAGGCAGAGTCACTTTCTAATGGGAAAATAACAGGCTGAGGCTCGTTCTTCATTACCGGAACAGTCATACTGTCGGGGAATGCCATGAGCCGTGACAAGCGGATGAACGTATTATCAATATAGTTATCCATATTTACCTGCAGGCAGGCTTTGTATGAAAGTTCCATATCGGACAGCACAGGGGTTACGGGCATCATGGGAATATTTCTCCGTTTGCTTTCTTTCTGACGGCTGTTGTACATCATTGTTTCGGCAAACAACTCCCTGTAAACATCCATGCCGAATCCGATGGCAGGCTCTTGAAGCACCACCCGAAAAAGGTTGTTCCGTTGACCATACATGGAAGGAAGGACAAGCGTGATTTCAGCTGTCTCGTCGAGCCGGCCTTCTGTGGTTTGAAACAAAGGTTTCAGCGTATCGCCGCAGTCGGTCCACCGTCCGTTTTCCTTCCGTTGTATATTTATTTTAAACGATTCATTGGTAATGGCAGGAGTCTGTTGATACTCTTTGTACACACCGGCAAATCCGTTTTCTGTTTGCGGCAACTTATTCCAGATTCCTTCTAACCGGACTTCCTCCAGATATTTTCCGCCCCATTCATCGGTGCCGAACGTAAACCAGGCCCCTTTCTGACTTTGGGTTCCAAAGGGATAGAATGGCTGAGTCGGGTCGGCTTCACCCAACTCGTTGTAAAGATTGAACGTCCGGATACCTTCCACCTCTGTAGTCAGGCGGATGGAGTAAAATTCTATGCGGCTCGCCCATTCGTAAGGGCAGTTTTTAGTACCGGCAAGAATCTTTACTACCGGGAAACGGGTGGCTGCACCATGCACTTCGGTGATGCAGGCGGTGGTGGCTTTATCCTGATCGTCGAGTGTAAATTCAAAAGTCAGGCCGCTGTTTTCACCTCTCAACTGAGGTTCTTTGCTTATCCATCCTTCCTCACAACTTATCCATAGCGAAAATGCCTCACCGGTATGTCCGGTTGAGAAATCAATACTGTGAAGATAGCTTGCTGATTCGGGCGTAAGCAGCATTTGGATGCTGACCTTTCGTTTTCCTTCTCTCAGGAGAAATATCGCGGATTCGATTTGCCATCCGCCATCGTAGCCGGCGCAGGTGTGGCTTATTCCATGAGGTAACAAACGGGTATGAGTGGCCGGATTGGCGAAATCGACAGCCTGTTTGCAGACCGCCTTCACACGGCTGTTTGCCTTTTCCAGCCAAGAACTATTTACCTGGCTGATTTTCAGTCCGGTGATTGTTTCTGCCGATTCGGTTTTGTACATCAGTTCCTTTCCGTCTTTGCCGGTTCCTGCTTTGAACCTTGTTCCTGCCGGTAGTAACAAGGGTTGCACTGATGGTTTCGGGTTCACAACCACATACGTACGGTCCGGTGTAATTTCACGTCCTGCAACGTGAAGAATATCTTTCAGGTAAAACGAGTGAATGCCTGAGAATTTATGATTAAACGATTGTACGATTGTGCTGTAATTACGGATAAAGGTCAGCAATAAGGCAAGCCCGGCATCCATGTCGCCATTTTTTTCTATCATCCCGACATAATATCCGGCATGTTTCTTGATGTCGCCTATAGCGCTGAGCATTTCGTAATACTCGCGGTTTTCCATACTCATGACACGGTTCAAGCGATTTTCTTTGTCCAACGTAGTGGATAAAGAATCGTTCAACCTTTTTTTTATCATTTGTGCCGCTTGTATGGATGGATTTTTCTCTACATTTTGTCCGGTTTGCCATCCGGATTGCAGGTATTTTTCTATGCGCGCCATCCATTCCCTGATTCTTCTATTCAGTTTCCCGGTATAAAACTGTTGACTGGAAGTTCCCCGGCCTTGTATAAATGATGTTTTGTAGCTGTCCACATCTTTTTGGACAATTTCTATCAAAACCGTAAAGATGTGGTTGTACCACAAATCCGAAACAGCACCTTTCTTTTCTTTCTGTTCATCATAGAAGTCTATTTCCCGACCTGCCGACATGACCCATCTGAAGAGTTCTTTCCAGTCGCTTTCCAGTGCTTCGAAGTCTTTCAGAAGCACTTTATCCTGACCATAATCCTCGCGGCTCAAGCCGCTGCCGTAATAGATTTCTTTTTCCATATTCTTACCATTTCAAGTCTGTACCTTCATTCAGATAAAAGGGATAAACCATATTGCTGCGTCTGTTGGTCTGCCGTATGGTATAATCCAGTTGGATAAGTAGTACGCCGGTTTCCTGTTTCGCATCAAAAGATATAGAGTCCAGCATGATCCGTGGTTCAAAGAGGATAATGGATTTTTCAATCTGTTCTTTCAGAAGTGTCCGGGTGGTCACATCCATCGGACTGAACACATATTTCCGGATGGGGCAACCGTAGTCATAACGGTGTACACGTTCTCCGGGCGACGTACTGAGCAGTGTCCACAGGCTTTGCCGGATGTTTTCTTCATCCGAAACCATAGCAGTGGCCTCCGGATTTTCTTTAAATCCGGGAGGGAAATTCCAGCCTACTCCTAAGAATGATTTGTTTTTCATAACTTATCCATCTTTTACAATTTCAAACATAGGGACGTTTTATTATCCTCCGATAGTTACCGTTGGGCACCCCGTGACGATGCATCCGCCGTGTGCAGTCGTATCGCCCATGCGTGCTGCCGGTTTTCCATTGATAAGTACAGTGTCCGATCCTTTAATAATCGTATCAGGTGGCCCCACACAAGTAGCCATGTCTCCCATCACTGCTGCCGGGAGTTTACCTATCAGTACATTCGGAGCACCGGGTCCGATGACCGGGCCTCCGACATGTGGAATGGGTGGAATACCCGGTGTCTGCATGGGACAGGTATGCATATCTGTTATTCTTGCTGCCGGTGGCATAGTTCTTGTTTTTTTGAGTTGTTAATTAATCATGACCATGGCTCCTTTGACTATCGTTTGCCCGGAAGCAGACAGTTCGGCGGTTGCATTGCCTTTGGCCGAGAATCCTACTTTGGCCGTAACTTTCACATTAGCACCGTTGACGGCTACGTCAGATTTTGCGGAAATTTCAGCCTTGGAAGCGGCATCCAGTGAGATATTTCCTTTGGCTTTCAGTATGATATCTTTTTCCGAACTCAGGGAGATCCCTTTATCATTCAGGACAACCTCATTCTTATTCTGATCGGATATCTTAACGGATTTCTCTTCATCATTGAGTTCTATCCGGTTATTGCCCGGTGTGGAAACCGTAATGATTTTCTTCTCTTCGTCAAATTCCACCTTCAGTTGAGAGCGGGTCACGATCGCTTTTTTGTTGTTTTCCGCCGTATATTCGAACGGCGGTTTGTGTTTACTCCCGTAAAGGCTTCCCAGTATCACCGGATGGCAAGGATCCTGGTTGATAAACCCAACGACCACTTCATCCCCCTTCTCCGGCAGGAAGAAATAACCCGACTCCTGGGTGGCATAAGGGGTGGATATACGCGCCCAGATTTCCTTTTTCGCACCTTCCATCCAGGGCAGTTCTACTAAAACACGATATGCCTGAGCCGGATCTTCCTGCAATTGTTTCACAATACCCAGATGAACACCTTCCAGGCCCGGAAGGAAACCGGACGCAGCAGGAGACACCACGTCCGTTTCTTCGGTAATGTTATCCGGAGAAACACCCATGCCTGCTTCGGTGATCCATTCATTGTTTTCTATGGTATGGCGAACGGAACCAATGAACACATTCCCGTTGAACCGTTTGCCCAATCCTTTCAGTTCGATCTGGCATCCGGGAATTACCTCTGCCGAACCATAGAAGCTGAACTGACCCTGATACCTTGCTAATCCGGCTTTCAGGGCCATACTATCGGCCCACTGCCTGAGTGCGGTATCATCGACCGGAGCATCGGTTTGCAGCAGAAAGCTGGTGCCGGATGCGAGTTCGGAGGGTTTCAGATCGCCTTGCCGGTTCAGCACCGGCGATGAAGCGGAGACTTTGACCGTTTTCTGCTGGGACGAATCCCATGAGACAGCTTCGTAGCCCGAGAATTGATTACCGCCCGATAATCCGCCGTGGAACCTGATCATATCGACGCCATAGGTAACCGTCAGGATGGGAGCCGCATCGACACCGGGCTTGCAAACCGATATGTCTTTTCCGTTGGTAAAAAGGAATAAGCCGTTACTGTCCGCACGTGACAAGGCGAAATCCCAGTCGGTACAGTAATACTGCACCATAGCCGGGTGTTCGGCGGCTGTGGCATCCACTTTTACATTTCCGTAGGAGCCAAGAACTTCGGTTATGATATCGGAATCTTTCTTCTTTTCGAAAACGCGGTTCTTCCGTCCTTGCGTAGCTGCATAAGCATAGTCTCGACACTCCACTTCCATCCGGGAACGGTATCCTTCTTCTATCCGGATGCGTACTTCAAGGATCATTCCTTCAAAGATAGTTTTCTCTTTATGGACAGTTCCGGCATTCAGCCGGATACTGTTTCCCGGTTTGAACGGATCGGCATCTGTTTCATCGAAAGCCTGCTTGTCCATACTTCCGGCGTTGAACACCAGCGTGGCTTTTCCGATGCGGTTCAGTTCCAACCTGACCGAAGCGGAAACCAGTTCATATGTATCTTCCAGCCTGCTGCCATTGCAATAGGTGGTGCATGATAGAACCCCGTCTTTGTTTTTAGATGGTGAATCGGCCATATGCTCAATTCTTTTTTAAAGGAGGAAACAATATTTCAGTACCCGCAGGTATATTCCTGAACCCGTTCAACTGATTAAAACGGGCCACTTCATTCACCAGCAAGGAATTTCCATAGATCTGATGGCAAAGCGCTGCCAGCGTATCACTCTCTTTCATGACAATCAGCCGCGACATGTCGGGCGACATCTTTGAGAATCTTTTCTTATCCTCTTCCGTTCCCCTGAAGCCCGAAAATTCCAGTTTGATTTCCGCACGCAGGGGGATTCCATGGGTGTTGAAAAGCCTGTAGTCCGTTTTCATCGAGGTGAGTTGTCCCTTGAATATCAATTCGCCATAAGCGATAACGACATACGAGGGGCGATGCCCTTCACTGTTGTAGAAATACAGGCATTTTTCCAGTTCGTCTACTTTATCCGGCACATGGTCATCCTCTCTGGTACCTTCTACTACACCCGTACAGTCGATGATAAAATCAAAGGCAAGTGTTTCGGGTTTATAACGTTCGAAGGCATTCGACCCGTTGGTACTTCCCAATTGCCGGTCTTCCCGGTACGTGATTCCTTTCCCGAACTTCAGTAACTCAGGATTAACGGACAGAGAAAGTACATCCAAATGTTCCTGTGTGTACTTCTCATCGGTATAGGACAACATCTTCAAAGTTTCCATATCGACCTGCTGTTAGTTTATCGCTCTTTCTTTTTTATTTCGGAAACCGCTGCCGGCTGTCTGGGTATCTGGCGCAGTACTTCTTCTTTTATCTTCTGATAAACGCTGTCAGAGATATCTGTGCCATGCACCATTTTCTTTTCGACTACCGTATGTACGTGTATTTCTTTGATTACTATAGCCATTATTTTTTCCGCTCCATCAAATTATATGTCAACGTTAATGTCTCGATAGCCAGCCCGCTTTCTTTCGCATTCAGGGAGCCGAGGCTCCATTTCACCGGATACGCATGGCTGAATGCCCAGCATGCCAGGGCATGCCTCTCTGCATCCATCAGGAAAACGACCAACGTACAGGGAGTTATCCGGCCGTCTGTCATCGTATAGGAGAAGCACCGTTTCACCCAGGCTGTGATCTCTTCCGAAACGGGTTCCAGCGAACGCTTCAGCGTGATATTCCCGTTCCGGATCTCTTTCAGCAGTTTCACATTCGCCCCATTACCTCCTGCATGGCCGGACTCTTGTACCGTGATTTCCTGCTCGATGCCTCCTACTTCCATAAAGGAAGCCCCGAAGTGCCGGGTTCCAAAGTGGAATTGCACCTGAAAGTAGAATTCCACTGGAGGAACCCAGCTCTCTTTGTTTTGTGGCATATACTTTTATTTATTCGGCAACAATGCCTTCGTGAACCAGAATCAGGGTTTCCATAGCCACACTGTTTCCTTCTGCCTTGAAACCATCTACCGTCAACTTTTTGGGCCATGCATTGGATATTTTCCAAGTCAGGGCGTTTTTCCCGGATTCGTCCAGCAGACTGATCGTTACCGAACGACGCTTTACCGTATTCAACTTTACTTCATTAAGCCATGTCCAGAACTTTTTATCGGAAATAAAAATGCCCTTTTTCAAGGTGATATCTCCTGTTTTTTTCAATCCCGGCATTTTTATCTTGGTAAACTCTTTACTGTCTCCCGCCCGGTACTCGATGACATCGTATTCCAGATCCAGCCCTGAGACTTCTTTGAAAGACATATCGCCTATATCTTCAATACTTACCTTGAAATAAAATTCGGGCAACGGCCACGTATTATCTTGTTTTTCTCCTGCCATAATCGTATGTTCTTAAAATAAATAGTTGTCTTCATTATCTCCACGATGCTTAACTCTTCTGCATTTGTTGCTGGAAGGTGATCTCAATGAACTCGGCCGGACGGGATACGGCCACCAGCACGGTGATGCGCATCATTCCATCCAGTATATCTTCCGGTGTCATCGTTTCTCCCAATCCGACGTAGACGTTGAATGCATCTTCGGGAGTAGCGCCTGCCAACCCTCCGCGTTTCCATACGCTACGAAGGAAGTTCTCGATCATACATTTTATATTAATCCAGGTTCCGGAGTCGTTAGGCTCAAAAACGTATGCGCGGGCCGCATTCTTTATCGATTCTTCGAGGTAAATCATGGTACGGCGCACATTGATATAGCGCCAATCCTGTGAATTGCCGTCCAACGTGCGGGCGCCCCATACCTTAATTCCATCGCCGGTAAAGCTGCGGATGGCATTGACGGCTTTCCCGTTCAACGGCATATTCAGGTCTTCCTGCTCGGCATGCGTGATATTTACCTGTGGTTTTATCACCATATTGACGGATACATTGGCCGGAGCTTTCCACACGCCACGCGAATGGTCGACCATGGAATAAATACCGGCCATAGCGGCCGACGGAGGCAGGAGATTGACTTTCTCTTTGATCGCTTTGACTATTTGCTGGTAAGTGGGTACATTTTGCAGGAGCACTTGGTGAATTTCTTTATCCGGCATTTTGCCCGAGGCCTTATCACCAATGAATTCAAGTAAATCGGCTTGTTTGCTACCCGGGAAAGCTGCTTTTACAAATTCCCCTATGGTCGACTCGAACCGGATAAAATCCCCGGTAATATCGCTATCTGCCAATACGGATGTCACCAGCCAAGGATAATAGGATGCGCCATAGGACAGGTTATTTCCAACAGTTGCCCTGAATGGGGTGATATAGTCCACGGTGGCATCTGTTACCGGATATCTCGTTACCGGCACATCCAGAATGGCGATCCGGTTCTTCATCGTATATCCGCAATGCATCAACATCTGCTGTTGTATATTAGTACATTCGCCTGCAGGCAGATTCACGGCTTCGGGAATGACGACCATCGTCGGTTCCATTTCCGTAGTAAGCGAAGCCAATCCGCCGACCAGACTTTTGGCTGTCTGGGCCGTGCTGTAATCGCCTACGGAGACAATGTAGCAACTGCCGCCGCCATTGGCAAAAAACAACATCATATGGTAATACAGGGTGTAGTCGTTTTCGGCTTTGACTTCGAATGGGCCTTGGGAGGTGTTTACGAGAAAAGTATTGGCCGCTTTTTTTTCACTTACCTTTTTTTTGTCGGCCTTCTCGCTTCCGGGATCTGAGGCTTCATCATCGGCTATAGCAGCCAAAAGAGTAAATGCAGGCGTAGGAGAACCGCCAAAATACTTTTGATACTCATTCATGGAACTGATTTTCCAAGGTTTGTTTGTCAATGAATCCGTGCCGTTTATCGCTTTCTCCGTGTAACCGATAAAGGCAGGGACAGCAGTAGCCACTTCGACAACGGAAGTGGGGAAGGCGTTCTTTTCTACAATATACACGCCGGGTGTTTTCATGTCAGCCATACAAATAAAATTTGGTTAATAAATTAGTGTGAGAATATCCTTATCTTTTAGAAATAGCATATCTGCCGGATCATACCGGCCTGCCCGGATACAAAATCTCCGGGAACCGGATGCGGAACATTTCTTAGTAAGATCTTCGGCACCTGTGAACGGCCGGAAACTATTTCCTGTAAACAGATACGGAGATCGTAACGCTCCCGCATCGGTATCTTTTCTTCGGATAAAAAGCGCCAGGCTTTCGTCCCGTATAGCTCGATTCTCTCCGGGGCAGAAAAACGTATCTTGTCGTCTGCCTCCTTCAATAGCAATTCTTGCTTGCTACCCTCTTCACCATTCCGTGAAATGAACAGGTATTCCCAGATCACTTCTTTCGGACGGAATGTCAAGACATCTTCCAATGGGGTATGAAACATCTCTTCTGCAAATTGCAGCTCGACGGAACAGAATCCGGAATTTATCCTGCGTTTCTCTTCCGTTTTCCGGATGGCTGCCGTAGCATCACCTGTAGTTAGCGGCAATGCCGCCTGATAGACCGAAGACGGGCGAAACCCTTCCCAGTCTGTATAAAGCACAAATGCAGGATCGCAGATGTGCATTTCCAATGTCAATATATCAACTGATTTAATTTCCCGGCTACAGATCACCGTCCACGCATTGATGGCCGTCTGCCTGAACATCATTCCCCGTTGTTTCATCAGATCCAGTCCTGATGGGCTGACGGACAGTCGCATAGCCCGGCATGCTTCCTGTTCAAAGTAGCCGTGTGCTATTTCCAGACGATATACGGAACGGTAGTTATTCATAACCGGGATTTGGTTTTTGCTTTACATTTCGATGACCGGTTTATCTGTTTCCCGATGGGTCCGCCTGATTTCTCCGGCATCGAATATCACTCTTCTCAGCTTACACATCACCGAAGGGTGATATTGTCCCCCGAGCGTAGTCCAGATGTTATTCTGTTCCTGAAAGCTGGGTGTAATCACTTCTACAAGGTACGTCGTACCCTGAAAATGAAAGGACGGACGTGATTGCACGAACAAGAGTGCAGCCGACAAAACGGACAAAGCTTCCGGATATCTTTTTTCATCGTATACGGCAGCCAGCAGGATATTCAGATTGACCAGCAACGGGGGAGCGCTTTGCACATACACTCCCCCTGCCTGACTCATCTGTCTGGAGGCTATACCGCCTGCCGTTTCACGTTCGATGCCGATCAGTGAAACCAACAGTTTATTTTTCCTGTTTTCGGTACCATTGCCTACGAAACCGACTTCCGCAATACCTTCCGGCTGAGGGAAATCAGCCCGAAGAAATTCTTCCAACTGTTCCGTGTAAGAAGTCAGTATCTTTCGTATCATGGTTCCATGCAGTGATTAATCTTCAGTTACATTTTCTTCGATTGGATCGGTAGTTTGACTGATCCAGCCAGAAATAGCCTTTGTTAAGTTTACACTACCACCTTTTACAAGTGTGAGCGTTAATGTCAGGCGTTTTCCGCTTTGAAGGTTTGTAATACTTGCCGGTACTTTGTAAGTATAAGTCTTTCCTTCCAGATCGATTCGTATCCAGTCGGTGTTCGCTGTTAGATTCTGTGGCGCTACAAAAAATGATGTAGATCCGATTTTTGTGGCATAAGCGGAGGTACCAGAAGCCCCCGGAAGATCCACTTCACCTGTACGCAGATTCACTTTAGCAGAGGATTTCATATTGAGCAAACTGACATCTGCCTGCAATATATTACCGACATCTGACATATTACCACCAAGTTGTATCACTAATTGATGCATGACGTGTTTAAAACTCAGATTTACATTGTTTCCATTGCTTGCAGTTGTTGTAGCTACCAGCAAATCCGGATTTGGAGCCGTAGCAGCATTGAAAGTATAAGCCGCAGGATCTGCAATTGCTACTGTAATACGGGGATAGTGGGCACTAAAAGTTACCGGAACGGCTGCGCTCAGGTCGTTCCAGTAATAGGTCGTACTCCCTACGGTATACGTACCGTTACTCAACACGGCCGTAGGGTTTCCACTGGCATAGGCATACATTCCCCAAATGTCACCGTCTTCAAATTCACCGGTACCGGAATATTCTTCGATATTGGCTCTTGAAACAGGGGCTAACTTATCAATTGAACTACTGATTTGTACCACATCCGATCCGTTGATTACTTCCTCTTCGTTCGAACAAGCTGTCAATCCTACTGTGAGGATCAGGGCAGCGGCTAATAGATTACTTGTTTTCATTTCTCTTGTTTTTATGATTAGTAAATAAATGATTCAGTTGCCTGGGATTAATAAGGGATCAATAAGGCTTCATTCTGACTCTACCTCTCCGCTGATGGTGCTTTGTTCTTGCCACCCTTGAATGGTTGCCGGCCCCAGCCCTACTCCGGAGGGAGTTTCTACCACTTCACCACCCAGAGTGAGAGGTGTTTTCTTGTCAGCATTGAAATTTGCCAGCGCAGTGGTCAGGTCGCTGTCCAATGTGATATCGTTGGGCGAACCGCCTGTGAAAGCCATGGTTCCGGAAAGCCTCTGCCCGCTACCCGTTACTCCCAGCAGCCGGACCGTGGCAAACCATTTTCCGGCATCGGTTCCGGAGGATATCTTCGTAAAATCGAGGAGGATATCCGATGCTGTACCGTGCTCTTCAGAGTCTATATCCAATGTCCCGGCAACGCCTGAAAGCGAAGCGGTGATGCTTTTTATGTGGTCGCCTGTTTCGCCTTTCGGCTCGACAACGATTGTCAGTTGGCGCACCTGCTGATGCATCTTTACCTCAAAATCATGGTTGGTATCTTTCTGAACTCCTGCCTGTAGCTTCCCGGTGAAAAACCATCCGGGAAGCGACTCGATGAAATGGCCTGAAAGACCTTGCGGAACGGTTGTTTCTCCGACCCTGGCTGTTGTTCCCTTAACGGGGATGCCTGTCACTGCATTGTAGAAATAAACCGTATAGTTTCCGGGGGCGAACAGGTTCGGTATCGTATATGTGTCCGAAGTGGCGGTCAATGCTGTACTTCCGTATGCTACCTGATAGGATGAAGGCTTGGTAATTCCCTGTCCGACGTCGCTCCAGTTGGCCGACACCGTGATTTGCGCCTGTTCAGGATGCGGCGTTTCGTAAATCGGCTCGCTCACGTCACAACTCCCCCACAGGAATAGGGCACCGATAAGCGTTATGAATAATGTTGTTTTCATATCTTTGAACTGTTTTTTCGTTTCCTATTTATTGCCTCCGATGGTCCATACCAGGCTTACACCTGCCTGTGTAGGGCCCCAGAAGTCCTTTGTCCGGTTTTTATCCTTATAGACACGTACTTCATTGATGACGGTAAAAGTATCGTACCGGTAAGCGCCATAACCTAATCCCAGATTGAAGTCGAGCGAAAAACTATCGGACAGACCAAGCTGATATCCTGCGGTAAGTCCGGCATTCCACAGCTTGCCCTGGTAGCCTGTATCGTCCGAAAGCAGCTTTCCAATCATTCCCTGATAGATATTGTATTGGCCAAAGTTGCCCGATGCTCCGACATAGAACCGCTTTGCACTACCGGTGTACCTGCGTATTTCGGGGTTGACGAGCCAGATTCTCTGTATTTTACCTTGTCCATTGCCCCAATGGGCAAAACTTGCATCGGCTTTTATACTCCATCGAGGGTTCACACGCCATTCCGCTCCGAGTGTCGGGGTGAGAAAGGCGTCGTACAGCAGGTTGGTACGCAGGGCCAAGCAGTAAGGGGTGTATTGGGTGGCGGATTGCGGCGTGATCACTTGTTTTTCGGGAGGAGATTGTGTCTGCTGCTCCGGGGTAGATTCCGGTTTCTGCCGACTTTCTGCAGCGGGCTGTTGTTCGTTGGGAGATTTCTGTGCTGCCGCTGGTTCCGGGGTTCTTTCTGCCGCTGGTTCTGTGATTCTTGCTGCTACCGGTTTTGTGGTTTCAGGCAATGTTACGATGACCACATGGCGCATACCTTTAAATTCACCTGTATGGTTGGTGGTGGTAAAATGCAGTTCGCTCATTCCTTTTTGTACGATAAGTTCGGATTTTACGCGATTGCAGCGGATCTTTGACAGTTGTTTGGTTTCACTGTATCCGTCTACCCTTACCGCACCCGGCGTAAGGCTCTGAATGTCAAGAGAAGCGCACAACAGATCGAGTGCATCTCCGTTGCCGTTCCACGGTACATAGAACATATCATTACCCGACACGAAACGGAACACTACCTGCGTGGTTACAGCCTTTTCTTCTTCCTTCGGTGACTGTGCGGAAGAAAAAGTGTTTATAAAAATGAGGATGCTAAAAAGTAGTACTGTTTTGGTTTTCCACATATTATTTACTATTTAGATTTGCTATCAAAACACTTTCGGGTCTGGGCAAATGTAAATCTTTATGTAGAAAAGTTGCTAATTTCTTTCGTTGCTTTTCTTTTTTGGATAAGAAAAGCAACAAAATGTAACTATTTATGTAAAGGTACTATTACTGTATCTTCATGAAAGATGATGGTTCCGGTTTTTATATTCCGTAGGAGTTTCCCCCGTTGTCTTTTGGAATTGGCGGTGGAAGTTTGCCCGGTGGTTAAAGCCGGTCGTTTGGCAAACGTCCTCCAATGAAATGGCAGGATTTTCTTGGATGATTCGTTTGGCTTCGGCCACCCGGAGTTCAGTACGCCATGTACGAAAATCGGCAGGCATGTGATTACGGAAGTAGTGGCGTAGGAAATGGCGGGTGGTTCCCAACATACAGGCTATATCATCCAGGCTGACATCTCCCTGACAATATCGTTTTTCCTCTATCCATCGGTCTAATGCTGATTTTAGCTGTTGCTCTTTTTCTGCCAGGTTATCTTTCTCCTCCTCCGTCAGGTTATCCTTCTCCTCTTCTGTCAGGTTATCCTTCTCCTCTTCTGTCAGATGTTCTTTCTTTTCTGCCAGGTTATCTTTCTCCTCTTCCGTCAGGTTATTCCTCTCTTCTTCTTTCAGATGCTCTCTCTCTTCCTCCACCCGATTTGATCCGGGTTCATTTACTTCAAAAACAGCAGTCTCCACCCTTACGGCCGATAGGGCAGGTATAAGGAATCCCATATCGGTGATATAGTTATAAAACCGGCACACCATATAGACATAATAAACGGTATAAATAACAACGAAAATGTCATACAGTACCGTGTTACAGAAGATGGAAAATACGGCAAGTACACCAATTCCCAAAGCCGTGTAGAAGCACAGTTTCACCCACCGCAGACGGTCGTTCTCTTCTTCATCGTAGTAGGCCTCCAGTTGTTTCAGGCATTTGCTGTATTCGCGCCTGAACAAACGGCTGTAGTAAAACATCTGAAATAAGTACAGAGCCAAAGAAATGTAGAAGAAACAGAGGAAAAAGGCGTCCGGAGAAAAGAGCGAACACAGTACCAATGGTATGCCGACAGCTGTAATAATACATAACTGGGGTACAATCAACAGCTTTTTCAGGGATGGCGCTTGTATGAATACGAGCGAAGCTGTTGTAAACAAAAGCGCCTGGTAGGAAGCTATATACAGTGTAGAAGCCATCAAAACCGGGTCTTTCTCGGCTTCAACCTGCATGAAATAACTGATAAAGCCAAAAACGGCGAGGATAAAATAGGAAAGGGATAAATATTTTTTAGCGGTATAGAGTTTCTTAAACTTTTCAATATCCGGAATACGAATACCCAACAACAGGAATCCTGATATCAGGATGACGGACGATGAACCGAAGGTCAGGATGTAGTGCGTAATGAGGTTCTCCATATTCAGTATTTATAGTGGCAGTCTGCCTGTTCCAACGAAACCATGGGGGCGATATGCTTCATCAGTATCCGTTGCTGCTCTTCGCGTTATTATTTATTTCACCATATACCGGCTGATATTCCGTTCTTCGGCGCTGAATTCCACGCCAATTTTCAGCAGCGTCCGTTCGTCGGTGGTGTAAGGGATCGGATAGCCTTTTTCGTGGATCTGATGCAAAGCTTCTTCGGCAGTTCCGTTGAGTTTGAATTCGAATATATAGATGTATTTATCGGTCTTCACTACAGCATCGGCACGGCCGCGGGCGCTACGCACTTCGGCGTCGACGAATTGTCCCACAAGCTTGAATACCAGATAGAAGACTACCTGATAGTGGCGTTCGGTGCGATCGTTCAATTCGTAAGGGATACCGGCAAAGAAGGCTTTCAGGCGTTCCATGAAGGAAGTGATATCGCCTCTTTCCAGTTCGCGCACGAACTGCCCGATGTAGAAATCCCGTTGCTGGTCGTCCACTTGTGTGTAGGAGGGGACGAGGAAGTTCAGGAAACCGCTCTCCACTTCGCGGTTGGGGAAGCGAAGGGTGTACAGGTTCAGGCGCGGGTCATAGCCTTTGATGGTGAGGTAGCCGCTCTGGTAGAGCAACGGGATGGGGTTGTTGGCTTCGGCACGGTATTCGGAGAAAGTGGCAGAACGCATCTCCGATCCGTCGACCAACTGCCGGAGGTCGTAATCGCTTTCTTTGAGCAGCTCTACGAGGTAAGTGGGCGTGCCGGTCTGGAACCAGTAATCCTGAATGGCTTTTTTCTTGAGTGCATTCAAAATACTGAACGGATTGAACATGCCCGGAGCATTTTCGCAGAAATGATATCCGTCATACTGTTGTTCCAACAGGTCTACTGTTTCGCTGAACGAAAGCCCCATTCCCTCGCTCAACTGGTTGATTTCAGGGATAAAGGTTTCCTCCAATTCTTTACGCGTAATACCGCAGATCTTTGCAAATGCACGGTCCATACTAATGTCTTCCAGTTGGTTCAGGTCGCTGAACACGCTGACTTGGGCAAACTTGGTGACTCCGGTCAGGAACACGAAGCGCAGGTACGGGTCGGCACTTTTCAGTACGCCGTAGAAGGCTTTCAGGATGCGGCGGTATTCTACGAGCAGCGATTCATTGAGCAGAGCTTGAAGCATGGGTTTGTCGTACTCGTCTACCAATACTACTACCTGCTTCCCCGTTTGCTTGAATGCTTGTTCGATCAGGTAAGTAAACCGTTCTTCCGGCTCTCGGTCTTGCTTTTCGTTACCATATACCAGTTCCCACTTTTCCAGATGTTGGTTGAGCATGGCTACAAGGTCGTCGGGTGTATCGTATTTCCTGGCATTGAGGTCGAGGTGCAACACGGGATACACATCCCATTTTGTTTCCAGTTGCTCGATGGCAAGTCCTTGGAACAGGTCTTTCCGCCCTTCGAAGTAGGATTTGAAGGTGGATAGCAACAGGCTTTTGCCAAATCTACGGGGGCGACTCAGGAAATAGGGAGTCGTCACACGGGTAATCTGCCACAGCATATCTGTTTTATCTACATACAGATAATTACCTTCACGTATTTTCTCAAAGGTCTGTATCCCTATGGGAAGTTTGCGCATCAATGTATTCATAAACGGAACATTTTTACTTACTTGTACAAAAGTAGCAGATTATCTCTGTACGCCAAAAATTATAAATAGAAAATGAAACAGATTCTTAAAAGCTGCCCATGGGTGCGCGATTTCAACCGAGTGATTATTTATTTTCTTGCTGTTTGACGAAATAGGTTATTTGATTTAACTTTGTATCAGAAATGTACGACTTACTTTGTAATCATTATGGATGGATTTAATAAATGTCTAAAAGGGGCAGACCTGAATTGGGCAGAAGAGGTGTGTGTCTGTAAAGGAAGATTCACTCAGTATGCTCGTAGTCTATCAGAACTATATGGATTTATTCTCTGATTACAATATTTGGAATAAATACACAGGAGAAAGACTGCAACAAGTATATATTGGTTACCAAGTAGGTATTCAATATGTTTTCTAGAAAGTATCGTCGGAGGAAGGCAAGAGTAGAATTTACATGAGCCCAATATAAATATCCACGAAAAACCGCAAAATCTACTACAAAATGTTACATTTGCAGTAAATTGTATAATCAGTA
The DNA here is from genome assembly GCA_031554635.1 of Bacteroides sp. Classification (GTDB taxonomy): domain Bacteria; phylum Bacteroidota; class Bacteroidia; order Bacteroidales; family Bacteroidaceae; genus Bacteroides. The sequence goes on from JAVBVD010000050.1 coordinate 92,908, forward strand.
ATAGACTAAATTAAACCCATGAGCAGATTTATTAACCCATTCACCGATACGGGATTTAAGGTGCGACGTGCCAAGTCGTATAAATAATTGTTTTGCTATTTTATAGACAAAACCTATTATTCCGTTAATAGTTGCCTACCGGTATATGC
>JAVBVD010000015.1:0-176915 GCA_031554635.1 Bacteroides sp.
AGCATCGCTTCCACGAGAGTGGTTTTCCCAGAGCCAGAACTTCCCAACAGGGCGATGTTCTTAATTTCATTAGTTTGATATACTTTCATAATATATGAAGATTTAAATGAATGACTCAGTATGTTTCTCGCATACCATTAATTATAGTGAGGCGCAAAATAGACATTAATCAGCGAATTAACAATTAATAGATTGTGTTATATAACACTGTTTTGAAACAATAACACATCAACTAAAAGATTTTCTTACCTTTACACGTTATTTTCAATCATAAGTAATAAAATGAAAAAGAACTTCCTGACATACTGCCTGCTTGCCTGCGCGCTTGCTTGCCTTATTGGTTGCGTATTTGGCCCCGGCGCGCAAAAAACAAAACCATTGATCGGCCTTTCTTGTTCGCATCCCAACGATTATTCTTCGGTACGGCAGACGTACACCGAATCGGTACTGAAAGCAGGCGGACTGCCCGTACTTATTCCGGTAACAGAGAACACGGAGGCGCTGGCCGATATGCTCGACCGGGTGGACGGACTGATCCTGATTGGCGGATGTGATGTGCATCCTTCTTATTATGGTGAAGAACCTATCGAACAACTGGGCGAGGTAGACAGTCTACGCGATGTGTACGACCTGGCGCTGATCCGTTTGGCAGCCGACCGGCATTTGCCTACACTGGGAATATGTCGGGGCGAGCAACTTATCAATGTGGCTTTCGGCGGATCACTTTATCAGGATATCCCGGCACAGTACCCCGACACCAGCGTAAACCATCAACAGCAAGAACCGAGCAGTGTACCCACCCATGTGGTTAATGTGCTTTCCGGCTCTGTTCTCGAACAAATCACCGGGCAGAACCAGCTCTTCACCAACACCCATCATCACCAGGCAGTTAAAAAAGTAGCCCCCGGCTTCCGGATAACGGCATGGGCTGCAGACAGCATACCCGAAGCCATCGAAGCTACCGATAAGCGCCCTATCTGGGGTGTACAGTTTCACCCCGAGGGATTAACGATGGCAGGCGACAGTATCATGGTAAAGTTCTTTCATTTCATTACTGAGCAAGCCCTGCTTTACCGAAACAAGAAACCATAAACAATCCTCAGGCACGCCCGATTCCGAAATCCCCATCCGTATTCAGGCTTGCCGATACCCAAACAAAACAATGCCATGGCAGGTATCTACATTCATATTCCTTTCTGCAAAACCCGTTGTGTTTACTGCGATTTTTATTCCACCACTCACAGCGAGCTGAGAGAACGTTACATCCGGGCACTCTGCCAAGAGATAGAGATGCGACACGATTACCTGCAAGCCGAACCCGTGGAGACGATCTACTTCGGCGGAGGAACGCCCTCTCAACTGACAGCTGCCGATTTCAAATCTGTATTCGGCGCCATCGACCGTACCTTCGGGTTGCAGCATGCCCAAGAAATCACGCTCGAGGCCAACCCCGACGACCTGACTCCGGAGTATCTGCAATCCATCTCCCACCTCCCCTTCAACCGTCTCAGCATTGGCATACAAACCTTCCACGACGATACGTTGACGCTGCTTCGTCGCCGGCATACGGCCACACAAGCGGTAGAAGCCGTAAAACATTGCCGGGAAACCGGCTTCCACAACATCAGCATCGACCTGATGTATGGCTTACCGGGCGAAACATCCGAACGTTGGGAGAGCGACTTGACACAAGCCATCGCACTCGATGTAGAACATATCTCCGCCTACCACCTGATTTACGAAGAAAATACACCTATATATAATATGTGGAAAGATCACCAGGTAAATCAGGCCGACGAAGAAGACAGTGTCCGCTATTTTTCCCAACTGATCGACCGGCTGACCGCCGCCGGATACGAGCATTACGAAATATCGAACTTCTGCCGTTCGGGACGGGAGTCGCGCCACAACACCTCGTATTGGCAGGGCATCCCCTACCTCGGATGTGGACCATCGGCCCACTCGTTCGACGGCAACACGCGGGAATGGAATGCATCGTCCATCGACGCTTATCTCCGGGGCATGGAAACGGGCGACCGACCTTTCGAAACCGAAGAAAGGGACATAGCCACCCGCTACAACGAATGCGTCATCACTTCCTTGCGTACCACCTGGGGGCTTTCACTGGAGAAACTCCGCCGGGAGTTCGACGGGCGTTTCAGCTCCTATTGCCTCCGCATAGCCGATACGCATCTGAAAAGCGGCAAGCTGGAGATACGCAACGATCATTTGCGACTGACACGCGAGGGAATCTTCATCTCCGACGGTATCATGAGCGATCTGCTCTGGGTAGAAGACTAACAAACGATAAAAAAGATTTCATTTCCCTACTACTGTTTTTCACTAGGTCTTAAAGATATCTCTCACGCCCTGGTTGTTTTGCGGTAAGATCCTTACAATCTTTTGTTATCGTGCCAGTATCTGTTCGCTTTAACAGTATCAAAGCTTACGTTTCAAACTGGCAAAGCATTCGCAACACCCGGATGTACAACCTCCTTAGACCCGGGTGCATAGCGGTTGTACACCCGGATCTAAGAGGTACGAACACCCGGATGTTGCGAAGACTTTCCGACTATGACAACACACATTTCAAGGCAAGAAACAGGACATTTCATACCTGAAAGCCAAAGACTTGATACTTTGTTCTTCTAGCTTTATACGCTACAATTTGACTTGTGCAAATGAATATGTACAGGAACTAGAGACTGAAAAATCGAAGTGCGTAAGAGGTGCGTAAGAGAATCATTCCCTCTTACGCGCCCTGAATACCGATGGATAAAGGGTTTCGACAAGGTGCGTTAGTGCGTAAGAGATTTTTAAACTTCTTGGAACACATCCTCTTTTCGTTCCTGACATATAATTGAATATACTGAACTATCGAAAGCAGGCTAGGCAAAGGTGAAATGTTTGTTAAAACATCCCAAGAGATGAGGCCACGGAGCAGTAAAACGGATACTTTTACGTCTATTTAGCAAGAATAAGTATCACGAGCAACTTGCTCTGGACAGAAAACAAAAAACATCCACCATGACCGAATCCGAAGTTAGAAAGCTACTCCGCCGCATGAAGGAACAGGACTCCCAAACGGCCTTCCACAGTTTCTACAACCTGACGTACGATCGCCTCTTCCGCATAGCTTACTACTACACCCACCGGGAAGAGTGGTCACAGGAAATTGTGCTGGATGTATTTCTCAAACTCTGGAATCAGCGCGATAAGCTGCCGGGCATTCAAAGCATCGAAGACTATTGCTTTGTCCTCACCAAGAACGCCTCACTTAATTATATAGAAAAGGAAAGACACCATCCCTCGTCAGATTCCGACGTACTCCCCGAATTTCACGAATTCACCGAACAGGCTGCTTCACCGGAGGAGAAGCTGATCAGCGAAGAACTCTTTGCTCTGTACGTGAAGGCGCTCGACCGTCTTCCGGAACGTTGCCGCGAAATATTTATCCGCGTCAAGGAAGAGAAACAGAGTTATGCACAGGTGGCTGAGGAGTTAGGTATCAGCACCAAAACCGTTGATGCACAATTGCAAAAAGCCCTTTCCCGGCTGAAAGAAAGCATCCGGCAACACATGGAAACTTTTCAGTCTGCCTGAAAAGCAGCCCCGAAGGATGTAGACGCCATGGGGTCTTGCGACCACGTACTCACTAATCCTCCGGGGCACAAGAAATTCATAAGAACATCTCATTTCAAGTCCCTATAAACATGTAAAAGTCGAATAATCATAAGAGAAAGAGAAGAGTTTCAAGAGAAAAGAAACGTATTAACACTCTTTAAGCATATCCCTATAGGGAATCTCCGTCCAAGCCCTGTCTTTACCTGTAAACAACAAAATCTTATCAAAATGGAATCTGTATCTAACATTATCCCCACAGCCTTGCTGCTGACAACCGTACTATTAACTTCCTGCAATGACACCAAGGACAATTATCCCGAAAACTATGTTGGTTTCGAGAAAGGAGCCATCACCCACTACTATGATTCAAAAAATCAGGAAGAAAGCATTGAGATTAAAATAATCGCAGTCGACAAAGAGAATACCGACCGGGTGGTAAAACTATCTGCCACCAGTGCCGACATCCCAGGCAAAGAAACGCCCTTTCGGTTAGTGGACAAACAGCTCGTCATCAAAGCCGACAAGAAATCGGTAAGTACTCAAATCATTATAGATCCGAAACAAACCATCCGGCACTCGTTTATACAGGTCACCTGCACTCCGCAGTGGAAAGACGCCAAGATTTCCCAGTTGGTCGTCCGGTTAGAACGAAAAGAATAACAAGATAGCTCAACCAAAACAATCGTATAGTAATCCAAGATGAATTATTCAGACCAAAAAATAGAACAACTGCTGGAGCAACTCATTGCTTCCACCCGCTCGCCAAGAGGACGATTCTCGGCAGAGGAAGGTTACAAACGGTTGAGGCATCGTTTGCCAATCTCCAAACGCCTCTTATCGGCTCCGAAATATCATTTATTGATTCCGAAACATCGTTCGCTCCCTGTGCGACTCATGAGCATGGCCGCAGCCATCGCCCTGCTGTGCATATTGAGCTGGGTGGCCTACTATTATGCCACTCCACCGGTCATGTGTACGGTCTCCACCCTTGCCGAACGGAAAAGCGTCCTCCTGCCCGACGGCTCCACAGCAGTGCTGAATCACTTTACCACCCTCACCTACCCGGAACGGTTCCGGGAGAAGAACCGGAAAGTATCTCTAACAGGAGAAGCCTGTTTCGAAGTCAGCCACGACCCGCAACATCCGTTCATTGTGCAAGCCGAAGCCATCTACGTGCAAGTGCTGGGAACACACTTCAATGTAGAGGTTTATCCCGACAACCCGGAGATACGGACTACCTTGCTCCAAGGGGCGGTAGCGGTGAGCAATTCGCAAGGCACCGAGCGTATGATACTAAAGCCCAACGAAAGTGCTATATATAATAAGGAGAAAGGAAGCTTCACACTGACTGCCGTTCCCGATCCAACATCGACCATCGCCTGGCAACAAGGAAACTTCATCTTCCAAAACGAGTCGCTGCAAGAGATCATCCGTGAACTATCCAACTCGTTCGGTATCTCCATCCGTATCGATGACGAAGCACTACGCAACTACCGGTTCACCGCCCGCTTTGCCGATGGCGAAAGTCTGACATACATACTCGACCTGCTTCAACAGCAGGCCGGTTGCTTCAGTTACATGCAAGAAAACAATCAAATTATCATTCAAAAAGTCAATCCGTAAATATGCAAAAATCCCGTTTCGCAGGATCACTCACAGGGTTACCCGCAGAGTTACTCCCCGCCAGAATCATTCTTCTGGCGGGAGTCATCCTTCTACTTTCCCACTCCCTGTACGGCCAAAAAGCCGATACTACATTATCATTACAGCTCAGAAACGCCACGCTGGAAGAGTTTGTCCGCCAGGTGGAGGCAGCCACCGGTTTCTCATTCGTGTACAGCGAGGAGGTAAAGCTCCACCAGCTCATCACACTGAATGTTGTCGAGCAGCCGGTACACAAAGTACTCGACTCAGCCTTTGCCAACCAACCGGTGACGTACCAGATAACGGGCAAACACATTCTGCTGAAAAAGAAACAAGAGAAACCGGTAAGCCGAAAGTTTACGATCAGTGGATACGTAACCGACGGAATGTCGTCCGAGACGTTGATTGGGGCGAATATCTTCGAGAGTCGTCAACAGCAAGGTACCGCCTCCAATCCTTACGGTTTTTACAGTCTTACCCTGCCCGAAGGAGAAGCCAGTCTGGCTTTCTCCTACCTGGGTTATGACACGCGGAAGCTGAACTTCGCCCTGGTTCAGGATACGGTACTCAACATCCGCCTGATGACGAACAACCTCTTGCAGGAGATTGTGGTGGTGTCCGACAAGGTAGAGGCTGGCATCCGGGCTACGCAGATGAGCGCCCTCGATATTCCGATGGCGCAGGTAAAGCATACCCCCAGCATTCTGGGTGAAGCAGATGTAATGAAAACCATCCAGTTAATGCCCGGCGTACAGTCGGGCATGGAAGGTTCGGCGGGGTTGTATGTGCGAGGGGGTGGTCCCGACCAGAACCTGATACTGCTCGATGGTATTCCGGTGTATAATGTAGACCACATGTTCGGCTTCTTCTCCGTCTTCACGCCCGAAGCCGTAAAGAAAGTCACCCTGTTCAAAGGCTCCTTCCCGGCACGTTTCGGCGGCCGGCTTTCGTCGGTAGTAGATATCCGCACCAACGACGGGGATATGAAGAAGTATCACGGTACCATCAGCGTAGGGTTACTTACTTCGAAGCTACACTTCGAAGGACCGATCGTTAAGGACCGTACTTCGTTCAACATCTCCGCCCGCCGTTCGTACATCGACCTCCTTGCCCGCCCTTTTATGGGCGATCCGGTGATCGGTTATTTTTTCTACGATGTCAATGCCAAGATCAACCATAAGTTTTCCGACCGAAGCCGGTTGTTCCTGAGCTACTATACAGGGAAAGACAAATATCACTTCAAAAGCGTCACCGAAGAAGGTTGGGGCGATGACTATTCATACGACCGTAACAAAGGAGACATGAGTTGGGGAAACAGCATTGTATCCGCCCGGTGGAACTACATCTTCAATAATAAGCTCTTCAGCAACACGACGCTGGCGTACAACAAGTACCAGATGAGGTCTACCAACGAGAGCCACTCCCTGCGGCAGAAAAGCAGTAAGACTCTCTTCGAGACTCAGTATAGCGGTGATTACCGTTCGGGCATCAACGATTGGAACTGGCAGACCGATTTCGACTACACCCCTACTCCCCGGCATCACGTCAAGTTCGGCGCCGGATATGTATATCATACCTTCAAGCCCGAGGTTTCTTCTTCCAGAGTTATTGCAAAAGCGGAAGATATGTCAGAGCCGGAAAAGATTTCCAGCGCTATTGACAATGAGCCGATCCGCGGACATGAAATCACGGCGTATGCGGAAGACAACTTCGAACTGAATCCCCGGTTGCACCTGAATGCGGGATTGCACCTGTCGTTGTTCAAGGTGCAAAAAAAGTCGTACTATTCTGCTCAACCCCGCCTCTCGTTGCGTTATCAGTTGCACGACGACATCGCTTTGAAAGCATCTTATACCAAGATGAGCCAATACGTTCAGTTGCTCTCGTCTACTCCTTTTCTGGCTTTACCCACTGATTTGTGGGTGCCGGTAACGGGGGATATACGCCCCATGCAGTCGCACCAGTTCTCATTGGGCGCTTACTATACCGGTATTCGCGAGTGGGAGTTCTCGGTAGAAGGGTACTATAAACACATGAAGAATGTCTTGGAATATCAGGATGGGGTGACGTTCCTCGGCAGTTCCTCCAGTTGGGAGCAAAAGGTAGAAATGGGTAAAGGCCGTTCGGCAGGCATCGAGTTCCTGGCACAGAAGACCGCCGGAAAGACAACGGGATGGATAGCCTATACATTGGCTAAGAGTGACCGGACATTTCCGAACGGAAGCATCAACAACGGTAAGACATTCCCGTATAAGTACGACCGTCGTCACAACATCAACATTGTCCTCAACCATAAGTTCAGCGACCGCATCAACATAGGCGCTTCCTGGGTATTCAGTACCGGCGGAACAATTACCGTCCCCACGGAAGTTACCGAATTGGTTCGCCCGGACGGACAGTCCGGCACATCATACGGAGGCTATGCGGGTTACGGAAACACGAATGAAGCTTATTATATTGAAAGCCGCAACAACTTCCGGCTGCCCTCCAGCCATCGGTTGAATATCGGGGTCAACTTTAACAAAAAGACCAAACACGGTGTACGTACCTGGAATATCAGTTTGTACAATGTCTACATGGCTTCTAATCCCAATATCGTTTATTATAATCCGGCGAAATACTATTATGAAAACGAGATGGGGCCGGATGGAAATCGCACCTCGGTAAAGAAGTTCCACAAGCCCTACCTTACCAAACTGACCATATTCCCGTTTATACCTTCCGTATCGTATACGTATAGATTCTAAAACAATAACAAGATGAAAAGACATCATATACTTTGGCTGTCGGGCTGCATAATACTGTTCCTCGCCTGCGAAAATGAGATCGATCTGAACTTCGAGGAGAGACCTCCCCGGCTGATCATGAATGCCCTGATCAACAATGACAACGATCAGAATTATCTGTACCTGAACATGACCGGACCTTATGCCACGGCGAATGTAAAGGATGCGACGGTGGAAATACAGGTCAATGGCGAACTGGTAGAAACTCCCCAACCCGACCGTTTCGATTGGGAAGGCGACTATCAATTGCAGTTCCCCATCCATAGCCGCTTCCGTCCCGGCGATGTGGTCCGGATCGATGCGCGTACCCCCGACGGCAAGCACCATGCCTGGGCAGAAGTCACCGCCCCCCAACCCGCTACCATTGTCGGAGTCGACACCCTGAGCACCCGAAGATTGGTAAATACGCGTTATAGTAATAATTCATGGATGGACCTACTCCGATACAGGATTACCATCAAAGACCGCCCGCAAGAAAGAAATTTCTACCGGCTTGTGGTGGAAGCCTATGACACCGTGGCCGTTTACATACCCGACTCTCTAAAGACAAACATTCTGGCATCGGTCCATAACACTATGAACATAGACGAAGACGTGGTATTGACGGATGGGCGCCCCTCAAGCTCTGACGATGAGATGTTCACCCAACCGAAAAACATCTATGCCGTATTCGACGACCACCGTTTCAGGGATAAAGACTACACGCTGAACGTCTACTCTACCCCACTCGCAAACACAGGCGAATTCACCTGGTATAGCTGGCCGGACAGTTACCAGGTACACTATTTATGGGTACGTACCCGAATCAACATCCGCCTGCAAAGCATCTCCGAAGCTGAGTTCCGTTACCTCAAGATACTCAACGTCATCGACTCGGATGCTTACGACGAGGTGCTGAACGAGCCCATCACCTTCCCCAGCAATGTGCATGGAGGAACCGGCTTCGTAAGTATCAGCTCGTCGACAAGTGTCACGCTTTTCAGAAATGTCGGTCAAAAGGAATAAGTCCATCCGTCGGTAAAATGAAAAGGATGCGTTATCTTTGTATTCCAAATAGCGCCCTATGTTTATTATCATCGGAATCATGCTTACCGGAATGCTGACAGGTTATTTGCTGCGCCACCGGAAACTTTCGTGGATACACCGGATCATCACCTTGCTGATCTGGGTATTGCTTTTCGTTCTCGGTCTGGAAGTAGGATATAACGAAACCATTCTCAAAGGTTTGCATACACTCGGACTAGATGCGCTTGTCATTACGCTGGGCGCCGTCATCGGCAGTACGTTGTGTGCCTGGGGATTGTGGTATCTGCTGTACATCCGCCATCGTTCGGCAGAAGAGGAGACGCAGCCATGAAAGGGAGTCTGATCATTGTCGCCTTCTTCGCACTGGGTATTGTTTGTGCGTTGTTCCATTGGGTTCCTTTCGACCCGGCCGGGAGTCGCTTGAGTTTTTATGCCCTGGCTGCTCTGATGTTCTGTGTAGGAATTGCCGTAGGAAGCGACCCGAGAACCTTGAAGAGCTTCCGCTCGCTCAATCCCCGACTGGTTTTCCTACCGGTAATGACCATTCTGGGAACATTGGCAGGCTGCACGGTAGCAAGTTTCTTTCTGGGTCATCGTTCCTTGTTCGACTGTCTGGCCGTCGGTTCCGGTTTCGGATATTATTCGCTCTCCAGCATCTTCATTACCGAATACAAAGGAGCCGAGATGGGCACCGTCGCTCTACTATCGAATATCCTGCGCGAAATTATCGCCTTGCTCGCCGCCCCGTTCCTGGTCAGGTACTTCGGGAAACTGGCTCCTATCTCTGTGGGTGGGGCTACAACCATGGACACCACACTTCCCATCATCACCCGTTGTTCGGGGCAGGAGTTTGTCATCGTTTCCATCTTCCACGGCTTTGTGGTCGATTTCAGTGTTCCCTTCCTAGTCACCCTGTTCTGCTCTTTGTAAGTCAGGATGCGTTTACGTTCCTTGTACTACACCAATAAAGGTGAAAAACAAGACACAAGAATGTAATATCCTCCCCTTTTGACTTGATCTACATCAAAAAGCATGTTATACAACATGTTTTTCTCCAAGTTTTAAAACAATGTTATAAAACATGTTGTTATATTTGCAGAAACAAAGAAAGAGATCTAAGCGCTTAAGAATCGATTTTTCAATAGGTATTAGTTTTAAAAAGATTGAGAGTTTATCAAGGAATAACAAATTAAAAGTAGGTATTAGTATGAAAAAGTCAGTTTTAACAATGGTGGCAGCATTCTGCCTGGCTGCCAGTGCATTTGCAGCAGGTAACCAACCTACAAATGCCAAATGGGAAGGCAACATCAACGTCTATAGATTGGGACGTTACTTGAACTTGACCTCTGAACAGAGTCAGGAAGTAGAAAACATCTGTGATTACTTCACAGAACAAATGATAAGAGCAACAAATTCTAAAAAAGATAAAGATGAGAAGTTGCGCAACGCCGTCTATGGCAACCTGAAACTGATGAAGCAAACATTGACTGCTGAACAGTACTCCAAGTATGCCACACTCCTGAACGTGACGTTGAATAATAAAGGAATAGAAGTGAAATAAACAAAATGAGAGTAGTTTCCAGTAAGAGGATGTATCCCAATAGGGTATGCATCCTCTTCTTTTATTCGGATAGGACTGATACTTATCGAATGGTGATCAGCGTAGCTCCGAAGCCATATTCCTGGAAAGAAGCGTCCTGATAACGGCAAGTACCATACTTACGTTTCAACTCTTCAATCAGTGCCTTGCGAAGTACCCCATCGCCTTTACCGTGAATGAAGACGATCTTTTGCTCGCGCTTGGTCTTGTATTGCTCCATCACCTCACGGAACTTATCGAGCTGATAATTCAGTATCTCGGCATTGCTCATGCCAGTGGTACTATCGAGCAATTCGTTGATATGAAGATCAATTTCGATTATTCCGGTGTGACTGCCCGGCTTCACGATCGGTTGCGACTTGGGTTTGTCGGCATCTTTCTTCTGCAACAAGGCCGATTGAACCTCTTCTGCCGAGACATATACCTGGCGAACGGGCACATCATCCCTCACGATATCGTACATCAATGCCGGTTGTTCGAAGAAGTCCGACTCCTTGAATGTATGCAGTTTGTAGAACTTCACCGTATCGATGCGCAGTTCCACACTCACAGCCGGTTTCATGATGAATGTCCGCCCGTCTTTGAACGCTACGAAATGAACCGCCACGTGTTCCAGCTCATTCAGTATATCTTTGGCAAAGTCCTCCAGATGCAACTTCGTATTCGGTTCCACCACCCCGTGCGAGCGGGTTTTCCACGCCTTGCCCTCGGCGCTGAGATACGTGTAGTACAGGTAATAATTACTATCGTTCACCAGGTAAGCCTCGAACGGGGTACTGCTGATGGCTTTCACATCTTCCGGCACATAAGCCAGGAACACATTCAGCACGTCGCCTCCTTTCACTTCCGCCTGCTTGAAAGGCGATAGCTCCGGTTTCGCGGGTTTGGCAGGTTCTTCCGGCTTCGGTGCAGGGGCCGATATCGGTTTCCGCTTCATGTTGTAATCATCGGTATCGATCACCACACAATCGGTGATCTGCATGGGAATGTCGAATCCGTCGGCGTCTTCTACCAATACGACACTCTTTCCCTGGAATCCTTTCACGATTCCTCCGCCTACCTCACTGAGGAAGCGTACTTTATCTCCTATTTTCATCTTACTCTTCTGTTTACTTTCTTATTCAGTCAGCAAATATCGGGATTTTGCCGAAACAAAAGTAAACAACAGGAGCTTTTATCCTATTTTATCACAGAAAATTCAATCGGCTGCATTCAAAATCGATGTACGGCCCGCACCCTCGCACTGCCTTTGGTGTATCGGGTTGAAACAGCTCCATGCCTGAAGAAATTAATTCCATATACCCACTCCTTATCAGATTCCGAGGAGGAAAGATAAATATCCTCATAAATCTTCTTAGCACCTGCTCCCTTCAACAAATCGTTGAAAGCTTTCCTGGGAGCATTCGGCTGCCAATGGCTGAAACAATCATACAACTTCTGCAATTCATTGATGGAAGGATAGTACCAACCTGTCCCTTGCTCACGACACCACTTAAAGGCCGGAAAGTTGTCCCAAGTCAGGGCCGTTTGATTGACACAACGTTCGATTGTACACATATTGGCCCAGCCGTCGTTCTCATCGTCAGAGTGGGTAATGAATTCCCAGGATACATCGTATGCCTGATAACTCGACCACGCTACCTCCGCGACCTGTAGGGAAAGAATCAATCCGTGTTGTCCGCTGTCTTGTGTGTAAAAGACGACTCCTTTCACACCATCTTCATCAAACAGGTCGCCTACACGATAACGCCTCGTCGTACGTGGATAGGGATAAGGAAGTGCTTTGGCATCGGCCTTTCTTACTTCTGCTGCAAATTTTTCTTTTTCTCCGTTTTTGTACTTCACATAGAAGATTTCAGACTTATCGATGGAATACACCTTGCCGGATTTCTCGCGAAATAACTTGTACTGCACACTTTCATCCAGAATCTCTGTGATAACGGCCTCCAGCTCTTCGCCGCTGTGCTTGACAATAATATCCTGAGCATTTGCCAGACAAATGCTCAATGATATCATTAGTATGAATAAACAATACCGCATACTCAAAATCTATATGCACAGGTTAGTCCAATATCCCAGCCGGTGCCACCGCCACCATAGTCCGACTTGAACGAATCCGTCAATACCCAGGTGAATTGTGCACCCACATCGAGTTTCTTGTACGTAAAGCCAACCTCAGTGTACCATCCCACAGCCATCCAGTTGACATATTCTTTCACATCGATATCCTCGTTCAGATTGACCAGCGATGCTTTCAGAGGAAAATAAAACCGGGCGCCTGTTTTACTGTATATATACTCTTTCCAACTGCCTCTATCGCCTATGTATATATCAAAAGCCAACCGGTTCATTTTCAAATCATAATGTTCATCCGGATAGGTATATACACTCCAGGTATGTGCCAGTGCAAAACCAACCAGCGTGTAACTCCGCTGACCGTTATAGGCTTCAAAAAAAGCACCTACACCCGTTAAAGCACCAAACGTATCATAATCTTTCGAATACTTCAGATACGAGAGCGATCCTTCCGCCCTGATTCCGAATTCATAATTATTCTTACGTAATGTAGGATCTGTGATTCCAAGGACATGTTCTACCTCTTTGAATTCTCCCTGACCGGCAGTAGAAGCCGGGGCTTGCGGAAGAACATTGGGGGTGATAATATCTTCTCCACCTTTCTCATACTTTATTTTAAACACTTTTGTTTTCTCTATATTATAGGTAGGCCCATCCAAATTACTGAATTTCTTGTACTTGATGTGCGTGTCGGTGATTTCTATCACTTTCACTTTCATTTCCTCCGCATTTTTGTCGATAATAATATCTTGCGCCATCGCTTTAGAGCTCCAGCCCAATAAGGCTATAATTGCCAATAATTGTATGCACGTTTTCATCATATTAAACATTTTAAATTACTTAAATCAATTCAATAATACTCATGACTATTCGGTTATCGTCCAGAACTTTGTAATCTTGACTGACGAGTCATTCAGCAATTCCTTGTACTTAATGCTGTCCACTTCGATGAGTAACACATGTACTTTATGTCGAAGCCCCACATCGCCTACATACTCCGATACAAAGTCATAATTCAGGACTTTGGAAAGAAGCAACAACTGTTCGATATCAATCCTTTTCCTCTTATACAAGGAATAAACATTGCTTCTGGAACAATGAATGGAACGCGCCAGAGCCGCGACACTAAGTCCACTCTCGCCCACACGAATTCTAACCATTTCGCCAATATGAACTTTCTCCATTGTGTAGAACCTCTTTTTGAACAACCGATTGCCCGACAATCAATTCTTTACAAACTTCATTTTAAAACCATATTCACTCCAATTGACTACCATCGTGGTATTGTTCATCGACTTGATCTCCCAATTGTAAGTGTCACCCAGTTCATGAATGATTAAGTTATTACCCGATACCGAATACGTTCCACTGCCAAACGCCACCGGTAGTCCCGCCGCATGCGCCGTCCATGAGCCTGATGACATAAAAGTCATATTCAATGACATCCCCACCGATGAAAGCGGTATATCTACTCCTCCCGTCTCCATAGACTCCCAGGTCCAGGTTCCCACAAGCGACTGAACATCCAGATTTTCACCTGATTCGTCTTTACTACAAGCTGCCAATACGATCAGTAGCATTGCCCATCCAATAAGTCTCTTCATGTCTTTACATTTACATAAGTTAATAATACTTTTAAAACCCATATTATTGTTGCAAAATTAAAATTGTACAACTTTTCTTTCAAATTATATTGTTTACTATTACACACAAAAGCGTCACTAATTCAAACACTCCCGCAAACGGGAAGAAGATGAATCCAGACAACCATCTGCCGATAACTCCGTTTATGGGAATATCTTTCTCAGAACAACGCATTCGAATCCGGCCGCAATATCAAGAGTTTTCAGGAAGATTCCTTTCCCTTGAAAAGGCTTTTTCTTCCCGGTTTCTACCCATCGGGAAGGGGAAAAAGAAAAGGAAAAGAGAATGGAAAGGGGTTTAAACCAGCTGTGGGGCCGATTTAAAGTTTATACACTAATAGCAAATAACAATGCATGTAAAGCAACATTACATTTATTGTAATGAAGCTTTACATGCATTGTTATTACATCTTTCAAATAGCTTCTCCCAGGGAACAGTCTATTGGGTTAGACGCTTCTCGATGAGAATCAGCAATGGGTACTGTGCTTTCATATAATAAGGTATTTTGGAGAGTCTATTTATCATGGCATACTTTTGTTTCCCAACCGCTACATTGTTATAGATGGTTCCATTAATAAACCAATGCCTACAAATCTCCTTGGCTCCCATGTTTTCCAAGAACCAGAGGGTGACCACATGCATTTTTTCCTTGTCATCACTCGATAGGGGGAATAGCTCTTTATAGAGATATCCATACTTATCCCTGAAATCATCGTACAACGCATTGATCTCAGCATGATAAGTTTCTTTTTGTTTTTCTTTGTTATACGGATTCTTAATCTTGTTCACTTCCTCGCTTTTTCGCAACAGGGTGCGTATCTCCTCCAGATCATGATCAAACTGAGCCACTTCCTCGGGATCAGGTTCTATTTCTATTGGAGGTTCATCGGGCTTTGTAGGCTTAATCGGCAATTCAGATGTTTTTCCTAGTTTTTTCCGCCATATCCATACCCGCCAAACAAGCAATACCAGTACAACAAACAAAGCTACGCTCATGTAAAAAGCTCCGAACCAGGTATGACCCACCGGGTATTCCAAAATGATATCACTTAGTCCCTCCTGAGAACTGTATATATACAAACCCGAAGGCGTCCCGAGTATCAGCTTATCCTTCCCACCTTCGGCAATGGCTACCTTATTAAAAGATAAATCATAGAAAGCCATAGGAGTATCTGCTTTCATATCCGAACGGTAAGTCCCGATACCTGAATATCCGATAACAAACAAACCTTTCTCTTTCCGAAAGACATCAGCCATCTGCCTGGAATCAGTCTTGAACCTGAAACCGGCATTCGCATTGTACAAATAAATACCTTTAGAAGTATGAAGTAAAAAATCTTCTGTATTCAATTCTATCAGTTTATTGATATTTCCAATGCTATCCGAACCTTCCACCAGGATTGCTTTGGAACTATCGGCTATGCAATAAAGACCGGAATTGAGAGTGGAACAATACAACCTGGCCTTTTCTGTATCTTTATACTTGTATTCAAGTATGGACGTTGCATAGAAATTATCGACCTTGGAGGGACGTATGGATTCAATATCTTCTTCCCCGAGAGTATCCTGATCGGGATGAGAAATACAACATAAATCGTTACGCATTCCGATATATAACTTCTGTACGTCCTGGGCATAATAAATAGATTTATAATCCGCACTCCGGTCAACAATGACAGCGTCGCCGGTCTCTTTCTGTATTCTGTAAAGCTTTTCATTCGTAATCATCCACAAATACTGCTTCGATGCACAAAGCCCTCGTACTTCACATCCCGCATCCAGCCGATGAATGGTCGCTATGTATGCGGGATCCTTGCTCTTAACCGGAAGGGTATACAACCGATGGTCTTTCGTAATCAGATAACAGAGGTCGTTCTGTGTATGCGCAGCAATAACATGATTAGAAGCTCCACGGGAATTTTGATGTTTGGAGAACGAGAATAACTGTTTGTGGCAGGCCAACAGTAAGAAATCCCGACCAACGGTCCAGTAATTCTTATAACTCCGGCTCAACGTGAAAGGCAAAGAGTAGGTTAACGTTTTGTTCTCTTTCATATATATCAATGAAGCAGAAGACAAGGCCCATGCACCACGGCATGAATCAGAGCAGTAAGCAAACAGATTATCGGCCTTGAAAGCAGAAGTAAACCGGCCTGTCTTTACATCCGACCGATAGGAAGCAGAATCCGTGCAAGCATAGAGGACATCATCCATGGGCAACAGTTGGAATACTTTCCCCCCTATCTTCGTGACGGGTTGTCTTTTTGCCGTCTCATCAAAGATTCCATCGACAGGCAATACCAGCAAACCTACATTGGTAGCACAGTACAACGAATCATTATGTACTCGAATATTGTGTACACCCCAATAAAGTTCCGTATGAGTTTCAGGGCGAAGCAGCAGTGTTAAGGGAGTATTCGGTGCATCTCCTTTTCGTTTTCCATATACACCCGAGCTGGTGGCAACAAACAGATCTCCCTGATACACCTCCACATCATAAGGTGCATAATTCGTAACCGGCTGCCCGTTGTGGTAACCCGGAATAACGATGGAGTAAGTCTGACAAACTTTTCCGGATACAATCATCTTACATCCTTCGTCCCGCAAGCCGGCAAAAATAGTATCGCCTACAGCGACAATATCATACACACGACTCTTACCGGCAAGAATCACCGTTTGACTATCATCCTCTTTATTCATCCGGACGATGGTTCCATTCTCCAAACCAATGTAATATATCTGATCTCTTACATAAGAAACACAGCTTACAGGAGCGCTGAACGTAGTCACCGACTTAACGATTTCGCCATCGTCCTCAAGAGCTTGCCTTTCATGGCAGACACAGGCTTCCAGGAAAATAAGAAAAAAGAAATATAAGAACAAATGTGTCTTCATAGATCATCAGATGGATTTAATTAACATTCCCAAAAATAAGGTTTATTTCCAATTATTGCACAACTGCAAGCCAACTTTCTTCACCGAGCCGATTTTATCGTTACTTTTGCCGACTAAAGAAGAAGATACATGCAAGAAAACCCCAAACATATCCGAATCAGCGAGTACAACTACCCGCTACCCGACGAACGTATCGCCAAATTCCCGCTACCCGTACGCGACCAATCAAAGTTGCTCGTCTATCGTCAGGGCGAGGTAACGGAAGACACCTTCACTTCCCTCCCTTCCTACCTGCCGGAAGGTAGCCTGATGGTATTCAACAATACGAAAGTGATACAGGCACGCTTGCATTTCCGAAAAGAAACAGGGGCGCTGATCGAAGTATTCTGTCTGGAACCCATCCGGCCGAACGATTATGTGCTGAATTTCCAACAGACGGAACACGCTGCCTGGCTCTGCATGGTGGGCAATCTGAAGAAATGGAAAGAAGGTAGCCTCCACAAGGAGATGACCGTGAAAGGACATGCACTGACGCTGACCGCCACCCGGGGTGAATGCCGGGGAACGAGCCATGAGGTAGTCTTTCGCTGGGATAACCTGGAAGTGACTTTTGCTGATATCCTCGAAGTGTTCGGCGAACTGCCCATACCCCCTTACCTGAACAGGGATACACAGGAAAGCGATAAGGAAACCTATCAGACGGTATACTCCAAGATAAAAGGTTCGGTAGCCGCTCCCACGGCAGGACTGCACTTCACCCCCCGGGTGCTGGAAGCCTTACAAAGCAAAGACATCGACCTCGAAGAGCTGACCTTGCACGTAGGCGCAGGTACTTTCAAGCCGGTAAAGAGTGAGGAGATCGAAGGACACGAGATGCATACGGAATACATTTCGGTATCGCGCAGCACCCTTCAGAACCTCATCCGGCACGGAGCATCGGCTATAGCGGTGGGTACCACGTCGGTACGCACTTTGGAGAGTCTATATTATATAGGTGTAACATTGGCCGATAATCCGGAAGCTACGGAGGAGGAACTCCACGTAAAACAATGGAAACCGTATACTGATGCCGGAAAAGCAACGCTTATATCCACGAAAATGTCTACCTCCATGGAAATGCCTGCTCTTACGGAAACACCTACTCCTATGGAAGCCCTGCAACACCTGGTCGATTACCTGGACCGCAATCACCTGGATACATTCCACGGAAGTACGCAAATCATCATCGCTCCCGGATACGAGTACAAGATCGTAAAAGCCATGGTAACCAATTTCCACCAGCCACAAAGCACTTTGCTGCTGTTGGTATCGGCCTTCGTGAAAGGCAATTGGCGGAAGATATACGACTACGCACTGGCACACGACTTTCGTTTCCTGAGCTACGGCGACTCTTCCCTGCTCCTCCCCTAACCTGAACAAGAATTGACCTACATCAAGAAATATGCTGTACAACATATTTCCCTACTCCTTTTTAAAACAATAATACAAAACAGGATGTTGTATTAACAAAAGGGAACAAGATACCAAACCTCAAGAACCACACATACAGCGTACCGGATTTCAACGGTTTCGGGATGTTCCAAAGAGTAACAAATGAATAGGAGATAACAGTATGAAAAAGTCAATAGTAGCATTAGCAGT
This sequence comes from Bacteroides sp., assembly GCA_031554635.1. Lineage (GTDB taxonomy): Bacteria > Bacteroidota > Bacteroidia > Bacteroidales > Bacteroidaceae > Bacteroides. Next base: position 18,937 of record JAVBVD010000015.1, read on the forward strand.
GATAGTAACCCTTAGTGCAAATGTTTTTGCAGGAACTGAAGAACCGGTAAACGGTAAGTGGGGTGGTACCAACATCAACGTTTATAAGTTGAGTAATTATCTGGAACTGACGGCCAATCAAAGTCAGGAAGTTGCTAACATTTGCGAGTACTTCACCGAACAGATGGAACAAGCTACCAACGCAAAGAAAAACAAAGAAGAGAAACTGCGCAAAGCCGTATATGGTAACCTGAAACTGATGAAACAAACGCTGACTCAGGAACAATACACCAAGTATACCAGAGTGCTGAACAGTACGTTGAACAATAAAGGTATTGAAGTAAAATAAATGGAATGTATATTAGTCTCTAGATAAAGGGCGCTGTGGATTGAAACCATCAGCGCCCTTCTTACATTAGTTGTCGTTCCGCATATTCTCCAGCGCTTTATCGAGGTACTTGATTTCGGTGAAAGTAGCGCTCAACCCATCGCCTCGCGAACCATGAACAGCGAAGCCGGCTTTCAGGTTGCCCAACAGTTGAAGGCGGAAATGACGAATCAACTTCCAGTTCACATTATCCGCAGAATAGAAGAACGAGAACTCCTCTCCCTTTTTCACCACCGACATATAAGCATACTCACCTGCGGGGATGGAGTTACAATCATCGGAATAAGTACGGGTTACAACCGACACCATTGTCGGCACCTTGTCTACCGAATACTCATAACAGTACTTCGCCCATGTATCTTCATCCTGGAAGATAACCAATGCAGCTACATCGTACACACTCTTCAACCCGGCAGCGACCCGTGCACTGAGGGTAAAATCGCCTTGCGGACGAAACAATACCATCGGGGCATTCTGTACCCGGGAGATGCCGCTTGGGCTATTGAACAAGTTGGTCTTTCCTTTGGCCGACAGCGTCAGGCTGTTCCCCTCCACAGTGCAGGAAACCGGATCATTGATCACTTCCAGCGGATACGGAATGCTGTTCAACTTGACCGGTACAACGCCGGTTTGCGCTTGTGCGTTACCTCCCGATACCCCCGCAATAACTACCGCGAAAGCAGTTAACCATACTTTTACAGATCTATTCTTCATACTTTTCATTATTTTTGCATTCAATTTGGCTGCTAATCTACACATTATTCTTCATTGACGAACATCTACAAACCAAAAGACGTTTCATAGGAGTGTTGTGTACCTAACAGCCGCCCATTAAAACCCTGTAAGAGAATGAAGTCAGACAATAAAGAGGAAATGTTCCCCATCGTCGATGAAGATGGAAATATCACCGGGACAGCTACCCGGGGCGAATGTCACAGTGGCAGCATGCTGCTCCATCCGGTAGTACACCTGCATGTGTTCAACTCGCACGGCGAACTGTACCTGCAGAAGCGTCCCGCCTGGAAGGATATCCAACCCAATAAATGGGACACTGCCGTAGGAGGACACGTAGACCTGGGCGAGAGTGTGGAAATAGCCCTGAAACGGGAAGCCAGGGAAGAACTGGGCATCACGGAGTTCACTCCCGAACAGCTCGTCAGCTATGTGTTCGAGTCCGACCGGGAGAAGGAACTGGTCTTCGCACACAAAACGATCTATGATGGAACAATCGTTCCCAGTGAAGAACTGGAAGAAGGTCGTTTCTGGAGCATCGCCGAGATCAAAGAGAACCTCGGCAAAGGTATCTTTACCCCTAACTTTGAAGGCGAATTTGCGAAGGTAGGATTCGGTAAGTAGTTTTATATCAGAATTGAAAGCGAGTTCCGGTTTTTTATTTATTTTTGCAAAAAGCTCAACCAGAGTAGAATAACACCAAGTAATCAGCAAGAGAGTAGTATTATGAAGAAGAGAAGAGTTTTGCCGGCAGCCTGCCTGTTGGCTTTGACAGTAGGATTCAACAGTTGCAGCACAGTGGCTGTCACCGGCCGCAAGCAACTGAACCTGGTTTCAGACGAAGAGGTGATGAGCCTCAGTAGCCAGAGTTTCACGGAGTATATGAAAACGGCTAAGGAGTCGACCAACAAGACGAATACAGCCATGGTCGTAAAAGTGGGCAAAGCCATTGCCGCCGCCGTGGAAAAGTATCTGAACGCCAACGGAATGTCCGACCAGGTGAAGACCTTCGCCTGGGAATTTCACCTGGTGCAGGATGCGGAACCGAATGCTTTCTGTATGCCCGGTGGTAAGATTGTTGTGAACGAGGGCATTCTGCCTTATACTAAATCGGAAGCCGGACTGGCGATCGTACTGGGACACGAAGTGGCTCATGCCGTTGCTAAGCACTCGTCCGAACGGTTGAGCCAGCAGATGCTGGCAGGTTATGGTAGTTCGGCTTTAGGAGCTATCCTGAGTAAGAAATCGGAATCGACGCAGCAAATTGCTCAAACGGTATACGGTTTGGGTGCCAATTACGGAGTGATGTTGCCTTACTCGCGGCTCAACGAGAACGAGGCCGACCATATGGGGCTGATCTTTGCTGCCATGGCAGGTTACAATCCACAGGAAGCGGTATCTTTCTGGCAACGGATGGCACAGAGTTCGTCTACCACTACGCCGGAATTCATGAGTACGCACCCCTCGGATGCCAACCGCATCAAGCGCCTGCAGGAGTTGATTCCCGAGGCAATGAAATACTATAAGAAATAGTGATTAGGAGTTAGTGATTAGCTTTTCGCGGACAAGTATATAATAATAAAGGTGAGCAAGTATCATACACTGCTCACCTTTATTATTATATGAAATTGGTATTATCAGGAAGCGAAAAAGCGATTCACTCCTTCAATCACTATTTATTACTTTCTCCCTTTAATAGCGGCTATAGCCAACAGTACACCCAAAGCTACACCCAAAAGCGCTGCAAACAACACCTGGAATTCAGCCGGAAGAATAAACGTCAGCGTATGTGCAGGAATCCAGAAGAAAGGAATTGTTTTCTTGAATACAAATCCCCATTGTACTTTCCAGTTCAGTCCGGCAATGTAATCACCGAACGGTATGGGTTTCAGCAGGCACGACAGTTTCCCGCCGTTGTTCAATATATGTGTATCAGTCACCTTATGCACCGTCATAAACACAGGAGCAAAAGCGGTATTCATCAGCAGGCTGATGCTGAACGCACCCAACAGTTTCAACAAACTGAAACCTCCGCCCATAGCAGCTACAGTGCCTGTGGCACCCAGATATTCGGCAATGCCCGGAGCACCGGCAGCGAAAACCTTCATAGCCACTACAATCCAGATACCGAGCAGTCCCCAAATCACGGCACGCGGCAGAACGCCGAAGCCTTTTTCGTTGTAAAATCCCGTTTTGATACGCAGTCCCAGCATCTCACCCATGGTAGCGAGGATACCGAATTTCAGAAAGCCCATGAACAAAGCATGCTGACGATTGAAATCCACATACCATGCATACAGCACATCCGACAAAACGAAAGGAATAAATATCGCCAACAAGGCGACAATGAATAAAAAATCTGTCTTTTTCATCGTAACAAGTTCAATTAACGTAAACAACACTCATTTTAGAAAACAGTTAGCACAGAGAACCGATTTATGAGAATAACCTATCAAAAGGCACACCATTTCCATGAAATCCGACCCATATTAACATTTCCGGCGAAGATACGTAATTCTTCTATGTAAACAATGAAAAACAAAATTAATTTAAACAACGAGAGCTATTTACCCTCTATCCACTGCACAATGGTATCGCAGAACGGTTTTTCGCGGGGCGATACCACCCCTACCCAGTTGCCACTCTCATCGATCATGAACTTCTGGAAGTTCCATTGTACGTCAGCATCCTCTTTGCCGTTGCCGCTTTTCTCCGTCAACCAATGGTAGAGCGGCGCCATGTCTTTTCCTTTTACCGATATTTTGGACATCATGGGGAAAGCCACATCATACTTTGTCACACAGAATGTCTTGATTTCTTCGTCCGTTCCCGGTTCCTGTCCCATGAAATTATTCGCCGGGAAACCGATGACAACAAAATTATTGTCCTTGTACTTCTCGTACAACTTCTGCAGATCCTCGTATTGCGGAGTCAGTCCGCATTTGGAAGCCACATTCACTACCAGCACTTTCTTTCCTTTCAGTTGAGAGAGAGCGAAATCATCGCCGTCGATCGTCTTCACGGTAAAATCATAGAACGATTTTCCTTGTGCGGCGCCTGTCAAAGATATTGCCAATGCCATCATCATAATCATTACTGTTTTCATCTTCATTTTATTATTCAGTTTGTTACCTTATAAAACAATCCGAACGAATAGAATGTTTGTATGCAAAAATCTTTCTATATTTGACTCCTCAACTTAAAAACATACTGCTATGAGCATCAAGTCAGAAAAAGAGAACGGATACAAGGTAAAGGAATACGGTCGGCCCGTGAAACGGTATTGCCAGACACTGGACTTGAAAGACGATCCTGCCCTGATAGCCGAATACCGCAAACGCCACGGTGAAGGCGAAGTTTGGCCCGAAACATTGACTGCCATCCGCGAAGTCGGCATACTCGAAATGGAGATTTATATCATCGGCACCCGCCTGTTTATGATTGTGGAAACACCGCTCGACTTTGATTGGGATACAGCAATGGCGCGCATGGCTACACTGCCCCGCCAGCCTGAATGGGAGGAGTACATGTCCGTTTTTCAGGTATCGAAACCGGGAGCCAGCTCGGCCGAGAAGTGGCAACTGATGGATCGCATGTTTAGGTTGTACTAACTCTTATTATACCTTTTATATATTAATCCTGCAACCAGATGGGAACAACTTCCTCCAACAGGGAAAAGATACTGATCCGCACATCGTGGATCAGCACCGTCGGCAACTTTATTTTATCGGCTGCCAAGATTATAGTCGGACTTTGGGCAGGTAGCCTGGCCGTACTGGGCGATGGTATAGACTCGGCCACAGACGTGATCATCTCCGTAGTGATGATATTTACGGCGAAGATCGTCAACAAACCGCCCACGAAGAAGTATGCCTTTGGTTACGAGAAGGCCGAAAGCATTGCCACTAAAATTCTGTCGCTGATTATCTTCTACGCCGGAATGCAGATGTTGGTTTCTTCCATCGAGCGTTTGTTCTCCTCCGAGCCCAAGGAACTGCCTGCCACCATTGCCATTTATGTTACGGTATTCTCCATCGTCGGCAAACTGTTGCTGGCGCTGTACCAATACAAGCAAGGCAAACGCATCAACAGTTCGATGCTCACGGCCAATGCCGTAAATATGCGGAACGATGTGATTATCTCGGCAAGTGTGTTGGTGGGACTGGCTTTCACTTTCCTGCTTAAGCTGCCGATACTCGATGCCGTGACGGGCTTGATCATCAGCTTGTTCATTATCAAATCCTCAATCAGTATTTTTATCGAATCGAACGTGGAGTTGATGGATGGGGTGAAAGATGAAACGGTATATAACAAAATATTCCAGGCTATCGCCCGTGTACCGGAGGCGAGTAACCCGCATCGCGTACGGTCGCGCCAGATTGGTAATATGTATATGATTGCGCTGGACATCGAGGTGGATGGGAATATTACCGTGAATGAGGCACATCACATTGCCAACCGGGTGGAGCAAAGTATCCGGGAAACGGTAGAAGACGTGTATGATATTGTGGTGCACGTTGAACCGTATAATAATTGCCAGGAAGAGGAGAAATTCGGGCTTAGTGAGGAGATGCTGGAGTAATATACAGAAAGCCAACTAATTCGCTATAGATTAGTTGGCTTTCTGCATAAATATCATCGGATAAATTAATGTGCTAATTTAACCTGTTCCTCCAAAGCCTGCTTTATATAACTATTAATAGTCGTTCCGGCTTCCTGCGCAAGCATGGCAATTCGGCTATGTATTTCCGGGGAAATACGAATATTCAAGGTGCCGCTGTAGGGTTTCCGCGGTTCTCTTCCTTCAGCTTCACATCCAGCAATATAACTATCGATACCAGCCTCAAAGTCTACACGAAGTTCGTCAATGGTACCACCCTCATAAAGAATTAAATCTTTACTCATCCCCAGAACCTTACCAACAAGACAGTTATCGGCTTTGCTGTATTCAACCGATCCTTTGTAACCTTTATACTCCAGATAGTCCATAATCATTCCTTTCTTATTTAATAAAACCATTACTTTTCAGATGCTGATAGATTACTTTCATCACCGACTCCTTCATAATACTCCCCGGGTGTGGTTTATGAATATCGATATATTGCCCAATTCCTTCATTAATGAATCTGATTCGAGACCCGGAGGTAGCTCCTTTATTATGGATATAATATCCAAAGCCAGAAAGCAACTTTATAATTTCTTCAAAAGTGAAATCCTTAGGTAACTTCTTAAAGCGTTCTATCAACTTTTCTTTAGTACTCATAATTAGTTAGTTCTTTTCGCAAACGTAACTATTTTTAGTTGCAAAACAAAATAAACCCACGAAAAGTTTTATCAAATAACAAAGAAATAATATTCCTAGGATTGGGACAGATAGGTTCTTTTATTGATTAATCGATTTTATTCTTTTCTAAAACAAACCTTTCTTCGAAGATTCCCGTACCACCAAATGCGTAGGAACCACCATCTGCATGGGCTTTTCTCGTTTCTTCAACTGTTTCAGCAACAGTTCGCAAGCCACCTCACCCATCCGGTGCGTTTGGTGGGCAACGGCTGTCAGTGCAGGCTCCACATAGTTGGAATGCATCTCGTCGGTATACCCTATCAACGCAATGTCTTGCGGAATACGCCATCCTTGCTTCTTGATTTCCTTCATGGCGGCAAAAGCCAATGTGTCGTTCATCGCCAGAATAGCATCGGGACGGTTCGGCAAAGCCAACAGCCGGCGGGCAGCTTCACGACCTTCGTCGTAACTCATCTTCCCGCATACCACCAACTCTTTCTCGATAGACAAGCGATGCTCGCGCAGCGCTTCCAGATAGCCGTGTTTCCGCTGTTTCACGATTTCCAGATGATTAGACCCTCCCAGGAATCCTATCCTGCGCGATCCGGTAGCCAGAAGATGCAACGTTGCCTCCCGGGCCGACTCTGTATTATCGGCCACTACCGATGAGAATCTATCTGGCAGGCAGATACGATCGAAAAACACCAATGGAATGTTCTGTGCTTCCAATGCTTCGAAGTGGGCATAGTCGGTTGTTTCCTGCGAAAGACAGGCAATGATACCTTCCACCCGGATATTGATAAGGTCTTCGATGCATTGTTTTTCCTCTTCGTACTGCTCGTAAGAGGAGGTGATAATGACGGAGTAATTGTTTTGCCGTGCCACATCGCTGATTCCGCTGATAATGGAGGCATAGAAGTGTGTCACCAGGTCGGGTACCAATATCCCGATGATGCGCGGACTGTTTTTCAGCAAGCTCATGGCAAAGGGATTGGGGCGGTAGTTGTACTTCCGCGCCAACGCCTTCACCCGTTCACGCATCTCCTCTCCTATCTCCGGACTGTCTTTCAACGCCCGTGATACGGTAGAGATAGACACGCCCAGTTCGCGCGCCATGTCTTTGAGGGAAATACGTGAGGACATAAGCAATATCTTTATGTTATGGAAATCAGCACGTAACGAATGCTACGGTGTTTAATAAATTTCCTGAAGCACATCGATGGCCAGGCTATCGATCTTCCCATCCAACGCTTCTTTGAAAGCCTGAAAATGAGGAGCTTCATTGTGCAAGTCGATAGCAGCCTGCGATTGCCATACTTCGAGGATGGTAAACTTCAGCGGATTGCTCACATCGGCATGCAGGGTGTACGATATATTGCCTGCTTCCGTACGGGTAGCATCGGTCACTTCGCACAATGCACGTAAGACAGCATCTTTACATTCGGGTTTGGCAACGACGGTTGCCACAATTTTCAATGGGTCCATAACTTTTGTCTTTATTTGGTTTGCGGAGAGATATTTCTCCTGATGTTGACTACAAATGTACTATGATTCCGCCAAAGTCGACGAACGAAGCACGATTTCTTTCCCCCGGACGAGAGAGAAAGAGCGTTATTTTACGGTACTATTTCATTTTCGAATCTTCGGCGGTTTGAATGCGGAGATAATTTAAACGAATTTTACACACTTATAATGTAATCAGATCCAGATCGTCCGGAACAAACACCTCGCCCGGAAAGACTGAAGCTGCTTCGGCCGAATAACGTACCTTCCGTTCGGCAAGGTTGGAATCTTCGGTGTGATACAGCACCAAGTGGCGCACTCCCAGATTCTCGGCCAGTCGCCCGGCATCGAGGGCGGTGCTGTGATGCTTCTCGTAAGGCTTAAACCGTTCCCGATCTTCATAGAGGCAGAAAGCTTCGCTGAGCAGCCAGTCGCACGACGACACATATGTCCGGTTGCGCTCGTTATACGGTTCATCGCCCAGGCATACCAGACTCTTCCCATTCGGAAGTTCTACCCGGAAGCCGAATTGCTTCATCTTCGTAGAACCGATGTCGAAGAAGCGGAACGGCATTCCTTGTATCTGCACCTGTTCGCCATCGGCTACCTCCCGGAAGAGGATGCGTTCGCCAAAAGTACGCGTCAGCTTGGCGGGCAATGTGTAGCGACAGATCGTGGTGATAATCTCTACCAACTCCCGGTGACAATAAATGGTGAACAGTCCTTCATATTTACCTTGATTGATGAGCGTAGCTATCTTCCGAACCACCCAAATAACACCCAACACATGGTCCGTATGCCCATGGGTGACGAACATATTCCGAATTTTCAGGAACGAGATGCCCGACTTTTCGCATTGGGTGAAGATGCCGTTTCCACCGCCTGCATCGACAAGGAAGTATTCTTCGCCCGTTTGCAGAGCGAAACAAGTGTTGTAGCAGCGGGTAGCCATCGCATTGCCGGTACCTAAGATAATCAGTTGAAGTGCATTCATTGGATCGTTCTATGTTTATGTACGTGCAAAGATAACATTTTGTCCCGAGTACGAAGTACTCTACTGTATTTGAAACTGCGTGAAACCTATGCCACCACAAGACATTTTACATTTCCCGTAGGGGAAGCATGCGTTACGCTACGACCAAACAATCTTTACTCACCGACCAACGATGTACGAGATGTACATCTGGTACTGTATGAGATGTGCATCTCGTACTGCCTAAGATGTACATGTGGTACTGCATAAGATGTACATCTCGTACATCCTCCCTCGGCGAGAAAAACTGCCTCCCTCGCCGAGATAAAATACGTTGCTCCCCGAATATCGGTTTATCTCCTTTACAGAACCCGTCTTTGCATCCATCTTATCGTGCCGGATCCGTATTAGAGTGCTGGATCCGTGCTGGATTAAACATAGATCCGGCACAACGCAAACCTTTGCGTATATTTTTGCATCCTCCCCCGTCAGCACCAATACCTTTATCTCCTATTTTTGAAAAAGAATCAATCATTTAAACAGATAAAGCCATGAATTACAACGAAATCGGGAAAACAGGAATGCGTGTATCAAGCCTCAGCTTCGGAGCCTCGTCGCTCGGAGGAGTATTCCACGACGTTCGCGAGGCAGAAGCCATCCAGTCGGTATTCACCGCCATCGAATGCGGAATGAATTTCATCGATGTATCGCCATACTACGGTCACTACAAGGCCGAAACGGTATTGGGCAAAGCACTGAAAGACGTTCCGCGCGATAAATATTTCCTCTCCACCAAAGTGGGACGCTACGGAGAAAACGGTGTGAACCTGTGGAACTACTCGGCTCAACGCGCCACTGATAGCGTGTACGAAAGCATGGAACGACTGAACATCGACTACATCGACCTGATCAACGTGCACGACGTGGAGTTTGCCGATCTCAACCAGATCGTGAACGAAACACTTCCGGCTCTGGTGGAGCTGCGCAAGAAAGGCGTGGTAGGACACGTAGGTATCACCGACCTGCAATTGGAAAACATTCACTGGGTGGTGGAACATGCCGAACCGGGCAGCATCGAGAGTGTGCTCAACTTCTGCCACTACTGCCTGTGCGATGATAAACTGGCCGACTATCTCGACTTCCTCGAAGCACATAACGTTGGCGTGATCAACGCTTCTCCGCTATCCATGGGACTGCTGTCGCAACGGGGTGTACCGGCCTGGCATCCGGCTCCCAAACCATTGGTCGAAGCCTGTGCCAAAGCTGCACAACACTGCCAGTCGAAGGGCTACCCCATCGAAAAACTGGCTATGCAGTACTCTGTGAGCAATCCGCGCATCGCCACTACCCTGTTCAGCTCGGCTAACCCGGAGAATGTGAAGAAGAACATCGCTTTCATCGAAGAACCCATCGACTGGACACTTGTAGCTGAAGTGCAGGACATCATCGGCGAACAGAAACGCGTGAGCTGGGCCAACTCTTAATACGCACAACGCATGGAATATAAAATCATAGACGCACACGCACACCTCTGGCTCCGCCAGGACACGGAGGTCAACGGGCTGCCCATCCGCACACTCGAAAACGGTCGTTCGCTCTTCATGGGCGAAGTGCGGCAAATGATTCCGCCGTTCATCACCGACGGACGGAACACAGCCGAGATCTTCCTCTCGAACATGGACTACGCACAGGTGTCGGCTGCCGTCATCACACAGGAATACATCGACGGCATTCAGAACGATTACCTGATGGAAACCCTACGCAAGTACCCCGACCGCTTCTTCATGTGCGGCATGTGCGAGTTCCGCCGCCCGGGTTATTACGAACAGGCGAAGCAGCTGATCGCCGCCGGATTCAAGGCGATCAAAATCCCGGCACAACGCCTGTTGCTGCCCGAAGGCCGTGTAATGCTGACGTGCGACGAGATGATGCGCACCTTCCACCTGATGGAAGACAACGGCACGATTCTCTCCATCGACCTGGCCGACGGTGACATACAAACAGCCGAGATGGAAGAAGTGATCCGGGAATGTCCGCGCCTGAAGATAGCCATCGGGCACTTCGGTATGGTGACTACCCCGCGCTGGCAGGAACAAATCAAACTGGCACGACACGAAAACGTATGCATCGAATCGGGTGGCATCACCTGGCTGTTCAACGACGAGTTCTACCCCTTTGCCGGTGCTGTACGCGCCATCCGCGAATCGGCCGAGCTGGTGGGTATGAACAAGCTGATGTGGGGGTCGGACTATCCGCGTACCATTACCGCCATCACCTACCGCATGTCATACGACTTCATTGTGAAGACACCCGAGCTGACGCCCGAAGAAAAGGCGCTCTTCCTCGGCCGCAATGCCCAGCAGTTCTATGGCTTCGCGAATCTTATCGAGTTACCTTACATTAAAAACATGTCCGAATAAACAACGACTACCATGAAGAAAAACAATTATGTACTCCCGTTGACACTGATATTCAGCCTCTTCTTTCTGTGGGCCATCAGTAGCAACCTCCTCCCGACCATGATCCGCCAGTTAATGAAAACATGCGAGCTGAACACCTTCGAGGCTTCGTTCACCGAAACGGCTTACTGGCTGGCTTACTTTATCTTCCCCATCCCGATTGCCATGTACATGAAACGGTACAGCTACAAGTCGGGTATCATCTTCGGTCTGCTGCTGGCTGCGGTGGGCGGACTGCTCTTCTTCCCTGCCGCCATGCTGAAAGAATACTGGGCTTACCTGTGTATTTTCTTCATCATCGCTACGGGTATGTGCTTCCTCGAAACGGCTGCCAATCCGTATGTCACCGCACTGGGCGATTCCGAGACAGCTCCCCGCCGCCTGAACCTGGCACAGTCGTTCAACGGACTGGGCGCTTTCATCGCGGCCATGTTCCTCAGTAAACTGGTGCTGAGCGGAAACTCCTACACACGCAATACCCTGCCTGCGGATTATCCCGGGGGATGGGAAGCTTATATACAGATAGAAACCGATGCCATGAAGATGCCGTACCTCATCCTGGCAGGTCTGCTCATCGTCATTGCCATCGTCTTTGTGTTTGCTTATCTGCCGAAAATAAAGGAAGGCGACCACGAAGAGGGCGAAGCTACGAAAGGCGAAAAGCTGATCGACTTCGGTGTGCTGAAACGTTCGCATCTCCGCTGGGGTGTGATTGCACAGTTCTTCTACAACGGTGGTCAGACGGCTATCAATAGTTTGTTCTTAGTATATTGCTGCACATATGCCGGTCTGGACGAAGGCAAAGCTACGACGTTCTTCGGCCTGTACATGCTGGCTTTCCTGGTAGGACGCTGGGTGGGTACCCTGCTCATGGGCAAGTATCGTCCGCAAAACATGCTGACGGTCTATTCGCTGGCCAATGTGGCGCTTTGCGTGGTAGTAGTCTGCTTCGGTGGCGAAATCGGACTGTATGCCATGCTCGCCATCTCGTTCTTCATGTCGATTATCTACCCCACACAGTTCTCACTGGCACTGAAAGATTTGGGTAAGAACACGAAGAGCGGTTCGGCTTTCCTGGTAATGGCCATCGTGGGCAATGCCTGTCTGCCGCAACTTACGGCATACGTGATGCACCTCAACGAGCATATCTACTACATCGCTTACCTGATTCCGATGGTATGTTTTGCGTTCTGCGCTTACTACGGTTGGAAAGGCTATAAGATAGTAGATTAGGAATTCATAATTCCCAACTCTTAATTTTTAATTCTTAATTCATAATTTCAAAGTGAAAGCAATACAAATTACAGCCCCTTCGGAGTTGAAGGTGGTAGAGATTGAAAGACCAGCCGTTCAACCGGACGAAGTGCTGGTAAAGATTGAGTACGTGGGATTCTGCGGCTCAGACCTGAACACCTTCCTGGGCAAGAACCCGATGGTGAAACTCCCCGTTATCCCCGGTCATGAAATCGGTGCGATGATCGAGAAGATCGGCTCGGCTGTTCCGGCAGGATTCACGAAAGGCATGAGCGTTACCATCAACCCGTACACCAACTGCGGGAAGTGCTCTTCCTGTCGCAACGGACGCGTCAACGCCTGCCAGTTCAACGAAACATTCGGCGTGCAGCGCGACGGTGCCATGTGCGAATACAAAGCCGTTCCCTGGACGAAGATCATCCCGGCAACGGGCATGTCTACCCGTGACTGTGCCCTGATCGAACCGATGAGCGTAGGCTTCCATGCCGTATCGCGTGCACAGGTGACGGACATTGATACGGTAATGGTTATCGGTTGCGGAATGATCGGTGTAGGGGCCATCGTACGTGCCGCGTTGCGGGGAGCTATTGTCATTGCTGTCGATCTGGACGATGAGAAGCTGGCATTGGCCAAGCGTGTAGGCGCCCGTTATACCGTCAACTCAAAAACAGAGAAGGTACACGAACGCCTGCAAGAACTCACCGGCGGCTTCGGACCGGACGTAGTGATCGAGGCCGTAGGTGCACCGATGACGTACTTGATGGCTGTGGAAGAAGTGGCCTTCACCGGACGGGTAGTCTGCATCGGTTACGCGCAAAGTGAAATCGCTTTCCAGACCAAGTTGTTTGTGCAGAAAGAGATGGATATCCGTGGCTCGCGCAATGCCCTGCCGGAAGATTTCCGTGCGGTGATTCGCTACATGGAGCAGGGTACCTGCCCGAAAGAGGAGCTGATCTCGGCTGTTGCCACTCCGGAAGAAGCGTTAAATTCGATGCAGGCATGGGCTGCCGATCCGGGGAAAGTATTCCGGGTATTGGTAGATTTCACCCGGTAAAGCCGCCGAACAGGAACATTGCCAATGTACCTGTATGGGTATGATAAACCGAAGGCTTCCCTGTAGCTAAACGAGCTATGAGGAAGCCTTTCTTCGTTGGTTTAAAACTAAAGACACCTGCCTTTTACTTCAAAAACTTCTTCAACGGACAATCCGAGTCTTTCAGCCCCTCGGCAATACTACCGGCATTCAGGCGGGCACCTTCGAGCGACGCATGTGTATGGTCGCCTTTAAAGAAAACGGCCGCTTTTTCCGGTCCCATTTCCTGGAGTTTATCGGCCGACAATTTATTCAGATCAATGAAATAAGCCCCGGTCATTTCAGCTGCCTCCCGCGTCCACTTGCCGTACGAATCGGTATTGCGCTCTATCTGTCCGTCTTTCCATTTGTTGCGCGGCGTGTGACTCAACACAATGGGGATAGCCCCCTTCTCCTGGGCATCCAGAATAAACTTACGCAAGTACCAGCCGAAAGTATATACTACCTGGTACTTACCGGTAGCCTCCATCAGGAACACTTTGCTTTCATCTCCTGCACCACGCAGCTCTCCACGTGCCTTGCCTACATGAATATCTCCGCCATCGTTATGTCCAAACTGAATCAGTACAAAGTCACCGGGACGGAGGGCTTTATACACCTTCTCCCAACGACCTTCATCCAGGAAAGTCCGGGCGCTGCGTCCGGCCATGGCACAATTGTCAACGGTTATCTTCTTCGGGTTGAACTGTTCGGCTATCACGCTCCCCCAGCCCCACATACCCTGTGTGTCATCGTCCTTGTTCTTCACCGTGCTGTCGCCAATGGTAAATACTACCGGACAACCTTTTTGACGCTTGGATCCGGTTACCGTATCCTGTTCTACCGGTTTCAGATAATTGGCCAACTCCAGTCCCCGGCAGGAACGGATCCCTTCTACGGCCGATTCGGCATTCACCTTGGCTCCGAAGGCGCTGGTATGGATGCGGTCGAGGTAAAACATATACTTCACTTTCTCCTTGCCGAACTTCTCGAACTTACTTGCCGTAATCTCGTTCAGGTCGATGAAAGGTATCTGTTGTTCCTGGGCTACCTGCTTCGCCCACAATCCGAACGTCTGGTTCACGCGGGTTACCTTTGTGCTGTCCTTATCGTCCCATGCATTGCGGGGAGTCAGTGAGAAGAGTATGGGGTGTGCCCCTTTGGCTTTCACTTCACACACAAAACGACGCATGTATTCACCGTATGTATATACTGTTTCCTGGGTGCCCTTTTCCTGGATGGTTACATTCAGACTGTCCCTGCCGATGCCGGGAATGGAAGCACGGGCGCGACCGCTGTCATACGGTCCGTTGTCGTTGTGCCCCAATTCGATGATCACCCAGTCGCCGGGACGTACGCCTTTCAGCACATCCGGCCAAAACTGCCTGTAGAAGGTACGGCTACTGGTTCCACCCAGCGCATGGTTTTCCACCGTTATCTTATCCGGATCGAATGAATCGCCGACATAATAGCCCCATCCCCACTGACCGTTATTGCCGTTACCCAACGTACCGGTACGCATGGTCGAGTTGCCCACCAGAAACAATACGGGATTATCGCCTTTGCGGCTGGAGCCGGAGGCCGGCCTTGCTGTACGCGCCTTGTTCAGGCTGTCCAGCGTATTGTCGACAACGTTATTGACATCCTTCATCGGCGCACTCACGCTGTTCTGCGCACGGGCAGACAGACCGAAAGAAAAAGCCACACCCAGCATCAGGCAGGCATACAAAGACAAAGCTTTCATCTTCATGGTAAATTGTTATATCTATAAAAGCAGTATGGGTAATACACTAGCCATATCCGTGTGCAAAAATAAGAAGGATAATCTTCACCCATCATAGAATATTGTACACATTCATGTTTATTTGGACTTTTTGCAGTGAAGGGTATAATAAGAACGGGCCGAAACCCTGATGGTTCCGACCCGTTCCTATTATATATGTATCAGATTCGACTGATATTATAGTGTCATTACGAGATTACTTTGCCAGTTCGTTGATGACATCCATCACCTTCTGTCCGATCTCATCGGCTGCTTCCATGGTAGAAGCTTCGCTGTACACACGGATAATCGGCTCGGTATTGCTCTTGCGCAAGTGTACCCACTTATCGGCAAAATCGATCTTCACTCCGTCGATGTCATTGATCTCTTCGTTCTTGTAGATCTCCTTCACTTTAGCCAGGATGGCATCTACGTCGATCTCCGGGGTAAGATCCACACGGTTCTTAGCGATGAAGTACGGAGGATATGTAGCACGTAGTTCGCTAACCTTCATTCCTTCGTGTGCCAGATGACTGAGGAAAAGAGCGATGCCCACCAATGCGTCACGGCCGTAATGGCTTTCGGGATAGATAACTCCACCATTGCCTTCGCCACCGATCACGGCGTTTGTTTCTTTCATCTTTGTAACCACATTTACTTCGCCTACAGCAGCAGCGCTGTACTCCATACCGTATTTGCGGGTTACATCGCGCAATGCACGGGTAGAACTCAGGTTCGATACCGTATTGCCGGGAGTGTGCTTCAACACATAGTCGGCCACGGTTACGAGTGTGTATTCCTCGCCGTACATCTCACCGTTCTCACAAATCATAGCCAAACGGTCTACGTCCGGATCGACCACGAAAGCCACATCTGCTTTACCTTGCTTCATCAGGTTCATGATATCGCCCAGGTTCTTCTCCAGCGGTTCGGGATTGTGAGCAAAATTGCCGGTAGGATCGCAGTAAAGCTTCTCCACACGCTTCACGCCCAGTTGCTCGAGCAATTGCGGAAGGATAATGCCCCCTACGGAGTTCACACAGTCGATGGCTACAGTGAAATCGGCCTTGCGGATAGCTTCCACATCGACCAGTTTAAGCGCCAATACGCTGTCTATATGTTTCTGATTGTATGTCAAGTCCTTGCGGTAAGATCCCAGGCTATCCACATCGGCATAGTCGAATTCCTCAGCCTCAGCAATGCGCAATACTTCCTGGCCTTCTTCGGCATTCAGGAATTCGCCATGCTCGTTGAGCAGTTTCAAGGCATTCCATTGTTTGGGGTTATGTGAGGCAGTAAGAATGATGCCTCCACTGGCGCCTTCCATCGTTACAGCCAGTTCGGTGGTAGGTGTCGATGCCAGGTCAATATCGACCACATCCCAACCCATTCCCATGAGTGTACCTACTACGACGTTATTGACCATTTCGCCGGAGATGCGAGCATCGCGCCCCACAACGATCTTATTACTTTTCACCTGACAGGTACGGCGAATCAAGGTAGCATACGCTGTTGTAAACTTTACAATATCGAGCGGATTTAAGCCCACACCGACTCCTCCGCCAATGGTTCCGCGGATGCCAGAGATAGATTTGATTAACGTCATCTTATAATTAAGTTGGTAAGTAATTCTATAGGAACAGACTAGTAGATAGTGAATCTACGTATGTCGTAAAAATAGGGATATACATATTGCTGTGCGGTAGAATGACCCATCTTCGAAGGAACAATCAGTTTCACCGCAGCACTGTCGCGCACATATTTCAACGGCACCAACCATCCGGAAGGTACTGCCGTTGAGCCATACAGATTAACCATATTGCTTCCCAATCCGGCTTCATTGGTCATAAACTGTCCATACAGGGTGGTTCCCGACGATGTATAACGGAATCCTTCCGGATAGATATTCAACACTTCATACGGATTGTGTACATTCGATGCAAGTGTAGTATCGTCTTCCATGATATCTACTTCCATGAAACGACTGATTATCTCGTTGTTATTCTTGAACACGCTCTCTGGATTCTTCGAACCTCTATCCACGATCTGCATATATACCCCATTGGAGAAGAGAACATATTCATTCGATGCCACATCGGTAATCGTATCTTTCTCAAAGTCTTCTACGCTTATTACCTTGATACCGCGTTTCTTGATGAAAGCATTTACTGCATTTTTTTCATCTTCCAACATTTCGGCATATGTTTTCGTGTTATCGCACGCTTGGAAGATACTTCCTCCAACTAATAAAGATAAAAGCAAAACGACAAGTTTCCTCATTTTTGTATCTTAAACTATAAATTTGCACAAATGTATTCCAAATTACCCGAATGTAGAAAATAGAATACGGAAAGTTCTGATTATTTAACCTTTGGAATTAAGCAATTAGATGTTAGGAATTAAAATTAAGAATTGGGAGTAAGCGTTACATCCTAATTTTTATTTTCCAACATCGGCTTGTATTTCTCCAGCGCCTGCTCGAACACCTTCACGGCTTCTTCCATCGTTCCGTAGAATTCGCCTCCGGAAGCATTCAGGTGACCGCCTCCACCAAAGAACTCGGCAGCCAGCTGGTTGCACGGGAAGGTACCCACGGAGCGCAGGGAGATCTTAATCATCGCCTTCTCGGTATCCTCGCGCAGGAAGCAGGTAAAACAGATATTTTTTATAGACAGCGGAATGTTGACAAAGCCTTCGCTATCGCCTTTTACATAATTGAACTGGCTTTGTTCGGCATTGGTCAACGTAAGCAACGCCGCATGGTGGTTGGGATAGACCTTCATCTGCGACAGCACATATCCCATCAACCGCAGGCGACTCTCGGAGTACGTATTGTACACCTTGCGGTAGATTTCGTCCTTGTCGATGCCTTTAGTCAGCAACTCACTGATAATGAAGTATATCTCACGATCGTTGGAGTTGTAGGTGAATCCTCCGGTATCGGTCATCATTCCGGTATAGATGCATTCGGCTCCTTCCAGGGAGATATCACTGAAATAGCCCATCCGGCAGATCAGGCGAAATACCAGCTCGGAGGTGGAAGATATTTTAGGATGCGACACCACAATCTGGCAGAAGTTCTCCGGATTAAGGTGATGGTCGATCATAATCTTGCGTGCCGGTGAAGCGGCTACGGCTTCGCCCATCTCATCGATACGCTTCAGGGCATTGAAGTCGAGACAGCAGATGATGTCCGCCTCGGCTATCAGCTTGTCGGCAAACTCCTTGTATCGGTCGTACAACAATATATCCTTGCTCCCGGGCATCCACTTCAGGAAGTCGGGGAAAGCATTGGGTACGATGATATTCACGGTTTTGTCCTGCGAATCGAGGAAGTGGTAAAGTCCTAAAGAAGAGCCAATGGCATCGCCATCGGGCGACACATGGGTTACAATCACTATTTTATCAGCACGCTCAAACCATTTCACAAAATGGTCTATCTTTGCTTGTTCTATTACCTTTGTCAGCATATCTTTTTAATTTCGCAGCAAAATTACAATAAATCTTTGGTACTTAGAGCATAAACCGGACAGAACCTTGCTCCGAAAGGGAAACAAAACCGATTCCTTGCCGATAACATTCTTCTTCGAGGGCTTTCCTGCGGTATACAGGCAGAGAAGAATCGAGGATAACCTGCCCGATGTCGAAAAGCCCGGTCACCCACTCCAACCGGCCGGTATAGCCTTTGCATAAGTAAAGGTAGTCTATAGATAACGGCTGGGAGGTGGTTTTGTTCCGCCAACGGTTATCGTTCAGAACACAAATCCGCTTCCCGCCGAAAGAGATGATCTGATCGCACATCTGAATAGTGTTTGAAAAAGGCTCTCCCAACTTTGTTGTGCGGTAGTCATCCCCATAAATCTTCTGTGGGGCGGATAGCTCCAACCGGTTCCAATAACGGGACGCTGCCCGCTGCAAACGTTTCTCATCGGGCAGACTGTCGGCATAGACCAACCATGAATCGCCATCGGAAGCAATGCAATGTACCGCCGGACATTCCCTGACGTGATAAAAGAGAACGCTTTGCCGGGGACGATCGTATGCCCGTAAAATGTCATGGCAAATACACAGCACCAGTGTAACGCTCATACAAGTAATCAACCGCCCGGCTAAAGGCCGCTGCACGAAGCGTATGCCCATCCACAGAAGCAGATAGAACCCGGCAATCTCCAACGGATATACCCACACATCATCGACCGATGAACCGGGAAGATGCTCCACCCAACGAACAAAAGCATTGAGTGTATCGACCAACCACCTTACGCAGACAGCCACCCACACCTGAAACAACGGAAAAGGTGTACACAGCAACAGAATAACAGCCGCATACAGTATAGCCGATGCCAAGGGAATAACGAACAAGTTGGTCAACAGAAAATGGGTAGAGAAACGCGAAAAGTAAAACAGCACCAACGGAGCCGTTCCGATCTGTGCAGCGATCGATATACTCATCATTCCCCAAATATATTTCCCGATACGTGTTCGTATATGAACACTCTGATACAGCCGGGGATGGAGCCATAAAATAGCCAGCACTGCAACAAACGACAGCTGAAAACCAACATCAAACAACCAGGCGGGGGAAAAGAGCAGCATAAAGAATGCTGTGGCAAAGAGTGTGTTATAAGTAAAAGACTCGCGCCGAAGCAGCCCTGACAAAGCGAAGAGCGAGAACATACACACCGAGCGGACCACGGATGGCGACAGCCCCGTAAAGAAAGCAAAAGCCCAAAGCGCAAGAATGATGACCGAAGCGCGTACCGCTCTCGCCATGGGTTTATTACCACCGGGTATTGCCCTCAGCAATAAAAGAAGCAATGCATACAGGAAACCGATGTGCAAACCCGATAACGAAAGCACATGGCTGGCCCCGGAGATGGAATATGATTCGAACAGATCCTTATCCAGTTCGGACATATACCCTACCGTCAAAGCAGAAAGTACAGCAAAGGTTTCGCCCTCAAATCCCAAACGACGATACTCGTCGAGAATATGTTCCCGGTTAGCCAAGGCCTTCGACAGGAAAGTGGCAGGCGGATGTTGAGCCACTCGTTGCCAGTGCCCGGAAGCTACATAACCCGTGCCGCCTATCCCTTGACGACGGGCATACCGTACATAGTCGAATTCGTCCGGGTTGCCGTTATTCTTCGGTGGAGATATTCGGGTTGACAGGAGTAGTTCGTCTCCGCTTTTCAACAGGAAGCTGAGGGAGTCTTTCGCCAGATAGAGAAGGACAGTAGAGGTCGTCGCATTGGCAGAAGCATTTGCCAACTGCACTTTACAGAGTATGCTCCGTTCTTTCTCCTGCGGCTTTTCCGTGATAAAAGCCCGATATACCTGCTCCTCTTCCGAAAAACCGACCTGTGTCTGATGAAGTTGCAGGTTCATCCATACCACTCCACCCCATACTCCAAACAAAGTAAAGAAAACCCCGAAAAGCCAACGAAGCGAATAACGTCGCAAGAAAAACGAGCCACACATCGCCAAGCCGGTAACCCCTAAACCAGCAACAACGTACATCATGGACAAGGTACACCCACGAAAGAACAGAAAATCTCCCAGAAAGATTCCCGCCATCAATGGCAACAACAAACGAATAAAGGGATATTTATGAAGATTGGTCATGGCAGGTAGATAGATTCGTTAGTCAAACATAAGAGTGGCAAGAAAAAAAATCTCCCTTACTGCCGGACAGGACCGATAATAAGGGAGATTGTATAGAATATCAGTGATTCATCGATTACAATTCACGAAGCGTGCGAATCATTCCTTCGGGGCTTTCGGCACCAAAGATAGCATTACCGGCCACCAACACATCGGCCCCGGCAGCCACCAAACGGGCGCCTGTTTCCAGATTCACCCCACCATCCACTTCAATCAGCGCCTTGGAACCGGTACGTTCTATCAACGCACGGAGTTCGCGGACCTTCTCAATGGAGTGCTCAATAAACTGTTGCCCGCCAAAACCCGGATTGACACTCATCACAAGCACCATATATACATCGCGGATAATGTCCTGCAATACCGATACCGGAGTAGCCGGGTTAATAGTCACAGCAGGTTGCATACCCGCTTCCCGTATCTGCTGAATAACACGATGCAAATGCGGACAAGCCTCGTAATGCACATTCATGGTATGTGCTCCCAGTGCCTTCACTTCGTGGATAAACTTCTCGGGTTGAACGATCATCAGATGTACGTCGAGTGGCTTCTTGCTCAGTTCGGCAACATATTTCAGTACGGGGAATCCGAAAGAGATATTGGGAACGAATACTCCGTCCATAACGTCGATATGTACCCAATCGGCTTCGCTGCGGTTGAGCATCTCAATGTCCTTGCCCAGGTTGGCAAAATCGGCAGAGAGAATAGAAGGTGCTATAATAGGTTTCATACTATATAGAGGGTTGAATAATGATGCAAAAGTAATAAAATCATTTCATCCGGCATTCTCCTTGCAGACGAAATCCACGCAGAAGCTCTTCGGTCTTCAAACGTTTCTTGCCGGGAAGCTGGAGGGTGAGGATGCCAACAAAGCCATCGGATACAGCCACTTTCAGATAGTCCTTACCATCGGAGAGCACTGTGCCGGTTGCGTACGAGTGTGTAGCCGGAAGTTTCTCCGTTTCGAATATCTTCACCACCACCGCTTCACCTTCGCCGTTCACCAGCTCGCTCCAGGCAGCAGGATGGGGAGATAGTCCGCGGATAAAGTCATAGATACGCTTCACGGGCTGGTTCCAGTCAATGCGGCATGTCTCTTTGAAGATCTTCGGAGCCGGACGAAGTTCGCCTACCACCGCCATCTCTTCTTGCGGAATCGGCTTTATAGCATCCGCCAGGATAGCATCCACCGTTTCGGTCACTAGCCGGGCTCCAAGCGTCATCAGTTTATCGTGCACCACCTCTACATTGTCCGTATCGGCTATCGGCACACGCACCTGCTGAATGACATTGCCCGTATCGATTTCGTGTTGCAGGAAAAAGGTAGTGATACCCGTTTCCGTATCGCCATTGATCACCGCCCAGTTAATGGGGGCAGCCCCCCGATACTGCGGAAGCAACGACGCATGCAGGTTGAACGTCCCCAGGCGAGGCATGTTCCATACCACCTCGGGAAGCATGCGGAATGCCACCACAATCTGCAAATCGGCTTTCCAGGCACGCAAAGCCTCGACAAAGGCTTCATCCTTCAACTTTTCGGGTTGCAACAGAGGCAGATTCTGTTCCAACGCATACTGCTTCACGGGGGAATACTGAAGCTGATGACCCCGTCCGGCAGGCTTGTCGGGCATGGTGATGACACCTGCCACCTGATAGCCGCCTTCCACCAGTCGGCGAAGAGGTTCCACCGCAAAGTCGGGTGTACCCATATATACGATCCGTAACTCTTTCTTTTCCATCGTTATTCCTCCGAGAATTGTACCAGCACTTCGCGGTACGAATTAAATATTTTCGATTTCGACACGAAGCCGAGGTATTTTCCATCTTCGTCCACCACGGGCAGGTTCCATGCCTGTGTGTCGTCAAACTTCTGCATCACCTGTTCCATGCTGTCCGTATCGGTCAGACGGGCGGGCGTGGACGACATCAGTTTGGCTACCGTAAAGCGATGGTACAGTTCCTGCCTGAACATGATGTTGCGGATATCATCGAGCAATACCACACCAAGCAAACCACCGTTCTTATCCACCACCGGGAATATGTTACGGTGCGAAGCAGCAATGGCTTTCACCAACTCGCCCAGATCCATTTCCGGACGAACCGTGACGAAATCTTTCTCCACCACATGCTCGATATTCATCAGCGTAAGTACCGCTTTGTCCTTGTGATGGGTAATGAGTTGGCCTTTCTTCGCCAAACGCATGGAATAGATGCTGTGCGGTTCGAAGGCGATGATGGTGAGGTAAGAACTCACTGAAACAATCATCAACGGTAGGAAGAGGTCGTACCCTCCTGTCAGTTCGGCTATCAGAAACACTCCCGTGAGAGGGGCATGCATCACGCCACTCATCACACCTGCCATGCCCATGAGGGCGAAGTTCTTCTCGGGCAGGAAAGGAGTTAAATTGAACTCATTGCAGAAATAAGAAAAAATAAATCCGCCGATACAACCCAGGTAAAGCGAAGGTGCGAAGATACCACCGCAACCTCCTCCTCCATTCGTGGCGCTCGACGCAAATACTTTCAGCAAAACGATCAGACCGAGGTAGACCAGCAACAGGTTGTCGAACCCATAGAAGAAAGAATTATTCATCACTGTGTCCCAATCGGAATTGCCTGCCCCGTTGAGCAGTAGTTCGATGGTATTGTACCCTTCACCGTACAACGGGGGAAAAAGGAAAATCAGGATACTCAGCATCGCACCGCCGAGTATCAGCTTCTTATATGGATTGGACAACTTACCGAACACACCTTCGATGGAATTCATCGTACGGGTGAAGTAAAGTGCAATCAGTCCGCAGAAGATACCCAGCAGGATCACATAAGGAATACGCTCCATCTCGAACGCCTGGTCGAGGTGGAACTTAAACATAGCCTCTGTTCCGGTAACAATATACGAAACGGTAGCCGCCGTTACCGCTGAAATAAGCAACGGCAGGAGCGACGACATGGTAAGGTCGAGCATCAACACCTCGAGCGTGAACACCAACCCGGCAATCGGCGCCTTGAAGATACCGGCAATGGCGCCGGCAGCCCCACAGCCCACCAACAACAGCAGTGTCCGGTGTTCCATCTTGAACGCGCTACCGAGATTGGAACCGATGGCCGATCCCGTCAATACAATAGGGGCCTCGGCTCCTACCGATCCACCGAACCCGATGGTGATGGCACTGGCAATGGTAGACGACCATACGTTATGTTGCTTGATACGTCCCTGACGCCGGGAGATGGCATACAGAATCTTCGTCACCCCGTGGCTGATATCATCCTTGACGATGTTGCGCACGAATAATCCGGCCAGGAAAATACCTACCACCGGATATACCAGGTAGAGGTAGTTGGCCTCAGTCGTATCGAAGTTATTGGTCAGGAAGTTCTGTATCAGGTGAATGAAAAATTTCAATACCAGTGCAGCGATGGCGGTACAGATACCGACCACGAAACTGAGGATCAGGACAAACTGCTTGTCTTTGATGTGTCCTTCACGCCAGAGGATGAAGCGCTGCAGTAAACTCACTTTTTCTTTTTCCATAAATGTTTCAGGTGGATGATTTTATTCGCGGATGATTTTAATCAGTCCGCCTTTATCCAGTTTGATAATGCTCGAGGGTCGGGGACGGCTCGTGTCGTCCTGTCGGAACTGTACCACATAGTCCACCGCCTGTTTGATCTCTTCGCTGATTTCGCCGAAGCAGGCAGGCGACGGTTGGCCGCTTATGTTGGCCGAAGTAGAAACAATCGCTTTGCGGAATTGTTGGCAGAGTCGATGGGAGAATGCTTCGGTGGTGACCCGGATGCCTACGCTACCGTCTTCGGCCAGGAGGTTTTCTGCCAGGTTGCGCGCACCGGAGTAGATGATGGTCAGCGGTTTGTCCGCCAGTTCAATCAAATCCCAGGCTATTTCGGGAACATCGCTTACATAAAAATCCACTTTGACGGAAGAATCTACAAGCACAAGCATCGCCTTGCTATCGGCGCGTTGTTTTATTTCATACACTTTCCGTACGGCTTCAGGGTTCGTAGCATCACATCCAATGCCCCAGACGGTATCCGTAGGGTACAGAATCACCCCGCCTTCGTTCATCACCTGACAAGCTTTTTTAATATCCTCAATCATTTTCCTCGTTGCTACTTTTGATAATAATCTGCGAAAGTACTACTTTTGCCCGACAATTGAAAAGTTTAAGCACAACAAATGGAAGAAATTACTTATCGACACACGCTACCCATCCAGCAACGCTTCAACGATGTGGACAAGTTCGGGCATGTAAACAACACGGTTTATTTTTCTTTTTACGATCTCGGTAAAACGGATTACTTCGCAACAGCCTGTCCGGTTATGAACTGGGAGAAGGATGGCGTGGTGATGGCGCATCTCGAAGCCGATTTCCAGGCACAGATATTCGGATATGAACCGATTGCCGTACAGACTACAACAGTGGAAACTGGTACGAAAAGCTTGCGCCTTCAACAACGGGTAATTAACACTGAGACCGGAGAAGTAAAGTGCATCTGCGTTTCTACGTTGGTGGCTTTTGATTTGGTCAATCATGAGTCGAAGGCATTGGAAGAAGCCTGGATTGAAGCGATTTGCCTGTATGAGGGGCGGAATGTAAGGAAGAAGAAGTGAATGAATAAATTCATAGGATGATAAAGAATATCGTATATATAGCATTCGACGCTGATGATACGCTTTGGGTAAACGAACTCTACTTCTACGAGTTCGAACAGAAATTTTGCGCACTGATACGCCCATATCTTCATGCTGATAAAGTCTCACAGGAGTTGTTCCGGACGGAGATGAAGAACCTGCATTTGTACGGGTACGGCATTAAAGGAATGATGCTTTGCATGGTGGAAGCCATCTGCAACATCGTTGCGCAGGAGAGAGAAAGCCCCACGCAAGAGAAAAAACAGGCCAAACCGGCGGAAAAAACCGACTCCTACATCCGGGAAGTGATCCGCCAGGGACAAGAACTCATCGAACACCCCATTGAATTGCTGGACGGCGTGGAAGAAACCCTCTCACTACTCAGCAAGCGATATAAACTGATATTGATAACCAAAGGCGATTTGCTGGATCAGGAACGGAAAATCAACAAATCGGGAATCAAAACCTACTTCCACCACATCGAAATCGTGAGCGACAAAAAACCGGAGGACTATCAACAAATGATGCAACGTCTCGACTGCCCACCCGAGAAGTTTCTGATGATAGGCAATTCCATCAAATCAGACATACTCCCGGTGTTGCAACTGAATGGTTACGCCGCCCATATCCCCTACCCCATTACATGGCAGCACGAACAACACGAAGAAGAAGTAAACCACCCACGCTTCCTTCGCTTGGATAAAATCACAGAGATTCTTCAACATTTGCCATAATTTCCGGAACGATAGCATACCTCATTTATATATGGGAATATTTTTCGGCCCTCCACCTTCTTCAAACCTTTGCCAATCCTTTGTTTATAGGTGCTCCGGTATGAAGAAGGGATCCTTCACCGGCACTCAGACCTTCACCTTGTAGCGTCCTGATTTTAGCCCTTAATAAAAAGGAGATAAACTCCAAGAAATAAAACGATTATTTTGAAACCTTTGATGAAAGGTTTCAAAATAATTGCTCATCTCCTGCAATTTACCTGAGAGGCTCGACAGTCTGTTTCTTTAGTTACGTTTCGGAAGTCATGTTATAAGCATCTATTTCAAAAGAAGTCACCATCCCTGTCATTTCCTGGTTACAAAGTTGCGTTCCACATCTGTGGAATAGCTGTTCCACAGTAATGGAATGGCCGTTCCACTACTGTGGAACGCCAATTTTAAAGCAGCAAATCACTGCTAATTGACTTGCTATCATTGGTTAATAATGCGAAATGTGTTACATAACCAGTATGAACTATTTACTATCAGGACGAGACAAGGTGAAGGTATGAATGCCGATGAAGGATCCCTTCTTCATACCGGAGCACCCATAAACAAAGGAATGGCAAAGGTTTGAAGAAGGTGGAGGGCCGAAAAACATTTCCATATACTAGGAATATCCCTACAAATATTCACTTGCAGACCAACGGTCGATGAAGTCCAAGTCGAATAAATAATCATTATTCAAAATTCTGCCAACATCAGTAAGTCCTATCCCTTTCGTTTGTTAACTTTCCCTCCTGAAACTATAAAAGTTTTGTATTCCTATCGAACATTCAATTTAAAATAGCTATTTTTGCGCTCTAATAAAGTAAAGTATCTTATACTATAGCAATGATAATAGGGCCAACAATAAGCGTAGAGTTATTACAACGCCTTTTATGGGAAGAGGAGAAACTGGAACTTTCTCAAGAATGCCTCGACGAAGTAGAACGGAGTTTTCGCTTCCTGCAAGCCTTTTCCAGCGATAAAATCATATATGGCATCAACACCGGATTCGGTCCGATGGCCCAATACAGAATCGAGGACGAATCGCTCAACAAACTCCAATACAACATCATACGAAGCCACTCCACAGGCGCCGGTAAGCCGTTGCCCGAGGTGTATGTGAAAGCAGCCATGATAGCCCGTCTGTACACGTTTCTGCAAGGGAAGTCGGGGGTACATCCGGACATCGTGATGCTGATCACCGAATTTATCAACCGTGGCATCTACCCCTACGTACCCGAACATGGGAGCGTGGGAGCCAGCGGCGATCTGGTGCAACTGGCACACATCGCCCTCACCCTGATTGGCGAAGGCGAAGTGATGTACGAAGGCCGCCTGCAACCTACGGCCGATGTGCTCCAACAAAACGGGCTGAGCCCCATCACGATGCACATCCGCGAAGGGCTCTCCGTAACGAACGGTACTTCGGTAATGACAGGTATCGGCATGGTAAATCTGCTCCACGCCCGTCAACTGCTCCATTGGTCGATAGCCGCTTCGGTGATGATGAACGAAATAGCTGCTTCGTATGACGACTTTATGTCCGGAGCGCTCAACGCCACCAAGCATCACCGGGGGCAGATAGAAATAGCCCGTGCCATGCGTGAGTGGGTAGCCGGAAGCCGCTGCGTACGCCAACGCGAAAACGAACTGTACAACGGCGGACACACGGAAAAAGTATTCAAGCACAAAGTGCAGCCATACTACTCGCTACGCTGCGTGCCACAGATATTAGGCCCGGTATTCGACACCCTCGCCTACGCGGAGGAGGTGCTCACAAACGAAATAAACTCGGCGTGCGACAACCCGATTGTCGACCCCGATACCGAGAACATATACCACGGTGGAAATTTCCACGGCGATTACATCTCCTTCGAGATGGACAAGCTGAAGATAGCCGTCACCAAACTGACGATGCTCAGCGAACGGCAGTTGAACTATCTGATGCACGACCGCATCAACGGAATCCTGCCTCCGTTTGTCAACCTCGGCGAACTGGGACTGGACTACGGCTTGCAAGCCGCACAGTTCACCGCCACATCGACCACTGCCGAATGCCAGACGTTGTCCAACCCGATGTATGTGCACAGCATACCGAACAACAACGACAACCAGGACATCGTCAGCATGGGAACCAACTCGGCTTTATTGGCCAAGACCGTTGTCGAGAATTCGTTCCAGGTGATGGCCATCCTGTTTATGGGTATCGCGCAAGCTATCGACTGCCTCGGCATACAAGAGCAACTCAGCCCTCGCAGCCGGAAGGTATACGACGATATACGGACTCTCTTCCCCGTATTCAAGGAAGACCAGCCGAAATACAAGGAGATAGAACGCATCATCGACTATTTAAAGAAAAGTAAAACAACATGAAATATGCATTAGTAACGGGCGGAAGCCGTGGAATAGGCCGTGCCATCTGCCTCCGACTGGCGGAGATGGGCTACAAGGTGCTGGTAAACTACCAAAGCAACGATGCCGAGGCTGCCAATACCCTCGACCTCATTGCTTCGAAAGGCGGAGAGGCCGAATTGTTGAAGTTCGACGTTACCGATACTGCCGCCATCGCCACCGCCCTGACCCAATGGACCGAAACGCATCCGGGCGAATACATCGAGGTGCTGGTGAACAACGCCGGCATCCGTAAAGACAACCTGATGCTCTGGATGACAGGCGAAGAGTGGAGCCGCGTGCTCGACATCAGCCTCAACGGTTTCTTCAACGTCACCCAACCGCTGCTCAAAAACATGTTGGTGAAACGTTACGGACGCATCGTCAATATCGTCTCTCTATCAGGTATCAAGGGTCTGCCCGGGCAGACCAACTATTCGGCTTCCAAAGGAGGCGTTATCGCTGCCACGAAAGCATTGGCACAGGAAGTTGCCAAGAAGAATGTGACCGTGAATGCCGTGGCTCCGGGTTTTATCCGCACGGACATGGTCGAAGGCATCGACGAAAACGAATGGAAGAAGCATATTCCCGCCGGACGCTTCGGCACACCCGAAGAGGTAGCCGACCTGGTAGGATTCCTGGCCTCTCCATCGGCATCATACATTACAGGTGAAGTTATTTCCATCAACGGAGGATTGCATACATGAGAAGAGTTGTTATAACAGGCATGGGAATTTACTCCTGCATCGGACAGAACCTGGACGATGTACGGGAGTCATTATATACAGGGAAGTCGGGCATCGGCATCGACCCCGCACGCAAGGAAATGGGCTTTTTCTCCGGACTTACAGGCATCTTGCCCCGGCCGGAATTGAAGGGCGTACTCGACCGCAAGAAACGCCACACACTGGCCGAACAGGGCGAATACGCCTATCTGGCTACAGTCGAGGCTTTCAAAAATGCAGGCATCGACGAAGCGTTTCTGGAAGCCAACGAAGTAGGTGTACTGTACGGCAACGACAGCAGCGCCGTTCCTGTGATTCAGGCAGTGGACACAATCCGGGCAAAGAAAAGCACTGCGTTGATCGGTTCGGCCTCTATCTTCCAGTCAATGAACTCCACCGTGACGATGAACCTGTCGGTAATCTTCAAACTGAAAGGGGTGAACTTCACCATCGCCGGAGCCTGTGCCAGCGGTTCACATGCCATCGGTATGGGATACCTGCTCATTAAAACGGGTTTGCAGGAGTGCATTCTTTGCGGAGGCGCGCAGGAGGTAAATCCGTTTGCCGTAGGCAGTTTCGACGGACTGAGCGCATTCTCCCTGCAGGAAGAAGATCCTACGAAAGCATCACGTCCGTTCGACAAGCGTCGTGACGGACTGGTTCCCAGCGGAGGAGCTGCCAGTCTGGTGCTCGAAAGTTATGAATCGGCCGTAAAACGGGGAGCGACCATCCTGGCCGAAGTAACCGGATACGGTTTCTCATCCAACGGCGACCACCTCTCCGTGCCCAATGTGGACGGACCGAGACGTTCGCTCGAAATGGCTTTACGAGATGCCGGGGTATCGTTGGAAGAGATCGGGTACATCAATGCCCATGCTACTTCCACGCCTGTGGGCGACCTGAACGAGGCCAAAGCCATCGCCGAGGTGTTCGAAGGATACCGCCCGTACGTCACCTCCACCAAGTCGCAAACCGGACACGAGATGTGGATGGCAGGCGCCAGCGAGGTGATCTACTCTATCCTGATGATGAACAACGGCTTCATTGCCCCGAACCTCAACTTCGAGGAACCGGACGAAGCTTCCGCCCTGTTGAATATCCCCGCTGAGCGGGTCGATACGGAGTTCGACACGTTTTTGTCCAACTCATTCGGGTTCGGAGGAACCAACTCCACCCTGGTAGTACGTAAAATGAAATAAAACGCTAATAATAAAGATATGACTAACGAAGAGATCATTGAAAAGATCAGAACCACGCTTGCCGAGGAATTTGAGATCGACATCGAGTTGATACAGCCCGATGCCCCGTTGATGCAAACACTGGAGTTGGATAGCCTCGACCTGGTGGATATGGTGGTACTGGTGGAACAGAACTTCGGCTTCCACGTCACCGGACAGGATTTCGCGCAAATCAAAACATTCCAGGACTTTTACGACCTCGTCATCAGCCGCATGCAGCAATGACAACGTGGAAGGGCAAAACGAGGGGCGGAACCTTCGGATATCTGTTTTTCATTTATCTCATCCGCTATCTGGGTATCACCGCAGCATACATATTCTTAGGTCTGGTGGTGCTCTACTTCATCCCGTTTGCCCCGAAAGCTACCCGTAGCACCTGGTGGTACGCACGGCACATACTACACTACAGCCGAATACGCTCTACAGGCATGTTACTGCGCAATTACTACCGGTTGGGACAGATCCTGATCGACAAAGTAGCCATCTCAGGCGGCCTGGTGAAGAAATACCGGTTCCTGTTCGAGGAATACGACCGCTTTCTGGAAGTGCTCAACAGTGATCAGGGAGTGGTTATGATCGGCGCCCATGTGGGCAACTGGGAGATCGGCGCCCCGTTCTTCGACGACTACGGGAAGAAGATCAACATCGTGATGTACGATGCCGAACACCGACGTATCAAGGAGATGCTCGAAAAGAACCAACAGACACGTGACTACAAGATCATCCCGGTCAATGAGGACAACCTATCGCATGTATTCCGCATCACGGAAGCATTGAATCAGAGGGAGTATGTATGCTTTCAGGGCGACCGTTTCCTGAATTCGGAACGGACGTTGACGTGTTTGTTTCTCGGGCGCCAGGCACAGTTTCCGGCAGGTCCTTTCCTGTTGGCCTCGCGGTTGAAAGTACCGGTGGTGTTCTACTTCGCCATGCGGGAGAAGGGACGGACGTACCGTTTCCACTTTGTTCTGGCCGATGAAACGAAATTCGCCAAAGTAAGGAAAGGAGAGCAGGCGTTGTTGGAACAATATGCCGCCGCATTAGAACAGATTGTGAAACGGTATCCGGAACAGTGGTTCAACTACTTCCCTTTCTGGAACGAACAAACCAAGCAAGTATCATGAAATTATTCGAATCATTACGAAAAAGATATAGCCGGGAACGGCAGAGTGCGCAGGATGCTCAACGACTGGCACAGGAGATTGCTTTCGGGCCGGTGGTATTTCAGGTATCGCGGTTGATGGTGAAATTCGGCATTCTGCAGATGTTGAGCGATCGTCGCGAAGGAATGACGCAGGAGGAGATCGTTCGGGCTACCGGATTGTCGCGTTATGCCGTACAGGTATTGCTCGAAGCCTCGCTTACCATCGGTACGGTACTCATCAAGGAAGAGCGGTATGTGCTGTCTAAAGCCGGTTGGTTTCTGCTAAACGACAAGATGGTGCAGGTTAATATGGACTTCAACCACGACGTGAACTATCAGGGGTTGTTTTATCTGGAAGAAGCCTTACGCAACGGTCGTCCGGAAGGTCTGAAAGTATTCGGCGAATGGCCTACGATCTACGAAGGATTGTCGAGCCTGCCTCCGCAAGTGCAGAAGAGCTGGTTCGGTTTTGATCACTATTATTCGGACTGCTCGTTCGATCAGGCATTGGAGATTATCTTCAACCGGGGGTCGCGCACGGTACTTGATGTGGGCGGAAACACCGGACGTTGGGCAACGAAATGTGTACAATATAATAAGGAGGTGAATGTGACCATCATGGACCTTCCGCAGCAATTGGGCCTGATGAAGGAGGCAACAGCCGACACACAGGGGGCAGAACGTATCCACGGTCATGCCGCCAATCTGCTCGATCGTTCGGTTCCATTCCCCACAGGTTTCGAGACCATCTGGATGAGCCAGTTCCTCGATTGTTTCTCGGAAGAGGAAGTAACAAGCATCCTCACACGCGCCGCACAGTCGATGGGGCAGGAAAGTCGCCTATACATCATGGAAACGTTCTGGGATCGTCAGAAGTTCGAAACGGCCGCTTATTGCCTGGCACAAATCAGTATTTACTTCACGGCGATGGCGAATGGGAACAGCAAAATGTATCACTCGGACGATATGGCTCGCTGCATACGCCATGCCGGACTGGAAGTAGAACATATATACGACGGGCTGGGACAAGGGCACAGCATCGTACAGTGTAAATTAATAGCAAAATGAATAGGGAACCCATCATACAAGGAGCCGATATACACCGGTTGATCCCGCAACGTCCCCCCATCGTCATGGTGGATAAGTTCTTCGGGATCGAAGAGAACTGTTCGTTCTCCGGACTGACCATCGCCCCGGACAATCTCTTCTGCGAAGATGGGAAGCTACAGGAGGCAGGTATCATCGAGCACATGGCCCAATCGGCAGCCGCTCGTGTAGGTTACATCTACACCGAGAAAGGCGAGAAAGTTCCCCTGGGATTCATCGGCGGTATCGATAAACTGCACATCCATCGGCTGCCGGAAGCCGGGAGTGAGTTAATCACCGAGGTCATCGTTATTCAGGAAGTATTCGATATCACCCTGATCGGCGCAAAGACGCAAGCCGGTGACCAACTGATCGCCGAATGCCGGATGAAAATATATTTAAAGAAAGAATGAGAAGAAGATCGAAACAGCAGTTGGCAGCGTTGACCCACCGTACCACTTTCCGGGTACGTTTCAGCGAAGTGGATTCCATGCAGATTGTATGGCACGGGGAGTACATCCGCTATTTCGAGGATGGACGGGAAGCGTTCGGCAAACAGTACGGACTAGGTTACATGGACATCTACAGTCAAGGATACATGGTACCGATTGTGGAGCTGGACTGCCAGTTCAAACAATCGCTTTCTTTTGATGATGAGGCGATTGTGGAAACACGGTACATTGCCTGCGAAGCTGCCAAGATTAAATTCGAATATACCATTTACCGGGCTACCGACAATCAGGTAGTGGCTACGGGAAGAACCACACAGGTGTTTCTCAATCTGAACAAAGAGTTAGAGTTAGTCAATCCGGACTTTTATCAGGAATGGAAACAGAAGTGGAACATTCTTTAGTATGATGAATCAGCAACCCCAACAAGTATATATTGCAGCCGACGCCCTGGTGACTTCAATGGGCTTCACCACGCAGGAGAATCTGGAAGCCATTCGTAACTACCGGACCGGAATCTATCTGCAAGCAGACGGACGGGTATCGGACACTCCGATATTGGCTGGTATGATTGACGATGCACGCTTCCGTAAAGAGGTGGTACAAGCCGCCTTGGCCGGATATACCCGATTGGAACAACTCTTCATCCTTACCATCAAACAGATTATTTCCCAAACAGGTGTAAGTCCGGCAGATGCCGGTTGTCGCCTGATCCTTGCTACCACCAAAGGGAACATCGATCTGCTTGGCGAACAAACAGACGTACTCGACGAACGAGCGTTCCTAGCAACAATGGCTGAACGGATCGGGAGGTATTTCCACGCCTCACACACTGTAGAAGTGGTTTCGAATGCTTGTATCTCCGGCGTATCGGCTCTGATAGTAGGCAAACGGATGATCGAGGCAGGTGTCTGCAAGAATGTAATTGTAGCAGGCGGGGATATCCTCTCCCACTTCATCACCAGCGGATTTCTGGCGTTCAAGTCGGTCAGCCAGGATATTTGCCGTCCGTATGATGCCCGACGGGATGGATTGAACCTCGGGGAGGCCTGTGGAGCTATTCTACTCAGCTCAGGGGAGCCAAATCATCTTTCGAATATCTCCCAACATGCGGCTGTACGCTCCGATTACAGCATAGCACTCTCAGGAGGAGCAGTCAGTAACGATGCTAACCATATCTCCGGTCCCTCACGAACCGGCGACGGACTATACTTCGCCATTCGTCAGGCTATGGAAGAGGCATCGGCTACCGTTAATGATATCAGCTTCATCAACACTCACGGCACAGCTACCGTGTACAACGACGAAATGGAATCGAAAGCCATCCATCTGGCGGGACTGCAAGACGCTCCTGTTCACAGTCTGAAAAGTTATTTCGGGCATACCCTGGGAGCGGCAGGAGTCGTGGAGTCCATCATCTGTCTGCACGAATTATTGGAAGGAACACTCTTCGGCACACTGGGTTATGAGGAAGCCGGTGTATCGATGCCTATCAAAATACAATCTGCCCACCAACCCCTACCGATGAGGAGTTGCGTGAAAACGGCTTCAGGCTTCGGAGGGTGCAATGCAGCCATCGTACTGAGTCTACAGAATGCACAGAAAGAATCATTGGACTTCCCGACTGAAACCAGATCCGGAGAATCTCCATGTAATATTCCATCCGAGATGCCGCGAGTCAGCACATCGGTGCAAATAGAGAACAGCGAAGTACGTATCAACAACGTCCCCATCCTCACGTCCGAAAGCAAAGAATTCGCCCCTTTTATCCGGGAAGCCTTCAAAAATCTGCACGAAAGCAACCTGAAGTTCTACAAAATGAGCGACCTTTGTAAACTGGGATACGTTGCTGCCGGATACCTGCTGCAAGGCAGAAGCTTCGCCCCGCAGGAGATAGGTATCTTGCTGGCCAATGCATCGGCTTCGCTCGATACGGACATCGAACATCAAGTGGCAATTGATAAAGACGGAGACGAAGCTGCCAGTCCGGCTACATTTGTCTACACCCTTCCCAATACCGTGGCAGGCGAAATATGCATCCGCCACAAGATACAAGGGGAGAACACCTTCTTTATCGCTCCCACATACGACGAAGAAAAACTCACCACTTACGCCCACACCGTGATGCGCAAAGGCAGGCTGAAAGCCTGTATCGTAGGCTGGTGCGAGTTACTCGGCGAACGTTACAAAGCAGAATTCAAATTAATCGAAATAGAATCATGGAAGAATTGATAAACAAACTGAAACAAGAACTGATCGAAGAGCTCAATCTCGAAGAGCTGACACCGGAAGATATCGACGCCAATGCACCTTTGTTTGGCGACGACGGTCTGGGTCTGGACTCTATCGACGCACTGGAAATCATCCTGATCCTGGAACGCAACTACGGTATCAAGATCAAAGATCCTGCACAGGGCAAAGAAATATTCTACTCTGTACGCACGTTGGCCGACTACATCACAGCGCATAAAGCCTGATGAGAGTCTTTGTCACCGGACTGGGAGTGGTCTCGGGTATCGGGCTGAATGTGGAAGAAAACATCGCCGCACTCCGGGAACGACAGCATGGCATGGGAAAGGTGACCCTCTTTCCCACTGCACTGGATGTGCCCGTATCGGAAGTCAAACGTACCAACGAGGAGTTGAAAGATATTCTATGCCTGGACCCGAACCGGACCTACTCCCGCACGGCGCTGCTGGGCATGCTGGCCGCTCAGGAAGCGATTCTCGACAGTGAAGTGAATCCGGTGCAAATGCGTGTCGGGCTGATCTCTTCGACCTCTGTGGGAGGGATGGACCGGAGCGAGCAGTTCTACAATGAGTTCCGGGAGAATCCTGGTCACGGCAGATTGCGGGAAGTCATCTCGCACGATTGCGGGGCAAGCACCGAACAGATCGCCGACTATCTTTGGATAAAGGATTATGTCACCACCATCAGCACTGCCTGTTCATCGGCAGGGAATGCCATCATGCTAGGCGCGCGCCTCATCAAAAGCGGGCAACTGGATGCTGTGGTGGTAGGCGGAACGGATGCCCTGTGCCGCTTCACGATGAATGGTTTCAACTCGTTGATGATTCTGGACAAGGAGCACTGCCGCCCATTCGACGAGTCGCGCGCCGGATTGAATCTTGGTGAAGGTGCCGGTTACCTGGTTCTACAGTCGGAAGACTCGCTCAACAGCCGGCAGATGCTTCGGGAGAAGTTTTTTCTCTTCAACCAGACCGCATCTGACAGCCAAGACACATCGGGCAATAAGGACGCATCCGGTAAGGGCGCGTCCGGTAATATGGATGCGTCCACCAACAGAGGCATTTATGCCGAACTCACCGGTTATGCCAATGTGAACGAGGCCTACCACCAGACAGGTAGTTCGCCCGAAGGCGACGGCGCCTTCCTCTCCATGACCGAGGCCATCAGCATGAGTGGCATCGACCCGTCCGAAATCAGTTACATCAACGTACATGGCACAGGAACACCAGGCAACGATGCTTCGGAAGGAAAAGCCTTGCGACGTATCTTTGGCGAACAGGTTCCTCCGTTCAGTTCGGTGAAAGCCTTTATCGGGCACACGCTCGGCGCCTCCGAAGGGATCGAAGCCGTGTACTCGGTGCTGGCCTTGAAACATGGCTACATCTATCCGAATCTGAACTTCCAAACACCCATCGCTGATACAAGGCTGGTACCGGAAACTGAGTTCCGGGAAGGGGTACAAATCAAGCATGTATTGTCCAACTCGTTCGGTTTCGGTGGAAATAATTCGTCGGTGCTGTTCTCGGCAAACGATATCTTATAACGCAAGATCACTTATTCACCCTATAATATTCCAACGATGATTCCTCCCGTCTATATCAATCATACAGCTGCCATTCACCCCGAAGGTCGCACAGAAGGACAACCCTACCTGTCGGCCTGCGAACCCGACTACAAGATCCTCATCACCAATGCCACGCTCCGTCGCCGCATGAGCCGGATTGTGCGTATGGGGGTAGCTTGCGGATTGGAATGCATCGGAAACCTGCCACCGGAACAGGTGCAAGCCATTATCACCGCTACCGGACTGGGTTGCCTGGCCGATACGGAGAAGTTCATGAACGCCATTGTGGAGAACGAGGAACAGTTGCTCAACCCTACCCCGTTCATCCAGTCGACATTCAACACCATCGGAGCACAGATCGCTTTGATTTGCCAGATCCGTGCCTATAACATGACGTACGTACACCGGGGATTGAGCTTCGAAAGCGCATTGATCGACGGCATGATGCGGATATCCGAAGGGGATGAAAATGTCCTCGTAGGCGCCATCGATGAGATTACTCCCAGCAGCCACCTCATCCAGCAACGATTAGGGCTGGTAAAAGGAACAATAGCCGGCGAAGGGGCCCACTTCTTCCTGCTAAGCGGACAAAAGAACGAATCGACCTGTGCCGAGATCCTTGGGGTAGACACCTTCATTCGTCCTCACACGAAAGAGGAGATCAGCGAGCGTATCTGCCGATTCCTCGAACGCCACAACTTAACACCGGAGAACGTCGACCTGCTTGTCACCGGTAAGAATGGTAACGAACAGCAAGATGCTGTTTATGCTGCCATCGGAAATCAACTTTTCCCACACGCCAGGCAAGAGACATTCAAAGATGAGTGCGGAGAATTCCATACCGCTTCGGCATATGCTGTATGGAAAGCAGCCAGGACACTCAGAGAGGGAGCTTTCACCACTAACACAGTACTGATCTACAATCATTACCAGCTGGTAAATCATTCCCTCATTTTACTGAAACAGGAAAATCAATAGACACGACCATGAAGAAGATAATAGTTATAGCATTCTTAAGTTTATTCTTTACTGATCTTTATGCACAAGAAGCCACTAATTTTATAACAGTCGGGACAGACAGCATATTTTACAGGATGAAAGGCAACGGGACTCCGGTATTATTCCTCTCCGGTGGTCCGGGAGGATCTCCTGAATCGTTACAGCCAATTGTAGACCATGTGAGCCTACAATATAAGACTGTTCTAATGCATCAACGCGGAACAGGCTTATCTGCCAATAATAAGATTGATCCCCAATCCATGAATATCAATCAATACACAAGTGATATTGATCAGATTCTGGATAAGGAAAATTTGAAAGAGACTTATATTGTTGGGCACAGTTGGGGAGCAATGCTGGCTCTTGATTATATGGTCAAGAATCCTTCCAGAGTCAGAGGCTTGGTTCTTATAGGAGCTCCAGGCTATTCTTTACAGTTTACCCAGAGCATGAACAACGAAATATTCAGTAGGATGACCGCTTCGGAAATGGACTCCTTACAACTCTATTTCAAGCAATTGGGTTCTGTTCAGGACGGTGCTTTGAAAGAGGAGTTCCAAAGCAAGATAGGCGAGATGACACTCTCGAAACAGTTTTATAACCCGTCCTTACTTCCTGAAATCATGAAGTACGGATCAATCAACATGAAAATAAACGGCCTGATAATGGGTGATTTAAAGAAGAGAAACTGGGATCTGGGAAATGACCTGAAAGAATTAACCAACCCGGTAGTGGTCATTAATGGAGAATACGATCCTATCAAAAAAGAATTTGTTCTGGCATTAAAAGATGTGATTAAGAACACCGAGATTCACTTTCTGAAAGAATGTGGTCATTATGTATGGATCGAACAACCTAAAGAAGTTCTGGAAATTATGGATGACTTCCTATCAAAGCATTAGTCTTTCTATAAATATATTGGAGTTACTTCTCTCAAAACCATTATATTTGCAAGGTATTCTCAGAATAGTTGAACGGATGAATCCGCAAAAGAATGATAGTAGTAGCCATTATAATCACAATTCTGATTTTGTCAGTGACTTTCCTGTTCTACGCTTCGTACAACATACAGTCGGGCATCTATCTCCGCGCTTTCTGTCACAAGCAGACGGAAGAGCGAGTAGTGGCATTGACATTTGACGATGGTCCCGCCCCGGTCGAGACGCCCCGTGTACTCGAGGTACTGAAAACATACAACGCCCCAGCTTGTTTCTTCTGTATTGGTAGCCGCGTGCCAGGCAACGAGCCATTGCTCCGGCAGATGATAACAGAAGGGCATCTCATCGGGAATCACTCCTACTCGCATGCCGGCACTTTCCCGCTCTTCGGACTCAAACGGATGAAAGAGGACTTACAGGCTTGCCAACGAGAATTAGACAGAGCCATCGGAAAACAAGAATTTAAAGATCAACCAGATTCCCAAGAAGCGATGTCACAAAGCGCCCTCTTGTTCCGTCCTCCTTTTGGGGTAACCAACCCGACGATAGCCAAGGCTGTCCGTCAACTGGGCTATACTCCCATCGGCTGGAACATCCGTACGTTCGACACCCAACAGGGGGCAACACCGGAAAAGATCAGACAACGCATCCGGCGGAAACTCCGTCCCGGTTCCGTCATCCTGCTACACGACCGGATGCCGCAAAGCGCCGAACGGTTGAAGCAGATACTCGACTTTCTTCGGGAAGAGAATTATAAGGTGGTTCGGTTGGACGAACTTATGAATCATTAACAGACTAAAGTAATTGCATCATAATTGCACCAAAAAAGAAGATATATGAAAACAATAATCACCTCCCTCCTGCTGTTCTTCGCCCTGCCCGGTATACTGCATGCTCAACAGATGAAGAAGCTCACCCAGCTAACTGAGTTCGAAACCCGGTTGGCACAGGAAGCACAAAACCTGCAATCCATCGAATGCGACTTCACGCAGGTAAAATACCTCGACGTGCTCGATGAAAAAGTAACTTCCAAAGGAAAGTTTTACTACAAGAAAAGCAACAAAATCTGCATGGAATATGCCCGTCCGATGAATTACCTCATCGTAATCAACGATACGAAGCTGAAAACAGTATCAGATGGGAAGAAAAGCATCATCAACCTGAGTTCCAACAAGATGATGGGCCAGATGCAGGATATGCTCACTGCCTGCATGGTAGGCGACCTCTCAAAGATGACATCGAATTATCAGCTGGAATATTTCGAAAGCGACAAGCACTATCAGGTAAAGATCAACCCCGTCAGCAAGGCGGTACAGACATACATCAATCACATTGACATTCTGATCGATAAGAAAGACATGTCGGTGTACAAGCTATGTCTGTGGGAAACAGCCACCAACTATACCGAATACGAGTTCTATAACAAGAAATTCAACACCCTGAAAGATGATACGAAGTTTGCAGTACGTTAGCCGGGCGAAGTTGCTGCTGTTCACCGGGTTGCTGGGCATGTTGCTATGCCTGAGTTCCTGCGCATCGAAAGCCGAACAATCGCCTACGTTGCCTCCGATGATAGAGGCACGCGCCACCTCGGAGCGATACAACATGCAGCTTGACTTTATGAAGCACCATTTCAGCGGCATGCTGATTGTTCGCCAACTGCCGGATAATGAAATACGTATTCTGGCAACCACCTACTTCGGGCTGAGCCTGTTCGACTTCTCCCTGCACGGCGAAACATTCATGGTAAACAGTTGCATCGAGCCGATGAAGAAGGAGAAAGTGCTGAAATTACTCGAAGGAGACTTCAAAAATCTCTTTTTATCAAGCTCCCGTGCACGAGTTAAGGAGAAAAGCACTACTTTTGAAAAACGAATCTCAGGAAAAGGATTTGGAAAATCGGTTTACACACTGTCGGAATACGCCGACGGGAACCCTACCCGGGTACTGATTAAGCACCCGTGGATACGATTGAAGATACAGTTGGACCGGCTGAGTTCAATTGACAATTGACAATTATTTGCCACGGAGAACAATAATAATCAACTATGCTCGATAACTTTTATACCTCTATAGAAACGTTGCCAACGGGTGAAAATACGTGGACAGTACACATCCGGCTGAACGCGGAGCACCCGCTGTACAAAGGCCATTTCCCCGAACAACCTGTTGTACCTGGTGTTTGCATGTTGCAACTCATCAAAGAAAGTGTGGAACAGATTCTCCGGCAACGAGTGCAATACGCACAGGTTTCGTCGTGCAAGTTTCTTCTGCCTATCGTTCCGGTGCAGTTTCCTGAATTGACCCTTGCATTGGAGCTGAAAGAGCTTCCGGAACAAGGTATCCAAATACAGGCAGAAGGCAAAGCGGGAGACGAGTATTTCATTAAACTAAAAGCAAAACTCGTTACCAGGTAAGCATGGAACAAACCTCGGAACAATGGCACCAGGTGCTGAAGGAACTAGGTGTTGTGGTCATCGTCCCCACGTACAACAATGCCGGAACATTGGCAACGGTCATCGAGCAGGTATCGTTCTACGCCCCGGATATCCTGGTGGTAAACGATGGATCGACCGACGATACTCCCGCCATCCTCCAAAACATTCCGTACATCAACGTACTGACCCATCCCATGAACAAAGGCAAAGGAACCGCCTTGAAGAACGGACTGTGCCAAGCCCGCCGGCAAGGCTACCGTTATGCCCTCACCATCGACTCCGACGGTCAGCACTATGCCTCCGACATTCCCATATTCATAGAAGCAATACAACAAGAGCCCGATACTTTACTGGTAGGCGCCCGCAACCTGACATCGGAGAACATGCCCGGCAAGAACACCTTTGCCAACAAGTTCTCTAACTTCTGGTTCAGGCTCGAGACAGGCATCCGGCTGGACGATACCCAATCCGGTTACCGCCTCTACCCGTTACAAAAACTCAATGTACAACGCTGGTACTACACCGCCAAATACGAGTTCGAGCTCGAAGCCATCGTCTTCGCGTCCTGGAGCGGTATCCCGGTGAAGAACATCCCGATACATGTATACTACCCCCCGCAGGAAGAACGCGTATCGCACTTCCGGCCCTTCCGCGACTTTACCCGCATCAGCATTCTCAATACGGTACTGGTACTGATCACTTTCCTGTGGATCTACCCACGCAACTTCTTCCGCCTACTGACATGGGCCAACTGCAAACGGTTCTTCCATGAACACATCACCCAGTCGAAAGAGTCGAACGCACGCATCACATCCGCCATTATGCTAGGCATATTCATGGGCATTACTCCCGTCTGGGGGTACCAAATGCTGATTACGCTGGGACTTGCCCACTTCCTGCGGCTGAACAAAGTGATTGCCATCGTCGCAGCCAACATCAGCTTGCCTCCGTTGATCCCTGTACTGCTTTACTGTAGCTACCTCACCGGTTGCTGGGTACTCGGCCGACCGGACGATCTGCTCCTCGGCGACCTCACTTTAGGAAATGTTAGAATGGTTTTAGAACAATATTTAGTAGGAAGCATTATCTTTGCGGTGGCGTGCAGCTTGTTGGCAGGAGTGATAGCCGGCAGTCTGCTCGGAATTTTCAGAAAGAAAAGAGCGTCATGACGAAATTCTTCATCGGACTATACAATTACTTCAGAAGGCATACCATTCTTTTTTACTTCTCCCTCAGCATCTGTACGTTGCTGATGGCTTACTTTGCCGCCCAGATTCGGTTCGAGGAGAACGTCAGCAGCTTCCTTCCCGACACGAAAGATTCCCAGAATGCAATCAAGGTTTTCAAGAACCTGAAGGTAAAAGATAAGATCATCGTCATGCTCTCGGCAGCCGAAACGACGGAGGTAACAGCCGATGAAAACAAAGCGGGCGAAACGACCACCGGTCCCGAAGCACTGATCGAAGCCGCCGATACACTGAACCAACAACTCACCGGGCAACTTGGCGGC
Organism: Bacteroides sp.; assembly: GCA_031554635.1. Lineage (GTDB taxonomy): Bacteria > Bacteroidota > Bacteroidia > Bacteroidales > Bacteroidaceae > Bacteroides. Next base: position 62,145 of record JAVBVD010000015.1, read on the forward strand.
ACACTCATCAAAGATATCTTCGCACAGGTAGACGAAAACCTGCTGACGGGAACCACCGACTTCGTGTACCACCACCTACCACTCTTCCTCACCGAAACCGACTACCAACGCTTCGACTCCATGCTGACGCCCGAAGGCATCCAAGCCACCATGCAGAAGAACTATACCAACCTGCTCTCTCCTGCCGGGATCGCCCTGAAAAGCTTTATCCTGAAAGATCCGCTGAACCTCGGCAGCAGGGCATTGAAGAATCTGCAAGACTTCCAGGTGGAGGCCGATTACGAAATCTACGACGGACATATCTTTTCCAAAGACGGCTCCACGCTACTGATGTTCATCTCCCCTGTGTACGACATCGGCAATACCGGAAAGAACGAGGAGTTGATCCGTACCCTTGAAGCATCGCTCCACGAACTCACCCGGACGCATCCCGAAATCCATGCAGAGTACTTCGGCGGACCGTCGGTCAGTGTGTACAACGCCCGCCAGATTAAGGAAGACACCATCTTCACCTCCCTCATTGCGTTGGTAATTATCGTTGTATTCATCTCCCTGGTGTTCAAGCACAAGCGTTCCATCCCGCTTACCATCACCCCGGTGCTGTTCGGCGGACTGTTCGCCCTGTGCCTCATCTATTTTATTAAAGGAAGCATTTCGGCCATTGCCGTAGGAGCAGGTTCGGCTGTGATGGGTATCGCACTGAGTTACTCCATTCACGTGTTGGCGCACCAGAACCATGTTTCGAGCATCCAGCAACTGATCAAGGAACTCACCTATCCGCTCACGGTAGGGAGTTTTACCACCATCGGCGCTTTCATGGGATTGATCTTCACCAGTTCCAACCTGTTGCGCGACTTTGGGTTGTTTGCTTCCCTTTCGCTCATCGGCACCACCCTCTTCTGCCTGGTCTACCTGCCGCACTTTCTGAAAGCGCAGGGAGATGTGAAGCAGGGAGCCGTACTTCGGTTCATCGAAAAGATTAACGCCTACTCATACGAGAAAAACCGTTGGCTGATCGGAGCAATCATCGCTATCACCCTCGTATGCCTCTTTACCTCGCAGGACGTAGGTTTCAACAGCGATATGAACGCGCTGAACTACGAGCCGAAGCACCTCAAAGATTCTGAGCAGAAGCTACTCGGCCTGTTCGACGGGGAAGAGAAGACCGTGATGTTCGTCAGTGTGGGCAAAGACATGGACGAAGCCATACACAACTACGCCCACACGAATCAGAAGCTGACCGGCCTGCAACAACAAGGGCTCATCACCGGCTACGCTTCTGCCGGACGTTTCCTCATCACGCGGGAAGAACAGGAGCAACGGCTTCACCGCTGGGAGCAATACTGGACTCCCGAGAAAAGAACCTTTGTCCGCGAACAGGTGCAAACCGCTGCCCGCCCCCTCCGCTTCAAGGAGAATGCCTTCGACGGGTTCTACCAATGGTGGGAGCAACCTTTCGCTCTCTACACGTACGACAACGAAGCTAACACCGGAAGTTCATCCTATCCGGCTAACGACAGTAGTGTATCACACCCGACCAACAGCAGCCAGGCCTCCACCCGTCTACTCAGCGAATGGCAGGCATCGGGCGATTCCCTGACCATGCTTATCACACAGGTACGCCTCAACGAAGCGAATAAAGAAGCCGTGTACGAGCATTTCAACCAGGACGAGCAAGTGGTGGTATTCGACCGTTCGTACTTTGCCAACAAATGGGTATCGGCCATTAACGACGACTTCTACCTGGTGCTGTATATCTCCTCGTTCCTCATCTTCTTCGCCCTGTGGATCTCCTACGGCCGATTGGAACTCACACTGATGAGTTTCCTGCCGATGCTGATCAGCTGGGTGATCATCCTTGGACTGATGGGAATCCTGGGCATCGAGTTCAATATCATCAACATCATCCTGTCCACCTTCATCTTCGGTATCGGCGATGATTTCAGTATCTTCATCATGGACGGGCTGCAAAACAAGTACCGCACCGGACAACAGGTACTAAACTCGCACAAGACAGCCATTTCCTTCTCCGCCTTCACCATCGTGGTGGGTATGGGCGCATTGGTATTCGCCCGGCACCCGGCCTTGCAATCCATCTCGCTTATCTCCATCCTGGGCATGATTGCTGTGGTGCTGGTAGCTTATACATTGCAACCGGCCATTTACAGACTGTTTATCAGCGGACCGGGAAGCAAGGGATTGCCCCCTTATACACTGATCGGGATGCTGCGCACGGCTGTGCTGTTCCTGTTGTTCTTCATCGGTTGCGTATCGATGCAACTGCTGATTGTGGGTATGTATATCGTGCCCGTCCGCAAGGCACGCAAGAAAAGCATTGTCTGCCGACTGATACAATATACCTGCAAGGGAATTGTGCTGGTCGCCCCGGGGGTACGGCGGGAGCTTATCAACCCGCATGGAGAGACCTTGAAGAGTCCCGCCATCATTGTGGCCAATCACCAATCGTTTATCGATATCCTGTTGCTGCTGTCGCTCTCGCCACGAATCATTATGGTGACCAATCAGTGGGTATGGAAGTCGCCCTTCTTTGGTTTCATCATTCGTTATGCCGATTTCTATTACGTGGGCGACGGTTACGAACAGGTGGTAGACCGGATGCAGGCGAAGGTCGACGAGGGTTACTCCATCGCTATCTTTCCCGAAGGCACCCGTACGTATGACGGGCACATGAAGCGGTTCCACAAAGGAGCCTTCTACCTGGCCGAGCAGTTGAAGCTGGACATCATCCCCATCCTTCTCTACGGAAGCGGGAAGATCATCGCCAAAGCGCAACCGTTCAACGTTCGCCGGGGCATTCTGCTGACGGAGATCCTGCCGCGCATCTCTGCCGGCGACTCTACTTTCGGGAACACCTATCAGGAACGTACCAAACGCATCTCGGCATTGATGCGGAAAGAATATACCCGCATCTGCGAGGAAAAGAATGTGCCGGACAACCCGACATTCCACGAGGCATTGATGCAAAATTACATCTACAAAGGTCCGGTGGAGGAATGGTACGTACGTATCAAGGTACACATGGAGAAGAACTATACCCTATTCAACAAGCTGGTACCCAAGCAAGGGCAGGTCACCGACATTGGTTGCGGATACGGCATGCTTTGCTACATGCTGGCCATGGTGTCCGAAGAGCGCGAAGTGCTGGGCATCGACTACGACGAGGACAAGATAGCAGTGGCACAACATGGATGGTTGCGCAACGAGCGCATCCGCTTTGCCTACGCCGACGCCTTGGAATATCCACTGCCCGAAAGCGACGCTTTCCTGCTGAGCGACATGCTTCACTACCTGAGCGAGGAGAACCAACACGCACTCTTGTTGAAGTGTGCCGGATTGCTCCGCCCGGGCGGCGTACTCATTGTGCGCGACGGGAATACATCGGAAACGGGCAAACGTCACCGCCTCACCCGCCTGACGGAGGTATGTTCCACCCGCATCTTCCGGTTCAACAAAACTACCGAGTCGTTGCACTTCACTTCCGAAGCACAGATGCGGGATGTCGCCCGCGAATGCAACATGGAGATAACCGCCATGCAGAACGATTCCTACACATCGAATACCATCTACGTATTCCGAAAATCAGAAACAGTATGAGCAAATACGATATCATCATCATAGGCAGCGGACTGGGAAGTCTGGAATGTGCCGCCATTCTCAGCAAAGAAGGCTACAATGTCTGTGTGCTGGAGAAGAATGAACGCTTTGGCGGATGCTTTCAGACGTACCAGCGGCAAGGACACCTGTTGGACACAGGCATACACTACGTAGGCAGTCTGGACGAAGGGCAGATCATGAACCAATACTTCCGCTATTTCGGGATCATGGATAAACTACACCTGCGGAAACTGGACGAAGCGGCTTTCGACCGGATTTACTATCAAGGTGAAACGTACAATTATGCCATGGGGCACGAACGGTTCGTGGAAACGCTGTGCGAATCTTTTCCGTACGAACGGGAAAACCTGAAACGGTATGTTACCCAATTGCAGGAGGTAGGCAACCTGATCAGTGTGGATCATCTCAAAAAGGGGGTGATTGCGGTGGAGGGGATGAAGTATTTCAGTACTTCGGCTGCCGGATTGATTGCCGATATCACACCCAATACGGAGTTGCAGAATATCCTTGCCGGTTCGGCACTGCTCTATGGCGGGTTGAAGGATGTATCGACTTTTTATGGCCATGCCATGATCAACAATTCGTACATCGAAGGTGCCTACCGGTTTGTGGATGGCAGTATGCAGGTGAGTGAGGAGCTTATCCGGGTGATTCGCAGCCACGGAGGTACGGTACGCAATCTCAGTGAAGTGACACGCATCATTGTGGAGAACGAGCAGGTACTAGGGGTAGAAGTGAATGGGAAGGGAACTTCCTCGGAACCGGAACGAATAGAAGCCAAATACGTCATTGCCGGTATGCACCCGCAACAGGCACTCGCATTGCTGGATAAGAACCGGAGCATCAAGAACGCCTACATGTCGCGCATCAACTCGCTGGAAAACACGTACGGCATCTTCACGCTCTATCTGATTATGAAAGAGAACAGTTTCCCGTACCAGAACCGGAATATGTATCTACACGGCGACAACGGCGTGTGGTATGATAAGGATGCGTATCCCGGTCGTACCACCAACTGCATGATTTCCATGCAGGCTTCTTCGAAGAGCGCCGGATATGCCGATGTGATCGCCATCCTCACTCCCATGTATATGGATGAGTTGGAGGCATGGAAAGATACGTCTCCTGAACATCGCGGAGCGGATTACAAGGCTTTCAAGGCAGAGAAAGCCCGTCAGATATTGGAGTTTGCCCGCCGTCATGGGATCGACTTTGGAAACTCTATCCAGGCGATGCACACCACTACCCCGCTGAGTTACCGCGACTATACCGGAACGGTGAACGGTTCGGCGTACGGAGTGATCAAGAACTACAAATATCCGCAGATCGGTTTCATCTCCACACGCACCAAGTTGGGCAACCTCTTCCTCACCGGACAGAACCTGAATGTACACGGGGCTTTGGGGGTAACGCTTACCGCCATGATCACTTGTGCCGATTTTCTGGGAGCTGAATACCTGGCGAAGAAGGTAGGGAGTGCATAAATGCATCCGGTGAAACCGACTGTTTCACCTTTTGAAACAAAATGTTTCATGGCGTGGTACAGCCTGTTTCACGGTGAGGCACAAAGTGTTTCATCCTTTTGGAACAGAGTGTTTCACGCCGTGGCACAGAGTGTTTCACACCGAGAAACAAAGTGTTTCATCTCTTGAAACAGCGTGTTTCGTCCGATGAAACGGAGGATTTAAAGAAGAAGCAAGCGTGACGGATAGTGCTGGATAGTGCGAAAAGTGCTGGATCCGTGCTGGATAAATCAGTCATCCAGCACGGATTATATACTTAATTATTAAAGCATTGAATCAAAATTCGTGCTGGAGTGCTGGATGTTTTGCAAAAATCGAACAGGAAGATATATAGAACATAATAGAATGAATAAGCGAATAAAGAAAATAGTACGCATATCGGTCGTTGCCGTATTGTTGTTTGTGGCAATTGTCATCGGCAGCGTGGTATACCTGTACCAGTCTGCCGATATGCTGACACCACAAATGGCTTCTGCCTCCACCGACCAGGTACTTCGGGACGCCAATCTATCCCGGTACAAAAACAATTACCTGCGCCAAAGCGAAAGCGGATTGTGGGAACTAAAAGTAGAAGGCAACGGATTCGAACGTGGCGAGGCTATCGGCAAGCTCTCTCCCGAATTGCTCTACTATCAAGAGAAAGTATTCGTAGATCAGATCAAAGAAATGATCCCTTCGGAGAGCTATCTTAAATTCCTGCGTTACTTCATCGCCATCTTCAACCGGAACCTGGGTAAGAATGTACCCGAAGAGTACCGTGACGAGATATACGGCGTTTCACTGGGTTGCACGCACGAATATGATTTCATCGGCACACCTTATGAGCGGCAGTTGAACTACCACTCGGCGCACGACCTGGGCCATGCCATGCAGGACTACATGCTGGTGGGGTGCAGTTCGTTTGCCGCCTGGGGAGAAAATAGTGCCGACTCATCGCTCATCATCGGCCGCAACTTCGATTTCTATGTGGGCGATAAGTTTGCCCAGAACAAGCAGGTGTCTTTCGTCCATCCCGACAAGGGGTATAAATTCGCTGCGGTCGGTTGGCCGGGCATGATCGGGGTACTGTCCGGCATGAACGAAACGGGGCTGACGGTAACCATCAATGCTGCCAAGTCGAGCATGCCCACCTCCTCGGCTACTCCCATCTCCATATTGACACGGGAGATTCTGCAATATGCATCGACCATCGATGAGGCGTACACCATTGCTCAACAGCGGAAAACATTCGTCTCGGAGTCGATCCTGATTGGTTCGGCCAAGGACGGACGGGCGGCTATTATCGAGAAGTCACCGGAGAAGACGGCGCTGTTCACAGGAACCACCTCTGGGAAATTACCGGAGAACGCCACATCGACCGCAGGAACCATTTCCGGCAAATCGCAAGGCGAGCAGCCTGTATTTCCCGCAGAACAACGACCAACGGAAAAGTCCGGAACGAAGCAAGATGACATACAACTAATCATCTGCACCAACCACTTCCAGTCCGAAGCTTTCAGCAAGGACCCACGGAACCTGGAAAACATCGCCACGTCTGACAGTCCGTACCGCTACGAGCGCCTGCAAGAGCTTTTGCAGGAGAATAAGCCCATCGACTACCTGAAAGCCGCTTCCATTCTGCGCAACTGGAAAGGCAAGAAGGGTGCCAACCTCGGCCTGGCCAACGAGATGGCTATCAACCAGTTTATCTGCCATCACTCCGTTGTCTTCCAACCCGAAAAGCTGTTGATGTGGGTATCGACTTCGCCCTGGCAATGCGGAAAGTACGTAGCCTACGATCTTCGGAAAGTGTTCAACGACTCGGTAGACTTCCGCCACGAAATCTATACCCCTTCGCTGACCATACCCGAAGACCCGTTCCTGCAGGAAGAAGAGTACACCCATCTGCTCAACTTTAAGCAGTTGACCCCGGAGATCCGGAAAGCCACCAGCCGTAAAGAGCCCATCATACAACCCACGTTGGATCTTTACAAATCATACAATCCATCGTTTTACTATACATACGAGGTCTTGGGCGATTACTACGCAGCCATCGGCAAACCGGAAGAGGCTGCGGCGCAATGGAAAGAAGCGCTGAAACGTCCCATTCCCAAGCAACAGGAGAGAGAACGCATTGAGAAGAAATTAAAAATTAAGAACTAAGAATTATCTTAGCTTCTAATCGTAAATGGCCATATGAATAAGAATCCCGACATTCAATACCGTTCGGCAGCTGAAATCAAAGCCTACCAGGAAGATCAGTTGGCAGAAACCTTGTCGTATCTGCAAGCTCATTCCCGGTTTTACCAGAACATGTTCCGCGAACACAAGGTAGATGTGAATCAGATCAAGACCATTGAGGACTTGCGGCACATCCCGGTTACTACCAAAGAAGACCTGCAACTGCACAACGAGGAATTCATCTGCGTCGACCGGGACAAGATCATCGACTATGTAACCACATCGGGTACGTTAGGCAATCCGGTTACCTTCGTCCTGACTTCCGGCGATCTCGACCGCCTGGCGTACAACGAATACCTGTCGTTCACCACCGCCGGATGTACCCGGCAGGATGTTCTGCAACTGATGACTACCATCGACCGCCGCTTCATGGCCGGGCTGGCTTACTTCCTGGGCGCCCGCGAACTCGGCATGGGAGTAGCCCGTGTAGGCAACGGCATTCCCGAACTTCAATGGGATACCATTCACCGCATTCATCCTACCTGTGGCATGGTGGTGCCTTCGTTCCTCATCAAGCTCATCGAGTTTGCCGAGAAGAACCAGATCGACCACAACCAATGCTCGATGGACAAGTGCATCTGCATCGGTGAAGCTCTCCGTACCCCCGAGTTCGAGCTCAATACACTCGGAAAGCGGATTCACGACAAGTGGCCATCGCTCCGCCTTTATTCCACGTACGCCTCCACCGAGATGCAATCGTCCTTTACGGAATGCGATGGTTTCTGCGGCGGGCACCTTCAGCCCGAACTTATCATCGTGGAGTTCCTCGACGACCATAACCAACCCGTCAAAGAAGGAGAAGCCGGCGAGGTAACCATCACCACGCTGGGTGTTGCCGGCATGCCCCTGCTCCGCTTCAAGACAGGCGATATCTGTTACCACTATACCGAGCCCTGCACTTGCGGACGCAACACCATCCGGCTCAGCTCTGTTCTGGGTCGCAAGGGGCAAATGATCAAATACAAAGGTACCACGCTCTATCCACCCGCATTCTTCGATATCCTCGACAACATCCCTCAGGTAAAGAACTACGTTGTCGAAGTCTACACCAATGAACTAGGCACGGACGAGATCGTCATTCGTGTGGGTAGCGAGGTGCGCAGTGAAACCTTTGCGAAAGAAATCAAGGACATGTTTCGCTCCAAAGTACGGGTAGCGCCGGCCATCAACTTCGAATCGCCGGAGTACATTGCCAAGATTCAAATGCCTCCAATGAGCAGAAAAGCCATTAAATTCTTTGACTTACGATAATTTTCACTACATTTGAAGTGTAATTAATCTATTTGTTTTACATCTAACCCATTTTTAGCATGAAAAGAATTATTCTATTCTTCAGCCTGGCCATCGGCCTAAGTTGTTTCGCCCAAGGGCAAAAAGCGCTCAATGCCATCAGCAACATCAAGTTCTATGGTATTGATTACTCACTGGCGCAGGTATATGGTGCTTCCGAAACACCCACTCAGTTTCTGAATGCCTTCGATGCCATCAACAAATTATTCATCAGCGAACCGAAGAAGTATGACGTAGAAAAGTATTCGGGGAAAAGGGTGGATGCGATATCGCTTGAGGCAGTCGATATGGCGAATAAAACCATCGACCCCAACCAGTTGATGACTACCAACCAGCACTACACCCTTAACCAGGAAGCCATTGCCAAAGCCGTCAGGCTGCTTTCCATCCCCAAAGAACAGGGAACAGGGCTGGTGATGATAGCCGAATTACTGAACAAACCCGATGAGAGAGCTTCTTACCAGGTGGTGTTCTTCAATCTGGAAAATAAAGAAATCATAACGAGCTGGCGGGCAGAAGGGAAAGCCCAGGGATTCGGGATACGCAACTATTGGGCGTATTCGGCTTATAAAGTGCTGAAAGATTTTAAGCACGCCTCTCCCGCAAAGTCAAACGAGTATGATCTGCATTAATAGTCGGGAAGCTCACAGAAACCATCATCAAATAAATTAATACAAATATGAAGAAACTAGTATTGCTACTCATCGCAGTGATTGGCTTCAATGCCTATACCATTGCACAAAGCTACATTGAGACAGTGTATCTGAGAAACGGAAGCATAATCAAAGGTACAATCATAGAGCAGGTTCCCAACACGTCGTTGAAGATAAAAACGGCTGATGGCAGCATCTTCGTTTACAACATGGAAGAGGTAGAGAAAATTACCAAAGACGAGATCAGGGCTTCCCGTTGGGAAAGAAAAGCCGCCCGAAATACTCTGAAAGGATATAAAGGCTTTGTAGATATGGGATTTATAGCCGATGTGAGCGACTACGACGGTAACCGGGTCGAAGTATCGACCTCCCACGGATACCAGTTCAATAATTACATCTTTCTGGGAGGAGGTATAGCGGTCGATTACTATACGGACAGAGATGCAGCATCCTTCCCCATATTTGCCAATTTCCGGGCCAATTTTGTCAACCAGAAAGTTTCCCCATTCGGCGACTTTAAGTTCGGATATACTGCCGGAGATGATTTAAGTGGAGGATACATCTCGGCCGCACTCGGAGTACGGTTTGCTACCGGTAAGAAATCGGCGGTCAACCTCCGCCTCGAATATGTTTATCAGGAAGAATACCTCGGTAGTTACTACCACAGTGACAACTATTGGTACGACGATTACGATTACAATCCGATTTCCGGATTTGGCTTAAAAATAGGATTCGAATTCTAAGCATGAATTCAACCTCCCTATCGCACCAGGCAGCCCCTGACATCACCCGCTTAACAAAACATGTAAAAATTCCATAAATGCCGTAACACTTCCATTTTTTTTCGTACTTTTACCGATTGTTGGAAGAATATTCACTTCTCCCTCCTGAGATAAAAAAAGAAAAAAAACAATATATAATGAGTCATAAATGGAATTATCAACCTATTACACACGATCAGGAAGATATAGGCCGCGAACTGGCACAAGCGATAGGGATTAGCCCTACCCTTGCGCAACTCTTGGTGCATCGGGGCATTACAACCACCACCGAAGCCAAGAAGTTTTTTCGTCCGCAACTGCCCGACTTACACGATCCATTCCTGATGAAGGACATGGACATAGCCGTGGAACGCCTGAACAAAGCAATGGGGAAGAAAGAACGCATTCTTGTATATGGAGATTATGACGTAGACGGAACTACCTCGGTATCACTGGTCTACAAGTTTATTCAACAATTTTATTCGAACATCGATTACTACATCCCCGACCGCTACAACGAAGGATATGGTGTTTCCATACAAGGCGTGGACTATGCATCAGAAACGGGAGTGGGGCTTGTCATTGTACTCGACTGCGGCATCAAAGCCGTGGAAGAGATTGCGTATGCCAAAGAGAAGGGTATCGACTTCATCATCTGCGACCACCATGTACCCGACGAGGTACTCCCACCCGCAGTAGCCATCTTGAACCCGAAACGGGCGGACAACACTTATCCGTACGTGCATCTCTCGGGGTGCGGCGTCGGCTTTAAGTTCATGCAGGCATTCGCATTGAACAATGGCATCGAGTTTCACAACCTGATCCCGTTGCTCGATCTGGTAGCGGTAAGCATCGCCTCGGACATCGTTCCCATCATGGGCGAAAACCGGATCCTGGCTTACCACGGACTAAAGCAGTTGAACAGTAACCCCAGTGTGGGCATGAAGGCTATCATCGATGTGTGCGGACTGACAGACAAAGAGCTCACCATCGGTGATATCGTATTTAAGATCGGACCGCGCATCAATGCATCGGGACGCATCCAGAACGGGAAAGAGGCAGTCGACCTGTTGACCGAAAAGGATTTCTCCATCGCCCTGGAAAAGAGTAATCAGATCAATCAATACAATGAGACCCGTAAGGATCTCGACAAGAACATGACCGAAGAGGCCAACCAGATTGTAAACAACCTCGATGGATTGGCCGATCGCCGCTCCATCGTGCTGTACAACGAGGACTGGCACAAAGGGGTGATCGGCATCGTGGCTTCCCGCCTTACCGAGGTGTACTACCGCCCGGCTGTGGTGCTTACCCGCACCGACAACATGGCTACCGGATCGGCCCGCTCAGTTTCGGGATTCGATGTGTACAAGGCCATCGAGCATTGCCGCGACCTGCTGGAGAACTTTGGCGGACACACATACGCCGCCGGACTCTCGATGAAAGTGGAGAATGTACCCGCCTTCACCGAACGGTTCGAGACGTTTGTAGCCGAGAACATCCTGCCGGAACAGACCAGCGCCGTGATCGAGATCGATGCGGAGATAGATTTCCGCGACATCACTCCCAAGTTTTTTAGCGACCTGAAAAAGTTCAACCCCTTCGGTCCGGACAACCACAAGCCTATTTTCTGCACACACCATGTGTACGACTATGGTACGAGCAAGGTGGTAGGCCGCGGCCAGGAACACATCAAACTGGAGTTGGTGGACAACAAGTCGAACAACGTCATGAACGGCATCGCCTTCGGACAAAGTTCGCACGTGCGCTATATCAAGACCAAACGCTCGTTCGACATCTGCTACAGCATCGAAGAGAACAGCCACAAACGGGGCGAAGTTCAGTTGCAGATCGAGGACATCAAGCCCATTGAATAATTCAACCTATAGGTAGAGCCGACATGCCAACCTATCACGAAATACTGCGCCAATACTGGGGATACGATTCCTTCCGCGACTTGCAGGAAGAGATCATCACCAGTATTGGCGCAGGTCGTGATACGCTGGGACTGATGCCCACGGGTGGCGGTAAGTCGATTACCTTTCAGGTACCTGCCCTTGCCCAGGAAGGGTTGTGCATTGTCGTCACCCCGCTCATCGCCTTGATGAAGGACCAGGTGCAGAACCTGCGCCAACGGGATATCAAAGCAGTAGCCATCTACTCGGGCATGACGCGGCAGGAAATCATCATCGCTCTGGAAAACTGCATCTTTGGCGATTACAAGTTCCTCTATATTTCTCCCGAACGGTTGGATACAGACATCTTCCGGGCGAAACTGCGCGCCATGAAGGTGAGTATGATCACTGTGGACGAAAGCCATTGTATCTCCCAATGGGGATATGACTTCCGTCCGGCTTACCTAAAAATAGCCGATATACGCGAACTGCTTCCGGGAGTCCCGGTGCTGGCGCTGACCGCCACCGCCACGCCGGAAGTGGTAAAAGACATTCAGCTACGGCTCAACTTCCGTAAAGAAAACGTATTCCGGATGAGTTTCGAGCGGAAGAACCTCGCCTACATCGTACGCAATACCGACAACAAGGACGATGAACTCCTCCGCATTCTGCAACGCGTACCCGGAAGCGCCATTGTCTATGTACGCAGCCGACGCCATACAAAAGAGACTACCGAGCTGCTTCACAAGCAAGGAATTACGGCCGACTTCTACCACGCCGGGCTGGACAATGTCGTGAAAGACGTACGTCAGAAACGTTGGCAAAGTGGTGAGTGCCGTGTAATTGTAGCCACGAATGCCTTTGGAATGGGCATCGACAAACCCGATGTACGATTGGTGGTTCACCTGGATCTGCCCGACTCGCCCGAAGCCTACTTTCAGGAAGCCGGCAGGGCGGGACGTGACGGCGAGAAAGCATACGCCATCCTTCTCTACTCCAAGGCAGACAAGGTTACATTGCACAAACGCATCACCGATACTTTCCCTGATAAAGAGTATATCAAGCAAGTTTACGAGCACCTGCAATACTTTTACCAGATGGCTATGGGCGACGGGCTGGGTTGTACCAAGGAGTTCGACCTCGAAAAGTTTTGCCGCATCTACAAGTATTTCCCCGTACCTGCCGACAGCGCCCTGAAAATATTGACGCAAGCCGGCTACCTCGAATATACCGAAGAGCAGGACAACTCCTCGCGCCTCATCTTCACCATCAACCGGGAGGAACTGTACAAGCTCCGCGAAATGGGGCCGGAAGCCGAAGCACTGATGCAAACCGTACTTCGTTCCTATACCGGCGTATTCACCGACTATGCTTACATCAGTGAAGAAGCCATCTCCGTTCGTTCGGGTGTGCCCCGGCAACAAGTACACGACATCCTGAAAATGCTCTCCAAACGGCACATCATCGATTACATTCCCCGGAAAAAAACACCTTATATTATCTACACGCGCGAACGGGTGGAACTGCGTCACATGCAAATCCCCAAAACCGTGTACGAAGAACGCAAGGTACGTTATGAGGAACGCATCAAGGCAATGGTGGAGTATGTCACCTCCGAGGATGTTTGTCGCAGCCGGATATTGCTTCGCTATTTCGGCGAGAAGAACGAGCACGATTGCGGACAATGCGACACCTGCCTGGAGCGGAAACGTTCGGTCCATTTACCGGCTTCCACCTTCGAAGAGATCAAGGAACATTTACTCGCTACGCTGGACCGGCAGATGACTCCGGCTGACATAGCCCGGCAGATGCATATCGATAACGAAAAGCTGACACCCGTCCTCCACTACCTGCTCGACGAGGGACAGCTAAAGATAACCAACGGAATCATCTCGCTTCCGGAATAAATTACTACATTTGCAATCAAACAAAAAAGATATCTGATCATGGCCAATTTCTTCAAATCTTTCTTCTCCTCCGGGAAAAACGAATCAACGGAAGAAGATAAACAAAAGAGTGATAAAAAGAATTTCGAGATATTCAAATACGACGGACTGCGTGCACAACGCATGGGGCGCCCCGACTACGCCGTAAAATGCTTCACCGAAGCATTGGCTATCGAGGAGGAATTCGAAACCATGGGCTACCTCAGCCAACTCTACATCCAGATGCACGAGCTGAACAAATCGATCGAACTACTCCTGCGCATGGCAGAGATGGAACCCCACATGACCAGTACTTTCCTTACATTGGCACAAGTGTATTACATGCAGGAAGCCTATGCGGAGATGGAAAAGGCGGCAAAAGCAGCGGCCAGGGCCGACGAAAACAGCGCTTCGGCCTATCTCCTGTTGGCCAAAGCCAGTCATGGGTTGAAGGATGATTTCCAAACGATCGCCCACCTCACCAAAGCCATCCTGCTGAAAGACGACTATACCGAAGCCAACCTGATGCGCGCCGAGGTGTTGCTGGACATGCACCAACCCAAAGAAGCGAAGGAAGATATCGACGCTGTACTGGCGCAGAACCCGGAAGATGAAACGGCCATCCTGCTGCATGGCAAACTGAACGAGATGCTGGGAAATGCCGAAGCCGCCGAAGCCGACTACCGGAGTGTGACCGAGATGAACCCGTTCAACGAACAGGCTTTCCTCCGCATGGGACAACTATACATCACCCAGAACAAAGTCACCGAAGCGATTGAGCTGTTTGACGAAGCCATCGAGCTGAACCCCAACTTCGCCGCCGCTTACAACGAACGCGGACGCGCCAAGTTGTTGAATGGCGACCAGGCCGGTTCGGTAGAAGATATGAAGAAGTCGCTCGAACTGAACCCCAAAGACAATGAGCGGTTCAATGGGCAATTCGATAATCAAGCGATGAAGAGCAGCAATGTATTAGGACTCTAACCGTTTATCGGGGACCTGATAGTCCTCTCAATGAACAAGCGTTTCGAAAATATGAATCCCGGATATCCATGTCACCGATCGGCGCATGAATATCCGGGATTACTTTATTAAGTTTGTACGCTTTCTACTTTACAATATCAATTGTCACCTTTGTCTTCGAATCGGCAGCCAACGCAACCTCCACGCCTTGCGTTGCGAGCGTACCTGTGAACTTCTGCTCCATATCCGATAATTTCAGGATTCCGGTCTTCAGATCAAACTGCACACTTCCGACTTGATTGCCGGTCAGTTTTCCTTCCATTCCGCTGATTTCAGATTTAACGGTCATGTAAGCAGTTTCCTTGTCCACCGAATCGAGTTGATAGATTGATTTCACACCCACTCCCAGTCCGGCAAGATTGTTTTCCTGGATTACCTCGTACGAGTCACCTATCTTCAAAGACTTGCTGGGATATACCTTCAGCGACTGTTCGAAACTTTTGCACATAGCTTCATCGTTGAACTGCTGCTGCATATTCTGCCCTATCTGTGTACCCATTGCACCATCCGCTTCCAGTCTCTTCATCATTTCTTCAACGATCGCTTCCATACCTGTCACCGATTTCACGCTTCCGTCGGGCAATATGACGGCATTCAGTTTCTTGCCCAGCATGGATCCAAACAACTTGGTAAAGATCGCATTCATTCCAGTGGCATCCGATGAAGGATTTCTGGAATCATACTTTATATTAAGCATGGAGCTCGAAATCTCATAATAAATATCTACGAACAAAAATGAGACTGTCATCTCTTCTTTGTTTTTCGCAATCACTTCCATATCATACCCCGTCGTTAACTTTTGCGTCATCGGTATACTCTGCTCCATGACCTTTTGCTTGATATCCTGAAGCATGCCCACACAATAGCGGTATTTCACTCCTTTATCAGGATTAAAAGCCAGTTTCACCTGGGCCATTGTAAACGAGAAACCTACTAAAAGGCAGAGTACGGTTGTCAGAGTTCTTTTCATTTCTTCTTTCATTATGAGTGAATACAATATTTGATGATGAATCCAACAAAGATACATCTTTTTATCGAAAAGCAGAGTCTGCCCGAGAATAAGCATATCAAAGGAGGTGCTTGTTTTGCCATTCCCTGAAAGTCATCCCCCATCCGGCAAATAGTAAAGGGACCACAAACGGGTACTCCCGCCCAAAACGGAAAAGTCCCAGTGAACCATCTTTTGGTCGTGTTTAGGGAATAAAAAAAGAGCGGGTCCCCGTTGTATGGAGAACCGCCCTTTCTATTTTTAATGCGTCAGGTCTCTTCTGAATTAAAGAGCGCCTACCGTCTTCAAGTCTTCGTTGGTCTTGCGAACGGCTGCTGCGCTTGCCTTGAACTTAGCCATTTCTTCTTCGTTCAACGGAAGTTCAACAATCTTTTCGATACCGTTCTTACCCAGGATCACAGGTACACCACAGCAAAGATCGTTTTCGCCGTACTCGCCTTCGAGAGCTACCGAACAAGCAACCATCTTCATTTGGTTGTGGAGGATTGACTCTACTACGAATGCTCCTGCAGCACCCGGTGCATACCAGGCAGAAGTTCCGAGCAAGCCAGTCAGCGTAGCACCACCTACCATGGTAGACTTCACTACTTCTTCGATCTTTTCAGCCGAGAGGAAGTTAGAGATAGGCATACCTTTGTAAGTAGCGAAACGAGCCAACGGAATCATAGTCGTGTCACCATGTCCACCGATTACCATGCCTTCTACTTCGTTGGCGTTGCAGCCCAAAGCCTGAGACAAGAAATATTTGAAACGTGAGCTATCCAGTGCACCGCCCATACCGATAATACGGTTCTTCGGCAGGCCCAATGATTTGAGTGACAAATACGTCATAGTATCCATCGGGTTAGAGATCACAACGATAATGGCGTTGGGAGAATATTTCAACACATTCTGAGCCACCGACTTCACGATACCGGCATTCACACCGATCAATTCTTCGCGAGTCATACCCGGTTTACGGGGAATGCCCGAAGTGATAACAACCACGTCTGAGTCAGCAGTCTGAGCATAGTCATTGGTGCAGCCTACAATGGTCGTATCGAAGCCCAACAGTTGAGCTGTCTGCATCATATCCATCGCCTTACCTTCTGACACGCCTTCTTTAACGTCCAGCATTACTACTTCATCTGCTACTTCATTGAAAGCAAGCACATTTGCACATGTAGCTCCTACGTTACCTGCGCCTACTACGGTTACTTTTGACATATTACTTATGTATTTAAAAAAGTTGATAATTGGTTCATTTTTAAAATCGAGTACAAAAGTACAACATAATCAGTATTAAAGAAATATTTCCGCAATAAATTTAGTTAAAGGGACAACGAGCCCGGCTCCCGTGCAGAGCATCGCCCATATAAAACACAAATACTGACTAACGGTTCATTCAAATATAGAACAACTTACGCATCTCATCTTAAAAAAAGACTATTTTTGCACTAAAGTCACCGGAAAAGATGTTTATGTATTACAAAATTGCTATTTTTGCACCGATTTGATCAATCATATCATATATGGCTAAAAGGAATCTACTTATAATAAGCATTCTGGTGCTTATCATAGCTCTGGCAGGGCTTACCTATTTATTGTTTTCCGAGAAAAAGGCGAACCATGAACTGGTAGAAGAATTCAAACTGGAAAAAGAAGATCTGGAGAACGAATACACCCGCTTTGCTCAGCAATATGACGAACTTAAAATAACAGTGACCAACGACTCCCTCTCCATACTGCTGGAACAGGAACAAACAAAGACCCAACGGTTACTTGAGGAGCTCCGCACTGTGAAAAGCACCAATGCTTCCGAGATACGCCGCCTGAAGAATGAGTTGGCTACGCTGCGGAAAGTAATGGTGGGGTACATCAATCAAATTGATTCGCTCAACAAACTGACGCATCACCAAAAGCAAGTCATTGCCGAAGTCACCCAGAAGTTCAACGATGCTTCGCGCCAAATCAGTTCGCTCTCGGAAGAGAAGAAGAACCTGGACAAGAAAGTAACGTTGGCAGCTCAGTTAGACGCAACCAATGTATGGGTACAACCCCGGAACAAGCGCGATAAGTCGGTCAAGAAAGTAAAAGAGGTAGTGAAGTTTGCCATCGGCTTTACCGTTGTGAAGAATATCACAGCACAAACCGGCGAACGAACACTGTACATACGTATCACAAAACCCGACAATGACGTCTTAACCAGAGGTACGAACACATTTACCTATGAGAATCGCACACTCAGTTATTCGATAAAAAAATATATAGAATATACAGGCGAAGAACAGCCTGTCACCGTATTCTGGAATGTAGAAGAATTCCTTTACGCCGGCGAATACCGGGTAGATATCTTCGCCGAAGGGACGCTGATAGGCTCACAGAAGTTTACATTAGAATAAAAAACGTTACATAATAAAACCAAGTTAATCGAAACCCAAACAAACATTCTATTAATCCAAGATAAAACAACAAACATTAAAAAAACGAAGTAAGTAAAATGAAAAAAATGACTAAGTTTGGTGCAATATGCATAGGCATATTGGCATTTTGCACGCTACAAAGCTGCGAAAAAGATCTGTATCAGCCACAGGAGGAAACTCCCAAGAGCGAGTACTTTGACTTTGCTACGGCAAAGAACATTCAGTTAAGTATTGATTTCGGATTCAAAGACTACCAAGTCGTATTCGAACTTTACGAAGAAAATCCGATCAGCCAAAATGCCGACGGAGAGTATGTAAAGACAAGCATGGAACCTCTCTTCCGCTCGTACACTACCCAACAAAGCACATATGAGCACGAGATAAGTCTGCCCTCGTACATCAGCCAGGTATACTTGTATTCTGATTATGTAGGTATTGCCGGTCCGGTGAAACTGACTGTGACCGATGGTAAAATCACCTTCAACCAGAAATCATATCTGTCTACCAGAAGCACACGCGCCACCACTTCAGGCGGTCATAACTACCCCGATGGCTACAAAGTACTGGGCGATTGGAGTGCTACCGGCCGACCCGATTATGCAAAAAGCGAAAGATTGTATGACATTCCTTCCAAATACCTGAATTCAATTACTAAATTGTATTCGGAGTTGAAGAACGATTCATTTCCGGTTAAATATCCGCAATTTTTCGAAGGAGCGCCACGTACAGATATCCACTTGATTAAGGAAAGTGAAGTAGACCTGATTTTCCTGTATAGTGGAGCAGCTTATAATAATGTAGTAGGTTATTACACTTATCCGACTAACAATCCTCCGAAAAGCCGGGCCGAAATTACCAACCCTGTTATTGCATACCCCAGAATCACAGCTAACTTCGTAACAAACAACGAAGTTCAGTACGGCACCCAGGTCCAACTGAAATACTGGAACGGTACAGAATTCAAAGATAAGTTCCCCGCTGGCGTAAGCATTGGCTGGTTCCTTGTCGCAGATGCTTTCTGGCCTTCATCAGCGCAGATCGTTGAGAACGATAACACAGCTACATATTACTCCACCGACGCTACATTCACTCGATACAGAGCTGGCCATGAGTTCCTCACCAAAGACATCTACACTCAAAGACCGGTTGCATTGCTGCACGATCCGTCGACTAAACACATGATTTCCTTGTGCTGGGAAGACCGCATG
The DNA here is from genome assembly GCA_031554635.1 of Bacteroides sp. Lineage (GTDB taxonomy): Bacteria > Bacteroidota > Bacteroidia > Bacteroidales > Bacteroidaceae > Bacteroides. The sequence goes on from JAVBVD010000015.1 coordinate 81,690, forward strand.
AGTGCCAGCTTATCGTGCAACTACTACGATGCTGTGTTCATGGTCAACGTTGTAGAAGAGAATGCTATCGAGAATCCTCCGTTGGAACCTCCCACGACCGGCGAAGATGCTCCGGTATACACAAGCTATCAGGGAACGCTGATCTTTGAAGATTTATGGCCTGCACGAGGTGACTTTGATATGAACGACTTGGTTATCGAATACAGCTCCAAACAATACATCAATAAGCTTGACCCATATTATGTCCTGAAAGTAGAGGATGAATTCACTCCCAAGCACAACGGCGCCACATACACCAACGGCTTCGGGTTCCAATATTGCGGTTTGTTCAACAACGAGCTCTATCCCACCAAGATCGAAAACATCCTCTCCACCAAAGTGGAAACAGCCAGCGGAATCACTTCCCGGTTCATGAAAGGACAAAAACTGGAACCAGAACAGTCGACTGCCACCATCGTACTGTTCGATGACTTAAAAGATGCTTTGTCCAAGAAAGCCACTTTCAAAGTAACCACTGAATTCAAAGGCAGAGGTATCTTCGACAGACACGTAAGACCTCCGTACAATCCTTTTATCATTGTCAAAACCGACGAAGGTAGAAGTCGCGAAGTACACTTGGTGAACTGTCCCCCGACATCCCTGGCCGACATGAGCGAACTCGGAACAAAACATGACAAGTCGCGCCCGGCCGACAAGTTATACTACGTGACCGATCCCGACGGCAATGGCTTGCAATACCCCTTCGCTGCTTACCTGGCAAACAAGACTAATTTCTATTGCTCGCCCGAAACTACGCCCATCAATATCACTTATCCCGATTTCGAGAAATGGGTAAACAGCCAAGGACGTTACTACACCGATTGGTACAACAAACCGATTAAGTAACACACTTATATACACAACTACCAAAGGGCATCTTGCATTCATTGCAGGGTGCCCTTTGTTTTTAGCATCAGCCCCCCAAAGCGAGTCGCCTTTCCCCTTCAACAAACCATTAATCTAAAAAAAATGCTAAACTCTTTGTAGTTATGTTTTAAGCCTCTATCTTTGTATAATTGTTTATGCAATTATACGTAGAACAATAAACAAGAAAAAAGAAAGGAGAACAAGCAACTAGATATACAACTCAATTGTTTTTCTTCTATGACCCTGCATTCGTAACGCTATAAATATCAATACGCAATGAAAATAAAACTCATAACCGTCTGCCTGTTTGGCTTTACATTTTCGCTTCATTCGCAAACGACGCTAACACTGGATAGTTGTCGTGCATTAGCCATAGCCAACAACAAAGAGTTGTTAATCGGCCAGGAGAAAATTAATGCTGCTCATTACCAACACAAAGCGGCATTCACCAACTACCTGCCTTCTATCGCTGCCGCGGGTTCGTACATGCGCAACCAGAAGGAAATCTCCCTGCTCAACAACGAACAGAAAAACACCCTGAACGGACTGGGCACACAGGTAAGCGGCGTGATGCAAAACGGTATCAGCCAAATACTCACCAGTCACCCCGAACTGGCCAGTAATCCGCAACTGGCTGCCATGCTGCAAACATTGGGTAGCATCGACATTGCTTCGCCTCTCAACTCGGCCGGGAGTGCTATTGCTGACGCCTTGCGTACCGATACGCGCAATGTGTATGCCGGAGGAATCACACTGACGCAACCCCTGTACATGGGCGGTAAGATCCGGGCGTACAATAAAATCACCGAGTATGCCGAAGAGCTGGCACGCCAGCAACACACTACCGGAGTGCAGGACGTAATCCTGAGCACCGACCAGGCATACTGGCAAGTGGTATCGCTCAGCGGTAAGAAACGATTGGCGGAAGGATACCTCAAGCTGCTTCAAAAGCTGGACAGTGATGTAGAAAAGATGATTGCCGAAGGAGTTGCTACGAAAGCCGACGGTCTGTCGGTGCGGGTAAAGGTGAACGAAGCGGAAATGACGCTGACAAAAGTAGAGGACGGACTGAGCCTTTCTAAAATGTTGCTGTGCCAACTATGCGGCATCGATCTCAGCACTCCCCTCACCTTGGCCGATGAAGATATAAAGGACATTCCCACCACTGCCCCCGACACTGCTTTCGATATAAACGCCGTCTACGCCAGCCGCCCGGAAGTACGCAGCCTGGAGCTCGCCACAAAGATATACGATCAGAAAGTGAATGTGACACGCGCCGAACACCTCCCCACCCTGGCTTTGTTGGGCAATTACCTGGTGACTAACCCTTCACTGTACAACGGCTTCGAGAATAAATTCCGCGGCATGTGGAACGTCGGCGTGGTGATGCAGGTTCCCATCTGGCATTGGGGCGAAGGAAAGTACAAGGTAAAAGCCGCCAGGGCCGAAGCCCGCATCGCGCAATATCAGTTGGATAGCGCCAAGGAGAAAATCGAACTGCAAGTCAGCCAAGCTGCTTTCAAGGTAAACGAAGCCGGCAAGAAATTAGCCATGTCTGCCAAAAACATGGAAAAAGCCGAAGAAAATCTTCGTTATGCCACACTTGGATTTGAAGAGGGTGTTATCCCTACCAGCCATGTACTCGAGGCTCAGACTGCCTGGTTATCGGCACAATCCGAGAAGATCGACGCTCAAATCGATGTGAAACTGACAGAACTCTACCTGCAAAAAGCTGCGGGAAAGCTGCGGTAAGAAATAAGAAGTACCCAAATAGCCAATCGTCTAATCGTAAATCGTCTAATTGTAAATAATCAAAATATGGTATCATCACAGAAATCGCAAAACAGTAACATGCTTCTGGCTTTCCTTACCTTGTTGGGAGTCATAGCCTTGGTAGCCATCGTAGGATTCTTCATGCTACGCAAAGGGCCGGAGATGATTCAAGGCCAAGCCGAAGTGACGGAGTATCGTGTTTCGAGCAAGGTCCCCGGACGTATCCTGGAATTCCGGGTAAAAGAGGGACAAACCGTACAAGCAGGTGACACGCTGGTCATTCTCGAAGCGCCGGACGTACTGGCCAAGATGGAACAGGCACGCGCCGCCGAAGCTGCCGCGCAGGCACAAAACGAAAAAGCCATCAAGGGAGTACGCCAGGAACAGATCCAGGCAGCCTACGAGATGTGGCAGAAGGCACAAGCCGGAGTTACCATTGCTGAAAAATCGTACAAGCGAGTGAAAAATCTGTTCGAGCAGGGCGTAATGTCGGCGCAGAAGTTCGACGAGGTAACCGCCCAACGCGACGCAGCCGTAGCGACCGAGAAAGCTGCTAAAGCGCAGTACGACATGGCCCGTAACGGCGCCGAACGGGAAGACAAACTGGCTGCCTCTGCCTTGGTAGACCGTGCCAGAGGAGCCGTAGCCGAAGTAGAATCGTATGTCAGGGAAACAGTACTCACGGCACAAACCGCCGGCGAGGTATCGGATATCTTCCCCAAAGTAGGCGAATTGGTGGGAACCGGCGCACCCATCATGAACATTGCCATTATGGACGACATGTGGACTACTTTCAACGTGCGTGAAGATCTGTTGAAGAATCTCACCATGGGGGCAGAGTTCGAAGCTTTCGTTCCGGCACTGGAGAATAAAACCATCCGTCTGCGGGTGAACTACCTGAAGGACCTCGGCACGTACGCTGCCTGGAAAGCCACCAAAACCACCGGACAGTTCGACCTGAAGACATTCGAGGTACGCGCCTTGCCGGTAGAGAGAGTCGACGGACTGCGTCCGGGCATGTCTGTCATCCTGAAGAAATAACCCACCCTGCCATTCGCCATGAAGCAGAAAGAAAAGAAACATATCGCCCTGTGGAACGTCATGAAGCGAGAGTGCCGACGGTTGGTATCCCGACCGTTGTACCTCTTCTGCATGGTCATCGCACCGCTGTTCTGTTGTGTATTCTTCACTTCACTGATGGACTCGGGCTTGCCCACCGAACTGCCTGTGGGAGCGGTCGATCTCGACAATACGCCCACTTCACGCAGCATCCTGCGCAACCTCGACGCATTCAGTGAAACGGAAGTCGCCCGGCATTACAACAGTGTGGACGAGGCACGCACCGCCATGCAACGGGGAGAAATCTATGGTTTCTTCTACCTCCCCCGCCACCTGGCTGCCGACGCCCAAAGCCAACGCCAGCCCAAGATATCGTTTTACACCAACAACACCTACCTCATCGCCGGCTCACTGCTGTTCAAGGACATGAAGATGATGGGCGAGCTCGCCGCCGGTTCGGCCGGGCGGTCGGTACTCTATGCCAAAGGAGCGACCGAGGATCAGGCAATGGCTTTCCTACAACCCATCGTCATCGACACCCATGCGCTGAACAATCCGTGGCTGAATTACAACGTATACCTGAGCAACACCCTCATACCGGGCGTGCTGATGCTGATGATTTTCATGACCACCGTTTTCTCCATCGGCGTAGAGATCAAGGAACGATCGGCACGCGAATGGTTGCGCACGGGCAACAACTCCATCTACATTTCACTGGCAGGCAAGTTGATTCCGCAAACAGCGGTATTCTTCCTCATGGGAATCTTCATCGATGTTTATATGTATGGTTACCTGCATTTCCCGTGCAACAGCGGCATCTTCCCGATGATCCTTGCCACCCTCTGCCTGGTACTTGCTTCGCAGAGCTGCGGCATTGTGATGATCGGTACCCTGCCCACGCTACGGCTCGGACTGAGCTTCGCCTCGTTGTGGGGGGTGATCTCCTTCTCCATCTCCGGCTTCTCCTTCCCGGTGATGGCCATGCACCCGGTATTACAGGCACTGAGCTGGCTTTTCCCGCTACGCCACTATTTCCTGATCTACGTAGACCAGGCGCTCAACGGTTACAGCATGGTTTACTCGTGGCCCAACTACCTGATGCTACTAGTGTTCATTCTGTTGCCCTTCTTCGTGGTCAACCGGCTGAAAGAAACATTAATCTACTATAAATACAAGCCCTGATGAAAGAGCATAGCTTCAAGGAACATATCAAGCAAGGAATCGACGACCTGTTTTACATCTGGAAACAGGAGTTGCGTACTACCTTCCGCGACCAAGGAGTGTTGATCTTCTTCATCATCGTACCACTGGTATATCCGCTAATCTATTCCTTTATATATACGGGCGAAGTAGTACGCGAAGTACCCGCTGTGGTAGTCGACCATTCACACTCGGTTCTGAGCCGGGAATTCTTGCGAAAGGTCGACGCTACCCCTGATGTACATATTGTATCGTACGCCAGCGATCTGGAAGAGGCGAAGCTGATCATGAAAGAACGGGGTGCATACGGACTGATCTACGTACCGTCCGGATTTGCCGATGACATTACACGGGGCAAACAGACGCAGGTAAGCATCTATTGCGACATGAGCGGTTTGCTTTACTACAAAAACATCCTGATAGCTGCCACCCAGGTATCGCTCGACATGAACAAGAATATCAAGATAGAACGGGCCGGAAACACCACGGAACGCCAGGACGAAATTACCAATTACCCCATCGAATACGAGGACGTGGCGATGTTCAACCCCACGAACGGATTTGCCGCCTTCCTCATTCCGGCTGTGCTGATTCTACTCATTCAGCAAACATTGCTGCTCGGTGTCGGCCTGTCGGCGGGTACGGCACGGGAGAACAACCGGTTCAAGGACCTGGTTCCCATCAACCGCCGTTACCAGGGTACGCTACGCATCATACTGGGTAAGGGACTGAGTTACTTCATGGTTTCGGCTGTGGTATCGGTGTACGTGCTGTGCGTTATCCCTTATTTGTTCAGTCTCAACCGGTTGGGCCAGCCGGCTACGTTGTCGTTCTTCATGCTGCCCTACCTGGCTGCCTGCATTTTCTTCTCCATGACGGTTTCCATCGCCATCCGCAACCGGGAGACGTGCATGATGATCTTCGTGTTCACCTCCGTGCCGTTGCTGTTCATCTCCGGCATATCGTGGCCGAGCAGCGCCATTCCTGCGTTCTGGAAATACTTCTCGTACATCTTCCCCAGCACGTTTGGCATCAATGGGTATGTGCGCATCAACAGCATGGGAGCTACACTGAACGAGGTTGCTTTCGAATACAAAGCGTTGTGGTTGCAGACAGGTTTCTATTTCTTCACCACCTTCGCCGTGTATCGCTGGCAGATACTTTCCAGCCGCCGTCATGCCATCAACCGGTACAAGGAACTGAAAGAGCGAAGTAAATAGCGGCATCACGTTATACTCTTTCCCAAATGGCCTGATTTGAGCATATAATAGATCAATACAAGTCTCTGATCGCATCCCCATCGTTCCAATGATGATCTTTCGGGAAAGGCTTTCCGCTCCATGCCTTTTTGCATGTCCATGGCTGTGCCGCATCCGTCCAGAAAGGGTGGGAAGCCGGTAAGCCAAGGGGAAGTAAAGAGAGTGATGTCATATAAAGGCTTCCATTATTGGTGTACCAGTCGGCAATGTGAGGCTGGGGACCAGCAAAACCGATTGTCAGGAAACCTTTTGAATTGAAATTGCTTTTACCGTCGAACATAGCATGCAAAACGGCAGTCAACGCCGAACGTACCTGACCGTTATTCAAATCGCCGGGCAACCTTTCATACCAGGCCATGAGTGCCAGAGGCTGCATGGAAGCCATCCGGTAAGGAATGGAACGACCGAAGACAGGAAATGTGCCCTCGGGCGAGATCAGCCGTTCAAGAATGATGCTATATTTCTGCGTGCGTGCCAATGCTTTCTCATAGTATTTTGGATAAGGGATGCGAGTACCTATTTGGGAATCAATCATGTTTTGCAGCGTTTCAAGATACATCGGATGAAATACATAGCTACTATAATAATCGAAGGCAAACGAAGGCCCGTCGGCATACCATCCATCACCCACATACCATTCATCTACTTTGCGAATGGCGGTGTTTACTCTAAATGCGTCGAAAGGCGCACCCGCTTTGGCAAGGAAGGACTCAATAACCGACGAGAAGAGTATCCAGTTGGTATTTGGCGGATCGGTACGACGCATCTGTGTAAACTCTTCGATGTACCGTTGTTGGGTGGTATGGTCAAGTCCTTTCCATAACGCATCGTAGCCACGAACAAAGCTCTCGGCTATATAGGCTGCGTCTACGAGCGGTTGACCTTCTTTTCGCCACAGCAAATAGTCCGGGCTTTGGGGATCAACGGCATTGGTATAACTTTTCAATGCCCATTCACGCAGTTGCCTGCGCATCTGTCCTTCACTGGTATTGTCATCGGGCAATGATAGCCACGGAGCAAGTCCGGCCATCAAACGTCCGAAAGCTTCCATATAGGTTACCCGAACATCGCGCCCGTCCCAATTGGAACTTGTCTCCACCAGCATATTCTGCTGCAGCTTACCTTCTGCCATATTGCTAAGTACAGGCGCTGCAATTTGGTAGAGCAGCTCGCACCAGTATTCACGATCCTGCCTGGGAGACGATTCGAGATAACGCACATATTCGCATGCGGCAAGCAGAAAGGCACCTACGCCGAAATTGGCTTCCGAACGAGCATTCACGATTTGTCCGGGAATGGCTTTCTCTCCGATAGGTTGTACATACCCCACGCTGCCATCAAGCTGTAAGGCTACTGTGTTCAAATAATCCCAGGCTTTCCTGATGACCGGTTCGTAAGTCGTTATATCCAGAAAACCATTGTTTATTCCCCACAACAAGCCATACGTAAAGAATGCGGTTCCACTGGTTTCCGGCCCCGGTGCATGCACCGGATCAAGCATGCTGCGTGTCCAGTACCCCTCGGGCTGCTGACTGGAAGCTATCGCCTTTGCCATTGCCTGAAAACGATGAATATATTCCTGCCGGTATGGATCGGTTTCCGGCAAATCCTTCAATACTTTGGCTAATGCGGCCAACACCCACCCGTTGCCACGCGCCCAGAAATCTTTCTTGCCACTTACGCTCTTGTGTTTGGGAAAAACATACTTGGCATCGCGATAATACAAACCGTCTTTTTCGTCATACATGATACTATTGGCATACATCCAATAGGTGTGTAGTTTCTCCAGATAAAGCGGATTTTCTGTCAGTCTGTACATCTTTGTCATAACAGGCATGGCCATATAAAGGCCATCCGCCCACCACCAATAATCATCTTTATCGGTACTTATCTGGTATTCCATCACTTCACAAGCACGGGCAATTCTTTGTGAATCGCGCTTTATGGTATATAAATCGATGTACGTCTGGAAACAAATCTGATAATCACCAAAGAGAACGTATTCATCACTTTCTCCATAACTGTATTTCCACGCTGCTTTATCATCCGACTTGGCACCTTTCCATTCATTGCGTTCTGCCCATGCTTTGGAATAGGCATAATAATCAGGATGGCCGGTGAGGAAAAAGACTTCCATATTACCGGTATGATAAGCTGCATTGTCCCAGAAGGAGTTGCCCGGTTGCGGGTGTTTTTTTTGCCAGCATTCATTTACTTTATGAATTATTTCAACCACCTTGTCTGCTTGGGTGTTCTTTGCCGTACATGGCATCCCTACTATACAGAGAAGTATACCTACTAAAATTAAAGGAATCTTTTTCATGATATTCTATGTTTTAAGTATCACAAAAATAAGGCATCCTAATGAAATGGATGGGCTCGTATGTTTTGTAAGTGCATCTTGCAGGAGGATATATTGTTACAGAATGGGGGAAGTTCTGATAACAACCATTATCCGGAGCTCTCTTTCGAAACATTCCGGCAAAAGCTTCTTCCTTTAAAACCATATTTTTGCAAAACCGAATCTATCATCATTAAATAATTAAAAACATTACACCCATGAAAACACAATTAAGTTGTTTGATTCTGTTTATGCTCGTTCTTCTGGCATGCTCCGATAGCGAAGAGAAGATTGAATTTGAAACGCAGGAAACTTCTTTTCAATTCGAGAAAGAAGGCGGAACGAAAACGCTCACCATACTTCCGAATGCAGAAGTATCTGTTCAAAGCTCCGAAACATGGTGTAAGGTAGCGGGGTATACCCCCACGTCAACCTCCCGTCAGTATAAACTAACAGTAGAGGCCAATCCCTTGCAGGAAATCCGAACAGCAATGCTCATTATTACTGCTAATGGATTTGAAAAACAAATACCTGTAGAGCAAGCAGCTTCTCCCGAGGGTGAAGCTGAGCCTTATACGGACAAATATGCTGTACGTGAGAAGCTCACCACCAACCAACTGGTCAAAGAAATGGGCTTAGGAATAAACCTCGGCAATACGCTGGATGCAACGGCTACCTGGATCACCTCCGGCAATATCCTGGACTACGAGCAGGCATGGGGCAGCCCCGTCATCACCAAAGAAATCATCGAGGGATATGCCAAAGCCGGCTATTCTTCCCTACGTATTCCGGTCAGCTGGGGTAATCTGCTGTCAAGCGATTACAAAATCCATCCCGACCTGATGAACCGGGTAGAATCCATCCTGAACTGGACGCTCGATTGCGGCATGGTGGCCGTCATCAACATACACCACGAAAACGAATGGATCAAGAAAGTCCCGACGGACAGTGAAGCCAAAAAGAAATACACTTCTATCTGGCAACAGATATGCCAACGCCTGGAGAAATACGGCGACCACCTGATGTTCGAGCCGATGAATGAAATCGGTTACGACGAGATATGGACTTCGTGGAGCGGAGGACAGGCCGAAAAAGCAAAAGCACTGGGATATGTAAACCAAATCAACCAACTCTTCGTCGATATCGTAAGAGCATCCGGCGGGAACAATGCCAAACGGCATCTGCTGGTGGAGATTTACAATACAGCGTTTGAGTACGCGTACGACCCACTCTTCAAGATGCCCACCGACCCCGCCAATCGTCTGGCCATAACAGTACACTACTATGCGCCCGCTCTGTTTGCTATTCAGGATGCCGGTGTGGACTCCGGATGGGGTGTAGGCCGCGCCACGTGGGGTACTGCCGAAGACTTGAAAGAGCTCAAAGATAACATGGACTTGATGAAGAAGAACTGTGTAGATAAAGGTATCCCCGTAATTGTAGGCGAATATGCGGCATGCGGCACTGGCAAGTCACAGGAGATGCGACGACTGTATGATGTTGCCGTTACCGAAGCCATCTACTCGCGTGGAATGTGCCCCATGCTTTGGGATGCTCCGGGAGATCAGTACAACCGGGAAACCTATCAATTTAGAGATCCAGAATTCCTTAAACAAATGATGGCCATTCCGGCTAAATATCCCCGTAATTGATAAAAAATGAATAAAATAATTCTGGTACTCTGCAGTATCCTCCTGTGCGGAAATCTATCCGCACAGGACCAGGTTGCTCCCGGCAAAATGGGAGGCGCCGACTATCTGAATCCGGTTTTTGCCGGAGATTACCCCGACCCGAGCCTGCTCAGAGAGGGTAAAGACTATTACATCGTCCATTCCTCTTTCGAATACTACCCCGGGTTATTAATCTGGCATTCCACCGATTTAATCAACTGGACGCCTGTAACGAATGCTCTGCACACCTACGTCGGCTCCGTCTGGGCGCCCGATATGATTAAACACAACGGCAAATACTACATCTATTTTCCCGCTGAAAACAAGAACTATGTGGTATGGGCCGAATCCATTAACGGCCCCTGGAGCGAGCCCATCGACCTGAAAACCAGCGAGGGTATCGACCCCGGACACGTAGTAGACACCGATGGCAAACGCTATCTCTATTTCAGCAATGGCGGTTATGTGCCCCTGTCCGACGACGGGCTTAGCGTAGCCGGAGACATCAGCCATTCCTACAACGGTTGGCCCATCCCTCGCGAATGGACCATTGAATGCTTCTGCCTGGAAAGTCCCAAATTCGTCAAGCGGGGTGAGTATTACTACCTCATAGCCGCTCAAGGCGGAACAGCGGGTCCGGCTACCGGACATATGATTGTGTCTGCCCGCTCTAAATCCCCCCTCGGCCCGTGGGAGAACTCCCCTTACAACCCCGTCATCAAAACATACACCCGTTCCGAAAGATGGTGCTCCAAAGGGCACGGTACCCTCTTCGAAGACCACAAAGGCGATTGGTGGATGGTGTACCACGCCTACGAAAAGGACTTTTACAACATGGGGCGGCAAACCCTCCTCGAGCCCATCGAGTGGACGGCTGACAGATGGTTCAAAACTCCGGAAGGTGTGAAAGCCGAAGCTCCTATCAAACGTCCTTCATTGCCGGCATCTACCACCTCCTTCCAGTTGAGTGATAATTTCGGCGGAACTTCCCTCAAACCTCATTGGGCATTCTTCGGAGGCTATGAACCAAGCAGATTCCAACTCCAAAACAAGACATTGCAGATACAGGCAAAAGGCAACGGAGTAGGAAACTGCTCCCCCCTTCTGTGTGTTCCTTCTCACCATTCGTACACAGCAGATGTCGAGATCAACATCGAGGGCAACGCCACCGCCGGGCTTGTACTCTTCTACAACAGCAACTACCACTCGGGCATCCTCGCCGACAGTAAGGATATCATTGCCGACCTTCGCGGATGGCAGTTCTCTACCGAAAAGAACGTCATTCAAAGGCACGTCCTCCTCCGCCTTAAGAACATCGACAATCAGGTAGACATGTACTATAGCCTCGACGGGAGCAACTGGATAAAGATTGAAAACTCAATAGATGTTTCTTCCATGCACCACAATGTACTCAGCGGCTTTATGAGCCTACGCATCGGATTGTGTGCTTACGGAGAAGGTACGGTGTCGTTTAAGAACTTCACGTATACACCTAATTAAGATAGATAAAAGCCACAGGAAGTACACTTCCTGTGGCTTTTTTAAGTATTTGGCACCTTTTCTACTTGTCCTTACATTCAAACCAATCAAAATCGGCCGGATTCCTATTGGCTTTGCCATTTCCAGAGGCATACATGCCGATAAACACTCCTGTAAAACCTCCTACCTTTTCGTTCGATACATCCTGAGTGGTGGCTGTGCCTACCAGTTGCGCTTCTTTCCCTTCTTTTTGCACCCAGAATTTATATTCCGTAGCTGTTGCCGTGATGCGTAATACGATGTCTCCATCGGGAATTTCTTTGTAGTTCACTTCGGCCACCGCACCCTGCAAATACTTGCGTAGCATGACCACTTTCTTTCCACGGTAGCGGGTGATGAGCAGGTCGTATTGGTTCTTATCGTCGGCACGGACAACCAGTCCGGCTTCTTCATTATCGGCAGTAGGGGTGAAACTAACCTTGGCAGAAGCTGTGATGTCGAAAGCCGTCTGCCGTCTGCCGATAAAAGCAGGCGAATCGTTCTGGCTGAAATTCAGCGCCGAACCTTTCAGGCGCAGGAATCCCGGCTTTTCGGTAAGCGACCAGTCTTTCGCATACGGGTTTCTGAGGAAATTCCAGTTCAGGTTCAAAGTGCTGCTGTCGAAGTTGTCGCGCACCGGGTCCTTTTCCCATACATGAACAGGCAGATTGGGGCGGGGAAACTCTTCTCTGACAATGCCATCCGTGCCTACTTTGGGCCATCCGTCGGCATTCCAGGTGATGGGCGCAAGAAATGTTTCACGCCCCAGGTGTTGGTACCTGCCGTTTTGCGGACGGATTCCCAGGCAAACTGCCCACCAGCTTCCGTCTTTCAGTTGAACCAGGTCGGCATGCCCTATCGCGTGGAAAGGGTGCTCGGGAACACTCATGTTCGAAAGTACCGGATTGATGGGGCTTGGCTCGTAAGGACCCCAGGGTGACTTGCTGCGCTGTATCACTTCGCGGTGTTCGTAACCCGTACCCCCTTCGGCGGACATGATGTAGTAGTAATCGTTTATCTTATAAAAGTGAGGACCTTCAGGCGAAGAACCACCCAGCCCGGCAGCTACTTTACGCAAAGGCTCGATGAATTTACCTGTTTTTATATCGATGGTGCCGAGCAGGAAACTGCCGGCATTGTCGGGACTGAGGTAATAAACCGTATCATCGATAAACTCCAGCGACGGGTCTACATGCCATTCGCCAATCCAGATAGGATCAGACCACGGCCCGGCAGGATCTTTGGCACTTACGTAAGAGATTCCTTGCGAGCCTTCGCCGCCGTAATTCGTACCGATGATATAAAATGTGCCGTTGTGGTAGCGCAGGGTAGGCGCATATTGTCCTCCAGTGGATGCCCGGCAACCTTTCAAAGGATTGTTTCGAGGGGTATCCAAGGCATGCCCTATCAGCTTCCAATTCACCAGGTCTTTACTGTGGTAAATGGGTAATCCCGGAAAATACTCGAAGGTGGAAGTAACCAGGTAAAAGTCATCGTTCACCCGGCAAATGCTGGGATCGGGATTCATACCAGTCAGGATGGGATTCTTGAAGGTCTCCTGCGCAAAGAGCATGCACTTGGCCACCAGGAAAATACTCATCACGAGTGTTGTAATTCTTTTCATCATCTGTATGTGTTTAAGGGGTAATAACTGGCTCAAAGATAGTTGTTCCTATCCGAAACGGGCGGCTGTAATGTTTCAGAAGGGGATGACTTGTAATGTCGGCGGATATACTTTTTGTCAGGTAACATATTGGCCTCTCATCGAAAACATTCCATCCATCATACCATCTTATAATGTGCCATCTTTGCAAATAAAACGATATACCATGAAACGAATCATTAAAAACACAGCCCGGCTTCTGTTTGTCGCCACTTTGGCAGGATGTAATGCAGCCCAACAATCCCCCCAGGATAAGCTCACCGTAAACGATAGGAAGATTAATGAGATCATCGCACAGATGACCCTCGAAGAAAAAGTGGAAATGCTCCACAGCAAAACCATCATGTCCTCCGAAGGAGTTCCCCGCCTGGGCATTCAAGATATTAAATACGCCGATGGTCCCTTTGCCGTCCGCGAAGAGTTAGGTGACGGATTCAAACCTTTGAACTGGACTACCGACTCCGCCACGTATTACCCCACGGGTTCGGCACTGGCTGCCACCTGGTCTGCCGACCTGGCCTACGATTACGGCAACGCTCTGGGAACCGAAGCTCGCCGCCGTGGAAAAGACATCATCCTCGGCCCTGCCATGAACATACAACGCCTGCCCATCGGTGGACGCACGTATGAGTATTTCAGCGAAGACCCCGCTCTCAACGCTGCACTGGCCGTAGGCTACACCAAAGGGATGCAGGATGCCGGAACAGCCGCCTGCCTGAAACACTACGCACTCAACAACCAGGAAACAAACCGGGGCAGCATGGATGTAATCATTGCCGAACGGCCCATGCGCGAAATCTACCTCAAAGCCTTCGAGGCAGCCGTTAAAGAAGGAGGCGCCATGTGTGTGATGCCGGCATATAATAAGGTGAACGGATACTACGGCTCCGAAAATGTTCACCTCAACAACGACATACTCCGCGGTGAATGGGGCTTTAAAGGCATGACCGTATCCGACTGGGGAGGAACCCACAGCACCATGGGCGCTGCTCTCGGCGGACTGGATGTACAGATGACGGGCGATAACTACTTCGGCCCTGCACTGATAGACTCTGTACGCGCCGGCAAACTCAGCGAAGCCATCGTAGACGATAAGGTACGCGAGATCCTGCGTCTCCGCTTTGCCATCGAAGCTATTCCGAACGATAAGGCCAATACCGTTAAAATCTCCCAGAAGGAACAACAACAAGTGGCCTACAATGTAGCTGCAAAGTCCATTGTGCTCCTTAAAAACGAAAGCAGTATTCTTCCCATCAACACTGCGAAAACCAAGAAGATAGCCGTTATCGGACTCAATGCCACCGCCACCACAGCTTCAGGCGGTATGGGAGCAGGAGCCAAAACTCCTTATGAAATAACCCCGCTTCAAGGACTCAAAAACCGCATCGGCAAGGATGTGGAGATACAATACGCCCCTGCTTACAAGCACTACATGGGTATGTTTGCCGGCAACAAAGCCAACACCCCCGCTATCGCCCAAACCCTCGATGAAATGCCCGACGTTACTTTGCTAGCCGAAGCCATCGCCACTGCCCGCAATGCCGACCTGGTGCTCTTCTTCGCCGGAACCAATAAATTCATCGAAAGCGAGGGTATCGACCGCGAAAACATCATGCTGCCCGTCAGTCAGGATGTGATTATCGTCAGGATAGCCGAAGTGAATCCCCATATTGTTACCATAGTTGTATCCGGTGGTCCGTGCGACTTGCGGGTAGTAGAAAAAAACTCCAATGCCATCGTTCAGGCCTGGTGGAACGGTCTGGAAGGCGGGAATGCCTTGGCAGATGTGCTTTTGGGTCGTGTCTCCCCATCGGGAAAACTCCCTTTCACCTATCCTCTGAAACTCGAAGACTCACCTGCCTACGCTTTAGGCACTTTCTCAAAAGAGGTGGTGAGCGACGGCGATGTGTTTGCCGCCCAGTTCCGACACGATATCGTGGGAGAAACGGAATACGACCCTGCCGATCGTTCGCCAAAGGTGCACTATGCCGAAGGTCTGCTGGTGGGTTACCGTTGGTTCGATACCAAAGGCATTCCGGTGCTTTACCCTTTTGGACACGGTCTGTCTTATGCCCGTTTCGAGTATGCCAATATCCGGAGCGATAAGAGTACATACACTGCCCAAGATATTATTAAAATCAGCTTCGATGTAACCAATAAGGGTGCTATGGAAGCCGATGAAGTGGTGCAACTTTATGTTAGTCGGCCCGATGCCAAAGTAGAATGGCCGCATAAAGAATTGAAAGCTTTCAAACGCGTAACCTCCGGCGCCGGCAAAACACAAACTCTTACGCTGGAAGTTCCCGTGGCCGAGCTGCGCTACTGGGACGAAGCGACCAACGGATGGAGACTCGAAAGCGGAACCATCGAGGTACTCGTAGGGACTTCGTCGGGCGAACTGCCGCTGAAGACCACTGTAAGCATCTAAGCTAGAATATACCCGATGCCTAGAATCATTCACTACCCTACTCCTATTTATTTCCGGAAATAAATAGGAGTATTATTTAAGATAATACAGAGGAGGCTTTAAGTACAAGTCGCAATGCGCCTCCTAGCGATTTAAACACACTCGGCCTTTTAGCAGTAATTACTCCTGCTGTAACTCGATATCCTCTTAGGATAATTCCATAAGCTCTTAGGATAATCCGCAATCCTCTTAGGCTACTAATTTATCCTCCGGGGATATTGAGCAAGCATCCTGTCATTTTAGATTCACGACCTCGCCCCTGATGTACTTAAAATTAAGAAGTACCTTAAATCCGCAGCTGTGAGTTAAAACATCCTCAAAAAGCACAATCCATTATTTATCAGGCAGTTGACAACAAATTGAGGTATCTCCGAAAATAAGCAGAACTAGGAAAATGTTTTTATTACTGCGGATTTAAGGTATGGTAGAGAATCCATACTCTTCGCCCGCTACCGCTTTCATTATCGCAGCAATATTGCTTACTTCATGTTGCTCACCCGTTTTGCGGTTGAACATTAGGCCGGTATCCCAGTTTACGGGCAGGAGTCCATACTTCAAGCAAGTCTTGGCTACGTACCAATAGTAATAGTTGCGGGCGTCGATATGTCTTTCCAGTTCCTCGCCTTTCAGCTCTCCTCTCACACGTGCCATGGCTCCCCATTCACCAATCATCACAGGGAGGTTCTTGTTGGTGAATTTATTGAGAGATTTGAGCGTTTTGTCCAGTTCTTCTTCCAGTCCCCAGCCAGGTACGTCGTAGCCGGCGTCGGCAAAGGGCTTACCCCATACGGTTTTGTAGTTCTTGGTGGACAGGCAGAAGTCGTAGGGGTCGTAGAAGTGACATTCGAGGAAGGTGCGGTTCTCGACCACATCCATCGGTTGCTCGAAGCCGGAGACGGCATAGTCAATGTTAGTCAGATAGGATGGTAGCACCAGATAGCGGTAGTAATTCCGTCCACCGGTAGCTCTGACAATGTTTACAAACTGTTGGTTGAGGCTGTTGTGCACGCGGAGATTTTCTTCTGTCGGGGGGACGTTCCACATGTCGGTATCCGCATCGGCCACTTCGTTCATGCCTGCAAAGAGCAGGTGTTCGTCGTAGTCGCGGAACCGTAGAGCAATTTGTTTCCAATAGGCTTCGAAGCGTTCATAGATGGCGTCTTTGTGCCGGTCGTTCGGGTGGTCCATCCAGCCGCCGTCCCAGTGGATGTTTATCATGATGTAGAGTCCGGCGTCGATGGCATCGTCTACAGCTTTGGCCACTTTGTCCAGCCATTCTTTTTTAATCTCATAACCGTTGGGGTCGGCAAGCTGGTGGGAGTAAGAAACAGGCATACGGACGAAGTTGAAGCCTACGGCTTTGATACCACGGAACAGTGCGGCGTTGGGCGTGGGATTTCCCCAGGTTGTTTCATCTCCGTACAGACGGCCGTCGGGAGTTTTGCGAATGGCTTCGAAGGTATTGCCTACATTGAAACCTACTTTCAAAGCTTTGGAAAGCTCCATAGAAGTTGTTTGGAGGTTCATGCCGGTGCTATCCGGGGCAATGGCCTCTTTGGACTCCTTACATCCGGGAACTGCCGCTTTGGAGTCAGGTTTATTGCTACTGCCTGATATGAGTAACAGTGTAGCAAGGCAACAGTGGAATAGTAGTGTTCTGAACATTTGATTCTTGTTTTTTGTGAAAATCAAAACCCGGATGTTACAGGATTATGTTACGGTGTGTAACCTAACCTAGAATCATCCGGGCTTCTCTAAACATTCTTTTTACCTGTTTATCTATTTGCTATTGGATTCCTGAATGGGTTAACCCATTCAAGAATATTCATTCACTTGAGAATTTCTCACTTAATTACTTTTGGCATAAGGCGCATGTTATCGAAATAAACCTCGTAGAGCGGAATTATTTCCGAAGAAGCATTCTTGGAGTAGAATCCGAACTCTTTACCCATGACCTTCACCTCGCTGTAATTGTTGCGGTTTATAATCATGGAGAGCGGAATTTCACAAGACATCCATTTGCCTATCTCCGTCTTACCACTGGCTATTGACACAGGAACATATCCGTTCAGTGTTTTGCTCCAATCGCCACCGAACATCACCTCGTATTTGATAGTACTCAGCGGGAAGGTCAAGAAGCACTCGAATCTCACCACTAGATCGGTCACGAGTGTGTTGTCAGGTATGGCGTCTCTGAACACAATATTAGACAAGACATTACCGAACCAGTAGTTCCAAGGGCCCACACTTTTTTCGATTATTCCTATGGCTTTACCCGTAGTCTGATAAGGAGGTGTAGTGCCGTTGCCCTGATAGAGATTTCCGGTCCAACTATTACTTCCGAAAGTATCGAAATCGGCAATGACATATTCTATGGGGTAGAACAGTTGAGTGCTTTGCGTGCTGCCTCCGCCAGCAGTAATTGTTATCTTACCCGACGCAGCAGGAGCTACAGGGAGTTTCAGATAAATGGTATCGTTGCTTTCGGATACTCTCAGATCATCGGCCTCTATGTCATACTCACCGTTGATGTTCACCTTTACCACATTGATATAGTAGTTACCGGCAATAAAGAATTCTGCTCCAATAATAGGCATAGTACTGCTTATTGTATTGATAACAGGTGGAAGCACGAAGGTGGCATATCCAGATCGCGCTTCACCGGCATCGCAGTAAACCGCCAGCTCTCCCTCTTTGTCAACGCCTGCAGGGAGGCGGAATGAGATTTTTGCATAATCCTGACTCACGGTATACTGAGTAATTTCCATATTGGCACCTTCATTTCCTTCCATCACAATCTTCTGGATTTCGTAGAAATTGGCTCCGTCGATAACAATTAAATCACCAACAGAAACCGGATAGGTTATCAATAGCCGTTTGATAGAGGGGGCAGGAGAGAGTACATGGAAGCTGAAGATAGCAGTACCACCATCTGTCTCCACCCTGATTTCTTTAGGTAATTCGGGGTTGATACCTGTAAGTTCCAGAGTGGCGGGTATGGACAGGATGATATTTTTCGAAGTTACATAATTAGGGTTGAAATACACCTCCTGATTGTTAATATAGATTTTTCTTGCGGAACCCAGATTCTCACCGTCAATGAGCAGCATCTGTCCCGGTGTACCCTGCACAAATGTACTGTCTTTCTTTTCAGGATCGGTGGTGCGTACGTCATGGATGACGGGCTGGCCGCCGTTGTCGTCATTGTCGCACGATGCAAACGGCAGTACGAGCAACAGCACGAACAGTCCTGTAAGCATGGTTTTGATGTCGATATGTATTTTCATATATGTTGTATTTTATTCGTTGAAATTATATGATTGGGGTTCCTCCTTAAGTTTGGGATTCTGAAGCAAATCTAATTCGGGATAAGGCAAGAATATATTGTCATGAGTAACGACTACCGGCGTTGCAGGTTTACTTATTTGACTTTCCGTTCCGAAAGAGATGTTTCCATATTCATCTTTTGTAATGTTACTGGACGTGTAACCTCTTTCCTGGTTGTTGAAGTAAGCCAGCATCTTTTCGGGCATATAACGGTACCAGCTAACCATGTCGTACCAGTTGACATATTCCATACCAAACTCCACTCTCCGTTCACGGATGATATCGTCGAGGGTTATCGAGGTCTTAGCTCCCAGACCTGCCCTCCGACGTACCTTGTTATAATATTCGAGTGCTTCGCCTGAAGAAAGGGTCGCATTGTTGCCCAATGTTGCTTCGGCGTAAATCATATAGGCGTCGGCCAGACGTATGATGTAGGTATTCAAAGGCGAATTCATTTGTTTCACATAGCCATCGTTTTCGTCATCCGGTCCTCCGGGCACTCCTTTCTTGATAGGGCTTCTTTTGTCAGTGTATGTATATCCGCCTTCTTTGATGTTGATGTACGAATAGTGGGTCTCGTTAGTAAAGAATGATGCATTCAGGCGTTTGGAATCTCCTGGCTCATATTGCTTCAGCATATCGATAGTGCCGTTGAGACTGCTCCAGCAATTTACACCACCGGTAACTGCAGTGCTGAAAGCCAGGTCGCTCAGCAGTGTGTTGCATACATACCAATCGCCTCCGGGAACCCATTGCATGGCAATGAGCGATTCTTCGTTGTTGTTCTTCTTATATTTGAACAGGTCCTCGTAGTCGTCCATCAGCTTCAGGCCGCTGTTCTTGCATACGTCGGCTGCATAAAGACAAGCCTGGTCGAGATCGTCCTGATTACGTGTACCACCATTATTCCAACCGGAACGTGCCAGATATACCTTGGCTAGCATCGCCTTGGCGCCAAAACAGGAGGCTCGGCCTTTATCAGCGATTTCGGGCAGATTTTTGGAAGCAAATGTAAGGTCGTTGATGATAAATCGTAATACATCCTCCTCCTTGTGACGGGGTTGAATAGGATTCTTTACCACCAAATCGTTGTCTTCGAACAGGATAACGGAGCCCCACGTACGCAACAAGTAGAAATAAGCGATACCCCGCATAAGACGGCACTCAGCAATGGCTTGATTTTTCTGTATTTCGGTGACCCCTGTAGATTTATCGCGTATGTCTTTCATCGTTGCATTGGCCATAGTTACTACCGAATAAAATGCCTGCCAGGCAGTCGATACTTCTTTGTGGAGCGCTGTGATGGTGAACGTAGTATATTCCGGCAGGAAGTACGGGCTGTAACAGTCGTTGGCACGGCAACTGCCGATGGCCAGGGCTGAGCGGTTGTAGTCGAACCAAGCCCGGGTATAAAGAGGTGCTGTAACAGCCTTTAAAGCCTGGGGAGCGGTATAGAAATCAACATCAGTGTAAGCCCCTTTGGGAGTTCTGTCCAGAAAATCGTCGCTGCAGGAAGCAAACAGAGCGATAACCGATGCGAATAAAGCGAGTTTGTATAATTTATTTTTCATGATGTTTTGTTGTTAGAATGAGACATTCAATCCGAAAGTATAGATACGCTGTGAAGGATAACGTGCCTTGTCAATATTCCTTATCGTTACATCGTACGAGCCGATTTCGGGGTCGTAACCGGAATAGTCGGTGAATGTAAAGAGGTTCTGTACATTCATGTACACGCGCAGGTTCTCTATCTGGTATTTGGACAGCAACTTCTTGGGGAAGGTATATCCGAGAGACACATTCTTGATGCGCAGGAAAGAACCATCTTCCACAAACCGGTCGCTCACACGATTGTTGGTATTGGCATTCGTTGTATGTATGCGTTGTACCGATGCATCTGGATTGATGACATAGACATTGGTGATATCATCGGCAGCTCCATTCGAGTCCTTGAGCCCAATAACTGCTATCTTGGTAGCTTCTTTCAGCAATCCACTGTTGCTCATCGGATTGGTGTATTTCTCACGCAGGTAGTTGTATATCTTGTTGCCATATACGCCGTTCAGGAAAATATTCAGGTCGAAATTCTTGTAAGTAAAATTGTTGTTGATACCGAATGTGAACTTTGGCTCGGAATTTCCGATATAAGTACGGTCCTCGTCGTCGATTTTACCATCGTTGTTCCGGTCTTCATACATGAAATCGCCTACCCATACACCGTTGACCTCCATTTTTACATCCTTGGGAAGTGCCACCGGGATTCTGTTACCATCCTCGTCGAGTATATTATTGCCGGATTGGTCTTTTTTGTAAAAGTCCGATTCGTCTTTGAACATGCCGATGACTTTGTATCCGTAAAGCTGCCCTACAGGGTCACCCACTTTAGTGTACGTATAAGCCAGATCGTCGATTTTGCCTACCAATGCTGAAGATTCGCTATACAGGGCAGTCACCTTATTCCGGTTCATGGAGAAAGTGATTCCGGTTTTCCATACAAACGACTTATTACTGATATTTACTGTATTCAGCGTGAACTCCATACCTTTGTTGGTCATAGCACCTGCATTCACCCAAGGGGTGTTTATCACTCCTATCACATAAGACGGGAGAGCGGCCGGCATGAGCAGGTTGTCGATATCCTTTTTATAGAAGTCGGCGATAAGTTCGATACGGTTGTTGAAGAGGTTAAGGTCCAAGCCGATGTTGTACGCATTGGTTTTCTCCCATTTCAGGTCAAGATTGCCGTAATTGCCTGGATAGAATCCTTGTCCAATACCCGTAGCACTCGATTTCATGGTAACACCGTATGCATAGCCTTGCCACACACCCTGATTACCTACAAGTCCCCAACCTGTACGCAGCTTCAGGTTATTGATGGCTGTGATACCCTTCATAAATCCTTCGTTGTTGATTCTCCAGGCTAGCGCCACTGACGGGAAAGTTGCCCAGCGGTTGCCTTCCGCAAAACTGGAAGAACCGTCACGACGCATTGTGCTGGTAAGCAGATAGCGGTCATCATAGTTGTAGTTGAAACGTCCGTAGTAGGATTCGATGGCCGATGAACCGCGTCCGCTATAACTCTTGGATGTCTTTTCATCACCCACTTCTAATTCGTGTACCGTGTTGAACAGATATCCGTCCCGCTTTCCTGACAGGTTTTCCCATTGGTTCTCCTGTGCTTCGTGTCCGGCCATTATCGAGAATTTGTGTTTTTTGAGACTGAAATTGTACGTGAGGTATGTATTGAAGTTCATATAAGAGCCATTACTAGCGCCCCGTGTGCCCAAAGATGCCTGCTTAAAGTGACCATAATCAATAAGAGGTATATATTGGTAGTCGGTGTTGTAGTAAATATTGGTCGAAGCTTCCGCTCTGAACGTCAAGCCTTTCAGCGGGGTGATATCAACATATCCTCTGATTTGCAAATCAGTTCCGCGTTTATAATTCTCGCGTGTTAAAGCTTCGGCTACCGGGTTAGCAAAATAAGTACCATATATATTTTCCTGCTGACTACCCCAGCTCCCATCCGAATTACGGACTGGTACTTCCGGCAACTGCTTGATAGCTGTCTCTATAATGCTTCCATTATCGACTGTATTCACTTGCTCGCTTCTGGAAACATAACTGTTCACGCCCACTTTAAGCCATTTTTTCACCTGATTGTCCAGATTGATACGGAGTGAATAACGCTCAAAGTTGGAACCCAAAGCGATACCGTCCTGATTGAGGTAACCGGCCATGATGGCAAATGTGCTTTTTTCATTACCACCTGTCAGACTGATTTGATGGTTCTGCATGGGAGCCGAGCGGAAGATTTCCTGCTGCCAATTCGTTCCTGTACCCAGTACGGAAGGGTCCTTGAACTCTTCGCGTGCACCGAAACCGATGACTTTAGCACGCAGGTTCTGATAGACTGCATACTCGCGCAGATTCAATACATCGAGTTCGTTAGGCAACTGCTGTATGCCATAATATCCTTCATAAGATATCCGCGTAGCACCGGCTTTTCCCTGTTTGGTAGTGATAAGAATCACACCATTGGCCGCGCGTGTACCATAAATAGCTGTAGCGGAGGCATCTTTCAAGATCTCCATGTTGACAATGTCCGAAGGGTTGATGTTGGCCAATGCGCTGGTATTGCCACTTGTCTGTCCTGACATAGGAATGCCATCAATGACATACAACGGTTCGTTACCGTTAAATGAGTTTACACCGCGGATACTTACTGAGATACCACCACCGGGAGCACCGGAGTTTTGTGTTACGTTTACTCCCGCAGCACGTCCCTGAAGCGCCTGGTCGAAGGTTGTGTTCACACTCTTCGCCATATCTTCGGCCTTAATTGAAGTAACCGCGCCGGTAAGGTCGCTACGTGGCATCGCTCCGTAACCCACCACAACAACCTCGTCGAGCATCTTGGTATCTTCTCTCATAGCAACATTGATTGTTTGGCTGTTGATAATCACTTCTTCTTTGACATACCCCATATAGGTAAATACCAGTGTCTGCCCTTTAGAAGCTTTGATACTGAACTTTCCATTGAGATCGGTAATGGTACCTGTATTGGTACCTTTGATCATAATAGAAACTCCCAACAGCTCTTCTCCGTCGACTTGCGAAGTCACAACGCCTGAGATGTTTCCTTGCTGAGTAGTGTTTCCCCGTAGAGTGGCTGCCGATAGCAACAAGCAGATGAGCAGTAGAAAACTGCCCAGGGGAAGATTTGTGCACTTTCGAAAAAATGTTTTTCTCATTGTACGTAATTTAATGGTTAATATTATGTTTGCTTTTTGATGTTTTCATCTGGGGCAAAAGTATGTATTAGTCACCGAAAACATAGTTAATAATGTTGCGTAAATGAGGTGTTCCGGTAAAAGTATAGAGAAGAAATGTTGCCAATAGAGGGCAGTATTGTTAAGTCGGCGCCAGACAATTCCATAAAACACTGACAATCAACATCTTTTCAGCTTCTATCTTTTGGAAAGGAAACTCTTAATCAGGGCTAAAATGATTGATTATCTCATTTTTTTTTACGAATATTGCACTCATTAATCATTAGAATAATCTATGAAGCATCTATTTCTTCTACTCATCAGCGCCTGCTGCTTTACCTCTCTCTCCGGGATGAATGAAATCACATTCAAACACCTGGGCGTGAAGGACGGACTTTCGGACAGTCAGATTTTACATATCACCAAAGACTCACAAGGGTTTATGTGGTTCTCTACCGCATACGGACTGAACCGTTACGACGGATATACCTTTAAGGTATTTACGCGCAACAGCAAGGTTGCTCATTCGTTGCCCGAGAACTCGGTCGAAGATGTGCAGGAAGATGCCGACGGATCACTCTGGGTGCGCACTTCACGCCTGGGATATGCCTACTATGATGCCCGAAAAGAGACATTCCATCCGGCTGCTCCGCTGCTGCGCGATAAATATGGCATTCCGAACCCTCCGCAACTGATGTATATAGATAAGGAGAAGAATTGCTGGGCACAGTGTTACGAAGGAACCTATTATTATAATGTAGCACAGCAGAAGCTGACGTTCTACCCTCTGGATGAGAAAACCGGCAAACAAGGGCTGACACTTTCTTGCGTCACCGAAGACGAAAGCGGCGTTCTGTTTCTCTACTCAAACGGGGCTTTTGAACGACGCGACCGACAGTCGGGCAAAAGTATGTCCCGAAATGACTACCTGATACATGCCTCGGCCAATCTGCCGGGCAGATACAAGATGCTTGTCGATACCGAAGGGAACTATTGGATACATGCAGGTCCCGGTGCGTGGGTGTATTATCCCGCTGAAGACCGGTGGGACTATCTCAGTACCCGGAAGGAATCGCCTTACGTCCTTTCCGGCGATGATGTCAAAGACATCAGAGAAGATGCCAAGGGGCAGATATGGATAGCTATCGACCACGGAGGTATCAATATCATCAACAAGAAACTACGTACCATCAAATACCTCAAGAACAATATATTCGATGAGCGAAGCATCGTTCAGAACAGCATCAACTGCCTGTACTGTGACGACAGCGGGGGCATATGGGCAGGCTACTACAAAAGGGGCATCTCGTACTACAACGAAAGTATCTTCAAGTTCCGGACGGACCACCTGTCACAATTCAACCACATCCAGAATTTTACGGCCGACGTAAACGCTATTGTCGAGGACAAGCCGGGCGAATTGTGGGTAGGAACGAGTAGCGGACTGGTACACTTGAACCGGGGGACCAATGAGCGGAAAATATACCAGCATGCGGCGGGCAGGAATTCACTGTCGGGCGACGTAGTGGTCAGCCTGCTAAAAGCAAGTGATGGAAAGATATGGATGGGAACCTATCGGAACGGACTCAATTCGTTCGACGGACGTACATTTACAAACTACCGCCACGAACCGGGAAACCCGAATTCGCTGGTCAACGACAATGTATGGGCGCTTGCCGAAGGTAGCGACGGATACATCTGGATAGGCACATTGGGCAACGGGTTGCAGGGATTGGACCCGCATACCGGAAAACTCACACAGTACGCCAAACCGGGGGAAGGGTTCGATGCGGACTATATCTCATCCCTCTGTATATCGCGCGATGAAAATCTGTATATGGGTACCTCGTATGGCGTAGCCATCTACTCGCCTTCGAAAAATACGTTCGAGAGAAGGACTGGGAATAAAAGAGGAACACAGGAGTTCCTGCATCCCAATGTCAATGCCATTTATGAGGATAGCCGGGGGTTGCTCTGGATAGCTACGGCGGAAGGACTCAATATCTACAACCGGAAAAATGATGAAGTCACCGTACCGGTAAAGGAGCTGGATATGGGAAATGAAATCATTCATGCCATCGTGGAGGATAATAACAAGAATATGTGGATAACTACCCGGAGCACAATCTCGAACATCATTGTCAACGTAGATCCTACCACCGGCGCGTATGTCTACACCTGCCACCGGTACGGCGAACTCGACGGATTGCAGGGACAGCAGTTCAACGTACGCTCGATAATCAAAATGCATAAAGGGGAAATAATAGCCGGAGGTACACAGGGGTTGAGTTTCTTCGACCCGGAGGGGTTGAAGTACAACCATGTTACGCCCAAAATAGAGTTTACCGGACTGCAGTTGTTCAACGAAGACGTGAGGACGGACAGTGTGTACGGTGGAAACCGTATCCTGACCCGGGCGTTGAACCATACCTCTGAAATCACCCTGAAGCATAGTCAGAATGTATTTTCCATCACCTTCTCAGCCATGAACTATATACTGCCCGAGAAGACGAAGTATATGTACAAGCTTGAAGGGTTCAATACGGATTGGCTGACGGCCGATGTCAACAAGCTGACGTACACCAACCTGGCTCCCGGCACCTATACGCTCAAAGTGAAGGCCATCAACAGCGATGGTTTCAGCAACCACGAAACAGCCGAACTGCGGATTGTGATTACGCCTCCTTTCTGGGCGTCGCCAACGGCCTACGTGCTCTATCTGCTACTTATTGGCGGCATTCTACACCTGGCTCGCAGGCAGATCCTGCGCAACGAACGGCATAAATACAAACTGACACAAATAGAACAGGAAGCACAACAGAAGCATGAGGTAGACGATATGAAGTTGCGTTTCTTTACCAATATCAGTCATGAGTTACGCACACCGCTCACGCTCATCATTTCGCCGTTGGAGAATGTGATTAAGCATATCGACAATAACGAGCAAAAGAAAAAACTGGAAATGGTGCACCGTAATGCTGTGCGGCTACTCAACCTGGTGAACCAACTGCTCGATTTCAGGAAAAGCGACGTCAAAGGGCATCAGCTTAATCCTTCGCAAGGGGATATCGTGGATTATATCCAGGGGGTAAGCAACTCCTTCACCGAGTATTCGGAAAAGCGGAACATACATCTTATCTTCTTCTCAGCCATCGAAGAGTTGTGGATGGTATTCGATGAGGACAAGATAGGAAAGGTAGTCATGAACCTGCTGTCCAACGCCTTTAAGTTTACGCCGGAAGGGGGAAGGGTGGATGTGTCTCTCGAATTACTACCAGCCGAAGGCGACCGCCCGGAGCAGTTCGAAATTAAAATTCTGGACACGGGTATCGGCATTGACGATGAAGACAAAGAACTCATCTTCGAGCGGTTCTACCAGATACATCATAAAGAGGGGCAAAAGTCGAGCGGAAGCGGCATCGGGCTGCATCTCGTTAAAGAGTTTGTTTCCCTGCATGGCGGAACCGTCTCTGTGCTCGACAATGTGGGAAAAGGAAGCGTATTCATCGTGACTCTTCCGGTGGTACGCGCACAGGGAGTGCATAGTCAGGAAGCCGAACTGGTTCCGGATACTGCTGAGATACTTTCCCAGGAATCGCCGGACGAACTTCCCGGCGAAGAAAACACGGAAAGGGCGGAGAGCAACCTGCCCGTCATACTCATCGTTGACGACAATAATGATTTCCGTCTTTTCATGCGTGATAGTCTGGAGGGGGAATACATCGTAGAGGAGGCCTCGGATGGAGCCAAGGCATGGCAGATGATTCCGGAACTGCAACCGGATATCATTGTGAGCGATGTGATGATGCCTGTGATGGATGGAAACGAGCTGTGCCGGTTGGTAAAGACGGATATCCGTACTTCGCACATCCCACTCATCCTGCTTACCGCCCGTTCGGCAAAAGAACAGAAACTGGAAGGACTTGAAAGTGGTGCGGACGACTATATAACCAAGCCTTTCGATTTCGATTTGCTGGTGATTCGTATCAAAAACTTGTTGCAACTCCGGCAAAAGCGGCAGGAGAACTTCAAACAACTGATAGAAGTAGCTCCCAGTGAGATTACCATCACTTCACTGGACGAGAAGTTGATTAATAAAGCGGTTCGGTACGTGGAAGATCATATCAGCCGGAGTGAACTTTCGGTAGAGGAGTTGAGCAGCGAATTGGGCATGAGTCGTGTACACTTGTATAAGAAGATGGTTTCCATCACCGGAAAGACGCCGATTGAATTTATTCGTATCATCCGTCTGAAACGGGCGGCTCAGTACCTCCGTGAAAGTCAGCAGAGCGTATCGGAAATTGCTTATCAGACCGGATTCAGTAATCCTAAGTATTTCAGGAAATACTTCAAGGACGAATTCGGAGTTTTACCTTCGGAATATCAGGAGAAAGAAGGAAAATAGCGCCCGTTTACATTATTTAACTCCCTTCATGTTTTGCTATTACGAAATATTCGTAGATTTGTCACATACTTAATTTAGCAAGATAATTTATGGAGAAGTTAACCATACAAGAAGAAGAAGCGATGCTCTACATCTGGGAGCTCGACGCGTGTTTTGTGAAAGACATCGTAGCCAGATACCCCGTTCCTGCGCCGCCATATACCACCGTCGCCTCCATTGTAAAAAACCTGGAGCGGAAGAAATATGTAGCGACCAAACGCGTGGGAAATACCTACCAATACACGCCCGCCATCCGCGAAAGCGAATACAAACGCACATTCATGAGCGGTGTGGTGCGCGATTATTTCGAGAACTCCTACAAAGAATTGGTATCGTTCTTTGCGCGGGATCAGAAAATTTCGGCAGAGGATCTAAAAGATATACTCGACATGATCGAGAAAGGAAAAGAAGAATAGAAACACAATACCCTCCCGAATACCATGAGCCCGGAACTCGCTTATTTTCTGAAAATCAATGCAGGTATCATGCTGTTCTTTACATTCTACCGAATGTTTCTGGACAAAGATACCTTCTTCCACTGGCGGCGCATCCTGTTGCTTTGCTTTCTGGTTGTTTCAATGCTTTATCCCCTGATGAATTTCCAGGAGTGGATCAAAGAACAGCCCCCCATGGTAGTCATGGTCGACTATTATACCTCCGTGATGCTTCCGGAAGTCACCATCACGCATCAGGCGGAGACAACAGATTGGACAGGCATATTTTCCGCCGCCTTGGTCATTGTTTACGGAGCCGGTGTACTGGGCCTCGCCATCCGCTTCCTTATACAACTGACGTGCATCATCCGCATTCGAATGCAAAGCCGGAAAGCTGAGATAAAAGGTATTCAGGTGTATATCCCCCGGAAGGCTACCCAACCTTTTTCCTTCTTCCACTGGGTATTTATCCGCCCCGATTTGTTTAGCGAGACGGAACTGGACGAGGTATTGATACACGAACAGGCACATGTCCGGCAAGGGCACTCCATCGACGTGGTATTCAGCGAGCTGATGTGCATCGCCTGCTGGTTCAACCCTTTCGCATGGCTGTTGAAACAAGAAATACGCAATAACCTGGAGTACATGGCCGACAACCGCGTGTTACAAAGCGGTCATAACTACCAATCATACCAGTTCCACCTCCTGGGACTGTCCCATCCAAAGGCTGCAGCAACCCTATCAAATAATTTCAATGTTTTACCACTAAAAAAACGAATTAAAATGATGAACAAGAAAAGAACCAAAGAAATCGGGAAAACCAAATACCTGATATTCATGCCTCTTGTTGCCTTGTTGCTGGTTATCAGTAACATCGAAGCAGTGGCACGAACGACCAAGAGTCTTGCCAAGGAAACGATACAACTGGTAGAAAAGACAGTAGCTCCCATCGTAGACAACAACCCAACGAAACAGATGCCCCAGCCCGAAAAGGAAATGCTGAAACCGGCAAATGACATCCAGGTAACCGACACAATCAAAGCGTCTGCGGAAGCACCGGCACAAGGTGACGACACGGTTTTTGACATGGTTGATACCATGCCGTTATTCCCAGGCGATATACCAGGACTGATGAGTTTCATCAACCAAAACACGCGTTATCCGGAAGAGGCCGCTATGAAGAGAATACAAGGAAAGGTAGTCGTCGAATTTATTGTTGAAAAAGACGGAACAACTTCCAATTACAAAATACTCAGTAGCGTAGACCCGCTTCTCGATGAGGAGGCTCTGCGAGTTGTACGCTCCATGCCTCAATGGACTCCCGGTAAAATGAAGGGAAAACTTGCACGGGTACAATTCAGCCTACCTATCTTGTTCAGATTTTCGGATCCTACTCCACCTGCCGGAGAGGCAACCACTGCAACAGCACCAGAAAAAGCTCCCGCTGAAGGCAAGAATACCGGAGAAACCATTTTTGATCGAGTGGACGTCATGCCCGAATTCCCTGGAGGGCAACAAGCCCTCGACCAATACGTGAGTCTCAACCTCCAATACCCCAAATCTGCCGTGAAAGAAAAAAGGTCGGGAGTTGTGACTGTACAATTTGTAGTAGATAAGACAGGAAAAGTAATTAATCCAAACGTCGTGAGAGGTTCCTATCCGGAGTTTGACACTGAAGCCCGCCGACTGATAAGAGACATGCCCAAATGGAAACCGGGAGTACAAAACGGTGAGAACGTCAACGTTAAATATGTTTTGCCTGTACGCTTCAAATTAGCAGAATAAATTCTTATGCTGAGCAACTCCAAATAAGACCAAACAATAAGGTACGGCTGGACAAAGCATATGTTTTGTCCAGCCGTACCTTATTATATCACAAACTGCTTATATCCGCATTTCCCCTGACCTTTCGGGTCAAAGAGAAGGAGGTGGACAATCATCTTATTTTTTCATTTCGACAATCTGTGTAGGTGCCTGCTCCGAGTTACGCTTGTTTACTTGCTGCACCACGCTCTCGGCCAACGAAAGGAAAGCCTGCCCGGTGATCGAATCCTCATTCAGGGCGACGGGCATACCGTTATCACCCCCTTCGCAGATGCTTTGCACAATGGGAATCTGCCCCAGCAAAGGAACATCCATCTCCCCGGCCAACTTCTTCGCTCCTTCGCGACCGAAGATATAATACTTGTTCTCCGGCAGTTCGGCAGGAGTAAACCAGGCCATATTCTCCACCAGACCCAGAATAGGTACATTCACTTTCTCGTTGGTAAACATGTTGATACCCTTGCGGGCATCAGCCAGCGCCACTTCCTGCGGCGTGCTGACTACCACCACCCCGTTCAGCGCCAGCGTTTGCACGATGGTGAGATGAATATCACTGGTTCCGGGCGGCAGGTCGATAACAAAGTAATCCAAATCTCCCCAGGCAGCATCGCCAATGAGCTGTTTCAACGCATTGCTCGCCATACCACCGCGCCAGAGCGTAGCCTGACTTGGGTCGACAAAGAAACCAATGGAAAGCAACTTCACCCCATACTTCTCAATGGGAACAATCAAGTCGCGTCCACCAACGCTCTCCACTACCGGACGGGCATCTTCCACCTGAAACATCTTCGGCATGGAAGGGCCGAAGATATCGGCGTCGAGCAATCCCACTTTATAGCCCAGCTTCGCCAGAGACACAGCCAGGTTGGCCGACACAGTCGACTTGCCCACACCTCCCTTACCGGAAGAGACACCAATGATGTTCTTCACCTGAGGCAATAGCTTACCCACTTCCGGGCGTGCTTCCTGCCGGCTCACCGCCGTAATATTGCCCACAATCTTCACATCCTTGCTCACATAAGTAAGAATAGCCGTTTCGGCCGCCTTGATCAGCGACTTGATAAACGGATCGGTCGGTTTCTCGAAGAGTAGCGAGAAAGAGACCGTCATACCATCGATGCGGATGTTGTCGTCCACCATACCGGCTTCCACGAGGTTCTTTCCGGTACCGGGATAACGCACCGTTGCCAGCGCGTCGAGTATTTGTTTGGGATAGAGTGTCATACGTTCTGATTATTTGGAAGTTTGTAGTCCGCTCCGCTTGCTGCGGTTGTAGCTCCGGTAGTCGTCGAGTTCTATCTCGACATCCGGTTCGCACAACTCACCCGTCTGTGGAAGTCGGAACTTAATATATTTGATGCATAAACCACGATCGAGCCATTGTTGTTCATAATAGGTCTTGATGCCGAGGATATCGTCCACCAGACCGGAATGATACAGGTCGTCTGTGATGAACTCTACCGGCAACTTATTAGCCTCGATCATACAGTGGGTGTAGGTGTACATAAACTGGCTGTCGGTCTTCACATGAATCAACCCTTCCGGTTTCAGGAATCGGCGGTAGCGTTCCATGAAATAGGTCGACGTGAGACGCTTGGTGGCTTTCTTCATCTGCGGGTCGGAGAAGGTCAGCCATATCTCACTCACCTCGCCGGCAGCAAAAAAGCGATCAATGATTTCTATGTTAGTGCGCAGAAATGCTACATTCTTCATACCACTTTCGAGTGCTTCGGTAGCCCCTGTCCACATGCGCGCGCCTTTGATGTCGATACCGATAAAGTTTTTGTCGGGAAACATACGTCCCAACCCTACGGTATACTCACCGCGGCCACAGCCCAGTTCGAGTACGATCGGATGGTCGTTCCCAAAAAGCTCCCGGTTCCACTGTCCCTTCATCTCGAAAGGTACATCCTCCGCCACGGAGTACGGATATTGGAACACATGCGGATAACTTGCCATGTCGGCAAACTTCTCTAATTTATTTTTTCCCATACATTAATTGCCGGTTTGCCCGCAAAGTTACGGAAAGATGGGGAGGTATAAAAATAAAAAAGTCCGTCTTTTCGGGAATTTCCCTCAAAGACGGACTTTACGGTCTATATTGTATTCAGATTTATTCTACAATAGTCACCCAGCCGTGTGTATCCGGCTCATCGCCATACTGGATTCCACGCAGCTTGTTGTACAGTTTCAGAGAAACCGGCCCCGGTTTGCCATCTTTGGAAAACACATACGAGATGTTATTTTCCAAATCATCGATGCGCTCGATGGGACTAATCACCGCTGCCGTACCGCAAGCGCCTGCTTCTTCGAACGTAGTCAGTTCTTCCACCGGTATCTCACGACGTTCTACCGTCATACCCATATCCTCAGCCAGCTGCATCAAGCTCTTGTTGGTGATGGACGGAAGGATAGAACTCGACTTCGGAGTGATGTACGCATTGTTCCTGATAGCAAAGAAGTTGGCAGCACCCGCCTCGTCGATGAATTTCTTCTCTTTGGCATCCAGATAGAACTCACAAGAGTAACCCAGGTCATGTGCTTTCTTGTTGGCGCGCAAGCTGGCAGCATAGTTACCACCAATCTTGTACGTACCTGTTCCATGCGGAGCAGCGCGGTCGAACTCACGGATAATAACATACGGAGTAGTGGCAAAACCACCTTTGAAATAAGGGCCTACCGGCGTAACAAAGATAACGAACATGTACTCATCAGCCGGACGTACGCCTACCTGAGCACCTGTACCGATCAGCAACGGACGGATGTAAAGGGAAGCACCGCTCTCGTAAGGAGGAATGAAACGCTCGTTCAGCTTCACTGCTTTGATAACAGCCTCTCTGAAAAGCTCCGTCGGCAGTTCCGCCATCATGATTCCCTGGCTGGTAGATTGCAAACGGGCTGCATTCTCTTCCAGGCGGAAGATACGCACCTTACCGTCTTTACCACGGAAAGCTTTCAAGCCTTCGAACGCCTCTTGTCCGTAGTGCAGACAGGTGGCGGCCATGTGCAGATTCAAATGTTCCTCACTGCTAACTTCCAGTTCACCCCACGCTCCATTGCGATAGTTGATTCTGATGTTGTAATCTGTCCGCATGTAACCGAACGACAGATTCGCCCAATCTATTTCTTTCATATCTCAGATATTTTAATTATTTTCTGTTCGAAGCACAAAAATAACTCTTATTCTTCAGACTGCGGCTTCTCTTTCCACATTTTTTCCATTTCGCGTTCTGCTTTTGTCAGTTTATCTGAACAAAATGCTATAATCTCGTTCGCTTCTTTGATTTTCTCGGCCAGCATGTCGATATCCAGCTCGTTATTGTCTATCTGGCGGACAATCTTCTCCAGGCGCTCCATGGCCTGAGTGTATGTTTCTTTGGGAGTTGCCATACGTATATTATATAAGGTACTATGAATTTACGGTAGAAGTAACCTCACCTTTGTGCAGGCGAGTGGTAAGGGTATCGCCCGGCTGCAGGCAAGAAACATCGGTCACCGCCTTCCCATCCTTGAGCGTAATGCTGTACCCCCGGCTCAACAAGCGTTCGGGCGAAGCATCGGCAATGCGTTGACGGTACAGTTCCAACTGGTGCCGTTGCCGGGAGAGTAGCGCCGACGAGGTACGGGAGAGGTCTTTCTCGACCGACAGCAACGATAGGCGGGCCTGCGACAAACGACGGTAGGCCGTGGAAGGGATGGAGGTTTGCCAGACAGTCAACCGGCGACGTTCTTTCTCCAACCGGGCCAGCGTACTTTCGCGGAGCCGGGTGGTCCAGTATTCCAGCTCACCGGCGGCTTTATCCATACAACCGATCAACAACTCGGCAGCCGCCGTGGGTGTCTTCACCCGGGTATGGGCTACGGAGTCGAGTACGGTATCATCTCGTTCGTGACCGATACCTGTGATGATGGGCAATGGAAACTGAGCACAGGCCGCCGCCAACAAATAGGTATCGAACCCCGACAGGTCGGAGGTGGCTCCTCCCCCACGGATGATAACCACCACATCGAACACGTCCATGCGTTGGTGGATAGCATCCAGAGCAGCCAGTATGGATTCTTCGACCTGATTCCCTTGCATCAGGGCGGGAAACAGTTCGGTATAGAAATAAAAACCGGAGGTGTTGTTCTCTAATTGATGACAAAAGTCGCCATACCCGGCAGCTGTAGACGAAGATACAATGGCGATGCGTTGGGGCAATACGGGAAAGTCGAGTTCTTTATTCAAGATCAGTACCCCTTCGGCTTCCAACTGCCGCAGGATCTCCCGTCGCCGGCGTGCCATATCGCCCAATGTATAAGCCGGATCAATATCGTGCACGGTGAGGCTATAGCCATACAACTCATGGAATTGCACCGATACCTTCATCAGCACTTTAATACCCGACGTGAAGGCCTGTCCGGTAGTCTCTTCGAAATAAGGTTTCAGCAGACGGTATATGTTATTCCAGATGGTTCCGTGCGCCTTGGCCACCAACCCGTTACCCCGGGGATCTTTCTGCACGAACTCCAGGTAGCAATGCCCGGTAGCGTTCGACCGGACATCACTCAGTTCCGCCTGTACCCAATACGTGTCGGGAAGGCATTGAGTCAAAGCACGTTTCACCAATGCATTCAACTCGAACAGGCTCATGGCCTTCGGTATATCGTTTTTACTGCTCATGGGAGTACAGGTGATACGGGCTTGTCGGTATATGCTTTCCACACATCCGGTATGCCATATCCATAAATATTATCCGGGAAATCTGCCCGATCGCCCGAACGACGGACGAGCTCGATCAGTTCTTTTGCCGTTAGCTCAGGACGCGCCTGCCACAAACAAGCCACCATACCGCAAAGAATGGGCGAGGCAAAGGAAGTACCATCCAGCTTACCCACCGTTCCATCGGTCTTTATCGTACTTGCCTGAGAACCGACAGCAACCACATCGGGTTTGATACGGCCATCGGCAGTATTGCCTACAGACGAAAAGTTCGCCAACACCCCTTCGGCATTGACAGCTCCCACAGTCAGTACATGGTCGGCATCACCCGGAGGAGAGATCTTCTTCCAGGATTTCGCACCGGTATTTCCGGCGCTGCACACCACCACCATGCCCTTATCCGCTGCATGAGAGGCCTGACGGGACATAAGTGCCACCTTTCCGTCCAGATCACGAAACCGGTAGTTCTTCGAGTTATCATCGAACTCATAATAGCCGAGTGATGTATTCACCACATCCACCCCTACACTATCGGCAAATTCGATAGCAGCAGCCCAGTAATCCTGTTCTACCAGGTGTTCCGAATAATCGTCTTCGCTACGAAACAACCAGTAGGAAGCTTCGGGCGCGGTACCTACCATCACATTCGGCGTATTCATCGCCATGCACGAAAGTACACACATGCCGTGACTGCTCTCGGCAAAGATATCCGAGCGAGGATTGACAAAGTCTTTAGCCCCCAGCACCCGGATGTTCTTCATCACAGGAATACGGTCGGCATTGTGAAAACCTGCGTCAATAACCGCAATCGTCATCCCTTGTCCTTTATAACCCGCTTCGTGCAACCTATGTCCGTTGTTTATTTCTATTTGCCGGGCGGCAGTACCATAATAAGCGTCCGTAGACTCAGCGTTTTCAGTCAATGAATCTCGTTTCGAATTGCTCTCTTTCTTTTTGGGAGACGTCCAGACCTTTTCTGTGGAACGCACGAAAGGCAACCGGGCGATCTGTTCGATCAATGCAGGGTCTTTGCATGACACAGTGACAAAGTTCTCCCATTTTCCGGCCATTACATACTTCACCCCCTTCCGGCAGATAGTATCGATGTACTTCCGGCACACAGGCAGATCGGTTGAGTCAATTGCCAGTTGTTGCTTTTGCCGGCGCGCGATAGCCTTTTCCGACAGAAACTGCTCCGGGCGATCCAGCGAGTATATTGTTGCCGCCTTGTCGGTAAGACAAATGCGGTATTTCAACGTGTCGCGCTGTGCCGATGCTCCCAGAGCAACAAGCAAAAAGACAATGAATATATAATGTTTCATAAGCTTACTCTTACCGGCCGGCTATTTACATATTGCCGGCTTGTTGTTTGTTCGCGATTTGCTTTTCGAGTTGTTCCAACACCAGGCCAATGCCGCGTTGCGAAGCAATGAAAGCTCCGCCCAGCACCCTGCGTCCATCGTAGAACACAGCCGACTGCCCGGGAGTAATGGCACATGCCTCGGAAAGGAAATGCACCAGCATACGCCCATCGGCCAACTTTACCACCTGGCAAGGTATCGGCCGGCTACGGTAACGGATGCGTACGGTGAGATTCTCGCACTCGAACAACTCTTTTTCATCAATGATATTGGGATCTTCAATCAACATATATTCCGTACGGAGCATGCTGGCATCGCCCAACATGACAGTGTTCTTATCCGGATTGATCTTTATGACATATGCCGGTGTACCCAATGCGATCTCCAACCCTTTTCGTTGTCCGATCGTATAGTAAGGATACCCCCGGTGCTGGCCCAGCTTCACTCCGTCGGCGCTGACAAACCATCCCGGTCCTATTTTCTGGTCCATATCCGGATGCTGTTCGCGCAGGAAGTCGCGGTAATTGCCTTTAATAAAACACACCTCCATGCTTTCGGAGTCGTGCGACTTGGACACGAACCCTTTGTCGCGCAGGTATCGGCGTACTTTCTGTTTCGTGAAACTTCCCAACGGGAAGACACAACGTTTCAGCACATCCTGTCCCAATCGCCAAAGGAAATACGACTGATCTTTGAAATCGTCGTACCCGGCAATGATATAAGTGTGATCGCCCCGCTCCTGCAAACGGCAGTAATGGCCGGTTGCAATCCAGGTGCAGTTCATTTTGTCGGCCCACTCCAACAGAATGCGGAATTTAAATAAAGGATTGCACATGACGCACGGATTGGGAGTACGCCCACGGAAATACTCGTCTACAAAATTCTGTACGATTGTATTCTTGAAAGGTATTCGTTCATCAGCTACATAGTGTTCAATGCCCAAAACGGCAGCCATCTCACGTGCATCCTGAGGCTCTTCTCCCCACACACGCATGGTTACTCCTACCACTTCATATCCCTGTTCTTGCAACATCAGGCAAGTAGCGGTACTGTCAATACCTCCGCTCATACCTACCAATACCCGGTTATTAGGATCTTTCATTTTTTACTTTCCTTTCTTAGGTTTCTGCAAAAATAGATGATTCCCTGCATACTACCATCCAATTAAAGAGAAAAAGAAGCAAACAAACTGAATGTTATTTGCTAAATTCGCCCACTACACTCCAAAAAGGTGTCCTGACTTGTATCCGGTAGTCCCCGGAGAACTCCAGGTTCAGAGATACATTCCCGACCAATGAATACGACCACCAGGCTGTATGCCCACTGGATACATGTGTCAATGTAACAGTTATACTATTAATGGGAAAAGAAAAATCCAATGTAAGTACTTCATCACAATAGGACGCGTACAGTTCAGACTTATCGAAAGGACGGGCAAATCTTGCCGGAACAGTCCGGTCTTCTTCAAATAAAATAATTGATTCTGTCTCCATAATTGTCGCTCATTTTATTTTATGGCAATAAACTTTTCATATAGAAAAGCATATATTTTACTTGTCATCACCGCCAAAGATACTACTTTTATGTTAAAGTTAAATGGTTAAAGCGTACTTCACTAAAAATAGTAAACAAAATCAAACAAGAGAAGGTTTTACTCTTCAATAAAAATAAAACCCTTTCGCATTTGCTTTTGTTGTTCGAATATACTATTTTTGATTTACAAGCAAAAATAAATACCCATGAGCAACCCGAAATTACCAGGTATACCTGAAGATGAACAACTCCTCTTGTACACAAATTTAGGCAAGTACAATCAAGGAAGAGCTTCTTTCAAGGAGGCCGGAACGTACCTGGTCGTTTTGCCCCGCCCGCGACAACCGAATTACTCGCTGTGGTTCTTTTCGCCCATACTGGACAAACAATCCATTCTTTATGTACACGACCTCTCACCCGACATTCATGAGTCGTTACGCATCGCCAGCACCATGCTCTATTATTCGCGCCGTTGCATCGTCATTGTCGAATACAACGAAAAGCGCATGCAAAGCAGTGGTGATGACATTATCGCATTCGGCAAATACCACGGACATTACCTGCATGAGATTCTGAAGATCGATCCGGCTTATCTGGCATGGATTGCCTACAAATACGTTCCCAAGATTCCCAAACAAGAACGCTTTGCCCGGATGGCGGAAGCCTACCACTCGGTACACCTCGACCTGATGCTGCGACGGACGCGCGCCAACAAGCCTACAGGACGTTTCCTGGGAAACCCGGGTGAAAAGTTGAATGACCTGGATCTGAGAGTGGTACGGGTACGATTGGAAGATGACCCATACAAAACCAGGGTGCAAGGTTCAGGAGCGATATTCTATGTCAAGCAGATCCTCACGCTAAGCGATGCCAGCGGCAATCTTGCCGTCGTTCATGTGGCAGCCATACATTACAGCACGGAATCGGGACAGTTGTCGGCATTGGAACATGCGTACCAGTTGGAAGAAACGTTGCACATAACATCCGCCCATGTACTACGCACCTATGAGAGCCGTGGAAATAAATACACCCGGCTGTCTCATATTAAATGGAAAAAGGAAAGTGATTAAATAGAAGTAATCAATACGGTAGCATAAGCAGAGATGCCTTCTTCACGCCCTACGAAACCCATTCTTTCCGAGGTAGTAGCTTTGAGGGAAACATCATCCGGGTCTACCCCCATTACCTGAGCCAGGGTTTCCTGCATGATGGGGATGTGCATCTTCAGTTTGGGGCGCTCGGTGCAGATGGTCGCATCGATATTGCCCACCTGGTATCCTTTTCCGGCAATCAAGCGAACCGTATCTTTCAGCAGAATCTTGCTATCGATATTCTTAAACTCCCCGGCAGTATCAGGAAAGTGATAACCAATATCGCGCATATTAGCAGCTCCCAGCAAAGCATCACAAATGGCATGAATCAGCACATCGGCATCAGAATGCCCCAGCAAACCTTTCTCATGATCCAGGCGAACTCCTCCCAGCCAAAGCTCACGCCCCTCGACAAGGCGGTGAACATCATAACCAAAACCTACTCTTATTTTCATAACTGTATCGTTCTTGTTTCTTTCGTCGGAAAACTATTATCGGATATAAAAATCGAGCAATTTCTCCTCTTCCAGATATCCTTGCAAATGTTGCCCCACACTGACAGGGCCTACTCCCACCGGTGTTCCGGTAAAAAGCAAATCGCCAATCTTGAGTGTAACGAACTGACTGACATACGCAATGATATCGTCGATACGGAACAGCATATCGCCGGTATACCCGCGCTGTACCTCCTTATCGTCAATCGTCAGATGAAAATTCAATGCCTGAATATCCTGAAATCGCTCTACCGGAACAAAGGCACCGATGGCAGCCGAACTATCAAAGCCTTTACAAAGCTCCCACGGATTACCTACGGCCCGGAACTTCCGCTGCAAATCACGGGCGGTAAAATCGATACCGATGGTCACCGCATCATAATAGCGATGAGCGAAACGGGAAGCAATATTCTTTCCCAAGCGATTGATGCGTACTACCAGCTCGGTTTCATAATGCACTTCCTTCGAAAAGTCGGGGATAAAAAAAGGCTTCCCATCTTTTAGAATAGCCGAATCGGGTTTCATAAAAATCACCGGTTCTTCGTTCACATGTGTATGCCCCAGCTCCTTGTTGTGCTGGGCATAATTCATTCCGACGGCAATTATCTTCATTATTTAATCTCGTTAAAATTAAGCCGGTTGAACATCACGGCCAAATGGGCATATAGGGAAGTGTTCTGAACGACAATATGCTCGGGCACCCGAATACGGAACGGGGTAAAGTTCCATACTGCTTTAATACCACCCTCCACCATCCTGTCGGTAATACTCTGCGCAATTTCAATGGGTACAGTCAGCACACCGA
The DNA here is from genome assembly GCA_031554635.1 of Bacteroides sp. GTDB lineage: Bacteria > Bacteroidota > Bacteroidia > Bacteroidales > Bacteroidaceae > Bacteroides. The sequence continues at coordinate 122,333 of JAVBVD010000015.1, forward strand.
TGTTCACATCGTACGCACTCATCTTCTCGGCGAAATCATCCGTATGGAAAATCGGAATTGCATCGATGGTGGTACCCACCAGTGCGGGATTGACATCGAATGCAGCCACAATCTCCAATCCGAAATGCTGCAAACCCGAGTCGCGCAACAAAGCGCCACCCAAGCTTCCCACACCAAAGAGAAAGGCTTTATGCATCTTCGTAAAACCCAGAAATCTCTCGAGCACATCGATCAATGTGTCAACTTCGTATCCCACACGTGTACGTCCGGAAATATTTACATACGACAAATCTTTCGCGATCTGCGAAGCGTCAATATTTATTTCTTTGGAAATCTGTGTAGAAGACACATATCGTTCACCTCTCTGCTTCAGCAGTTTAACGTTCGACAAATACCAAGGCAGCCGGCGGAGAGTTGGTTCCGGCACTTTCAGGCAATCTGTATGTTGTATTTGGCGATCCATTTTTTCCGATGTGCTTTTACATTAGTGATAAGCAAAAGTACACTATTTTTTTTAATTGCCACCTTTTGTATCAGAAAATCTGACGGAAGAGTGACAGAGTGAAGTTAAGAGTAAATGAATAATTGCAAAGCATCAGATAAAAATGTATTTTTGTCGTTCATAAACAACAGCATATCGTATGAAAACAAATGATTGGAAAGACCGGCTGAATGTGGTTTATTCGACCAACCCGGACTTCAAATATGAGAACGAAGAGAATGAAGAATCAGAAACACCCTCTCCTGCCGCACAGAGACTACGCGTTCAATTGGATCGGAAGAACCGGGGAGGAAAAGTAGTGACTCTGATCACCGGCTTTGTTGGCAAAGAAGACGACCTGAAAGAACTGGGCAAGTTGCTGAAATCCAAATGCGGAGTCGGCGGAAGCGCCAAGGATGGAGAAATCATCGTGCAAGGCGATTTTAAGCAGAAGATCGTCGACTTATTAAAGAAGGAAGGTTATACAGGCACCAAGCCGATCGGATAAACCAGAGAGGACCGTTTGCCTCCGTCAAGCCCAGCGTTTCACAGCTGTGGAACGACTGTTCCATTACCGTGGAATGGCCGTTCCACAGTAATGGAACAGCAATTTGCTACCGGGCAAACCCTGACTTTACCATCTATCAGGACGGAACAGGTGAACCGGGTGAGCCATAGTGAAAGGCGGTAGCTTCATACTAGAAGACCGATAAACAGGGGATCTGCGAAGATTGACGACAGTGAAGCCGGAAACTAAAGAAGCCGGGAAGCCGGTAGAAAGAAGAATGGCTGCCCGGGAAATCCCAAACAGCCATTCTTCTTTATTTTTAATCTACTGATTATTCGGCGTTCAACGTGAAACGTTTGAAAGCAGTAACAGTCAGACCTGCGCTAGCTTTGTCAAGGAACTGAGCTACAGTCAGCTTACCATCCTTAATATATTCTTGTTCGAGCAAGCAAGCTTCTTTGTAGAACTTAGAGATACGACCCATAGCGATCTTTTCGATCATATTTTCGGGCTTACCTTCTTCGCGGGCTTTTTCAGCAGCAACAGTCTTTTCGCGTTCCAAAACTTGAGCAGGAACATCTGCCGGAGAGATAGAAACCGGGTTCATAGCAGCAATCTGCATAGCTACTTCGCGGCCTACCTGAGCAGCATCTACTTCCTGATTGAAAGCAACTGCAGTAGCCAATTTGTTTCCCGGGTGAATATAGATAGCAGCAGTAGCACCTTCTACTACACCGTAACCATCCAATTCCATCTTTTCACCAGTGATACCGCTACGGTCAGTGATCGCGTTTTCAACTGTACCATTGCCATACGGCAACGCTTTTACAACTTCGATGTCAGCACATTTGTTAGCGATAGCCAGGTCAAGAATCTCAGTAGTCAAAGCTACGAAATCAGCATTCTTGGCAACGAAGTCAGTTTCGCATTTCAAAGCGATCATAGCAGCGTATCCGCCAACTGCCTTTGCCAATACACATCCTTCAGAAGCATCACGGTCAGAGCGTTTTGCAGCTACTGCCTGTCCCTTCTTACGAATAATTTCCATTGCTTTGTCGAAATCGCCATCAGCTTCCGTCAACGCGTTTTTGCAATCCATCATACCGGCACCCGACATTTTACGCAGGTGGGTAATATCAGCCATTGTTACAGCCATACAATTTTATATATTTAAATGATTAATATTTTCGTAAATAAAAGATGTGCCAACCTGCCAATCAAAATGCCCCTCCTCCCTTCTGGAATGAAACGACACATTAGCAAATTGGCACATATTATATATTAAGCCTCGTCGTCTTCTTTCAAGAAGGCAGCAGCCTTAGCAGCATTGATTGCTTCTTCGTCCGACTTGTCAAGTCTTGCCTTGGTAGTTTTCTTCTTGCCTTTGTTGGCAGGAGCTTCACCGGCAGCTTCCATGTCGATCTTTTCAGCTTTTCTTTCTTCCAGACCTTCGATCATAGCAGTGCAGCAAGCGTCGAGTACCACCTCGATTGACTTAGTTGCATCGTCGTTTGCCGGAATTACGAAATCGATATTTGAAGGATCCGAGTTGGTATCAACGATACCGAATACCGGAATACCCAAACGGTTAGCTTCACGAACAGCAATGTGTTCTTTCATTACGTCGATAACGAACAATGCAGATGGCAGACGAGTCAGGTCAGCAATAGAGCCGAGCGTCTTTTCCAACTTAGCACGTTGGCGAGAGATCTGAAGGATTTCTCTCTTTGAAAGGTTTGAATAAGTACCATCGTTAGTCAACTTATCGATAGTAGCCATCTTCTTCACTGCCTTACGGATAGTCGGGAAGTTGGTCAACATACCACCCGGCCAGCGTTCGATAACATAAGGCATATTCACAGCAGCAGCTTTATCAGCAACGATCTGCTTTGCTTGTTTTTTAGTAGCAACAAAAAGGACTTTCTTTCCTGATTTTGCAATTTGTTTCAGAGCTTCAGCAGCTTCGTCAACTTTTGCAACAGTTTTGTGGAGGTCAATGATATGGATACCATTGCGTTCCATGAAAATATAAGGAGCCATAGCAGGATTCCACTTTCTTTTAAGGTGTCCGAAGTGGCAACCGGCTTCCAGTAATGTATCAAAATTTGTTCTTGACATCTTGTTTTTCTTTTTAATTGTTTACTTTCTTTTTTGTTTCTTCTAAACCAACCGCCGGGTAGCCTGTTTTGTAAGAGTCCCGGTAGTTTAGATACTAAACATGTTCCATGCAGCGCATTAACGTTTGCTGAACTGGAATCTTCTACGTGCTTTCGGTTGACCCGGTTTCTTACGTTCAACAGAACGAGGATCGCGTGTCATGAAGCCTTCTGCACGAAGAGCGGCTTTGTCTTCGGCGTTCATCTTCACCAATGCACGGGCGATTGCCAAACGCAAAGCCTGTGACTGGCCTGTGAAACCACCGCCACACAAATTCACTTTGATGTCATACTTCTCAGCAACGCCTAATTTATTCAGTGGTTGCTTCACAACATACTGCAGAATAGTCGACGGGAAGTATTCTCCAAGATCTCTCTTGTTAATAGTAATCTTTCCTGTACCTTCGCTAACGAAAATACGTGCGATAGCACGTTTACGTCTGCCTAATGCGTTTACTACTTCCATTCTATCTTATTTAAGTAAGTTTATATCAATTGATTTCGGAGTCTGAGCGCTGTGATTGTGTTCGCCACCGGCGTATACATACAGGTTGCCCAGCAACTTAGCTCCCAATTTGTTCTTAGGAAGCATACCTTTCACTACTTTCTTCAGCAATTTCTCATCGCCATTCGGTCTAGCCTGCAAACGGGCCGGAGTCATTTCTCTCTGACCACCGGGATAGCCGGTGTACGACAAATACACTCTGTCATTCCACTTGTTGCCAGTCATTTTTTCTTGGTCTGGATTGTTGATGTTCACTTTGTCACCGCAGTCCACATGTGTAGTAATATTGGGTTTGTACTTTCCTCTTAACAGTTTCGCAACTTTCGAACCCAGACGGCCCAGCGTCTGGTCGGTTGCATCAACAACAACCCATTCCTTCGTAACGGTTGCCTGATTTGCAGAAATGGTCTTGTAACTTAAAGTATCCACTCTTTGTTTGTTTTTTAAATGTTACTACTAAAAAAATTTACTTCACCGCTTATCAATCTTCCCCGGACAAAGGTCGATTAACTTGCTATGAATTAATTGCTTATCCTTTTTTGATAATATTCGGCTCGCAAAGGTACGCCTTTTCTTCAAATTGGCAAACTATTTCTTTCTTTTTTTGCCACCGGAGAACGTAACGAAAAAATCCGCATCATCCATAGACAATGCGGATTATTACTCAGGCCTTCAATTATTTATCTGCCTTTTAGAACTCTGCATTACGCGGCGTACGCGGGAAAGGTATTACATCGCGGATGTTCGACATACCCGTCACGAACAGCAACAAGCGTTCAAATCCGAGGCCAAACCCGGCATGCGGACAGGTTCCGAATTTACGGGTATCGAGGTACCACCACATATCTTTCATCGGGATGTCCATCTCCTGAATGCGGGTCATCAATTTATCGTAATCCGACTCACGCTCCGAACCGCCGATAATCTCGCCGATCTTCGGGAAGAGTACGTCCATGGCGCGCACCGTCTTTCCGTCTTCGTTCTGTTTCATGTAGAAAGATTTTATCTCTTTCGGATAGTCGGTCAGGATTACCGGACGCTTGAAATGATCTTCCACCAGGTAACGTTCGTGTTCCGAGGCCAGGTCTGCTCCCCAGTAAACCGGGAATTCGAACTGATGTCCTTTATCTCTGGCTTCTTCCAGGATCTTGACGCCATCGGTATAAGCAAGACGCACGAAGTCATCTTTCAACACACCTTGCAGGCGCTCGATCAATTCCTTATCGAACATATCGTTGAGGAATTTCACGTCGTCGGTACATTTCTCCAACGCCCAACGCACGCAGTACTTGATAAAGTCTTCCGCCAGGTCCATGTTCTCGCCGATCTCATTGAAAGCGACTTCCGGTTCTATCATCCAGAACTCTGCCAGGTGACGCGGTGTGTTCGAGTTTTCGGCACGGAACGTCGGACCGAATGTATAAATAGCACCCAAAGCAGTAGCGGCCAATTCGCCTTCCAACTGTCCGGAAACCGTAAGACTGGCTTGTTTGCCGAAGAAATCGTCTTCATAAATGATGGAACCGTCCTTATCCTTCTTCAGGTCATACAGGTTCTTCGTGGTTACCTGGAACATCTGCCCGGCACCTTCACAGTCAGACGCCGTGATAATCGGCGAATGGAAGTAGAAGAATCCTCTTTCATGAAAGAATTGATGAATGGCCATCGCCATGTGGTGACGAATGCGTAATATAGCACCAAACGTATTGGTACGGGGACGCAAGTGGGCGATTTCACGAAGAAACTCCATCGAATGCCCCTTCTTCTGCAACGGATATGTGTTGTCGCAAGCACCCAACACCTCGATTTCGCGCGCCTGCACTTCCACCTTCTGGCCGGAGCCAACCGATTCCACCATCTCTCCGTTCACACTGACACAAGCACCGGTAGTGATGAGCTTCAGCATTTCTTCGTCAAAACTTTCCAGGTCGACTACCACCTGCACGTTATTTATTGTAGAACCGTCATTCAAGGCAATAAAGTTAACTTGTTTGCTACCTCTGCGGGTGCGAACCCATCCCTTCACGTTGACCATCGAGCCGAAGTCTTCACGCTTCAGCAGGTCAGAAATTTTTGTTCTACTAATCTTTTTCATAATTCTATATACATTATTATATATAAGCAATGAAGAGTGATTTTTCGTCTCACTCTTCACCGCCTATTTGATTTTATGATTATTCAAAGGAACCCATGCGCAGGAAGTTAACCTCCTGCTCGCTGAGGTAACGCCATTCTCCACGGCGCAATCCCTTCTTTGTCAACCCGGCGAAATATACGCGATCGAGCTTCACCACTTTGTAACCTAACGATTCAAAAATGCGACGAACGACACGGTTCTTGCCCGAGTGAATCTCGATACCTACCTGATCACGTTTGATCTCGTCGGTATAGTTGATGGCATCAGCATGAATTTCACCGTCTTCCAGCTCAACACCGGCAGCAATCTTATCCATATCGGCCTTTGTCACATTCTTATCGGTATATACGTGATATATTTTCTTTTTCAGGAACTTCGGATGAGTCAGCTTCGAAGCCAGGTCACCATCGTTCGTGAGCAGCAATACACCGGTTGTGTTACGGTCCAGACGACCTACCGGATAAATACGTTCGGTACAAGCAGTCTTCACAAGATCCATCACCGTCAGACGAGCCTGCGGATCATCCGATGTAGTCACACAATCTTTCGGTTTATTGAGCAATACATATACCTTGCGTTCGATGCTTACTGCCTGCTCGTGGAATTTCACCGAATCACCATGTTTGATTTTGGTTCCCAGTTCAGTTACCACTACATCATTTACCGAAACCACCCCTGCTGCGATAAACTCATCGGCTTCGCGACGTGAGCAGATACCGGCATTGGCCATATACTTATTCAAACGGATCGGTTCGTTCGGATCTACATGCAGTTCCTTGTACTCAATCTGTTTCTTATGGCTATACTTTGCATTGGGATCGTAGTCGGGCGTACGGAAATTCGGACGACCATATCCGCCTTGTTGCGGACGGCCCATACCGGGTCTTTGCTGACGATATCCACCGCCACCCTGGTTATTATACGAGGGACGTTGAGGACGATCACCATACGGACGATAGCCTCCGCCGTCGTTGTTCGAGTTAAATCTAGGACGTTGTTGAGGACGATCCTGATTGTACGGAGAGCGTTGAGGACGATCACCATACGGGCGTTGAGGACGATCGCCATACGGACGCGGTCCATCATTGTTCGGGCTGAATCTCGGACGTTGAGGACGATCACCCTGATTGTACGAAGGGCGGTCTCCCTGATTGTACGAAGGACGATCTCCCTGATTGTACTGAGGACGATCCCCCTGATTGTACGAAGGACGCTGAGGACGATCACCATACGAGCGATAGCCTCCTCCGTCGTTGTTCGGATTAAATCTCGGACGTTGAGGACGATCACCCTGATTGTACGAGGGGCGGTCCTGGTTGTACTGGGGACGATCCCCCTGGTTGTACGAAGGACGATCTCCTTGATTGTACGAAGGGCGTTGAGGACGATCGTAAGAACGATACCCCCCTTCATTGTTCGGATTAAATCTAGGTCTCTGAGGACGATCACCCTGATTGTACGAAGGACGATTGTATCCACCCTCTCTGTCGTAATACCTGTTACCATCACGGCCGGCACTGTTCTCTTCATTGGAACTGTCGCGCCATTCTTCATTTTCCATGTTCATTTCTTTATTCGAATAAAATTAAAACTGGGCCTCACGGCCTATTTCTCACACAGTATTTAAAGCAATCGGTTAAACTCCCGTATATGTATGCGGGGTAATTGCTCGCAATTCTTTTTTAATATCTTCATTCACATCCAATCCTTCGATAAATTCCTTGATCGAAGCCTCCGTTATGGCTTGATTGGTACGCGTCAATGCTTTCAACGCTTCGTATGGGTTAGGATACGCTTCGCGCCGCAATATAGTTTGTACTGCTTCTGCCACTACGCTCCAACAATTATCCAAATCATGGCAGATAGCTGCTTCATTCAGCAACAGTTTGCGCAGCCCCTTGAGCGAACTCTGAACAGCAATAACGATGTGCCCGAAAGGAACACCTACATTACGCAGTACGGTAGAGTCGGTAAGGTCGCGTTGCAAACGAGACACCGGCAGCTTCACAGCCAGGTGTTCCAATATAGCACTGGCAATACCTAGGTTGCCTTCCGCATTTTCAAAGTCGATAGGATTCACCTTATGCGGCATCGCACTGGAACCCACTTCACCGGCTTTAATTTTCTGCTTAAAGTATTCCATGGAGATATACTGCCAGAAGTCGCGGTTCATATCGATCAAGATGGTATTGATGCGCTTCATTCCATCAAATACTGCCGACAGATTATCGTAATTTGAAATCTGCGTGGTATACTCCTCACGCTCCAGCCCCAGGTACTCGGCCACAAAGCGGTTTCCAAATGCTTTCCAGTCGTTATTGGGATAAGCTACCTGATGCGCATTGTAATTGCCCGTAGCCCCTCCGAACTTGGCCGTCAGCGGACAAGCTTTCAGCAAAGCCAGTTGGCGTTGCAGGCGGTATACAAACACCATCACTTCTTTACCCAAACGAGTGGGAGAAGCCGGTTGTCCGTGTGTTTTGGCCAACATCGGAATGTTTGCCCATTCTTCGGCATACGTGGTAAGCTGCGCAAGCAGTTCTTCCAGCAACGGATAGTACACCTGCTCCAAAGCCTCCTTTATCGAAAGAGGAATGGAGGTATTGTTAATGTCCTGCGATGTCAGTCCGAAGTGAATGAATTCCTTGTAAGCATCCAATCCACCCAATTTGTCAAACTGTTCTTTCAGGAAATATTCCACAGCCTTTACATCGTGATTGGTTACTCCTTCAATGTCCTTGATGCGTTGTGCATCTGCTTCGGAGAAATCACTATAGATAGAACGCAATGCAGGAAACAATCCTTTATCCATACTCGCCAACTGCGGCAAAGGCAATTCGCACAGGGCTATAAAGTATTCAATTTCTACCTGCACACGATACTTAATCAATGCAAATTCAGAAAAATAGGCAGCCAACTCCTTGGTCTTACCTCTATATCGTCCGTCAATCGGAGAGATGGCGGTTAGTAAATCAAGTTCCATACGTGTCTCTTATATATAATTGGACTGCAAAATTAATGTTTTTTCTTGATTCAGAAGACATAAAGTCTCCAGAAAGTTTATTGCTGCCAATAGAATAAACAAAAAATAACTATAACAGAAAAAGTTCCGTCAATCTACGTCCGGCGGCATCGGTAAAACCGACGTACCTGACAGAAGATCAGAAATTCCGCCCAGTATCCCACCATAAGCGGGTGCCTCCATTGTCGGCTCCTCCGAGAACACGCACCAATGCCTGGTATTGACGAGGATCGGTGCTAATCATATCTGCAGGAAAACTCAGGCGACGAATCATTGTTTCGGTATCTATCGACCCGTCTTTGCTGTTATTGAAACGCACCGGAAACAAGCGCGGATAACCCGTACGCCGTTGTTCGGCCCAAGCCTCGCAACCTTCCGGGAATATGGCCAGCCATTTCTGGGTGATGATCTTTTCGAGCTTCACTTCATCCGATGCCGACTCCTGCCAGCGAGGCGATACATTGCAACGAGCAGCGATGTTATTGCCCGGATCGACCGCATCTACATAATCGGCCCCTACACGATCGTTCTCCAGGTAAGTCTCAGGATCAGAAGGAACTCTCCACTGATTGAACGACGCCTTGACCCCTTTATTGTAACACGCTTCCACATTCTCCGATGTCCAGCCACGTAAGGCAGCCTCAGCACGAAGAAACCACACCTCGGCGGCAGTCATCAGAATGGGGCTTGTTTTTTGGCTGACGTAGATCTTCGAATGTCCGGCATACAGTAAATGTGCAAACCCGGTTCCTTGCCGGATGCCTTTGTAGGTACCTTTCAACGGAACAGTCACCGATTTCCCGTCAGTGCCTATATATACAAGATCAGAAGTACAGGGCTCAAAGAAAATGCTCCGGCGGGGATCTTCGTAACCATTCAGAATAGACTCCATCGTGGCATTCATCTGCACCTCTCCCCACCCCCGGTTGATCTCGCCCAACGGGTTAAGGTAGCCGCCTTCTGTAGATACAATGGCCTTATCCTCGCCCACCTCGAATACGCCCAACGGACTTTGCAACGCTTTCAGGAATTCGGTTTTAGCTTTCACCGGATCAGCCATGGCGATACGGATGGCCAGACGCATACGCAAGGAATTGGCAAACTTCGCCCAGGTAGCGAAATCCTTATCGAGGATGATATCCATCTTCTGCAAGATCGACTCTTCGACTTCCGAATACGGTCCGACAAGCTGTCCGACAGCTGTATCCAGGTCATCGAAGAAAGCGTTATAGACTTCCTGTTGGGAGTCGGCCGTACCGCTCCCATCCTCCAGCCCGAAAAAGCGATAAACGACAGGGCCATACACATCCGAAACACGGTGCATGGCTTCCACCTTCAATATCTTGGCCACCGCATGCAAAGCCGGGAAGTCCACACGTGTGGTGTCTTCCGCTTGTTTCAGTTGGGGCAGCGTATAGGAATAGGTATACAACCAGTTGGCAGTGTTCCAACCATCCTGCAGGTTGTAATCCGAATTATGCGTGCCACCATTAAGCGGTTTGTAATCCATCATATATCCGCAAAACATATCAGCATTGAGGTTTTGCATAATCTGATAAGGCCAGTTTCTGCCTTTCCCGAAGTTATAGTTGAAATAGATGCACTGTTGGCCCACATTGAACGGAAGCCTGATGTCGAAGTAATCGATTCGTAAATCGGCATCACTCATACCCTGCTTGTCGGTATTGAAGTCCTTGAAATTCCCCACACAGGAAACCAGACAAACGGCAACCAACAGACTCACATATAATACAAAGGTTTTTTTCATAGTCAGCTCTTAAAATTCACACTTAATATTGAAACCCAAACTCCGCGTGGTAGGCATACCATACGCTTCGATCCCCTGGTTATCGTTTCCGGTAGAGAGAACAAGTTCGGGATCGAAAGGTGCTTTCTTGTAAAAGAAAAACAGGTTGCGCCCTACCAATGAGAACTGCACACTCCGGAATACGTTCGTGGCTTCCGTCCATCTGCGGGGCAAAGTATAACTCAACGCCGCCTCGCGCAAACGAATGTTGGTGGCATCGTACATGTAATACTCGGTGACCCCGGCACGTCCACCCACTATTTGACGGAAGAAGCCTTCTACATTTTCAATTTTACGTCCCTCCAGCTCAACATACCCCAAGTCCCTGGCTGTAGCTGTGGCTTTCGTCACACCAAACTGATCCATATCGGCCAGGGTTTGCGAGAGGATATCCCCTTTATAGCGACTGTCGATCAAGAAGGATAATGCCCACTGCTTATAAGTTAGGGCATTGCTCCAACTCAGCGTGAACGCCGGGTTAATGTTCCCTACCTTGACTTGATTACCCGCACCTGTCACTTTGGGTAAGCCGGCATTTTCTCCTGTCGTTTCATATACGATCTGCCCATTTTCATCCCGTTCGAACGCTTTTCCATAAATATCGCCAAACGATCCGCCCTTAATCAACTTCATGGCGTAACTGGACGAGAAGCCCTGAGGTCCATATGTAAATACCGGCAGTTCTTCGTGCAACTCCAACACTTTATTTGTATTGCTCGAAAAGTTAAATTCCATACGCCACGAATAGTCATTTTCCACTAGTGGATTGGCCGACAAGCCAACTTCCCATCCTTTATTCTGTATATTTCCGGCATTGATACCGAAGAAAGCATGCTTGTCTGCAGTTGGCGCCTGAAGCAGGAAATACTGGTTCCGCGTATTGGTTTTATACCAGGTAAAATTTACACCCAACCGCCCGGACAGGAACTTCCACTCTGTACCCACTTCCACAGAAGTAGTCATTTCGGGCTTTAAATTCTTGGGATCCGTATCTACCACCAAAACATCTTCACCTGCCGTTTTACGCGCCATCTGATGAGTCACATAAGTAGGCAAGTCATTGCCTACTTTGCTCCACGCGGCACGTATTTTCGAGAAACTGACCCACTCCGGTAATTTCCATGTCTGATGAATGAGCCATGAAGCGCCGATAGAAGGATAAAAATAGCCTGTATACAGATTGGAAGTATAAGCCAGTGTGGACGACCAGTCATTGCGAGCGGATACATCCAGGTACACTTTTTCTTCCCATCCCAGCTGGGCGGTGGCAAAAACCGACTGCATCTGAGTTCTACGATCGATTACCTGATCGATCTGCGCCGATTCGTTCATAACAATATTTGCTACACTGAACACATTGGCATTGTACAACGAAGCTGTTTTTGAGTCTAAACGCAACGAATTCAATGTATTGTCGTTAATACTGGCACCCAGCATAGCATTGAGTGAAAGTTTGTTCCACTTTTTGTCTACCACTCCCATTACATCTCCATAGAACATGGTTTCCTGATAATCCATTTCCACATACCTTCCGTTGTCACCTGCCAGAGATATCGCTGTAGTGGCGTAGAATTTCTGGCGAATTTTATCATCCACGTTATCCATGCTTCCACGAGCCTTGAATTTCAACCAGTTGGTGGCTTTCAACTCCAGAGACAGAGAAGCTAATGTGCGCTCCCGGACATCTTCGCTCTGAATGCGGTTGACAATCCAATAGGGATTCTGTTCAAAGTCACTTGTATCCGAGTGCCAGTTCTGCACATCCACACTACGGATCTTACTCCAGACTTCGAAATGCTCCTTGTACGGAGAAATATCCATGCCACGCGGAAAACGATAAAGCCCCACCAACGGATTCATGTAAAACCCTCCGGGCGGATTACGATTGCCGATCCGCTGACGAAATAAATTCACATTGGCATCCAACTTCAGGTAATTATTAAACAAGGAAGCGGTCTCCCGGAAATTAAAATTATGTTTTTGCATACGATTATTCTCTGTAAACCCCGAAGCAAAAGTATTGCCATAAGAGAAATAAGTCAGGTAACGATCGTTCCCCGCACTGACAGAGATATTATTCATTGAGGTGACGCTTGTCTTAAAAAAATCAGACAAATTATTGTATGCCGGCATATCGGTTTTCTGCCCCCAACTGTTTATGCCGTCGCTCACACCATACGTGTTCTGGAATTCGGGCAGGCAAGCCACATTGTCAAACGTAAGATTGGTGGTAAAAGTTATCTTCCGAACATCCGGACGACCTGTCTTGGTAGTGATCAGAATCACCCCATTAGCCGCCATACTACCGTAAAGGGCAGCAGCGGGCGCCCCTTTCAACACACTGATAGACTCCACATCCTCCGGATTGAGGTTGGAAATACCATCGCCGCCGTCGCGATTGCCCGCATCAGCGGTACCACCTACAGCTGTATATGCTTGTTCATTGGAAGTATTCGAAATAGGAATACCATCGATCACATACAAAGGTTGATTGTTGCGCGTCACCGAACGAATACCCCGCATCAACACTTTAGATGAAGCTCCCAAACCGGATGAAACCTTATTCACCTGCATCCCCGACACTTTACCTGCCAGAGCATTCATCAGATTCGGATCTTTCACACGGACGAGTTCCTCGCCTGCCACCTGTTTCATGGAGTACACAAGCGATGATTCCAGTTTTGTCAGACCTAAAGCCGTTACTACCACCTGATCGAGCAACTGCGCATCTTCTTTCAGGACAATCTGCAATGCACCGCTCTTCTCCACGCGAACTGTCTGCACAGTATATCCGATATACGAAACCTTCAATACGGATCCTATGGGAGCTTCCATTGTAAATTTCCCTTCCAAATCCGTCACAGTACCGTTTGTTGCGCCTTCTATGATGATGTTGGCCCCAATAACGGGCAGGCGCTGTTCATCAGTCACAGTACCTTCAATCCTAACCTTTTCTTGATAAAATTCAGTTTTCTCCGGTTTTTCGCTTGCCGCTCCAACTTTTCCGAAAGCAGGCAATGACACAAGCAGCAAAAGAACAGATAAAACCTTTACTACATCCATTCTCATCTTATTTAATTTAGCATCTCCAGTTACTCAATAGAGTACTCACACCAGTTTTTTCCTAGATTATTATTTATTCAGACAACAAAGAAACGAAAAAACAGCGAAAACGCTACGATTTTTTCACTTTTTTCATCTCTTTTCGACAAAACACTCAGATTTATTCTATTCTAAAAATCAAATGTGTAAGTACATTAACCGAAAAGGCATGATATGTACAATGTCACCATTTTTTGTTTGACTAAAAAAATAAAGCCGATTGACATAAGTTGCCTCACCAACACTTATGCCAATCGACCCCATTGTCGAAACTCCTATTGATCTTTCAAGAGAACACTATATGCGCGCCGGTGAAGCTCGTTCCTCTTCCTCCTGATACTCAGCCAACTCACGTTCGCCGGCATCTGCAAAGCCATAACGCTCATCGTGCTGACTAATGTCCAAACCGATGTTTTCACTCTTGGCAGACACACGCATCGGGATCATCTTATTGGTAATCCAGTACAAGGCATAGCTGACCACAAACGTATAGCCACCCACAATAAGGACCGCCAAAATGTGATTGAAGAAAATCAGATATTCACCCGCCAACAACCCGTTGACGAAGATACCGGTAAGAACGGTTCCCAGAATACCACCCACTCCATGTGTAGGAAACACATCGAGCGCATCATCCACACGGGTGCGGTTTTTCCAATGAACAGCCACATTGCACACCATAGTCGTTACCAAGGCAATAAAAATGCTTTCGCCAACCGTCACATAACCAGCAGAAGGGGTAATCGCTACCAATCCGACAACCGCTCCGATAGCTGCTCCCATGGCCGAAGGTTTACGCCCGCGGAGACAATCGAAGAAAATCCACACCAGCATGGCGGTAGCCGACGCTGTATTGGTATTCAGGAAAGCCTTGACCGCCATTCCATTGGCTGCAAGCGAAGAACCGGCGTTAAAACCGAACCAACCCAACCAAAGTAAGGAGGCACCCAACACGACAAACGGAATGTTGGCCGGTACCTGCGATTGACTGCCGGCGCCTCTACGCCCCAGGAAAATAGCGCCCGCCAACGCCGCCACACCCGACGAAGCATGCACAACTATACCTCCGGCAAAGTCTACTACCCCCATCTGACGAAGGAAGCCGTCGGGATGCCAGGTCCAATGCGCCAACGGACAGTAAACAAAAAGACTGAACAGAATCATAAACACCAGGTAAGCCGAAAAACGTACCCGCTCGGCAAAGGAACCGGTTATCAGCGAAGGTGTGATGATGGCAAACTTCATCTGAAACAGGGCATACAACGCCAACGGGATGGTAGGCGCCAGCGTTTCATTGACCCGCGCCCCTACGTCATTAAACATAAAAAAGGTTCCCGGGTTACCGATGAATCCTCCGATATCATCGCCAAAAGCCAGACTGAATCCGCAAACCACCCAGATAACGCTGACCACTCCCATCGCTATAAAGCTCTGCAAGATGGTGGATATCACATTCTTTTTCCCCACCATACCTCCGTAAAAGAACGAAAGTCCGGGCGTCATCATCAAAACGAAGATGGTTGCGGTAATCATCCACGCCACATCGGCAACGTTCATCCGTTCGTCCGGTTCCCAACTGCCCGGTGCTTCGGGCATCACTACTCCATACAAGCTGATGAGCACCATAAGGCTCATCAAAATAATCCATCTCTTTTTCATTTGCTCTTGCGTTTAGTTCAACAAATCGATATTACAAAAAACACATCAAAACGTTATTTGATGTATCACAATGTAATTTTTCTGCAAAAATAACTATCTTTTTGATATTAAATACAAAACATCAAAAACAATATGAACACAAAAACAAACAACACAAGCACATTATGATATTATAATCGATTACATGAGAGAAAAAAGTCAAATAGAAAGAAGCAGGACGTAATTTGTTTCAATTTGAAACTTTGTATTTGTCCCGAATTATTTTAATCCGGGCAATAGCACAAGCATATGTTACTAAATCTTCTCGTACACATAAAAATCAGCCAGAAGCAATGCCTCATCTTTAATACCATTATTCGGACGATCGCTCGGATTCGCCATTTTCCGGCCATAACTACGGTAAATGCCAAACTTGCTACGAATGTTGGTAGCCCCCGTCCGGAACAGATCGACATCCTCGAAACGTTGGTTGACGAGTTCCTTCCCATCGCGTACCCGGGTGATCTTGATCCGGAAACTACCGTTGCGGGTATAATGCATCTCTGTTTCCGCCAGCACCCATTCGTCCTCAAAATCACTCAGAGAGACACGGTCAATCAATATCCCTTGGGTACTTGCATCCGCATCTCCGGTATGGATAACTTGCAGCCTCCGGTTACTGCCATCGGCATTGGCACGAAGCGTAATGGTGATGAGCGGAAGGTCGGTATTCCCCTCCTGAGCCTTCAACTGGTGGATGTGACAAAAACTGGACGAAGGACGAAAGCCTTTGGGTATTTTGAATTTCCATTGTAACATCTGCCATTCGTTCCAATTGCCGTTGAGATGAGCCCATTGCGAAGAGGTCTGTGTCTTCATTTCATTCCGTTGACGGTCGACTATATTTCCGCGATCGCCATCTAATGCCTCTGCACTGGCGTGACTGATAAATTTAAAAGCATATTGTTTCAGCGCTTCGTCATATACCACCTCGCAATGGTTGCCTACGTTGTGGTCCTTGTCCGACGAGTTGGGATGTTCGGAATAATCCCATCCCTTGGTACGCATGTATTGGTGAATGGCAGTAAAATCTTTCCCCACCAGCGTAGCATCCGCCTGCATACTTCCGCGAAGCTGATAGCCGGTGGGCGATGGAATGGGAGTCAGAACTTCATCCGAACTGTCCTGAGTACAAGCTGCATGCAATAAAAGGCAGTATGCAGTCAAAGGAATAAAAACATTTACTTTCATCTTAAAACTTTTCATAGAATATATATTTAAAGAGTTATATATTGAAGTCCGCAGTCAATTCGCCACAGAGGCTGGGTTTAAGAATAAGCGAGAAGCGGATCTTCGTAATAGGTCGTTACGTTTTAACCTGTTTAATCATCAGGTAGTCCAGGTTTATCTGCAAGGAAGTTTCCTATTTCTTTATCGCTACAAACACGGTAGGAATACCTTCTGCTTTCACAGCCAACACCGATTCTCCTTCCTGTTCGTCAACGGTAATTTGTGCCCTACCATTGGCTGCCTGCACTTTGCGTGACGCCCGCGCTGTCCCCTGATTCTGTATCAGCCTGCCATCACCGGCCAGTTCGAATGAAATAAAGTCAGCAGCATCGAGGCAACGAATACCTTTATCATCAACCAATTGTACATGCACCACAGTTCTTCCTTTCGAAGCGGGCGCTGTCGTTACTTGCAGACGAGCAGGTTTACCCCATTTCTGCGTTTGGTACTCGAATGATATTTCATCCACCAATGGTTGGGTATGGGGAACGGCAGTTTTCCCAGCAGATGATCTCACGCCCGGAACGACAGCTTTCACTATATTAACCCCTTCCTTGAAAACAGCCTCCCAATGCAAACCGGCCGCTGGAAAATCCTGACTATTGCGTTTCTTCACCCCTTGGCTAACACCGTTGACAAACAATTCCACCGCCGGGCAGTTAGAGTACACCAATATTTCTTTCTGTTCTCCCGCTTCGCCCCAACGAACCGGGCGGTTGTGCCCGTAAATATACACCATCGGTTGAGTGGTCCAGTAAGACTGAAACACATAGTAACTCTCTTTCTTGGTAAAATCGCGTTCCACCACCCCTTTCTGGTTGACAAACGGCACCGGGTTCTCCGGACGCACCGGGGTGGAGAAATCTTTGAAAGGCCAGTAGGCAGCCCCCGTCAGCCAAGGCATATTTTCTTGCTCTTTCAGATGCCAGTCGATCAGTTTAACGATGTATGTTTCCGACCAGTCGTTCTTCGTCGGATGTACTTCCTCCACGTGGCGACCCGGATGACTGTCGCCTCCCCATTCCACATGCAGGAAGTGTTTCACCTTATTCTTGTATTGTTGGTAGAACTCGGCATACTGAGTAAATTCTCCCCGGTACCAGCCCGCCCAGATAGAAGGCGAGTAGACATCGACTATATCGCTACAAAAGTCGCAACGACGAATGGCTGTCCGGCGGGTATTATCCAACCGGTGTGACAATACGTTCAGCTCACTCATAAAGGCGCGGATCTCCGATTGCTCGAAAGTACTGAAGTCGTTCGGCCAGTCGTTCTCATTGCCAAGCCCCCAGATAATGATTGACGGGTGGTTATAGTGCTGCACAATCATATTCGTAAGCATCCGTTTGGCTTGCGTCCGGTAGGCTTCTCCACCGACTCCGCCGCGACACCAAGGAATTTCTTCCCAGACAAGAATACCCAGTTCATCACACAGGTTAAGAATAATTTCCGACTGCTGGTAGTGTCCCAAACGGATGAAGTTAACCCCCATCTCTTTCATCATTTTCATTTCAGTTATCATCTGTTCTTCGGTCATGGCAGCAGCAACTCCGGCATGATCCTCGTGGCGGTGGGTACCCCGAAGCAACAAACGCTTGCCGTTGAGATGGAAGGGCCCTTTTTCGATGAACTCAAAATGCCGGAACCCAAACCGTTCGGTGGCTGTACTTTCATGCCCATTGGCACGGACCGTCACCTCACAGGTATAGAGTCGCGGATGTTCGGTGTCCCAAACCTGAGGTTTATCTACCGGAACATCGAGCAAACAGAGTTCACCCAAAGGAGTAACCCCTTCCCATTGCCTGGCATATGCCACTTTGCCTTGCGCATCTATTACCGTAACCAGCACATCGGCTGAGCGGACATCCGAACAGTTATAGAATGAAGAAGTGATTTTCAACGTTCCTTTCTTTAATGATTTATCGAGTACCGGTTCTATCTTTAGCGCTTCGACCGACAACTCGGGCAGATAAACCAAGTTAAGATAGCGGTAAATACCGCCATACAGGTTGAAGTCGGATAAGTCCGAAGGAATTGTTTCGAGATCGCGGATATTGTCGCAACGGACAATCAACGGAACCTTTCCTTCGAAGCGGGCAGCATCGGGATGATTACGGAAAGCGGCCACTGCTTCGGTGATATCGACATTCCAACTGTCATATCCCCCAACATGGCTGCCGACTTTGGTTGTGTAGACATACACCTCCGTACGTTGTCCGGCTCCTTCGAACTCCAACATGATCCGCCCTTGGGGATATGGTGTTTGTATATCGAGCAGGGTCTTGTACCAGCCTGCTCCCTGATAATATTTCACATCGGGGTCAACAGCATCTTCAGCATTGAAGCAATGAGGCAATGTAACTGCCTTCCAGGCGATCATGTCTTCGGGATTACCCGGTTTGACAGGTCGTACCGCTTCCCAGATACCACCCAGATCGTGAGCAGCAAACATCCAGTTTTCGGTCAGACGGATTTTCTGTCCGACGGGAATCTTCGCCTGAAGATTACCCGCCAACAGAAACAAACATATATAAACACCTATTGAAAATCTTTTCATACTATTAAATTTAATGATTCATTTCACGACACAAAACTACGTCAACCCATCCATTTACCTTATCAGAATAATCCCATTCATTTATACTATTGTTCCAAAAGCGACGAAACGACTGTTTATCCTATAAATGTCTATGCGCATCCTCTGGTGCTTTACTGAAAAACTAACCCCCGTTGCCTAAAAAGATCATTTCTTTTAGGCAACGGGGGTTGTTTTTTCAGTAAAGCACCGGAGAAGTTAAACCTATTCGGGTGCAGCAAACGACATCATCTCCCACACGGCGGCATCGTTTTCGAGTGTTTCTTTCACTACACCGTTCTCAATAATCTTGAGCTCAGCTTTACCAACCATGCGGTGATATCCGATGTCAATACCCTGCATCCGTCCTAGGGCGCGTACAAATTTATTCTCGATCATCTCCTGATTCAGGATGTTGTGATCCTTGGTGAGAGTAAGTTCAAAACCGTTGCCTTGATCGTCATAGAAGAATTTGACGACATCGCTCACCAATTTTCCAGTAACAGGTTGCACATGAGGCGTACTTCGGAAGAAAGTCTGGCAATCGGGATTGTCCATCAGCATCTTTCCGTCTTTAGCAAGTAATACATTGCCCCACTCTGCCAGATCATAGGCGGCCGGCGAACAAAGATAAGCATTGATAGCCGTATATGGGCCGATTTCGGCACGCGACCAGTACCAATGGTTGATCAGTTCCTGCATGGCAGCATTGCCCCAGTTGTGATCGTGGTAGGCCGATCCTTTGGTGGAAACAGTCTTACCGTTGATAGTACAATCGGCTTCTACCCTACCTTGAGGAACTGCCACCACCCAACCTACATACTTACCGGTATCACCGTAGTAGTTAAATCCGTTACCGGGTCGCCATGATTCGGTCTGGCGGGTGATCTTCAGGTGAACGCGAACGCCTTCTTTTTCATCTTCAAAGAAGATCTCGTACTCCTTCAGATTACCACGAAAATAGTTTTTACCTATCCTGACGTCACATTTATCTTTAGACGCGTGGAAGTCTTCGGCAGGAAACTTGAAAATACGATTGTATTGAGAGCCGTCGGCTGCTGTGTAGTCGATCTCCACTTCAGGGTAGAGAGGTTTGTCGATTTCGGCCAGCGGCTTGGTGTAGAAGACGACTACCACTGTAGAGCCATCTTCAAGGTGTCCATCGGTATACCACCATTCGTAGGTACCTTTGTCACCCGAGGTGCGCATACCATCTTCCCACGGTTCGGGTTTAGGATGATATCCGTTTTTTTTCAATTCAGCTTCGTTGCGAATGCTGTGAATTTTCATCTTTTGTTTCTTTTCCATTAACTGTTGATTTTGGGGTTTAGATTTATCTTTTGTAATAAAGGAGAGAGGAAGGCCTGAGCCTTGGGAGGCGGTTACATATTTTAGGTCTCTACAAAACAATGAGAGAATCTTGGTTGTTCATTCTGGCTGCGTTTCTGTGATTAAGGAAGAGAGAAACAAAAATACTCAGAAAACTGATCCAAACGCACAGGATCTATATCCAGCCGTTTCTTCATATCATCCAAACCAGTGTAATACCCTCGCTTCTTTCGCTCATCCATTATCTTAATAGCTTCGAATACCGAAATAGCAGGAATCGACACTACCAACTCAGAAGAGCTATCCAATAGATTCACACAGATATTTCCACTCTTTTCCGTTGCCACTTCTGCAACGACCTCCTGCAGCTCCCTGTTATCACTGATATCCGAAGGAGGGCACTGATTTTCAGCGGAAGCAGCATTAACCTCCCGCTGCTCAATATGTTCCTGTAAAGTACTGACAAGATTGATAGCCAACTCAGAACCTGCTCTCAAAGGCATAACTATCTCCTCTTCCACTACCTGTTCAGAAACACTATCCGGTTTGTCCATATTGATATTTTCATCCTCATTCGGTGATATCTCTGCAACCACTTCCTGCAATTCCCTAACGCCACTGGTATCTAAAGAAGAATCTTGAATTTCAGCGAAAGCAGCATTGGCCTCCCGCCGACGAATATGCTCCTGCAAAGCACAGACAAGCTTGGCTATCACTTCAGGACCGGGTCTCAACAACATAGCTACCCGCTCCGTCCGATCTACCTGAGCCACACCCGGCTGGCTACCGGAATACAATTGTTTATCAGAAGGCGCAACACCTCCTTTCAGGTTTCTGCCCGTATTATTTTCAGGTATTTGAGTGGGTTTAGCTTCCGACAAATAGATATTGACTATATCGATGGAGCCCAAATCATTGCTATCATTAAATCCTTTCACATTCCAAACACCGCCGCACCCTTCTATCCATTCTACACGAAAACTCCTGAATTTCAGGAGATCCAGAGATGCCTTCAGCAATGCCTTCCCTTCTTCCGGCGGGACACGTCTGACATCCACTCCCCCTACACAGATTCGTTTCACGTGCCAATCTTTAGACTGCGCATTACCCTGGTAAGACTTTCCCTTATCGCCCAACTTCAACATCAATGTAATCAATGTTTGATAGTAACCACTCAGTAATCCGACATACGAATCATCGACAGAGATGGTTCTATTCAGCTTCTTCATTTTATGCATATCCACATAAATCTGCAAGCCATACCGATACAAATGATCTGTTTCTTTGCGAACCGGGGCGGCACCGTTAAGAGACTTGATAACATAAAAAACCAGCACCAAACACAACAGCAAAAAAACAAGAATTAAACCTGATCCCATCCTATAAATCTTTAAACTAATTATGTTGTATTTTATTTGACACAAAGATACTCTTTTCTGTTCATCCCGCACAACGCAAGCAAGAAAAAACGGCTGAACTATTTACTCCGGAATTTGTTTCATCGGACACCTAAATCAATTTAGAATTATGTTTACCATAGAACAAATCCAGGCTATTCATGCCAACGTTAAGAGTGGGGCCGACTTTCCCCGCTATATACAAGAGTTAAGACGACTGGGTGTATTGAATTACACCATCCATGTAGACAATGGCCGTACATCCTATCTGGGTAAAAACAACTTCACGCTTAATTCCGATGTCCAATACCCTTTGCTGAAAGTTGAGTCAAATGGTAATAAACAGCAACTGGAACATGCACTGAGAATTCACCAGCAAGGATTAACTGACTACCCTACTTTTTGCAGGCAGGCCACCGAAGCCGGAGTAGAAAAATGGGTGGTTGATATGGAGAAAATGGTTTGTACCTACCATGACAGGGATGGAAATATATTGGTAATTGAAAAGATTCCAAGCTATTGAGAGCCTTGCTGGGCGAACATAAAAAAAGCCGCTAAAAAGCGGCTAAATTTCGTGGGCGATGACGGGTTCGAACCGCCGACCCTCTGGGTGTAAACCAGATGCTCTGAACCAGCTGAGCTAATCGCCCTTTTGTTTTAGGAAGTGTCGGTTACTTTTCGTGGGCGATGACGGGTTCGAACCGCCGACCCTCTGGGTGTAAACCAGATGCTCTGAACCAGCTGAGCTAATCGCCCGTACACTTCCGTTTCAAAAGCGATGCAAAGGTACGGTATTTTTTCATACCTCCAAACATTTGATATATTTTTTTCATATTTGGGGCAAGTTTTTTATTCAAAGATTCATTAATGATGCCTCAAAAGCCTTTCCAAACCGCTATATCTATCCATTTATAAAAACCAGGCGCCTTGCATCCGACCGCTGTTCGTTCCACTCAAAACCTTCCCAGACAAAGGCCTTAAGAGCCTCAACGCTGTCGATGCGGTTCTTCAAGATAAAGCGAGTCATTTCGCCACGCGCCATTTTGGTATATACAACCACTGTGGCCAATTTCCCATTCTTCCAGGTATGGAACTCGGGCGTCACCACTGTTACCTCCCGTTCCACCCGGGCCCAATCGAACAAACCTTTCATCTCTTCACTGGCCAGATTGCATAGTACGCCCCCGGCAGAACAAATATCCTCAATAAACCGATCGGTCAATCGTTCGCGCCAATAGGCAAACATCGTTTGTCCGCCAGGTTCTGGCAGTTGCATGTCACCTTCCAACCGGTAAGGACGAATTACGTCCAACGGGCGAAGCAAACCGTAACAAAAAGAAGTCAATCGCAGATGATCCTGCGCATATAAAAAGTCTTCCGCAGAAAAGTCTTTCGGATTCAAACGTTTGAAAACAATGCCTGCATAGGCGAGCAAAGCCGGAAGCTGAGGCACAGTATCGGAATGAAAATCCTGATACCGTTTGTAATTCTCCACCGCTATCTGCTGGTTGACACGCAACCGCTGTTCCAATTGCTCTACGTTAAACTGCGACATCTGCAAAGCAATGCCGGAAGCTTCTGTAAGGAAACGGGGTTCTGAGCACAAGGGTATTTTCACTTTGGAAGCAAAACTCATGGTTTTTGCACAAGATAAGAGTACAAGCATACTACGGTGTCTATTAATTATGGACAAAATTAATGGAAATCCGTATGCGAAACAACAAAAGTAAAACCAATTAGAATAAGATGAACAAAACCCAAACAATTCTAATTCATTCCGAGCAGCTTCTTTGCTTCTAAACAACATCCTATCAGGAGAAAATATATTACACCACTATTGATTATTCATCATTTTTCTATATATTTGGCAATTGTTATCAATATAAACTCAAGAAACACATTTTATCTACACTGCCATGAAAAGACACCATTACATTCTCCTGCTTTTACTCATAGCTACTACCGCCGGAGCACAGGTTAATCTACGCCCCGGATACATCATTACAAACCTGAACGACACCGTTCAAGGGCAGATCGATTTCCGGGTAGCCGAACGAAATGCCACAGTCTGCGATTTCTACCCAGCAGGAAGTACCCAGAAAGAATCGTACACACCGGGAGATATTTATGCGTACCGCTTCTCAGACGATGGCAAGTTTTACGTCACCCGGAGAGTCGTAATTGATGATATCCCCAAGACCTTGTTCCTAGAATACCTCATTAAAGGTGTTGTGAGCCTCTACTACTACAGGGGAAACGCCAACGTTGACCACTTTTTTTTCGAGAATGAAGAAGGACAGATGATTGAGGCTACAGAGAGTGTCCGACAAGTCACCACCCAATCCGGTCAAACGAGTCTTCGCTCAAACAAGCAGTATGTCGGAGTTATGACTTGGATGTTCCAGGGCAGTGAAAAGGTTACTAACCAAATACCCAAGTTAAGACTCACCAAGGACAATCTAAGCAAAATCACCAAAGAATATCATTACGAGACATGCGAAACGGGCGAGCAATGTATCGAGTTCGAGAACAAGTCCGACAAGCATTTCTTACAGTTCGCATTTACAGTTGCCGCCGGAGTACGCATACACGAACTTCATTCGGCAGGCATGGAATATTACTGGGGCATTCCTAAAATAAAATCAAGCGCACCATCGCCCGTTATTACTCTGGGCACCAATATATCGATACCACGTATGGGCCCCACATTCAGCTTTCAAATAGAAGCCGATTTTAGCAAGTTTGATGGAGAAAGAAATGTCAAGCAAAACGAATATACGAAGTCATCCCTGCATCTGAACACCCTGATTACCGATGTACGTGCAGGAGTGAGGGCAAAACTATTTAACGCCAAGGTGTATCCTATACTGATAGGAGGAATCTCCTACTCGCACATATGGAAAAGCGAGGCCACCTGGACAGCTTTTGCCCAGACTAACGCAGCAACAGAAAAAGAGATCGATACCCAAATAAACCAAAATTATCCGGGTTTCTACGTCGGCGCCGGATTGGTAGTCGGCCTGAAAAAACACAGTCTCCAGATACAAGGACTCTATCAGTATAGAAAGCAAGTAGAAGACAAGCTAATGTCCTTCGGAGGAAGTGTAGGATTTACATATTAGAAACACTCTACTTGCACATATTCCAGCAAGAATACCCCGAAGGTTTAAAACCAACGGGGCGAATCTTTAAAAGGTACGGGTCGTTGGTTTTAAACCTTCGACCCGTACCTTCTAAACAAGACTCCTATCAGGAGAAAATACATTACCGCATTATTGATTATTCGTTTTTTTTTATATATTTGGCAATTGTTATCAATATAAACTCAACTACACTGCCATGAAAAGACACCATTACATTCTTCTGCTTTTGCTCGTCGCTACAACCGCCGGAGCACAGGTTAATCTACGTCCCGGATACATCATTACAAACCTGAACGACACCGTTCAAGGGCAAATCGATTTCCGGGTAGCCGAACGAAATGCCACAGTCTGCGATTTCTATCCAGCAGGGAGTACCCAGAAAGAATCGTACACGCCAGGAGATATTTATGCGTACCGCTTCTCGGACGATGGTAAGTTCTACGTCACCCGAAAAGTAGTAATTAACGACGACTCCAAAACATTGTTTCTGGAATATCTTATCAAAGGCATTATTAACCTGTACTACTACAGGGATAATATCGACCACTTCTTCTTCGAGAATGAAGAAGGACAGATGATTGAAGCCACAGACGACACCCAGCAATTCACCGCCCAATCCGGTCAAATGAGTCTTCGCTCAAGCAAGCAATATGTCGGAGTTATGACTTGGATGTTCCAGGACAGCAAAAAGGTTACCAACCAAATACCTAAGCTAAGCTTCACCAAGGACAATCTAAGCAAAATCACCAAAGAATACCACTACGAGACATGCAAAACGGGCGAACAATGCATTGAGTTCGAGAACAAGACCGACAAGCATTTCTTACAGTTCGGATTTACAGTTGCCGCCGGAATACGCATGCACGAGCTGAACTCGATAGGCATGGATTTTTACTGGAACATCCCCCAAATAAAATTAAGTTCCCAATCGCCCGTTATTACCCTGGGTACCAATATTTCAATACCGCGTATGGGATCCGCATTCAGCTTTCAGATTGAGGCCGATTTTAGCAAGTTTAATGGAGAAAGGCATCTAAAAAGGAACGAGTACACAAAAGCATGCCTACAGTTGAACACCTTGATTACCGATATACGCGCAGGAGTGCGGATGAAACTATTTGACGCCAAGGTGTACCCCATACTGACAGGAGGACTCTCTTACTCGCGCATATGGAAAGCCGAGGGTACATGGACTACCCTGACAACTCAGTCCCAGACTACCACAGAAACAGCAAAAGAGATCAACACCCGCATACTTCAGAATTATCCGGGTTTCTACGTCGGTGCCGGATTGGTAGTCGGCCTGAAAAAACACAGTCTCCAGATACAAGGATTGTATCAGTATCGAAAACAAGTAAAAGACAAGCTAACATCCTTCGGAGGAAGTGTAGGATTTACATATTAGAGCACTCTACTTACACATATTCCAGCAGGAATACCCCGAAGGTTTAAAACCAACGGGGCGAATCTTTAAAAGGTACGGGTCGTTGGTTTAAAACCTTCGACCCGTACCTTTTAAAGAAAGCACCCCACAAAAAAAGGGAAGCACATCGCCTCCCTTTTTCTTTTGCTTAGCTGCAAACTATTTATATTCCTGCCAGCTCTTGATCTGTATATCGCCTTCCTGCAACTCACAGAACGCTTCGATGAACGCTCCGGCCAGGCGGGCATTGGTAATCAACGGAATGTTGTGGTCGATAGCCCCGCGACGAATGCGATAACCGTTGGTCAACTCGCGCTTCGTGTGGTTCTTCGGGATGTTCACAATCAGGTCGAACTTATGATCAGCGATCATCTGCATCACATTGTTCTCCGCATCCGGTTTTTCGTCGGGCCAGTACACTGCCTCAGCCTGAATGCCGTGCGCATTGAGGAAAGCAGCCGTTCCGGCGGTGGCATAAATAGGATACCCCTTAGCAGACAACATGCGGCTGGCTTCGAGCAAATCGACTTTCGACTTCATGGCACCCGAAGAGAACATCACGCCCTTGCTGGTTGCCGGGATGTTGAATCCGGTAGCAATCATGGCGCTCAGCAGGGCTTCGGAGAAATCATCGCCGATACATCCTACTTCACCTGTCGATGCCATGTCTACACCCAGTACCGGGTCGGCCTTATGCAGACGGGAGAAAGAGAACTGAGAAGCTTTGATGCCGATCCAGTCGATATCGAAGGCCGACTTGTCGGGACGGCTGTACGGAGCATCGAGCATGATGCGGGTAGCCGTTTCGATGAAGTTGCGCTTCAGTACTTTCGACACGAACGGGAAGCTACGCGATGCACGGAGGTTACACTCGATCACCTTCACCTCGTTGTTGCGGGCCAGGAACTGGATGTTGAACGGTCCGGAGATGTTCAGTTCTTTGGCAATCTGGCGACTGATCTTCTTGATGCGGCGAGCCGTTGCGAAGTAGATCTTCTGCGCCGGGAACACCAGCGTAGCGTCACCGGAGTGTACGCCGGCAAACTCTACGTGCTCGGAGATGGCATATTCCACCACTTCACCGTTCTGAGCGACTGCGTCGAACTCTATTTCTTTGGTGTTTTCGAGGAATTGTGAGATTACCACAGGAAACTCTTTCGATACCTCGGCAGCCATTCTCAGGAAGTTTTCCAACTCTTCGTCATCGTAGCAAACGTTCATGGCCGCACCAGAGAGCACGTACGACGGACGCACGAGCACCGGATAGCCTACCTTGTCGACGAAACCTTTGACGTCTTCCAGACTGGTCAGTTCCTGCCAGGCCGGCTGGTCAATGCCCAACTGGTCGAGCATGGCCGAGAACTTGTTACGGTTTTCAGCACGGTCGATAGAGAGCGGAGATGTTCCCAACACAGGTACCGACTGACGGTACAGCTTCATGGCCAGGTTGTTCGGAATCTGTCCACCCACCGACACGATCACACCGCGCGGTTGTTCCAGGTCGATCACGTCGAGCACACGTTCGAACGAGAGCTCGTCGAAGTACAAACGGTCGCACATATCATAATCCGTCGAAACGGTTTCGGGATTGTAGTTGATCATGATCGACTTATAGCCCAACTTACGGGCAGTCTGCACGGCATTTACCGAACACCAGTCGAACTCTACCGAGCTACCGATGCGGTAAGCGCCCGATCCGAGCACCACTACCGATTTCTCGTTCTTGTAGTAATTCACATCGTATCCCTCTGTGGCATACGTCATGTACAGGTAGTTGGTCAGTTCCGGATGTTCCGAAGCCACGGTATTGATACGCTTCACAGCCGGAACAATGCCCAATGACTTGCGGTAAGCACGTACGCCCAGGTTTTCCTTCTCCATGTTTCCTTGCGGATTGAGCACGAAGCGGGCAATCTGGAAGTCGGAGAATCCCAACACCTTCGCCTGACGCAGCACATCGGCCGGAATTTCTTCTACTTTATCATAAGAGGCAAGTTTTGCCTTGTAGTCTACAATATTCTTCAGTTTGCCGAGGAACCAGGGATCGATCTTTGTCAGGTCGAAGATGCGGTCGATGCTGTATCCACTCTCCAGAGCCTGTGCAATGGCAAACACGCGCAGGTCAGTGGGACAGGAAAGTTCCTTGTCCAGATCATCGAAATGTACATCATCGTTTCCTACAAAACCATGCATCCCTTGACCGATCATACGCAAACCTTTCTGAATGATTTCTTCGAACGAGCGGCCGATGGACATGATCTCACCTACCGACTTCATACTCGAACCGATCTCACGCGATACGCCGACAAACTTTGTCAAGTCCCAACGAGGAATCTTACAGATGTAGTAATCCAGTTGCGGAGCCACGTAAGCCGAGTTCGTTGTGCCCATTTCGCCAATCTGGTCGAGGGTATAACCGAGCGCTACCTTAGCAGCCACGAATGCCAACGGATAACCGGTTGCTTTCGAAGCCAGGGCCGATGAACGGCTCAGACGGGCATTCACCTCGATCACACGGTAATCGTCCGTAACCGAGTTGAAGGCGTACTGAATGTTACATTCGCCCACGATACCCAGGTGACGGATGCACTTCACCGACAACTCTTTCAGCATCGTCAATTCTTTGTCGTCGAGCGAACAGGTAGGTGCTACCACGATCGATTCGCCGGTATGAATACCCAGCGGGTCGAAGTTTTCCATGCTGGCTACCGTGAAACAATGGTCGTTCGCGTCACGAATCACCTCGAATTCAATTTCTTTCCAACCCTTGAGCGACTCCTCCACCAAGATTTGTTTGGAGAAAGCGAAAGCACTCTCGGCCAGTTTCAGGAAAGCTTCCTTATCCGGACAGATACCGCTTCCGAGTCCGCCCAACGCATAAGCCGAACGAACCATTACCGGGAAACCAATGCGTTCGGCAGCCGCCAGCGCATCTTCCATCGTTTCTACCGCCTGACTCACCGGAGTCTTCATATCGATCTCGTTCAGTTTCTTCACGAACAAGTCGCGGTCTTCGGTGTACATGATTGCGTCAACAGAAGTACCGAGCACTTTCACGCCATATTTCTCCAGAATACCCTCTGTATAGAGTTCCGCACCACAGTTTAGCGCCGTTTGTCCGCCGAAAGCCAGCAGAATACCGTCCGGACGTTCCTTCTTGATGATTTCTTCCACGAAATACGTAGTGACGGGAAGGAAATATACCTTGTCGGCAATTCCTTCGGAAGTCTGAATAGTCGCAATATTCGGATTGACCAATACCGAACTGATTCCCTCTTCTCTCAAGGCTTTCAGTGCCTGCGAACCGGAGTAGTCGAACTCCCCGGCCTGACCGATCTTGAGCGCACCCGAGCCCAAGACAAGAACCTTTTTCAAATTCTTTTCCATTCTTCTGTTAGTTATTTTAAGTTTGATTGAATACGTATATAAAAAAAATGCGCCATCCGTATAAAAGGATTAACGCATCACCAAAAAGCCGGACAACTGTTTTTGGAAAGAGAAAAGAAACCCGCAGATTCCGGATGAAATGCATCCGAATGTAAGAAATGATTGCTTCTGACTTTCTGTTGACTCATGCTTGTTTTCAAAATTTGTGCAAAGAAACGACTTATTTCGCACATAACAAAGATTATCCAATCTTTTTGTGTAGTTTTGCACGAAATTAATAAATTTCGATGACCTCATGGAAACAGTTGTAAGTGGAATTCGCCCTACAGGTAACCTGCATCTGGGCAACTATTTTGGAGCCGTAAAGAGTTTTCTGCAAATGCAGAACGAATATAATTGCTATTTCTTTATTGCCGACTGGCACTCGCTGACTACACATCCCAAACCGGGCGACATCATCAACAGCGCACGCACCATCCTGGCCGAATACCTGGCTTGCGGTCTCGATCCCGAGAAAGCCACCATCTATGTACAAAGTGATGTAAAGGAAGTACTCGAACTCTACCTTTACCTGAATATGAATGCCTACCTGGGCGAGCTGGAACGTACCACCTCGTTCAAAGACAAGGCGCGCCAGCAACCGGACAACGTGAACGCCGGACTGCTGACTTACCCCACACTGATGGCCGCAGACATCATCATACACAAGGCGGTGAAGGTACCTGTGGGCAAAGATCAGGAACAAAACATGGAGATGGCGCGTAAATTTGCCCGCCGCTTCAATACGATATACGGGGTGGAATTATTCCCCGAACCTGCTTCGTTCTCCCTGGCTTCCAAAGCGGTGAAGATTCCCGGACTGGACGGATCGGGCAAGATGGGTAAGTCGGAAGGCAACTGCATCTACCTGATGGACGACGCCGAAACCATCCGTAAGAAGGTGATGAAAGCCGTAACCGACCAGGGTCCGACGGCCCCCAACAGCGAGAAACCGGAAGTGATACAGAACCTCTTCACGTTCCTCGACATCGTTTCGACGAAGGAAACGTACGACTACTTCAACGAAAAGTGGAACGACTGCTCCATTCGGTACGGCGACCTGAAGAAACAACTGGCTGTAGACATCGCTGCTTTCAACGCTCCGATACTGGAACGCATCCGCGAATACTCGGCTAACACCGACTTGCTGGATAAGGTAGCCCGCCAGGGTGCCGAGAAAGCACAGGCCAGCGCAGCCAAAACCCTGAAAGAAGTACGCGAGATCATCGGATTCCGTACATTCTAAATCGAGTGCCGCGTATACGCCCTTTCCACTCGTCCCCAAAAGGAAACCTATAAAAACAAAACTGCCTCCCTGCCGGAAACGACAAGGAGGCGTTTTTATTTTTATATCGTTTTCCAAACAAGTCCGCAACTCTTTCTTATTCGAAAGTCTCCGGCTTATTAAAGAGTACCGACAAGTCTAAAGGTCAGACTCCACAATAACTACCCGGTTCAGGTAAGCAGGGTTGCCAAACTGATCGACTCCACCGACACCTTGCGCTGTCAAACGGCTGGCACTTATACCATGTTTCTTGACCAGGTAATCGACCACAGCCTGAGCACGTTTCTGGCTCAACTTCTGGTTGTGAGCAGCCGATCCGGTTGCAGAGTCAGCATATCCATAAATGACGTATTGCGTATCGGGGAATGCTTTCATGCGTTCGCCCAGATATTTCAGGTTCATCTCTTCGCGCGGCGACAATGTAGAAGACCCGATCGGGAAGAACACCGTACGCGGCACAATAATTGAAGCCTCTTCGGCTGCCACCCCTTCTACAACGGCTTCACGTACCCGTTCTACATCCAGCTGGGCTTGTTTGCGGGCAAGCGCTTCAGCCAATTCGGCATTCGCTCCGGCCAGTTCAGCCATAGCCAAACGCATTTCTACCAATTCGGATTCGGAAATCAGTTGCGGTGCCGGGCGTTTGAATCCTCGTTTCGGGAACTTATAGGTAATTCCCAAGGTCACACTACCCAATGCATCATAACCGGATTTTCCATCCAACTCGCTGTCAAACTTGTCTTCCAGACCAACAGCAGCCAGTTCGAGGTTCAAATCCACTCCGCTACCCAAACGGAAACGGTTGATAATACCCGCGTTCAGCGACATCGATTGACGGTGAGGAGAGGTATAACTATGGGTAAAACCTGAACCCAGATAAGGGATAATCTCATAGACGCGCTTGGAGTTGTAACCACCGAACATGGCACTCAGGTTGAACAGCACATCGCCGTGCAGGTTCATGTAATCGAACTTCTGTTCGTAGTATCCTCCGGGGTTCTGTCCGCCTTTAATATAGTCGGCATTGACATCGTACGTAAATCCTTTGGCTTGCAGTCCGCTGTATTGCAAACGTAGTCCCAATCCGGGAGTAAACCACTTACCTACGGCAACATTTAATGTAGGACTGATCCGATCGCCGAAGCTGCCGGCCACATCGCCCTCACCAAACAAAACAGAGGCTCCGCCTCCCAATGAAAAGAACCAGTTATCGCCAAAATGGTTAGTCAGTACCCGATACTTATCCGGCGTCCTGATTTCCTCATAGCCGCCTGTCTGCGCCATCGAAGCTGACGCTACGCCGGCCAAAGCCAGCAACATTAAAAATTTCTTCATATACCTTAAGCAGTTAAGTGTTTATTAAATCATTCTATTTGAACTGGAATAATAACACACCTCGCACTAAAAGGTTCTGAAAAAATGTATTTTTAAAAAAATCAGGTATGTTTTCCGTACAATCGCAAGAGGGAATTCTATGCTACAAGTCAGTATTTGGGGTTATCAGTGCGAAACAGACAACCATTTTCAGTACAAGTCAGTCAGTTCAAACTGTTTCGACGGTTGAAACAGAATGTAGCATGCCGTGGCACAGAGAGTTTCACGGAGTGGCACAGCCTGTTTCTCGGTGTGGCACACTGTGTATCACACCGTGAAACAGACTGTGCCACACCGAGAAACAAGGTGTTTCATCTCGTGAAACTGATTGTTTATGACTTTGAAACAGGCTGAGAGATTGAGGCGGAAAGGAGAAACAAGCGTGACGAATAAAATAAATCGTGCTGGATCCGTGACGAATAAATCAGGGATCCAGCACGGGATATTTATTTGATTATCAAAATTTTGACTCAAAAAACGTGACGACGTGACGAATGTTTTCCAAAATCGTACAGGTAGAAGATGACCATACATGCCAACCGACCGGCAACGCACTTACCAGAGACTACTCTTAGGACTTGAAGAGTTTGTCAATATCGTCCTCCCGAATGGTTGTGAGTACGGTTTTTCCATCAGGAGTAAAGCCGGGAGCCGAGCAAGCAAAGAGATTGTCGACCAAACGTACCATTTCGCTATTGGTCAGGACTTGCCCATATACGATCGCTGCTGCGCGTGCCAAGGTCAATGCCAGGATGTGTTGTACCTCATCTTTTACATCGTTCCCTTTCTCCATGGCTGTATGCACCATGTTTCGTACCAGTTCTACAGGATTCAACCCATCTATGCCTTCGGGCACCCCGTTGATGGCGTAATTGTTTCCCCCCAGGTCGTTCAACTCGAACCCAACCGCCGTCATCTCATGCAGAATACTTTGAAGCATGGCTGCTTCCGAGGGAGGGAGTTGCAGTATCTCCGGGAAAAGCACTCCTTGAGATATTCCTTGTTTCTGCTTGATCTGCTCCATATACCGGTCGTAAAGCACCCGGATATGCGCCCGGTGCTGATCGATCAGCATCAGGCCCGACTTCACGGAGGTCAGGATAAAGCGTCCTTTGAACTGTAAATGTTGTCCGCTACGTTCCACGGCGGCATCGTTCGGATAAAGCAACGACGACTGATGGGACTGAGGTTTCGCTTCCGTAGCAAAGAAATCATCCGGCTCGGGAGCAGTAACCGGCTGGTTGAGCTTGCTTGCTTTCTCCAGTCCTCCATACAAATCCTCCCAATCCACTTTCGGACGCGAATACGCTCCACCGCCCGAGGATGTTTTAAACGGATTGTAGTCTGCATTGTAATGCACCTTCGGAGGCTCGGTCGGCAAACGTTCGCCGAAAGCCGGTATATCGGGCATATCCTCCGTATCGAAATCAATAGTAGGTACCGCGTTAAATTTGCCAAGCGACTCTTTCACCGCAGCCGACAGGATTTGCCAGATAGCCGGTTCATTATCGAACTTAATTTCTGTTTTGGTAGGATGGATATTGACATCGATACTCTCCGGAGCGATCTCAAAATAGATAAAATAAGAGATCTGATCTCCTGCCGGGATCAGTTGTTCGTACGCCTCCATCACGGCCTTGTGAAAATACGGATGACGCATGTAACGCCCGTTCACAAAGAAGTACTGATGTGCTCCCTTCTTACGGGCAGTATCCGGTTTGGCAACAAACCCGGTGACTTTCACCAGGGTAGTATCTACTTCCACCGTAAGCAACTGCTGGTTCAGCTTCTTACCGAAAACGCCCATAATACGTTGACGTAAAGTCGTCTCGGGGAGATTAAGCACCTCGGTATCGTTGCTATACAACGAGAAAGAGACCTCAGGATGCACCAATGCGATGCGTTCGAACTCGGTCAGTACGTTACTGAGCTCCGTTGAGTTGGCTTTCAGGAACTTCCGGCGGGCAGGTATATTGAAGAAGAGATTCTTTACTGAAAAGTTACTTCCTTTGGCGCAGGAAACAGCCTCCTGGCTTTCTACCCTGGAACCGGATATGACAATCTTCGTACCCAGTTCGTCGGATTCCATGCGGGTTTTGAGTTCCACCTGTGCTACGGCAGCGATCGAAGCCAATGCTTCGCCCCGGAAGCCCATGGTACGCAAGGCAAACAGATCGTTTGTTTCCCGTATCTTGGATGTAGCATGCCGTTCGAACGACAAACGGGCATCCGTTTCGGACATGCCTTTGCCGTCGTCAATGACTTGTATACTGGTTTTCCCTGCATCGGTCACCAACACATGGATGTTCCGGGCCTCAGCATCCACCGCATTCTCCACCAATTCCTTGATAACAGATGCCGGACGCTGTACTACCTCGCCGGCAGCTATCTGATTGGCTACCGAATCGGGCAACAAATGTATAATATCACTCATTCAGCTGTAATGTTACTTCATATTAATCAGGTCTCTCTTAGGAGTATTGATCACCTTTCGTTCTGTTTTGCGCAGTATCTGATCTGATTTCTTTCCCCTCCAGTCAAAAATATCATCCTTATTCAGCGGACGAATATAGTCGAGCCATACAAACATGGGTAGCCTTAACTTATCGGGCGGAATAGCCCCTATGGAATAATAGATACCGTTCGACTTACCGATCATCAAAGCTTTTTCCATCTTCTTATCCCGCAGGAACATGTGCAGCAGACTGCCTTCGCTATAGTTCATGCCACTCAGCGTACTGTCTTTCTCTTCTACGTAGAAGTTCAGTTGCAGGTTGGCAATCACCTCCACACGCCGCATCTCACCGCCTTCGAAGAATGCTTTCATCTCCTTGCCGGCCACCTGGTTATAGTGAAGAGAATCCTTCATCTCCACCGTCAATGCCTGATTGATGATGTGCGCCCAATCGATGGTACTATCGTTCATGTATATCTTGATCTCTTCACCGAGTAATTGTTGTTTCTCGTTCCAGAGCACAGGGTCACGGTACATCGACAGACAGGAATCTTTCGAGATGAACACCAGCGAGTCGCATACTCCCTGCACATCGGTGCGAAACATCCGCACCTTGTGATACGCCCGCATTTCGCGGTAAACGGAGTCGGTATTCAGGAAGTAAGTCACCAACATCAGTGTATCGGCATGCATATACAGGCTGTCGCCTTGCGAGTAATCGATAGCTACTGCCCGCTTGGTTGCAAAAGCGCTATCGGTAAGTTCGTTATAGAAACAATAATCACCGGTCAGCATGTTCTTGTTTATCGTATCGGTCATGACCACGTTATCGAAAGCCTCTCCATATCCCGCTTTCCGGTCATAAAACAAACTGTCGCCTGTCAGTCGCTTGCCTTCGTTAGTCAGCACCGAACGGTCCAGCAATTCCGCTTGGTCCGATGTCGTATTGTAAACACCCCGTTCCGAGAAGATATGATTCTGGTCGCTGATGATTTCCGAAGGTCCCAAAATGGTAGCCACTTTGGTAGCCGTACTGTATTTCAAGGTGTCTGAAATCAATGTAAACTTCGGATTGACCAACTTCACATCGTGGTTGAATACCGACAACTTCGTTGCCGGACTGTATTCTCCCCAGTCAGAAGTAAGCACATTCTCTTCGTCCGTCAAGGTTCCTCCCTCGAAATAATAACCCAGGTTATACAAGCGGTCGTAGTTCAAACTATCGGTGAGCAACGTGGTATTCCGATTGATCATCTTCACATTCTCGCGAAGTTGAGCCAACTGCGTCATTCCGTCGTAATACAGGTAATCCCCGTAAATGAACAACGTATCCCCTTGCTCCATGCGCACATTGCTGAAAGCCTCCACGGAGTTTGTCTTCTCGTAAATCAACGCACTGTCACAATACATATACATACTGTCATGCTTCAATTTCACCGAGCCGATCAACACCTGCACATCCGGACGCTTTGTTTTATCGGTCAATCCTTTGTCGGCATGAATCAGGATTACCTTGGTTTTCTTTGCTTCAGGCTTCTTTTGCGGAGCCTGCCCATTCGGCTTCTGCGCCAACAGGCATACACCAAACAGGCACAGAACACTTGCAAAGAGTATTCTGTGCCTGCGAAAGTTATTTCGTTCAGTTATCTTCATATTATAATGAAACGGTCAATCACTCTTTAAGCCAACCCGGATATTTAAAATCACATCCTTTCCAGTTTTCATTGATACGCACATACGTATGTTTCTGCTTCTCGAGAATCCATTTCTCCAACAGTTGCTCCTGGCGTTGCTCCATCACAATGTTTTTCAGGTTTTGATAGTCTTCCGAAATGGTTGCCTTATGTCCGTTGATACGGTTTTTCAGTTTGATAATAGCACACACTTCCTTACCGTCTTTCCAACCGATCATGGAAAAAGCTTTGGAGATTTCCCCTACATTCATTGTGTCTACTACTTTCGCGATATCCTGGGGCAGTTCCTGCATTTCAAACTTGGAAGTAGCTGTCTCGGGATTCGGCATCAAACCGTGATTATTTCTTGTATCCTTGTCATGCGAGATATAAGCGGCAGCTTCTTCAAATGTAAATTTGCTCTTCCGGATATCGTCGGCCACAGAGTCCAAACGGGCGCAAGCCTCTGTCAACTCTTTGTTCGACACCACCGGTTTCAACAGGATATGGCGTACATTGATACGGTCGCCACGTTTTTCTATTAGTTGGATGATATGAAATCCGAACTCCGTCTCCACAATCTTAGATATCTTTCCGGGTTCTTTCAGTGCAAACGCCGCATTGGCAAATTCAGGCACCAATTGCCCCTTACCCTGGAATCCCATTTCTCCTCCTTTAATGGCCGATGCCATATCCTGGGAATACATACGAGCCAATGTAGCAAAGTCAATCTCGCCTTTGTTGACCCGGTCTGTATACTCACGGAGGCGTCGTTTCACTTCTTCTATCTCATCTACCGGAATTCTGGGTTTCTGAGTAATGATCTGCACTTCTACCTGTGTGGGAATAAAAGGTATACTATCGGGTGGAAGATCCTTGAAATAACGGCGTACGTCGGCCGGTGTTATTTTCACCTCACCTACCAGTTTCCGTTTCATATTCTGCACGGTAAGCATGTTACGGGCATTCTCGCGCAAATTTTCACGGATCTGTGAAGCCGTTTTGCTGAAGTATTCCTCCATCTTCTCTTTATCACCGATCTCCTGCATATAGTAATTCATTAATCGGTCTACCTCGCGGATAACCTCCGACTCGGACACCTCGACACTATCCAGTACCGCCTGATGCAAGAATAGCTTCTGCACGGCAAGTTCTTCAGGAATCACACAGTAGGGATCACCATCAAATCTACGTCCGTGTGTCAAAGCATCCAAGCGTGCTTCTTCTACTTCCGATTTTAAAATAGCTTCGTCGCCTACCACCCAAACTACTTCATCAATCACATTGTCTTGTCCAAATGCAGTCGCACCTGTTAACATCGACAAGACAAATAAAACGACAAATCTAAAGTTTATAAACTTCTTCATTCTTTATATTTAATAATAATAGATAATTTTCTTTTTGTCGGATGCCCTCTGATACAAGTCGCTTTTCACTTGCTTCATAAAGCCTACCTGCCTGGAATTAATCAATATATCTTTGATTCTTGGCTTTGCCATTTCCAATGGTTCTTCTCCGCCCGTCGGCAGAAAATCGCTCACCTTCAGGAAATACCAGAAAGCAGTATCTTTCAACTCAACTTCCCTGTTTCTATTCAGGTATTCTTCGGGATTACTCACTTCCAGCGGCATCAAATCGAGCACATCTGTCATAGGCACCCATTTGTTATGAAAATAATCATACTTGACAGCGTTCTGTAAACTGTACTTTTCCAGTTTATCAAAAGACTCCTGCGTGTTTTCCTTATACCATTTCCTGACATTAGACAATTGAGGGGCTGTCAGCGGAAGCTTTATAAAAAGACCCTTGATAAGCGGCGAGTCCAACCTGAACAACGTCTTATTATTGACATAATAGTTCTCCATCTCCGCATCGGTAATTTCGCCCGAAAGCTTCTGACTTACCAATTCCTGCTGATAAGCATGCATAATCAATGCTTTCCGGTAGTTCTCCACCAGGCGATCTATTTCATCATTGTCGGGTATATTAGTTTGAGCTTTCTGATACAGCAGCACATCCTCAGCCCAGGTACGAATGTAATGCTCCACGAAGAGCAGGCTGTCATCTTTCGACATTCCAACCGGCAATACCGCCTTCAAATCTTCCTTATACAGAAAATTCCCGTCAACCTCGACCAAGGGTGTCAAACCTTTACGATCGCGTTGCTGGGTACAAGCCGTACATAGGAGTAAAGAAAGGAGCAAAACTCCGATTGTTCGCATACACATCCTGTATATTTTATTTTGAGGGACGAAGATAGTGCAATAATTGGTTACATCAGTGATTATTAACGGTTTTTAAAACCTCTTCGTTAATTTCAACCTTGCCGCCGGCACGTAATTGTTCCATCCAACGCTTTTCCAAATATGCACTGTAATCGCTTGACACTTGCTTGCGTACCTCTTCCAATGTCTCCGGACCTTTTTGTTTTTCGCCAATGACCGCAGTAAAAGGATGTGACTTCAAGGGTTCGAACTGTCCTTCCTTGAACACCAATTTATCCACATACCGGTTACTACCTTTTGCGAAAAGTCCTTGTTCTACTTTCACTATTTCCTCCGTCGGAGTATTGAATGCCCGTTGCAGGGCCTTTTCCCACTCCTGTTCAGGAAACTTCTTCACAATTCTCTTAGCCAGTTTGATTGTCTTCTTATCGACACTATGCAGCAACACGCCTCTAAAACGAGGTTCATCCCACCTGTAGTCCGATTTATTCGAATCAAAATAAGTCACCAAA
Organism: Bacteroides sp.; assembly: GCA_031554635.1. Taxonomy (GTDB): domain Bacteria; phylum Bacteroidota; class Bacteroidia; order Bacteroidales; family Bacteroidaceae; genus Bacteroides. The sequence goes on from JAVBVD010000015.1 coordinate 161,796, forward strand.
CCAGACTCGTTCTTCCGTGCGGGTTCACCAATCTCACGAGAAGTAATTTCAGCAACCAACACACTGTCTCTATATTTCTTCAAAGCCCATCCAAATTCCGGGTACTTCTGTTCCAAATGCGCATGCTCATAATCCAGCACCGTTTTGGTAACAAAAGCTTCATATTGTTTCTCTCCCCCTCTGGCATATCCTTCGGCAAACCGCGCAAAATCTGTTCCTGTGTATATGCGTCCATCCAAAGTAAAGAGCGGTTTATCCGTCGCACCTTTTGCCATCAATTCATCCAACCCGGTTTTATCAGGTGAATAACGATATCTTTCTTTCAATTTACGCACCAAGTCTGAGGCTTCCGTAGCCTGCTGCCGAGACAAACGGATCGTAATTTCTTGTCGTGCATCTTCCAATGACATGTCCGCCTTACGTCTGACCACCTTGACAACATGCATACCTTGGGGAGAAAAGAAAGGTTGGGACACTTCGCCCTCTTGAAGAGTAAAAGCTACTTTTTCAATTTCCTCGGGTGCCTGCAACCGATTCAGAGGTAGTGTTTCTTTCACGTCCGAATATTTCTCCACCAAAGAAGAAAAATCTATTTGAGGATTACTTTTCAGAGCCATATACACAGAATCCAGCAGACTTGATACATCGCGTATACGAAATGAAGACGCAGACTGAGGAATATGCTTAAAGACCTGACTGATCCAAACGGTCTCCCGAAGAGGAAAACCCTTCTCGGTATACAACCGAACCGCCTGTTCTTCCTGTATCTTTTCATTGACCAGATAGGACTTGGCCAACCGGCGACGGTACTCGATTTGCTCTTTCCGGAATGATTGAAGGGTATCTAAACCGGCCTTTTCGGCAGCCGACACCTTTAGTCTGAAATTCACCAGGGAATCAACGAAAGCGTCCAATGATTTCCGTTCTTTCCCGACAGAATGGTTATAAGCGTATTCAAAATCGGAACGAGTCATCTTATCTCCGTTCACCCGCATCACGATTGGGTCTTGTTGAGCCCAAACTCCTCCTGCAAATCCCAGAAACATCCACAAAAAAAGACAAAACTTCGGCATCGGCCTATGCTTTTAAAATTATTGCGTGCAAACATACGTTTCCGTAATATCTGCACGCCTATGTATCGACTTTATTAGTTAGCCATTTCCGAAATAAACTTGATGCGCACCAACCGGACCTCTTCTTCTGTAAAGTCCTCACCCAGTTCTGCCAACGCATCTTCAATATCATCGGTTGTCGACTCCTTAAAGTAATCGTAAATATCGAGCATGTGATCCTCGTCCATGATCTCGTCCAGGAAATAATCGATATTCAGTTTAGTACCCGAATACACAATCGCTTCCACTTCGTCCAGCAATTCTCCGAATTCAATTCCTTTTGAAAGAGCAATATCGTCGAGAGCCACCTTCCGGTCGATCGATTGAATGATAGACACCTTCATCTTGGATTTATTGGCCACTGTACGAACCCTCAAGTCCTCCGGACGTTCGATCTCATTTTCCTCACAGTGCCGTTTGATCAATTTGCAAAATTCTTCACCGTAGCGTTTGGCTTTTCCAGCACCTACCCCCGGTATATTTTGCAGTTCATCCAGGGTAACCGGATAAATGGTCGCCATTGCCTCAAGTGAAGGATCCTGGAAAATTACATAAGGAGGTACTTCCAGTTTCTTGGACAACTTCTTCCGCAAATCCTTCAGCATGGAATACAAACCCGGATCCACAGCACAGGAGCCACCTCCCCGGGTAGGTGTATCTTCTTCCACCTCCTCAAAGTCATTATCTTCCGTGATCTTAAACGATTTCGGACTTTTCAGGAACTTATGACCTTCGGCGGCAACCTTCAACGTACCATAATTCTCTACTTCTTTCGTCAGATAACCTGCAATTAACGCCTGTCTGATTACAGCGTTCCAGGTTTTATCTTCTTCACCCATTCCTGAACCAAAGACCTCCAGGTCCTCGTGCAAATGGGCTTGCACTTCAGAAGTTTCTCTTCCTTGTAAAATATCTATTATATAATCTGCCTTAAAGTTTTCTTTTACTGCGATAATTGACTCTATCACAGCGCACAATAATTCTTGAGCCTCCACTTGTTTTTTTGGATTTAAACAGTTGTCACAATTTCCACAATTTTCTTCGGTATACTCCTCGCCGAAATAATGCAAAAGCGCTTTACGCCGGCACACAGAAGATTCCGCATATGCAGCCGTTTCCAACAGAAGCTGCTTACCTATTTCCTGTTCTGCCACAGGTTTTCCCTGCATAAACTTCTCGAGTTTCTGCAAGTCCTTATTCGTATAGAATGTTATACACTGACCTTCCCCGCCGTCTCTTCCGGCACGTCCGGTTTCCTGATAATAACCTTCCAAACTTTTGGGGATATCATAATGAATTACATATCTCACGTCAGGTTTATCAATGCCCATACCGAACGCAATGGTCGCTACGATAACATCGATCTTTTCCATCAGGAAGTCATCCTGGTTTGTTGTCCGTGCAGCTGAATCCATACCTGCGTGATACGCTCTGGCACAGATACCATTTGCCTGCAATATTTCAGCAAACTCTTCGACCTTCTTCCGGCTCAGGCAATAAATAATACCCGATTTTTCCTGATTGTTCTTTATGAATTTAATGATATCCTTATCGACATTATTAGTCTTTGCCCGTACCTCATAATACAGATTGGGACGGTTGAACGAGGACTTGAACACCTGCGCCTCGATCATTCCCAGATTCTTCTGAATATCGTGTTGTACTTTCGGAGTAGCCGTAGCCGTCAAAGCGATGACCGGCGCTTTCCCTATTTCATTTATTATCGGACGTATGCGCCGGTATTCCGGTCGGAAATCATGTCCCCATTCCGAGATACAGTGTGCTTCATCCACAGCGTAGAAAGAAATATTCACGCCACGCAGGAAGTCTATATTCTCCTCTTTGGTCAACGACTCCGGAGCTACATAGAGTAATTTTGTTTTCCCGGCAAGAATATCAAATTTTACTTGATCGATTGCACCTTTATTTAAGGAAGAATTAATGAAATGCGCCACTCCATCCTCTTCACTGAAATTTCTCATCGCATCTACCTGATTCTTCATGAGGGCGATCAATGGAGATATGACGATTGCCGTACCTCCCATTAATAAGGAAGGCAATTGATAGCAAAGTGACTTTCCACCCCCTGTAGGCATCAGTACAAATGTATCTTTCCCATCAAGTAAATTCCGTACAATTGCTTCCTGGTTGCCTTTGAATTTGTCGAACCCAAAATACTTCTTCAGTTCATTTGTCAAATTAATCTCCCCTATCATCTTTTCGGTCGTTTTTTATTCAATCATTGATTTAATTTCACATACTCTCTTTTCAGAGTACCCTAACAAAGTTAGGAACAACTTCCAAAATACCAAGCAAATCCAACTAATATTTTTGAGAAAAAACAAAAACTACGATTCATGTACTACATTATGAGTACTTATGCACTCTGCAAACGCCCTAAATTGGCTTTTTCAAGTTGTTGCTTCGCAAAATCCAGCGTCACTTCGTATGTCTTTTTCCTTGTAGAAGGAATTTCAAACATCGCATCCATCATGATGGTTTCCACGATAGAGCGTAAACCGCGTGCACCCAACTTATACTCCACAGCCTTGTCCACGATGTATTCGAACACCTCATCCTGAATTGTCAGCTTCACGCCATCCATTTCAAAAAGCTTCACATACTGTTTCACTATTGAGTTTTTGGGTTCGGTCAGAATGGCACGGAGCGCCTCCCTATCCAAAGGGTTCAGGTAAGTCAGGATGGGCAAACGACCGATAATTTCCGGGATCAAGCCAAACGACTTCAAATCCTGCGGAGCAATATACTGCATCATATTGTTTTTGTCGAGAGCAACACTCTTCTGTGAAGCACTATACCCCACCACATGTGTGTTCAGGCGCTGGGCTATCTTTTTCTCGATACCATCAAAAGCACCTCCGCAAACAAACAGTATATTCTTGGTATTCACCGGAATCATCTTCTGATCCGGGTGTTTACGCCCTCCCTGGGGAGGTACATTCACCACCGAACCTTCGAGCAATTTCAGCAAGCCCTGTTGCACACCTTCCCCGCTTACATCACGGGTAATCGATGGATTGTCGCTCTTACGGGCTATTTTGTCTATCTCGTCAATAAACACAATACCGCGCTCTGCTTCCGCCACATTGTAATCGGCCACCTGCAACAAACGAGTCAGAATACTTTCTATGTCTTCACCTACATATCCCGCCTCCGTCAAAACGGTAGCATCTACAATGGTAAACGGAACGCGCAACAATTTGGCAATGGTCCGCGCCAACAGTGTTTTCCCGGTACCGGTACTTCCCACCATGATAATATTCGACTTTTCAATCTCCACATCGTCTCCCCCATCCTGCTGCAATAAGCGCTTGTAATGGTTATAGACCGATACGGCCAGAAAACGTTTGGCATCGCTTTGTCCAATCACATATTGATCAAGAAATTCTTTGATCTCTATCGGCTTTGGCAAATTTTTCAGGTCAAGCTTTGTCGTACCTTTAGCTGTAGTCCCTTTCCCTGAGGCTTCCTGTGCTATCTCGTAAGCCTGGATAGCACAACTATCACAAATGTGACCATTCACTCCGGAGATAAGAAACCCAACTTCTGTTTCCGGACGACCACAAAAACTACATTTCTTTCTGGTTCCTCTAGTTTCTGCCATTTTTATTTTCTAATCAACACTTCATCTACCATACCATATGCTTTTGCTTCCTCAGAAGTCATCCAATAATCACGGTCTGAGTCAGCCCAAACCTTATCGAAATCCGTTTGAGAATGTTCGGCAATAATGGTATAGAGTTCTTTCTTTAACTTCATTATCTCGCGAGCCGTAATCTCAATATCCGAAGCCTGTCCCTGTGCCCCTCCCATCGGCTGATGGATCATCACACGGGAATGCTTCAAAGCCGACCGCTTTCCCTTAGCTCCCGCAACGAGCAGTACCGATGCCATGGAAGCTGCCATACCGGTACAAATCGTAGCCACGTCGCTGGAAATAAACTGCATGGTATCGTAAATGCCCAATCCGGCATAAACCGACCCACCGGGTGAGTTGATATAAATAGAAATATCCTTACCAGGATCTACCGAATCAAGGTAAAGCAACTGCGCTTGCAACGTATTGGCTGTATAGTCATCAATCTGCGTTCCCAGAAAAATGATGCGATCCATCATCAAACGGGAGAACACATCGAGTTGTGTCACATTCAGTTGTCTCTCTTCGAGAATATAGGGATTCAAATAACTCGCCTGCGAATTAATAACGCCATCCAAAACCATACCATTCATACCTAAATGTTTGGTCGCGTATTTTTTAAAATCATCCATAGTCAAATTTCCTTTCTTAAAATGATTAGTTCAATGTAGCTGCAAAGAAACGAAAAAGAACAGATAGACACAAAAAAACACAGAGTTATAATTTATAAACTCTGTGTTTTTTATTGTTTAATATCTTTCTTTAAAAGATGCTCTTATTGAAACATCTTGTTGAAATCTTCCAAAGAAACCGTTTGGTTGTTCAGCTTCACTTTTCCTTTCAGGGCAACCGCCAGCTTCGTTTCAATAGCACGGTTCACCAAGCCGTCGATGGTATCTTTTTTCTTCAACATTTCTTTGGCGTAGTTATCCAGGAGATCATCGGGAACTGTCAACATTCCGTATTGAGCAAACTGAGCTCTGGTTGTTTCTCTGGCGATGTTCAACACATCCTCCTGTTCCACCTTGATTTCATACGTCTTCACAAGTTGTTCCTTGATCAGATGCCAAGTCAGTTCCTCAATGCTCTTATCATAGTTTTCATTGACAAACTCTTCGCCTTTTTCTCTGTTGTTAAGCAACATCACGCGTTTCAGCAATGCATCCGGGAATTCCACCTTACCAGCTTTTTCCAACAAGGCCTCGCGTACATCGATCATGAATTTATAGTCGCTGTCTGCAACAAACTGAGCAGCCACACTTTCCTTTATCTTTGCAAGAAACTCTTCTTCCGATTTCACAACGCCTTCGCCGAATGCCTGATCGAAGAGTTCCTGATTCAGATCACCTTCCACAAAACGGGTAATTTCCTCAATCTGGTAGCTAAAGTTTGCTTTCAGTTCAGTAGCCACTTCCTTTTCTATCTTCAACAGAGAAGCCAGTTCGGCAGCGTTACCATCGTATGCAGCGTTCGGATTGAACACCAATACGTCGTTTACTTTTGCATTGGCAAAGATAGCCTTTTGGTCTTCATTCTTCATGTAAGCAGGCATCAGCGCAGCCGCTTCCACCTGAATACCACCTTCTTTGGTACTTCCGCTTTCGTCGAGTTCGGCAAGCAGGCCTTTCAACATATCCTTATCCTGGTACGAATCTACCTTGTCATACTTTCCATTACGTTGTGTATAAGACTTCACCTGGTTGTTCACCATGTCTTCGGTCACATCGATGGTGTAGTAATCCACGCTATCTTTCGCAGTCAGTTCCGCATTGATTTCCGGAGCCAATGCGATATCGAACAAGAATTCAAATTCTTCCATTGTATCGAAATCGATCATCGGTTGTTTATCCTCGTTCGGCATCGGTTCGCCCAGAATGTTCAGGTTGTTTTCCTTTATATAGCCATATACTTTATCCGACAGAATCTTATTCACTTCTTCAGCCACCACTGACTTGCCATACATTTTCTTAACCAGACTCATCGGCACCATTCCTTTACGGAATCCCGGGATCTGAGCTTTTTGGCGAAAGTTCTTCAATGATTTATCTACCTGTTCCTGATAGTCAGCCTTTTCCAATTTCACGGTAAGCAGCGCACTTACCTTGTCAATGTTTTGTAATGAAACGTTCATTCTTACAATTATTATTTGATTTATACTATTTTCTACTTATTTAAAACGAGCGTGCAAAATTAGTGCTATTCTTTTAATTATCAAAGAAAGCACCGCATTAATTGCATCTGGCAAACAATTAAAATTCCCACTAAAAATTTGTTTATTCGCTCAACTGGAAGTCCTTCCGACGCAACACGAAACTATTACTCAAGTATTTTTCACGCACGATTTTATTCTCGGCCAGTTCCTCGGGAGTTCCCTGAAACAGAATCTTCCCTTCGAACAGCAAATATGCTCTATCCGTAATACTCAGTGTCTCCTGTACATTGTGGTCGGTAATAAGGATACCGATGTTTTTATCTTTCAGCTTCCACACAATTTGTTGAATATCCTCCACAGCAATGGGGTCTACACCGGCAAAAGGCTCATCCAGCATGATGAATTTCGGGTCGATCGCCAAACAACGGGCAATCTCCGTCCGGCGACGCTCTCCACCCGAAAGTTGGTTTCCTCTATTTTTACGGACTTTCTCCAAACGAAACTCCGCGATCAAACTCTCCAGCTTCTCCTTCTGATACTCTTTCGGTTTATTGGTCATTTCCAGCACCGAGGCAATATTGTCCTCCACACTCATTTGCCGAAACACCGATGCCTCCTGCGCCAGGTACCCAATCCCCGTCTGAGCCCGTTTATATACCGGATAATTCGTGATTTCAAGGTCGTTCAGAAAGATACGCCCCTCATTGGGGGTAATGAGTCCGACGGTCATGTAAAACGAGGTTGTTTTCCCGGCGCCATTCGGCCCCAGCAAACCCACGATTTCTCCCTGTTTCACATCAATCGAAACATGATTTACCACCGTTCGTTTTCCATATTTCTTTACCAAGTCCTCCGTACGAAGCACCATCTTATTTTCTTCCATACCTTGTTATTTTGCCGCAAATGTAGCAATAATCAACCGAAATAGTGTACATTTGCAGACAAATTACGTGAATTATGATTAAAGCTTTAACGACAGTCGGCCGATACATGATGCTTATGAAGCGTACCCATGCCCGCCCTGAACGTATGCGCATGTTCTTCCGGCAATACCTTCACGAGATAGAGCAACTGGGTGTTAATTCTATCGGAATCGTTTTGCTCATCTCTTTCTTCATCGGCGCTGTCATCACCATTCAAATCAAGCTCAACATCGAGAGTCCCTGGATGCCCCGTTGGACAGTAGGTTATGTAACGCGTGAAATCATGCTGCTCGAGTTCTCCTCCTCCATCATGTGCCTGATACTTTCCGGCAAGGTAGGCTCTAACATCGCCTCCGAACTGGGATCCATGCGGGTAACCCAACAAATCGACGCGCTCGAAATAATGGGAGTCAACTCGGCCAACTACCTGATATTCCCCAAAATCGCCGCGATGGTAACTACCATTCCCATCCTGGTAACGTTCAGTATCTTTGCCGGGATCATCGGCGCCTTTGCCACCTGCTGGTTTGGCGGCATCATGACCGCCACCGACCTGAGTTACGGATTGCAATACATGTTCGTCGAATGGTTTATCTGGTGTGGTATCATCAAGTCGCTTTTCTTCGCATTCATCATCGCCAGCGTATCTTCCTTCTTCGGATATTCCGTCGAAGGCGGTTCCATCGAAGTAGGAAAGGCATCTACCGACGCTGTGGTATGCAGCAGTGTACTGATACTTTTTGCAGATTTAATACTCACCAAACTGTTAATGGGATGATTGAAGTAAAAGGACTATGTAAATCGTTTGATCACAAAGCGGTATTAAAAGATATCAATGCCACATTTGAGAATGGCAAAACCAATCTGATCATCGGGCAAAGCGGTTCCGGAAAAACCGTATTGATGAAGTGTATCGTCGGGTTGCTTACCCCCGAAAAAGGGGAATTACTCTACGACCACCGCAATTTCCTGGGCATGAAGAAAAAGGAAAAAAAACTATTACGCCGGGAAATGGGAATGATCTTTCAAAGCGCTGCCCTGTTCGACTCCATGCCGGTCGTCGAAAACGTACTGTTTCCGCTCAACATGTTCAGTAACGACACCTTACGCGAACGCACCAAACGTGCCCTGTTCTGCCTGGATCGTGTCAACCTGCTCGATGCCAAAGATAAGTTCCCGGGAGAAATCAGCGGAGGTATGCAGAAACGTGTCGCTATCGCCAGAGCCATCGCGCTGAACCCACAATACCTGTTTTGCGATGAGCCCAATTCCGGACTCGACCCCAAGACCTCCCTGGTGATCGACGAGTTAATCCAGGACATCACCCGCGAGTACAACATGACTACCATCATCAACACCCACGACATGAACTCCGTATTGGGTATCGGAGAGAAGATTATATTCATATTCGAGGGGAGTAAAGAATGGGAAGGCACCAAGGAGGACATCTTCACCTCGTCGAACAAACGGTTGAACGACTTTATTTTCGCCTCCGATCTGCTTCGGAAAGTAAAAGAAGTAGAAATACAAAATATCGAGGGGTAAAAACATAAAAAGAGCGTATCGTTTCCGGTACGCTCTTTTCTCGTAAAACCAGTTAATAGAATTGACATATATCTCACGACATATTGACTGTCCCCATCTCATCATGAGAAATCCCAAAGAATCTCCCAATCAGCCGCAAAGGTAGACAATTATTTCATATCTAAAATCACCGGAAATAGGGACAAGCACAAAAAAGTCGATTATTTAACATTAATCCATCCTTGTGCAATAGATTTAACCACCATATCGATGGCATTCTTAGCATCCAGCTTCTGTATTAACCTTTTTCGGAAAGTATCCACGGTACTTTCCTTGACACCAAGCTTGTCGGCAATATCATGCGTACTAAGACCCTTGGAAACCTCCCGAAGCACCTCCAGTTCCCGTTTGGTAGGCCGATCCTTGGGATGAATGGGCACCGACGTCTTTGCCAGTTTTCGCCGGACGGATGTAAATCCCGAACACGCATAAGACTCACCGTTGATTACATTCCTCACCGCCGACTCCATCTCATTGGAGCACGATGATTTAAGAATCACGGCATTTACACGTTGACTGATCAATCTATTCACCACCCATACTTCATCATGCATGGTACTTACAATGATACGTGCATCTTCGTTAACTTCATGGATCAAGTCTATTAAATCAAAACCCGACAATTCCCCGGGTAAACTTATATCAAGGATATACACGTCGTAATCTCGTGCTTCAATAAGTTTGGCCGCTTTTTCCCCATCAGTTACTGCATTTACAACCGTTACTTCCGGTATGTTCTCCAACACTCGTTTTATACCCTCCAAAATCAGGCTATGGTCATCTACCAACAACAGTTCTAGTTTTCCTTCACTCATAAACTTGGTTATAAAATATCTTACAACGCAAATATAGGCATAACTTCCATATTAGAACTATTTCACGCTATTTATTTACATTCATATAAAAAAAGAATGATCAATCCTTATCAGATTGATCATTCACACCGCAATTTATTTATTGTTATTATTTTTGACGGATATAAATATGTATCGGAGTTCCGGACAAATCCCACCGCTCACGCATCTTATTTTCCAGGAATCGTTTGTATGGTTCTTTCACGTATTGCGGAAGATTGGCAAAGAACACAAACGAAGGCACCTGCGTATTGGGCAACTGAGTAATGTATTTTATTTTGATATACTTTCCTTTCGTTGCGGGAGGCGGATACGCCTCGATCAACGGCAACAGCTCTTCATTCAGACGGGCGGTAGGAATCTTGATCATCCGGTTCTCGTATACTCCCCGAGCCTCTTCAAGCACTTTCAATATACGCTGTTTTGTCAACGCCGAACCAAATACAATGGGGAAATCGGTGAACGGTGCAAATCGCGAACGTATTGCCTCTTCGAATGTTTTCATCACCTTGGCTGTTTTCTCTTCCACCAAATCCCACTTATTGACTACGACCACCAATCCCTTCTGGTTTTTCTGGATCAATGAGAAAATATTCAAATCCTGGCTTTCGATACCCCGGGTGGCGTCGACCATCAGAATACATACGTCTGCTCCTTCAATGGCACGAATGGAGCGCACTACCGAGTAATACTCCAAATCTTCCACCACCTTGTTCTTTTTACGAATACCTGCCGTATCGACCAGGTAAAAGTCAAAGCCGAATTTATTATAGCGGGTATAGATCGAGTCGCGTGTAGTACCAGCTATCTCGGTCACAATGTTCCTGTCTTCACCGATAAAAGCATTAACGATGGATGATTTCCCGGCATTCGGACGCCCCACCACCGTAAAGCGGGGAATCTCTTCGTCCAGTATCTCTTCAGACTCTTTTTTAAATTTACTGACGATCAGGTCGAGCAAATCGCCCGTACCACTACCGGTCATGGCCGAAACACAATAAGGATCGCCCACACCCAGGCTGTAAAACTCCGGTGCGTTGTATTGCAATTCATTCGAATCCGTTTTGTTGGCTACCAGAATTACCGGGCTCTTCGACCGGCGTAAGATGGCAGCTACCTGCATATCCAGGTCCGTCACCCCATTCATCACATCCACTACAAACAGAATCACATCGGCTTCGTCCAGAGCCACCAACACCTGCTTACGGATCTCTTCCTCGAACACATCATCCGAGTTGACCACCCATCCACCGGTATCTACTACCGAGAACTCCTTACCGATCCATTCCGACTTACCATACTGTCTGTCGCGGGTTGTTCCGGCTTCGTCGTTCACAATGGCCTGCCTGCTTTTTGTCAGGCGATTAAACAAAGTCGACTTTCCCACATTGGGACGTCCTACGATTGCTACTAAATTTCCCATAGACACATATTCTACTTTAAGCACGACTGTCACAGTCGCATGAAAACATTAATCCAAATTGTATCCAAAGCTACGCAGCTCTTTGTCCGAGCTCCGCCAATCTTTGTCTACTTTCACATACGTTTCCAGGAAGATTGTTTTCCCGAAAAAACGTTCCAATTCCCGCCGCGCTTCCGTCGCCACTTTCTTCAGCGCCTTACCTTGCTTACCGATTATAATCCCCTTTTGCGAATCGCGTTCCACAAAAATCACAGCCCGGATATGAATTTTCCTGGCTTCTTCTTTAAAGAGTTCCACCATCACCTCTACCGAATAGGGAATTTCCTTATCATAGTACAGGAGTATTTTCTCGCGGATAATTTCAGTCACGAAGAACCGCGCCGGCTTGTCGGTCCATTGGTCCTTGTCAAAATAAGGAGGCGATTCAGGCAAAATCTCTTTCACCCGCTTCAACACGTAATCCACATTGAATTTCGAGGTAGCCGAAATGGGAACGATCTCCGCCTGAGGCAACAGTTCTTTCCACCCTTCCACTAACGCCACCAGTTTCTCCTGATCGATCAAATCGATCTTATTGATCAGCAACAGAACAGGCACCTGCATCTGTTGCACTTTGGCTATAAATTCGCTGTTCTTATCCGGCGTTTCCACCACATCGGTCATATACAGCAGCACATCCGCATCCGTCAGAGCCGAATGCGAGAAATTCAGCATGGACTCCTGCAACTTATAGTTGGGTTTCAGCACCCCCGGAGTATCCGAAAACACAATCTGCATATCCTCCGTGTTTAGGATACCCATAATCCGATGCCTTGTCGTCTGCGCCTTGAATGTAGCGATCGAGATCCGTTCGCCAACTAGCAGGTTCATCAGTGTCGATTTCCCGACATTCGGATTGCCTACAATATTTACAAATCCAGCTTTATGCATATCATATTCGTTTAGACAAAAAAACGCATCGAATCGAAATAAGATGCGTTTTAAACTATATCAGTAGTTCATTATTTTTTCCCGTCGTAAGCCCATTTCACATATACGGCACCCCAGGTAAACCCTGCTCCGAAAGCTGTAAAGATGATGTTATCACCCTTCTTTAGTTTACTTTCGAAATCCCATATACACAAAGGCAATGTTCCGGCGCTGGTATTACCATAACGTTCGATGTTGACCAACACCTTCTCTATCGGAAGTCCCATCCGGTTAGCCACCGCATCAATGATACGCATGTTAGCCTGATGAGGAACCACCCAGGTAATATCGTCCTTAGTCAGCCCATTGCGTTCGGCAATCGCTGCACTAACATCCGACATGTTGGATACGGCATATTTGAATACAGTTCTTCCTTCCTGGTAGATGTAATGCATCTTGTTGTCGACCGTGAAGTAAGAAGGAGGACAAACCGACCCACCTGCTTTCATATGCAGGAAAGGCAGGCCTTTACCATCCGTCCGCAATATTGAATCTATCACTCCCAGATCCTCCGTAGTCGGCTCCATCATGAAAGCCGCAGCTCCGTCACCAAAAATCGGACAGGTAGCCCGTTCGGTGTAATCCACCATCGACGACATTTTATCCGCGCCCACGATGATTACTTTCTTATATCTACCCGAGCGGATAAAATTGGCAGCCGTCTCCAATGTGTACAGAAATCCGCTACAAGCAGCCTGCAAATCGAAAGCGAATGCGTTTTTCAGTCCGAGTTTATCGCAAAGAATAGAAGCGCAAGAAGGGAAATGGTAGTCAGCAGTAGTAGTAGCCACAATGACCAAGTCAACATCGTCCGGATTGGCGCCCGTTTTCTGCATCAATTGCTTGGCCGCCTTACGTGCCATATATGAGGTTCCCAGCCCTTCTTCGTTCAAGATACGCCTTTCCTTCACCCCAATCCGCGTCATAATCCATTCATCGTTGGTATCTACCATTTTTGACAACTCATCGTTTGTCAAAACATAGTCGGGTACATATCCGCCAACTCCTGTGATTACTGCATTAATTTTTTCCATTCAATCTGTTTTAATTAGCAATACTTAATGCGGAGCGGAGGCATGGGCCTCCGTTGTCCGATAAGCATAAAGTCAACTATACAGCTGCTTCTTTTTCGATAGCGAGTTTACCTCTGTAGTATCCGCAAGCGCCACATACAGTGTGATAAACATGCCATTCGCCACAGTTCGGGCAGATAGCCAATGTAGGCGCTACAGCCTTATCGTGAGTTCTTCTCTTAGCTGTTCTAGTCTTTGATTGTCTTCTCTTAGGATGTGCCATTTTTCTAAACTTTAATTATTATCTAATATTTTCTTTAATTCATTCCAACGAGGATCCACTTGTTCCTCCGGTTCTTCTTCCGCCATGTCGGCTTCCGGTTCGAACCCTCCGTCTTCACCTTCTTCATCGCCTGCATTGGTACGGATATGCTTGTTCAGTTTACCTGTCATACCCTTATTGCATTTACCCGGAGCATGTACATGCTTCATGGGGATAGAAAGTGCGATAAACTCATACATGAACCAGGCCACATTGATCTCTCCCTCCTCTTCGGGGATTACAATCAGGTTGTCGCCTTCTTCAGCGTACTCACGGCCAAACTTCACCATCAGTTTATCGGTAGAGCTAACCAGCTGCTCCATTTCATCCAAACAACGATCGCAGGGTACCCATACGACTCCATCGGTTTGGAAGTGCAATTCAAAAGCCCGTGCAGTCTTTTTCACTGTCACTACCACATTGACTTTTCCTTTCTGAACCTCAGGACCATCAATGTGAGCAAAGAAAAGGTTGTCAAGCACAAACTCAAACTTAGCCGAGTCTGCCTGCATCCCTTTCAGGTCAATCTTATATTTATCAAACTTTCCCAAAGCTACATTAATTTAGTAGAACGGATATAATTCGGGCGACAAAGATACGAATAATATTCCTCAATCCTATACAAACAGCCAATAATTATTCATTATTGGATGTTTTAAAATACTTAACAAGATTCAATATACCCTTTCCGGGAACGTATATCAACCAAACTTACAGTAACAAAAAAGCCTTTCCGTATTTCTACGAAAAGGCTTTTCAAAAGATGGCGGCTACCTACTCTCCCACTATTACGCAGTACCATCGGCGTGACAAGGCTTAACTTCTCTGTTCGGAATGGGAAGAGGTGGAACCCTTGTGCTATAGCCACCTGAATAAGGATGACATGATGCATGTAAAAAGTTGTAAGCGTCTGGCCGGTCTTCAGGACCTGCCAAGGCTGAACGTATATGTAAACCCCACAGGGGCAATAAGAAAGTGAACGGGCAATTAGTAATGCTCGGCTATGATGTTACCACCTGTACACCTGCATCCTATCAACGTCATCGTCTATGACGACCCTAAGAAATCTAATCTTGTGGCCGGCTTCGTACTTAGATGCTTTCAGCACTT
>JAVBVD010000010.1:0-99256 GCA_031554635.1 Bacteroides sp.
AGGTACGCGGGGCGACGGAGGTAAATATGACATCAAAGCCGTTTACGGAGTTTTTTTCATGAACTTCCGGTTGAAGGAGAACTCTAAGATGCGTATCGATGTTATACTGGCAGACCGGGATACCGGCAAAATGTTTAATGATAAGTTACGGCAAATCTTTATCACCCTGCCATTGTTCGACAAGGAGGAAGAGGATTGCGAGACTGACTTTGAGCGCTGGATTTATGTACTTAAAAATATGAAAACATTGGAGCGAATGCCATTTAAGGCCAGAAAAGCTGTCTTCGAGAAGCTCGAGGAGATAGCCGACGTGTCTGCCCTCTCACCCGAGGAAAGACATAAATATGAGCAAAGCCTCAAGGTGTACAATGACTATGAGGCAACAATGGAAGCGAAGCTAATAGAGGGGCGCGAAGAGGGACGTAAAGAAGGTCGTGAAGAAGGTCGCGAAGAAGGCATTGAATTAGGAATTGAAAAAGAAGCGGTAAGAATAGCGAAAGACATGAAATTAAAAGGATTAGCTATTGACCTTATCCACTCCATTACCAAACTTCCCATCGAAGAAATAGAAAAACTGTAATCATCCGCATTACATTTTAATTCCCCCGAATTCGGGGGAATTAAAATCTGATTGAAGCTTCGGTGTATGCGAATACAAAAACGACCACTTACATTCGTCTTTCGTCATATTCCTCTCTAAGCATCGAGTAATAGTAACGATTCACATACCGTCCATTCATAAAGAAATAATCCCGTAACGTACCTTCATACGTAAAATTATTTTTCCTAATGATTCCCTGAGAAGCCACATTCCCTTCTTTATGGCAAACCTGCACCTTGTGAAAACAAACCCGGCCGAATGCAAAATCCAAAACCTCCCTGACAGCTTCCGAGGCATAACCTTTGCGGTGAAACCGACTACCTATACCATATTCTATTTCACAAAAATGATTTTTATTGTCAACCAAAAAGATCGCTATCTGACCGATGCAAACAGGCGTGCTTTTCTCCACAATCGCCCAACGGTAATAATCAGTTCTCTCATACGAGCCCACCCATCTGTCGAGCAATCCGCCGACCTCTTCCCGGGTGGTATAAACCGGCTCCGAAAGCAATGATTGAATGTCCGGATCAGCGATCCAGTTGACAAGCATGTCCTCAGCATCCGAATACTGAAAGGGTCTGAGAATTAGTCTCTCGGTATGCAACGTTTGGGTACCACAATGTTCCAACATAGTAAATATTATTTTGTTAGCAATAAAACATCACTACAAAAGTAAATCTTTGTTTCTGTTTCCGGTAGTATAAAGCAGGATTAAAATAAAAAAAGACAATGGCACTACAATACGAAGGATATAAAGCACGCACGCTATCAAGTTGGAACTTATTTCATTGTTTACATTTCATAATTACACATATCTTTCAGGTTGCTTCCTTACAAGCAAAGGGTTAAGATCTCAAGTTTCGGAAGTAGATTTCATCCGGTTTTACCAACGCTTCATTGACTATGACCCAATCAGCGGACTCTTGAGATCATTTTTGACTAAAGAGAGTAATAAAAACTGTAAAGTTCTTATTCAATTCCTTGACAAACGGCTTTTGGTTTTGTATATTTGCAAAAGGATCAGCCATTTAAACGTATGTATATGTATAATAACAGAACATTTCATCTTGCCAATCGGGTAAAAAATAGTAAACTTCCTCTTAGGGAGTAGGCTTATTATATAAGTATACGACGAAAGCGGGGATAGTACATGCGTGTACTATCCCCGCTTTTTTGTTTACAAGGCTGCCAAAAGTGTAGTACAACTGCAGTAGATCTGTACTACACGCAAGTTCCGGATGTAGTACAATTCACTTCGCCGTGTAGTACACGAACAACTCAACTGTACTACACTGTGACCCCAACTGTACTACACACTGCTTTGGAGAGGTGTTCATTACACAAAACAGAAGATTCCTTACAAGCCCGTTTTTGTCCTGATTGTTCATCGGAAGATTTCGGATTCTTAATTCCAGACAACACGAAAAGGAAAAATTCACACATGCAAAGCAACAAATGAACGCTGCCGGAAACCGCATGAAATCTACTTCCGGAACTTGAGTTAAGATGTATACCGGTCGAAAAACTCATCGACATACGTTTTACCGATGGGGAATTCCTGATCACCGATAAAAATAGTATTCCCCCGCACAGCTTCAATCTTGCCGAACGGCAGAATGAAACTGCGATGCACCCGGATGAAATCGTCGGAAGGCAACTTCTCCATCATGTCCTTCATCGGCATACGCGCCACGATGGGTTTGCGGTCTTTGACATGAATTTTGAGATAATCCGCCAATCCTTCGATGTACAGGATATCGGCCAAAGGAATCTTCACGAGACTGAAATCGGCACGGATGAAGATGTTTTTATCTGCACTTTGTTCCTTTTTATGGAGATAGTCGAAATACTCCTGCGCTTTGCCGACGGCCTGCGTGAAACGTTTCAGGTTGATGGGTTTGAGCAGATAGTCGATGGCATTCAGGTCGTAACTCACGGCGGCGTATTCGCTGAAGGCAGTGGTAAAGATCACCATCGTCCTGTGCTGCAACGATTTCACCAGGTTGATGCCCGTCATGGCAGGCATCTGTATGTCGCAGAAAATCAAATCCACCGGATAGTTCTGCAGGTACCGCAACGCCTCACTGGGTTGGGTGAAGGTCTTTTGCAGATGGATACCTTCGCACTTGTCGCACAGGGATTGAATCACGGTGAGCGCCAGCGGCTCGTCGTCTATGGCAATGGCATGGATCATTGTAAATGGATGTATAAGGAGACTGAGAACTGCTTTTCGGTATCGTTGATCACCAGCAGATGACGGGCAGGATAGATCAGATTCAGGCGGTGGCGGGTGTTTTCGATGCCCAGTCCGCTGCGTTCCGAGATATTCTGCTGCACGTTTACTTTATTATTGACCACGCTTAGCTGGAACTCCGTGTTATTCATGGTCATTTCAATGCGGATGTGGCTTTTTTGTTCGGAGTTGACACCGTGCTTGAAGGCGTTTTCGACAAACGGGATGAGCAGCATCGGCGCTATTTGCAGGGCGGGGACGTCTTCCAGCGTGGTGTATTCCAGTCGCACACTCCGGTCGAGGCGCAGGCGTTGCAATTCGATGTAGTTGCTGATGTAGGTCAGTTCGTCTTCCAGCATGACGAAATCCTGTTGGGTGTCCTTCATCGTGTAGCGCATCATCTCCGAGAGTTTGTCCACCATATCGGCTGCTTTGGGCGACGTGTCGAGGGCGGTGGCGTAAATATTGTTCAGCGTATTGAACAGGAAATGGGGGTTGATCTGCGATTTCAGAGAGGCGATCTGTGCGGTGAGCCGTTCGTTTTCGGCTTGCTTCAGTCGGTTGTACATGGTCCACAGGACGGAGGAGACGATAGCCAACAGCCACAACGACAGGGCATTGATGATGATGACGGGGATGATCTTCTCGACAATCGGGTTGGTCCGGCCCAAGGCGTTGGGGTTGAAGTCCGAGAGGAAGAAGATGACACCGATGAGGAAGAATACGGTAGCGATGGTCAGCGCCAGAAGCAGAGCGTAGATCCAGCCTTTCTTCGCCGGCAGAAACCGGGGGATGAGAAAGAAATGGTTGAAGTAGAAGGTCAGCAACAGTACGCTGCTCAGCGTGAAGCAGAGCAACAGGTATTTGATGTCGGAGGCCGGATCCAACGAATTGAATACCTGGTCGGTGGAAATATAGGGTATCACCAGCAGCAGTACCCAAACTAAAATGTGTACGGCAATGGTCAGTCGCTTTGCTTTCATACGTTTCGCGGATAATGATCTGCAAAATAAGGATTTATTTCTTTCTCTTCAAAGAAAATGAGAAGAAGGTAGCGGGTTTGTAGAAGTATGATGTCACTCCCAGCCTTCAGGTCTCTTCAATACATATCCGGATGGTAATGTTATTTCGGACGGCAAGACAGCTTGATTGAACCTTGCTTTATAGTCCGACAGTTTTCTTTGTCCGTCACATGCGTTAGATAAACTGATAGAATGGATGACTGACCCACATGTCCTGCAGGTGATATCTTTCTTTAAAAATCGTCCGAGGGTTAGTTTGAACTTCGGGTTTAGTTTATTTGCACTGAAGAATGCATCTTGTTTTCTACTTTTATCCTCTAACAAAGGCCGGGCCGAAAAATAATGAACTTCGATTAACTCCTGATTATCGGACATCATGCTTTCAAAGAACTTCACTATATCCAGCCAGTAAAACTTTTTCCATTGTTTAGCCTTCAACCCATAATAAAAGTTGAAACCATCTACGTATACGATTACTTTTTTCTTTTCCATAGCTTATAAATAAAAAAACCACCATTACGGTGGTTGGGGTCTTGGCATTTCTCAACCAAGAGGGGTATGTATTATTTCTAATACTCTACAAATATAGAAATTAATGTTCTTTTTTGCAAGCTGCGAGGAGTTTTTCATCTACACCTTATATCAATTTAACAATTTCCTAATAGCGTATCTTTAGTGCATGACCTCGATATGTCATTGAAAAAGAAAAAACAAATAAGTATATTCGCCTGTTTATTAATCAGGTTTATCAAATACACCGAAGTATGAAAACAAGAAAATGTATGTATGCTTTACTGGCAGCGTGTCTGGCAGCAGGTATCTATTCCTGCAAACCGGCTGCTCCGGCTGCGGAAGCGAAAACGGAAGCGGAAAGTGTAACCGGTTATGTGGCAGACGCTACGATGAACAACATCATGATCATCACCCAAGCGGGCGATACGATGAACATCAGCACGATGGATGCCGACCGTACCAAAGTACCGGGAGTGATGGTGTATGATTCGGTCCAAATATTCTACTCTAAGGAAAAGATCGGCGAGAACGAGATCACGAAAGCCGATAGCCTGACGGTGATTTCACATTCACTCCGGAAGAAATAGTTTATGAACCGGTTCGCCGTACTCCTGAGAGGCGTCAACGTCGGGGGAAACATGACCGTGAGTATGCCTGCGCTGAAACTGTTGTTAGTCAACGCGGGATATACTTATGTGGAAACTCACCTGAATAGCGGTAACGTTGTTCTCGAAACGGAGAAGGACAAAGCTGCCACCGAAGCCTCCATCCAACAACTCATCGCGCAACATTTCGGGCTGGCGATTGCGGTATTCGTCTTGTCGGAAGAGGACTTGTCGTACATCGTGCAACACAATCCGTTCGATGCGGAAACCGAAGCGGACCATTCGAAACGGATGGTGGTGGTTTTCCGTGAGCCCATTGCTTCGGATGCGGAAACGACTCTCATCAAAGACGAAAAGGAGGATGCCAACTACTACCTTCGCGGAAAAGTGGCCTATATATATATTATAAGGTGGGAGCCGGACGGGCGAAGATCAAGAACCCTTTTATGAAACAACTGTTCAAGCAGGTGGCGACTTCGCGCAATTGGAATACCATCACCAAGATGTTGGAAAAAGTTTTAGTTGGCAGCCGAGCATAATACTCCCCTGCCGGAAGCAGGTCAGTAGCCCATAGAGTTTTTATAAATCGGCATAGCCCATCGGGGAATTGAATCGACATATTTTTTCATGAGCTTTCCCTGAGTGAGTCTGAATAGTGCCCTGGCATCGGCATAATCTATGGAGTTATCATACATATATGCCCTATCTGCTAATTCTGACAAAATGTAACAGTTGGCGATGGACTTATCATATCTGGAAATTATTTTTGAGATTGGCACATCATGTCCCCCTTCCATGACTCTACGGGCTATTCGAGCCGCATTTATAGAAGGATGCTCTGTACATACAAAAAAGAAACGAACAAAAAACCCGGCTTTCTGAGCCCGGATGACATAATCCACTTTATCATCTGCCGATAAAACAGTTTCGAAAATAAGACTTTTGCGCTCCGTCAGGCATCTCTCTCTCAACTCTTCACAGTATTTTACAGACTGCATGACAGCCTCTATTGAGTTCCAATTGCCAAACTTTTCTTGCGCAATGATGTCCGGGTTAATATAAATGGCATCCTCCATCCATTCGTGATGAAGGATCTTGGACGTGACAGAAGTCTTGCCCGATCCATTGGGACCGGCAATGACTATTAAAACAGGTTTATGTTCCGGGCTGGTCATTGTTCTATGCTTTAAGCTTTTGAGCCCATTCCTGTTTCCGCCGAAGGATGGTTTCGTCCAACTGTTTGAAGAGCTTTTCCGTAGCTTCTTCGCCTTTGCGCTTCGCTTCTTCAGCCACTTCTTTCATGAGTTGGGCCAACATTTCGTCCGAAGGTTCTTCCAAACTGGTCAGACGATAGGCATTCATTTCTTTTTCTGACATCTTTTTTCATCGTTTTATACTACAAATATAAGGATTATGACATCAACAAAACAATTAATGCCAAGGTTTTGTGCATAAAGGGGAGAAAACGTGAAAAATAGCTTTCAGATACCCACGTGCATATCCCTCACAGGGTAACGGTAAGCGAAAGCATCATCCCCGGCATCTAAGATATCGACCCGCTTAACTTCAGGTTTCTTGGATATGTTGAACAGAGTGCCTAAGATTCGAACTTGTACGTTTGCTTGATATTTCAATTTTGGGTGTTATTTCTCTATGACGATATCGTACTTGTCTAAAAGTCCCGAAATACCTAAAATCGAGAATCTTGCTTTCTTAGTCCGGTTGATTTCCATGTCAATGGAATAATTGTAAGAAGTCCGAAAATCGGCTTTTTCAATCGTTGTGTGGTCAAAAATGGCTTGTATCAAATTGCAGTTGTCAAACACGCAACTTGTTAAGTCGGCATCGGCAAAGTCGGTTCCTTGTAACTGCGAGTTTTTGAAAACGGTTTTTATGATTTTTGTTTTATAAAACGAAGAATGGTCTAATTTGCAACCGTCAAACGAAAAAGAAAGCCCAAACTTGTTGCAGGTATCAAACCGAAGTCCCAACATTTTGCAGTCTATAAATTTTATATCCTGCAATGCTGTATTGTCGAGTTTTGCCAAACTGAAATTGCAACCGTTAAACGTGCAGCCTGCAAACTTAAATCCTGATAGGCTTTTGTCGGCAAAGTTGCAATTGTTGAAAATACAGTTTTCATATTCGCCCTTTGTTGGCAAATCGTTTCGTTCAAAACTTTTGTCTTTTATGTATATTTCCTGCATCTGTTTATCTGTTATTTTAAGGAACCATTTTTTCTAAATATTTCAACGTTACTTCATCAGCCATATATTCATCTATATACCCGTAGCCCAACCTCTTATATAACTCTTCGGCTCTGGGGTTATACATATCTACTTTTATAGAAACACGGTCATAACCTGTTTTCTTTGCTGAAAGCTCAACACTTTTAATGAGTTCCTGACCTATTTTCTGACCTTGAAATTTTGGAAGAACCGAAACCATGCTCAAATACAAACCTTTGGGAATTATCGGACTTTCTGTTGTCAATTGTGGTTTATGCGATGGATTATTTACATCGTACCTGCTGGTCAAATCCGTTAAGTTTTGAGTTAAAACCTTATCAAGATGTCCGCTATAAAACGATACTACTCCCGCTATCTCATTATCTTTTTCAAACAGGTTACAATTCTCATAGAAAAGTATGCTATCAGGTAATAGAGCATTTGATTCAAGCTCTTTAATAATGGCATTCTTAGTCTCAATATCACTATAGTATGAGGTTATTAATTCTCCCAATACCTTTGCTATTGCTTTGTTATCTTGGCGTGTCGCCTTTCGGATTTCAGACATATTTAAAATATTAAATTGGGTGTTATTGGATTTCTGTTTGCAAAATTACTGCGTTTCAATAGGGTAAGTGCAATACTTTCGCATACAGAATCGGCACTTTTCGATACTTTTTCTTATCTTTGCATTCATACATCTGAATTGTATGAGTTTACTTAAATTTCCCCTTTTACCGGAAGGTAAACATTTTGTAGCAGGCTATACAAACTTGAAAAGCTGCCTGAACCGTCCTTTGGATGTAGGAGGATGCACAGTATTCGTATGCAAAAGTGGAAAGGCTGATATTCTTTTTAGTTTTAAGCAGCACAATATTAAAGCAGGGCAGGTCATCGTCACGTATGCGAACGACAGAATATTGACCCCCATACAGGTTTCGGAGGACTTTGAGATATTTCATTTCACCACCTCTACTGATATTAGCGATGATGTTTTTTATAAAACGTCATCTGATCTGTATGATTTCTTTCATTTTAATCCCATCTTATCGACTACAAGAGAAATGCATGACCTGCTGGATGGTTGGGAGAAGCAGATTATGTGGATGATCAGTGCCAAGGATCAGACAAATATCTACAGATTCATATCAAATTCTTTATGTAATTTTTTGCTTGTGGTTGAAACCATGATAAGAAGCGTACAATCATTGTCCGACAATACATATAAAAGAAACCGTAAATGGACCTTGATTAATAAATTTGCAAATTTGCTTTTGGAACATGGGGATATACACAAAGATGTAAACTTCTATGCAGATAAGCTTTGCATCACGCCTTGTTATCTGTATAAAGTTGTAAGTAAGGAATTAGATATATCTCCTAAAGAAATGATTGAGCATTACACCTTACAGGCACTGAAAATACTCCTTTCTACAACAGACCTGTCAATGAAGGAAATTGCGGAAAAACTAAATTTTGAAGACCCTTCTTATCTTAATCGTTTCTTTCGTAAGCATGTAGGGATTACCCTGACAGATTTTAGAGCAAGCCAAGGTTCTACTATCTGAATGAATCATAAATTAAGGGCATTAAGTATCTGTTTCGCTTTCTCTTTTCTGTTTCTCCGCGAGGCATATCGCAATAGACCACTTTTACTAATAGTATAGTCGGAGAAAGCGTTGCTGTAAATGGTATACAGTTCAGCTCCCTGCACAAATGACAGTTCTTTATCGCTGATAGCATCAACCAGCATTTTTTCTATCTTAGGAACAGGAGTACCATCCACCATATTTATAGGCGCTTCTTTCACCAATGGGCGAATTACAATCTGTACACCATTGGTAATATACCGTTCACATTCCTGAGCCGACGGTGCAAGAAGAACCGGCATTCCCCAGTCGGTTTCTTGCATAGACAGAAAAACTTGTTCCATCACGATTCTCTCCACATCAATCAGGATAGACCCACCACTGGGAACGTGTTGCATGAAAGGTGTAAAAGCTGTAGATTGCCAAATACAATAGTCGATAAAGGGGAATTTATCTTTTATGAACCGGCTTATTGGAACAATCTGCCCGGTAGGTATATATACATACTCCTTTTTAGAATCAGACGGGATTGCATATTGCCCGTGCCCTACTCGAACCAACCTCCCAGCTGCCAGTAACCTATTCAGTTGTACTACGACTGAAGCCTCTGACACTTTTATAGGGCCAGAAAGCAAAGACTTCAACAGATCACGTCTATTGAATGGTCCTGATTGCCTCGCAGCAAAGTTCATTATAGCACTTGTGGTAGTCATACACTCTCCTTTTACACACAAAACTATAACATTTATGGCAAATACCAAAGTATTTTGCCACAAATATTACAGTTTCAAATTCGTTTACACCAAATTAAGATGAAATAAACACCTGAGTGAGGTATTCTTAATGGGTAGCCGTATGTTGGGCTTCGCTGACGGTTGATTGCATAATGCCGGTGACTTTCTCCATGACAGAACGTACATTCTTCACTCCTTTTTCTTCCTGTTCCTTTACCCAGGCAGACTGTATCTCCGGGTAACGGGTAGAAGATTCCCAGCGTTCCACCTCTTCCGGTTCGAGCACGCGAACCTGCACCCCTTCTTTCCTTAACTCTTCCACCTGAGCATCGAGGCTGCTATCCATCACAGCACCCAACGTTTTGTAAGCCGTTTCCGCAGCGCGTTGGAAGGCTTCCTGATCTTGTTTGGCAAGGCTGTTCCATGTATTCCTGTTCATCGCCAGAAGGTAGAGATGCCCCAGCCACAGGTCTTTCGACAGCAATACGTTAGGAGCTGCTTTGTGAACGTTCAGCTCATAGCCGCTGTCTACATTCACCATCAGTCCGTCCAGCGCACCTGTTTGCAAGGCAGTGTAAATACCTTCGCCCCAAGGCATAGTCACCGGAACGGCGCCGGTATTCTTCAAAAAGTCCCGGTGCCAAAAACTGGCCGACCGCCACTTCCCTCCCTGTATATCGTCCAGACTCTCCAATGGTTTGGTGCCGAAGAAGGCCACCGGGTATCCGGTACTGAACAGCAGGTTCACCACGTTGGCGTTTTCGAGTTCCGCAGGCAAAGCGGGAATTTCGGCATACACTTGGTGGAAGAACCTGACTTGCTGATCGCCGGAAGGGCCTACGGGAAAGCTCTTGAACACCTGATGCAGGGGCAGTTCGGCAGGCGAATACTCGGGCACGACAATCGCCATGTCGGCCACACTTCCGCCAGCAACGGTGCGCAAGGCATCATAACTGCCCGAAAGCTCCCCGGCCCAATGGGCTTCTATTTTCAGTCGCCCGCCCGATTCTTTTTCGATAGCAGGGAAGAAAACGTCGTTGATAAAGCGGGTGCGCATATTGCCCAGCGGCTCGTGGTCGGTGTAGATCAACACTTTCGGTTGTGCATTAGCCGTTACAGGCCAAAACAGGATGAGGGCTATCGCGATAATTTTACTTGCATGTTTCATATTCGGTCCATTTACGGGTGGATAGTCATTTCATACTTAATTTATGAGGATTATCCGCCTCTTTTATTTCCGAACCCATACGTGGGTGATGGTTCCGAATACCAATTTGTGATAATCGCTGGCTTCATTCAGCGCATCTTCCACGAACTTCCGGCCGTCTTCGGTATAGAAATCCTCCGGGTGTACAGTCGTGATCTCGAATAGCTGACACTCGATCACTACACGGGCTTCTTTGTACGTGATATTGCCTGATGGGGTTTTCGCGTACGTCAGCCTTGTCTCCTTCATCTTATCGGAATCCCTGCCGCTTTGCCGGCCTAATGCCATGACATCACTCCGGAACTGTTCGGGGAGGAAAGACATGGTGTAACTTTTCTGTTGCCGGATAAATTCAAGCGTATAGCGGTTGGCACCCAACAGGCACAGCGTTCCGGGCTTCTGAAAATACCGTCCCAAGGCTTCCCAACTAGCAGGCATGGAGTTGAATTTCGACTCTGTTCCGGCAGTAAGGACGGTGTGTTCTTCCTGCACCATCAGCCCGGCAAGGGTTTCTTTCACGTCGGCTTCTTTTACTTGTTCGAACAGCTCGTCGAACGATTTGTCTTTTACATTCATATCTATCTTCTTGTTAGCGTTTTCATTACTTGTCTGTTTTTGGGCACCTCCGTCACAAGAGATAAAAACAGCGATGGTGCAGAGTGATAATAATAATTTCTTCATGATTTCTACTGGGGATTAATTATTGATTTCTATATTAATTCGCAATGACTTCGAGAATACGGCAATGCTTCATACGTTGTTTTCAATGAATGCATCGCAAAGCGCCTTGGCTGACATTGTATGATCTTGTTGTTTCATATCTTTATTTTTTTAGTGTGAATTACTAAGTGCAAAGATAGAGCGGTCGCCACGAACGAAGCGGGAAGAATCGTAGTAAGAACCTGACAAATCCTGATTGTGGTTTTAATTGTAAAAAAAGACCGGTTGTGGGAGATTATTCCACAACCGGTCTTTTAGCAAGCTTATTCTTAAATAGTAAACGAGCACTCCCTAAAGAATATCTTTCATTTTTCGTATTACAAAAGTTTGTACTCTCTCGCTCACCGTTTTTTAGCTTCTAATTTCCGAAATCCTTTTTCTGCGTCTATGGCATTGAGACGTGTCAGTTGTCGTTCTGCCATTTCGTGCAGACAGGCATATCGGGTAGATTTGTCCATATCACGTTTCAAAAGTTCTGAGTTAAATGATTCAAGATTTGCCAAGACAACCAATTCGTTAATACTTGCTGTATCGCGTATATTCAAACCTTTTTTTGCGTATCCGGGATTTGCCTCCCGCCATTGTCTTGCTGTACATGCCCACAATGCGAGGTTCAGCATATCGGCTTCGTCTGCATAGGCGTATGCTTTCTCACGTTCAACATCAATTTTGGAACACTGGACTAAGCCACGAGCCGAACTCAAACGCAATATCTTTATGGGCGTAAGTGCCACCGTTTCGCCCTGCTTGGGAAATCATACCGAAAGCATCGGTCGCTTCAACCCATTTGCGGGGTGTCATATTAAAACGGTTAGCCCCAGCCTCGTGCAAAAAGGTGTCGAATTCGACACCTTTAAAAGCCGGGTTATTCAACATTTCCCAAGCACCGAGAAACTCAAGAGTATTGCGATTGCGCATCCAGTTGCGGATATGGTCTTCTCCCTCTTGGCCCTTTACCATATCAGTAAGGCAAATATAATCGTTGTTATTCTCCGAAATAACGGTTATTTCCGTTCCTTGTACGGTTATTTTCTCTTTTTTGCTCATCTGTTTATTTCATTCTATTTTAGTTATTATCAGGATTCAAAGATAGTGTATTTCCCCAAAAAGATGACCAATAACAGCTTCTATTTTCCATTTTACATGACCAATAGCCGGACAAACTCTCAGAATTATCAACTGCCAAATCAAACTCCCACACGCCCGGAACATCTATCTTTTTCCCATAAACTTTTACAAAAAAACATCTGCACGTACGCTATAAAAATAATTTCCTGTACATTTACGCAAATTCTAATTTTATATCGTTTATGAAAAAATACTTATTTGTTATTTCAGCCCTGTTTGTATTCGTTGCATGTACCGAGTCAATCGACGAGCCCGAGCTTAAATATGAAGCCGTGGGTTTGACCGATAAAATAAAGATATCGGATATCGAGACCATTTATTCGGACATCACGGAACTGGCTCTCGTGGCGAGGTTTCACGTGCCAGCCGGAGTTAGCCAGAACTCTACGCTCGACGCAAACGGCAAAGACACGCGCGTCATGTTAAAAGTTCCATTCGCTGCAGACGGAACGACGGTGCTTCTGCCGGACAACCCGCCGCAGGAGCTTCTGAACGGTATAACGTCGGATTTCCCCGCAGGGCTCGAGATAAGCGATCCCGAGGCAAAAACAATAGCTTTCGTGGAACTCGCCTGCAATATCTCCGACCAGAACAACTTCTCGTACACTCTTGAGAGGGATATGAAGACAGAAGAAGCACGCTTTATATTGACATATATCTATTGCGATCGCCCTGTGACCATCACCGGAACAAGTGATAGCTGGCGGTCACTTCCTACCAGCTATAATCTCGGCCTTCAAAAAGGATGGAATATAGTGATCGAAAAACAAGAATACAATGGAGAACAAGGCTGCTCCATAACCCATCTGATGCCCGAGGGCATGAAATGGATACAGAACATGTGGGTAGGCGGTCGTTAGTCAGATTTTTCATTTTACATAATCCATACAGATGATAATGGCAGAAGGTATCCCTCCTGCCATTATTGTTTTACTCAAATTCTGTTCAACGACTGTTCGAAATAGTCTTCTGTTCTCAGAATTCGGTGAGATCAACGATTCTCTTTCAGCTTCTTCACCTCGTCCACCAGACGGGAGAACGACTTATCGCGCTTCCGCTTCTCATGCTCGGCCGTGGTGAAATGCCACGCTTCCCGCCGGAGTTTGAGATAACTCTCGTACACCTCCCCCGGCAACGAGCCATCGCTCACCGCCGCCAGCACCGCACAACCCGGTTCATTGATATGCGTACAATCGGCAAAACGACAAGCCCCTTCATAGTCTGCAATGTCCAGCATCCCGGCCAACGTATCGGGATTATCAACCGCCAAGCCGAATTCGCGCACGCCCGGAGTATCTATCAGCACACCGGAACCCTCCATCAGCACCATCTCCCGACGGGTAGACGTATGCCGGCCCTTCCCTGTAGACTCGCTGATGCCGGACGTCAGCAGCACGTCCCGGCCGCAGAGGGCGTTGACAAGGGAGCTCTTCCCCACGCCCGACGAACCGACGAACACCACCGTTTCGCCTTCGGCAATAAACTCCCGCAAACCGAGAATCGTTTCGGGCTGGAGAATACTGGTCAGGGACACAGGCATCTGATGGGCAATGTGACTGATAGCCTCTTCCACCTTCCGGCGGTCGAAATCCAGATCCGCTTTGTTGAGCACCAACGCCGGGCGGATATCTTCCTCCAGAATCTGCGCCATGAAACGTTCCACGCGGCGGGGATTGAAATTATCGTCCAGGCTTTGCACGATAAACGCTTTGTCGACATGCGAAGCGATGGCCTGCTTGTCGGCCACCGTACCGCTTTTCTTGCGGTACAGGGTGCGGAGGCGGGGAAGCCTGTCGACGATGATTCCTTTCTCCTCGTCGAAAGGTTGGAAAATTACCCAATCACCCGTACAGGGGAGTTCGAAGTCCGATCGACCGTACATCATGTTTCCGGTTAGTTCGCACTGGAACAGTCCGTCATCGGAGATGACTTCGTAACACGTACGATGCACCACAGCTACCCGGCCGTGGGCGAGTTGAGCATAAGAAGATGCTTGTTTCAGTTGGTTCAGTTGGTCGTTCCAACCGTACATATTTACTTGATTCATTGTTTTATCTTTTTTGCGATATAAAATACATAGCCGTAGAATTCATTGTACTTGCGGTACATTTCTGCGTCATAACGCGCAAACTTTACGAATTCTTCGGCGGTTTTGTTTCCGGCATATTTGACAAGAAACGTCTCTTGAGCTTTGGCCAATGGGGCAAAGTAATGCTCTGTCCAGCAGGTTTCGGGCAGCATAAAGGTGGCAACGGGCATATACCCCGCTTTCTGTACCTGGGCCACTTTGTGTGAAATCGTATTCATCTCCGGAAAGTGGGGCATACAGTATTCCTCTATTTCTGCCGGACGTTGGTCGGTAAACCACGAGCTTTCGGTGACGGCGATATATCCGCCCGGTTTCAGAAACTTGCGCCACTCGCTCAGTCCCCGTTCGAAGCCGATGTTGTAAATAGCTCCTTCGCACCAGATCAGGTCCAGTTCTTCTTCGCGGAAAGGAAGATCGTCCATCGAGCGGACAACGCCTTTCACCCTGTCCTGCAGATTCAGTTGCGCAGCATGGGTGTTGAACCGGTCGATGAAAGCCGGGAAGAGGTCGAAGCCTGTGATTTGTCCCGGCGCATGACTGGCCAGCACCATCGTCTGCCCGCCTGTTCCGCAGCCGATATCGGCAATCAGGGAGTGGTCGGTAAGATTATCGACGAAACTCAGTGCTTTCAGTGTTACCTCCGGACTACCGGGCCCCTGCCGTTCGGTATTCGAAAAGAAGTCACAGATCAGATTGAATTCGAATTCGTGGATGGTTGTAATATGTTCGTTACTCATTATAATAATGTATATAGCACGCACGCCTGAAGCATGGCAATACTTCCGTCATTGCATGCGGGTGAAAAACTTAATGGATATATACTAGAAATCTATTCCCAGAAGAAACCTCTGAGAATATGCAAAAGGACAATCTGTACAGGAAATACAAATTGTTTAGAGCACCAAATCCGAATTAAATAATGAGTTAAACATCAAATTACTTTAGTGTCCGGCAAAGGTAAGCATTTTTTGTTGAGAAAGAAGAATATACGATGAATAAGTTCTGCCCATCCGAGTATCAGGAGTCTTATGCAGATCCAGTTTGTCATAAACCAGCGGATTATACAACACCTGTCATCGTCACTTTAAAATATTTAACGAATGGTTAAATATTTGCACATCGTTTGATAATTGAACAATGTTCACTATATTTGCAGAGTTAATTTATTTACGGAGGTTATATGGATAAGAAACAAATCCAAGAGCAGCGCATGAGGGGATACTTCATCGATGCTGCCAAAGAGTTACTGAAAGGTGAAGGTCTGACAGCAGTCAACGTTCGCAATGTGGCCGACAAAGCAGGCTACTCGTACGCCACACTGTACAATTACTTCAAAGACCTGACCGAGTTGATTTTTGAGTGTGTGAAGGATTTTCAGGAGGAATGCGAACAGTCGGTCAAAAGCAAAGCTCGCCGGAGTGAACCGGGAAAGGGGAAACTTAAGGCGACGATACTAGGCTACGTGGAATACTTCACGGAATACACCGGTGTGTTCGAGCTCTTCTACTTAGAGAAAATGTGCAACATCCGGAACCGGAAACCGATAGCCGAGCTGATCTACACATTCCTCGACCGGCTGTGCGAGCCGCATTGGGAACAGTGCATCGCCCAAGGCGTGATCGACCGGGAAACGGCTGAAACGAAAATGAAACAACTCCGTTTCTCCGTCATGGGGATGCTGTTGTTCTATCAGAACCGCTTTCAGCCGGAGAGCTACAAGGAGTTCATGGTCATGCTCAACGCGCAGGTCGACGAGATCATCGGAGAATAATCGTCCGCAAAATTCCGGCAAAAGGAAGCAGAATGACAAGAAGTTGTTGGAAAAGCCACAATTTGCCGGAAATCTAAATACTTTTTTTATATTTGCAATTCGCAATTCGCGAATTGCAAATATAAATCTTTCGGTTATGAAGAAGCACAGTGGAATGCGTCCTCAGGACATTGTTATTTTATTGAAAATAGCAACTTACGGAGAATCTGATTGGTACATGAAAGATGTTGCCAATGATCTGTACATAAGCCCCAGTGAAGTTACGGAATCTTTAAACAGAAGTGTTTTGGCAGGCTTAATTTCCAGTAGCAAAAAAAGGATTATGAAATCCGCCCTGTTCGATTTTCTGGTATATGGGCTGAAATATGTATATCCGGTCAAGCCCGAAGCTATGGTAAGAGGAGTGAAAACTTCGCACAGCGCACCACCGTTGTCAGACGAAATAGCAAGCGAAGAGGTCTACGTGTGGCCATACGTGGAAGGCGACGCAAGAGGCTCCGCCATAGAGCCTTTACACCCCAATGTGCCTAAAGCATGCCTGAAAGACCACAAACTGCATGAACTATTGGCTCTCACCGACGCCATCAGAATAGGGAGCAAACGGGAATCCAATTTGGCTATAAATGAGTTAAAACAGAGATTAGGTATATAATGAAAAACACCTTGATAAACCGGGCAATCATTAAAAAGATTGCCATAGCTTTGGGAGAATTGAATGAGAAAGTCATTTATGTTGGCGGCGCAACGGTAAGCCTGTACATTGACGACCCGGCAGCCGAGGATGTAAGGCCAACAAAAGACATCGATATAACCATGAAGGTTGCCTCCATCCTTGAGTTGGAGAATATGAGAGAACTTTTAAACAGGAAAGGTTTTAAGCAGTCGGCCGACTTAGATGTGATCTGCCGATTCAAATACGACGATATCCTGGTAGATGTCATGGCTACTAAACCAATCTCGTGGGCGCCTGCAAACCAATGGTTTGAGAAAGGGTTCGAGAACTCACAGAAAATAGATATAGATGATATAACCATTCAGATCATGCCTTTGCCATTTTTCCTGGCAAGCAAATTTACCGCCTTCGAAGGCCGGGGTGGCGACCCCAGATTCAGTCACGACTTTGAAGATATTACATATATATTAGACAACCGGACGGACTGGAGCGAAATAGTGTCGGCAGAAAAAGATGATGAAGTCAAATCGTTCTTAATTGAGAAACTGATTCAGATAAAAGAATCTGATAAATTTCAGGAAGCAATAATCAGTAATCTTTATTATGATACTTCCGAAGAACGGTTTCAACGTATTATGAGCAAAATTGAAAGTATTATATAGATCCGGCAACAGGAGTTTAGTGTTGATTTAGCAAAATTGGACAAAGCGTCTTCCACCGTTCCCCCGTATCTTTGCCCCTGTTCAATAAAACGAGTATTAACCCATTAAAATCAAGAAGAAAATGGAACAAATGATTTGTCAGAGCTGCGGTATGCCGATGAATGCCGCCGAACAGTTTGGAAGCAATGCCGATGGCAGCCAAAACCAGGACTATTGTGTTTACTGCATGAAGGACGGAAAATTCACAGTAGAAGCCACCATGGACGAAATGATCGAACACAACCTCCAATACCTCGGCGAGTTCAACAAGGATTCGGAGAAACAGTTTTCCGCAGAGGAAGCGCGGGCAGAGATGAAAGCCTTTTTCCCGCAACTAAAACGGTGGCAGAACCAATAAAACGGTTCAAACAAGACACTCATATTCAATCGAATGAACGAAGCAGTTACAGAAAAAACCTGCCAGAGTTGCGGTATGCCCATGGCAGCCACCGAACATTTCGGAACCAACAGTAACGGTAGTCCCACGCCGGACTACTGTTGCTTTTGTTTTCAGAACGGGGGCTTCACCCACAACCATAGTCTAGAAGAAACCATCGAGAGCAATATCTCCTATATGGATGGCACGGAGAAGATCGACGGGCGCACGTTGACGAAGAGCGAAGCCGCACTCCGCATGCACGTGCAACTGCCCACGCTGAAACGTTGGCAGTCGCATGAGACCACCCATCAGGAGTATTTCAAAGCCATCAACCGGGCGGTGGATTATATCAACGAGCATCTCGACAGTCCCATTAACCTGAACGATCTGGCGGATGTGGCGCACATCTCCGGTTTTCACTTCCACCGGATATTCAAATCACTTTTGGGCGAAAGTCCGGGCGAGTACATCCAGCGTTTACGATTGGAGAAAGCGATATTCCGCCTGCAAACTACCCGGCTGACATTGACCGAGATAGCCGAACAGACAGGTTATCAGAGTCCGCACGCACTTTCGAAAGCGTTTAAGAAACGGTTTGGCATATCGCCGTCGGTGTATCGGGCGCAACCTTCGGACTTGTCTGTGTCTGTTGAATCTGCTGCTTTTATCACCATAGAACCTGAGATCCGGGAAATCGGCAGTAAACAGGTGATCACCGTCCGGGTGGTGAGCCCATATAGGCAGGCAGACGCCTTTGTCCACGCGTGGCAGAAGTTACTTCGTTTTACAGATGCCAGCGGTATTCCCGGCAAGGACGACGGCCATGAGTACCTGACCCTAAGCAGGGATATTTCGACTATCACTCATCCGGATCTTTGCCGGATTTATGCATGCATCACTGCCATGCCCGGTGTCCGGCCGAAAGGTGAGTTTGGCAGCCAGACCATTGATGGTGGCACGTACGCGGTGTTTACTTACAAAGGGGCGTACAGAAATCTTGAAGGGCTGTATTGCTTCATCTACCGGAACTGGATTCCGAACAGCGAGTATGAGTTGAGGGATATTTCTTTTTTCGAGCGGTATCTCAACACTCCTGATACCGTACTACAAGACGAGTTGCTGACGGAAGTTTATATTCCGGTAGTGCGAGTTTGAAAAGAGTGATTCCCTCACTCCCAAAATCCGGGCATATATCTTACTGCCTTCGATAAGCGCGTAGTAACTGAGACACCTATTACTATTTATTCAATAACAATCCGGTCAAGATAAAAGCAGCCATCCCTTTGGAATCGTTTTGCACAATGGTTTCAGAGATATAATAATCAAAGGAACCATCCCGATCGCCACCCAAACCGGCGCCTCCGCAGGTTTGTTCCAAATTGACCAAACCATTCTCATCTATATTGATCAACCGCTTAATCATGCCTTGATACGTTTTCTTTCCTTCGTCCAGATATTTTGCCGGCAGATATCCTTTCTGGGCACCTTTGATAAAGGCATACATAAACATGCCCGATCCGGATGCCTCCAGATAATTTCCTTTGCGACTACCGGCATCGGTTACCTGATACCACAATTGACTCTCCGGATCGCGCACCTTCAGCAATGCCTCCGATACGCAGTTTAAGATACCAATCAGCTCCGGCCTTCCGGGATGGTCTGCCGGAAGAAAGTCGAGTATATCCACAATGGCCACCACATACCATCCGATGGCTCTGCTCCAGAAATTAGGCGATTGACCGGTTTCGGGGTTACTCCATCCTTGTTCCCTGCTTTCGTCCCAGCCATGATACAGCAATCCGGTTTTCGGGTCGAGCGTATGTCGGTATACCAATGTTATCTGACGCACAACCTCGTCAAACCACACCGACTCGTTGAACTCAGCACCGTATTGAGCCATGAAAGGCGATGCCATGAATAACCCGTCCAACCACATTTGGTGCGGGTAGATTTTCTTGTGCCAAAAGCCACCTTCACTGGTACGGGGGTGCGTTTTAAGTTGCTGTATATGATTTTGCAGGGTCGTCTTATACCTGTCGTCGCCGGTTTTGCGCCACAGTGCAAACAAGTTGACTGCCGGACGTATGCGGTCGAGGTTGTATTCCTCCAATGTATAGTAGCGGGCAGTACCATCGGGGTTGACGTAATAATCCATATAAGTTTTCATATACCGGAAGTACTTGTCATCACCCGTTGCGTCGCTCAACCTGGCGATGGAACCGGCCAGCCAGGCAATGTCGTATTGCCATTTATTGGGTGTCCGGGTCGATTTGACGAGCGAATCATTGCGTTGCATCACCGATTCGGACATTCGTACCGACCATTCCAGTGGAGAAACACCAGCTTGAGACGTTCCTTTTTTTTGCGCCACGCAATAAAAACCCGTAGCCGATACCATGGCAAGGACTGCCACTAATGAAATTTTAAAAAGAGACTGTTTCATTGATCCATTGATTTCATGTGAATAAGATAATTCCTGAATGCACAAAAATAATCAACAGCAGTTTAAAAGCCGAACAAATTTTGTTCAATATTTCACGCGGAAGGCCAATGTACCCCAATTTGAACAATTATTCCACTTTTCCCTGCCATCCGTTGAAAGGTTTTAAAGGAACGGGGCGTTGGTTTTAAACCTTCGGCCTGTTGGTTTAAAACATTCGGTCGGTACGATCCGACGAGTCATATCTATGGCATCGTATCGGCAATGGGGATATCCTTATTTAGAGGTACAAGTAAAAAAGGTTGGCCGTTCGAACCGGAATGCCGGTTTATAGTGCTATTTTTGTGCATTCAAAACACAGTATTATATACATATGGAAGATTTACAGTTAAAGTATGGTTGCAACCCCAACCAAAAGCCCGCCCGGATATTCATCAAAGAGGGCAACCTGCCCATTCAAATCCTGAACGGGAACCCCGGATACATCAATTTCATGGATGCACTGAACGGATGGCAGTTGGTAAAAGAGCTCAAGCAAGCTACCGGACTCCCGGCAGCGACTTCTTTCAAGCATGTCAGCCCGGCCGGTGCCGCCGTCGGACTCGAAATGAGTGACACGCTTAAAAAGATATACTTCGTTGACGACCTGCCACTCACTCCTCTGGCTATCGCATACGCCCGTGCCCGTGGAGCCGACCGGATGTCGTCCTACGGCGATTTTATCGCCTTAAGCGATGTGTGCGACAAGGAGACAGCCCAGTTAATCAACCGCGAAGTATCGGATGGAGTAATCGCCCCGGGCTATACACCCGAAGCCTTGGAGATCCTGAAGAAGAAACGCAAAGGGACATACAATGTTATCCAGATAGATCCTGCCTATCAACCGGCTCCCATCGAACACAAGGATATATTCGGTATCACTTTCGAACAGGGAAGAAACAACCTGTTATTGGACGACTCTCTCTTTACCAACTTCCCCACTCAGAAAAAGCAATTCACAGCCGAAGCGCAAAGAGACTTGCTCATTGCCATGATTACGCTGAAATATACACAATCCAACTCGGTATGTTACGCCAAAGACGGACAAGCCATCGGTATCGGTGCAGGCCAGCAAAGCCGTATTCACTGTACCCGTCTGGCTGGAACGAAAGCCGATATCTGGTCGCTGCGCCAACATCCGAAGGTGATGAATCTGCCTTTCGTAGAAGGAATTCGCCGTGCCGACCGGGACAATACCATAGACATTTACATCTCGGAAGATTACGATGATGTACTGGCCGATGGTGCCTGGCAGCAGTTCTTCTCCGTAAAACCCGAGGTATTAACCCGCGAAGAAAAGAAAGAATGGCTGTCCAGGCAAAGTGGCGTATCGCTATCGTCGGATGCGTTCTTCCCCTTTGGCGACAATATAGAACGGGCTCATAAGAGCGGAGTGGATTTCATCGCGCAACCCGGCGGTTCTGTCCGTGACGATAATGTCATCGAAACATGCGATAAGTATGGCATGACCATGGCGTTTACCGGAATCCGGTTGTTCCATCATTGATCCGCATATACCAACAAAAAAGTCCGGGCCTTTCGTTAAGCCCGGACTTTTTTTATACGTAAGCCCCTGTTAGCGACGCATAGTGCGCAACAGGGGCTTCTATTTTATACTTTCACAGGTTTTTCTACTTTACCCGGAACTTTTACCACTTCAGCACCGGCTATCACATCGCTCACCTTTACCGACGAATGACCGTTGCCTTCAATCTTCGTCATAGGAGCAGCCGCATGATCGTCCAAAGGAATTCTCATGGAGTAGAACGAACGCCAAACAAAGACCAGTGCAATGATGAAGAACGGAATGGCAATATACAACGAATAATCGTGTGCCGAACCCTTCATCTCAATACAGATCTCCGTAGCCAACAAGCCAAACAGGGTAGAGAACTTAATAATCGGGTTCAAGGAAACGGAAGAAGTATCTTTGAACGGGTCGCCCACTGTATCGCCCACTACCGCAGCTTCGTGCAGCGGAGTGTTCTTTTCTTTCAGGTCTACCTCCACTACCTTCTTGGCATTGTCCCAGCTACCTCCGGCATTGGCCATGTAAATAGCCTGGAACAAACCGAATACGGCAATAGATATCAGGTAAGCCACAAAGAAGTTCGGATCAAAGAAGGCGAAGGCCAGCGTAATGGAAATCAGCGCAATAAAGATGTTCCACATTCCCTTCTGGGCGTATTGCGTACAAATCTTCACCACCGTTTTCGAGTCCTCGGCATCGGCTACTTCATTTTCTAAGTTGAACGTTCGCTTAATAAACTCCACAGCCCGGTAAGCACCCGTAGTTACTGCCTGGATAGAAGCGCCGCTAAACCAGAAGATCACTGCTCCACCGCAAATCAATCCGAGGATAACCGGAGCATCCGTCAATGACAAGTGCAACAAGCCCACCTTTTCTAATAATAAGATGATGGAGAAGATCATGGTAGTAGCACCTACCACCGCCGTACCGATCAATACCGGTTTCGCAGTAGCCTTGAAGGTATTTCCAGCCGAGTCGTTGGCTTCCAGGTAATGTTTACCCCGTTCGAAATCAGGAGTGAAACCAAATTCTTTCTCAATATTCTTGCTGATATTGGGAACTTGTTCGATTTGCGAAAGTTCGAATACCGACTGGGCATTGTCCGTTACCGGGCCATAACTGTCCACAGCAATCGTCACCGGACCCATGCACAGGAATCCGAAAGCCACCAAACCAAAGGCAAAGATAGAAGCATGCTGACCCAACACAGCGTCCAGTCCCATTCCGGCAGTAAAGTAAGCGATGGTCATCAAACCCACGATCAGCATACCCGTCCAGAATGCACTGAAGTTACCGGCCACAATACCCGAGAGGATGTTCAGCGACGAACCACCTTCGCGTGAGGCAGTTACCACCTCGCGTACATGTTTCGACTTGGAACTGGTAAAGATCTTCGTAAACTCAGGGATCAACACAGCCGCCAACGTTCCGCAACTGATAATGATGGCCAACTTCCACCACAGGGTAGTATCGACCATGTCGCCCAGCAACAAATGGCTCATGAAGAACGTAGCAGAGATACACAATACGGCAGCAATCCAGATGAGACGCATCAACGGAGCTTCGAAATCGAACTCCTTCTTATCACCATACAGTCTCTTGGAGATGCCTTGATTGATGAAGAACGAACAGCCCGAAAGGAAGTCCATCAGGAAGCGCATACCGAAGATCCAAACGATCAGTTTCGCCTGGATAGCCGGATCGGCCACAGCCAGGGTGATAAACGTGATCAGCGCCACACCCGTCACACCGTAGGTTTCGAAACCGTCGGCCGTAGGACCTACGCTGTCGCCGGCATTATCGCCCGTACAGTCGGCAATTACGCCCGGGTTACGAGGGTCGTCTTCCTTTACCTTGAAAACCACCTTCATCAGGTCGGAACCGATATCGGCAATCTTCGTGAAGATACCGCCGGCAATACGCAGCGCACTGGCACCCAACGATTCGCCGATGGCAAATCCGAGGAAGCAGATGCCCACGATCTCACGCGGAACGAACAGCAGAATGACCACCATCATCACCAATTCCAGTGAGATGAGGAACAATCCCACACTCATTCCGGCGCGCAACGGAATATTCACCACGTCCAGCGGGCGACCTTTCAGCGAAGCAAAAGCCGTACGGGCATTGGCATACGTGTTGACACGAATACCGTACCAAGCCACTGCGTAAGAGCCTCCCATACCGATGATGGAGAACATCAGCACCTGCAGAACCACCGTAAACGGTTTATCCAGCAAACCGAAGAAATAAATACAAAGTACCAGAGCAATAATGCCGAAGAGCATCATCAGGAATTTCCCCTGTTGCTTCAGATAGGTACTACAAGTCTGGTAGATGGTTCCCGCCACTTTCAACATCGATTCGTGCGCGGGCATCTTTTTGATTTGTGAAAACAGTAATAAACTGAAGCCTAATGTGCCTGCAATGATCAGGGCTCCATAAAAAAGGAAATTCCAGGAAGTCATTTCCACACCAAAGATATGGAACGTTCCGTCATGTAAGTCAGGAATTGCTAAATCTGCCTCACTGGCGAATAGATTAGTCCCGGAAGTTATCAGCAGCAGTGCCGACAATAGAAAAAATCGCATTTTACTCATGGTAATAGTATTATTTTAATTAAGATATTTTGATCGATTTGTCCAAAAACAAAATTGTGGCGAAGGTAGTAATTGTTTCTTAATAATTTAGTCGCATTTATTATGCTCCATAACAGGTATTGCATATAAAAGCCTGCCGTACATACAAAAAAAGTTAACTGTTTCGTCAGATGTTCCTTGCTGCATGCTTTCTTGATATTGGTTTTATAAGTATTATGATTTTGTGGAAATGAAGGCAGAGCGTCGGTAAAATTCAGGCTTATCCACAAGAAAGCATAGAAACAAAAAAGCAGTCACATTTACTGTAACTGCTTCTTTGCTGTGGTACCACCAGGAATCGAACCGGGGACACAAGGATTTTCAGTCCTTTGCTCTACCAACTGAGCTATGGTACCTTTTTGATTGCGGATGCAAAGATAGACATATTTTTTAATACTGCAACACGTTACCGCAAAAAAATATAATTTCATTCTATTTTATCACCATTTTCCCTTCTTTGAGTTCGATTTTCCTTTATAAAACCTCCGCAATCCGCTTTTTGACAGCCCCACGTCTATTACCTGAATGAGATTCATCTCCCTAAATACAGTAAGCATCGTCTGTATACAAACAAACGTAAGAGCCTTACTTTCTTTTGTTATCAAACTGTCATCTATCTGTTTGACAATATCTTACACTTGGGTTTCGACCTTAAAAGCCTCCGTTACACCCGGGTGCACGCCCCTTCCAGACCCGGATGTAGAGCGGCTGTACATCCGGGTCTGGAAGGGGTGTGCACCCGGGTGTAGCAAAGAGCTTCAAGCTTCGATTATCCGGGAACAAGGCAAGAAATCAAGAGTTTGATACTAGGAAAACAAGAGTTTAACACCTTGCTAATGCCGGTGCGTAAGAGGCGCGTAAGTAAAATAATGCCTCTTACGCGCCTTATAGCGCCGATAAATAAAGGGTTTGAGCACAACTGCGTAAGTGCGTAAGCAAAATTAAAACTTCCTGAAGAAACTGGATGAATTCAAGACAAATGCAAGCGACATTGGCCGAAACAACAAAAATAATAAGAATACAATCAAAAAACGGAGATGCATTTCGCCGGCAATCAACTATTTTTGCCAAAACAACATTTCTAATCCCCTACATGTATGAAGAAACATTTATTTCCCCTCCTCCTATTAATGTTCATCGCTTATCCGAGCCATTCATCGGCGCAAAAGACAAAAGCTACTTCCAGAAAGTCGGCCAAGCAAACAGTACAGACACCCTACTCCACGCGTTTTGCCGATTCGGAAATGAAACGTTTCCCGGAAGCTTACCAGCTCGATCACGGTAAACGACTCTTCTTCGGCTATGCACAAGGTGTAGGATGCTGCGCCATGCTGCAAGTATGGAAGGCAACGGGCGATAACCGTTACTTCGACTACGTGGAGCAATGGGCTGATTCACTGATCAACGACAAAGGCGATATCCACCTTTATCACGTAGAGACATACAACATCGACTATATTAACTCCGGTAAGGTACTGTTCGACCTCTACCGCCAAACGAACAAACAGAAATACAAACTAGCCATGGATGCACTCGTCAACCAGATGAAGAACCATCCCCGTACACTCGAAGGAGCTTACTGGCACAAGCTGATCTATCAGCACCAGATATGGCTCGACGGTCTGTACATGGCATCGCCCTTCCTGGCGCAATACGGAGCCGAATTCAACAAACCCGAATGGATTGACGAGGCAGTAAAGCAGTTCACCCTCTGTCAGAAACATACATACGATGCTAAAACAGGCCTTTATCACCACGCCTGGGACGAAAGCAAAAGCCAACGCTGGGCCGATCCTGCCACAGGACACTCACCCAACTTCTGGGGGCGAAGCATCGGCTGGTGGTTCATGGCCATGGTCGATGCATTGGACTTCATCCCGGAGAGCCATCCCGGTCGCGCACCGATGATCGGCTGGATTCAGGGCCTGGCCGAGACATTGCCCAAGTATCAGGACAAAGACGGCCTGTGGTACCAGGTACTCGATCAACCCACCCGCGCAGGAAACTTCCCCGAAGCATCGGTGACCACACAATTTATGTATGCATACGCCAAGGCGGTAAACAAAGGCTACATCGATGCCAAATACCGCGCCATAGCCGAGAAAACGTTCGACGGACTGAAAGCGACCCTGCTCGTGGAGAACCCGGACGGCACCCTGACCCTGACTCGTTGTTGCCAGGTAGGCGGACTGGGTGGTAATCCATACCGCGACGGAAGCTTCGAGTATTATATAGGTGAGAAGATGCGCGATAACGATGCCAAAGCTACCGGACCTTTTATAATGGGATGCCTCGAACTGGGCAAGTAAATTGAACCATCATCCAAACTAAAAAACAGGTTTGTCAAATTAACCATGCATTGTATCAAATAATACAGGCGTAAGTATGGAATGT
The DNA here is from genome assembly GCA_031554635.1 of Bacteroides sp. GTDB lineage: Bacteria > Bacteroidota > Bacteroidia > Bacteroidales > Bacteroidaceae > Bacteroides. The sequence goes on from JAVBVD010000010.1 coordinate 27,240, forward strand.
TTTTCTATTTTTGTAACATCGAAAATAAAATCTTAGTATAAATAACATGAAAAACTGTTTTTTCGCGGTCGACCTCGGTGCAACCAGCGGCCGTACCATCTTAGGGTCTTTCTCCGATAATGGATTGAATCTGGAGGAAGTAAACCGTTTCCCTAACCAACTTATCCAAACAGGCGGACATTTCTTTTGGGATATCTACGCCCTGTACCAAAACATCATCGACGGACTGAAAATCGTTGCCAAACGTACGGACGTGAACATTACCTCCATTGGTATCGATACGTGGGGTGTGGACTTCGTCCTCGTAGGAGCCGACGGAAACCTTATCCGCCAGCCGTATGCCTACCGTGACCCGCATACTGTAGGAGCGCCCGAAGCCTTCTTCGCCCGTGTGCCCCGTACCAAAGTCTACGGATGGACAGGCATCCAGGTGATGAATTTCAACTCGCTGTACCAGCTCGACACCCTGCGCCGCAACAACGACAGCGCACTGGCAGCCGCCAGGAAGATACTCTTCATGCCCGACGCCCTGAGCTACATGCTCACCGGCGAGATGGTTACTGAATACACCATCGCCAGTACGGCACAGATGGTCAACGCCCAGACACAACGTCTCGAACCGGAACTTCTCGCCGCTATCGGCCTGAAGGAAGAGAACTTCGGACGCTTCGTCTTCCCGGGCGAAAAAGTGGGCACGCTCACCGAAGAAGTACAAAAGATGACCGGACTGGGCGCCATCCCCGTGATAGCCGTAGCCGGACACGATACAGGTTCAGCTGTAGCTGCTGTTCCCGCCCTCGACCGCAACTTTGCCTACCTGAGTAGCGGAACCTGGTCGCTCATGGGCGTAGAAACCGATGCACCCGTCATCAACGCCGAGACCGAAGCGCTGAACTTCACCAACGAAGGTGGCGTAGAAGGCACCATCCGTCTGCTGAAAAACATCTGCGGCATGTGGTTGCTCGAACGTTGCCGGGGCGAATGGGGCGAAACATCGTACCCCGAACTCATCGCCGAGGCCGAAGCGAGCGAACCGTTCCGCAGCCTGATTAACCCGGACAACGAACTCTTCGCCAATCCGGCTAATATGGAGCAAGCCATCAAGGGCTATTGCGAAAAGAGCGGTCAGCCCGTTCCCGAAACCCGCGGACAGTTGGTACGTTGCATCTTCGAGAGCCTTGCACTGCGTTACCGTCAAGTGATTGAGAACCTGCGTTCGCTGTCGCCACGGCCCATTGAAACGCTGCACGTTATCGGCGGGGGAAGCCGCAACGACCTGCTCAACCAGTTTACCGCCAACGCCGTAGGCATTCCCGTGGTAGCCGGCCCGTCCGAAGCCACCGCCATCGGTAACGTGATGTTGCAGGCCATGGCAGCCGGCGAAGCGTCGGACATTGCAGGCATGCGCCAGATTATCCACAACTCCATTTCCCTGAAAACTTATCAACCACAGGACACTGATTCCTGGGATGTAGCATATATTCATTTTAAAAACACAATATCATGAAAGAAGAATTGATTAAAAAAGCGTATGAAGTAGCTGTAGAACGTTATGCAGCCGTAGGTGTAGATGTAGAAAAGGCAATGGCCGATCTGCAAAAAGTAGCTTTGTCACTCCACTGCTGGCAAGCCGACGACGTAACCGGTTTCGAAAGCACAGGGTCATTGACAGGTGGTATCCAGGCAACTGGTAACTATCCGGGCAAAGCTCGCGACATCAACGAACTGCGTGCCGACATCAAGTTTGCAGCTTCTTTGATTCCGGGTTCACACCGCTTGAACCTGCACGAAATTTACGGTGACTTCGGTGGCGAATACGTTGACCGCGACCAGGTAGAACCGAAGCATTTCGAAAGCTGGATGAAGTGGGCCAAAGAAAACGGAATGAAGCTCGACTTCAACTCTACTTCTTTCTCTCACCCGAAATCGGGCGACCTGTCACTCTCTAACCCCGACAAGAGCATCCGTGATTTCTGGATTGAGCATACCAAACGTTGTCGTAAGATTGCCGAAGAAATGGGTAAATACCAGGGCGATCCTTGTATCATGAACCTGTGGGTGCACGACGGTAGCAAGGATATCACCGTTAACCGCAAACTGTACCGCGAATACCTGAAAGATTCGTTGGATCAGATCTTCGAAATTAAGTATGACAACATGAAGGATTGTATCGAATCGAAAGTGTTCGGTATCGGTTTGGAAAGTTATACAGTAGGTTCTAACGACTTCTACATCGGTTACGGTGCAAGCCGCAACAAGATTGTTACCTTGGATACCGGTCACTTCCACCCGACCGAAAGTGTGGCCGACAAGATTTCTTCTCTGCTGCTTTATACTCCGGAAATCATGCTTCACGTAAGCCGTCCGGTGCGTTGGGACAGCGACCACGTAACCATCATGAACGACGATACGCTCGATCTGGCAAAAGAAATCGTACGTTGCGACGCACTCGACCGCGTACACATCGGTCTCGATTACTTCGATGCTTCTATCAACCGTATCGGTGCTTACGTTATCGGTAGCCGCGCTACACAAAAGTGTGTATTGCAAGGTTTGCTCGAACCGCTTGCTACCCTACGTGAGTACGAACTCAACGGACAAGGTTTCGAACGTCTGGCTCTGCTCGAAGAAAGCAAGTCACTGCCTTGGAACGCCGTTTGGGATATGTTCTGCTTGAAGAACAACGTTCCGGTAGGTGAAGAATACATCGCTGCCATTCAGCAGTACGAAGCCGACGTAACTTCTAAAAGATAATACGCGGGGACGATGAACACACTGATAGGATTGCTGATCATTGCCATCGGCAGTTTCGGGCAAAGCAGCTCGTACGTACCTATTAATAAAGTGAAAAGCTGGTCGTGGGAAAGTTTCTGGCTCACGCAGGGCATCTTTGCCTGGTTGGTTTTTCCGTTGCTCGGTGCGCTGCTCGGTATTCCTGCCGGCAGCAGCCTGTTCGAACTCTGGGGTTCGGGCGGCGCTACCATGACCATCGTTTACGGTGCGCTGTGGGGCGTGGGTGGATTGACCTTCGGACTTAGCATGCGCTACCTCGGTGTGGCTCTCGGACAAAGTATAGCATTGGGAACATGTGCCGCTTTCGGCACATTGTTCCCTGCTCTCTTTGCGGGAACCGACTTGTTTCACGGCGAAGGTTTGCTACTGTTAATCGGCGTTTGCATCACATTGGCGGGTATTGCTATTATCGGTTATGCCGGTGGTTTGCGATCCAAGAATATGACCGAAGAGGAGAAACGTGCGGCAGTGAAGGACTTTGCGTTAACTAAAGGTCTGCTGGTGGCTCTGTTGGCGGGTGTGATGAGCGCTTGCTTCGCACTGGGTCTTGATGCGGGTAAACCGATCAAGGAGGCTGCGTTGGCAGGTGGTGTAGATGCACTCTATGCCGGTTTGCCGGTGATCTTCCTCGTCACGTTCGGTGGATTCCTGACGAATGCTGTTTACTGTATCTCGCAGAATGTGAAGAACAAAACGGGCCACGAGTACTTCTCTGTCAAAGGGAATGTGTTGGTGAATAACCTGTTGTTCTGCGCCCTGGCCGGTGTATTGTGGTATTCACAGTTCTTCGGATTGGAGATGGGTAAGAGTTTCCTCACCGAAAGCCCCATCCTGCTGGCTTTCTCGTGGAGTATCCTGATGTCGCTCAATGTGACTTTCTCCAATGTGTGGGGTATTCTGCTTAAAGAATGGAAAGGTGTTAGCAAAGCTACTATTAGCGTATTGATACTCGGATTGGTGGTACTGATCTCGTCTATCATCGTGGTAGCTATGGCACAACAATAAAAACTAATTAACAATTGACAGTTGACAATTGACAGTTTGGGTGTGGTCTCTCTTTCGCACTCCACTGTGATAATTGTCAATTGTCAACTGACAATTGTCAATTAATGCTATATTTGTGGATTATTATCAAACCATAGATGTCTGCCCAAACTGCAGGTCTATGGTTAATCCTGTTTTAACAATCAGCGTAACTTCTTAATTTACAATATAAAAACGAATGAAATCAATCTTAGACAATCGCCCTGCACTCTCGAAAGAGGTGTATAAAGTTGCCGAAGTAGCCGGATATCTCTGGCAAAAAGGTTGGGCAGAACGCAACGGCGGTAACATCACCATCAACATCACCGAATTCGTGGACGATGAAATCCGCAACCTGGCTCCCATCAGCGAAGTAAAACAAATCGGCACAACTCTTCCGAACATCAAGGGCTGCTATTTCTACTGCAAAGGTACTAATAAGCGTATGCGCGACCTGGCTCGTTGGCCGATGGAAAACGGATCGGTGATCCGTATCCTGGACGACTGCGCCAGCTACGTAATCATTGCCGACGAACTGGTACAACCTACTTCGGAACTGCCCGCTCACCTGAGCATGCACAACTTCCTCATCGGTAAAGGTTCTTCGTACAAGGCTTCATTGCACACGCATCCCATCGATCTGATTGCGATGTCGCACCACGAACCGTTCTTGAAGAAAGACGTACTGACCAACTTACTGTGGAGCATGATTCCCGAAACAAAGGCATTCTGCCCCAGAGGCTTGGGTATCATTCCTTACAAACTCCCCAGCTCGGTAGATCTCGCCGAAGCGACTATCAAGGAACTCGAGGAGTATGATGTAGTAATGTGGGAAAAACACGGTGCTTGTGCCGTTGGTGAAGACATCATGGATGCATTCGACCAGCTTGATGTACTTAGCAAATCGGCTCAAATCTACATCAGCGCCAAGAACATGGGCTTCCAACCGGATGGTATGAGTGCCGAGCAGATGAAAGAGCTGTCTGTGGTATTCAACTTACCGAAATAAGATTTATCACCATACTAATGACTAATTAATATGAATCGTATTATATTGAACGAAACTTCGTACTTCGGCGCAGGATGCCGGAGTGTGATTGCCCAGGAAGCTGCCCGTCGTGGTTTCAAGAAAGCCTTCTTCGTAACCGATAAAGATTTGATTCGCTTTGGTGTAGCCGCTCAGGTGACCAATATCCTCGAAGAAAATGGTATCCCTTACGAAACATACAGCGACGTAAAAGCCAACCCCACCATTGCTAACGTACAGAATGGAGTGAAAGCTTTCGAAGCCTCGAATGCTGACTTTATCGTGGTACTGGGTGGCGGATCGGCCATCGACACAGCCAAAGGCATCGGTATTGTGGTGAACAATCCGGATTTCGGTGATGTAAAATCACTTGAAGGTGTAGCCGATACGAAGCACAAAGCCGTTCCTACTTTCGCACTGCCCACCACCGCCGGAACTGCTGCCGAAGTAACCATCAACTACGTGATCACCGATGAAGACGCAAAGAAAAAAATGGTTTGCGTAGACCCGAACGACATTCCCGCCGTGGCTATCGTCGACCCGGAACTGATGTACTCCATGCCGAAAGGTCTGACAGCCGCTACAGGTATGGATGCGTTGACTCACGCCATCGAAAGCTATATCACTCCCGGTGCATGGGCCATGAGCGACATGTTCGAATGGAACGCCATCCAGATGATAGCTCAAAACCTGAAAAACGCAGTGGACGATGGTCAGAACGCAGCTGCCCGCGAAGCGATGGCTTTGGCACAGTACGTAGCCGGCATGGGATTCTCCAACGTAGGACTGGGTATTGTTCACTCCATGGCTCATCCGCTTGGCGCTTACTATGATACCCCACACGGAGTTGCCAACGCCCTGTTGCTGCCTTATGTAATGGAGTACAATGCCGAATCGCCTGCCGCTCCGAAATACATCCAGATAGCCAAAGCAATGGGTGTAAACACCTACGAGATGTCTGAAGCAGAAGGTGTGAAAGCTGCTATCGATGCAGTAAAAGCGCTTTCTTTGAGCATCAACATTCCGCAAAAGCTGCACGAGATCGGTGTGAAGGAAGAAGACATTCCTGCATTGGCCGTAGCTGCTTTCAATGATGTGTGCACAGGCGGTAACCCACGCCCCACTTCGGTAGCCGATATCGAAGCGCTGTATCGCAAAGCATTTTAGGAATTAAGAATTGAAAAATAAGAATTAAGAATTGGGAAATGGCTGGTTAATCGTGTTTCAGTAAGCCAACTATTCCTAACTCTTAGTTCTTAATTTTTGATTCATAATTCCCAACTTCTTTCCTCCCCAATTCTTAATTCATATTTTTTAATTCTTAATTTTTACGCCTCGTGAAACGACTTCTAACCTGTTACATCACCTGCATAATTGTTATATCTCTATCTGCGCAGACTCAAAAGCCGGCCAGAGATATAGCCATTCAAATAGCAGATCGCATTCTCCAAAGCACCACCTACGAATTCAAGAATCCGAAAACAGGTGAGACATATACCTCTGTCAAGAATCTCCCACTATCTCAAGACGTTCGGGTAGCGTGCAAGTACAACAACTGGCACTATACCAACGGAGTCACCAACATGGCCTTGATGGAACTCGCCGACAAAACAGGCGAAAAGAAATATGAAAACTATGTACTGAAGAATATGAACTTCGTTTTCAACGAAGGCAATCTGGAGTTCTTCCGCAAACAATACGACCAGGCTTTCAAGGAAGGCGGTTGGCGTGCAGTACAACGCCTGAGCTGGTACATGGTATTCCGTGGCAAACGCCTGGACGACAACGGTCCGATGGGTGCCAGCCTCATCGAGCTTCAAATGAAGCACCCCAACAAGTCGTTCCTCAATTACATCAATGAAACAGCCGATCATCTGAACTACGCCGAACCGCGCCTGGTAGATGGAACCATCGCCCGTCTTTGGCCGCATGTCAACACCATTTGGGCAGACGATGCTTTCATGGCTATCTCGTTCTTGTCTCGCATGGGTAAACTTACCGGTGACATCAAATATTTCAACGATGCTGTCAACCAGGTGTTGAACTATACTCGTTACCTCTGGTGTCCGGAAAAGAATATCTACTACCACTGCTACCACACAGACAATAAAGAACATGGAGTAGCCCATTGGAGCCGTGCCAACGGTTGGGTGTTCATGGCACAAGCCGACCTGTTGAGCATGATGCCGAAAGATCATCCCATGCGTGAAGCGGTGATTGCCAACTTCCGTCAGCAAGCCAGCGGCGTAGCCCGTTATCAGGGTAAGAACGGACTGTGGCATCAGCTGCTCGACAAGCCTGATTCGTACGAAGAAATTACCGGAACGGCTATGTTTGTTTTTGGTATGGCCCGTGGAGTGAAAGAAGGCTGGTTACATCCTGACTTTATCAACGTAGCCGAACAAGGGCTGAAAGGAATGATGAGCAAAATCACCGAAGCCGGCGATGTGACTGGCATTTGTGTAGGAACCGGTATCATGCCTTCTCTGGCATTCTACTACAACCGCCCCACTCAGGAGAACGATCCGATGGGAGAAGGACCTGTGTTGCGTGCATTAGTAGAAATGAGCGATGCACCAAAGTACTCCGAAATTAAGGCCGAAGAGCAGTACGATAAGATTGTGGTGAAGAAGTAACTTTTTATTCAATTATTAAATCTTTTTTCTATATTTGTTGCGAAGTACAGTAATACAAGTCAATCTATGGGGAATATTTTTGATGATTCGGGCGTAGAATTCAAGTACCTTATTGTGAACAATATGGACAGACGGTTTGGTTTATGGATCAACACCGTAGGGTTTCAATGCATTCCGCCGAACTCTCCCTATCCCCTCAGAGACCATCCCTCCGGTTACTACTTCAACACACAGAAAGGACGGGTACTACACGAATACCAGATCGTTTACATCACCAAAGGGCGTGGATTGTTTGCCTCTGAAAGCACCCTCGAGAAGCAAGTTTGCAAAGGGCGGTTGATGATTCTCTTTCCCGGGCAATGGCACTCGTACCGTCCCTTGGCGCAAACCGGCTGGAACGAATACTACATCGGCTTCGAAGGGCCGATTATCGACAATATTATCAAAGACTCTTTCCTGACGAAGGAAAACCAAATACTCGAAGTGGGACTGAACGAAGAGTTGGTCACACTTTTTTCCCGGGCGCTGGGGATAGCTGAAACGGACAAGATCTCCTCCCAACAACACTTGGCCGGTATTGTGATGCACATCATCGGTATGATTCTCTCCATCTCGAAGAACAAAGTGTTCGAAATGAGCGACGTTGACCAGAAGATCGAGCAGGCTAAGATTATTATGAACGAAAATGTATTCAAGGATGTCGATCCCGAAGCGCTGGCAATGAAACTAAACATCAGCTATTCGTGGTTCCGCAAAGTATTCAAAGACTATACGGGCTATGCACCTGCCAAATACTTTCAGGAGCTGAAACTCCGCAAAGCCAAACAACTGTTGGTGGAAACATCGCAGTCTGTGAAAGAAATATCTTTTATGCTCGACTATAAATCGACCGAGCATTTTTTCTCGCTCTTCAAGAAACACACAGGATTCACACCCTTGGAATACCGTACATTTGGGCGTAATGTAGAGAATGTAGAAGTGGAAGAGGAAACAGAAAAATAGTTTCCTGCTACAGGCTACTACACCAGAAAACCACATGGCATGTATGCCATAGTTAATACAAAACATCATGAAAACAGTTTTTTTACTATTCATACTCAGCACCCTGTTGCCGGGCGATACTCCTAAGCAACAAGCCCATACAACAGAACGTTTTATCGATGCCCTATACGGTTTTGAACATCCGCAAGATAGCACCCGCACGAAAGTATGGTGGTTTCACGGAGAAACGGAAACAACCCGGGAAGGAATAACAGCGGACCTGGAAGCATTCAAGAGAGCAGGAGTAGCGGGAGTTGTTTATTACGACCAGTCGCATGGGAAAGCCGAAAACGCCTTGCCCGGTTTTTCTGAGCCATGGTGGGAGATGCTACGATTCTCCGCCGAAGAAGCGCAGCGATTAGGTCTGACTTTCGAGATCCATGTTTCTAACGGCTTCGTAGCCGGTGGACCGTGGATCACCAACGAAACCGGCATGAAACGACTGACTGCCACCGAACAACTAATCGAGGGCGGACGTCTCTTTGAAGGAGCACTGGAAGTACCTGTCAACCGGTTTAACTTCTACAAGGACGTGGCAGTACTGGCTTTCCCGGTGCAAACAAACAAAGACACACAGGCGTCTAAGACAACTTTCCATCTTCAGACATCGCGTATGCAGAAGCCCGGAATATCCTCCAACATACAAGGTTTGGACCTTGAAAACATGTTTGCCCCCCAATCGACTACATTGACACGAATCCCCGTCACGGAGCAAAATGTATACATCAACCTGGAATTCCCCGACAACTTCACAGCCAGAAGCATCACCTACGAAGTACGTCCGCAAGGAAAAGCGACGACAAGCGCCACCAATGTACCCGGTCCTCCGAATGAAACATTTGTAGGGACAGGCTATTATGTTCTTCCCGATCTGGGGCAGCTGGAGGTTTCAAACGACGGAGTGAATTACCGGAAAGTATGCGATCTGAAGCCCATCTACCGAGCCCACGAAAGTTGGAAACAGAAGACCATCTCCTTCCCGGCTGCGAAAGGGAAGTACTATCGTCTCAACTTCCATCACTGGTGGGACAGCAGGATGGCTTCACCCGACCTGCAAATAGGAGCCGTCGTACTGAATTCGTCGGCCAAAATCGATCAATGGGAAGAGAAAGCGGGGCTTTACACCGAATATATCGAACAAGACCAAACGCCCTGTTACTCGAAGTCCGAGGCAATTGACTCCCGAAGCATCGTTGATCTTACTGATAAGATGGACGAAAAAGGCATTCTACGCTGGAATGTTCCTCAAGGCCGATGGATGATAATGCGTTTCGCCTACGTACCAACGGGTGCTTCCACCAAACACGGAAGAGCCAACCTGATGGGACGTGAGTGCGACAAACTATCTGCCCAGGCCGTGAAAGTGCAATGGGACAATTACGTGGCCAAAATCGCCGACTCCCTGAATGTGAGCAATAGCGGACACCTCTCCGGCATAGCGATGGACAGTCATGAAGCCGGCGCACAGAACTGGACGGACGATTTCATCGAGCAATTCCAGCAACGGCAAGGATACGACCTCACTAAGTATCTCCCCGTAATGATGGGCTATGTGGTCGATGGAGTAGATAAGTCATCCGGTGTCCTGTTCGACGTGCGACGCAACATTGCCGATATGATATCCGACAATTACTACGGCGCCATCCAAGACTTGTGCCGGGAGCGCGGTCTTACGTTCACCGCTCAGGCCATCGGAAATGCCTTGTGCATCGTGGGCGATCCGATTCAGGCAAAAAGCAAGATCGACAAACCGCAAGGTGAGTTCTGGGGCATTCACCCCGACGGTAATTACGATATCAAAGAGAGTTCCTCGGCCGCCCACCTGTATGGCAAGAAGATTGCTTCGGCCGAGGCGTATACCGACATCAAATACAGTGCTTCACCCGCCGATCTGAAATCATTGGCCGACTATGCATACGCGTTCGGCATCAATGAATTCGTAGTCTGTGCATCTGCTTACCAGCCCTGGTTAGACAAGATCCCGGGTAGTACCGGTGGAGGACGCCACTACGCCATCAACCGTAACAATACGTGGTGGGAATACAGCGCACCGTTTTGGGACTATCAGTCGCGAAATGCTTACATCATGCGACAGGGTAAGTCTGCCATTGATTTGTGTGTCTACCTGGGTGAGAATGCTCCGGTCAAGATACTAACCTACCGTCTACCCGATATTCCCGGTGGTTTCGACTTTGATGCCTTTACTGCCGATGCACTACATTCGCGGATGGATGTAAAGGACGGTAAGATTACATTACCCGATGGTGTGAGTTACCGGATGATGATCCTTCCCCGGAATGGCGACATAACCCTCGACGCCTTGCGAAAGATTTCCTCGATGGTCAAAGGCGGTGCGAAGATTTACGGCCCCAGACCGATGCACTCGAATGCCGGGAAAGACACCGATAAAGACATAGAATACCAGCTATTAGCCGATGAGCTGTGGGGCAGGCATCCGGAAGCCTCGGGAATGAATCACTGCGGCGAAGGACAGGTGTACTGGGGAATGCCTTTGGCCGAAGCCATCAAAAAAGCCGGCATCACTCCCGACGTAAAGATGGAACAGGGCAACGCCAAGGAGTCGATGATCTACTTTGCACACCGCCGGTTGCAAGATGCCGATGTGTATTTCCTGGATAACCATAAAGACACAGCGGAAGAGAACACCTTCACGTTCGCATCGACCGGCAAGTATGCACAATTGTGGAATACGGTCACCGGTAAACGGTATACACTCCCGATAGTCAAACCGGACAACCGAACGACATCGCTCCGGCTTTATCTGCACCCGCGTGAATCGTATTTCGTTGTGATAACCGATCGGGAAGAACAGCTCCCCCTTGTCTCGTGGACAGTTCCTAAAGAGGGCGCACATATCATCTCCGAGCAAACCATCGAAGGACCGTGGCAAGTCTATTTCGACGAGAAGCAGGGCGGGACCGGACATACCACTTTCCACTCGCTCATCGATTGGACCAACCACACCGACCCACGCATCAAATACTATTCGGGCACAGCTATCTATAAGAAAACAGTCCCGATAAATGCTGCCAAGGACCGGATTCTTCTGGATCTCGGCAATCCCGGATTCATAGCACGCGTATTCATCAATTCGAAGGAGGCAGGCGTCGTGTGGTGCTCTCCCTGGACACTGGACATCACCGAATTCCTGAAAAAAGGGAAGAACGACATCGAGATCCATGTGGCCAATTCCCTGATGAACCGCATGATCTACGATGCTTCATTGGACGAGAATCAGCGTGTGACATATGCCTATCCCCCGATTGCCAAGCCGGACGAACCGCTTGAACCATCGGGAATGAAACAGGTGAAGTTTATCCGGAAGAAGCAGTAATTGTCCCAACAGACACCCCCCCATCAAATACCACAGTCTTTTTATCACAATAAATAGGAAGAATTGTTTACGAGCTTCTATCTTTGTAGCTTGGAATACTCTAATTATTTGTCAATTAATACCATGAAGAAACTGATCTACTCTCTGGCTGCGGTACTGCTGACAGCCTGCGGTGCGAACAACCACCCCCCCATCGACCGCGAAGCGTTGGTACATCGTAACCATCCGCAAGTTACCTCATTCGATTCTCTGGCCTCCTTTTCCGTAGGCAATGGTGAATTTGCTTATACCGTCGATGCTACCGGACTGCAAACTTTCCCCGAAAAGTATTCGGAAGGTGTGCCTCTTGGTACGCAAAGCCAATGGGGTTGGCACAGTTTCGGAAACCCGGAAAACTTCAAGCACGAAGAAACGCTGAAAGAGTACGACTTCGGTCATGGACATACAGAATTATACTCCACCCAGTACAATGAGAAAGGTCGGGCACGCGATGCATCCGACTGGTTCCGCGTAAACCCGCACCGTCTGCACCTGGGTATCGTCGGTTTTGAGCTAGGCGAAGGAGTGACAGCGGCGCAGATTACCGACATCGCACAGACACTCAACCTGTGGCAAGGGACGATAAACAGTAACTTCAAGCTAAACGGCGAATCATTTGCCGTGGAGACATCCTGCCACCCGACGGCCGATATGATTGCTGCCCGTATCACCTCGAAAGCACATGCCGGTATCAACTTCCGCTTCCCATACCCCACCGGAGGGCATTGTGACGATGCCTGCGACTGGACACAGAACGATAAACATTCCACCACCGTGGTAAGTGAGGACGCCAACAGCGCCGTACTGAAACGCACGCTCGATGCCACAACCTACTACGTAACCATCTGCTGGGAGGGCAATGCTAAGTTGGCCGAGAAGTCAAAGAACTACTTTGTGCTGACTCCTGCCGACGATTCGTTTGCATTCACTTGTGCATTTACGCCGGCCGAGCTAAGCGCCACGAACAGCACTTCAGTTCCCGGTTTTGTTCATACAGCCTCCGAGCCCTATAAAGCCACTGCCGCCCAAACACAGCAAGTCGCTGCCGAGTACTGGACAGCTTTCTGGAAGAATGGCGGTGCTGTGGACTTCTCACATTGTACCGATGCCCGCGCCAGCGAGCTGGAACGCCGCGTGGTACTAAGCCAATACCTGTTGGCCATTCAATGCTCGGGCACCGTTCCTCCGCAAGAAACCGGACTGACATACAACTCGTGGTTTGGCAAGTTCCACCTCGAAATGATCTGGTGGCACGAAGCCCAATTCGCCCTGTGGAACCGTAGCGAGTTGCTCGACCGCACGCTGGGATGGTACGAAACAGCCGAGCCCGTAGCCCGCGAAATCGCCCGCCGCCAAGGCTTTGACGGCATACGTTGGATGAAGATGACCGATCCGAGCGGCATCGAAGCCCCGTCCAAAGTAGGTAGCTTCCTCATCTGGCAGCAACCACACCTGATTTATATGGCTGAACTTATTTATCGTTCCAACCCCACACCGGAAGTTATTCAGAAGTACAACCGCCTGGTGCAGGAAACCGCCACGTTCATGTACTCCTTTGCTACCTACGACCAACTCGAAGGCCGCTTCGTTCTGAAAGGTTGCATCCCCGCACAGGAAACACTGCGGGCCTCGGAAACGGTGAATCCTCCTTTCGAACTCTCGTACTGGCATTTTGCTATGCAAACCGCCCAGAAATGGCGCGAACGTGCAGGCGAAAAGCGCAACCTCGAATGGGACGAGATGATTGATAAGCTCTCTCCGCTGGCTTACAACGAGGATCACCTCTATCTGGCTGCCGAAACTGCTACGGATACATACAAAGACATTCGTTTCACATCCGACCACATGGCGGTACTTGGTTCCGTAGGCATCCTGCCGATGAACAAGTTGATCCGCGAGGATTACATGAAGAATACCCTACACTGGATTTGGGATAACTGGAACTGGGGCAAAACCTGGGGATGGGACTATCCGATGACAGCCATGAACGCCGCCCGCATGGGCGAGCCCGAGAAAGCTGTCGGCGCCCTGCTGATGGAGAAACGTACCAACACGTATCTGGTGAACGGTCACAACTATCAGGATGGTCGTCTGCGGGTGTATCTGCCCGGTAATGGCGGATTGCTCACAGCCGTAGCCATGATGTGTGCCGGTTGGGACGGTTGCACGGAGAAGAACCCCGGTTTCCCGAAAGACGGAACATGGGACGTACGTTGGGAGAACCTACAACCCATGCCGTAGTATTTTATTCACCACCCTATATAATATCATGAACAAAATCTTCTTACTTATTCTTTGCGCCGTTTGCCTGCCGATGCACCGCAGCATCGCTCAAACCCCGCAAAAGCAAAAAATTGGCGACTTCATCGAATCGACTTCTTATAATGAAGATAAACGAGGAGCTCAACGCATGTTACAGTACATGCCCGAAGGCGAAGACTTCGTCAGCACCAACGGCAAGAACCGCTACACCCGTGCGCTGTATGGCGGACACACTGCTTTCCGTCTGGAAACAAGTGACCGGCCCGTGTTTGCTGCGTACGACAAGACGAACAGTCAGAACATCAGCTTCCGGCTTTCTTTACCGAATAGCGTTACTCCCCTCGACTCAACTATATTCTGCGAATCGCGCTACACAGCGGGTAAAAGGAGTTACCACCTCACTGACCCGGGTTGGGGAAAAGGTGAAATCCGTATCACCGCCCTGGCATTGTACGACGAAGATGGTGCTATCTGGAAAATCGAAGGAGATAACATGCCGGCGGAAGCTCGCCTGGCTGTCTCCCAGGTTAAAATCAGAGCAAGCCGCCTGAACCGGAACGGAGACATGGGCGCCGACCCGGCCGATAGCTTTGAAGCCCCCAAAGAGGCAACGTTCGCCCCTACATGCACGCTTGAACTGGGAGGTAAACGGGTAGCGTATGTATTACTCCGCAATCTGAAACTGGAGATTGTAGAGGCGAAAGCAGGCGAAACTCTGTTTGCCGCTACCGAACAACGCCGGGCCGAACTGGCTTCCCGCATTCGCTTCGAGACACCCGATCCCTTCTTCAACACCCTGGGTGGAGCGCTTGCCGTAGCCGCCGATGGTATCTGGGACGGTGAAGTATGGCTACACGGCGCCATCGGCTGGCGCATGCCGTTGAGCGGTTGGCGCGCAGCGTATACAGGCGATGTACTGGGATGGCACGACCGTGCCCGCACGCACTTCGACACCTATGCCGATAGTCAGGTAACGAGCGTTCCCAATACCATTCCCCATCCGGCACAGGATGCCGCACTCAACCTGGCTCGTTCGGAAAAGAAATGGGGTACGCCTCAGTATAGCAACGGCTACATCTGCCGCAATCCGCACCGCAACGACCAGATGCATCACTACGACATGAATCTCTGCTACATCGACGAACTGATGTGGCACTTCAATTGGACGGGCGACCTGGAATATGCCCGTAAGATGTGGCCCGTCATCACCCGCCACCTGGCCTGGGAGAAACTGAATTACGATCCCAACAACGACGGTTTGTACGATGCTTATGCCTGTATATGGGCCAGCGATGCCCTGTATTACAACAGTAGCGCCGTCACCCACTCGTCGGCCTACAATCACCGTGGCAACCTCATGGCCGCCCATATCGCCAAACTTATCGGCGAGGACCCTACACCCTATCAGGCTGAAGCCGATAAGATACTCAAAGCCATGAACGAGCGTTTGTGGATGAACGATCAGGGGCATTGGGCCGAATACGAAGACTTCATGGGACACAAGCGTCTGCACGAAAGCGCCGGCGTATGGACCATCTACCACGCCATGGATGGCGATGTAGCCGATCCGTTCCAGGCCTATCAGGCCACCCGGTACGTCGACACACAGATTCCGCATATTCCCGTACGAGCCAGAGGATTGACCGATATGGGTTACCAAACCATCTCTACCACCAACTGGTTTCCCTACTCATGGAGCATCAACAACGTAGCGTTTGCCGAGGTGATGCACACCGCCCTTGCCTACTTCCAGGCCGGTCGGGCAGACGATGGGTACATGTTATTGAAAAGTTCTGTTCTCGACGGCATGTATCTGGGCGACAGCCCTGGTAACTTCGGACAGGTAAGCTTCTACGATGCTGCCCGTGGCGAATGTTACCGCGACTTCGGCGATCCCATCGGAGTGGCTTCACGTGTACTGATACAAGGGCTGTACGGCATTCTACCCGACGCATTGAACGGCAAACTAATGATCCGTCCCGGTTTCCCCGCCTCGTGGAGAGGGAACAACAAGACGATTTCTCTTCAAATCCCGGATCTCTCGTATCATTTCAAGCCGAGCGACAAGAAAGATGTCTATACGGTGAAGCAGCAATTCGCCACCCCGTTGGAAGTTACGCTGCAGGTTAAGGCTTACCGGGAAAAGATCGCGTCGGTAACAGTCAACGGTCGCCCCGCTACCTGGAAACAGGCCGATGCCGCTTCGGGCGCCCCGGAGATTGTTGTCGTTGCACCACCGGCGAAAGAAACCGTCATCGAGATCGAATGGGAAGGCGAACCGTGGGGCATCATTCCCTCGCCCCAAGCAATAGCTATCGGTTCAAGCGATCCGCGTAATCTCGCCGGCGAGCAATACGTTCCCGGATATCAACTGAACATCGCCACGTCCGCCCAATCCAAAGTGGTGGAACTCTACGATCCGCAAGGCATCCTGCTCCGTCCGAAGACCGACAAACGTACGGTAAAAGCTACGCTGGCCGACAAACCGGGGCATCACACTTTCTTTGTCCGTCTGGAACAGGGACAGATGAAATGGTGGCAACCGGTAAACATCGAAATCAAAGGTAAAGCACAACCTGTACGGACAGCCTTCGAGAAAGTAGTACCGGCTAAGTGTGAACCGGTACAGATGGATACGTATTTCAATGCTTCGGTTACCGATATTTATAAGAATGAGTATCTCACACCTCGTTCGCCCTATACCACCCTGCAACTACCCAAGCAAGGAATCGGCGAGTGGTGCCACCCCAACTTATCTGCTGAGATCAATGACTCGGGCATGCGTGCCAAAGTCAACAACGGTCTGCTGGCAACGAACCTCCAAATTTCGTTGCGCACCCCGGCACAAGGCCGTAACATCGCCTTCACCTCTCTGTGGGACAACTATCCGGATAGTGTGAGTATTCCTCTTCAAGGACGCGCCTCACGTGCTTACCTGTTCCTGGCAGGAAGCACCAACCACATGCAATGTCACATTGACAATGGCATGATACGGGTGTACTACACCGACGGCACCTGCGATATGCTTCCATTGGTGAACCCCACCAACTGGTGCCCCATTGAGCAGGACTTCTTTGTCGATCCGCATGCCTTCCAACTTTCAACACCCCGTCCGTACCGCTTGCATCTGAAGAGCGGACTGGTGAGCAACAATCTGGAGAAGGATCTGAATATTACCGGTGTATACGGTCGCGAGATTGAAGGAGGAGCCGGCGTATTGCTCGACATGCCGCTCAATGCTTCGAAGACGTTGAGCCACCTCACCCTCGAAACGCTTTCGAATGATGTGGTGATCGGCCTGATGGGTATTACTTTGCAACGGTAAGCATTACAAGGTTAAATGGCTATTTATATGGAAACAGAAAAAGAAAAAGCCCGATCCGGGAGATTATACGATGCGAATTATGACCCCGAATTGATTGCCGAACGGCAAGCATGTAAAGAGATGTACTATGAGTTGAATCATTTGCGTCCCTCGCAGATGGCCGAAAGGGAAGCCATCATTCGCAAACTGTTTGGCAAGACCGCCAAACAGTTCCTCATAGAGCAACCTTTTTATTGCGACTACGGTTACAACATTGAAATAGGAGAAAACTTCTATGCCAATATGAACTGTGTTATTCTAGACGGAGCCAAAGTACGGTTTGGCGATAATGTATTCATTGCACCCAATTGCGGCTTCTATACGGCCGGTCATCCGCTGGATGTGGAGCAAAGAAACCAGGGGCTGGAATATGCACGTCCGATAACTGTGGGGAACAATGTGTGGATCGGTGCACAGGTTTGTGTCTTGCCCGGAGTTACCATTGGCGATAACTCCGTCATAGGCGCAGGCAGTGTGGTGAACAAAGATATACCAGCCAACTCACTGGCAGCAGGCAATCCATGCCGCGTGATAAGAGAAATATAAAAATCAAAAATAGAATGCAGCAGAGAACGACCAAACCCGTTCTTTAGCAGTAAACGGCGCATTCACCTCTTCGTACAGGCTGGTGAGCCCGATATTGTAGACAGTACCCAGTTGCAACCGTTTGAACAGCTCAATACCTCCGCCGAACCCCAGTCCCCAGGCGAAGCTATTCACATCCCACGGTCCGGATACGGTCATCGAGCCTCCTACATCGAAGCTACTTGCGCCACCTACTTTAAAACTGAAATAAGGTCCGGCAGACCCGTATACACTGACCGACTTACTGACGGGATAGATATACTTGGCACTCAGCGGAACTTCCAGGTAGCTGAAACGATGTGTATCATTCCCCTCGAACTTAATGCCTCTTTGTGCATACATGAGTCCTGTATCCACTCCCAGTCGGCCATATCGCAGATTGAACAAATACTCGCCCGTAGCTCCGGCAAAGAATCCTACCGTGTTGTCGTTCAAATACTGTTCCAGGTCGCCATCCACTCCGGTAGTAGTCAACCCCGCTTTCACCCCCCAACGAAACTGCGCCTGTGCAGCTGTTGCAAAAAGCACAGCCAGCATGGCAAGAAACAAACATCTTTTCATAATGGTTTATACATTTAGTTCAACATGCAATGTCGGGGAGATAACAATATTTCCCCGACATTGTTTCTTGATAAATGTTATAACATTCGTGAAGGTATGCTTTTCCAGGCGATGAGCCGTGCGCCTTAATTGGGCTTGGGAACGATGTAAGGTGGTGTCTTATTGATAAAATTATCTTTGATCACCTCTATATTATCGAATAGGACACCTCTGGGTACAATCAAGGTGGTAATCTGCCCCAATGCGGCATGGTTCTCCATCAGCTCTTCTTTGGAAGCGCCCAATATTTTATTGAACGATTTTGAGTTTAAGCCCCGGATGACTCCTCCCCGAACCAACTCCTCCTTACCATCGGCTACAGTGACCCTGTATAGGAGGAAGATTCTGTTGTCCTGTAACCGGCGGATGATGTACGTATAATCATAATCCTCCTCTTTGGCTGCATCAATCAGCTTTTGTTTCAATTCACCGAGGGAAACGGCCTCGTCGCTATACAGATGGATGTTGCCGGGCATTACCCTGGTAATGCCGTGAAAGAAGCTAAAGCGTGCATGACCGTTGCTTTCAGGCACTTTTGTTGTAGGCGTTCTCCCACTCAGGAGTGTTTTCAGTACCCCTTTCTCTACCAGGAACAATTCCTTATCCGGAGCAATGCCTGTATAATCCATGGGGTAATATCCGTCTAACCTGGTACCGTTGTACGTCTCTGTTCCGGATAGCGAAACCAGGTTCAGGCTTCTGGACATCACCTTTCGGCCTATCATCGATTCCAGTTCGTTCTCGCTGCCGACCGTCGTTCCGGCAGAATTGATCACTTTGTTTCGGGTAAGTAACCATTGATTCAAAAAGAATTCCTGTTGAACCGCCTGCATAACCGAATAGTCCTCGAATAACACCGGCCCACTGTACGTCTCCGTTACCAGTGGGGCATTCCTCAAATCCAGGAGGGTTTTTGCAAACTGCTCGCACTCGCTGATAAATGATTTCAAATCGGGCATCAGTTCGAAGTAAGAATGCTCGAAATACCATTCGTTGCTCAGCATCTGCCCGTCGCTTGCCTGGGTAGAAAGCGTGACCCTCAACCGGTAATAAGGAACCGGAACGGCATACTGCCCATTCTCCGTATCATAATAATAGGCCATCGTATTCCGATGAAGCAGGTCAACGTTGGAAGTGATCAGTTCCGGATATTTATTAAACACCTCGGAGCCTTTCTTGAGGTAGTTTTCCCAATAGCCTTGATCCATATTCGTCGTAGCAGGGGCAAGGAGAAGGTTGGGAGGAGTTGTATTCTCGAAACAGGGCACGTTATTTTCTTCCCCCGCCTTTTTCTGATGTTCGAGTGCGACTTTCTTCAGTTCGAACTCCACGGCTGCTTGTTTGTATTTCTTGTCCACTGTAGCCCATACGGAAGTTGCAATCCCCGAATTATCCAGCGATATGCGTTCCGGGTAGTTATAACCAGCCGGACCGCCCACAAATCCCATGTTATTCTGGGAGAAATCGCCCACAAGGACAAACGGAAGTCCGTCCCGGGTGCGGTAAGTGTTCGACTCGGAGATGGAACCTCCGGATGCGGACACTTCCAGATACTCGTTGTCGAACATCACATACCGGATGTAAAACGGTGGTTGGAGGTCTTTGACTTTCAACTCGGATTTGTTGCGGTCGACTTCCGATTTTATTGCTTGGATGATCTCCTTATGTTCCTGCGAGAAGAGGCACGAAAGACCGAAGAAGGCAACGATGCCTGAGGTAAAGAATCTTTTATATTGAGTTTTCATGATGCCATTTTATTTTGAAAGTGAAGTAACAGATGATCCCGGACGCTCCAATGCCGGCGGCTGGTTGGGCGACTTAACCCGTTTCTGCGTCTCGATCATTTTCACAAAAATAGAGGGCGAAATACAGGCAACCGGTATGGAACCCGACTCAGCTCCGCAATATCCGGTAAAAATACCGATGTCGTTCCCGGCGGCAGTGATCTGGGAGAACATGGCCAACGGCGTTCCGATAAGATCCACCCCTCTGACCAGTTCGTCGGGCCGTCCGTCGGTATAGATCCGGTAAACCACCAGGGGAGTTACGTTGAACGCGTTCGGCGAGTAGGCTCCCGTATTGGTAAATCCTCCGCTAACATCGTCGAAGAGGTACCCGTACTCTTTCCCCGTTTTCTTGGCTTCGTCGATGAGCATTCCACGCAGTTCTTTCAGGCTCTTGGGCTGGGAGGTCTCTATGAACATATTCGATTGACGGGTGCAAGTATCGAAATAAATCATAGCGCGTCCGTGTCCATTGGATTGGGCGAAACCGGTGATCGGGGTGCGACTCATCAGGAAAGATTTCAAGAGTCCGTTCTCGACGATGGTTACGCGCTGTCCTTTGATTCCTTCGTCGTCGTACTTGTAGCTTCCCGAGAGTTGGAAACCTTTATAAGTAGTCAACTGCGGATCGAAGATAACCGAGAAGTCGGCAGGAAGTACCGGCTCTCCTACCTTATTTTTGAATGTTTTGCTATCCGTTTCCGTCTTCAACCGGGCACCTTCTATCCGGTGTCCAAAGATCTCATGGAAGAATACAGAAGATGCCTGCGGAGTGAGCAACGCCGGTCCGGTGAACGACTCGGCAGCAGGTGCCTTTTTCAGTTGGCTGATCATCCCCGACATCTTTCTGGCATCTGCCAGTACCTCCTCATCGGAAGGCAGGTCTTTGATTGTTAGGGCGAAATAGCTTTTGTGAAGAGGGATATTCATGCCGTCTTCTGCAATGGCAGAGGCGCTGAGAACAATCCGGTAAGCGACTACATTTTCTGCGATCTTGGTTCCGTCGGTATCGACAAAATATTTACGGAGCAGTTCCACACTCATGTACGCGCTTCCCCCCATCAGATCTTTGTTGGAGGTAAAGACATTGCTGTATTTCTTCAGCCTGCCTTCCCAGTCTTTGGCATTGAAAGAGAGGGATTTGAAGGAGATAGGTTTCTCGTAATACACCCCTTTTTCTTCTTTTGTGAAATCATCGGAGGTATCTTCGGCTGCAATCGCAACCGCATTGTTGGCCTTGATCGACTGGAAGTTCTTGGCCGCGCTCTTATAGAGTTCGTCCGTCTTTGCCCAAAGAGCGTTTTGTATCGCTTTCTCATTATTGTCCAGAACCAGGGGATTAACACCGACGGGAAACTTGTTGCGGTTGCTTCCTCTTACTTCCCGGGTATTGTCCAGCTCGTGGCTCCCTACCCTGACGGTAGCCTGAAAGAGCCTCTTCTTATCCGGACTGCTACTCATCAGACTTCCGAAGTTGGTATTTATACCATACGACTCCGTTTCGTACACCCGATAACTGATGTAATAAGCAGGTGTTTCTTGTTTTTGCAGAACGGAGAAGTTCCGGTCGGCTTCTTTTTTCAGGATCTCCAGCAAAGGGTCCTGCGCATAACCTTTGGTAAGACAAAGGGCGAGTAACAGTACGAATGAAAGTATTTTCCTCATCATATTTTATTTAGGGAGTTAGTAGAATCAAGTAAATGAAAGCAGATTGTTTTCGCAAAGATAATTCTTTCTGTGAGTTACGGAAACATTTGTTAATTCTTTTAAATAGCAATATCGTCTCAAAAGATAATATTTTCCAATCTGTGAAATATAATTACCACTTCAGGCATATTCGCCATCCACAAAACAAGCTTCAAAGAGAGCAGGTTAGTGTCACGCTTAGTGCCCAACTGCTATGTACACTAAAATCAACACAAAACATCGTGACGAGAAAAATGAAAATCCCGATAAACAGGAGATTTCAAGCACATTTCCCTCTCTTTGGAATCGACTTACACCCCACTTCTCCAAAATTCTTTCGACAGCCTGGAAATACGTTATCAGGAGTCGTGAGATCGACACATATTTGTTATAAAATATTATCTCAACCAATAGATCTTTATTTTTTAGATTTACCGTAGAGTCGCACTGAGTTTTTAAGCCGGCTCTACTTTCGCCAGCAAATATTTATTGGCCGGTTAACCCCCCACAGGTAGGTAGGTAAATGACACTCTGGACCAAGACATCACAAAATCCCAACAAATTGAGATCTGTTTACAGCCGTATTTCTTCGAAGTTTGCCTGAGTGGATTTTGCTGAAAACAACCGTGTTTCTCCCTTTTCAAAAAATGGTTCACCGGAAAGCATCTGTAATCACAATCATTTGATTATTAATAAATTAAATGATTTCATGCGCAAAAAAATGTCTATATAGCAGTTTGGCCAGTAGTTTGTCACTAAAAGGATCAAAAAATGCCTCATTGTGGCACATTTACATACGTTTTCGTATGAATTAGAAGCAATGTAACGGAGCATTACATTACTTCTAAATTTATTTACAAGCAATGTGATTCCGTCGGAAATATTTACACGTCGGCTTTCGCTAAGGTATAAAAACAACAAAGCGGCAACCGATTTGACTCGTTTACCGCTTTGTCGGCTACGGTATCGAATTATCGAACAGATTTGTAGATGACTTTAATAAAATCGTAGAGTTTTTGGGGCATTAAAGGCTCAAACTTTATTGAAGTATTTCACTACTTACATCAATATAAGAATACATGCTAATAGCTCTTTCTTTCCTGAGTGTTAATAAAAGATAATAATTAAAATATTTGCTTGGAATATTAACCGTGAGTTAAAATAATGTTGTATGTTTGCATCGAGTTCTTTGAAAAGGTTTTTTAATTAAAGCAATAATTGTCTAAAGCTTGAAGTGTATTAAGTTACACACCGAAAGGTCCTTTGGGGTGCTAAGTCTTAGAATCGCACGTATGAATAAAATCGTACAAACGGATATACGGCAATGGATTTGAATCGTTCCATCAAGAATTTCTGCATAGCAATTGAAGAATTCTTAGGGTCCAACAATCTGGCCATAATTACCGAAGATGACAGGATGTTTTTAGAGCCGATTAAAGTAAATGCTATTAATTGTTTTTGATGGCAGGAATAATTAGGGAGAAAATAATGAATAACGCTAATAGGCAATTGTTGGGCTGCATAGCAAGGCAGGACAATTCAGTCCAATTAAAAGCATGTGTATATGAAAAAATTAAAAAACTCAGATGAATTGATACAAGGTATTGAATTCATCCTTTCCAAAGACCGTTATTCATTAACGAATGAAGAAGTTGCTCTTTTAAAAGATTGTATATTGAAATTGCAAGAAACGGAAAAGATCTGTAATAAGGAAGATAGACTAAATCAAATTTTGCAGATTGTTTCTTTATTATTTCAATTTTTCTCTCTGTTTAAAGATGTATATTAATCATTCTTCTCCCTAAATTTTTTCAATCTATTATGAATATTGGTGAAGCAATACAAAAAATAAGAAAGCAGAGAAAGGTGAAACAGTTCACCTTGGCTGAGGAATGCGGAATAACTCAAACGTATTTATCACTCATTGAGAGCAATCAAAAAGAACCTAATTTATCTGTACTAAAGAAGATTGCAAATGCCTTAGAGATTCCGTTGCCAGTATTATTGTTTCTATCAATAGACAAAGATGATGTTTCAACTGACAAACAAGAGGCTTTTAATTTACTGTTTCCTTCCATTAAATCATTGCTAAATGAGTTCTTCAGCAGAGATAATACCACCGATCAAAACACTTAAGCATTTAGCTTATATTCTAAAAATAAGACTTCAAGAACTCATTGCTTTTGCAAAAGAGGATAATATAAGGAGGAATTATCTAGAACATGTATTCCCAAAGTTAGACAAACAAACTGGACAACCTTTATGTGATAAATTCGGTAGACCTCGAGTTCGAGTCATAAATCCTAGCATTAATAGGCTTAAAGTCATACAGGGAAGAATTCTTACCAATATCTTAAACAAAATTCCAGTCCCTGAATACGCATATGGTGGAGTCAAGAATAAGGACAATGTTATGAATAGCAAAGTTCATCTAGGGCATAAATATAAGTTTGTTACTGATCTGCGAAACTTTTTTCCGTCTGTTACGAATAAAATGGTTTATGATATGTTTGTTAGCAGAGGTTATTCGGCGGATGTATCACGGTGCCTTGCAAGGCTGACAACTCATAAGGGGCATGTTCCTCAAGGAGTGTCATGTTCTTCAATGATAACTAATTTGGTTTTTGAGAAGACTGGAAATATGTTATGCAAATTTGCTAAGGAAAATAATATAACGTTTACTAGTTTTGTTGATGACCTAACTTTCTCGTCTACCAAGGACTTTAAATATTTGATTCCTCAAATTATAGATATCTTGTATGCTGGAGGATATATCCTCAGCCATAATAAGACAGCATACAAAGCTGGTAATTTGCCTATTACGGGGGTATTCTGTGAGCAACACAAACTATTACCACTTAAGCCCTTCCTTGAAAAGATTGAAAATATAGGCCATTATTCCGAAGCGCAGGCGCAGGGGCTATTAATGTATCAGAAGAAAATTGAGGAAGCTAACAAAAGAAAAAGAATGAGAAAGACAAAATATACGGAAATATAGCAGAAAACTATCATGGAATAGAAATTAGATAGAAGAAATCTAAGTTTTCCATCTATAAAGATGAAGTAAATACTGGCAAAACATTCACCTTGGTAAGTAAATATGGAATGTTAACGAATTCCTATTGCAATATGCTAATAACCAATGGTATACCAAAACCTTTCTCTTAACAAACCTATCTTATGGTAGGCTTGTATCCTTTTTCAAACGGGTGTCCGTCTATTTCTAAGAAATTTTTTCAGAAAAATGAAGATAATTTGCTTACTAAAGCGACTAAACTTGATTTTGTAAGTATTTATAGTTATATTATAAATAAATTCTAATGAATATGGAAAATAACAACTACAAGCGTCAGTATCGTCAAATGTCTGATGCTACAAAGCAAAAGATTAGCTCATCCTTAAAAGGAAGAACACAATCACCAACCCATACTGAGAAAATCTCAAATGGACTAAAAGATTATTGGAAAAACATTCCAAACTCCCCCATTAATAACGATAATAATACAAAAACAACTCTATGAACAAGATTTATGGACTAAACCTCGATATGTTAAGGCTCTGCTATGAGGTTAAAGAGCCGATGTATATCAACTATATTAAAGATAAAGAAATCGGCGAGACAATCGACTTTGGAGATTTCTATCTTCTACGAATTGAGGGTAAGCATTTTAATTATGTCTACCAGATACGGCATAATGATTTAGGCGTGGACAAGCTATTTGGAGAATTCAAGTTTGGCCTCAAAAATGATAGCGAAGATAGCAATATCCATATAAATGGTAATCGAAAAGCATGGATTAGCCTTGCAAACCGTGTATTATATTGCCAAGAGATTTATTACTTAGATTATATTACTGATAATTTGGGGCTTGAATTACATAATATTACTGCTCTGGATTTATGTTTAGATATGTCTACTGATATTGCCAGACAAATTAAACGGTTGATACGGAATAAAGATATAACCACAATCCTAAATGGGAAACGGATTGTTGATCGTACAAAAGATCGCCCAGAAATATTTTCTACTTACAGTGGCAATATGGACAGAGATAAATATTTAACGCTAAGCATAAAGCAAAAGAAAGCCATCAAAGACAAAACAAAAGGTACAACCCTGCTTGCTTACAACAAAAAAGCAGAAATAGAGAATAGTTCTGGGAAAGAATACATCAAAGACCATTACCAGAGACCTAATATGCTGTATCGTTTAGAAGTTCACCTCAACAATAGTGATATGAAAGAATACATGGATAAAACCAAACACGAACTGTCTTTTTTTACCTTCGTCAATGAAGAATTCTTGCTTAGCTTATTCCTAAATTCGTTGAATAGCCTCATCAGATTTGAAAAAGATGGCAAAAAGTTGGACTGGATTAGCATTCTCTCAGGGGGGATAACAACCCTACCTAGAAAAGTGAGAGATTCTGATTTAAGTCCCTCATAAACAGCACAAAAGCAATGCTAAAAACTCATTGTTTCAAATTTGATAGATGTACTAAATATTTAATGTAGATTTGTTAAGGAAGGATTAATTTTTCATTACTTATTTTATTACATTTGCTAAAAAAATAAATATGAGTTTACCAGCACAGAAAGCTGTTAGAAGTTCCGAGGAACGCCACGAAGAAGATTTATATGCCACAAGTCCAGATGCTGTTAAAATGCTATTGGAACGAGAAAAGTTCCATCATAAGATATTAGAACCGTGCTGTGGCTTAGGGCATATTTCAGAGGTGCTTTTACAGCATAACTACAAAGTTATTTCAACGGATAAAAACTATTATGGGTATGGCATTGGCGGAAAGAATTTCTTAGTCGATGATGAATATCTTAACCAGTTAAAAGGGAAAGTGGATATTATTACCAATCCTCCGTATAATTTAGCTGTTGAGATAGTAGAAAAAGCACTATCACTAGCAAAACATAAAGTAGCCATGCTGTTTCCTTTTTGGTATATTATAAAATTCTACTGGTACCCTCCACGCAGGGTTTATTTGTTCACTCGCAAAATTGATATTGCGCGGGACGGAGATTTTGAAACCTTTCATGGCAAAAACATGAAAGATTACGCATGGTTCATTTTTGATAAAGGCTATAAAGGGAATACAGCAATACATTATATTGTCAACAATAGGAAAGTAACCCCCAACGTTGAACGGCTCGAAACTATCTTTTCCGATGAATCAAAATTCTGGAACTCCTCCAAAGAAAGCATGAGAGCATACGCACTTCAATTACATGAAGACGGGTTGAGTAATCGAGCTATTGCTAAAAAACTGGAAGTGTCAGAAGGCACAATACGGAACTGGCTAAAAATGCGAACATAGGTGCGTAATTTACGCACTTTAGTTTTGCTTCTGTATCAAAAAAGCAAGTGTGTCAAAATAATCAACAAACGGACATAATGACACACTTGTTTTCGTATCAGTTTAATCTAAAAGATTAATTTATTTGCCTGTTCCGTATTTGATGACTGAAAAAGCGATGTTTAAGGTCCCATTTATCACCATATCATTTTTGAGATCTGAGAGACATTTGTACTGTTCAAATCTGATTGTGATTGTTCTTTTCTCATAATCAAATTTATCTATAAATACTTTACCTGAACGATATTTCGTGTTAGGGGCATCAGGGATTACCAATGCACAGTCTTCACCATTATAGATCGTAAGGCTGCATTCGTTAGTGATATCTTCACCTGAAACGAAATTTGCATCAAATGGAATAGTTCCTATTATGGATGTTTTACTCAGCAAATCGTTATTAACCCAAAATGTAAACATATTCCATGAGCCTTCTGGATCATACTCCCCTTCAATATCATGGATTTTCAGGGCCACACCATTTAACGTTAAACTGGAAGAGCCTTCATCCCCCTCATCATCACTACTGCATGAAGCACAAATTATGAGAGATAACAATAGTACAACAGATTGAAAATATTTTCTCATAGCCTTAGAATTTGTAGGTAAGATTAATGCTTGGAACGAACTGGTCAAAATCAGATACGATGCTGTATTTCAGTTCAAAACCTATATCTAATTTGTTGGTCAATTGGTAATTGATACCTCCACCAAGGTTAATGCCAAACTTCGTTTCAGTTGACGAACCTCCACCATCTTCATCCTCAAAATCATAGCCATATTCATCTTCCCAGTCATCAAGCATACCACCCCAGTCAAATCTCCAGCCAGTAAATGTTAGTCCTGCTAAAGGATAAATCTTGATTTTGGGTGCTACGTCAAATAAATAATGTGCGTCTGCATTCAGCTCCCATCCACTAAAACCATCCTTTGGCAAGAAGTAATTAAAACTCGGTGATAATCTAATTTGATCAGTGAGCCCATAATTAAACTTTGCGCCAATCGCAAAATTTTTGACTTCGCTACCATATCCCAGGTTCAATCCGATAGATTTCTCGTCTTTCTGTGCGAATGTGTTCAGCGTAGTAAATAATGCTACTACTACCATTAAAAATACTTTTTTCATAATAAAAAATAATTGTGTTTGTCCGCCAATTCCCCAAGTGGACGAAAATAGAAAAGAGGCACGGGAACCGTTAAACTATCCACCCTGACGCTCTGGTAAGACGTATGCAGCAATAGCCAACAATCCCATGCCTCCATATAGGAGTACACGGGACATCTTGACTGAGCCTTACTGCATTATTGAAATTTACCAGATTTCAGGATGAAGGTCGTCTAAAATGTCTCTTTTTAAAACCACAAAAATGAATTGCCAACAACGCTATGTCTTTACAATTCTATGCAAAAATACACAATTTTCTACAATATCAACTATTTTGATTTAGATTTACTAATTAGGATGCTTTTTCTAACAATACATTTCTTATTTTCGTACACGGGATTAGAACTCTCATCCAGATTCAAATTGTATAGACTGGATGCTTTTATGCCGATTTGACTATCAGAGAAATGCTCAAAGATGGCAGAAATACTCCCGAAATAATAATCTTTGAGCTCCAGTTTATCATCCCATTCATCTTTAAAATGGACATGGTAAACCGTGATAGGCTTTTTTTCTTTCTTTATCGTCATAGACTTATTATAAAATTAGCATAAAGGTAAGTGAAATATGTGATTTGACTGATATATCAACTCTTTATTATTTAATTTTAACACCAAATTGTGTGATATGCCGCAAATATCAACTATATTTGTATTGTTAAACAAAAGGTGGGGTTAGCGATCTTTGTCAACCCTGAGATCTGGTAGTTTCAAATGCAGCTGGTAAAGAAAGTTGCCCCACCTCACTAAAAATTACTACAATGAAAGTTGTTATTTTCGCAAGAGTATCATCCAATAACGGAACGCAAGACTACGAACGTCAGGTGAATGATCTACAACAGTTGGCCTCAACTAATAGTTGGAGCGTTGAGTCTATTTTTGCCGAGAAAGTGTCTGGAGCTAAACAGAATTCAGAACGGACGGAGCTGATGAAAATGATTAACTACATCAATAATCACAAAGTAGACAAAGTTCTTGTGAGTGAGCTATCCAGACTGGGAAGGGACACATTACAAGTATTGCAAGCAATCGAAATTCTAAACCAGAATAAAGTCTCTATATACATACAGAATTACGGGATCGAGACTTTGACCCCACAAGGCGAAATCAACCCGATGAGCCAATTTCTTATTACTATATTGGCAGAAGTTGCCAGAATGGAGAGAAAGACAATTAGGGAACGTGTTGCCAGTGGTTATCAGAACTTTCGCGCCAATGGTGGCAAAGTCGGGCGCAAGGAAGGATATCAGAAGAGCGAAGAAGCAATGAAAGAAGAATATGCCGAAGAGTTGAGGCTTTTAAAAAGAGGGTATTCGCTAAGAAATACGGCAAAATTGACTGGCACAAGCATTAATACCTTGAGAAAATTAAATAATTTGACTTAATTTAACTACCAAAGAAGAAAATTTGACTAACGTTGTATTTTTTGAGGTTGTATATTTGCGACAACTGAATAACTTTCCACCTTGAGAAATTACTTTGCATCTCAAAAATGGAGTTAGGGGTAAAACACATATTCAAGCTTTAAGCTCTTTTTTACCCTGTGGATAGGTGAATGTGAAAAAATAAACTACCAAGTGTAGTGTCGCAAATTAGCAAAATAGATGTTTGATGAAACAGAATTAGCTTATTATGATAAAAGATTTCAAGAAATAGGTATTACAGACATAGAAGAACAAAAAAAGATACTGGAGTTCTTTTATACATTAGGTGCAATTGTCTTTAACCTTTAATTTAATAATGAAATGAGAAAGAAAAAAGAGAAAATTACAGAATATTCTAAGTTGGTAAATAAGGTTGCTGGGGTATGGACGAGAGTGTCGACTGAGAAGCAAGCGGATAATAATGGAAGTTTGCCGTCGCAAAAAAGAATCTGTGAAGAATTTGCAGCGTCTCAAGGCATTCGCATAAAAAAATTCTTTGGGGGTACAAGTGAGAGTGCAAAAACGGAAGGAAGGTTATATCGTGAAATGATTGCTGAGGTAGCGAGAGATAAAGAATATAATATTATACTGGTTTCCGAATTTGGACGTTTTAGCCGCACAGGTCCAGAGGGAATAATGACAAAAGCTTATCTGAAATCAAAAGGTATATATGTTGTGTCAGCATTGCAAGTGACAGAGCCAGATACCGCAGCAGGAGAGTTTATGGAAAACATTCTTTTTCTTTTCAATCAATTTGAAAACAGTTTACGTAGGGATAAAGCAGTTATTGGTATGACTGATTGTTTGCGGAATGGCAACTGGTATTCAAAGCCTCCAATCGGATATGATAAAGAGAAGGTTGGTCTAAACCATGTGCTCACAGTTAATGAGACAGGTAAGATATTGCGAAATGCTTTTGTGTGGAAAGCGACAGAGGGAATTGGAGATATAGAGATTGTTCAGCGATTGAAAGGGCTTGGTTTGACAATAGATAGAAAGCATTTGAATAAAGTCCTTCACAATCCATTCTATTGTGGGTATTTGAGGCATAAACTCTTAGGAGATGAGATGATAAAAGGTAATCAAGAGATTTTGATTGATGAGGCTACTTTTAATAAAGTGAATGGTGTTTCTAATGCAGGATATGAGCATCAAGAAATTACAGAGTCCTTCCCATTAAAAAGACATGTTGTCTGTTCGCATTGCGCTGGCTATTTGACAGGGTATACGGTTAAAGCAAGAGGGCGAGACTATTATAAATGCAATAAAAAAGGCTGTAAAAGTAATCATAGTACAGATAAGTTGCATAAGAGGTATGTGTCTCTTTTGGATGAATATAAAGTTCCAGCAGAATTTGTTCCGATACTTACAGGCGTTTTGAAAAAAGTCTTTGGTGAGTATAATGAAAATAAGGGCGAGGCTAAAAAAGTGCTCTTAAAACGCAAGAAAGAATGTGAGGATAAGATTAATGCTGTGAAGGTTCGTTTTGGCTTAGGCGAGATTGGTGTTGAGGTATACGAGGCGACAATGGCAAGCCTCAACTCTAATCTTGCTGAAATTAAGCGAGGGCTTGAAGATGCTGGGCAGAGTTTATCGAACATGATGAAATTTGTTGATGAATCGATTGAAATGTCCTGTAAATTAGGTGGTTTGTGGGCGAGTGGGGATTTCTCAGGGAAGCAGAAATTGCAGAATTTAGTATTCCCAAGTGGGATTCTATTCGACAAGGATATTGATGATTATCGAACAGAAAATGAGAATGAAGTGTTCAAGGTATTTAGAAGATTTTCAATGTGTTATGGTGCTGAAAAGAAAACAGCGACAAATGATTTTCACCATTTGTCGCCGTCTGTCGGAATGAGGCGACTCGAACGCCCGACCCCTACGTCCCGAACGTAGTGCGCTACCAACTGCGCTACATTCCGTTAATTTCGGCTGCAAAGGTACAGCATTTTTTGAGAAGTGCAAGCATATTTACAGAAAAATATAGCGAATAAAAGTACGAGACTTGTTCTAAAGAAAAAGCCATACCCGCCTGTAACAATTACTTCCTAATACGTCAAAGGACATAATCATACATTAAAATGCATAAAAAGAAGAAAATAATTTAGGTTTATGCATAATATTCCGAACAAAGCAGTAATTTTGCATTCTCTTTTAGAATAATTATACAAGATGAAAAAGAAAACAAATCGATTAGATGCCATTAAAATGATTATTTCGAGCAAAGAGGTAGGCTCGCAGGAGGAATTGTTGCAAGAACTATTCCTGGAAGGATTTTCATTGACACAAGCCACCCTCTCACGCGACTTGAAACAACTCAAGGTAGCTAAGGCAGCCAGCATGAACGGTAACTACGTTTATGTGTTGCCCAACGACACGATGTACAAACGTAACATAAACCAAAGCGCCAGCGACATGATGATGAGCAGCGGATTCGTATCCCTGCAAACATCAGGCAATATCGCTGTGATCAAAACACGACCCGGATATGCCAGCAGCATGGCTTATGACATCGACAACCGCGAATCGGCCGACATCCTCGGAACCATCGCCGGCGACGATACCATCATGCTTGTGCTGCGCGAGGGAGCCGACGTTAAAAAAGTACGACGCTTCCTGA
The DNA here is from genome assembly GCA_031554635.1 of Bacteroides sp. Lineage (GTDB taxonomy): Bacteria > Bacteroidota > Bacteroidia > Bacteroidales > Bacteroidaceae > Bacteroides. The sequence continues at coordinate 60,012 of JAVBVD010000010.1, forward strand.
CTGACATTTTCCCGCACATAAAATAATACATTAGAAGCCAAGTCATAAACAGCAAAATGGAAGAGTTAGTGATAGATGTAATGGTGGCCGACGCATCGCATGAAGTTTACGTGGACACCATTCTGGAAACCATCAAAAATGCCGCACGGGTACGTGGAACGGGTATTGCCGAACGTACGCACGAATATGTGGCACAGAAGATGAAAGAGGGCAAGGCGATTATCGCCCTGGCAGGAGACGAATTTGCCGGATTCAGCTACATTGAGTCCTGGGGGAACAAACAGTATGTAGCAACATCGGGACTTATCGTGGTGGAGAAATTCCGTGGACAAGGTTTGGCCAAACGAATCAAGGAAGCGTCGTTCACCCTGGCACGTCTCCGATGGCCGCGAGCCAAAATATTCAGCCTCACCTCGGGCGCTGCCGTGATGAAAATGAATACAGAACTGGGATATGTGCCGGTGACGTTCAACGAGCTGACCGATGACGATGCGTTCTGGCGCGGATGCGAGGGATGCACCAACCACGATATCCTACAGGCCAAGAACCGTAAGTTCTGTATCTGCACAGCCATGCTGTACGATCCGGCCGACCCGCGGAACATCCGCCGGGAAGAATTAAAGAAACAACAAAACAACGATATATTATGAAAAAGAAAGTAGTAGTGGCATTCAGCGGTGGTCTCGACACCTCGTTCACCGTGATGTACCTGGCCAAGGAAAAAGGATACGAAGTGTATGCAGCTTGTGCCAACACCGGAGGTTTCAGCGAAGAACAACTGAAACAGAACGAAGAGAATGCCTACAAACTGGGAGCAGTGAAATATGTAACGATCGACGTAACACAGGAGTATTACGAAAAGAGTCTGAAATACATGGTATACGGCAATGTATTGCGCAACGGTACCTACCCCGTCTCGGTTAGCTCCGAGCGTATCTTCCAGGCATTGGCCATCGCCCGCTATGCGAACGAAATAGGCGCCAGCGCCATCGCACACGGTTCTACAGGAGCCGGAAACGACCAGATCCGTTTCGACATGACGTTCCTCGTGCTGGCTCCGGGTGTGGAAATCATCACACTGACACGCGATATGGCGCTGACTCGTGACTACGAGATAAACTACCTGAAAGATAACGGATTCGAAGCCGACTTTACCAAGCTGAAATACTCCTACAACGTAGGTCTGTGGGGTACGTCCATCTGCGGAGGTGAGATTCTCGACTCTTCGAAAGGATTGCCCGACACGGCTTACCTCAAACAAGTCACGAAAGAGGGCAGCGAAGAGCTTCGCCTGGAATTCAAACAAGGCGAACTGCACGCTGTAAACGGTGAGGTATTCGAGGACAAGATCGCTGCTATTAATAAGGTGGAAGAGATCGGCGCTCCGTACGGTATCGGCCGCGACATGCACGTAGGCGACACGATCATCGGTATCAAAGGCCGCGTAGGATTCGAAGCTGCCGCCCCGATGCTGATTATCGGCGCACACCGCTTCCTCGAAAAATACACACTGAGCAAGTGGCAGCAGTACTGGAAGGATCAGGTATCTAACTGGTACGGCATGTTCCTCCACGAAAGCCAATACCTGGAACCGGTAATGCGCGACATCGAAGCCATGCTGCAAGAGTCGCAACGCAACGTGAACGGTACGGTAATCCTGGAACTTCGTCCGCTTTCGTTCTCCACCGTTGGGGTAGACTCAAAGGACGACCTCGTGAAGACCAAGTTTGGTGAATACGGTGAGATGCAGAAAGGTTGGACAGCCGAAGACGCCAAAGGCTTCATCAAGGTAACTTCCACCCCGCTGCGTGTGTACTATACGAACCACAAGAACGAGGAAATATGATCAAAGCAGGAATCATCGGCGGAGCAGGTTATACGGCGGGCGAATTGATTCGCCTGCTCATCAACCACCCCGAGACAGAGATAGAGTTCATCAACAGTAGCAGTAATGCAGGCAACAAGGTGACGGACGTACATGCCGGACTCTATGGCGAGTGCAACCTCCTGTTCACCGACGAATTACCACTGGACAAGATCGACGTGCTTTTCTTCTGCACCGCTCACGGCGACTCGAAGAAGTTCATCGAAAGCCATAACATACCGGAAAACCTGCGCATCATCGACCTGTCGATGGACTACCGCATAGCCGACGAATCGCACGACTTCCTGTACGGACTGCCGGAATTGAACCGTCGTGCCATCTGCCAGAGCAAGCGCGTAGCCAATCCGGGATGTTTTGCCACATGCATCCAGTTGGGCTTGCTTCCGCTTGCCAAAAACCTGATGCTGAACGACGATATCTCGGTCAACGCCATCACCGGTAGCACAGGAGCAGGTGTGAAGCCGAGCTCGACCACGCACTTCAGTTGGCGTACCGATAACATGAGCGTGTACAAGGCGTTCGACCATCAACATGTGCCCGAAATCAAGCAATCGTTGAAGCTACTGCAAAACAGCTTCGATTCGGAGATTGATTTCATCCCGTACCGGGGCGACTTCGCACGTGGCATCTTCGCCACACTGGTGGTTAAGACCAAGGTAGCGCTGGAAGAGATTGTACGCATGTACCAGGAGTATTACGAAAAAGACTCGTTCGTTTTCATCGTGGAGAAGAACATCGACCTGAAACAGGTAGTGAACACTAACAAGTGTCTTATCCATTTAGAGAAGCACGGCGACAAACTGCTCGTTATCTCCTGCATCGACAACCTGCTGAAAGGCGCCAGCGGACAGGCGGTTCACAACATGAACCTGATGTTCAACCTGGAAGAAAAAGTAGGACTGCAACTGAAGCCGAACGCATTTTAATTGACAATTGACAGTTGACAATTAATTTACTTCTGACTGATTATCACAGCAGAGAAACGTTCAATAATTAATATTCAAAACATCAATTGGCAAGGGACAAAGAGGCAATTCTTATAATTGTCAGTTGTATTGTCAATTGTCAATTCAAAGCATATGAAACTTTTCGATGTTTACCCCCTTTTCGACATTAACATTGTCAAAGGGAAAGGCTGCCGGGTATGGGACGACCAAGGCACGGAGTACCTCGACCTCTACGGAGGCCATGCCGTGATCTCCATCGGCCACAGCCATCCGCACTATGTGGAAATGATCAGCAACCAGGTGGCAACACTCGGTTTCTACTCCAACTCAGTGATCAACAAGTTACAGGAAGAAGTAGCATCGCGCCTGGGAAAGATTTCCGGTTACGACGACTATACCCTGTTCCTTATCAATAGCGGTGCCGAAGCCAATGAAAACGCATTGAAACTGGCATCGTTCCACAACGGACGTACCCGCGTACTGTCGTTCAGCAAGTCATTCCACGGACGTACCTCATTGGCCGTAGAAGCCACGGACAACCCGTCCATCATCGCCCCGATCAATGCCAACGGACACACCACTTACTGTCCGCTGAACGACATCGAAACGATGAAAGCCGAACTGGCCAAAGGAGATGTTTGCGCCGCCATCATTGAGGGCATCCAGGGCGTAGGTGGTATCAAAACCCCGACGAACGAATTTATGCAGGCGTTGCGCCAGGCATGTACCGATAACGGCACGGTGCTGATTCTCGACGAGATACAGAGCGGTTACGGACGTAGCGGTAAGTTCTTCGCCCACCAGCACATGGATATTCGTCCGGACCTCATCACCGTAGCCAAAGGCATCGGTAATGGTTTCCCCATGGGCGGACTGCTCATCAGTCCGATGTTCAAAGCAGTATATGGCATGCTGGGAACCACCTTCGGAGGCAACCACCTGGCTAGTGCAGCCGCATTGGCTGTTATGGACGTCATCGAGCAAGAGAATCTCGTGGAAAATGCTGCGAAAGTGGGAGCATTCCTCATCGAGGAACTGAAGAAATTCCCGCAGATCAAAGAAGTACGTGGTATGGGATTGATGATCGGCATGGAGTTCGAAGAACCCATCAAGGAAATCCGTACCCGTCTGCTGAAAGAGCAGAAGGTATTTACCGGTGTAACGGGAACGAATGTCATTCGCTTGTTGCCGCCTCTTTGCCTCAGCATGGACGAAGCGAAAGAATTCCTCGCCCGCTTCCGGAAAGTGGTGGGATAAAGCCACCGCTCTTCCACCCGGTTAAATAACCGGAAAGCCCCAAAATGTAATCAGCCGAATACGAACTAAATAATAGTAATTTATGAAAATAACTATCATTGGTGCAGGAAATATGGGTGGTGCCATTGCAAGTGGTCTGGCACAAGGCACTCAGGTAAAGGCTTCGGACATCACCGTAGCCGATCCCAGCCAGGAGAAACTGGCGGAACTGAAAGCTGCTTTCCCCGCCATACGCACCCTCGACAATAATGCCGAAGCCATAGCCGATGCCGATATGGTGATCGTAGCCGTGAAACCGTGGCTGATGGAAACGGTAGCCGGTTCCCTTCCACTCAAACGTACACAGGTACTGGTTTCGTTGGCAGCAGGTGTGAGCTTTGCACAACTTACCCAATACATCGATCCGGAGATGACCATCTTCCGGCTTATCCCCAACACCGCCATTGCCGAACGCGCCAGCATGACCATGATATCGGCCTACAAGGCTTCCGCCGAACAGACCCGACAGTTGATGGACATCTTCAACGAGCTGGGGCTCACCATCCTGATGGATGAAAGCAAAATCGGTGCCGGAACAGCCCTGACCTCCTGCGGCATCGCTTATGTACTGAAATATGTACAGGCCGCCATGCAGGCAGGGGTAGAAATGGGTATTCCTCCGAAAGATGCCATGCGGATGGTCGCTCAATCGCTCGAAGGAGCTGCCCAACTGCTGCTCAACAACGACACGCACCCCAGTGTAGAGATCGACAAAGTAACTACCCCGGGCGGTATCACCATTAAAGGCATCAATGAGTTGGAGCACAATGGTTATACATCGGCCATCATCCGGGCGATAAAAGCTTCCGGGAATTAAGAACTTTTGGTTCTTAGTTCATAACTATTAATTATTAATTTATAATTACATACATGAACGACCAAATTAAACAGATTGCCGAACGTTTGCGCGGACTGCGCGAGGTTCTGGAACTCTCCGTAGAAGAATTGGCAAGTGAAAGCGGCATCACTGCCGAGGAATACGCACAAGCCGAAACAGGAGACAGCGACATCTCCGTAAGCATGTTGCAAAAGATCGCCCGTCGTTATAACATCGCCCTCGATGCGTTGATGTTCGGCGAAGAACCCAAGATGAATTCGTACTTCCTGACACGTGCCGGGAAAGGGACCAGCATCGAACGTACGAAAGCTTATAAATACCAGTCGCTTGCCGCCGGATTCATCGACCGCAAAGCCGATCCTTTTATCGTGACCGTGGAGCCGAAGCCCGAAGACACTCCCATCCACAACAACAGCCACGATGGGCAGGAATTCAACCTCATACTCGAAGGACGCATGATGCTCAGCATCGGTGGAAAGGATTTGATCCTGAACGAAGGAGACAGTATTTATTTCAACTCTAAAATCCCTCATGGCATGAAGGCACTCGACGGAAAGACGGTGCGTTTCCTGGCCGTAATCATGTAAAAACGACTGCTGTATGTTAGAAAAATATGTATCACAAACGACCTTCACTTCGCAGGAGGACTTTATCAACAATCTGAAATTCAACGTTCCGGAGAGTTTCAACTTCGCTTACGATGTTGTAGACGAGTGGGCTGCCACCCAGCCCGACAAGAGAGCTTTGCTCTGGACCAACGACAAAGGCGAACATTGTTCTTTCACTTTCGCCGAGCTCAAACAGGAGTCGGACAAGACAGCCGCTTATTTCCAATCGCTCGGCATCGGTCGTGGCGATATGGTGATGCTCATCCTGAAACGCCGTTATGAGTTCTGGTTCAGCATCATAGCGCTGCACAAACTCGGTGCTACGGTTATTCCCGCTACTCACCTGCTCACAAAGAAAGACATCACGTACCGCTGCAACGCTGCCGACATCAAGATGATCGTCTCCGTGGGCGAGGATATGGTGACCAGGCATATCATTGACGCCCTGCCCGGTTGCCCCACGGTGAAGAAACTCGTGAGCATCGGTCCGGACTATCCCGAAGGCTTCGACAACTTCCAGCAGGGTATCGAATCGGCAGCGCCGTTCGTTCGTCCGGCAGAAGTGAATACCAATGAAGAGATTTCGCTGATGTACTTCACATCGGGCACTACCGGTGAGCCGAAGATGGTGGCGCACGACTTCACTTATCCGTTGGGACACATCGTCACCGCCAGCTACTGGCACAACCTCCATCCGGACAGCATCCATCTTACCATCGCCGATACGGGTTGGGGAAAAGCCGTTTGGGGAAAACTCTACGGACAATGGATTGCCGGAGCCACCGTATTCGTGTACGATCATGAGAAGTTCACTCCCGCAGACATTCTGCAGAAGATACATGATTACCACATCACTTCACTCTGTGCACCTCCTACCATCTTCCGCTTCCTGATCCGTGAAGACCTGACGAAGTACGATCTCTCGTCACTGGAATACTGCACCATCGCCGGCGAAGCATTGAATCCGGCTGTATATGAGACATTCAAGAAACTCACCGGCATCAAACTGATGGAAGGTTTCGGGCAGACGGAAACAACGGTACTCGTAGGTACTTTCCCCTGGATGGAACCGAAACCGGGAAGTATGGGTGTGCCCAATCCGCAGTTCGATGTGGACCTGATCGACTACGAAGGTCGCTCGGTAGAAGCCGGTGAACAGGGACAGATCGTGGTTCGTACTGACAAGTTCATCCCTGTAGGTCTGTTTAAGGAATACTACCGCGATAACGACCGCACCAGCGAGGCCTGGCACGATGGTATCTACTATACGGGCGATATCGCCTGGAAGGACGAAGACGGTTACTTCTGGTTCGTAGGCCGTGCCGACGACGTGATCAAGAGTTCCGGCTACCGCATCGGCCCGTTCGAAGTGGAGAGCGCACTGATGACTCACCCCGCCGTAGTGGAATGTGCCATCACCGGTGTACCCGACGAAATTCGCGGACAGGTCGTAAAAGCAACTATCATTCTGGCAAAAGACTACAAGGAACGTGCCGGTGAAGGGTTGATAAAGGAGTTGCAGGACCATGTAAAGAACGTGACCGCACCCTACAAATACCCCCGTGTTATCGAGTTTGTAGACGAACTTCCAAAGACCATCAGCGGCAAAATTCGCCGGGTGGAAATTCGTAAAAACGACGCAAAATAGTCCCTGAAACATTTGCATTGTTAATTAGGCATTATTGTCTTAACTACTTGAGTATGTGTGCAAAAACTGTATATATTTGCACCCGTACAAACAAAAGCTAAAAGCCAATGATGACAGAGAAAAAAGGAACACATGTAGAGGTGTTTACCGGCAGCCCGTGGGAAGCCGCCAGTGTAAAAAACTTGTTGAACGCCGCCTACATTGAAGTGATGACGAAAGACAATGGACTAAACAGCATCCTGCTATCCGTGCCGCGTGAGAAATACTCGATCGCCGTCCGGATTATTGGAGCACGATAAGTTTCACAAGATTGTCAATGTAAATCCAGGGAATTGAAAAGGAAGGCCGGAGTGGTAGTTTTACCATTCCGGCCTTCCTTTTTTGATTCTTGCATTTATCGCCTCCTATTTGCCAGTAATCTGAGCAATTGGGCAACACCAACAGTGACTACCAAATAAAGTATGGTTACCAATATCAGCGGGAAAAACGCATCGAATGTTCGGCTCCGAATGATATCTCCGGCTTTAGTCAAGTCCGCAATCGCAATATACCCGACAATAGCCGTATTTTTAATCATGGTGACAATCTCATTTTCATATACAGGCAGCGCGTGCTTCACAGCTTGAGGAAACCGGATCAGCCAAAATGTTTGATAGGTATTAAATCCCAAAGCATAAGCAGCCTCCACCTGTCCCCGCCCTACGGAATGAAGCCCGTTCCGGATAATCTCCGCAAAATAAGCGCTACTGTTCAAACCGAAAGCAAACACAGCTACCACAATGGGATTGATTCCCACATTGGCGAAAACTATATAAAAAACAACCATCAACAACACCACAACAGGCGTTCCCTTCATCACCAGGGAATAGACGTCTACCGTCACGCGCAACAACTTCTTATCCGACATCTTACAGAAACAAAGCAGGGCGCCGAGCATGGTTCCCAAAAGTATCGCAAAGAGTGATATTTCAAGGGTGACTCCCAGCCCATTCAAAACCATCATATACCTGTCCTCTACAATCAGATTCTTATGGATCCCTGTCTTGAATCGGCTCCATAATCCAGGATTTTCACTGGCTGTCGGATGCGAGCCCATATACAACACATAACTTGTAGCCTTGGTATAACTGACCATATTCACCGACTCCCGGCGTTCGGGAGTGGCTAAGAAACCTGCTATGCCTATGTCGACTTTTCCTCCGACAACAGCCGGAATAATCGCATCGAACGACATATCCATAAATTTCACCGGCCGGTTCAATGCAAGACCTATTCTGCGAGTTAACTCAACATCAAATCCGGTTAATTTCCCATTCCCGGCAATAAATGTAGTAGGAATATTGGTGGATAAACTGGCAACAACCAGGGGCTCTCCAGTTGTGAGCATTTCAATATCGACCTCTTCATACGTTGCATCTTCCCGAAACCATCGCCCTTCCATATCTTCCAGAACACCTTCTTTCCGCAAGCTATCGACAATAGCCTCTACCTGGGCAGTCAGCTGGGATTTGTCTTTATTGATAACCATCGCCATATCGAACGACCTTATCGGTTCAGGAAAATAAGTCAGTCCTGGCGTTTCGGCCAACATACAATGTATCCAGATATTGCATTCGAGCATAGCGTCGACTTTTCCAGCTTCCATAGCCAGGACAATATCTATGAAATCCAGGAAATACGCGATCTTCGCTTTCGGGAACTTCTCTTTGACCAATCGTTCTTCAATCGTTCCGGATGTTACCCCAATGGTCTTGCCATCCAAATCGTCAAAAGAGGTAATTTCCCACTTTTTTTCTTTTCCTCCGGAACAAGCAGACAGGAAGAAACAAATAACAGAGAATACAGATATTAATTTTGTCGTTTTCATTTCTCAATGATTTGATTGTAAAGATAACATAACTAGCTGAATATTTTATAGAGCAAACGCTCATTGCCTTTAGCAAGGGTAAAATCACACAATAGGAATCCAGATCTCTTCTTCCGAATCGGGAGAATGGTTGCTATATTTCTCTCCCAGCACCTCGAAATGCGGGCGATCGTCCAACCGGTAGCCCGAAGCGGGCAGCCATTCATGAAAGATATACTGAAAGATGCGGTTATCGGTGCTCAGCCCCTTGTAAAGAAACACTGCATAAGCACCGGCAGGCAGAATAAAAGTATCCAGCCCTTCGGGTACAGGCACATCAAATCCGGATACTTCGACCAAAGCCCATTTCTCAAACTCCCGATCCGGACGGAAGTCCGACCAGTACGTATGCGGGTAACTTTGCAGAGAGTATAAATCAGCAGACAACGTTCCTGTAATCTCCTTACGGTGCGGCATAAAGCTTCGCCACAACTCACCGGTGCGATTGTTCGTCAGACTCATTCGCAGACTTGTGCCTATCAGGATCTTTTCCCGAACGGTCACTATACGAGGTTGAATATTAGTTTCCATTATCGATCATGATATCGTATTTATCCAATAATCCGGCCAAGCCGATAAATGAGAACTTCGCCTTCCGTATCCGGTTATTTTCCGGGTCAATGGAGTAGTGAACAGCTGTACGCAGGTCGGCTTTCTCCAGGTTGGTACGGTCGAACACAGCTTGTAGCAAGTCACAATTATCGAATGTAGCACCGGAAAGGTCGCACTCAACAAAGTCGGCTTCCTGCAATTGGCAGTCACAAAACCGGATCCCCTTGAGCTTCGTTTTAAAGAAAGACGCGTAATTGAGTACACATCCCTCGAAACGGAACGAGAGATTAAACGCACTGCACTGGTCGAAATGCAGTCCCAGCATCTTGCAGTTCCTGAATGTGGTATCTTGTATGGAAGTTTTCAGCAACTTCGCCATACTAAGGTTACAGCCTGTGAACTCACAATCAAGAAAGCTGTAACCGGAAAGATCAGTTCCGTAGAAGTCGCATCCGGTAAAGGTGCAGGCATCATACTCCCCTTTAGGTAATCCTTCCTCCTTGAAATCTATTTTGTCGAATGTTTGGTCAATCATTTATATTGGATACTGATTTAAATGAAGTGTCACAAAGATAAAAAAACATTGTTTATATTTGTCGCACATCCCTGTATATATATGAAGAAAATCATCATCGCCTCCGATTCATTCAAGGGTTCCGTGAGTTCTCTGGAAGTGGCCGATGCTTGCGAGAAAGGCATCCGACAAGTATATCCCGACTGTGAAGTGGTAAAGTTACCCATTGCCGACGGTGGCGAAGGAACTATCGAAGCACTGGTAACCGCCACGAAAGGACGATACATTCGCTGCCTGGTGCACGATCCGCTGATGCGTCCTGTCAAAGCAGTCTATGGGGTATTAGGCGATGAACGTACAGCCGTTATCGAGATGGCAACCGCCAGCGGGTTACCGTTGGTCGAGCCGGAACTCCGCAATCCGCTAAAGACGACCACTTACGGTACCGGTGAACTTATCCGGGATGCACTGAGCCGAGGCTTCCGGGAGTTTATCATCGGCATTGGCGGCAGTGCTACCAACGATGCAGGTATCGGGATGTTACAAGCGCTTGACATGCGATTTACGACATCCGCAACTGCACCGGATCTTGATGATTGCAGTGAGAGAACCCTGTACAGTAAGGGATCAGTGTATGGCGGCGAGATACTAACACAAATCATCGGCATCGACTCAAGCAACATGCCGACAGAGTTACAAGATTGCCGATTCACCATCGCCTGCGATGTAGACAATCCTTTCTCCGGTCCGCAAGGGGCGGCATACATCTTCGCACCACAAAAGGGAGCCAATGCGGAGATGGTTAAACAGCTGGATGAGGGGATGAAGCATTTCGCTCGTCTCATTGCCGAAACAACAGGAAAGAACATAGACACCATTCCCGGAGCAGGAGCAGCAGGCGGATTAGGTGGTGCTTTTCTGGCCTTTCTTCCTGCCACGCTACGCCCAGGCATTGCGACCATACTTGATGCTTTACACTTCGACCATCATTTGCAGGGAGCCGATCTGGTTATCACAGGCGAAGGGAAACTGGATGCGCAGACACTGAGAGGTAAAGCTCCGTGGGGTGTACTACAAGTTGCACAGAAACTGAAAGTACCTGTTATAGCCATCAGTGGAGTGATAGAGAATAGTCAATCATTGCTCGATGCCGGTTTTGCAGGGGTATATCCGATACACGAAGAAGGCTTACCTATAGAACAAGCCTTGGACAAAGAGCTAACACAATGTGATATTCAGAAGAGCATCACTTGGTATTTACAACATCAGTCCAACCTACCACAAGGCTGCGGTTCCATTGGTGTCAACAGATAAAAACAACTGGTACAGAAATAATTCCGCAAATATGGAATGCATGAGACAAAGTGGTGAAGTTTTCGGGGTTTTAACCCAAACTTCGTTTCGTAATGAGGATTGATAAAATACAGCAGTTCATCCACTATCTGATAACCGGAACGGACTACCGTATTAAGAAAGTGTTCGATGGTACATCGCGTATGTTTGATCTCCAACAATTCCCGAACCGTATCCTCCTGCTCGCCCGAGATGCGCAACAACCATCGATAAAAAGACGAAGGTAACAAATGGACAAACGGCAGATGCGACATGATCCGTCCCCGGGCTATTTGCTGATGTCCACCGAATGGCATTTGCCAGGCGGGGAAAGCGACAAAGATAATCCCACCCGGCGCCAGAAATTGTTTCAAGCCGTCCAGGAACTGTTGTTTATCGGTAATATGCTCAATCACATCGTGCACGATGATTAAGGAAAAGCGATGATGAAATTCTTCCAGTGCAAATATATCCGAGACAATAAATTGTCCGTCCAGCTTGCGTTTCTCAAAGAAACTACGCGCCTGGCTGATACGGGTAGGCGAAAGGTCGACTCCCACTACATCGCAATCCAACCGGGCAAAAGGCAACAGGTTTCCTCCTTCGCCGCATCCCACTTCCAATACCCGGGAAGGGAGAATGCCCATTTGCCTGTAAATATAAGGAAGGTAATGCTTCTCCGTTGTTCGCGCTTGCTCTTCAAAGTAGCGTTCACGGTCTGTATGTCGTTTTTGCATATTCAGTACGGGGTTTTGTTCTACCTATAAGATAAAACCAGTACCAAATGACTGCATCAGCCCACTCGTTTTTTTGTTGGTTGTTTTCAATTTAATAGGTCCAGCGAATACCAATGGGTAGCGTAAAGCCAAACGGATGTTCTTTCCGGAGGGTTCTCAGGAGACTACCGTCGTCGAAATAATAATTCACCTTGGGTTCGGCAAAGATTCCAACCGAAGGCATCAGATTGTATTGTACCCCTACTCCACCATCCACCGACCATTGTAACGGAGCCTTCAGGCTGGTTTCTTGATATTCTTTCATTTTGCCATCAATGATATACTCCGTTTCCAATGTACCAGACAAAGGAATTTCGACCAACACACCTGCCGAAGTATAGAAAGTGAAACGTTTGTACCGCGCCAACTGATAAGTAGCACGCAGCGGAATACCCAGGTAGTGCAACTTCTGCTTTTCACCGATATACGCCCCTTCTCCTTTGACAAAGTCGGATTCAAGGCGGGTGTATTGGACACCAGTCTCCACTCCCCAACGGCGGTCCATTGTTTTGTGTAGTACCACTCCCACCGTCAGCGGAATATAATGATTCGATTGCTCTTCGATCTTCTTTCCTCTGTTGCGGCCGGCAATCTCTCTCAACAATTCTTTGTGCTTATTTTCAGGGGCACTGGTAGCATCTTGTTGCAGGTAACGATAATAATCGTTCCAGTTATTTACATAAGGAGGCAATGGACCAGCCGGATCTACTCCGGAGTGAGCTCCGGGAGGGGTAGCTATAGTGACACCCGACAGCGCATTCGACGAACGACCGTTGCTATATCGCAGGTCCAGCATCCATCCGCTCTTGCGGGGCACCCGGAGAGCCATCCTTTCCGGCCTATAAACACTCTTCCTTCCTGGCAGATGAATCGGTGAGAGAGTTCGAGTTGAGTCGGTTTTATTCGATGTAGCTTCCGACGATTGTGCAACATCTACCGGACGAGTTCCTGAGGAGCGCACGGTATCTGCCGGAGGAAATGCACCTGCCAGAGCACCATCCGGGCATTGTGTGGTATCCGCTGGAAGTAAAGCAATCACCGAAGCAATTTCCCGCGACTGCCTTTTTCGCCCCGGAAGCGAAACAGTATCAACTGCCGCCACCTGTTCTTCTTGACGGGGTTTACTGATTTCCGGTTTTTCCTCCATAGCCGGAGTATCGGACAACACGGGAGATGTAACCGGCACTTCCCGCCACATCCAATATCCCACCAGAGGCAACACCAACAAAAGCACCACCAGCAACTGGGCACAATGTTCGGTAATCAAGCGCTTGAGATATTCCTTGGCACGGTAGAATTGAGACGATGATGAGTGCGGGGCAATGTGTAGAAGTTCGGCTATTTCTTTGTGCGACATTTCGTCGAGTACGGACAGTTTAAATATACGGCGATATCCTTCAGGGAGTTTCTCGATCATGCCAAGCAGCACATCAAGAGGTATTGATTCCGGTGCCGCCTCCCCATCTATCGGTTCTTCGTTCTCCGATAATTCAGTCAGTGGCACACAGAAAGCAGCCCGTTGTTGATTGATATATTTCAGGGAAAGGTTGGTCATGATTCGCCCCATCCAACCTTCCAGTTTACTAGTCTGCTTCAAAGCTCCGATGGAGGCAAAAACAAGCACAAAACCATCATGCATCAGATCCAGGGCCACTTGCCTGTCCGACACCAAACTGCGGCATATCCGCAACATTTTTTGTGAATACGTTCTATAGAGCCAGGCTTGTGCTTCTTTGTCGCCTGCCTTACACCGCTCCACCCATTCGTCTAACTCCATTACAAGCCTTTATTAATAAAAGATCTCATATAGGCGAAAGACTGCATGGAGATGGTTACTTTTTTTAGGTTTAAGACTCTTTTTAATACCGCATTCGAGATCAGTATTTCACAAGCCGCATTTTCTCATGCAACATATCAGTGGGCGAGGTGCTTTCCCACTTCATCTCACCCGAGTCCAATTTACGAATACTGTATTGCTCTTTATAGCGATCGGTCTCAATATCTAAAATAGTAATCAGGGTCTGGTCAAGACTGATCACGTATTTATAATCGGTAGTGTATGATTCACCTGACAATGCATCGTACACATGGATGGAACATGTATTATCGGCATTGAAAACGTACGTCACCGACCCGTCGACCACCAGGCGCGGATCATCATTGACTACCGACCATTTGCCTACTAACTGGGCAATATCTACTTTATCGTCATCACTGCACGATGCAAAGCTGAAAGCAGCCAGGAGTAACAAAAGCAGCCCGACAAGTTTACTAGTCTTCATAATTCATATTATTCTGGTTATATTCTATAAATGCAAGCAGAATCAAGATACTGCAAGTGTCCGTACAAATCCGGAGAATAAAAACGAACAAATAAGGTACACCTGTTAGGGAATTTACTCTTTCAATAAGCTCTGCATATACTCATCCATCGCGTCGGCTACCTGCTTGGAGTAGTTGGCAGCTTCCACCACCGTCTTGGCACCTAGTACTACATCGCCCGAAGCGAATATTCCTTGCCGTGTAGTTTCTCCCCATTGGTTGGTTACCAGAAGCCCTTTATCATTGACATTGAGTCCGTGTGTAGTCGATACGATCCGGTTTCTGGGTCCCTGACTGATGGCAATAACGGTAGAATCGGCCGGATACAACTTATCCGTACCTTCTATCGGCGATAGGTTACCCTTACCATCGCACTCGAGTTCTCTGAATACAACGCCCTCGTCGACAATCTCCACCGGTTCCACATGAGTGACAAACTTCACTCCGTCGTACTTGGCATATTCAATTTCGCGGATACTGGCCGCCAAACGGTCGCTTCGCGAAAAGATAGTTACGTTCTTACAGCCTTTACGGAGGGCCGTACGCGCCACATCCATGGCCGAGTTTCCAGCACCGATGATATTGAGCGATTCGCCCAGGTTGTATACGCTGGGGTCAGTGAGGTAATTGATGGCAAAGTGCACGTTACCGAGCGTCTCGCCCTTGATACGCAGGGTATTCGGACGCCACACACCGGTTCCGATAAAGAGGGCACTGTAGCCGTCGCGGAACATATCGTCCACACTGATCGTTGTACCGATCGAGGTATTGGGGCGGATCTTGATACCCAGTTTGAACAGTTTCTCCCGGTATCTATCCAAGACGGATTTTGGCAAGCGAAACTCGGGAATACCATAACGCAGTACCCCGCCTATGTTCTCACGCGACTCGAAGATGGTAATATCATACCCCCGTTGCGCCAGGATAATGGCAATGGTAAGCCCGGCAGGCCCCGAACCGATGATACCCGCCTTCAGGCCGTTCTTCTTGAT
Organism: Bacteroides sp.; assembly: GCA_031554635.1. Lineage (GTDB taxonomy): Bacteria > Bacteroidota > Bacteroidia > Bacteroidales > Bacteroidaceae > Bacteroides. Next base: position 75,628 of record JAVBVD010000010.1, read on the forward strand.
TTCCGGAAATGCCAGTTTATCGAAATAAGCATCCGAGATATAGTTTTCGATGCTGCTGATGTGTACAGGTGATCCTTTCTTGCCTAGTATACAATGCCCTTCGCACTGGTTATCATGGTCGCAGATAAGCGAACAGATAACGGAGAGCGGATTGTTTTCGAACAAGATCTTCCCGGCAGTATTGATATCACTGTCCAGAAATGTTTTGATAACCAATGGAATTTCGGTATGGATCGGACAGCCTTGACGGCATAACGGTTTTTTACAGTTTAAGCATCTTTTTGCTTCGTCGACGATGTGAAGTGCCATAAGCAGGTTCCTCCTTTTATTAATAAATTTGAACGTGCAAATATAAGGTTTCCACTTGATTCTTCTTGTTAATACATAGAAAAAGCCCGCCGTTGATGATAATTTCATGAACGGCGGGCTATTTCTATGCTAATATGTTAATACTATCTGCGGAGATTAAATCTCATCCAAGTTTACTTCTATTCCGCTGCCCGCTTGTTTTGCTGCTTCCCTCTCTGCATACAGATCCTTAGTGCTTTTGGCAACAACCGGAATGTCGGCCAAGTTAACACCATCAATGTTGGATGGGTCAATGCTTGGATCGAGCAATTCTCCAGACTCGGAGTATGCTTTCTTGTAAGCCCGTATGGATGCTCGTTGCTCTTTAATAGATGCAACAATCTCTTTTACTTCCGTCCCTGCCTTGGCTATAATGTTAGGACCTGCTTTTACGTATTTCGCATAAGTCAACGCACCCAATCCCAATTTAGGGAGTTCTGCGGTAGCCGATATGGTTTGGGCAGCAATAGACACACAATCGGCAGTGATGGAGGTACCAGTCAGAATCCAATCGGTGTATTGTTGCCACACCTGGGCACTATTACGAACAACATTATTGTCATCAACAATCTGTACTTCTTTTTTTCTGGTTCCATCTTCATTTAAAACAGGCTGTCCATTATCATCCACAGTTTCAATGGCAACCACTCTGTAGTAAGTGATGTTTTCATTGTATTCCTGAACACGCGTATTCAGTGTATCACACGACAACAAATAGGTGTCGATAATGGCATTGCCGGAAAGTTTTTCGGGCATCTTCCATTCAGCCTTTTTCTTTTCTTTCTTACCATCTTGTGCCCCTACCCAAGAAGGAGCCATCGTCAACGCTAACGCGCAAATCGTCATTTTAAAAATTGTGTTCATAATAAATTAAATTTAAATTCATATTTACTTGTAAAGTCTCACTTCAGTACTTAGATGATTCTTGCCTACCAATGACTGGTATCCATTTTCCTTGTAGTCAATGCCATCGGGAACAAAAAGAAGCCCACTGTATTCCCCATTCTTTAATTCCAAGCGGGAATAACCTTTCTCATCGCAAACGCCTAAAAAGGTTCCATGAGCTCCTTTCTTCAATGCTTCAGAAAACTCTTGACTTACGCCGTACACTTTCACTCCAGGCAGTGGATTATCAATAAACGTTCCACCTTTCTTCTTCACTCCCATCACTTTTATAGCTACAACAATGGGCAAAGCCGCCAGTTTTCCTTTCAATTGAGTAGCAAACGCATTGAACTGTTCATCGTTTGTTTCTTTATAGATAACCGAATAGGCATCAATGGCTCCAGCATAATACTTCTCTATTTCGGTAGCGCTTGCCTGCTTGCCGCCATTTTTAATTTCCTTCAGTTGCAACAAACAATATTGTGCAATGTCATTGTTGTTAGCGCATCTCTCCGCCAAATCTATTTTTTCTTGCAGCACATTCTTCATATCTGCCGGACAGTCTTTAGCCGCCAAGGCCTTTTCATATTCTTGCTTGGCAGCGCTGAATTTACGTTCCTTCATCGAAGCCATAGCCGCACTTTGGAATCCTTGAAACTCAGTCACATGGGTCTTGACAGTATCCACCCGTTCGACTAACACTACAGCAAACTCACGTTTCTGCTTGGGCCGCAGATTACTGATTTCAACGGCACAGACCTGGGATTTCTCTGTAGAAATTCTCAGGTTAAAATTCGTAAACGCACTCAGGCTATCTATTTTGTTTTCCAGTTCCTCTTTCTTCTCATAATCATCGTCCGTCAAGCTCCCAAGCGAGGTTTTGTACTCAGCGATTTGTTGTTCCCAAGTACTGAGACGGCTCAAGTTAAATACCATCGTTGTCACAAAAGAGCCATTAGCAGCCACCGAGGTACTCACTGTGGGGCTGGCACTCTTATTGTAAGTATCCATCTTGACGACCAATCCTTTCATGGGTGCCGTAAATTCCACACTGGCTTGCGCTTCATCCTTAAACTGACCGGAAGTCTTCTTCGTGGTTTCCTGAACGGTAATAGGTTCGGCTACTTTTGTCACATGAAAATAATAACATTGTCCGGGGTGAAAAACCTCCGTTAACTCCCCCTCCCGGCTATCCCCTTTTCGAGAGATAACAAACCGGCGCTTAGGGGTTTTCTTTGAGTCGATCAGCACTTCGTACAGATAGTTGCCTTTGGCATCCTTCCCCGACGACTTGATATTGGCGTCCGGATAAAGGACATCTACGATGAATAAATCATTAAACGAAGAGCTGAAGACCACCTTCGATTGCTTGTTTTCCGATACAAAATTCTCTTTCTTTATTTGCTCGATTCGGTAAATATCATTTTGCGCAGATAGCTTTAATGAGAAAATGGTAGCTATGAGGCAGATGAGTAGTAGGTATTTTCGTTTCATATTGTTTGTGTTTCTTTACAGGTCAAAGTCACTTAAAGTAAATATCTCATTTTCCGGGATTTTCTGAGTCTTTGCCTTATCTAAATAATCGGGTTGCCAGGTACGTACATGGATAATGGGTCGTTTATCATCGGTAAAGTCCCATAACAAGAACAGGATGCCTTCATCGCTATAGGTACTCGAATTCCATTTCTGGTGAAGCGTTACCCCGTAGTAATTAGTACGTGTAGGATGAACGGTGACAGATATATCATCGAACTTGACATTTATATAATTGTTCTTGGCAAAACACCTTTTCAGATTGGCCAGGTATTCTTGTTTGCCTTGTCGCTTGTATCTGATGCTTGGAGCTACATAACTAAGTTCACTGCTACGGGTAGTAATAACCGTTCCGGTGATGATGAGCGCATCTTCGCTAAATATCTGATCGAGGAAGTTGATATCCTTCTGATTGTAAGCGGTACGAAAATGCTCCACATAATCGAGGATCTCCAGGCGACGACGCGTATCGGCCACCTCTTTCCCATCTTCATCCCGAAACATTTGGGCATACATTAAATCGTTGAGCGAGATGTAGAAATTGGTGATAACCCCTGCTGTAGAAAAGCAGATGACGCATTGCTGCACCAGCTCATCGGCGTCAATCGTTTTCCGCTCGGCGGCATTCGGTACCATGCGAATAGGAATAAACCTTGCCTGATAACCACCGTTTGAACTCAAGCAGGAAGTCACCACTTCCGTATCCTCGCAACGGAACGGAACATTTTCCCAAAGCATAGAGATGGAGCTCTTGGCCTCTCCGGTCATGGATAAGTTAGCCAACGACAACGAACGTCCTTCTGTCTGGGCAGTGTTTATCTCAGACAGTAACGCAGTAGCTGCCTGCTCCATTTTACTTTTCAGGCCTACCTCGTTAACACCGTCACTGAACTCAAAAGTGACCCTTTCTGCTTTCGTTTGACCCACCCAAAGCATGCATAAAATAACTGATAATACTATTTTCATTTTCATATATTCACACTATTTTTAGTCAGATAAAATAAACCACAACGCTCCACAGCCTTTGTAATTAGCAACATCATCCGTTTGCATGCTATGCATGTTTACTCTTTTTTCCGGATTCGGACGACTCAGGGTGGCTTTCACTTCCCCCTCTTTATTATAAATGAGCAGGTAACATTTCTCAGGATTAGTCATGGTGGCATATTTACCGTACCCCGCTAATTTCCCTTGTGCCTTTAACGATTGGAAGACGCCTTGTACCTCATTAAAACTGACAATACCGAGCAACTGTTTGAGCGTATCTTCCTGCCATTGTTGTAAAGGAGGCAAAGTAACTTCCTCCGGTACGCTTTCTTCCACTTCTACACCCGCAGGAACTTTGTCATTGGAAATGATTTCCACATTTTCGAGGGATTCTACAGGAATGATGTCCGACTTTTTGATGTATACCACCACACGCATCATACTTCCTCGTTGCAGACTGAGTCCTTCGGTAAACGAGGCATAGTTTTTGGCCACAAAGGCCTCGCTATTCTGTAGTTTTTTTTGCGTAGACACGTATGTCTTGATCTTGTCGTTGAGCATGTCACGTGCCAACTCCATGGCTTCCTCCTGGGTAGACATCGTAGCTTCGGCATAGATATAATCCTTGTCACGTTTAATGACATTGAATTCAGCGGAACTTTGCACTTCCTTTTGTGCAAACAGACCATTGCCACCTATGGAAAACAATAGCACTAATACTAAATGTTTGGGACCTATAATCATAATAACTAGTTATTTATTTTCATCCGTTTCATAGATTCTCTCTCTTTTCCGTACCGTATATTCATGGTAAAGATTGCCTATATTATTGATCGGCACATAGCAATGAAGATGCGCACGTATTACCGTTCCTTTCTTCGCCACATCCGCCTTGGCCATCTTCATAAACATGATATGGTTGTAACCCAATTGGTTATTGACCATAAAAAGCGATGCACTGATGCTGTCCTGACTAAGTTCCTCGACCCCGAAATAAGGTTCGCAGTGTTCCTTCTGGCAGAAGCTGATCCATTGATCCAAATGTACGGCGAAGGTCTCACATTCGTAATTATATTTACGAAGTTCGATTGATAACATCTTCTCGTTCTTCATTACCCCGGAGACCATATTGGCTAAACTCTCCGCAGGGTATTCAGAAGTGTACAACCAGTGGAATTCATTGGTTTTCTTTCGCACACAGTAGTGTCGGGACGTGATCTTCTCCGACATATACGACTCTCCAGGCTCTACATACATTTTCTCTTTACTCATATACACCAGTCGCTTAGGAGCTGGCGACCGTTGTAAAGGCAAAACCGAATAATCTGTCATTCTCACCATAGCGGGCAACCTGCTTTCAGCTTCATTCTTGTTTACTCCCAGCAGGAGTTGATAATCCACAGGGAAGGATATGGAACAGAGTACCTTATCATTCCTGGACCAGGTAACCGTGTAGCGTTTAGTGCCATGATTGGTGATGGAAATGTTTAAACCGTTTTGATTCAAACCGTCGAAGGAGGCAAAAGAACCTTTGGAAAATTCGATTCCGTCTTCGGCTATCTGCATGGCCACAGTCTTATCCTTCCAGAGGGGCAGGAGGGTTGCCAAATAATAACGCTCCAAAAAGTTGTAAATAGGCAGATTGAGTTCGTTTTTCGTCTCAGCAGAAAATACCTGAACACCAATATGTTCTATTTGACCGTTTGGACTGACATAAATAGACAAGGGGCGTTTCCCATAAGAATGCTGCATATGCCAACCAGCCTTCCATCGGCTGATTGTATCTAAATGAAGACAGGTAGCCATTTTCTCCAGTTGAGAAGAACGGAAGAGCGTTTTTGCCGTCAAAGGAGCGGCACACCACAAGCATAGCCCTAAAGCGATTACTATTATACGACTGCCTGCCTTCATTGTAGTACTAATTATTGGTTATATTTCCCTATCATGATAGATTCAACATTACCATTGGTCTTATGCCACTCACCATGGACTAAATAACCTTGGTCGAACTCACCGATGATGTAATCGCCCGGTTGAGTAGTACGATGCTTAGCATCGCGCGGATCAATGGTATGTATACAATTGTAGGTCAGCGTTCCTCTTCCATGAGGTCTCCCGTTTTTATATTCACCAGTCCATTTACCGTAATCGATGTTGCCACCGGCTTTAACCGTTTTTTTCTCTGTCACCGTCACCAGGCACTTGCCACTTTCTGCGGAGCCGTCTGCCGTCACAGTAATGGTCGCTTCGCCTGCTTTCAGGAATCTCACAACGCCATCCGTGTCTACATTAGCTACCTCCGGGTTATTGCTTTCCCAATTCAGATCTACTTCGGCATCAGCAGGAGTGATAGTCACTTTAAGGCGAGCATCGCCATCCACTGTTCCGGTAACACTCTCAGGTGTCAATGAGAGAGTTTCTATTCCCGCTTTTTTAGGCGCATCACTTTCTTTCTGCCCACCTTCTACAGGAGTAATAACTTGCTCCGGATTATCTCCAAAAGGCGGAGCATCCTCTCCTTTCATGAAAGTTAAAGCTCCCCAGATAGCGCCGGCGACAACAATAACACCCACCGCAATTCCCGCAATCAGTTTGGGGGAAACACCCTCTTTAGGGGGTGCTACCCGGCGGAGCGGTTCTTTACATTCGTCACAGACAAAATCTTGCCCGCTTCTTACTCTTTGCACTTCCTTGCTTTCGCATTTCGGGCATAATTTCCCCTCGCCGTCTTTGTCGCGATTGGTACAGATTCCGTATTGGAATCTATCACGATCATTTGTTCTTGCCATATTCTTAGTCTTATTTTTTATTGATCAAATCCAATGCTTTCTTTGCTTCTGTGCTATACAGCTGATACTTGGGTGATGTAGGACTTGAGCATTCCTTACTCACATAATCGCGCATAATCACCTTTATTCCTTCTACCATAGTTGCCCGGTCGCTCATCTTCAGGTTCGGGTCCTTCAAGATGTCGTCCACTTTCTCCTTAATGGTTTCGAACATATCTTCTGTCAGTTCATCGCTCGTCAACAGATCCGTAAACTGGGAAGAGATGAGCGTAACGATTTCAGAACCCCATTCGTCGACCGTAACAATGCACCAGCCCTTTTCCTCGCGCTCATTTTCGCGTACTGCCAGAATGTTGTTGGCAGCAGCTACCAAGAGATAAGGAATGCTTGGAGCCACCTTCTTCTCACCCATTAGTTCCGGAAGCTCCGTACCATCACCTTCGCTGTGAAGCAGAACACGCGCTTCCCTGGCATCCAGTTCATTCTTATTATTTACCAAGTCATTGTACGCACGGTCGTAGGACGGCAACCAACTGATGGCACGCATCGGGAAGCAGTATTTAATGGATACTACGGTGATCTCATTCATGCGATCACTACTTGTATCGAAGTTGAGCGTATACCCGGCAGTTGCATTTCCGAAAGCTCCCTGCAAGTTGTCCTGTAACTTCCTGGCAAACGCCTTGAGCGATTCGTTTCCTTCATCGGTGGGCATAGAAACCAGAACCGTTTTGCGGTTGATAGATTCGGGATGAGCTACCGGATTATCATTATTTTTCAAGGCTCTGGACATTTGGCCGTCGTCCAGTTTCAGGAATGTTCCGCATTGCTCAATGACAGATGTGGCAAAGTTGCGGATATCGGTTTCCGTTTGCAGCACCTTCTGTAACTGCTGCAAAATATTCATTCCCAATATCCTATCGTTCTGGCAATCCTGATCGTGCTTTCTGCGTATTTCGGGAGTCAGTTCTACATCGAATATATCGAAGATCGCATCTTCGGTACTCATAGCCGCCAATTCGTTGAAATGAGCATACGGCCGTTTGCCGGCAATCGCCTTACGGATGTTGCCCGCCCATGTTTCCTGCTGGTTTCTATCCAGAAGCAAAGTGTGCTCAAACTTAGTCATCTTCTCATCTTCACTGACCTCCACAATGGCTCCGGACAAATCGGCAATGCCTTTCATCTTCTTATTGCGGTCGGCAATGCGTTTTTCGGCTGCGTCCATGGACACTAACAATACGGCAATAAACTGGCTGACTTCCGCACTGAACTCTTCGAATGCCACACGGAGTTTGCCCAACAACTTATCCTCAAATGTATAAGCCACTCGTTGCGTACGAAGAACGTACAGGTCTTTCATAATAATCTGATGATCCGAATAAATACGAGAAGATTTCCCCATTGCCCGCTGAGCCAGAGACAGGTGATTGTAGTCGTAATTATTGTCGTCGGCAGCTCCTTCATTAATCTTTATCTTGTCATCAACATCAGCGATGTTATTGGCTATTTTTTCCTTCCGGTCCTTAATATACGTCAATACGACATCGCATATATTCAGCAAATCCTCCAAAGACAAATTGCCTTCGTACCATTTGGTATACAGACTTTTTTCAATACGTTCTACAATGTAACGAGCCTGTTCTTTCAACAATTGGTCATTGCCTTTGTCGGCATAGTAAGCCTCTACACCTTGTTTGTTGCGGAATGCATTTTTATAATCATCGGAACAGATGCCTTCGAGGAACCTCAACGGTTCCGCATCGACTTTCTTTGCCGCATCGTATGAATAGCTATTGGCTGTATCGTTCCAGAAGCTCTCTATCGAACTGCAATATTTATCCGTATCAAAGATTTTTTCTTCCAGCATCAGATGGCTGTCATCCAGCATCCACTCACGCAGATTCTTATCGTTGATATAAAGTTCGCGGTAGTCCTTACGAACCGTTTCCTGTACAAAGCCGAAATCATCCTTGAAATTATTGTATTGCATCTGCCACAAAACACGCTCCCCTACCGTATAGGTAATATGTTCCAGGATGCGTCTTTCCGGATAGATAATGCGCTTGATGCCAAATGTATTAATGGCTTTCGTACGCGCACGTTCTTTGTCATTTCCTTTAGATTTTTCACTGTACTCCACACAGAAGTCATTGATATTCTCCAGACTGAATGAACGCAGGAAGTCGTCGGTAACACCATTCTTTTCTTGCAGGAATAAGCGGAAATAAACCGTATCGGCCAGTAATTGAGGAAGTTCCGAAAACGAATTCACAGTGACTCCGTTTTCATTCACATTGGAGTAAAGCATCAATCCGAACTGTTTGGTAGGCGTGGTATCCAATTCCACATGTTCTTCACCCCGGATAACATCGACAGGCAGGAACTGTCCGATATTGAGCGCACTCAGTTCCTTTAAAGCAGCATAACCATTCTGGTGGTAACGCCCGGCCTGACATCCGGAAGGGATATCCAACTCGGGCACCATGGCATACACCACAATATTGGCATGTTTGAAGTTTTCCTGCGCCCGTGTTTGAGCTATTACATCAATGATAGATCCCGATCCCGTACCACCGGCCAGTCCTGTAAATATATGAATATTTACATCATCTTTCTTGGTGATGGTCTTTACCTTATTGTATTGATTCTTTAATGCGGAAAGATATTTATTACAGTTGGCAGCAAAAAGGATACGCCCTGCACGACGCTTTTGACCGGCAGCTTTACCCACTTCTCCCAACGTATTCTTCATAGAAGCCCCATTCTTTACCAATCCTTTCAGTCCGGGAAAACTGGATACATTATCCAATATCTGCTTCAAGTCTACCGATTTAATATCAACAAACTCGCTTTCTGTAAATGAAGCGTCTTTCCCCATCACCCGGAAAGAGGGATCGCCCGGTGTCATCATCTCCCGAGTGGAATCCACATAGACATAGCCTATAGACAATTTCCCCCGATCTTCGTCGTTGGGAAACTCTTGATAAACTCTCTTACGAATGGCTTTTAATACTTTTCCACCTGTTCCGCCTAACCCGACTAAGATGTGATTAGGACTTTTGGGATCTAATGTTTCCATACAATTATTTTTATTTAGATTTTGCATTAACTATCTTCTCGTTGCACGCACATTTCGGGATCTTGGCGGTGTACCTCGGTCACGGCTTCTGGCATTTCCGGCTCTGGGTGCTGGCTTTTGCGTTGTTCCCAATATACCGGCCGTCACAAATGTGAGTATAAGTACACCCAGTATCCACGCCACACGACGCCACATATAACCGTTTATTACACCTATAGTATAAGAGGCAATAGACAGGGAAGAGCCCGTCACTGTTTCCAATTGCTCAGTTACTTTTCCTAAATATGGTTTCAGAATGGGGTAAGTGGTTTCTATCTCTCGCCAGTTTACCCCTTCGTCGATTGTCTTGACAAGTACATCGACATTTTTTATATAAGCTTTTGTTTTTGCAGCAGCAATCAGCGTTGTGAATTGAAAAGAAAGAAAGAAACAGAGAAACAGGCCTGCTATTGCAATATATAATCTAGAGACAGAAAACACCTCTTTCATTATATACGCAACCACAATAGCTACTAGTAATCCGCTTAGGATACCCCAAAATAAAGCAGAAATAAATTCAAATAATATCGCCATGCCTCTCGCCGTTTTTCTCTGTATAACCAGTTCATCATAGCACACATTTTCGATAAGAAGTAGTGTAGGAGGCAAATCTATATAAAAAATGTAATAAATCAAAAAAATAGCAACTCTTTCTTGGCTAAAGTGAGCCAAAATTACAAAAAGTTCAGCACATCTTGCGCACTTTACTATTTCCGCATCACGAAACTCATGGTAAGTTTCACAGACGAAAGCTATTTCGTCTGACTACCTATTTCTTTAAGCAGCTCATCGACAGCCCTTTTCAGTTGCGTATCTTCGCCTTTCACCACCGTTTCCGGAGCATTGAGCACTTTAATATCTGGTTCTAACTGGCTATTCTCCAAATAACTGCCGTCCGGCAAACGATAGCCTACAATAGGAATACCAAAAACGAGCGACGGGTCTTGCAGCCTTTCCCACGACACACTCGTCATAGTCCCCGGAACAGCGGCGCCAACCAGCTTACCCATTTGCTGATGCTTGTACACCCAAGGAGTACCGTGCGCATTCGAATAGTTGGCTTCGCACTGCAACATAATGGAAGGCTTATTCCAGCGACGGCTTGGCATATCGCATGCTTCACGCCCTCTTACTACCTGCGTGAAGTACTTCTGTCCACTGAACAGTATCTCTACATCCTCGTGAAGGCGACCACCACCGTTGAACCGGGTATCGATCACAATTCCATCGCAATGATTGTATTTACCCAGAATGTCCGAGTAAACAGTACGGAAACTACCGTCGCCCATGGATTGAATATGCACATAGCCCAACCGTCCGTTCGACCATTTCTGTACTTCATCGGCACGCTGTTTTACCCATCGTTTATACAACAACCCATTCAGTTGCCCGTTTGATATGGGCAGGACTACTTCTTCCCAGCGTTCTTTCGTTTGCGGGTCATAAAGCGAAACCAGCGTTTTCTTTCCTGCTTTATTATTCAGCAGATTAGTGATATCATTTTCAGGAGTGAGGTCTTCTCCGTTGATCTTTTCAATAATGCAACCGACTTTCACTTTCGTACGGGAGTGATCGAACGGGCCTGCTTCTACCACCTCAGAGATTCTCATCCCTTTGTCCTGATAGTTCCAGTCGAACAACAAACCCAGGTTAGAGGTCGCATCCCCTCCCCCTCCGGGAGAATAGCGTCCTCCGGTATGCGACACGTTCAGTTCGCCCAGCCATTCACTGAGCAATTCGGCAAAGTCATAATTAGTGTCGATATGCGGCAGGAACTTACGATAGGCAGCAGTCATGGCGTCCCAATTCACCCCATGCATATTGAGGGTGTAGAAGCGCTTTTGTTCTTGCTTGTACACGTGATCGAACATGGCTTCGCGTTCGGCAGCCAGATCCAGCCTCATCTCGGCTTGATAATTGATTGACTTCAACGCATCCGACTTGGCATCCATTCGCTGCAACTTACTACCGCCGAGCAAGAATATATTCCCACTTTTATCCATCGACAAGGACAACCATCCGGAGTTCAGCTTATGTAAACGTTTCGTGTCTTTCTCGCGAAGATTCATCTTCCAGAGGTCATACCCATCTTCGAAAGAAGAAAGATAATACAGATTTTCTCCATCCTTTGAAAGAATAGCATCGCCCAGGTTGGAAGAGTTGGGAGTCAGGCGTACAATACGTTCTTCAATGCCTTTGAGTTCCACAAGACTATCTTTCTCACCCTCTTTTCCTTCATCCGTATCATCCTTTTCATCGTCTTTCTTATCCTCGCTTTCTTTATCCGCCTTTTCTTTTTTGTCCTTGTCGGCGTCCTTCTTCTTATCTTTCTCCTTCTCTTTTTCTTTCGCCTTTTTCTGCTCCTTCTCGAGTTCTTTGAGAAGTTCGAAATCTTCCTTGCTCAGGCGATAACGGTCGTAAGCATCCTGATTCAGGAATACCAGCATCACATCTTGTTGCGAACCCCAGGAAGCATGCGCACGCATACCATAACGTTCTGTCTGGAAAAGAATGGCGTTTCCATCGAGCACCCAACGCGGAGAGCCGCTCGTGTAACCGCTGTTAGTCAGATTGGTGATCGTTCCTCCCTGTGCGCTGACAATACCGATGTCCGAATACGGGTCATGGCGATTCCCGATAAACTCGAGCGTGAACCACTTACCGTTGGGCGACCATTCATAGTCAAAACCATATCCGGAATTGTACTTGGTAGAACCGTCCGTTACCTGACGTACTTTCTTCGTTTTCAGGTTGAGCACCATCAGGCGGCTACGGTCTTCGATGAAAGCAAGTTCCTTTCCATCGGGAGAGTAACGCGGACAGGTACGTTCTACTGTTTTCGAAGGCAGTAACACTTCTTCTTCAATCAGAGTCGCATTGGGGAAGTTTGCTTCTTCTTTACGAGTAATCTTGGCCGTGTAAAGTTGCCAGTTGCCTGTCCGTTCGCTGGCATATACCAGTGTCCGGTTATCCGGGGCAAAGGAAACATTGGCCTCGCCGGCAGGAGTATCAGTGATTTGCTTGGTCGTATTATAATCCGCAGAAGTGACAAAGACATCGCCGCGCACAATGAAAGCCACCTGTTTCCCGTCCGGAGAAACACTGGCGGAAGTCGCCCCCTGAGAATACCTGAGAGTGGCAATCGAGTTTTCATCATCACGTACAAGTTCCACTTTTACTTTCTTCGGACGACCGTTTGCCTCTTGCGTATACAGTTCGCCATCGTACGTATAGCACAATGTACCTTTATTGCTGACTGACAAGAAGCGTACCGGATGAGTGGTAAACGAAGTGACGGGTTTCACTTTCTGAGGATCGTTCAACGGGAAAGTGTACACGTTGAAGGAGCCTCCGTTGCGTTCACTTAAGAAATATACCGTATTCCCATCGGGAGCATACACCGGGTTACGGTCTTCCCCACCCCGGTTTGTCAGGTTGGTATGTTTTCCCGTCTGAGTATCGTACATCCAGACATCTCTTGTAACGGATGACGTGTGGTGTTTTCGCCATTCGTTTTCAACACCTTTATTGTCTTGATAAAGGAAGTTCTTACCTGCCTTGTCAAAGCAAACCCATTCGGCAGGAGTGCCCAATACCTGCTGGGTACGTCCGCCCTCCACCGGAACCTTATATAATTCCGTCAGACCACCTGTAGGAAACAGAGCGCTGCTTGCCGGGTCCTGAATAGAAGCCGAGAAAAGTACATACTTCCCATCCGGGGTAAAAGCAGACGGGATCTCCGTAGCGGAATGATACGTCAGCCTTTTGGCAGTTCCTCCGCCGGACGGCATTATAAAGAGATCGAAGTTACCATTACGATCGCTGGCAAAGGCGATTTGTTTTCCGTCGGGCGACCATACGGGACTGGCTTCATAAGACGATTGGGTCGTCAGCTGAACAACAGTTCCCCCTTGTGCGGAGACTTTGTAAATGTCGCCTTTATAGCAAAAGACGATTTCGGTTCCATCGGGTGAAATGCGTGCATCGCGCATCCATAACGGGGTGATAGCATAATTGGACAAGGCAACCAAGGCCAGTGAAAAAGTGATAATAAGTTTCTTCATATTGTTTTTCTGAGCAAAAACGTTTGAAATCTGTTTCCGCGATTAAAGGGTAATAGATATACTGTTTATTCTTCTTGTTCCTTTTTGCAAGGCAAAAGTAATATAATCTTCTTTGTTTCCTATCCTTGAGGCTGATAAATTATTAGGTATCCATTATTCAAATACTACCAGTATTTGTCACTGATTCCAGAAAATGCAAGGTCTTAAGGAGTGACTTAAGAAACGTTATGAAGATTCTCGTAAATTAGATTTTATAGAAAATCTATAACCCAAAAACATTCCAAAAGATAGAAGTAATATATAGTTGTATACGACACTACTTTTATCTAATTCGAGAACCATATATACAGAAAAATAGATATAAAAAAAGTAATTCACTATGTGCTCTGAATAGAAAAGCAATAAAGTGACCAACTTTCGGTTTTTTGGACCTTCTATAGACTTCTTTATCCAAGCACGATCAATTACAAGTGACAACCATGCGCATATTGCAAAGAGAATTGCAGAGCCGAATACTAATAATCGAATTAAATTGGCACAAGGCAGATCTCTCAATCTTTCACTGAATAGAAAATAACAAATAAGGATTGTACAAATTGGAATAAGCAAATTATCCCTTAACTTTGTAATTAGTGTTTTGATTTCCATAAATAGCTCTTTTTCATCCCGCTAATTAATCTTTTGTCCCAATATCCATATCAAATAGTAAATTGAATATAATACATTAAAAGTCATAAAGAGAAAAAGATAATCAGTTAGAAATGCCTTTATTCTTCTTTTTGTTCTCAAATTTTTCATGTCCTTCTTCTACTTAAATTCGCCCTTTAATTGTAGATCATTTCTTTTCTAAACATTGACTTTATTTTCCCAACTTCATCGAATATAAATAAATATATATAACTAGTATTAAACATTGCTATCTGATTATATTCATAACTATTCAAGCAGCTTTTATATTCAAATAGCTCTGCACATAAGATAGAATCATTTATGATTGGAGAAAAAAATACTATATGCTTTGAACATTTACTGCTTTTATCGCTTAAGAATGTCAATTTAGAACAAGGGTCAATATTTTGACACATTGCATATAGCCGGGTAGCTAAAGAATTCTCATCTTCATCTTTTTGTTTTAGTTCCCTAAAAAAAACAGCAACATTTAATCTAACAAGTGAGTCTGAAACTATCAAACTTTTCCCTTCGTTTATAGAATCATTAACAATAACATCATATGCAGCTAAATATTTAATAGAATCCGCACTATCATTTTTTTGTGCATGCATGTTACTTTGTAGAAAAAACAACATAAATACAAGCAAAATATTTTTCATAACTGTTTTTATTTGAATCTTATAAATTTATTAATAGGTAAAGGTGCAAACCCAAAACCTAATTGACCTTGTGCTGGTATATTAAATGGAATATAGTTATAGCCCCCCGAAGAAGTCGCTCCATAATCCAATCTTTGTCCATAATTTCCTCCTTGTGCATTTAACTCAGAGCGGATAATATTCATTTGTGTCACCACTGGGCCTGGATTGCCAGGGGTATCAAGCAGTCCTCCCCCTACTTGAGTATGATGAAGCTCATGTATTAAAGTCATACCCCAACCTAATGTACGATTATCCAAATTGGTTGCCCCAGTAATAAATCCATTTATTTGATTAGGACTTAGCCATATATCATTACTACCGCGAGGAACTCCTGAGACATTACTTGAAGCATTAATAGCTACATTCACGAAATCAGGATTGCTTATGGCTTTTATTAATGCATCTCTTGCAGTAGCACTTCCAACTTGAACGATATTCCCACTAGCATCGGTTGTTGTTGCTACAACGGGATTACCATTAGCATCTTTTGCATAAGTCATTTGCCCTGTTGAAGTAGAAGTTGAAAGAGCTAACCCTGTTTGTGACTGCAAATCAGCAGTTATAGTTTGAGCGAAATCAGTAGAATTCATTGTATCATAAGCTTGAACCATTGTCATACTGATACTATCTCCCCGCAAATCGATGTATTTTATTGGATTATTCGCACAATACGCATATGGTGAGATCGAATAATACTTCTCCGCCAACGGATCCATTGTAGTAAACGGTGGTAAGTCCACTGTCTTATATCTGGCTGAGAAATCATACCAATTCAATCCCCTGTCCGTATCCAACTCCTTATTACCAAACTTGTAAGGCTGCGAAGAAGTCGTTATACCATCCGCAAAACTCATCCCGAAAGGATAATAATGGTTACTCTGTACCACCGTGCCATCCGCCTTGGCTACCACCCGGTTATTACCTAGATGATCCGTCAGGTAGAAGTGATAGATACCGCCTTCGATATAACCGCCATCTACCAGAATCCGCTTCAGCACCCCGTTCTCATAGATCACATTACCCACGTAATCCGTATTCTTAGAACTCGAAGTCCCCCATTTTACCGTCACATTCAACTTGCGTCCGTCAGCTGAATAGAGATATGTGTTGGTAGCAGCCCCCTGCGTACCGGAGATCAACAGTTTGGTCGGTAAATTTAATGAATTATATTGAATATCGCTGATTCCCTTATTCAAATCTTTTGTTAAGTTACCGTTTGTATCATAGTAGTATTGGACGGCAGCGTTTGTACCACTTCTGAAATCCATGGAGAGGGCAGTGGAAAGCGTAGGGTCGGTTGCCACGTCGATCACCTTGGTCAACTGGTTGCCATTGTAAGACATAGTCAACCTGTCGATATCCCCGAAAACGGTCGCGTTCATATTGCCCCGACGGTTCAATGTCAGCATGTTTCCATGTTTGTCGTATGAGTAAGACGTGTTGTAGTTAGCGTTACGAATACCGTTCTCCAGGTAATGCGCGGCGGTGAGCCGGGAGAGCGGATCGTAAGCAAAGTCATACCCACGTGACTTGTCATTAACCACATACCAGTCCATGGCGGAGATGTTTCCATTGAAGCACGGCGTATTGCTTCCGCCCGAACGCTTCTCGTTGTAGTAGAGCGTTTGAGAAAAGAGCGGTCCGGCGATGCTCTTTGTCCAGGAGCGGATGTTGTACGTGTAATCGGTGCGTAGCTTCACCTGTCCGTTCCGGTTGTTGGTCTTTAAACGTCCCAGTTCATCGTACTGGTTGGAGACAAGCGCTACGGTGGAGGCGTTGTTGAGTTTGTGGGTAGTGGTCAGTAAACGCCCTGCATGGTCGTACTCGTAACCATACACTTCGGTTTGAGTCGTTTTACCCGTAGCCGAATGGATATGGGTACGTTTAACGGGAGCCCCGACAAAGTTATAACTCATGTATTCCTTCTCCATACCGCCTGTCAGGTGATTGGTGGAGTGGGTTTCTATGAGTCGTTCCTGATCGTCGTAATACATCACCGAGCAGAGCCAGGAAGGAGTGGCCGCTTCATCGTCCAGACAGGCGGTCAGCGTTCCGGTAAGTAATGTTATTGGGGTTTCGTTGTAATAGGGACCCGATTCATCCCCTTGCGCAAAAGCAAAATTGGGTTTATTGAACTCGGGAAGGGTGGATTTACCCAGGAAGGCATAATTGTCGTAATAGTTCACAGACAATAACTTTGGGCTTACCAGGGTGATTCCGGTAATGGAGTACCCTTTATTTACGGTTGCCAAAGGATCCCGTTTCGCATTGACATTTCCTGCAAGAGGGGGTTGTGTGGCGAAGGGCGCCAGTGAGTTCTTGCAGATGCCCGAGAGGCAAGCCCGCCCGAACACGTCGGGTATGGTGAACATCCATTCCCCTTTCTGCCGTTGTTCGCCGGTCTGGCTAAAGATAAGACGGTCGGCATTGTCGTACACGTAGTAGGTCCATGCGCAACCGGGTAGCTTCTTGGCAATGGGGCGGCTTCGTTCGTCGTATTTGTACAGATAAGCGTAATCGTTCAGCGAAGTGGTGGATGCGCTGTTCCAGCTGCTTCCAGAGGCAAGCGCTTCCGAGGCATGAGGCGGAAGGACCACACGCTGGTTATTGAATACATCATAAATGTAATAGGTATCTATAAACCGTCGGTTGCTGCCGGTTTGTTCCAGTTGCCGCACGAGTACAAGGTTGCCTTGTGTATCCTTGAATTGGAACTGCACACTACCATCCTCGTCTTCCATGCGGGTTACATACAACTCATTGCTGGTATAGTTCCCCACCTTTGTGATGGTGACCGATTGGTTATCCGGATCGGAAACCGTATAACGGATGCAGTTGAGCGTATCGTTTCCGACAGTATTGGTCAGGTAAGACGTTTTCACGCAACTGGCATTATTGTACCACAAGTATCCGGGACCATACTGTTCCTGAACGCGATTTAAAGGTGAAGCTTCGTAAACCGGTTTGGAATAAGGGGCAAACTCACCGGTATAGGTATTTGCAGCCACACTCATGTAAGCGTTGATAGGGACAAAAGCACCATTATTCCCTTCGACCGGCACAGGAAGCCAACTTTCGGACTCACGCCCGAAAGAATCATACTCCTGATAATTTACCAGATCCGCATGATTGGGAGTGGCTCCCACTTCCACTGTTTGCATCGACCGGCCGAATCCATCCAGATAACTGATGGATTGTCTTTTTTCACTGTCTGGAATTTCAGAGGTGTAGACAGTCTTTATTACAGAATTAGGATTGGCATATGCAGGTGTACCCTTGATACATTTAATCATATGAACATTGGACAAGGCAGTTCTTCCGGCTTTGACGACTTTACGGCGCACATAAATATCTTGTACGGCTCCGCTGGTGTTTACAACGCAATTAACACCTGCTTCGTTGGGTATGGTTTCCCAACCGGAGTTCGATTTCATTTCCCATGTATATGTGCAATTTCCTTGGGAAACCGGATTGGATGCTTCCGAGGTACTAACCACCGCTATGTTATTGGTTATTCCCCGGTAATATTTTTCGGCTCCGGAAATTGTTCCACCCAAAGGAGTCAGATCGTCCGAGAAGGAAGCGTTCCCACTCATCTTTACCGGAGATTGTGCGATTCTCAACGCGTCCATGTCGAATACATACCTGTTTACAGTATACACTCCGTCTTGTGTAACAGGAACCTGCTTCAAACTTTCACTATAAGAAAATTTGAAGTCTTGAATAACCACATCGTTATGAAGCAATTCATAACTAACCCCAAATTGGGTAGGAAATATCACTTTGGCATTACCCTCGATAAGACTGCCCGACTGAGAGATATTTGCATCGCGCATCACTAACCCTTTCTGGGTTAAAACAAACTTGAACAAATGACATTCAATGTTAAAGACTCTGTCTGAGGGATACCACCGCTGAAAATCTGGTCCCAAATCAATCTCTACATACACCTGGTGTTCAACATGCTTTTCCACATACACGCGTGCATCCTGAAAACCATGCGTTACACAGAAGAATTCATTCAGAGTGTTTTCCGCCTTTGTATAGTCGTTAGGAAACAGGTAGTGTGACGGATAGTTGTATGAGAATGATATATAAGTTTGGTTCCAATCCATTGTCATATTGCTGAGCACCACTTGGTTCCAGAGTTCCGGATCGTCGGCTTTGGAACCACGACAAATAAACAGAAATAAAATGAGAAAAATAATCCGTTTCATATCCGTATATTTATTTGTTTGAATAATTGTATTGGTAACTTTCAACTTTATTGAGTTTGCCATCTTTCACATGGATCAACCGGCCCAGCCCATCGTAATCATAATAAATTGTCTTCCCGGAAGGAGCGCTGACAGATGTAACACCCATCTGTGGTTTATGGGTAAACAGGGTTACCTGCGCGTCCGGCAGTTGTTCCTGAAGTTCAGACAGGAAGTTGCCATCCGGATAGCACTCTTCTATATTTAGCCCGATTGCTCCTAAAGCAAGTTCAACAGCATTCACTGTAGCATTCTTTATAACCGCAATGGGATATATACCGCAACTCCACAAGTAAACAACTTTCAGATTATTCCGGTCCGTATATTGCAATACATTGCCAAAAGAATCATAAGCATCAATCTGGACTTCTTTGTCATAATAGTTTTGATAGGTGGACAAGCTTAAAGGTTGTGGCTTTCGTAAACCATAAATCGACGAAGGCAAGTAACTGGGCGATTCATTGGCTATAAAGGTAGAGTAAACTGTTTTTTGAGCATCAATCACGTTGCCGTTAAAAGTATTGACCGTTTCGACAGGAACACCTATCATGTGACTGCTTTTCATCGCGGCAGAGATGTTGTCAGTAAAATCAGACGGGTATTTGATGTAGGTTTCATGCACGTTCCCGTTTACTGTTGTCTTCTGATAATTTTTCAAATTAGTAGTTCCGTCATAACCATATTCTATGTATTTTCTAAGTGTTCCGTTAGGAAAGTATTCTTCTTCTGTAATTGTAGACTCCAACAGGCAATATGAAGTCATTGAGTAATACACAACCTTAAATTCAGCTCCTATCTTATTATTTGAGAGAAAATATGAATCATACATTGGAGGGGAATAACATTTAAAGCTATTTATAATGTCTCTATTGAACTGTGTATAATTAAAAATCTGTTTCTTAACCAGAAAACCATCACTATTGATGTATGCAATTTGTAGTGGTTTACCACTGGAAGAAGATACAATTGTAGGCATGCCAGAAACTAAAGTACTGGAACGACCGGTACTGTTTATAAAATTATATGCAGTATATCCATTCTTTTTCCCATTTGTAACATTATGTTCTTCCACATAGCTATACCCAACATTTCCCGAATTAAGTACGAAAGATGAAAAACCGGTTGAACGTATATTGATATATGTTACGGGGGTAGTTAGGTATGGAAGAAGATCACCATGAAAAAAATCATGTGTAAGGATGTAACGATAATGAACCGGTCTCGCCTTTAGCATTCCCGATGACATCCCATCCTTTTGATAAACGAAGCGACGAATAGACACCGTATCTGTATTATTAAACAAATCAATGATTCGTTTCACTCTTAAGCCACCTCCACGACTCAAGTTTACATTTCCGGTTGGAGTACCCACCTCTATTTTTTCCGTAAAATCATTTAGTTCAAACTCAAAAAACGTTTTACCGCCAGTCGGATATGTTATCGAACTTAGCATTCCGGATTTCGCGTAATTTTCATCCGGTCTTCGGTCTCTACCTCCGAAGGAGAGCGTTTCCCATTCCCAACTATAATTTAAATAAATAAAAGGTGAAATATTCGTATTTCTACGGCTTCCTTGAATGAGAGAACCTGCACCATTATAATATCCCCAATAATCAACACTTTGCGAATATTTGGAAGGAAGATCATTACCTTGATAAGTGAACTGATATTTTTTCACATCGGTGCTCGAATTATCTACGGACATAAAGCAAACCTCACTGAGCATCAATCTCGAATACTCATAATTCGCAGAGTTTCCTCCCATATATGAATGGGCGAGTGTGCAGTATTTAACTCTTTTTTTCCCGCCATAAATGTTACTTGTCAGGTTCTCATAAACAGAAATCGATGTTAACTTATTATTGAGGCTACTTATAGGTCGCAAATCACTTCTAGAAGCATAGCCGAATTCGACAACCCCTCCATCGTATTCGATAGAACTCAATAACAATTGTTCAACTTTGGAATAACTGATGGAACTATGGTCATATTCGTTCATGAGATGATCTAAATTGCTGCGTGAGTAGTCTAACCGGTAGTACAAGTCCTCGTTAAATTGATACAAACTATACAATCTTTCTTTTCTGTACTTAAATTTAACTGAGTCATTAAAAGGAGAAATGATAGATTCGAGATACCATACGGTAACAGAAGGCAATTGGTCCTGGGTGGTAAGGGCAGTAGTTCTTATAGAGTTTATATTGGTAGTATATGCGCCTGCTCCGCCGTATGTCTCTGTCGTTTCCCTTGTATCTTCCGATGGACCAAATATGTATTTAAATCCGTAGGCATCAATAGCCTCCCATTTGTTTCCCGATTCTATATATTTTATTTGTACAGAGTTTTCCTTACCCATGAGGGAGGCTATGCCATTGCTTATACTGTGGGGTTGGAGAAAGAAAGAGCCGGAATGGTTGCCAAATGAATAACTGAAAAAATCCGGCTCGGCATCGTATGCGTCCTCAGAACGCATAAAAGGTAAATAATCCCGGACACTAAACACATGATCACTTTCTTCGGGATCAGGAGGTGGCGGTTTAGTCCATATACTTCTATAATTTCCGTATGCCGGTTTGAAGTCATCCAAATGCAGAATGTTTCTTGAAATGCAACCGCCGGCATTCAATGCCCAACCCAGTCCAACGGAACTTGCATCCTGTGCGACTTTAACTCCAGACGCGTGATAACTAAGTTCTATAGGTATTTTCAAACCATGGAAGTCTATCTCATGGATAGGAACCGATATTTGTGGAACACCTGTATGGTGACCTACGGGAGTACTTCCAAATACACCCAACGAAGCGGCGTTGGGTGAGATGGGAACTATTCGGTTAAGTGATTCACTTAAATACTGGTCTTGGGCAGAAATGTTTGTTATAGACAACGCACTAAAAACGAGAGCTAAGAAAATGCCCTGTTTGAGAAAACTGGCTGGAGTAATTGTAAACTTCATAGTATTATCTTTAATATTTCACTTTGCCTCTGTGATAAGGAATGCCAAAATTGATAAAACTTCACTAATTTCACAACTATTATATCAAGAGTTTTCATGCTTGTGTTGTAAAACATTCTTTCACATCCTTCAACAAATGCAAATTCACCTTTATAGTTCTTTATCTTATTCCTAATTGAGATATTTATTGAATATATCTAATAGCGCACAACCTTAAATTCTCTTCTCTCCCACTATCTCTCCATACAAACAAATGATTTTATTCGTCACGTCGTCACGAATCCCGACATATCCACCTGACCACAAACTATTTAACCCGTGACGAATACCCTTTTTATTCGTCACTCATTCGTCACTTTTCAATGTATCCGTCACAGCTTCCAACAACATCACTACACCCACACTGATTACCAACGGTTTACTAAAAACTTTTTCAGAAATGCACTTATTGTGACAAAATTCTAAGAAAAACTTTTTAGATTCGCCGCGTAATAACCAAATAAAGACTACTAACCCATGACCTCATCATTTGATTATCGGGAAGTCCCCAACGGATTTGCCCACTGCTTCCGGAGCGAATGCTCCCGGTCCCAACAATGCCTGCGCCACATGGCGGCCACTCACAGCGCAGCCGGTGATTCGTACCTGACCATCGTCAACCCGGCTCAACTGCCGGAAGATGCTTCCACCTGCTCATTTTATCGTAAAATACAGAAAACCCGTGTGGCCTGGGGCGTGAAACATTTGTTCGACAAAATGACTTGCCACCAGACGTATAGTATCAAGCAAACGCTCATCTCGCAATACGGAAGGACACATTATTACCGCATTTACCGCAAAGAACGTTACCTGGAAGTCTGGGAGCAAGACTACATCCGCCGCCTCTTCCAGCGCTTCGGCATTCAGGAAGAACCCGCTTACGAATATTATACGGAAGTGTATAAGTGGTGATTCAGCCGATACGACTGTTTCATCAGATGAAACACACTGTGCCACAAGGTGAAACAACCTGTTTCACGGCATGAAACACTCTGTGCCCCGGCATGAAACACGCTGTGCCCCGGTATGAAACAACCTGTTCCCCGGCGTGGAACACCCCGTACCACGGCGTGGGCCACCCTGCTCCCCCACGTGGGGCACCCTGTTTCCCGGTATGGTGCACGCTGTTTCCTACCGGAGAACACATTATTTGCAAACCCAAATCCCTAAATAACATGATTAGAATAACTAAACACCGATCCGTCGGAAATACCAACACGCTAAGTGTGGTCAAACTCCCCGAGCTGGTCGAATCCATGAAGACAGAGACGAAATCCCGTC
>JAVBVD010000028.1:0-19103 GCA_031554635.1 Bacteroides sp.
CCGTACACCCGGGTGGAACAAAGACTTTCCGACTACGATGACTTCTAAACATAGTAAGAAACGAGCTCTTCATGCCTGGAAACCAAAGATTTGACACGTTCTTTCTTCAGCTGAATATACTATAGCGCCAATGTCATGGCAATTGGCTGGTCGTAGTGCGTAGGAGGTGCGTAAGAGAAACAACTCCTCTTACGCACCTCTACTGCCGATGAATAAAGGATTTCAGCAAGGTGCGTAAGTGTGTGGGAGATTTTTCAAACTCCTGGGGAGTATTCACTTGCGAAAGTCGAATCTCCAAATATACAAAATCCAGGAGGCTTTGTCAATGGGAAATCCCTATTTTTTGTAATCCGTTTTTTTATGCAAGGCGGGGTAACTCAGAGAGCTTACCTGTTTTAAACCAGGTTGCCTTTTTCCATAGCCATTCTAATGGACCCTGGCAATGTGAACGAAGCCACCAACGACAGAAAAAGTATTGCAGAAAGAATACGCTTATACCGATAAGGATACATGCTGTAATGCCTGTATAGCGGTAAAGTCCTAGTCCCCAGTTGTAAAACAGGAATCCCCCGATTAAAGACTGCGATAGGTAGTTTGTTAAACTCATGCGCCCATAAGGGGCTAATTGGTGAAGAACGTGTTTAAACTTTGTCAGGTAATAAACAAGTATGACACCTGCAAACAATATTCCTGTAAATGCAATATTGGAAAGCGACTTAAGCAGAAGGGTGATAGGTACTAGTAATGCCTCCCGGCTTATGAAGTCGGGGAGTATAGCTGTCAAACCATAAAACGGGAAAAAGCTTATGGTGGCTATGATGAATACATTGATCCATAATCTGATGTTTTTCTCTGAATAGATAAACACTTTGCTGCGTCCTATGAGCATACCTACCATGAACAGTCCTGCGGTTTGAGTAACCCTTCCATGTAACAGCATCCAGCCCATATTGGCAACATTACCCGTCCATATGGCGGTTTTGCACATTTCAAGGAAAGAACCTTCTTTCTGAGCTGTGTTGACTATCTCCCAATATGGAGCATCGAGCTGGGCATTAATAATGTAGTCGGGGTTAATGAGTGCATAAATGATTTGTCCCCATTCAAAAGGTTGTAGTAAAAGAATGATTGCTATAATCGAAATTGTGCGGGTGGAAAGACGACAGACCGCGATCATTACATAGCCAAGCAGCGCATAGAGCATCAATATTTCACCAGGGAATAAGGTGGAATTAATGCAGGCTATGAAAAAGAGTAATACTAACCGCCAGGCAAATCGTTTACGAAAATCTTTTCCTTTTTCTTTTTGTGAGTTGTCCTGAATAAAAAAACTGAACCCGAAAAGTAATGCGAAAATACAGTAAGCTTTACCAGAAAAGGCAAAAAATACACTGTCCCAGATTACTCTGTCTGTAAACAACAGAAAACTGGAGGTCTCTTCCGGAAAGCTGTAGAGGCTGAACCGTTCGATAAAATGGATAAGGGTAATTCCCATTACAGCAAAACCTCGTAATACATCGGCTATTTCTATACGATTATTATTGGTTAGTGTAGTAGCTAAGTGCATGATTTTAGATTTTAAAGTAGTTACACATTATTTTAATTGAGGCACAAATATATTGCAAATCTTTTATGCTTTCTGAAAGATACTATTCAATAAATAGTAAAATATGACCACGGGGGATTTTGACGCAAAAAAACAAATCTGCTGCCAATAAAAAAGTCCTTATAAGTGCTTAACTTACAAGGACTTGTTGGAGGGTGACTGATGGGGCTCGAACCCACGACATTCAGAACCACAATCTGATGCTCTAACCAACTGAACTACAGTCACCATGTTTGCGTTTCTCTAACGCGGTGCAAAGATAGGTATTATCTTTTATTTTGCAAATATTCCTTTCAGTTTTTTTCTTGAAAAGATGTTTTTCTTTCGTTTACTCCTTTGTTGTGTTTACGAAACAGGGCACGGGCATCGTCAAAGAAGAGTCTCCGGGCATTCTGTGCATTTACAGGCAATGAATCTGTAGGGTAATCTGCCGGGTAGAGCTGATGATTCTTTTGCCGGGTCAGTTCGGGGCGGCCCACCCATACCAAGCTGTATTCGCAATTGCTTACTTGCACTACACTGTCCTTGGTTAGTTCCAGTTTCACAAGCAATCCGCCGTCGGTGCGGCGGGCGGACATATTCGAGATGAGATTGCCCAATGAGTATACCACCAGATGCTGACTGCCGTCGATGCTGTCGGTGCGCAGCTCCATCGGTTGTACCACGTGCGGATGACTACCGATGACGTGTGTCACTCCTTCACTGAGTAGCCAGTCGGTTAGTTCTATTTGCTCTTTGTTGGGTAGTGATTGGTATTCTTCTCCCCAATGCATGCAGGCGATGATGGCATCGGGCTGTAGGGCTTTGGCTGCAGCGATATCGGTTGCCATCAACTCCTTGTCGATGTAGTTCACGATATTGGGTGGGGTCACTTCGAGACCGTTGGTTCCATAGGTGTAATTGAGCAAAGCAATGCGGAATCCGTTTTGCTCCAGTAGGAGGGGGTAGAGCTTGCTGCGTTCCACCTTATTAATATAGGTGCCTGCGTAAGGAATGTGGAGTGAGTCGAGCATTTGAATGGTGCGCTCAAGCCCTTTTTGCCGGCGGTCCAGAGAGTGGTTGTTGGCAGTGACCAACACATTGAAGCCGGCATCCTTGATGGCGAAGAGATATTCGTCCGGGGCGCTGAATTGCGGATAACCGGAGTAGGGTTTCCCGCCGATTGTTACTTCCAGGTTGGCAATGGCTATGTCGGCCTGGCTGATTTCTTCTTTCACCAGTGCAAAATAAGACGAGTAGTCGTATGCGCCTTGGGGTGTACGGGCGGCGTTGATCTGGGTAACGTGCTGCATCAGGTCGCCGGCAAAGAGGAGGGAAATCTTTTGTTGGACGCAACTGTCGGTTGCTGCCAAACAAGAATCTCTCCTTTCCTGCGAAACCGAAGTGCAGGATAAGGAGAGAAACAATATTGTCAGTGCAAGGACCGGTCTCATGGGTATATGGCCTTCTTGCCGGCCAGCAGCGTATTCTTCATCAGCGAAACGATAGTCATCGGACCCACACCACCCGGAACCGGAGTGATATAGGAGCACTTGGGTGCCACTTCGTCAAACAGTACATCACCGGTGAGTTTGAAGCCCGACTTCTTGCTGGCGTCGGGTACACGGGTGGTACCTACGTCGATGATAACGGTGCCTTCTTTTACCATCTCGGCTTTTAGGAAATTGGGTTGTCCCAAAGCGGCGATGATGATATCGGCTTCCTGGCACTCTTTCACCAGGTCGCGTGAGCGACTGTGGCAAACCGTTACGGTAGCATCGCCCGGATAGGATTTTTGCATCATCAGAGAAGCCATCGGTTTGCCCACGATGTTGCTGCGTCCCAGTACCACGCATTTCAGACCGGAAGTCTTGATTTCATAGCGTTTCAGCAGTTCGAGGATGCCGTTCGGGGTAGCCGATACGTAACACGGCAGACCGATGGACATGCGTCCCACGTTGATAGGATGGAAGCCGTCCACATCCTTGCGGTAGTCGATGGTTTCGATTACCTTTTGTTCCGAGATATGTTTGGGAAGCGGGAGTTGTACGATGAAGCCGTCCACATCGGGATCGTTGTTCAGTTCGCGTACTTTGTTCAGCAGTTCGTCCTCAGTCACATCGTTCTCGTAACGGATGAGGGAGGATTTGAACCCGCACACTTCGCAGGCCTTGACTTTAGCGGCCACGTAGGTTTCGCTTCCGCCGTCGTGTCCCACCAGAATGGCTGCCAGGTGTGGGCGTTTGCCGCCATTGGCAACAATCTCGGCAACTTCGGCAGCAATCTCTTGCTTAACTTGTTCGGAGATGGCTTTTCCGTCTATCAAATTCATATTTTTCCGGTATTATGGATTGTATATTTATCTTTTCGGCATCATCTTGTTGCCCATCTTGCTGTTGGTCACCATGCGCATCATCTTGCGGGTTTCGTCGAACTGTTTCAGCAGGCGGTTTACTTCCTGTATGGTCGTTCCGCTACCCTTGGCGATGCGTGTGCGGCGTGAACCATTCAGGATCTCTGGGTTGCTGCGTTCTTTCGGAGTCATGGAGTGAATGATGGCTTCGATGCCCTTGAAAGCATTGTCGTCGATATCGATGTCCTTGATGGCTTTTCCCACGCCCGGTATCATCGATGCCAGGTCTTTCAGGTTACCCATTTTCTTGATCTGGGCTATCTGGCTGAGGAAGTCGTTGAAGTCGAACTGATTCTTGGCAATCTTCTTTTGCAGACGCTTGGCTTCTTCTTCGTCGTATTGTTCCTGGGCGCGTTCTACCAGTGATACGATGTCACCCATACCGAGGATACGGTCGGCCATACGGGAGGGGTGGAACTGGTCGATGGCGTCGAGCTTTTCACCGGTACCCACGAACTTAATGGGTTTGTTGACCACCGAACGGATGGAAAGTGCCGCACCACCACGGGTATCACCGTCGAGTTTGGTCAGCACCACTCCGTCGAAGTCGAGTCGCGCGTTGAACTCCTTGGCGGTGTTGACGGCATCCTGACCCGTCATGGAGTCGACTACAAATAAAATTTCCTGGGGTTCGATGGCAGCTTTGATGGCAGCAATCTCGTTCATCATCTGCTCGTCGATGGCCAGACGACCGGCGGTATCGACAATCACGAGGTCATATCCTTTGGCTCTGGCTTCCTTGATGGCGTTCTGTGCAATTTCTACCGGGTTCTTGCTGTCTGGTTCCGAGTAAATCGGTACTTCGATCTGTTCGGCCAGTACACGCAGCTGTTCGATAGCAGCCGGACGGTACACGTCACAGGCAACCAACAACGGACGCTTGTTCTTCTTGGTTTTCAGCAAGCGGGCCAGCTTACCCGAGAAAGTGGTCTTACCCGATCCTTGCAATCCCGACATCAGGATAACGGCCGGTTGCCCTTTGGTTTCGATCTCCACGGTTTCGCCACCCATGAGCTGTGCGAGTTCGTCGTGTACGATTTTTACCATCAATTGGCTGGGCTTTACGGCAGTAAGCACGTTCTGTCCCAGTGCCTTTTCCTTCACTGTATCGGTGAAAGTCTTGGCTACCTTATAGTTTACGTCGGCGTCAAGCAATGCTTTACGCACATCTTTCAAAGTTTCTGCTACATTGATTTCGGTGATTTTACCTTCACCTTTCAGGATTTTAAAAGACCGATCAAGTCTCTCGCTTAAATTATCAAACATATCTCTATTACATTCTTTATTTAAAAGCGCAAAAGTACTAAAATCTCTTGTATTATCCTCCTTTTTATTCCGTCATTTTAGATGCTTCGGCCATTGGAAGGGTGAAAATGACTGTCGGCTCCTCTGTCTGTTTGGATTTGACTTTGTATTTCCCACCAAAATGTTCCACAATCAGACGGTTTATTTCATGGCGAACAGCTACGGACTGATTGAGAAATGCGGGGTCAGCTAAAGGAGTATTGCATATTCTAAAGGTGAAAGTACCTGTTTCCTCTTTCAGCTTGAGAGTTACGCGGCGTGGCTGTGTACATGGCTCGGGGTACATCAGCAGACTCAAAAGTACCTGATTGATGCGGCTGGTGTCCACATGGACAAGGTGGTTTTGAGCTTCGGGCGTAAAGTTTGCCTGAATGGTGTTTTCCTTCATGCGGACTTGCCCGAGAACGTCATTGCAAATATCGATGATTCCATAGTCTATTACGTTGAAACGCATCATTTTAGCTTCCAGGCGCGACAGGTCGAGTACGTCGTTGACCAACTGTATCAATTCTTCTGCATTTTTCTGGATAATTTTGGAATACTCCGCCAGCGTTTCTTCGTCGATGTTGGGATCGATAGCAATGAGTTGGGAGAAGCCCACTACGTTGTTCAAGGGGATGCGGATGTTGTAGCTCATATTCGAGAGAAAGCGGCTTTTAATTTCGTTCGTCTCTTCTGTGATGCGTGTGGCTTCGCGAGTTTCATGTTCAGAGCGTCTCAGCACCCTTCTTGCACGATAGAAACGGAATGTGAAGCCTGCCGATAGAATCAACATAATACCAATTACGAACAATATGATCATTTGGTGGGTCGACTTAAGTTGCTCTTTTTCCAATAACAGTTTTTCCACATCGTAGATAGACTGAATCTGCTCCATCTGTTTACGGGAAACGGAAAGATTGATCGAATCGTTCTCGGCAATGGCCTTCTTGTAAAGAGGGAGCGCTTCGGACATGCGTCCGGCTGCCATCAAAATGTCGGCCTTCTTTATGTTTTGAGCGGTGACTACACTGGGATATTGGTCTTTTACCAGCAGGATAATGGAATCGCAAGCGGCCAATGCTTTGTTATATTCTTTATTGTATTTGTAGAACTCAGTATAGGCGGTGAACCGTTCTATCTTATATGAAAGATAAAAACTGGGGTCGTAATAGTGCTCCATAGTGTCCAACTGTATCAGCGCTTGTTCGGGTTCTTTCTTGTGCAGGTAGTAGATGACGTAATTGGCTGCAATAAACATAGAAATG
Organism: Bacteroides sp.; assembly: GCA_031554635.1. Taxonomy (GTDB): domain Bacteria; phylum Bacteroidota; class Bacteroidia; order Bacteroidales; family Bacteroidaceae; genus Bacteroides. The sequence goes on from JAVBVD010000028.1 coordinate 6,551, forward strand.
TTACTGTATGCGTTTTGTAGGGTAGGATCGATCTCATCGTAAGCCTGCTGCAATTCTGAAAGTGCCTTGCCTAACTTCTCGTCTTCTTTCATGAAAGTGTAGACAGAGATAATTCTCATCAGCGTATTGGCCCTGATCAGTGGAGAGGCCTTTGGTGCTAACAGACTATAGGCTTTATCGGCCACTTTTAGGGCTTGGTCGAATTGGAGGGTGCTGATGTAGCCGCTCAGCAAACAGAGGTTGGCCACCATTTGCTCATGGGGGTTGTTTTGTTGGATGGCTTCCGTTTCCATCTTTTGGGCTTCGTATATACCCATTTCCATCTCTTCTCTTAGAAAATAGAGTTCGATCAACCACTGTTTGGCATCGAAGTAGAGTTCGTATTCCCCGTTTCTAGGCGCAATTTCGCTTAACCGCTTCATCCATTCCTGCACCTGCTCTTTGTCATTGTGGTTGTAATAGTAGATGACGTGATTGTGCATGGCTATGCACTGGTACTTGATGTTCTTCTGTAGGATGGCTTCCTGGAGCAGTTGTTCTTCGTATTGGATGAAAGTTGGGGATGTTTGGTTCAGCCGGGCCAAGGTATGCAAAGTTATCAACCGTGTACTGTCATGCGGCTGTTTGTCGAGTAGGCGTAGCAGGCTGTCCGTTGCCAAAACAGGCGACAGGTGTATGGCATGAATACTTAGAAGCATGCTTAAAAAGAATAGGGTCATATAAAGTCGTTTCACGCCTGTTCCTCCTTTCTGTCTGCTGCGACATTGTCTATGGGGTGGGTGAATACAAAACGGGCTCCTTCCGTATAGCTCGGGTCGATCCATATTTCGCCTCCCAATCGCTCGATGATTAGCTGGCAGATGGAGAGCCCCAATCCGGTGCCTTGTGCTCCTTCGTTCAGTTTCTCGAAACGGTTGAATATTTTGTCTTGCTTTTCCAGTGGAATACCGAATCCGGTGTCGGTCACAGTGAACAGGGCTGTGGTGTTTGATTCTTTGGTTACTTCCAGCGTGATGCTGCCTTGCGGGGTGAATTTGGTAGCATTGATCAATAAATTGATCAGCACCTGTTGGAGGCGTGAACTGTCCGAATGAAGTTTCAGGGAGCTTAATTCAGTTTTAAAGAGGACGGCTGTGCTTGTCTGCTTAACACGTTCTACGGTATCGATGACGTTGCGGCAAATGGAAATGGCATCGCAGTCTTCGATAGTAAATTCCAACTTACCCAGTTCCAGGTTCGACAAATCGATCACGTCATTGATTAGCTTGAGCAACAGTTCTGAGTTCTGCTGGATGATATCATTGCATTGCATGCGGGTATCATTGTCGATGTTCTGTTCGGTGAGAATAGCCGAGAAACCGGATAATGCATTGAGTGGTGTCCGGATTTCATGACTCATATTGGATAAGAACATACTTTTGGTTCGAATGGCGTTTTCTGCATTGGTCTTGGCTACCTCCAGACGTTTTTGCGAATTGAGGAGCTGCTTGTTTTGTCTTCTGATACGCAAGGCTATAAAGATGATGAGTCCCAGTAAGCACAAGAAGCCGATAATGCTTCCCAGTAGAAGCCGGTTGCGCTCAGCCTGGTTCTCGAGCTCTATTTGGTCGACATAGTACAACACGCGCATCTCGTTGATTTGGCGGGCATAACTTTTGGCGCAAATGCTGTCTTGCAGTGTGTGTACCTTTTGGTAAGCCAGGCAGGCTTCATTTGTATTGCCGATGCGGTCGAGCAGGCGGGCACGTGACAGTGCGAACTGCATGGATTGGGCAGAATGTTTCTTTGTCTTTTGCTCCAACTCGCTATAAAGTTCCAATGCTTTTTTGTAATTACCGATCTGCTCATAATGGGCTGCCAGGGCTTGCTGGAAAAGGGTGCGATGGTATTCGAAGTTCGTCTTGTCGACTACTTCTCTGGCCTGTTCCAGATAACCGAATGCCTTTTTGGGATTGTTTGCCAGGGTTTCGTAGTTGGCATGTACTAAAGGAGACATAAAATCTACTAGTTGTTGCGGCACACTTTCGGTCAGTTTATCCAAACGTTGAATACACATTGCTGCTTCGTCGATACGGTTTGTTTGTAACAGAGAGAGAATGTATCTGGGCATCATGTTTGCCTTTATATTGTCGATGTCAGGGATTTCCTGAGTCAGGTGGCAGGCTTCTTCATAAGCTCCCAGAGCTTCTGCCGGCATGTTTGAGTTTAGGTATGCGTCGCCGATGGCTCCGTAAGCCAGTGCTATGCCAATTTTGAAATCCATCGCTTTGGCTTCTTCATACATTTGTCTGGAATATTCAACCGCCATGTTAACATCTCCTCTCATCGCATATGCATAAGATGCCAGTTGCTTTAATCGGAATAGCATTACATAATCTTCCCGTTCTTTAAGAACAGGCTCTAACCGTTTTTCCCAGAGAATGATGCTATCATTGTCTATTTCCCCATCAAACAAAAGATTGTGATTGAGGAGAAAATCAAATTTTGACAAATAATAGTCCGTTTTTTCTTTCGAATAGCCGGGCAATGATAGCGATATGCCGACGATTGTTAGAATTATAGAGATATACGTTTTCACTGTGTCGTTGCTGTTATTATATCAGGCCTGTGCAAAAGTAATAAAAAAAGTGGAAGTCCGCATAGAACTCCCACTCTTTTTGTCATTTATTTATAGTTGGTTATGTGTGTTCAGTCTTATTTCCGAGCGTTGATGTTGTTGAGATTTCTCTTTAACTATTCATGCTCATCAGAAATTCGTCATTGTCACGAGTTTTCTCGAGTCGATCTTTAACAAAATCCATGGCTTCTATCGGATTCATGTCAGACAGATATTTACGAAGAATCCACATACGATCCAACGTTTGTTTTTCGTGCAACAGGTCGTCACGGCGTGTGCTGGAAGCAACGATGTTGACTGCCGGGAAGATACGTTTGTTGGACAAGTTGCGGTCGAGTTGCAATTCCATGTTACCTGTTCCTTTGAATTCTTCGAAGATTACTTCATCCATTTTCGAACCGGTATCGATCAGTGCAGTAGCGATGATGGTCAATGAACCTCCGTTCTCGATGTTACGTGCCGCACCGAAGAAGCGCTTGGGTTTGTGCAGGGCGTTAGCATCCACACCACCCGAGAGCACTTTGCCCGATGCCGGAGATACGGTGTTGTACGCACGTGCCAGACGCGTGATGGAGTCGAGGAAGATCACCACGTCGTGCCCGCATTCGACCAGTCTCTTGGCTTTTTCGAGTACGATGCCGGCAATTTTCACATGGCGTTCGGCCGGTTCGTCGAAAGTAGAAGCAATCACTTCGGCATTAACGCTGCGGGCCATGTCGGTTACTTCTTCCGGACGTTCGTCAATCAGCAACATGATCATGTAAACTTCCGGATGGTTGGCTGCAATGGCATTGGCAATATCTTTCATTAAGATCGTTTTACCGGTCTTGGGTTGGGCTACGATCAGTGCGCGTTGTCCCTTACCGATGGGAGAGAACAAGTCGACCACACGTGCCGACATGGAGTCGGAATAATCGCCTTTGCAGAGTTTGAACTTTTCGTCCGGGAAGAGCGGCGTAAGGTGCTCGAAAGGAACACGGTCACGCACGAATGCTGCATCGCGTCCGTTGATTTTGAATACCTTTACCAGCGGGAAGTATTTTTCACCTTCTTTCGGAGGACGGATAACGCCTTCTACCACATCTCCGGTCTTTAATCCGAAGAGTTTGATTTGCGATTGCGAAACGTAAATATCATCGGGTGAAGACAAGTAGTTGTAATCCGACGAACGTAGGAAGCCGTAACCGTCCTGCATGATTTCGAGTACACCGATTCCGGTCAGGATATCATCAAATTCGTAGGGTTTTTCGCGTTCGATCACTTTCCGTTCGGGCATTGGAGCACCTTCGTGCATCTGTTGAGGATGCTTTTGTGCCGGTTGCGGACGTCCTTGGGGATGATCGTTTTTAGGTGCATTGACTGGATTCGGGCGTTGTTGCTTCGGCTCGACAATTGGTGTTACCTCTGCTTTGGGAGTTTCGAACCGATCGAACAGCTCGGTAGGAAGTTCTGACTTTTCCGACGGAAGATCTTCAATAGGGATGAACTCGTCGCCGCTTTCGGTTAATGATGCACTGGATTCGTCGATGACGGGTTGTTTGGCCTTGATCACAGGTTTGGCGATTTTGCTGGTTCCCTGCTTCTTTTCAGGCGCTGGCGCATTTTCAACGGCAATGGCGGGAGCACTTTCCGGGGTTACAGTAACTGTGTTTTCAGCTTCCTTTGTTTCCGGTACTTCCGGTGTTTTTTCTTCCGGTTTCTCAGGAGTTTCCTTGCGAGGGCGACCCGCTTTCTTCTTTGTTACTGCCGGAGTTGCTTCGACAGCTGCGCTAACAACCGTTTCCTGAACGGGTTGCGCTGCTTCTGCTTGAATTACTTCTGCTTGAGGCTGTTCAACAGGCAATGGTTGCTGTTTTACAGGCTGCGGTTTGGCTGGTTGTTGCTGCGGCTTAGCTGGCTGCTGTTGCTGCTTGGCCGGCTGTTGCTGTTGTTGCTTGGCTGGCTGCTGTTTGGCTGGCTGTTGTTGTTTGGCCGGTTGCGCAGCTTGCTGCCCTTTTGGGGCATTATTGTCAGTCTTGGCTACTTCTCCAGCCTGTGCGGCGGTGAATACTTTGTCTTCTTTTTTGTTGACTTGTACGCGCGAACGCTTTTTCTTGTCATCTTTGCGTTCTTCCTTCAGCTTGTCGGCAGCTACTTTTTTGGTGGCTCCGGCGATGGCTTGTTCATCTAAGATACGGTAAACCAGTTCTTCTTTTTTTAGTGAGTCAGTTTTTTTAATACCCATTTCCTGGGCGATCGTTTGCAATTCAGGCAAACTTTTGTCGTTCAGTTGAATGATGTTATACATATAGTATAATGTAAATTAATAAATAAATTATTATGTTTTGAAGAAACGTGACGATAGCTACGACCTAAAAAGTCACAGTCTATGCCCGCATACACTTTTCTGAGTTTTAAAATAATTAGGGATTAACTGTTGAATTGAATACCTGATTAATTCCTTTTGGTGGGGAACAGCAGAGCGTGTTTCAACGCTGCAAAGATAATAAATAAAATTAGTTTTATACAAAAACGAGACTTTTTTTCCTTTTTTCCAGTATCTTTGTTCCAGAAAAATGCCTGATATTATGATTTTGGATACTGCACATCTTATTTATTTCTCGCCTACCCATACATCACAACAAGTAGCAAAGGCAATTGTTCGCGGAACCGGTTTGACGAATATACAAATTACCGACATTACTTTGCAGCCTGCCGATGATGTGGTTGTTTCGGCATCTTCTCTGGCCATTATTGTTGTTCCTGTGTATGGCGGACATGTAGCTCCGTTGGCTATGGAGCGTCTGCGTCATATCCGGGGAACGAATACTCCTGCCGTATTGGCGGTTGTTTATGGCAACCGGGCGTATGAAGCCGCCTTGAATGAGCTTGACGAGTTTGCCGTGATGAATGGCTTTAAAGTGATAGCCGGTGCTACATTCATCGGAGAGCATTCGTATAGTACCCGCGAGAATCCTATAGCGGCAAACCGTCCGGATGCGATTGATCTGGAGTTTGCCTGTAATTTCGGAAAGAAAATCGGGATTAAAGTGGAAAAGGCGGAAGATATCCGGGTGCTTTCTCAGGTAGATGTTCGTGCCATTCCGCGTCCCCGTCAGCCGGTGTTTCCCTTACTTCGGTTTATATATAAGGTAGTCCGGTTGCGTAAAAGCGGACAACCGCTTCCCCTGACTCCTTGGTTTGAAGATGAGGGCAAGTGTAATCATTGTAGTTATTGTGCTCTACACTGCCCGGCCAAAGCTATTGATAAAGGTGATGAGTTGCATACTATAGCCGAGAAGTGTATAAAGTGTTGTGCCTGTGTGAAAGGATGTCCCCAGCAAGCCCGTGTCTATCATACGCCATTTGCCGCATTGCTTTCGACATGCTTCCATAGCGCGAAACAGCCGAAAGTGATTGTTTGATGTTGGATCTCAATTACACAATTGATGAGTAGGCGATTATATGAAAAGTAGGTAAGAATCGATGTTTTAAAAGGTAATTGCTTATTTTATGTTAAAACGGGAAGTTGCATTAAACTTCCCGTTTTTTGTTTCGTCATAAAATCAGTTGCAACAAACAAATATTTTAAACACTTTAATTTTAAAAAGCAATACAGAGATGAAGAAGATTAGTTTTATACTGGTATGCCTTTTTATGGTAGTAGGCATGTCTATGGCACAGAATCAAGGTAGAGGCAACCGCGCTCCGCGTGAAACAGCTAAGGAAATGACCGATCGTATGACGAAAGAGTTCAAACTGAACGATGATCAAAAAGCAAAGCTGCTGGAAGTAAACGATCAGTATTTGAAGGATGCTCAAAAACGTTTCGAACAAATGCGTGGACAGGGAAGTAACAACGGTGAACGTCCTCAGATGACTCCTGAACAACGCGACAAAATGCGTAAGGAAATGACTGCTGCCCGTGAAGCTTATGATGCCAAGATTAAGGAGATTTTTACTGAAGACCAGTTCAAGGCTTATCAGAAGAAAGAAGCAGAGGCCCGTTCACAACGCCAGAATAGAAATTAACTGTCGACAAGAACAGCCCTCGTGGAGAAAGAAGAGCGAGTTACACAAAACAAAATTTGTGTATCTCGCTCTCTTTTTGTTTCTTTGTGACGCGAAAAAAATAAAAAGAAGATGAAGAAAGTTCTATATCTATGTGTGTTGGCCGTTGTAATCGGTATTTCGGCGTGTGGGGGTAAAAAGGGTACTCAGGATGAGGGAACTCTGGCGGTTTTGCAAGACAGTACGGATGCGAAAGGTAACCAACGCATGCAGGCTTCCAATTCGGAACAAAAGATTACGTTCAAAGGTAAGGAATATGTTTCGCGGGTTTCGCGCACTCCGGACGAAAGCCTTCCTCTCGTTAAAAATGAATCGGGTGATACATACGTAGACAATACCATCTCTCTCCGTTTGATGCGTGGTAACGAAATGGTATTCAGCAAGACTTTTACGAAGAATGATTTCTCTTCATTGGTGGGTAGTAGCTTTCTTTCCAGGTCGATCCTCGAAGGCATTGTGTATAATAAGACTACCTCGCAAGGCATCATGTATGCCGCCAGCGTCTGTTACCCTCAATCGGATCTCTTTATTCCCATCGCAATCACCATCACCGCTGATGGACAGATGACGATGGTAAAAGATGAACAGATGGAGGAGATATACGAATCGGACAGTATTTGAACCAGGTTATTTATTTCTATATTATACGATCAGTCAACTAACTCATCATGAATTAGTTGGCTAATCGTAAATATACTTATGTAGTACTCTTTGCCTATTTACATTTGCTTGTAGTCTTTGGCAAGTCCACCCTCGCTCGTTTCCTTATATAAAGAAGGCAAGTCGTGTCCGGTTTGCTTCATCACCTGTACTACTTTATCGAACGACACTCGGTGCATGCCGTCTGTAAATGTCGAGTAGATATTAGCATCCAGCGCACGGGCGGCGGCATACGCATTGCGTTCGATGCAAGGAATCTGTACCAATCCGCAAACCGGGTCGCACGTCATACCAAGGTGATGCTCCAATCCCATTTCAGCAGCATACTCTATCTGTGCCGGACTACCGCCGAACAGTTGGTTGGCTGCTGCCGAAGCCATGGCACAGGCTACACCCACTTCCCCTTGACAACCCACTTCGGCTCCTGAGATTGACGCATTGTATTTCACGATATTGCCGAACAATCCGGCGGTGGCCAAAGCCCGCAGAATACGTATGTCACTGAATTCACGGCTTTTATGCAGATGGTAAAGTACGGCAGGTACCACGCCGCACGAACCACAAGTGGGAGCAGTTACAATCTTGCCACCCGACGCATTCTCCTCGCTCACGGCCAATGCGTATGCAAAGACCAATCCGCGGGAACGTAAGGAGTCTTTGTACCCCGTGGCCCGGATATGGTAAGTAGCCGCTTTCCGGCGCAGGTTTAGCTCACCGGGAAGTACTCCTTCTTCTTCCAATCCCCGTTTGATGGCATCTTTCATCGTGTTCCATACCTCGGCAAGGTAATCCCAGAGATCTGCTTCTTCGCACTCTTTTACATACTCCCAATAGCTTTTTCCTGTTCGTTCGCACCATTCCAGAATGTCCGTCATGTTGTTCATGGCGTACACATCCGGCGTTTCGATCGACTGGCTGTCACTCTCGGCCAATGCACCGCCTCCTACACTGTACACGGTCCAGTTGTCTGTATACTGTCCTTTCTCATCAATAGAGGCAAACGTCATACCATTGGGGTGGAAGGGAAGAAATACCTTTGGTTGCCAGATGATTTCTACCGGGGCGGTGGATTGCAGCGTGTCGATGATGGCGGCATCCGTCATGTGCCCTTTGCCCGTAGCGGCCAGGCTACCGTAAAGCGTTACTTTGAACGATGCAGCTTCCGGATGACGGGAAAGGAAAATTTCTGCTGCCTTGCGCGGTCCCATGGTGTGACTGCTTGAAGGCCCTGTGCCAATTCGATACAATTCTTTGATTGATTTCATGTTGTATATTAAAAAGAAGGTTATGTTGTATATGAATTAATACTACTTATCAATACCATTTTTTCTTCCGGAAGAACCAGTAGCAGGCCAGTCCGGCTAGTAGCATGACGAACCAGGCGAAGAGGTAGCCATACTTCCAGTCCAGTTCCGGCATGATTTTAAAATTCATCCCCCACACTCCCACGAGGAATGTCAGCGGGATGAAGATGGTTGAAACCACCGTGAGCCGTTTCATGATGTCGTTCATTCGCAGGTCGTTGTTGGATATATACAGGTCGACAAGTGACGAGAGCGTTTCCCGGCATATCTCGATGGTTTGCAGTACGAATTGCAGGTGATCATTCACATCGTTGAAGAAAGCGCGGCTGGTTTTGTGAATCAGTAGATCTTCTGAGCGGAGCAACTTCGTGTATTGCTCTTTTAGAGGGAAGATGGCTTTCTTCATCGACATATACTGCCGGCGGAGTGTCTGTATCTGTTTACCGATATCTTTTCCGTTGGTGATGGTGAGGAGTTCTTCTTCGAGGTCCTCCAGCGCGTCGGCAATGGAAGAGATGACGGCGATGTAATTCCCCATTACATTGTTGAGTAACACACTGAGTAAGTAGTCCGTCTGTCGGTTACGAATGCGGAGTACATCGTTTTGTAGGGCTGTATGCACGTCTTCGAAGAAAGGTGTTTCGTATTCGAGGAAGGTCAGTACGAAGTTGCTTCCCAGGATGATACTTACCTGTTGCTGGTGTAGCTCCTGCTTTTTTTTGTTCAGATAAAAGAGTTTAAGAATCAGGACGATGTACTTGTCGTGATCTTCTATCTTGGTAGGATGCTTGGCATTCAGGACATCTTGCAGCGTGAGGAAATCAATCTCGAAATGCTGACATACTTCATGGATGGTATCCGTGTCTTTCATGCCGTTCACTTGCAACCAATTTACCCGGTCGGCTTTCAGCGCGGGAATGATTTGAGAGAAGCGGTTGGCTGTGGTATCCTGTATCTCCGTAGCGTTGTACGTGCAGAGGTGCAGGCGGGTAGGGACTTGGCTGGTTCCCGTATAAACAAGCTTTTCGCTCAACAGGTTGTTCTTCATGTTTCGAATATTTCCGTTATAAAAAACCGCTCTGCAAAGGTAGCAGAATTCTATAGGAGAACAAGCTATTTGATGCTTTTGTTTGACTTTATGCCAAATCCACTACTGTGATACCTGCCCCGCCAAACTGCACATGCTCGTCTGCAAAATGCCGTATGCCCGGAACCGTATCCAGATATTGCCGGATGAGCGTTCGCAGGATCCCCGTTCCTGTGCCATGCAGGATCCGCACGCGATCCATGCCCACGAGGATGGCATCGTCTATGAAGTACGTCACAGCCTGCAATGCTTCATCTCCCCGCATGCCTCGCACATCGATATCCTGCCGGAAGTTGAGCTTCTTCTCGTACATCTGGTCATGCGTTTGTGTGCTGACGAAGGTGCTTTTCTGTACTTCTGGTTTTGCGGCTTGGGCGGTGGTACGTTCCAGACGGTCCAGTTTGACGGTGGTCTTCAGGTTGCCAAAAACTACCGTGGCATTCTTACCGTTGATTTCTTGTATTTCGCCCGGGGTGGTTTGACCTTTCAGTTTCACGCGGTCGCCTACGGCTAACGGAATAACTTTGGGCGTTTGGGCAATTGTCGATCCGGAAACCGAAGTTCCTGAACCTCCGGAAGTATCTGCACCCTGCGCATTTTTGTTCTGCTTCCGGTCCTGTTTTTCCTTTAGCTTTTCCATCTTGCGGGAAATCTTGTCTTCTTTCTCCTGCGTGGTGAGCCGTTCCAACGACTCGCGGAAGTCATTCAACTCCTGCCGTACTGAACGTGTCTTTTCCTTTTCAGCTTGCGCTTCCTTGATGGAGCGGATGGTATTCTCAATCCGTGCGTTCGATTCCTGTAACAACCGTTCGGCTTCTTCTTTTGCCTGTCGGATAATCTCTTTACGCGACTTTTGCAGTTCCTCCATCTCCTTCTGATAGCGCTCGATGGTATCTTCCATCTGTTTCTCTCGTTGGCGGATATTTTGCCGCTTACCTTCCCAGTAACGCTTGTCACGCACGATGTCCTGCAAATACTTGTCGGCATTGATGTACTCGCTGCCTACAATATTCGAAGCATCGGCAATGACATCTTCCGGCAAACCGATCTTGCGGGCTATCTCCACGGCAAACGAGCTGCCCGGATTGCCTATCTGCAACTGGAACAATGCTTGCATCAGATGACGGTCATAAAGCATTGCCCCATTCACTACTCCTTCGTGATCCTCGGCAAAGTGTTTCAGATTCTGGTAGTGCGTGGTAATGATGCCGAACGTTCGTCGGTCATTGAATCGTTTCAGCACTGCTTCGGCAATGGCGCCACCGATTTGAGGTTCTGTTCCCCCACCGAATTCGTCGATCAGAATGAGACTCTGCTCATTGCAACCGCGCATCATGTTCTTCATGTTCGTTAGGTGAGAAGAGTAGGTACTCAGGTCGTCCTCGATGGATTGTTCGTCACCGATATCGATAAAGATGCTTTGGAAGATGCCTGCGTGGCTAGCTTCGTGCATAGGCACCGGTATGCCGCACTGCAGCATGTATTGCAAGAGTCCCACGGTCTTGAGACAGACGGACTTACCACCCGCATTCGGTCCTGATATAATAAGGATGCGTTGTGCACGGTTCAGCTCAATATCCAACGGAACTACTTTCTTGCCATGCTTGGCGAGCGAGATTTGCAGTAGCGGATGAATGGCAATACGCCAGTCCAGTATCTGCTTGTCTTCCAGCGATGGCTTCACGCTGTTGGTCTGTATGGCGAAATGGCTTTTCGCCCGGATGAAATCAATCTCTGCAAGAAATTCATACGATTGTAGGATCTCCGGTATCGACGGACGTAGCGTATTGGTAAATTCCATTAGGATGCGGATGATCTCCCGGCGTTCTTCTCCTTCGAGTTCGCGGATACGGTTGTTCGCTTCCACTACCTCGGCAGGTTCAATGAATACCGTTTTTCCACTGGCCGACTCGTCGTGTACAATCCCTTTGATTTTCCGCTTCAACCCCGGAGCAACGGGAATCACCAACCGTCCGTCGCGCATGGTCGGTGTTACGTCTTTATCGACATATCCTTCTGTTTGGGCATTACGCAGAATGGCGTTAAGCGAACGTGATATGCTGTTCATGGTATTAGCCAGCTCGCGGCGGATGCGTGACAGTTCCGTCGAAGCATTGTCCTTAATCTTACCGTATTTATTAAGGATGCCGTCGATGCGTGTGATGAGTTGTGGGAACACGGCGATGTCGCCTGCTAGTCGGCGTAGGGCAGGATAGGGTGTCGCCTCGTCTTCATCTTCGCGTTGGAGGAAGCGCACGATGTCGCGGATGGTTTCCAGCGAACGTCGCAAGTCGAACAACTCCTGTTCGTCGAGGTACATTCCTTCGATGCGCACCCGTTTGAGCGAGGGCCGCACGTCGAAGAAGAATTGGTCAGGGAAGGAGTCTTCCTCCTGTATGATGCGGATAAACTCAGTGACGAGGTTCAATCGCTCATCCACCTCATCGAAATGGTCGGAAAATATCATGTCTGTCACCCGCTCTTCGCCTAACGTGCTGAGACACTTGTTCTTTAGCAGTTGCCGTATTTGGTCGAAACCTATCTTTTGCTCAAAATTCTGAGGATATATCATTTCTTTGTTGCTTCAAAGTTTTTGCAAAAGTACAATTATTTTGCGATTTTTTTTTGGAAAGACTTGTAGATTTGAAAAAGTTACGTACCTTTGCACCGCTTTCAAAGGAAAGTACTTCTGATAAAGGAGTTTGGAGAGATGGCAGAGTGGTCGATTGCGGCGGTCTTGAAAACCGTTGAACTGCGAGGTTCCGGGGGTTCGAATCCCTCTCTCTCCGCTAAGAGAACTTTTGATTGCCTTAGGTGTCAGTTATCGAACAACGC
>JAVBVD010000032.1:0-165290 GCA_031554635.1 Bacteroides sp.
CGATTACCTCAATTCTTTGGCTATAAGTGGAGACGCATCAGCCAATCCGATAAGTAATTTCACCAATGGCAGCCTTGGTTACTTCTCTGCTTACTCTTCAGTTAGAAAGCAGATTATATTTAGATACATGGACATAGAATAAAGTGTGATTATATTTTTTGTTTAAACATTCAGCCTACAAAGCGCCTATACCGATAAATAAGTTCAGGTGTAGAATGGTTCCGGTTTTGATAATAAATAACTCAAGTTTCGGAAGTAGATTTCATGCGGTTTCTGCATTGTTCATTTGCTGCTTTATATGTGTAATTTTTTCCTTTTCGTATTGTCTGGAATTAAGAATCCGAAATCTTCCGATGAACCATCAGGACAAAAGCGATCTTGTAAGGAATCTTCTGTTTTGAGTAGTGAACACTTCCCCAAAGTCATGTGTAGTACAGTAAAGGTCACAGTGTAGTACAGTTGAGTTGTTCGTGTACTACACGGTGGAGTGAATTGTGCTACATCCGTAACTTGCGTGTAGTACACGAACAACTCAACTGTACTACACTTTTGTTAGTCTTGTAAACAAAAAAGCGGGGATAGCACACGCATGTACTATCCCCGCTCTCGTCATATACTTATATAATAAGCCTACTCCCTAAGGGAGAGTTTAATATTTTTTACCCAATTGGCAAGATGAAATGTTCTGTTATTATACATATACATACGTTTAAATGGCTGATCCTTTCGCAAATATACAAAACCAAAAGCCGTTTGTCAAGGAATTGAATAAGAATTTTACAGTTTTTGTTACTCTCTTTAGTCAAAATGATCTCAAGAGTCCGCTGATTGGGTCATAGTCAATGAGGCATTGGCGAAACCGGATGAAATCTACTTCCGAAACTTGAGTAAATAAAATATCGGCTATGTCTCCGCATAACTCCGGTGAAAACTTTGTTTTCCCTTTGCCCTGCTCTCTACTTTCGCTATATTTGTACCATGAGAGAGTTCCGAATCTAATTCACGTGCGAAAACTGGAAATATCCGGATAATCATAAAAGAAATCCAATGAAACAACCGTTTTTCCTATTCATCATCTGCTTCATGTTGTCCTGTTCCGGCGGTTCAGACCTGTCCGTCTCCGGAAACCGGGATTGGAAACTATTCCGTGGAGACCCTTCCCTGAGTGGTTATACAGATATGAAATTACCCGAAGATCCCGTCCTTCTATGGACGTATAAAGGTGAAACCGGAACCTCGTCTTCCCCAATCGTAGACAATGAAACAACGTATTGGTGTGACAAAAGAGGGTTGATCCGCGGAGTGGATATCCGTGGAGAACTGGTTTTCGAATACAATCTGAAAACCGCCGTGGAAGCCACCCCGATGGTCTATGACTCGACCCTTTACATCGGACGCATCGACGGATTTATGACAGCTATTTCGCTGACCCGGAAAGAAATTATCTGGAGTTACGAGACGATGGGACAAGTCTCCGCGTCCCCCAATATCATGAACGATGGCGGACGTAAAACGATCATATTCGGCAGTTACGACAATTATCTCTATTGCCTCGATGCAAAGAACGGTGAAGAAATAAGTCGCTTTGCTTCAGGTTATTACCTGAACGGTGCCGCCGCTCTGTGGAAAGGTCATGTTGTTTCTGGCGGGTGCGATGCCTGGGTACGCATCATCGATTGCCAAACGGGTATTCAGACCGATTCTTTATTGCTCGATGCGTATGTGCCTGCTTCTCCCGCCATCAGGAGCGACGTTTGTTACGTGGGCGATTACTCGGGTACTATCTATGAACTCACGTTGGACAACGGAAAGATCACCCGTCATCAGAAAGTGGCCTCTGAGGAAGGCGAGAACGGATCGTTTGTCTCTGTCCCTGCCGTCTCCGATAAAGCCTGTTATTTTCTTTCCGGTGGCAGGAGCCTGCATGCTATGAACCGTGCCGATGGAAAACTGAATTGGAAATACCTGCTGAAAGGGTCTGCGGGAGAAAGTTCGCCGGTAATATGTAAAGATAAGGTAATTATATGTACAAAGACCGGAATTGTTTCTATCTTAGATGCGGATTCGGGAAAGCTTCTGTGGGAATACGATGCCGGGGAGCAAATCATAGGTTCTCCCGCCATCATTAAAGATCATTTTATGATTCTCACAGCGAAAGGTACCTTGTTTTGTTTCGGAAAAAACAAATAAACTTATGACACTGATTCGACTGAAAAACATACAAAAGAGTTTTCAGGATGGTGAAAACCGGCTGAATAACGTTTTGCAGGGAGTGGATATGGAAGTCCGCCGGGGCGAATTTGTGGCGATAAAAGGCGCTTCGGGTTCGGGAAAAACGACTTTACTGTCCATTCTAGGCACGCTTCTTGTACCGGATAGTGGCAGTTATCTTTTGGATCAGATGGAACTAACCGCTCTGGGAATCGATTATTCGCTGATCCGGAACAAGCAGATCGGTTTCGTCTTTCAGGATCATCGGCTGCTGCCGCAATATACAGCCTTGGAGAACATCTTATTACCCGTACTTGCCTATCGCTCCAAGGCTGGCGAGGAAGAGATAGAATACGCCCACCACTTGATGGAACTCACTCACATCGATGGAGTAGCCCATCAATATCCGCATACCTTATCCGGTGGAGAAGCGAGTCGAGTGGCCGTGTGCAGGGCGCTGATCATGAAGCCGCTGTTGCTGCTGGCGGATGAACCTACCGGGCAACTGGACCGGGAGAACGCGATAAACATTGCCTCTCTCTTCTCCGAGATCAATCAGAACTTGCAGACGACGATCCTCATGGTCACCCATTCGGATGAAGTGTCGTCTGTGGCTCATCGTGTACTTATGCTTAAAGAAGGTCGATTGCAGTGAATTTCCGGGGACTGACATACAAGAACATCCGCTTTTATACCCGTTATTACCGGCTGGTATTCCTTGCCACGCTGATCACCGTCACCGTAATTGTGGGCAGTATGGTCATCGGCGATTCTGTGCGGACTACGTTGGTGCAGCGGGTCGCCGAACGGCTGGGAGATACGCAAACGATCATCTTCTCCCGTCACTCATATCTATCAGAGGAGTTGGCGGAAGCACCGCTGTTCGACGGTCGGGCAAGAGGAATCCTGCTCACCAATGGCTTTCTTTCTCAAAACGGTCAACTGATCCCAGTGTTTGTCTGGGGAGTGAACGACCTGTCTGTGTCCAAAGGGGCTGCCCGGATCAATGCCGCTTTGCGTAAAGAGTTGGGACAGAACGATCCGGATGCGCTCGTGCTTCGTTTGCCGGCATCGGGATTGGTTCCGTCGGGCTCGCTTTTCGTGACCGAAAACTATACCACCAGCATGCGCCTTGCTTTTGAAGGGCTAGCCGGGGTGGAAGAGGGTGGCAACATCAGCATGAAGAACGAACAGGTGCTGCCGTTCAATGTGTTTGTCGACCGGGCGGAGCTGGCCGAAGCCCTTGGGCTGAAAGGAAAAGTAAATCTGATACTTGCCAGCCAACTGATAGCTGCCGACGAGCTGGAACAGGCGTGGAAGCCTTCTTTCTCCGGGCTTTCGGTAAATCGGCAGGAAGGTTTCACGGAGATCATCTCAGACCGTGTGTTCTTACAGGATAAAGTGGTGGAAACGATCTGCCTTCGCCATCCGGATTCCAATCGCCTGTTTTCCTATCTTGCCAATTCCATCGAACGGGATGGGGCGACTATTCCTTACTCTTTCGTCACGGCGGCCGACCAGTACAAAGGTCGAGCTTTAGGGAAGGACGACGTCATTCTCTCGGATTATTCCGCCAAGCGATTGCAAGCCAAGATCGGCGATCGTATTCGGATCAGTTATTTTACTTCGCACGATCTGAAAACGTTGAAGACTGATACGGTGTGTTTGCAGGTAAAAGCCATCGTCCCCCTAAGCGAACTACAAGAAGATAAGACACTGAGCGCTGACTTTCCGGGGCTGTCCGATGTGGAGCGATGTACAGATTGGGATAGCGACCTGCCTATTAACATGGACCTGATTACGGATGAAGATGAAAAATATTGGGAGCTTTATCGCAATACTCCTAAAGCGATTATTGCCTACGATGCGGTGGCCGCTGATTGGGGCAATGCTTACGGCAGTGCAACTGCCATACGTATTCCGACGACTACTGATGATCTTGGTACTTCGGCATTAGCCGTCGGTTCTGACTTTTCTGCACTTACGGCTGATATGTTCGGCATTCAGGTTATTCATCCGCGTGATAAAGGATTGTATGCAGCCATGAATGGGGTTGATTTTTCGGGGCTTTTCCTTGCACTCGGTTTCTTTATTATCGTGTCGGCCCTGTTGCTTATGTTGATACCAATATCGGAGATGCTTTATCAGCGAAGGGGAGAGGTGGACCTCCTGAAAGCGTTGGGATATACCCGGAAACGGATTGCACAGATCTTTTGGCGGGAGTCTGCTCCGGTTGTTCTGCTGGCTTCTATGGTTGGAGTGGTTTCCGGGCTGCTTTACACCTGTCTCAACCTGTGGTTGTTGGGCAACGTTTGGAAAGGGGCTACGCATACGGATGGGTTCTCGGTCTATCCTTCTGTGACTACTGTTGTATCGGGTTTTCTTGTGGGTATCCTTCTTTCTCTGGGGCTTCTATACTGGACTATCTTAGGGAATTTGAAGGACAAGAAGCAGCCTTCACAACCGATCTTGCAGCGGCCTTTGCGGCAGTCCCTGCAATGGAAGAAATCCCTTGCTTGCATTTCCACTCTGTTAGCTATGATAACGATTGGCATCAATCTCTTTTATCTGCATTCGGTTACTCTTTTTGTGATTATTGGAGTAATATGTATAGGAACGGCTGCACTATGGGGGGACTATGTGATTTGTTGTAATGGTTCCATGACTTCCAGAGCTTTCAGTATGGACAAACTCCTGTGGAGCACTCTCTTTGCCAATAAAAAGCAAGCTGTTCTCTCGTTTTTTGCTCTTGCCATCGGGGTGTTTATCGTTTTCTCCGTCGGGCTAAACCGGAAGGGTTTTGCCGACAGTTCCCAGCTACGTACCGGAACCGGTGGCTTTACTCTCTGGTGTGAAAGCTCCGTGCCTGTGTTTTACAATATGTCCACAAAGGAAGGAAAGGAAAAACTGTCGCTCACTGACCTGCCCGATGATACGGAAATTTTGCAATGCCTCCGTTACAGCGCCGACGATGCCAGTTGTCTCAACCTGAATAAAGTGTCGACTCCCACCGTCTTAGGATTGGATATGAATGCCTTGGAAACCAGTGATTTTCAGATCGAGCAAAACATATATTCTCTTGACCGGGAAGGAGTTTTCGGGCAGATGCAAAAACGAGAAGGAGATGTGTACCCTGCTCTGGTAGATGCGACCGTACTCACTTGGGGGCTTATGATGAACGTGGGAGACACTCTTTGGTACGAGAACGGCCGCGGGCAAACGGTTCCCATTCGACTGGTAGGAACGATATCCAATTCAATCTTTCAGGGAAACATCCTGATGGACCGGAAACTCTTCTCCGAAATATGGGAAGAAACCACCGGAAGCGAGGTGTTTCTCCTTCAAACCAAGGAGACCGGAAAGGAGGAAGTGAAGGCACTGCTCTCACAGGCTTTGAACGAATACGGCATAAGAGTCTCCACCACCAACGGACGGTTGAAGCAATTTAATACCGTAACCGACACATACTTGACTATCTTCCTATCGTTGGGGGGCTTAGGACTGTTGGTAGGCATCATGAGTTTTATCATTGTGATCCGTAAGAATTTGTCCGCCCGTTATCGGGAGATTGGATTGTATCGTACTCTTGGCTTTACGGATAAGAAGATAGAGCGGATCCTTTACAAAGAGAATCTGTTCGTTCCCCTGTATGCGATTGCCACGGGAGTTATCAGCTCACTTATCGGCGTGAGTATAACCTTCATGAATGCCGGTATATCGGTATGGCTACTAGCCTTTCTGTTTACGGTCTTTTTTGTCGTATGCGTCACCGTTTTTGTCAGGAGATCGGTGCGAACAATTATAAATGAAACACATCTATGATTATGAATGAACTATTTGGTAAAATCGAGGCGCGAGCCGAATTGAGTAAAGAAGAAGTTGTAAAGCTGTTATCGGTGGGAACTACAAGCGCCGAGTATTACCGGCTGTTGTATCTGGCGCGGAAATATAGCGAAGAAACGTTTGGCAACAAGGGGTATATCTTTGCCCAGATCGGTATTAATGCCGAGCCATGTTCTATTAATTGTGACTTCTGCTCGATGGCCGCCGGACATTATGTATTGCCCAATCACTGGCAGAAAAGTACGGAAGAGGTTGTCGAAGGCATCAAGCAACTGGTAGCCGAGCGTGCCAATGACATTTTCCTGATGACCACTGCCGATTATCCGGTGGAGAGGTTTATCGAAATCGGGAAAGCCGTTCGTCCGCATATCCCTTCTGAGATTCGTCTCGTTGCCAACATCGGCGATTTTGACTTGCCGACAGCCCGCCAACTGAAGGAGGCTGGTTTTACCGGTGCTTACCATATCGTGCGTATGCGTGAAGGTATAGCTACCGGTGCGCCGGTGGAGCAACGTGTCCAAACGCTCGATGCTATTTGTACTGCCGGTTTGGAGCTGTATTATTGTGTGGAGCCTATTGGCCCCGAACACAGTTACGAGGAGATCGCTACGGAAATATTTCGTGCGAAGGATTATCGTGTGGAAGCTATGGCTGCGATGCGCCGTACTCCTGTGGAAGGTACGCCTCTGTGTGGTTATGGTGCTATTTCTACGCCTGAGTTGTGTAAGATTGCAGCAGTTGCTTTGTTGGTTGTTCGTCCTACGCGGTCTATGAATGTGCATGAGGTAACGGAAATGTCTCTGCTGGCGGGTATTAACCAGCTTTATGCGGAGGCAGGCGCCAATCCACGGGATACGGAGGATAATACGGAGTATAACCGGGGTTTCAATACGGATTCGCTTCGGAGGATGCTTGAGAATTCGGGGTATGTTGTTTGATGAGATTTATAAACCGGCGGCATTTTTCCCCAGAAGTTTGAAAAACTACCCACGCACTTACGCACCTGTGCTCAAACCCTTTGTTCATCGACCTTAGAGGTGCGTAAGAGGCGGTGATTTCTCTTACGCACCTCATACGCACCCCGATGCTTTTTATACAGTATGCGGCCGAATACAAAAGTCTTGTATTCCGTAAGAACCTTGCATTCTTTTATTATCCAACCGGGATATGTTCGTTTTACGGTATCTAAGCTTTGTTTTCGAACCTGGAAATTTCTTGCTCCACCCGGATGTACAACTCTCTTGGATCCGGGTGTACAACCGCTCTCCATCCGGGTCTGGGAGGGTTGTACATCCGGGTGGAGAGAAGGCTTTCCGACTGATTGCATTTGAGAACACGGTTGGATATAGAAACTTCACGCTTGGAAACCAATGGTTTAACCCGTGCTTGCTAAAGCAGAGGAAGGGAATTACAGAACTGCCTTGTTTCTTATCTCAATCATTCTCTTAATGTCTTCGGTTACAATTTCCACCAAAGATTTGATGGATATTTAGCACCTAGCCGGATTGACTTGTAATAAAAGGTATCGCCGAATTTGTTGTACTCCTTATTATTGTTCACTGGATAAATGGTTTTGTTGTCAGGCTCTTCAAGGCGAATTTTTTTTTATCGGGCTGATTCGTTTTGCTAATTGATGGGGATGCTGATGGTAAAGGTACTTCCTTTCCCACAGGTACTTTCCACTTCTATTTCGCCGTCGATCTTCTCAATCAACTCCTTACAGAGCACCAGCCCAAGTCCGGTGCCTTCTTCGTAGCTCGTGCCCCGGGTAGACTTCTGTGCATCAATACGAAATAACTTGCTCATAGTCTCCTCCGGTATTCCCACACCGTGATCCCTGACAGAAACCCGGTAGGTTTCCGGCGTGCCGTTTACGCACACCTCTATCTTACTGGCCGGGTAAGAGAATTTGATCGCATTGCTGATCAGGTTGCGAAGGATGGTGTTCAGAATATTACTGTCGGAGGTTAGCGGATATTCGTCCACATCGGCATAGCGTATAGCGATTTCTTTGGCCTTGGCGGTAGGAGTGAGGTAGTGGATATTACCAAGAATGATGGTGCGCAGGTTAACCGGTGCAAGCGATACGATGATTCTGTTCGATTGCAAGCGCGACCATTCCAGCAGATTGATGAGCAGAGCGTACCCGCTCGAACCTGCCTCTTGTATGGCTTTGGCTAACTCCGGGATGTTCTCCATGCGTCCTGCTTCCACTTCGTCTATCAACAGATTACTCATGCCTACCATCGTGTTGAACGGATTCTTGAGATCATGCGCAATGATGGAGAACAATTTGTCTTTTGTCTGGTTCGATTCCCGGAGCAGATCGGACAACGTGCGCCGTTCCCGCAGATCGAGAATCATTTTGTTGATAGCCAGCGCGAAGTCGCCGGAGAAAGTCACCTGCTGACTGTAGTCTCCGTCGGCAATTTGCTGTATTTGCCAGGTAAGATGTTTCAGGTCGGAATGCAGTTGCTTGTATGGAGCAGCAAAGGAGTTCCCACGGGGAGGATATGTGTTCAACTTCCCCGCAGCCAGGTCGAGAATAAACGTGCGGAATTGACGATATTGCTCATTCAAAGTCCAGATCTTATCGGCAAGAGCGTCGATCTCAGGGTCTCCTGATGGATTGGGTGGCTTCATGAGAGCAAGTGGTTGGCCATTCCCTGATAAGAGCTGGTCTACCATATCGGTTAGCTGGGAAATGAGATGTTTATTAGTTTCCCCCATTGTATTAGCAGCGTTATGAATTTATTGTGCATCGATGGTAAAGCGGCATACGCGCTCACCTGTGGTCCAGCAGTCGATCTCTTTGGCTACAAACTTACGTCCGGTGTATACCTCAAATATGCCTTCGAGCAAACCTTCGTCGTAATCGCAAACAGTGATGCCTTTGATGGGAAGCCCCGAGCAGTCTAAGTCCTCGGCTATGGTTACCACGAATCGGAGTGCGTCGAAGTCCGACTCTTCCACTTTTACGATTCCTATTGATAAGTCTATCAGCACCTGGTGAAGATGTGCCAGAAATTGGTTGGGCGGCAGACTTGTGTCCAACATGTTTTTGCAGAATTCTTGTCCGGCCAGACGTCCGGCTTGCACAAGCAATGCTTTGGTTTGATTGTCACCATATTCTTTTTCCAAAACTGCTCTCATAGTGTACTGCATCAGCCTGTAAACAGCCACAGCAGTGGTTTCTCCTAAGTTGGGACGACCTTCGGTAATGTTTCCCAACTGCTCCCAGTTGAAATTATATATATTCATAATCAAAGTGTATTTGGCAAATATAAAGAAAACATATAATTTCCACTAACAAATGACGGTTTTTTATCAGATTCTTTAAAATATCTAAATGGCCATTCTTCTACTTTGCTACTTTCCGGTTCAACGCATCCAGTCCCAATCCCAATAACCAGGCGCAGAGGAAGTAAATCACTGCCACCAGAACCAGCGGGAAGAAAGCGTCGAACGTGCGCGAACGGATGATGTCCGAAGCTTTGGTGAGGTCTACCACCGCAATATAACCCACCACGGATGTCATTTTGAGCATCGAAATCAGTTCGCCTTTATACACGGGCATCACCATGCGGATGGCTTGCGGCAGGATAATGTAAATAAAGGTCTGTACCGAGGTGAATCCCAGAGCGATTCCGGCTTCTTTCTGTCCACGGTCTACACTCAGGATGGCTGTGCGGAACATCTCGCTTGAGTAAGCAGCCATGTTGAGCGAGAAGGTGAGGATGGCAACCAGTGTTGCGTTTAGTCCCGAGGAGGCAAATACGACATAGAAAAGAATCATGAGCAGTACCAGTACCGGTATACCCCGGATGACGCTGATGTAGGTTTGTGCGAAGGAGTTGAATATCCATCTGCTGCTCATGCGCATGGCGCAGATGATACCACCGAACAGCGTTCCCAGTATGCCGGCAAAGAAAGTAATCAGTAATGTTTGCCATAGCCCTTCGACTACCATCAGGTAACGTTTTTCCAGTATCAGGTTGTTGTAGAAACTATCTTTGATACTGGAGAACCAGCTTTTCTGTACCGGTGCTTCACTGTATGCGGCCCCCTTGTGTATTAGCAATACGTCGGGGTTCTCAAAGTAACCGTCTGAGAAATTTACCCTTTTGCGTCTTTCTTCCGTAGGAGTGATATTCGATATCAGCAAGTCGACACGTTTGGATTCCAGAGCGGCAATCAGTGCCGAGAATTTCATGTCGACAAATTCCACCCGGCGACCCATTTGATGGGCGATGCGGCGGATCAGCTCACAATCCAGTCCTGTGTAATGGCCGTTGCGGATGAAACAGACCGGTTCGCGGTTGGCCGATATACCCACGCGCAGTGGCTCACCGGTAGAGACTTCGGGTTCATCTACCTCCGGATAGTCCGACCCATCGGTTCGTACCCAGTGGGATATCACGGCATCCAGGGTGCCGTCTTTCCGCAGGATAGTCAATGCATTATTGACCTGCTCCAGTAGTTGAGGGTTACTTTTACTGATGGCAATGCCGTTAGAGGCTTTGTTGAATTTCTGGGGGAGTACGGCTAGTTCGGGATTTTTACGGGCGCCCATTAAGGCGGTGGTGTAAGTAGTGGCTACATAGTCGCTCTTTCCGGTCGTGAGCGAAAGGATGGCATCATTTACATCGTCAAAATCCTGAATGGTAGCTGTGGGATAATGTTCGCGGATGTACATCTCTCCGGTGGTGCCGGTCATTACTGCCACTTTCGAGGTAGCTACATCGCTTCCGTCCCGTAACAAACTTCCGGCATGACGGTCGCGCAACACGATGGCTATCGACTGGCTGATGTAATAAGGTTCCGAGAAATCGATTTTCTGTTTCCGTTCGTCGCTGATGGTGATGGCCGAGCAGATCACGTCCACCTTGCCAGAAGAGAGTGCTGCTATCAGTCCACCGAAGTTGATGGTCATGAACTCCACCGGGCGACCGATACTGTGTGCGAAGCGAGTCACCAGTTCGATGTCAAATCCCGCATTGTGTCCATCGGAAATAAAGTCGAATACTTCTGTGGCGCCGCAACATCCTACACGTAGCGGTTTGCCGGTTGGGAAAGAGCCCAAGTCGGGCATCTGCGCTGTTTCATATTGTCCTATCCAACGATCTTCCATTTCTTTCAGTGTGCCGTCGGCCTGCACCGAGGCAAGGAAGGTATTGAATTGTGCGCACAGGCCGGCATCTTTCTTATTGAATCCGAATCCGTACGGATCGTCGAACAGTGTGCCTAGCACCTCGTATTTTTGAGTTTTCTTTTGCGATACCTCGTATACCACTCCTTCCACACAGGCCACATCGGCATTTCCTGCATCCAGCGCCATCGTAATGTCGGGGTATGTATCATAACGCATTGGAGTAGCATCGGGAAAGTTTGCGGTGATGTACTTGTCGTGCAAATTACCGGTGATCACTGCAAAGCGTGCTTGTCGTGCGTCGTCCAGCGAAGCATATGTCTGTTTGTTCTTATTCTGCTCGGTTTGTTGTGTACCAGGTCCCGTGCATCCCATACAAAACAGGAAGAGGGTGATAAATAATGTGATTTTTTTAAGTGTCATAAGGATATCTTTCAAGTCAACATTGCAAAAGTAGTCTTTTTTTAGAATGTTTACTATGAAAACCATGAAGTGTATGGGAATTTCTTTATTTTTGTAGAAATATCACCGGATAAATAGTGTTTGGGTGACTGGTTAACTATAAAATATAAAAACATGGCAAATTTGAGTGTTACGTATTGCGGAGTTCATTATCCGAATCCTTTAGTATTGGCTTCTGCCACACCCGGTCACAATGGGGAGGCTCTTCTGAAAGCCTGCCGCGCCGGAATTGGAGGCGTCATTCCCAAAACAATAGGCGATATCCCCGATTGGGGAAAGAACCCCACCGGTGGCCGACTACATGTGTTGCGCCACAACGGACACCCGATGGGGATGGTCAATATCGAGATGTTTTCGAATAAGAAGTTGGATGAATGGCTTACCAAGGACTTGGTAGCCGTACGGGAGGCAGGAGCGACTATGCACCTGAGCGTTATGGCTTTGCCCGATCCGGATGATACTGCCCGACTCATCGAACGGATTCAGTCGACCGGTCTGGTCGATCTGTTCGAGCTGAATGTGTCATGTCCCATGCCGAAAGATTATGTGGGTATTAATATAGGAAAGGAGTTCGATCTGACCTGTGACCAGATCAGGGCTGCCAAGTCGGTTTCTCACCATCCGGTCACCATCAAGGTAACACCCAATACAGGGCATATGCTGGAATTTGCCTGTGCCTGTCAGGCCGCCGGAGCCGACGGATTAACTATCAGTAATACCGTGAGCTCGTTCACTGGGGTAGATATCGAAACGGGTATTCCTTACCTGAAGGCGTACGGAGGTTATTCCGGTCCGGCTATCAAACCCATCGTCATGAAGCATCTTTCGGAAGTGGCCAGGTACACATCATTGCCTATCTCAGCTTCGGGTGGAGCCATGAATTACCGGGATGTCATCGAATACATTATGTTGGGAGCTTCTACGGTACAACTTTGCACATCCGTCATGTGGGAAGGGTACGAGAGCATCGCCCGTATGTTGGACGATCTTAACCAGTGGATGGATGCGAAAGGGTATACTTCGTTGGAAGAGATCCGCGGCATGGCTTTGGATAAAATAAAATCGGTGGAAGAATTGACCAACGATCCTTCTACCTACTCCCAGATTGATGAGAGTAGATGCCGGAATTGCGGTAAGTGCCAGAAGGTTTGCTTCTTCGATGCCATTGCACCCAATGCTTCCGGTACTGCCCGCCGTGTGAACCGGGAGACTTGCGATTCGTGTGGGCTGTGCGTACAGTTGTGTCCGGCTAAGGCCATCTCTATGTTATAGAAACAGTCGCGCCAGGTAGTCGTAGTGCTTACCTTCTTTGAGAAGTTCGGTTTGGAAGCCACATTCTGAAGCATAAAGGCTGAGTGTCTGGTAGTCGACATACAGCCAGTCGAACGTGTCACCTTTGATCTCTTTGTATTGCATCCGGAAGTCGATCTCGCCGTAATAATCGCCGGCCAGGTCGATAAGGTAACTCCCGTCTTCTTCCTCGAACAGGTAACGCAGGTCGCTGGAATCCATCAGGATGGAACCACCCGGGCGCAGCAATCGTTTCATGCGTTGGAAGAAAGAAGACATATTCTCCAGCTTTCCGACGATACCAGCTCCGTTCATCAGCATTAAAATAGTGTCGAATGTTTCATCAAAACGCTCGTCGAACAGGTTGACCAGGCGGGCGTCCTGCACGCCGCGCTTCTTCATCACTTCCACAGATAGGGGGGAGATGTCGATGGCACATACCTCCTTGCTCATCTCCTGCAAAGCCAGCGCATGGCATCCGCTTCCGGCGCCTACGTCCAGTATCCGGCCCGAAGCACGTTCCAAAGCAGTGCGTTCCAACGACGGCATGGCGGGGAGGGAGCGGAAGAGGTCTTTGACAGGCATCTCGTCTTCGTCGAATTGAGAGGAGAATACCCGTAATTTCCGGGCAGAGCGGTGTTCAAAGTAATCGGCTATGGCAGCTCCCATCGGGTCTTTGTCGGGTGCAAGCAGTGAGGTATTCATCGGCAGTTGTATTTTGTTACGGGTTACAAAGATAGATAATTCATGGAAAACAGCTATCTTTGCCACCGGAATAATGGAATTTAATGAAAAGATGATATGAGTATAGAAGATGCAATGATGGGTGGTATCGTTTTCAAAGGGGCGAAAGAGAAACCGGAAAACGAGAAGAACAAGATCAAAACGAAGGCCAAGAAGACTTCTTATATTAAAGGAGCGCACGGTTCGGGCGCCGCCAAGATGAAGGCGGAGTTCAAACGGAAGCGTGCCAACCGGCATAAGACAAAGTAATTGACTGTCCCCACGAGCGAGATGAACCGGTTTCTTCATCGATATGGAGGAGTTGGGCGTACGGATAAGAAGTGGGGGATATGGATAGGGAATAATAAAAGGGTCTCACTGAGTAGCGTGATTTAAACGAAAACTCAGTGAGACCCTTTTTGATTTAGTGCGAATTGCGTCTTTTACCGTTCCGGAAGTACCTCAATCCAATAATCGTCCGGATCGTGGATGAAGTACAAGCCCATCTTGTGGTTCTCGTAACAAACACAATCCATCTCTTTGTGATATTGGCGGATGGCATCGTAATCGCCCGCTACCCGAAAGCAGAGATGGCTTTCATTCTCACCCAATTCGTAGGCGTCTTTATGATCTCTCAGCCAGGTGAGTTCCAACGCAAAGGGACTGGCATTGTCTGTCAGGTAGACGAGGATGAACGAACCGTCCGCTGTTTCTTTCCGGCGGAGTTCTTTCAGACCGAGCGCTTTCTCGTAGAAAGCCATGCTGCGTTCCAGATCCGTTACATTGATATTGAAATGGTCGAATTTACTTTTGATTTCCATGAGGAACTAAAAAATAGGAATTAAAAATGATCTACTTCATCCATGCTTTCAGGATCTCGCCTACATATGCGTGCGGTTGACCTTCCACGCCTTGTGACGGCATTTTCTTACATTCCAGAATCACCGAAGGTTCGCTCTGGCCGGCTGGATAATACCTGATGGTGTAAGTTTCTGCTTTTGCCATTTGTTCGTATGGTTGTTCGGGAGCCAAGTAGCATAAAATAACCGGTTTGCCCGACATTGTGCTCAGCGATCCACCTGCGTCGGCTGTCATCATTGACATGTTGAATGCGTCTTTACCGATAACGATCACTACCTTGCCTTTACCTTGCTGAATGGCATCTTTAGGAACATCGGCAGGTGCGACGGATTTATAACCCGGCATTTCGCTGCCGACAATCACCGGAGTTGTAGCTGTCGCGGGAGTTCCTGTTGTAGCAGTACTGATTACTACCGGACTGTTGGCTGTTGCGGGAGTTTGTTTTACGACAGGTTTCTCAGCAGCCGGTTTGTTTTCCGGCGCACCCAGGGCTTGGGCTGCTTCTGCAAACAACGCATCGGCAAAGTCTACTGTCTTGATGCGCCATTTGGCAAGGCCGCGTACCATTTTGGTCTTTGCCTTGTTCAGGGCATATTGGTCGGTGATCCACTCTTCGGCCACATATTTCTCATTTTCCTGATAGGTGTATTTGATTTTTTCAAGTTCTACTGTACACTTCTCAGGCTTGCAGTTAATGGTAACCTGGTAGTTGATCAACGTACGGTCGAGCATCAAAGCCATCGCCTTGAATACCATCCATTCTTCGCCAACGCCGGCAATGATCCCTTTTTCTTCATCGGTGAAAACCACGCGGCTGTTCTCGTTATTGTTCTTCTTTAAATTTTCATTGAGCCAAGCATTCATCCGGCTGAATATCTTTTCTTTCGACATGCCGGGTATGCTGAATTCTTTCGAGAAGACTACCTTACCGTCCACTACGGGAACAGCTCCTGCCAGGTATCTGCTATCGTCTCTGTCCTGAGCCTTCACCGAAACCGATGTGAGGCATAAGATTGCTACAAGTAAAATTTGCGTCAGTTTGTTCATAACTTCTATTTTTATGGATTGATTTCAAAGCTTTGTCCCCGGTTGGTAATGCTGATAAAGTGGCATCCACCGGCTTCGGCTTCCGGGCGGAAGGCATTGCCTCCTTCATAATCCTCGCCGAAGTGCATGGGTACAAATATAGTAGTTTTTATTTGTTCGATAAATTGTTTGGCACCTTTTGTGTAATCTTTGCCCATTCGGCGGTCGACGGGGAACATCACCAGATCGATGGCCGAAATACTCTTTCTCAGGTAGGCAAGCTCAGCCAGAAAGTCGCCGTTGGCTTTGCGGATCTCTTCTTCGGTAGACTCTTCGCTCCAGTGCCAGTTGTTCAGATCGCCTGCGTGGAAAATACTCACGTCTTGCATTTGTATGAGGAATGAGATACCCGCATCGGTAGACCCGAACGCCTGAATGCGTAGCGATTCATCGGCATACGATTCACCTTTCTTTATATAAGTGGCTTCTTCCTGAGAAGCACGGCGGTGACGCAGGATGTCTTTGGAAAAGATGTACTGAATATCGGGACGTTGCTCTTTCCATGCCAGTACTTCGCGGTTGAAGTGGTCGGGGTGGAAGTGCGAGGAGAGCACGTAGAACTTTCCGGGTTTCTGCAACAGATAGTCGTGTACAATACCTTGGTTGTGTACTGTTTCCGAGGAGTCTTTGTAATAATCAATGATGATGGTTACTCCTTCTGCTTCAATGGCGAAACCGCTATGATATATATAATGTAGTTTCATTTACGATTGGATGATTTACGATTAAACGATTTTCTGTGTGCAATGATACGATTTATAATTTACAATTGCACGATTTACGATGAGGCAATTTATGTAGTTATAGACCAAAAGACCTTCTCGGTCGATGAACAGCCGGCGAAAATCGTCTAATCGAAAATCGTGCAATTGTAAACCGGCTAAGGTGCCAGCCTTTCCAACTCCCAGCTTCCATCCGGACGGAGCGTGTACAGGAAGCGGTCGTGCAACCGGTTGGCTCTTCCCTGCCAAAACTCGACACGGGTAGGGGTTACCGCATATCCGCCCCATTGCTGCGGACGCTCCACTTCTTTTCCCATCCATAAGGCCGACTCCCGCATAAAGGCGCGTACCAGTTGTATACGGCTGCCAATGGATCGGCTTTGAGGGGAGATACGTGCACCGATGCGGCTCAGGTACGGGCGAGTCTTGAAGTAGCTATCCGATTCCTCGGGCGATACTTTGACGGCTGTTCCTTCCACATGAACCTGACGTTCCAGCTGGTGCCACACAAAAGAGAGCGAGATGGCTGGGTTTTGTGCCAGGTGCTGTCCCTTCCGGCTGTTGTAGTTGGTGTAGAAAATGAATTGCCCGTCGCGCAAGGCTTTCAGCAGTACGGTGCGTGTGGCCGGTGTGCCTTCGGGCGATACCGTACCTACAAGCACTGCCGTGGGTTCGTGCACGTTCCGATCGATGGCTTCCTGCAGCCACTTGCTGAAGAACAAAAGCGGGTTGTCGGGCAAGTCGCCTTTCGTTAGCCCGCCTTTGAGGTATTCCTGTCGTATGTCGGCGAGGTTGAATTTCATATGTTCGAACGCATTGGGACCTCTATGAGCAGGATCTGCGAATCCTGTAAGGTTTCCATATTAATAGAATTGGTCTCACTGATACCTATTCCGTCGCGGAACGAAAGCACGGTATCTGCCACTTTTACTTCTCCGTCTATGACGAAGATATATATACCTCCGTCTTTCTGATGGATGCTGTAATCCAGTGTATTTCCTGCTTTTACTTTCCCGATAGAGAACCATGTGTTCTGACAAAGGGAGGCTGCGGCGCTTCCGTCAGGTGCGATGATGGGAGTGAGCTCATTTTCCTTTTCTATTTCGCGGATGCTGTAGTCCTGGTAAAACGGACGTTTGTTCCGTTCATTGGGGAGTATCCAGATTTGCAGGAACTCGGCCACTTCCTCCTGGCTATCGTTCACTTCGCTGTGAAAGATGCCAGTTCCCGCACTCATCACCTGGATATCGCCCACGGTGATGGTGCGGCTGTTCTTCTTGCTGTCTCCATGTCTCACGGTACCGTGCAGGGGGATAGTGACAATCTCCATATTCTTGTGGGGATGTGTCTGAAATCCGCTTCCGGGTCCTATGCGGTCGTCGTTCAGCACGCGGAGTGCGCCGAAGTTAATGCGTTCGGCGTTGAAATACTCGTTGAAGCTGAAGGTGTGACGGCTGTCGAGCCAGTCTGTTCGTGTGAGTCCTCGGGTATCTGCTTTATGTATTACTTTTCTCATTGCTGGTAATGTTTTTTGATGATTGTTGTTTTTGGCACAAACACCGGCCCGAAGAGAAAAGTTTATTTCTTCACTTCATTTAGCAAGGGTTTATGATTGGTAAAATCCCGGATGTTCTGCAAAGTAGTTCCGGCAATATTATCGAGCGCTTCACGGGTGAAGAATGCTTGGTGCGAGGTGACGATTACATTGTTAAACGAAAGCAGACGGGCCAGCACATCGTCGTCGATGATACGGTCGGACTTGTCTTCGTAGAAATAATCGCCTTCTTCTTCGTACACATCCAGTCCTGCCGAACCGACCTTCTTGTTTTTCAGTCCTTCGATCAGGGCGTTGGTATGGATGAGTTGTCCGCGTCCGGTATTGATCAGCATCACCCCGTCCTTCATCTTACTGATGGAGTAGTCGTTGATGAGGTACTTTGTCTGTTCCGTAAGCGGGCAGTGTAGCGAAATGATGTCCGAACTGTGGTAAAGTTCGTCCAGCGTGGTGTATACCACCTGATTTTCGCGGGCGAAGTTATGATCGGGATACAGGTCGTAAGCCAGGATGTTCATGCCGAACCCTCGGAGTATCTGGATCAGTATCTTGGCAATCTTGCCCGTACCGATGATACCTGCCGTTTTGCCATGCATGTCGAATCCCATCAGGCCGTGCAGGGAGAAGTTGCCGTCGCGTGTACGCCACGAGGCCCGGGGTATCTTCCGGTTGAGCGAGAGCATCAGCGCCACGGTATATTCGGCCACGGCATAAGGTGAGTAAGCCGGTACGCGTACCACGGCGATGCCCGCTTCGGCTGCTGCGGCCAGATCGACATTGTTGAAACCGGCACAGCGCAGGGCGATGAGTTTCACGCCATTGGCGGCCAGTATGCGGATGATCTCGGCATCGGCCGTATCGTTTACGAAGATACATACCGCATCAGCGCCCTGGGTCAGTATTACGTTGTTCTTATTCAGGTGACCTTTGTAGTAACGGATCTCGAAGCCAAACTCGTTGTTCTTCTCGTTGAACGAAACTTCGTCGTAAGGCTTTGTGTCGAAGAATGCAAGGGTATATGCCATATAATATATTGTTTGAAATGAATATATTTAAAAAACATCTCAGTGGAGGGAAATGTTTAACAATTGACGATGGACAGTTAATAAAGGGGAATGAACAGTTGCTGGTTTAGCATTTGCTTTTTGCCATTTATAAATAGAATGGGCGAGACCTATCGCTAGTCCTCGCCCAATTTAAAATGATCAGCTTTCAAGAGTGAGCTTACCAACTCAAAATTGTCAATTGTCCATTGTTCATTGTCAATTATTTCAGTCCTCTGTTCTTCAATAAAGGTTCTGTATTGGGTTTCGAGCCGCGGAAGTTCACGTACATATCCATAGCATCGTCAATACCTCCCGGGGTGAGGACATATTTGCGGAATTTATTGGCCACTTCAGGATTGAAGATGTCGCCTGTTTCTACAAATGCCTGGTAAGCATCCGAGTCGAGTACTTCCGCCCAGATGTAGCTGTAGTAGCCGGCTGTATAGCCACCACCCATTGTATGGTTGAAATAAGTGCTGCGGTAGCGGGGCGGGATCTGTTTCAGCAGACCACGTTTGGATAACTGCTGGTTCTCGAATGCCAGTACGTCGAAGTTGGTAGGCATGGCTTTCAGCACGTGGTAGTCCATATCGAGAAGTGAAGCAGCCAGATACTCGGTAGTGGCAAATCCTTGTCCGTACTTGCCTGCCTTGTCGAGCTTCTCGATCAGTTCGGCAGGGATTACTTCACCTGTTTCGTAATGTTTGGCATACACCTTCAATACTTCGGGTTCCAGTACCCAGTGCTCCATGATTTGTGACGGGAGTTCTACGAAGTCGCGGGGAACACCTGCAACACCATAGTAGTGAACATCCTTGAAGAGATTGTGCAATGCATGACCGAATTCGTGGAACAGTGTATTGGCTTCGTCGGCGCTGAGCAGAGCCAGCTTGCCTTCGGTGGGTTTGCTGAAGTTGCAGACAATGGTTACTACGGGAGCTACGCGTACGCCGTCTTTGTAAGTTTGGGTACGATACGTGCTGCACCATGCACCGCTGCGCTTGCTGTCGCGTGGGAAGTAGTCCATATACAACACGCCTAGATGTGTGCCGTCCTTGTCTTTGCACTCAAAAATTTCAGCATCTGGGTGGGGGAGTGGCATGTTTTGTAGTGGAGTGAATGTGATACCGTACAACTTGTTGGCCACATAGTAAGCGCCGTCGCGTACATTTTCCAATTTCAGGTAAGGACGTACCTGACTATCGTCGAGGTTGAACTTTGCTTTGCGTGCCCATTCGGCGTAGTACGACCAGTCCCAACCTTCGGCTGTAAAACCTTTGCCGTCTTTCTTTATTTCGTTCTGTATATCGGCCAGTTCCGCCTTCGCTTTGTTCAGTGCAGGCGTCCAGAGTTCGTCGAGCAGTGCATATACGGCGGTTTCATTTTTCGACATGCGTTCTTCGAGTACGAAAGCCGCATAGTCGTTATATCCCATCAGTTTGGCTTTCTCCAGGCGTTTGCTGACGAGTTGTTTAACGATGTCTTTATTGTCCTGGGCGTTGTTATTATTACAACGGTTGATGTAAGCGGTGAACAACTGTTTGCGCAGGTCGCGGTTGTCGGCGTTTTGCAGGAAAGGCAGCGCGCTGGGGTTTTGGAGTTTGAAAACGAAGTTCTCTTCCGGCAATCCGGCTTTCTTGGCTTCGGCTTCAGCACTGGCAAACTGTGCATCTGTCAGTCCCGTCAGTGCCTTGCGGTCGTTGACCACCAATTGGTAATCATTCGTTTCTTTGCGCATGTTTTGCGAGAAGGTAAGTTGTAAGGTCGACAGATCGCTGTTCAGTTGGCGCAGGATGGCTTGTTTGTCTTCCGGCAAGTTGGCGCCACCACGTACGAATCCTTTGTAGGACTCTTCCAGTAACTTGGCTTGTTCCTTGTTGAGGTTCAGTGTTTCTTTCTTCTCGTATAATGATTTCACCCGGGCAAAGAGTTGCGGGTTGAGGTTGATGTCATCGTTGTGTTTTGAGAGCACGGGCGATAGTTCGCGGCTCAGCGAGTCGATATAATCATTGGTATTGGCGCCAGACAGCCCGAAGAATACAGTGCTTACCTTTCTCAGCAGTTGTCCCGATTGATCCAATACCACAACGGTGTTCTCGAATGTGGCTTCTTGCTCGTTCTCGCAAATAGCTTTTACTTCGGCTACTTGTTCCTCCATACCTTTGATAAAAGCCGGATAGTAATGTTCTACTTTGATTTCCTCGAAAGGCGGAACGCCGAATGGGGTGGTGTATTCCGTAAAGAACGGATTCTCTTCGTTCGTCTTTTTGGCAGACGATCCGCAGGCGCTGACCAGGACAGCAGCTGCGACGGCCATCATCATCTTCTTCATTTGCAAAGTATTAATGTTAGTGTTTTTACTAGATAACTGAGCAAATGTACGATAATATTTGGCATTTTGCAATGTGAAAGCATGAAATTCGACTTTTTATCCAATGGCATCCTTTGCATTATATAATGATTCGCGCGAGTGAATTACAGTTTGTTTAAAGTTTTGGGCAGGTTTGTTTCGTTGGAAACTGTTGGGATTTCCCTATATTTTGCTTGGTATCTATAAATAAATGCACAAAAACGTTTGCTGTGTGCAATAATGTTATACCTTTGCGGCGAAAATAACTTAAAAAAGATTTAGATGAGAAAAATTTCTTTGATCAGCTTCTTTATGCTGATTGTTTCAATTCCAACTTTTGCAGGTGGTTTGTTGACAAACACCAACCAGCATGTCTCTTTTTTGCGTATGCTTGCCCGTGGTGCCTCTATAGATATTGACGGGGTTTACTCCAATCCTGCCGGTTTGGCGTTTCTTCCGACGGATGGTTTCTATCTTTCGCTGAATGGACAAAGCGCTTATCAGACACGTGATATTGCTGCCTCTTTTACAGCGTATCCTAACACACAAATCAATCGTTTGTATGAAGGAAAGGCTTCTGCTCCTTTCATTCCCAGTGCGCAGGCTGCTTATAAGAAAGGCGATTGGACCATTTCTGGTAGCTTTGCGGTAACAGGAGGTGGTGGTAAAGCTTCTTTTGATTCAGGATTACCCATGTTTGATTCCAAAGTAATGGCATCGATTTACACGAATCCGAAGTTGACTGCTACATTGGGACAACCAGTGACTTCTGATATGTATACTATGGAGTCGGCTATGGATGGAAAACAATATATTTTCGGACTCCAATTGGGAGCTAGCTACAAAATAAATGATTACCTGTCTGTATTTGCTGGTGGTAGAATGAATTATGTGAAAAGTGGTTACGAAGGCTTTCTGAATGCCACAATGAATAAAGATATACCTGGAGTAGGTGGACTGAAACTGGCTACTATTGAGCTTGATTGCGATCAGACGGGTTGGGGACTTACTCCTATCATCGGTGCTGATGTGAAATTTGGCAAGTTTAATGTGGGATTGAAGTATGAATTCATGACCAATCTGAACATTGAGAATAAAACTAAAAAGAACAGTGATGAAGATGGTGCATTGAAGGACTATAAGGATGGGGTCAATACTCCCAATGATATTCCGGCTTTGCTAACCGCAGCAGTAGGCTATGAGTTCTTGCCGACTCTCCGTGCTACAGTAGAGTATCACTACTTCTTTGATAAGCAAGCGGGCATGGCTTATTATCCTGGTACGGATATCGGCAAGCAAACATTCCTGACAAGTGGTACGAGTGAATACTTGGTAGGTGCCGAATGGGATGCTATGGAGAAACTGACGCTCAGTGCCGGTTACCAACGTACAGATTACGGTTTGGCTGATGATTTCCAGTCGGATACAAGCTTCTCTTGTGACTCTTATTCCATCGGTTTCGGTGGAGCCATCAAACTGACTCCGAAATTGAAGTTGAATATTGCTTATTTCTGGACAACATACAGTGACTACACCAAAGCAACTGCTGCTGATCGTGTGAATCCGAATGGAACTAAGGGTTACAACGGAACACAAAAAGCTGGTACTGATGTATATAGCCGTACCAACAAGGTGTTCGGTTTGGGTATCGACTACAAGTTCTAATTTAGAAGGGAAATATCTAATACTCTTTATAATATGTAGGGGAGATTTCGGTGCTCAGAGGAGCTAACCGGAATCTCCTTTTTTATTTTCTTCTTTTCCGCCGCAGTTGTTTTCTGAAAAAGTCGTATCTTTGCCCCGATAAAAACATTTGATGCCGTGAATAGCGGTCGTGTATTCTAGAACACCACGTAAAAAACAAGAAAGATGAAAGAAAAAGTATCTGTACCCTTCATGTTGCTGAGCATTCTGTTTACTGTATGCCTCATTGCAGCTAATCTTCTCGAAACCAAAGTAATCCAGGTAGGCGGAATTGCCGTAACTGCCGGATTGATGGTCTTCCCTGTTTCGTACATCATCAATGACTGCATTGCCGAAGTGTGGGGCTTTAAAAAAGCCCGTCTCATCATTTGGAGTGCTTTTGCGATGAATTTCTTTGTGATTTCGTTGGGGCTGATTGCCGTAGCGCTCCCTGCTGCACCTTTTTGGGAAGGCGAGGAACATTTCAACTTCGTTTTTGGTATGGCGCCCCGTATTGTGATAGCCAGTCTGATTGCTTTCCTGGTTGGATCGTTCCTCAATGCATATGTGATGAGCAAGATGAAATTGGCTAGTGGGGGAAAGAATTTCTCTGCCCGCGCCATCTGGTCCACAGTGGTAGGTGAAACAGCCGATTCGCTCCTGTTCTTCCCCATTGCCTTTGGTGGAATTATCGCATGGAACGAACTGTTGCTGATGATGTGCATCCAGATTGTACTGAAATCCCTGTACGAAGTTATCATCCTGCCCATCACCATTCGGGTGGTGAAATTCATCAAAAAGGTGGATGGTAGCGATGTGTACGACGAGGGCATCTCTTACAATGTGCTGAAAATAAAAGATATTTAGGCAGATGAAAGCGTTGGTAGTATTCAGTGGCGGACAAGACTCCACCACGTGTCTGTTCTGGGCCAAACGACAGTTCGAAGAAGTAACCGCCCTCAGCTTTCTGTATGGGCAGAAACACAGTAAGGAGGTAGAACTGGCACGGGAGATAGCCCGGAAAGCCGAAGTGACATTTGATGTGATGGATGTTTCCCTTATCGGGCAATTGGGACGTAATTCGCTGACAGACACTTCCCTTACGATGGACAAGGAAGTTCCTTCCGGGGGTGTACCCAATACGTTTGTTCCGGGGCGAAATCTTTTCTTCCTTAGCATTGCGGCTGTATATGCCCGCGAACGGGGTATCAGGCACATCGTAACCGGGGTGTCGCAAACCGATTTCAGTGGTTATCCCGACTGCCGCGACAATTTCATCAAGTCGCTCAACGTCACCCTGAATCTGGCGATGGACGAACAATTCGTGATCCATACCCCATTGATGTGGCTCAACAAGGCTCAGGCATGGGCATTGGCCGATGAACTGGAAGTGCTAGACCTGATCCGGTACGAAACACTCACCTGTTACAACGGTGTACAAGGCGATGGGTGTGGCGAATGTCCGGCATGTACCCTGCGTAGACAGGGGCTGGAGGAATACTTGACATGCAAGTAGGAAAATGGCTTGTTTGCCCGGTGAATCTCTAGTCTGCCTCATAAATGATTCTCCTTGTCAGTCATCATCAAAGAACTAATTAAAGAAAGAATATGTCCGAATTGAAAGATCAACTCTCCCTGCTGGGACAAAAAACCGAATACCGTCAGGATTATGCTCCCGAAGTGCTCGAAGCTTTCGATAACAAGCATCCTGGCAATGACTACTGGGTACGTTTCAACTGCCCCGAGTTCACTAGCCTTTGCCCCATTACCGGTCAGCCCGATTTTGCCGAAATTCGCATTAGCTATCTTCCTGACATCAAGATGGTCGAAAGTAAAAGCTTGAAACTCTATCTTTTCAGTTTCCGCAATCACGGCGATTTCCACGAAGATTGCGTCAATATCATCATGAAAGATTTGATACGGTTGATGGATCCGAAGTATATCGAAGTGACCGGACTCTTTACCCCACGGGGAGGAATTTCCATTCACCCGTATGCCAACTATGGCCGTCCGGGGACGAAGTACGAAAAGATGGCTGAGGAACGGTTGATGAATTACCAGCCCTGAGGATGGTTATGAATATCCTGATTATTTCCATATTGTCCTTTGTTGTCAATATTTATTTAGGACGATGTTGTACGAAGTATCGGAAAATGTCGTTCAAGTGGGTGTTGATGATTCATGCCTCTATTCCCTTGATTATTCCCTTGCGTATTTGGCTGGATACCCCTCGGGTGGCTTCTTTGCTGTTTATAGGCTTGGCAGTAGCCGGACAGTTGGTCGGGATTAAGTTTTGGCCGGTTAAGCAGTAATATTAACATGGAAAATAATACATTTCCAAATATAATTGTATAGATTTGCGCCATATTATTAATGATTGAAATAATGAATATAAGAAAACACATCGTTCTACTCCTAACTATTCTGTTAGTGTGCTCATGTAGCGAAGACAAAACCGAAAACTTTACTCCTACTGATTATAAAGTAAGTGGGAAAGTCGAAAAAGGTCCGTTTATCAGTGGTTCGACCATTACTTTGCAACCGCTGGATGGAAAACTGAATCCATTGGGTACTTCTTTTCCGGCTACGATTACCGATGATGAAGGAAACTTCGACTTTGGTAGTTTGAATCTTGACAGTCCTTACGCTTTGCTTACCACGACTGGCTTCTTCTTTAACGAAGTGAAAGGAAGACTCTCGGATGCTCAGATTACTTTGCAGGCCATTGTTGACTTGACCAATCAGTCGACTGTCAATGTGAATATTCTGACCCACTTGAAAAAAGACCGTCTGAAAACCTTGGTGGCTGGTGGAAAGAGTTATACAGAGGCCAATCAACAGGCACAAACAGAACTTCTGACTAATTTTGCCCTTCAAAAATATGCCAATACTGATGTGTCGCGCTTCTCAATCACGGCGGGTACCGATGAGGCTGCCGCTCTGATTGTCGTATCTTCTGTTCTGATAGATAATAAGTCCGAAGCGAAACTGACAGAATCTCTTGCCAAGATAAGCAATGAATTCAAACAAAATGGTACGTTGTCTGAAGAAACAAAAAATGCTTATAGAACTACCGCTTACGAAATTATGCGGAATAGTACCAAGCAGCGTATTATGCAGAATATTATTGACCGTTACATCGAACTTGAAAAAACGGTTACCGTAAAAGATCTGAGCTATTTTGTCGACTGGGACGGTAATGGTATAGCCGGTGACGAATTAGGCGATCCGAATGTGGAAAAGAAAATCACTCTGGAAAAATCGATGTTGGATGTGCCGGTCGGAGGAGGAACATATACCATAAAGATCACTTCCAATGTTCCTGTGACTTTGTCTCCGTTGTATGCACAGGGAATAGAGGTTCCTAGTGAGATGAATTCGGATTTATTCAATTATGGGAATATATCTTTTGCTCAGAAGAGTCTGGACCAATCGAATCTTGTGGTTAAGATCGATCCTGCGTCTGCTTATCTGATGAAAGAAGAAATAGTGACCGTATACAGTATGGATGGAAGTGTGTATGCTTATTTGCATGTGAAGCAGGCAGGTGATTTGTCCAAGACTCCCGCTGCTTTGACCAGCAAGGGTAACGCTCTTTTGCAGGGCGCATACTCTTATACGTCCACTGCACTCAGTTTCCTGCGCGCGGGTGAAGCTCTGTATGCGAAAACATATGCATTGCCGGCATCCTTATCGGATTGGTCACAATTTGCAAATCCACCGATAAGTACCATCAATCAAACAAATAAGACTCTATACATAAATAGTTATAATGCAATTGGCAGATGGACTAATTTTGAGGGTGAACAGTCGTGTATTCCTAACCTTACCACGCTGAAAGCGTCGCTCTATTATGAAATGATGGTAGCATGGGGACGTATCGGTTATACAAAAGTAAATGAATATAACATACCACAAATAACTGAGAAAGAATTGTTTGCACTAATGGAAGACAATCTTCTGCATGCTGTAAATACATTGGATGCAAAGAAAACCGATTTGAGTACTACCGCCGGATTGTTTTTTATGTCGAAAGATGTACCGTGTGCAGTGTTGGCAAAATATTACCTTTACTTTAAGGAATACAACAAGGCTCATAATGTGCTGAGTATGATTGTGAACAGTGGACGTTATCAACTGGAAAATAGCAGATCGCTGGCGTTTTCGGCCAACAGTCGGGAAATGATTTATGCTATTTCGGTGCCGGCTGCCGGAGCTTCGACCCATCCTCTGGGAGAGATGGCAACGGGAATGGTTAACCTACCGATAGCTACATATACGGAAGTGATGCTCTCCATGGCTGAATGTGCTTATTATTTGGGCAATACAGCCTCTGCCAAGACTTACCTGAAACCCGTGTTGGATAGAGCCGGTATCAGCGAAGATCCGGATCTCCTGATCTCTTTGCGGAAAGCCTGGGAGTCGGAACTGAAAGGAACCGGAACTTATTTTGCTTTCTTGAAGAGAAATGAGTTGGCACTCTCCCAGTTGTCTATACCAAATAGCGGTTTTTTAGTTTGGCCAATTCCTGAAGAGGAGCTTTCGAAAAGTTATGGTTGGACACAAAATCCTGCCTATATAACTCATTAATATAAGATTGTTTGCACAATATTGAACGGCGGTCCTTATCACTCATGGTGATAAGGACCGCCGTTCAATATTGTCATAGCCCGATAAATCTGTTCCACAAAGATCAGCCGGATCATCTGATGCGAGAAGGTCATTTTCGACATGGAAATTTTTTCGTGCGCAGCCTCGTACACCTTGGAAGAGAAACCGTACGGTCCGCCGATGACGAACACCAACCGCTTGTTCACATGTGCCTGTTTCTTTTCTATATACGATGCAAATTCCACCGAGCGCATTTCTTTGCCGTGTTCGTCGAGCAATACGATGACATCCCCCGGTTGAAAGGCTTTACAAATCAACTCGCCCTCCTTGTCCTTCTGTTGTTCCATCGACAGACTCTTGGTATTCTTCAGTTCAGGAATCACCTCCATGTCGAACGACATGAAGTGCTTGATACGCTCCAAATAGTCGTTTATCGCTGTGATATAATGCTTTTCTACGGTTCGTCCTACGACGATTAAGCTGGTTCTCATCTCTTTAACATACTGATTATTGCACAAAAGTAGGCAAATTTTGTGGTTTATATCAATAAATATCTACCTTTGCCTATCAATAGTTGGCTGTTTCTACCGGAAATGCCGACAATTAAAGATCGTGCTTATGAAAAAACGAGCATTTTTAGGATTAGCCGCCCTCCTCCTGTGGGCTGTTGCCGTATGTGCGCAGGATGTACCCGCGGGGGTGGTTCAAGCTTTCAAGAAAGGAAGTTCGCAAGAACTTAAGGGATACCTGTGCGACCAGGTGGAACTGGTTTTTCAGGGCAAACCACAAAAAACGGACAAGCAGAACGCCGAAGTGCTGATGGGGATATTCTTCAGCAGCAACAAGGTCAGCGGGTTCACGGTGAACCACCAGGGGAAACGCGACGACTCCAGTTTCATCGTCGGTACCTTATCGACGTCCAATGGAGACTTCCGTGTAAACTGCTTTTTTAAACGCATACAAAACAACTATTTTGTTCATCAAATAAGAATTGACAAAACCAATGAATGATTTAATAGACAGACTGATCGACCTGGCATTTGCCGAAGATATCGGTGATGGTGACCATACCACCCTTTCGTGTATTCCCGCCACAGCCATGGGAAAATCCAAACTCCTGATCAAAGAAGCCGGCGTATTGGCAGGCATGGAGATAGCCAAAGAAATATTTCATCGTTTCGACCCGGAAATGAAGGTCGAGGTGTTTATTAATGATGGCGCCGAAGTGAAACCGGGCGATGTAGCCATGGTGGTGGAAGGCAAAGTGCAGTCGTTGCTGCAAACCGAACGTTTGATGCTGAATGTGATGCAACGCATGAGCGGCATCGCTACCATGACGCGCAAGTATGTGAAGCAACTCGAAGGTACCAACTGCCGGGTGCTCGATACCCGCAAGACTACTCCGGGATTGCGCATGCTCGAAAAAGCAGCGGTAAAGATCGGCGGTGGCGTGAACCATCGCATCGGCCTGTTCGATATGATCCTGCTGAAAGATAACCATGTGGACTTTGCCGGAGGCATTGACAAGGCCATCAGCCGGGCCAAAGAATACTGTAAGGAGAAAGGCAAAGACCTGAAAATCGAAATCGAGGTCCGTAACTTCGACGAGTTGCAGCAAGTACTCGCCATCGGTGGGATAGACCGTATCATGCTCGATAACTTCAACACCGAAGACACCCGCAAAGCAGTAGCCATGATCGATGGCAAATACGAAACCGAATCATCGGGCGGTATTACTTTCGACACACTGCGTGACTATGCTTTGTGTGGGGTAGACTATATCTCAGTAGGTGCATTGACCCATTCGGTGAAAGGCCTCGATATGAGTTTCAAGGCCTGCTGATTACCCGATTGAAAGTAAAAAACAAACATCTGTTAAACCTTCCGTATGCTTTGTTATCAAAAGTAAACGGGAGGTTTTGTTCTTTCTATAATTGCTTGGAAAAAGAGCAGACAGAAATACTTCTTGTTTTTAAATCCTTTTAACGATTCGCTTTGCAGCATTTCGCCGCAGGCGTCGTCTAACAAACAAACGGAGCAGGAATGCCCGCTAATAAACAACTGTATTGGAGAATGAAATAGAACTGATAAAGGGTTGCCGGGCTGGAGAAGATTCTGCCCGAAAGAAGCTTTACACCCTCTACTCCAAACAGATGTTGGCGGTATGCTACCGTTATACGGGAAATCTGGATGTGGCTCATGATGTGCTTCACGACGCATTCGTAAAAATTTTCACCAACTTCTCCTTTCGTGGAGAGTCGTCGCTCAGTACATGGATCAACCGCGTGATGGTAACACAAGCCATCGACTACCTGCGGCGCGAGAAACGGTTCGGACAGACGATAACTTACGAAGAGCAGTTGCCCGATGTTCCCGATCTCTCCGAAAGCGGAGGGGACAGAATTCCCGAAGAACGGTTGATGGCCTTTGTAGCCGAGTTGCCCGATGGGTGCCGGACGGTGTTCAACCTTTACGTGTTCGAGGAGAAGTCGCACAAGGAAATAGCAGGAATGCTTGGCATTAAAGAGCATTCGTCTACTTCACAGTTGCACCGTGCCAAAAGTTTGTTAGCAAAAAGAATTAATGAATATAGAAACAATGAAGAAAGAAAATGATGAAATAACCGACTTGTTCCGCTCCTGTCTGGAACACACCGAAATGGAGGTGCGTGACGGATTCTGGGACGAACTCGCTACATCGGTGTCTGTCGTACAGCGGCGCCGTAAGTTGGTGTTCACCCGTATCGCTGCGGTAGCTTCCGTGTTGCTGGTGCTGGGTGTTTCGTCGGCAGCGTTCTGGTATTTCTCTCCCAAAGACGAAATCGGACAGGCATTCTCACAAATAGCCGTCACTACAGGCGTAGGTACACTCGGCAACGATGCGGTACTGAATACATTCGCACCGGTATTGGCACAGCCCATCGCGCAGAAACCACACGGCAGGAATTCCGCCTCTCCGCTGTGGAATACACAGGAGGAAGAGGACGATTCCGTGTCGGTCACCTTCTCCATGTCGTTCAGCTTTAGCTCTACCACCACCACGAATACTCCCCGTCGTACCAACGAAAACGGTACCGGCTATTGGCAGGCGGGTAGTAATGGAGCGCAAGCATCTGTTTCGGATGAACAAAAAGAAACAAAAAACGTTACAGCTATAGCTCGTGATGCCAAGCCGCGGAAAAGAAGCCTGAAGGCCGCCGTAGGTACCGCATTGCCTGCCGACAATGGTAAATTCAAGATGCCGGTTTCTGCCTCCGTCACCCTTGAACAACCGTTGGGCGAGAAGTTCTCGGTCGAGGCCGGGGTACAATACTCCAACCTCCGTTCCGAAGGACAGAACTTACACTACATCGGCGTGCCGGTGAAAGTGAACTACATGTTGACCAGTACCCGTAAGTTCGACTGGTATGCATCCGTAGGTGGAGTAGCCGACAAGTGTATTGCCGGAGCTCCCGATAACAGCGGAGAGCCTGTTCAGCTGGCGGTGATGGCCGGATTGGGACTCAATTACAGGATAAGCGACAAAGTGGCTCTTTTTGCCGAACCGGGCATCTCGTATCATTTTAAGACGAGCTCTGCATTGGAAACATTGCGTACGGAACGGCCTACTAACTTAAACCTGATTTGCGGAATCCGCATGACGTATTAACGCACCTTTTAAAAACACTGATGGTATGAAAAAGGCTCTATTAATGATGATGCTCACCGTGATGGCGATGTTCGCCTGCACTGGTTGCAGCGAGGAAGCGTTGGATTACAACAACCCGGATGTGGATGTTTTCATCAAACAACTCAAAGCCGGAAACTATAATACAAAGAATGAGATGGGAATCGTAGAAGCGCCCCTCTTTACCGAGGAAGATATTCCTACCCTGTTGAGGCATGCCGACGACATGACATTGATCTCTTCTTTTCCTTCTGTTTACAACGGCAACAATGGTAAGATCCGTTTGGGCGAATGCATGCTTTGGGTCATCGAAAGCATCCGGTTGGGATTTCCCGCATCGATGGGATGCCAGATGGTCTATGCCGATGCCCTGAACTACGAGGCGGTCTACTTCCTCACCGATGAGGAGGTGAAAGATGCCGCTGCCTGCTACCGGCGCTGGTGGGAAAACCGGCAGTACCCCCGTACCGTATGGACCATAGACCCATGTTACGATGAACCGCTCTGCGGCACCGGTTATCGCTGGTGGTAGTGGAGCATTAACTCAATCAAAAATGACAAGACGATTCATAAGTTTGCCGTTACTCTTTTTAACGGCCCTGGTTGCTTATTCCCAAAATCCAAGGTGGACGAAGCAGGATTCGATCAAATTGCAGCGCATCCTCAATGGGGCGGATGAGCTGAAACTCAATCCGGAAGCCGTACAGCAGATTGACTTCGGCTCCCTGGGAGGAGCTCCCATGCAGTCGGCCGAAAAGACATGGATGCTGCCCGACGAGACACTTCCGTATACCCTTCCCGGGGAAGCCGAACGGCAGAAAGTGGTACTTACCCTGTTCCCTAACCTGACCAATACCAAGTTCAATGTGGATGTGGTGAGCGGAAGGAAGATTAAATTGAATGCAAATACCTGGCGGAACGATCCGTTTTATAACCTCAAGAATCAATACATCTACTCCAACTGGGCCAAGAAGCCGATGGATGGAGGAGAACGTAAGTCGTACGATGAGATCGAAGCCACCGGTTTACGCTATAATCTGCTGGGCGAGCGCGCTAATAACATGGCCGTGGGTAGCTGGAAACAGACTTCCGGTCCCAGTAATCTGGATTTTA
Organism: Bacteroides sp.; assembly: GCA_031554635.1. Classification (GTDB taxonomy): domain Bacteria; phylum Bacteroidota; class Bacteroidia; order Bacteroidales; family Bacteroidaceae; genus Bacteroides. The sequence continues at coordinate 32,372 of JAVBVD010000032.1, forward strand.
TGACTCCATTTACAAAAGATTTCTGGGACTTCAAAGGGCGTAAAAACCGGATGCGCACCCTGGATGTGCTGAGCACGTATGGCGATTCTACCACGGTGCTTATTCCGGATGCATTGCCCAAGCTGATTATCCGTTAGCGAACAACCGGCCCCATCCACTTGTTTCTTTTATATGGACAATCGAATCACAATACTTTTTGGCATACAGTACCCCATCATTCAAGGTGGAATGGTGTGGTGCAGTGGCTGGCGACTGGCTTCCGCTGTGAGCAATGCCGGTGGATTGGGGCTGATAGGCGCCGGCTCCATGCATCCCGAAACCCTACGCGAACACATCCGTAAGTGCCGTGCCGCTACCACCCGGCCGTTTGGTGTCAACATTCCGTTGATGTATCCCCAGCTCGAAGAAATTATGAACATCGTTGCCGGCGAGGGAGTGAAGATCGTCTTTACCTCTGCCGGCAATCCGGCTACATGGACAGGCTGGCTCAAGGAGCGAGGCATTACCGTGGCGCATGTCGTATCGTCCTCCCGCTTTGCTGCGAAGTGCGAAGAAGCAGGGGTAGATGCCGTAGTGGCCGAAGGCTTCGAAGCCGGCGGGCACAACGGTCGCGAGGAAACCACTACCTTCTGTCTTGTTCCTGCTGTACGCCGTGCCACTACCTTGCCATTGATGGCTGCCGGAGGTGTTGCTTCACCTCAAGCCGTGCGGGCTGCTATGGCGTTGGGCGCCGAGGGAGTGCTGGTGGGAACTCGTTTTGCCTTATCGCATGAAAGCTCTGCCAGCCAGGTGTTTAAAGAATACTGTCTGCGGCTGAACGAAGGCGATACCCGTTTGCTGTTGAAGAAACTGGCTCCGGTCCGTCTGGTGAAGAATACATTCTCCAACGACGTGGCCGCCGCCGAAGCCCGTGGCGCCTCGCCCGAAGAACTGCGTGAGTTGCTCGGCAAAGGACGCGCCAAGAAAGGAATCTTTGAAGGCGATCTGGAAGAAGGAGAACTCGAAATCGGACAAGTAGCATCCTACCTGCGTCAGCAGGAAACGGTTGGTGAAGTAATGGCAGACTTATGTCAAGGATTAAAAACTAGAAACAAAGAACTATAAATTAAGAATTAAGAGGGTATTATTCTCGGTTGGATTTCAGAATGTGCAAGGAAAAACCTACCTTTGCGTACATCAATCGTATCACATGAAACATTCTATATATATTCTGTTGCTCGCTTGCTGTCTGGGAGCCCAGGCGCAGGAAAAGCCGCAGGTCTCATTCGTTCCGCCGTTCACAGCGCCGCTTATCTTAAGTGGTAATTTCGGTGAACTGCGTTCCAATCATTTTCACGGCGGTCTCGACTTTAAAATGGGAGGCGTTATCGGCAAACCGGTGATGGCGCTTGCCGACGGTTATATCTCGCGCATCCGCGTCACACACGGTTCGGGCTATGTGCTCGATGTTCGTTACGACAACGGCTATACCACCATGAACCGGCACCTGGAAGATTTCGTTTCTCCCATTGCCGAGCGGGTGAAGAAGTTACAGAACGAGAAGCAGAGTTGGGAGGTCGAAATCGTTCCCGCTCCCGATGAATACCGGGTGCGAGCCGGACAGAAGATCGGGTTGGGCGGGAATACCGGCTACTCATTTGGTCCGCACCTGCATCTCGACGTCATCGAAACAGCTACCGACGAGTACATCGATCCGATCCTCTTTTTCAGGAAAGATATCAATGACCATACAGCCCCCAAGGCGGAAAGCTTTTTGCTGGTTCCGAAACCGGGGCAAGGAGTGGTGGTGGGGCAACAAATTCCTTATACCACCACAGGTCCGGTTGTTGCCCGTCCCATCGAGGCATGGGGAGTGCTGGGAGCCGGCATCAAGGCCTATGACTACATGGACGGAGTGAGTAATCGCTACGGGGTATATTCCGTGGTGCTCACCGTCGATGGGAAGGAAGTGTTCCGGAGTACCGTCGACCGTTATGCATATTCAGACAATCGTTTCATCAATTCGTGGGTTTACAAGGGACACATGAAGTCGTTCATCGATCCCGGTAATACCTTGCGTATGATCAAGGCCGATGAGGTAAGCCGTGGTTGGGTGACCATCGATGAGGAACGCGACTATGTTTTCCAGTACACCCTGAAAGATGCTTTCGGCAATACATCGCGCTACGGATTTACTGTGCGTGGCAAGAAACAGCCGTTGGCTCCCCTACAGAAAAATGAAAAATATTATTTCGATTGGAACCGCACCCATATGCTACAGGAATTGGGACTGACGTTGGTGGTACCCAAAGGGGCGTTGTACGACGATGTGCAACTCCGCTTCGCTCTTCGTGCCGATACCAATGCCCTTGCGTTTACGTATCAGTTGAATGACGAGGCGGTGCCGCTGCATACGCCTGCCGACCTGACCATCGGTCTGCGTCGCCAGCCGGTAGCCGATACCACCAAGTATTACGTGGCGGGAATCTCGTCCAAAGGAAAACTGTACAGTGTGGGAGGTACCTATCAAGGCGGTTACCTGAAAACCAGCGTGCGCGAACTGGGTACCTATACGGTTGCCATAGACACTGTTCCGCCGGTAGTGCGCCCCGTCAACCTCAAGGCATGGACCTCCTCGGGGAAAGTGGTTTACAAGGTGACCGATGCTCAGACAGGCATCCGTTCCTACCGGGGAACCATTGACGGACAGTATGCGTTATTTGGTATGAGAAATGCGGTGAACGGACTGTTGGAGTACAGGCTCGATCCGGCCCGTGTGAAGAAAGGGACGATGCATACCCTGGAATTGGTTGTGACCGATGGTTGTGGCAACGAAACAGTGACGCGCGATACTTTCCGGTGGTAACGCCTGTGCGCGATATTTCCGGTAGCGACGTTTATGTGAAATACCTGAAAGATTCAAATTTGTAATATATAGAATGTGTATGAAAAAAAAACTGATCTTTTGTGCCGCTTTTCTAATGGCAACTCTGGCGGAAACCTACGCCTGTACCAACCTGATCGTCGGGAAGAAAGCTTCCACCGACGGATCGACCATTGTTTCCTACTCGGCCGATTCGTATGGAATGTTCGGCGACCTGTGCCACTACCCGGCAGCCACCTACAAGAAAGGTGAACGACTGAAAATCTATGAATGGGAAAGCCGCAAATACCTCGGCGAAATTGAACAAGCCCGGCAGACGTACAACGTCATCGGCAACATGAACGAGTTTCAGGTGACCATTGCCGAAACTACCTTCGGCGGACGTCCGGAATTGGAAGATTCGCTTGGTATTATTGATTACGGTAGCTTGATTTATATCGGGCTGCAACGTGCGCGTACCGCCCGCGAAGCCGTTCATATCATGACCGACCTGGTGCAGAAATATGGATACAACAGCGGTGGCGAGTCCTTCACCATTGCCGACCCCAATGAAATATGGATCATGGAAATGAGCGGTAAAGGTCCCGGTGTACGCGGTGCTGTTTGGGTGGCTGTTCGCCTGCCGGACGATTGCATCTCGGCGCATGCCAACCAGGCACGCATTCACCAGTTTGACATGGCCGACAAGGAAAACTGCCTGTACGCACCCGATGTCGTTTCCTTTGCCCGTGAGAAAGGCTACTTCACCGGAGTGAACAAGGACTTCAGCTTTGCCAATGCGTACGCTCCGCTCGATTTCGGTGCCCGCCGTTGGTGCGAAGCCCGGGTGTGGAGCTTCTTCAATATGTATACCGACCGTGGCAACGAGTTCCTGCCTTATGTAGAAGGTAAGACCGACACCCCGATGCCCCTATACCTGAAAGCCAACCGCAAGATCTCCGTACAAGATATAAAGAATGGCATGCGCGACCATTACGAAGGTACTCCCTTCGATATTACCAACGACCTGGGAGCCGGTATGTACAAGGCGCCTTACCGCCTCTCGCCGTTACAGTTCAAGGTCGATGGGCAGGACTACTTCAACGAACGTCCCATCTCCACGTTCCAGACCGCTTTCGTTTTCGTGGCGCAGATGCGTGCCGGTAAGCCCGATGCCATCGGAGGCGTACTGTGGTTTGGTACCGACGATGCCAACATGACGGTGTTCACCCCTGTGTACTGCTGTACCGACCGTGTGCCGCCCTGCTATGCCGCCAACGGCGCCGATTACGCCCGCTTCTCCTGGAACAGTGCTTTCTGGGTGTTCAATTGGGTGTCGAACATGATCTATCCACGCTACAGCCTGATGATAGGCGACCTGCGCGAATCGCAAACCACGCTCGAGAACATGATGAACGAGGCACAAGCCGGTGTAGAAGAGTCGGCCATGCGCCTGTATCAGAAGAGTCCGGCCGAAGCCAAGGCATTCCTCACTAATTACACACAGATGACCGCGCAGAATACGTTCGAAACCTGGAAACGTCTGGGCGAATATCTCATCGTGATGTACAACGACGGTGTGGTACGCCGGGTGAAAAACGGACAATTCGAACGCGACAAGTCCGGACTACCCCTGCCTCCCGTTCGTCCGGGATACCCGAAAGAGTTCCTCCAGGAGTATGTGAAGCAGACAGGCGACCGTTACAAAGTGCCGCAATAATCACATTTTTTCTGACCGGGAGTAGGTTTTATTCTCGAAATCTTTTACATTTGTGATTTCTTGAAGACGAAGTATTAATCATTAATTCATAAAATAACAGCTACATGGAAAATCAGGAACTTATCAAACAAGTGACAGAGAAGGCGATGAAATGGCTTTCGCCCGCTTACGATGCTGATACTCAGGCAGAAGTTAAGCGTATGTTGGACAGTGAAGACAAAACAGAACTCATCGAATGCTTCTATAAAGACCTCGAATTCGGTACCGGCGGACTGCGTGGTATCATGGGTGTGGGAAGCAACCGCATGAATATCTATACGGTAGGTGCTGCTACCCAGGGACTTTCCAATTATCTGAACAAGAACTTTAAGAATCTGCCGCAGATTGCTGCCGTGGTAGGGTATGACTGCCGCAACAACAGCCAGTTGTTTGCCAAGATCTCCGCCGATATCTTCTCGGCCAACGGTATCAAGGTGTACTTGTTTGAAGACATGCGTCCTACTCCTGAAATGTCGTTTGCTATCCGTCACCTGGGCTGCCAGAGTGGTATCATCCTGACTGCTTCGCACAACCCGAAGGAGTACAACGGTTACAAGGCTTACTGGGACGATGGTGCACAGGTACTTGCACCGCACGATAGCGGCATCATCGACGAGGTGAACAAGATTGCTTCGGCTGCCGACATTAAGTTCCAGGGCAACCCGGCGTTGATCCAGGTCGTAGGCGAAGACATCGACTCCATCTATCTGGACAAGGTGAAGACGGTATCTATCGATCCCGAAACCATCGCTCTGCAGAAGGATATGAAGATCGTGTACACCCCGATTCACGGAACCGGTATGATGCTCATTCCGCGCGCGTTGAAAATGTGGGGCTTCGAGAATGTACATACTGTGCCCGAGCAAATGATCAAGGACGGCAACTTCCCCACGGTGGTATCGCCCAACCCGGAAAATGCCGATGCATTGAACATGGCTCTCAACCTGGCCAAACAGCTCGACGCTGACCTGGTAATGGCCAGCGACCCGGATGCCGACCGCGTAGGTATCGCCTGTAAGGACGATCAAGGCGAGTGGGTACTGATCAACGGTAACCAGACCTGCCTGATGTACCTGTATTACATCATTACGCAGTACACCAAACTGGGCAAGATGACCGGTAAGGAGTTCGTGGTGAAGACCATCGTGACTACCGAACTGATCAAGGCTATTGCCGACAAGAATAACATCGAGATGCTCGATTGCTATACCGGTTTCAAATGGATCGCCCGCGAGATTCGTCTGCGCGAGGGCAAGCAAGTGTATATCGGCGGTGGCGAAGAAAGCTATGGCTTCCTGGCCGAAGATTTCGTACGCGACAAAGATGCCGTATCGGCTTGCTGCCTGATAGCCGAAGTGGCTGCATGGGCCAAGAACAACGGTAAATCGCTGTACGAACTGTTGCTCGATATCTATGTAGAGTATGGTTTCTCGAAAGAGGTGACTGTGAACATCGTGAAGCCGGGTAAGAGTGGTGCCGAAGAAATCAAGCAAATGATGGCCGACTTCCGCAGCAACCCGCCGCGCGAACTGGCAGGATCGAAGGTAGTGCTTACCAAAGATTACCAGACATTGAAGCAAACCGATGGCAACGGCAACGTGTCGGCGCTCGACATGCCCGAGACATCGGATGTATTGCAATACTTCACCGAGGACGGCAGCAAGGTTTCCGTGCGTCCGTCGGGAACGGAACCGAAGATTAAGTTCTATGTGGAAGTAACAGCCGAAATGGGTTGCCGTGGTTGCTATGCCGGCGCCAATGCATCTACTACAGAGAAGGTGGAGGGCGTGAAGAAATCGCTCGGAATCTAATCCGATTAGTACCCGTCAATATTGAATCGGCATTAAGCCGACGTCAGTTTGTTCAAATAAAAAGTACCTCCCGCAAGAGAGGTACTTTTTCTCTTAATAAACACACTCAAAATGTTTTCCGCTGTCACAGCGGTAACAAAACACTATGTATATCATGAACAAATATTGAATCAATAAATTTTCCCCTCCTCAGTTGTTGGTTGCTGATACCAGTTGGCGTATTCCGGATTCAGTCCACCGGTCGTTGCCCATTTTTCGAAGTTGGGGTAGGCACTGGTGATTACCGTTCTTTCGGTCGGGTATTTGAAGCCGGGAACACATACTGCCCAGGTCACTTTTCCGGCTACTGCTATGTTCTGGTCATGTACCGTTCCTTTGGCAGTAGCTCCGTAACTCCGGAATTCGTATAAGTGCACTTCCGTACGGAGTCCCACAGTACCGGGGTATCCGATGAAGAAGTCGAGGTTGTCGTTCGTCAGGATCGGAGCGGTTTTCGTCTGGTCGGCAAACGTCAGGGTCATCGTCAGGCTTACAGGTGTGAACGATGGTCCGCCGTGGGTGGTATTCAGCAACGGGCGCGGGTTTTCCTGATCCATTCCTACGATCTTGTGGGCGTCTCCGAAAAGTGGGATCACCAGGCGCGTGTCTTCCGATTCCTGAACGACATTAGCGAACAAGGCGTTGCCCAGCGTGTTGCGCATGCCACTCGGGTCGGAGAACTCTATCTGGGTGATCTGGCTTTTGTTCACGCCGACCACACGCAGGGCAGCACCGTGCATCTTGATACCACCGATGGCTTTCAACGTTACGGTGTAGGCCACTTTCTGAATCTTATTGGAGGTGTTGCGGATGTATTTCGGGGTCACCTCGAACACGACGTCATTGAAGTCATAGTCGCCCGGATAGGGGAAATTATCTTCATATGCATAGGTGTAAGCGATGGGGTCGGGGATCACATCGTCTTCGAACTCATCGGCATGATATCCTTCGCCGGTACATTCACCGTCGGGCAGAATGAAGTTGGCCTTATCGGGGTTACAGTAAGTGGCGCCGTTTTGCAGGAGGCCGTATACCAACCAGTCGAATAAACTCCATGTGTATTTTGCGGTGGACGACCATCCCGATACCTTTCCGGCATTGCTCGTCTGGGTGGTGACTTCGCAAATTATATTGTTCCGGATGTATGCGCTATTGGCATCAGCCCACAAGTTTCCGGTCACTTCTTTCAATTTGAATAAGGCAGATCCGTCTGTGGGACCGGTTATTTGCCGGTTCAGTTTGGCACTTCCCAGACAGTTAAGCATGGCATTTTTCTCTAAAACGAACGATCCTCCCTCTCCATTGAATGGTAGAGAACCGCATTTCAGCATCGAGTTGGTTCCTACTTTGATGTTCGTGCAGGTCAGCGCGTTGGTCACTTCCATGTAGCAGGCGCTTTGCACGCTCGAGTTGACTCCGGTGTATGAACCAATCAAGGCAGTACCTCTGTTAACGAATGTGCTACTGTTAGAGGTAGAGTATGTCTGCACCTTCAGCGTGCCGTAGTTGTAGAAACTCTTGCCATCTCCGGAGTTGAACTTGAGCTCCTTGATGTCGATCGTTCCACCGTTGTAATTCAGTTTATTTCCCGAGTGGTTACTGTATGTGATCGTTGCACCTGCTCCGATAACTTTCCCGCCCGGCATCGTTGTGATTCGGCATTCATTGGGTAATGTATAGCTCGCATTACCAAGGTTGAGTATTGCCCCGGATGCCACGATGATTTCCAGGCTGTTGGACAGATTTTCCGGTATCCGTACATTGTCTGATGTGATGATGAGTTTCACATCCATACCGCCCGTGTTAGACGCAAAGCCTTTGTAGGTGTTGTCCGTGATTTTAAATACACGACTGCTTTTGGTGAAAATGTCATAGCCGGCATAAATGCCTGTGGTAACGTTCGACGTAAGATCCCAGTTATTCACCACTTCGGTGGCTCCGGCGAGCATCGTGGTGATTTCTGCAGCTGTGTAAGGCGCTTGCACCGCAGGAATGGTAGTCGATTCGCCTGCGCGTGTACGGGCGCTTTGCACCTGACTGGCTGTGCCGAAGACGGCTGTGATGGCGTTGCTCTCCACCGGAACAGGTTGTACCAGGTATTGTCCTTTCTCGTTCACCCGGGCCACGAATGCGGTCTGTAGTGCCAATGGCCAGTCTACGGTTGTCAGGAACGGCATGTCTTGCGTGGCATACCCTTCGGCTATAAGCTTGGCATGGCTGTCCTTGTCGAGCGGGTTGGCATCGAATATCTGTACCTTGTAGTCGGTTCCCCAATCTTCGTTTACGCTGATGTTTACCTGAACAGATTGGGTAGTTTTCCAGGTCATTCCGGAATCAATGTTCTTTACCGGAAAAGTTTTTTCATATTCCTGCTTTACTTTTTCCGGATCGAAAAGGTCTTTGTCAGTGTCGCAACTGCTGATGGCTGTAAATAAAATTGCCCCAAATAGTATGGGTAATTTCCTGGTCTTACTATGCTTCATAAACTTGTATATTAAGGATTATAGTTGTAAATATAATATTTTTCCTTTATAAAACAAGTATTGAAGTGTTTTGTTTTCAAGTGGTTAACATTTGTTTTCTAGTAATGTTCTCTTTTTTGGGTTCTTGTGTTTTGTTTTGTTCCGGATTTCATGTTTGCTTAAAATTCGGATTCTTTTTGTTTCTTTAGGTTCTTGCGGCTAATCTTTTTTGCGGGAGGGTTGTTCTAAGTGCACAACCAAGCGAAAAAAGTAATAATAAATTTACAGGCTGCGGGGCACATTGGTTTATTGATGTTTCCGGAGGTACACGGAAGCGGTTCGTTTGTAGTTGTGCGTGCTCCGCGGCCTGTTTTTTATTTCTCACCCATCGGGTTTTCTTCGATCCAGGAGTCGATCAGTTTCCGTGCCAGACTCAGTTTCCGGGGTAGTTCGGGTAAATTGTCGCGTGTGAAGAAGGCGGCTGTGCTCAGTTCTTCTTTCTGTATCTTGATTTCCCCTCCGGCATAGTCGGCCATGAAGCCCACCATCAATCCGCTGGGGTAGGGCCAGGGTTGGTTTCCGAAATAGGTGACATTCTTCACATCGAGTCCCGTTTCTTCTTTCACTTCCCGGTGTACACATTCTTCGAGTGTTTCGCCCGTTTCAAGAAATCCTGCCACCAGTCCGTAATGCGTTCCGCGGAAGTTGAGCGCGCGTACCATCAATGCCGCGTTGTCCTTGCGTACCAGCACGATGATGGCGGTAGAAATGTTGGGATACATTTCCGTGCCGCATACGGGGCATTTCTTCATGATGGGTTCCCGTTGGTGCATCATGGCTCCACAGACCGAGCAGAAGCGGCTGTTGTGGTCCCAGTGCAGTATTTCGAAGGCTTTTCCGGCGATCTGGTATTGCGGTTCGGGCAGGGCGTCGTAGGCCATACGCAGCCCCATGGCGATGTGCAGGTCTGTTTCCTCTATTTCACCGTCGATGGCGAACGCTTTGCAGGGGAGGTTGTCCAGGATGGTGATTTCGTGGATGGTGGTTCCTGTGGGCGGAGTAACGGGGGCCGATGTTCCGCGGGGCAGTACGAGCGACCCGTTTTGCTTTTCGAGCAGCAGTTGGTCTTTGTGGAAGACAAACCACCAGGCTGTGTCTGTTTGTTTCATTTCAGTAATCCTTTCTTTTTCGGTTGGCAAAATTACGAATATTCCGGCAAATAGTGTTCGGATTTCCGGTAAAAGAGTTTTGTTTTGTTTGCTGGGGGCAAATGGGGTGTTTGCCAGGGGTAAGTGGGTCGTTTGCTGGCGGCAAGTGGGGTGTTTGCTAGGGGGAAGTGGACTGTTTGCTGGGGCCAAGCGGGTCGTTTGCCAGGGCCAAGGGAAAGTATGCGGAAAATACAATCTTATCGGAAAAGAAAAAGGGCTCTGGGGTTGCATAGGTGAGAGTTTTATAGTATATTTGTATGATGCTTGAATTAACTAAAGTGAATATATGAAACGACCTTTTTGGCCTTGCCAATATTACCTGCGGACTGATACTTTCTCAGACATTTTCTTTCTTACCGGAGATTTAAGAGATTATGGATGTTATTGTGCCATGTTGGAGTACCTGAGACTCCAACCCGATCATTGTTTGCCGCTTTCTGAATTGGGGCCTATCTCTTATCAACTTTCTACTAACTCTTCTTATCTGAAACGCTTTGTGCACGAAAGTAATCTTTTCGGTGTGAGAGAAGGCGTGTTTTTTGCACATGATTCGTGTCGGATATTTGGAGTTACTTCCGCCAAGATGCAGAAGAATATCCGTCTGTCCATTTGCAAATGGAAGAAAATAAATGAGCTATTTGCAAGAAAAAAACAGGCGCTAAAGAAGAATGTAATTGATTCTTTTTCAGCCTCTTCTTTTGACGTTCTACCTGATGCTCCGGTGGCGCTGCCTATGGAGCTGCCTATGGCGCTGCCGGTGGAGCTGCCGGTGGATACTCCACCGGAGGAGCTACCTGATGAAAAATATAATTTGCTGATAATCAACGAAAAATATCCTTGCGAGATGCCATTCTCTCACGTGCGGGCGCGCGCCTTTGTTGTTGATAATATTATCTCAGATAATATAATTAATAACATCAACAACAAAACGCGCGGGCCGGCGTTGTGCGAGGATTGGGGAGTGGCAGGCGATTTTTTACAGGCGGATATTCCCATCGACCCCAATCTCGTCCATGAAGTATCGGTCATGGCTCACCACGAGCACCGTCCCCGTGAATTCCCGGATGGTGGCGGTGATGATTTCGGTGCTCCGGATGTCGAGGTTGTTGGTAGGTTCGTCGAGGATGAACATGTCGGGCATGTTGTTTCCTATCATCAGGCAGCAGAATGCCAGTCGCATCTTCTCGCCTCCGCTGAGTTTGGCGCAAGGCTTGTCCCATACGTCCGAGGGAAACAGGTAGCGGTTCAGGATCGTTTTTACCTCATGCTCCGGCCGATGGCGGGAGTTGAACGCTTCGGCCTGTTGCAGGATGCTACGGTCGCCTCGTACGATGGAATATTCCTGGTCGAGAAAGACGTAGGAAAAATCGGCCCGCACCAACGTTCCCGTCGTCGGTGGCACCTGGCCCGTGATGAGACGCAGCAGGGTGGTTTTTCCGCTGCCGTTGGCGCCTTCGATGCACAGGCGGTCGCCGCTCCGTATCTCGAAGTCGAGCGGAGAGGGGAAGAGTAGTGTTTGGCGGACCGCAGGGCTGTCTGGAGCGTGATGCGTTTCGTAGCCAAAGTTAACGCCCTGTGCATTGACCAGTATCTTCCCGGCATGCAGTCCCGAAGCGTTGAAGTCCGTCTTCAGCCCCGCCGAACGCGATAGTGTGTTGCGAATCTGTGACGCTTCCCCGCTGATCTTCTCCATCTTTTCGGCATGGATGCCGGTGAGTTTGGCGGCGCTTTTCTCCGCCATGTCTTTCAGTCCGCCCATGGCGATGCGGGGAACGCCTTTCTTGAGGTTCTGCTTCTCGCCGCGGACGTTCTGTTTCTCGCGCCGTTCGGCTGCTTCGCGGGCGGTTTTACGGGCCAGGCGTAGCTCCTTCTCTTTCTCCTCCAGTTGTTGCTGGAGGGCGTTGAGGCGAATGCCTTTCTGCTCTTTGTAAAACTCATAATTGCCGCCATAGCACACGATCTCGTTGCGGGTGAGTTCACAAGTGAGGGGCAACAGGTTGAGCAGTGTGCGGTCGTGGCTCACCACCAGCAGTGTGGCGGAGGTACGCCTGACGAAGTCGTACAAGCGGTTGCGCCCCGCCGTATCGAGGTGGTTCGTCGGTTCGTCGAGCAGGATGGTGGAGGGCTCATGGATTTCCATGCCGGCCAGGAACACGCGGGTCTTCTCCCCACCGCTGAGGGCAGCCATCGGCTGTGTGAGACCGAAGTGTTGCAATCCCCAGGCATCGAGTGCAGCCTGTGCGCGCTCCTCGATGTTCCAGTCGTCGTTCAGCAGGGTGAAATTCTCGGCTTCCACGTTTCCGGCAAGGATGGCATGCAGGGCGCGGAGCTTCTCGTCGATGTGCAGGGCCTGTGCGATGGTGAGTGCATCGTACTGTCCGAAGTGTTGCGGCACGTAGTAAAGGTCGTCCGGGCGAACGATGGTTCCGGCCGATGGTTGCAGGCGTGCGGCGAGTATCTGCATCAGGGTGGATTTGCCCGAACCGTTGTTGCCCACTAAGGCGATCTTCTGCCCCCGGTTGACGGTGAGCGACAGGTTTTGGAACAGGGTTTCTTTGTCGGCGTGTGTATACGCAACTTGTTGAAGGGTCATACTCATGGCTTTTCAAAAACTTTTTGAGAGGTTGTAAACTAAGGGTGTCTGTTGGTTGGCTCGAGGGTGAGCCGGGTAAGGTAGGCGACATACACAACCGGAACTAAACAACACGGGGGTGATGCTTAGCGTTTGTAAAAGCATGGAATGTAACGTGGTGTTTACCGGGAGGTGATGTCTTACAGAGTAACTTTCATTGGAGTATTTTTGAGTTTCGCCGGCAAAGATAGGACAAAGAAATGAGAAAAAGTACAGTTGTCGGAAGAATGTAGTGAATTCGTGTGGTTATCTAAGAAAAGCCCTGTTACACACGAACGGGGCTTCTCTCGCATCTACGACACAGGTGTCCAATTAAACATGCTCTTTTACATCATTTAAAACTGTACCGTACTTAGTTCTTTTATTATTTCATTGAACTTTTCCTGAATCAAAGCTTTTTGTCTTTCACTGGCAAATGCAAGACCTTCCTTGTACTTGCGCATCAGAGAGGGGTTGATTCCTATACTGCGGGCGAATTCCGAAACATTGAAAAACGGATATCGCTTAAAGAAGGCGGAGAAGTCATATTTGTATTCGAACTCAATATTTCCATCTCCTAACCATTCCGGAAGACCATTCTCTAGTTCTTCGTATTCTTCGAGGGCGGATTCGAGAGCCTCATTCAGTGATTCTTTGGCTTCGGCTTCGGTTAAGCCATATCCAAAAAGACCGGCGGCGGAGGGGGCATATATTCCATAGCCTCCTTCTTTTGACTTTTCAATAATAGCAATAATCTTTTTCATACCCTATCAATTTAAAACTAGTCCAATAAAGCTCCCCCCGGAGGGGAAGCAAGCTACTTACTTGAGTCCGGCTTGTTTCATCATAGTATCGAGTGTTCCATTCGGAATCTCTTTACTGGAATGACGGCCTACCGGAATCGAATAGTTGTAGTCGGGATGCACATATTTATAATGCTTTTTTCCCTTCTTGATTGTCCACCCTGCGCCTTCGATCAACTTGTAGAATTCCGAATACTTCATAGTATAAGAGCTTTTGTTTATTGGACTCCACAAAGGTAACAAATATGTTCCTAATAATCAAGTATTTTTGGAACAAATTTGTTCTATGGCTCTAAAATGCTTCGGAAATGCGGAAGTAAAGCCCCCAGTCGCCCTTGCCCACGGCTGCATCAACACCCAGGTTGATGTGGTAAGTAGGTAGCGCCAGGAAGCGTAACCCCACGCCACCTGCGGGTAACAACGGGCTCACATAGTCCTCATCGGGCGTAGCGGCCATGGCGAGACCGAAGAACCCGACGGCCCCCCAGCGTTTGTAGAAATTCCAGCGGAGTTCGCTCTGGAGGGCATACGTCTGGTCGCCCCGGTATTCGCCTTTGGTATAGCCGCGGATATCACGGTTGCCTATATAATTTTGCCCCACGAATGGCAATGCGCCCAGTCCCACATTCATGGCAAAGCGCGAAGCAAGTATCTTGTTGTGATCCAGCCGGCGGTAGTAGTTTACTTCGCCGTGCATCTTGTAGTACGTATCGGTATTTTCCATCCACGAAGGGAAGAAGTTGACCCGGATGCCGCCTTTGAAACCTTTCGACGGGTTGTAGGGGCTGTCACGGTTGTCGTACATCACGTTGATGGCCAGGGAATTCATCCAACTGGTACTTATCGAGTCGGGAGCCGGGTCGGGATAATCCATGTCGAGGTGCGACTTGAACATCTGTCCGCCGATACCCACATACAGGCTGTTCCACACACGTACCGACGGGGCGATGAAGAAATACCCACCGTGGTTGTTGTACGGCACCTCCACGCTGCCTTCGTCCATCTGCTCGAATGTCTGGAAATTGCTGTTCATATATCCTCCGCCGAACATCAGGCGGTATTGGTCGCCGGCAAAGTAGAGCTGTCCCATCATGGAGACATTCCAGTTCTTCTCGGTGGTCCACTTGCCCACGGCGGTGATACTCGACGGCTTGGTGCCCGGCTTGTCGCTCAGTTGGAAGAACGCCATGCCGGCGGCGCCGAATCCGGTGCCTTTCGAGCGGTCGAAAGAGATGATCGGGAGGGCGGCGATTTTCGGTTTTTTCGCATGCTGGGTAGGCACCACGGTAGAGTCGGCAACTGGCTGTTGCGCCTTTGCCGACGGCAGACAGACGAGTGTTGCCATCAGGAAGAGGTAGAACTTATTCATAGCGGAAGGTTTAAATTATTCTTAATGTGGTAAGAACAATCCGTGTTGGGAAAAGTTTAACCTGTCACCAACTTCCACCGCCATGTACGCGAATTATCTTACCCGCAGGCGGTCGCCGATTTCGGGGATATAATCGCCATCCTTGCGGTTCATCTTGTACAGGTTTTTCAGCCGGATGCCGAATGCCTGCGAGATGCCGTGCATCGAATCGCCATCGCGCACCACGTATACCGAGTACTGTTTGGAGGCTTTCTTGTTTTTGGCTTTCAGGTAGATAATATCACCGTTGGTCAGGGTGTATTCCCGGTGCAGGTCGTTGTACTTCACGAGTTTCTTCCAGCTGATGTCGAATTCCTTGTCGAGCCCCTCGAACGTATCGCCATCCCTGGCAATGACATAGGCGATACCGTTGGAGATATACACCTGGTGAGGCTGCATGACGGTCGGGGTCTCTTTCCGCGAAGAACGTCCTCCACGGGTATCGTATTTGTACAACTCATAATCTTCGATGATCGTAATCAGACGGTTGGCGTACGACGGGTCGGTGGCATACCCGGCCTTTTTCAGTCCGCGTGCCCATCCCTTGTAGTCCGTAATGTCGAGCTTGAACAGAAAAGCATACCGGGCTCCGCGTTTGAGAAACAACGAATGGTCTTCGTACGAATCCTTCGGGTTGCTGTATGCCCGGAAGCACTCGTTGGGTGCGTCGTCGGTGTGGCGTACCGAACGGCCGTTCCAGCTTCCTCCGCACTTGATGCCGAAATGGTTGTGACTCTTACGCGCCAGTTCGCTCATGCCTGCGCCGCTTTCGAGCAGGCCTTGGGAAAGGGTGATACTGGCGGGGATTTTGTGCAGCTTCATTTGCTCCACAGCCATGTCGCTGTATTTATTGATGTATTCTACGTAACGGGCGTTTCGACGCTGAGCCTGTGCATCCATTGAGAGGAAGAGCACGGCGGAAATCAGCAGCATTCTGAAAAGTTTGTTATCCATTCTGATCGCTTTGTGGTAATTAAGGCACAAAAATCATAAAAATAATTTGGATTATCAATCTCTTTTCTAACTTTGTGACAATTTTTATCTAACTAAAGCATTTTGACAAAATGAAAAGCCTGACAATAACAGCCGTGGTCAACGTGTACTCCTACGACGAACTCGACGAAACAGACCGTACACTGATAGAGGCAGCCAAGGAAGCTACCCGTCGAAGTTATGCTCCCTATTCTCACTTCTCGGTGGGGGCTGCTGCCCTGCTGGACAATGGGGTGGTAGTAACAGGAACCAACCAGGAGAATGCTGCCTACCCGTCGGGGTTATGCGCCGAACGCACCACGCTGTTTTATGCCAACTCACAATATCCCGACCAGCCGGTGCGTACATTGGCCGTTGCCGCCCGCACGGAAAAAGGATTTATCCCGAGTCCGATTCCACCCTGCGGTTCCTGCCGCCAGGTGATGCTCGAAACGGAGAACCGGTACCGCCGGCTGATTCGTGTGTTGCTTTATGGGGAGAAAGAAGTGTACGAGGTGCGTCGTGTCGGCGATTTGCTTCCGCTTTCGTTCGACGCTTCGGCTATGGAGTGATGTTCGATGCTTCGGCCATGGAGTAAGCTTTGGCCATGGAGTGATTGACTCTGCGGGCTTCTCGCCATTGAATCACTATCCTCTTTTATCCGCCCCCCACATCATCTTGGTGCGGAGCGTGTCAAAGAAAACATGATTATGCCGCTTGACGACTTTCACGGCGTACGGCGCTTTCCGGATGATGAGCCTCGTAGTCTCCTCACAAGGTTCGTTGTACCCGTCGATCGCCACCAGGAAGTTATGGCTCCGGCTTTCGATATCGAGCGTGATTTCCCAGTCGTCGCGAATCACGATGGGGCGTACGTTGAGGCTGTGCGGAGCAACAGGAGTGATGGCGATGGTGCCCGAATGCGGCACGATGATGGGACCGCCCACGCTGAGTGAGTAAGCTGTGGAACCCGTGGGAGTGGCTATCACCAAGCCGTCGGCCTGGTACGTGGTAAGGTATGCCCCGTTGATGGTAGTGCGTATGGCAATCATTGACGATGTGTCACGTTTCAGCACAGCGATCTCGTTCAGCGCATACGGCTCTATTCCCATTGTTTTTCCTTCGCAGGTAAGTTGCAGCACACTGCGTTCTTCCACCGAATACTGTCCGGAACGGATCTCTTCGAACGTGGCGTGCATCTCCTCGGGCGATATGTCGGCCAGGAACCCCAACCGCCCGGTATTGATACCCAGAATGGGGATGTTCTTGCTTCCTACTTTGTTGGCAGCTTTCAGGAACGTACCATCGCCCCCGACGCTGATCACCATATCGGCATCGAAGTCCATATCGTCGATCAGACCCGTGGGTTGCACCGGTAACCCTGCGCCCGAATTCAGGAACTCATAAAAGTCGCGCGAAACGAATATCTCCGCTTCCTGTTCGGCCAATATCCTGAACAAAGTCTCTACATGTGACGATTTTTTGGCTTGGAACGTATTTCCGAAAAGGACGAATTTCATAAGCTGATTCTTTGTATTATCCCGCAAAAGTGGCATTTTTTTTCCATTTACCTGTCATCGTCTCGCTATTATTTGTATTTTTGCACGGAAGAAAAATAATTTGATATGACCCGATTAAGTGTAAACATAAATAAGATAGCCACGCTACGCAACGCCCGTGGAGCTGATGTTCCCAATGTGGTAAAGGTGGCGCTCGACTGTGAAAGCTTTGGGGCTGACGGTATTACCGTGCATCCGCGCCCCGATGAACGGCATATACGCCGGGCCGATGTGTACGAGCTCAAACCGCTGTTGCGTACGGAATTCAACATCGAAGGATACCCCGATCCTGCTTTTACGGACCTGGTATTGAAGGTGAAACCCCATCAGGTGACACTCGTTCCCGATTCCCCGTCGCAAATTACATCCAGCTTCGGTTGGGACACGAAAGCCAATATCGACTTCCTATCGGAAGTGGTGGCGCAGTTTAAGGCGGTGGGTGTCCGTACTTCCGTATTTGTGGGGCCCGATGTGGAAATGGTGGAATATGCCGCCAAGGCAGGGGCCGACCGCGTGGAACTTTATACCGAGCCCTACGCCGCCCAGTACACAAAAGACCCGGAAGCGGCCATCGAACCCTATCTGAAAGCGGCTACTGCTGCCCGTAAGTTGGGGCTGGGGCTCAATGCCGGTCACGACCTGAGCCTGGTGAATCTGAATTACTTTTATAAAAACATATCTTGGTTGGACGAAGTCTCCATCGGTCACGCGCTTGTTTGCGACGCGCTTTACCTGGGACTGGAACGTACCATCCGGGAATATAAAAACTGTCTCCGCTGATGAATGCAATGATGTTACTGGCCCAAGGGGCTACCAACCTGGCCGACTCGTTGGCAACCGCCAACCCGGTACTAACTCCCGTGAGCGCTCCTGAGATGGATATGCTCGATATGGCCGTGAAAGGCGGCTGGATCATGATTGTGCTGGCCGTGCTGTCGGTAGTGTGCTTCTACATCCTCTTCGAACGTATTTACATCATCCGCAAGGCGAATCGCGAAGATCCGCAGTTTATGGGTAAGATCAAAGATTATATACATGCCGGCGAAATCAAGGCCGCTATTCAATATTGCCGTTCGGTAGATACCCCTGCGGCACGGATGATCGAGAAAGGGATCAGCCGCCTGGGACGTCCGGTGAACGACGTGCAGGTAGCCATCGAGAATGTGGGAAACATCGAAGTGGCCAAGCTCGAAAAAGGACTCCCCGTAATGGCAACCATTGCCGGAGGTGCCCCGATGCTCGGATTCCTCGGAACAGTGACCGGGATGGTAAGCGCCTTCTATCAGATGGCCAGTGCCGGTAGCGGAAACATCGACATCACCCTCCTTTCGGGAGGTATTTACGAAGCCATGATCACCACCGTGGGCGGTCTGATCGTGGGTATCATCGCTATGTTTGCCTACAACTACCTGGTGATGCTGGTAGACCGCGTGGTAAACAAGATGGAAGCGCGCACCATGGATTTCATGGACCTGCTCAACGAGCCTGCGCAGAAGTAGTAACCCCTAATCACTAAAGAAAAGTGGCTTTAAAACGAAGATCGAAAATATCACCCGAGTTTAGCATGGCGTCCATGACCGACGTCATCTTCCTGCTTTTGATCTTTTTCATGATCACTTCCACCGTCGTGTCGCCCAACGCCATCAAGGTATTGCTTCCGCAAGGCAAGCAGCAAACCTCGGCCAAACCGCTCACGCGTGTGATCATCGATAAAGATCTGAACTACTACGGGGCTTTCGGAAACGAAAAAGAACAAAAGATCGTGTTGGAAGAACTGACTCCCTTCCTGCAAGGGTGTGCCCAACGCGAACCGGAAATGTTTGTGGCGCTGTATGCCGATGAATCGGTGCCCTATAGGGAAATCGTACGGATACTGAATATTGCCAACGAAAATCATTTTAAAATGGTGCTGGCTACCCGCCCGCCCGAAATGGATCAGTGATGGACAAGAAGAGAAAGGGGGAGATCATAGGTGCGTCGGGTGCGCTGCTGGTGCATCTGGTGGTGCTGGCTCTTTTGCTCTGGATAACCATAGCCGTGACTCCGCATGACGAGGAAGCGGGAGGTGTGCCCGTGATGCTGGGCAATGTGGATGCGGCAAAGGGAATGTTCGACCCCGCTACGATGGTGGATGTGGACATCCTGCCTCAGGAAGCATCGGTGCCCGCACCGCAACCCCAGGAGGTTTCCGAACAGGATATGATTACGCAGACTGAGGAGGAGACCGTGACCATCAAGCCCAAAACAGAAACGAAGAAACCCGAGGTGAAGAAGCCGGTAGAGGCGACGAAACCTTCAAAGACGGCACTCGAGCAGGCAGCCGAAGACCGGCGGTTGGCCGAGGAAAAAGCGGAACGCGAACGGCAGGCAGCTGCAGCGGCGGTATCCAAAGGGGTATCGGGCGCTTTCGGCAAAGGCTCGCAGATGGGAACCAGCCGCGGAACGGCGGAAAGCGGAACGGGCGTGCAAGGTGTACCCACCGGAAACTCATCCTCCGGAGCCATGAGTGGAACAGGGGGATACGGAACATTTAACCTCGGCGGACGTTCGTTAGGGGAAGGCGGATTGCCTCGCCCGGCATACAACGTACAAGAGGAAGGAACGGTGGTGGTGGCCATTACGGTGAATCCCGCCGGACATGTCATCGCCACAAGTATCGACCGGCGGACAAATACGGTGAATTCAGTACTCCGCAAAGCTGCTGAAGATGCGGCGAAGAAAGCCCGGTTCAACGAAGTGGAGGGGGTAAACAATCAAACAGGAACAATTACATATAATTTCAAACTGAGATAAATCCTAACGTGAATAAACCAAAGATCAAATTATGGGAACAATTTACGCATTTTTTGCTGACGGCTTCGAGGAAATAGAAGCGTTTACTGCTATTGACACATTGCGCCGCGCCGGTTTTGACGTGGTGATGGTTTCGGTAACCGGAGATGAAATAGTCGTGGGAGCACACGATATTTCGGTGCTGTGCGACTCCATGTTCGAGAATTGCGACTTCTTTGATGCTGCACTTCTGCTGTTGCCCGGAGGTATGCCGGGAGCTTCCACGCTCGAAAAACATGAAGGGCTGCGTAAGCTGATTGCTGATTTTGCGGCTAAAAATAAACCGCTGGCTGCCATCTGTGCCGCTCCGATGGTGTTGGGTAAGATGGGATTGCTCAAAGGACGCAAGGTGACTTGCTATCCCAGCTTCGAACAGTACCTGGAAGGTGCCGAATGTGTGGACGAGTTGGTGGTACGCGATGGAAACATCATCACCGGCATGGGACCCGGAGGGGCTATGCACTTCGCTCTGGCTATCGTCGAGATGCTGGAAGGAGCGGAGAAAGTGGCCGAGTTGAAAGAGGCTATGTGTGTCAGATTCTGATCGCATCATGAACCGGGTAGCTTTGATTGTGGCTGGAGGCAAGGGGTTGCGGATGGGGAGTGAACTCCCCAAACAGTTCCTTCCGGTAGCCGGGAAACCCGTGCTGATGCACACGCTCGAAGCTTTCCGGCGTTGCGACGCTGACATTCAATTGATATTGGTATTGCCCGCAGAGCAGCAGGCGTATTGGCAGGCGCTCTGTGAGGAATACTGCTTTGATGTGCCGCATACGGTAGCCGATGGGGGAGAAACACGTTTCCACTCGGTGAAGAATGGGCTGGCGTATGTACAAGAACCGGCTCTGGTGGCGGTGCACGATGGGGTGCGACCGTTCGTGGCTGCCGGGGTGATAGAACATGGTTATCGCCTGGCCGAACTGCACCGCGCGGTGATTCCGGTGATCGATGTGGTGGAAACGGTTCGCTTCCTGACGGAAAACGGCAGTGAGACGGTGGATCGCAACCGGTACAAGCTGGTACAGACTCCGCAGGTATTCGATGCCGCTTTGCTAAAGCAGGCTTACTTGCAAACGTATTCGCCCTCGTTTACCGACGATGCTTCGGTGGTGGAAGCGCTGGGGGTACCGGTGCATCTTACTGAGGGAAACCGTGAAAACATAAAAATTACCACTCCTTTCGACCTGAAAATAGGAGAAGCATTGCTGGCATGTTCGATTTAACCACACGTGATATCAAGTATCTGACCGGTGTGGGGCCGCAGCGGGCGGGGGTGCTCAATAAAGAGCTGAATATCTATTCCCTGCACGACCTGCTGTATTACTTCCCGTATAAATATGTTGACCGAAGTCGCATCTATTACATTCATGAAATAGATGGCAACATGCCGTATATCCAGTTGAAAGGAAAGATCCTCGGTTTTGAGACCTTGGGCGAGGGACGGCAAAGGCGGTTGGTGGCGCATTTCTCCGACGGTACAGGGGTGGTGGACCTGGTGTGGTTTCAAGGCATTAAGTTTGTCACAGGGAAGTATAAACTACAGGAGGAATACATTGTCTTCGGTAAACCGACCGTTTTCGGAGGGCGGGTCAATGTGGCGCATCCTGATATCGACAAGGCGTCGGAACTGAAACTCAACACCCTGGGTTTGCAGCCTTACTACAACACGACGGATAAGATGAAGCGCAGTTCGCTCAATTCTCAGGCGATTGCCCGGATGATGGTCTCGGTCATGGGAATGATACAGGAACCGTTGCCCGAAACACTTTCTCCGCAAATTCTGCACGAATATCACCTGATGTCGCTCACGGAAGCGCTGCGCAATATCCATTTTCCCGGTAGTCCGGACTTGCTGCGGAAAGCGCAGTACCGGCTGAAATTCGAAGAACTTTTCTATGTTCAACTCAATATCCTGCGCTATGCCCGCGACCGGCAACAGAAATACCGGGGGTATGTGTTCGGTACGGTAGGAGAGGCGTTCAATACTTTTTACTTCAATAATCTTCCCTTCGAACTGACCGGTGCCCAGAAGCGGGTGCTCAAAGAAATCCGCCAGGATATGGGGGGCGGACGGCAGATGAACCGCCTGCTGCAAGGGGATGTGGGCAGCGGAAAAACGCTGGTGGCGCTGATGAGTATGCTGATCGCCATTGATAACGGTTATCAGGCATGCCTGATGGCGCCTACCGAGATTCTGGCCAACCAGCATTACGAAACGATACGCGAACTCTTGTTTGGCATGAACGTGCGGGTGGAACTGCTCACCGGTTCGGTCAAAGGTAAAAAGCGGGAGCCGATTCTCCGCGGATTGCTCACAGGCGAGGTGCATCTGTTAATAGGTACGCACGCGGTAATTGAAGATACGGTAAACTTCTCTTCGCTCGGCTTTGTGATCGTCGACGAGCAGCATCGCTTCGGAGTGGCGCAGCGCGCCCGTCTCTGGAGCAAGAATATACAGCCTCCCCATGTGCTGGTAATGACGGCTACACCCATTCCCCGTACGCTGGCCATGACACTCTATGGCGACCTGGATGTATCGGTGATCGATGAACTTCCTCCCGGCAGGAAACCGATCAGCACCATGCATCAGTTTGACAACCGTCGAGAGAGTCTGTATCAATCCATTCGCAAGCAGGTACTGGAGGGCAGACAGGTGTACATCGTCTATCCGCTGATCAAAGAGAGCGAGAAAATCGACCTCAAGAATCTGGAGGAGGGATATCTGCATATCTGTGAAGAGTTTCCGGAATGCAAAGTATGCAAGGTGCATGGGAAAATGAAAGCGGCGGAGAAGGACGAGCAAATGCAACAATTTGTTTCCGGAGAAGCACAGATCATGGTGGCTACCACGGTGATCGAGGTGGGGGTGAACGTACCCAATGCCTCGGTTATGGTGATCGAGAACGCCGAACGCTTCGGCCTGTCACAGCTGCATCAGCTCCGTGGAAGGGTGGGACGTGGCGCCGACCAGTCGTATTGCATCCTGGTAACCAATTACAAGCTGACCGAGGAAACCCGCAAGCGACTGGAAATTATGGTGCGTACCAACGATGGTTTCGAAATAGCCGAAGCAGACCTGAAGCTGCGTGGCCCGGGCGATCTGGAAGGAACCCAGCAGAGCGGTATCGCCTTCGACCTGAAGATAGCCGATATCGCACGCGACGGGCAGTTGCTTCAGTACGTACGGGAGGTGGCGCAAAAGATTGTCGATGCCGATCCGCACAGCGCCGCACCGGAAAATGAAATACTTTGGCAACGCCTGAAAGTGCTGCGCAAAACAAATGTTAACTGGGCTTCTATAAGTTGAAAAACGGTTAAACATGCACTTCATTTGCAGAAATGTGTTGTAAAACATATTATGTGCTATCTTCCCTATTTATAGGCATTTAGCGGAAATAATTTTGCTTTGTTGCTTATTCTTACATAAAAAAGAGTTAAGACTTTTGCTTGTTTTCCGGAGGTAAATACTATCTTTGGGAGAATTTTATAGAAAATGACGTGTAAAACTCTTTATAAAACTGGGAACACATGATTGAAAAAACGCTGGTTATTCTAAAACCCTGTACACTCCAACGCGCTTTAGTTGGTGAGATTCTTCATCGCTTTGAACGCAAAGGGTTGCGGTTGGCTGGTATGAAAATGATGCAACTTACAGATGAATTATTGAGTGAACACTATGCCCACCTCAGCACGAAACCTTTCTTTCAACGCGTAAAAAATTCAATGATGACATCTCCTGTCATCGTATGCTGCTTGGAAGGGGTGGATGCTATACAAGCTGTCCGTACATTGGCTGGTCCTACAAACGGTCGCTTGGCTGCGCCGGGAACCATTCGTGGAGATTATAGCATGAGTTTTCAGGAAAACATTGTTCATGCTTCTGATTCCCCCGAGACTGCCGCTGCGGAATTAACCCGATTTTTTAAACCCGAAGAGATATTCGATTATAAGCAATGCATGTTTGAGTACTTGTACGCGAATGACGAATATTAAAATGAATGACAAAACGAATGAATTTCAATTGCATTAAGACAGTAGTAGTAGCCGCAATGGCCATGGTCAGCCTGAATTCTTTCTCTCAGGACCTGATTGCCCGACAGGCTCCTATCGACAAA
The DNA here is from genome assembly GCA_031554635.1 of Bacteroides sp. Taxonomy (GTDB): domain Bacteria; phylum Bacteroidota; class Bacteroidia; order Bacteroidales; family Bacteroidaceae; genus Bacteroides. Next base: position 56,793 of record JAVBVD010000032.1, read on the forward strand.
AAATTAAAAACAGTTGACTCATTAGCTTTACAAAAGCAAATCCGCGCTGAACAATCTGCTAACCCCGCTTTCGATCTCTACCCCAGTTGGAGCAATAAGTATGTACATGCTTATGGAGCGGAAGCTGTTATCCCCGATTCGTATACTATCGACCTCACCGGTTTCTGTATGCCCACCACCAGTACACGTGTTACCTCACCGTTCGGCCCTCGTTGGCGCAGAATGCACAAAGGTATTGACGTGAAAGTGCTTGTAGGCGATACAATTGTGGCGGCATTCGATGGTAAAGTACGTATGGTAAGCTTCGAGCGTAAAGGATACGGATATTATGTGGTGATACGTCACGATAACGGACTGGAAACCGTATATGGACACTTATCCAAACAATTAGTCAAAGAAAATCAATTGGTGAAAGCCGGAGAAGTGATCGGCCTGGGAGGAAATACAGGACGTTCGTACGGATCGCACCTGCACTTCGAGACCCGCTTCCTGGGCATTGCCATCAATCCGGCCCTTATGTTTAATTTCCCCAAACAGGATATCGTGGCCGATACGTATGCTTTCAGGAAGGTGAAGGGATTCGAACGTGATCTGGCAGGTTCGCACGATTCGGATATTGCTACAACTGACGAGGCTGTGAAGTATCATAAAGTAAAGAATGGAGATACCTTGTATAAGATTGCAACCCAGCGTGGGGTGACGGTCGACCGTCTTTGCAAGCTGAACCGCATTACCCGTAACACCACTTTGCGTGTCGGACAAGTGTTGCGTTGCTCATAAATTACAATACATAATTACTGTGAAGAGGGTGCTTTAATATAATTTAGAGTGCCCTCTTTTCTTTTTTCTTTAATTATTGTTACCTTTGCGCTCTATTTGTCAAGGAAATGAAAGATACCAAGCAACAATTCGAACATGTCATTGCTTTGTGCCGTGACTTGTTTTCCAAGAAACTGCACGACTATGGCCCTGCGTGGCGCATCCTGCGTCCAGCTTCTGTTACCGATCAGATTTTTATCAAAGCCAACCGCATCCGGAGTATCGAAACAAAGGGAGTCACCCTGGTCGACGAAGGAATACGTTCGGAGTTCATCGCAATTGTGAACTACGGCATCATCGGGTTGATTCAGCTGAATCTGGGTTATGCCGAGTCGGCCGATATCTCGAACGAAGATGCATTGGCGTATTACGACAAATATGCCCGGGAAGCATTGGAATTAATGCTTGCCAAGAATCATGACTATGATGAGGCGTGGCGTAGTATGCGTGTCAGCTCGTATACCGATCTGATCCTGATGAAGATTTATCGCACCAAGCAAATAGAAAGTTTGTCGGGACAAACATTGGTGTCCGAAGGTGTGGATGCCAACTATATGGATATGATTAATTATTCTGTATTCGGTTTGATCAAAATAGAATTTGAAGCTTAAAAAGAAAGATATTGCACTTGGAATCGGGATAAATGCCTGCCGCTTTTTATTGGCTGCGGCGTTTGTCTTTTCCGGCTTTGTGAAAGCTGTCGATCCGTTGGGATTCCAGTATAAGATACAGGACTATCTGGAGGCTTTTGGCATCTCTTCGTGGGTTCCCTCTTTCTTACCGTTTATCGCTTCCGTCGCATTGCCGGCCGTTGAATTCTTTGTAGGCATCTGCCTGCTTCTGGGAATTCGCCGTTCCCTGGCCTCTTTCCTTGTGTTATTATTCATGTTGGTGATGACTCCGCTAACGCTTTACCTGGCCATCAAGAATCCGGTGAGCGATTGCGGATGCTTTGGAGATGCATGGGTCCTGACCAATTGGGAAACTTTCGGCAAGAACGTGGTGCTGATTGTGGCGGCTCTTGTGGTATTCATTTACCGGAAACTGATGTGGCGCTTCTTCTCGCCGAACAGCGAATGGCTGGTTTCACTTTACACGCTTATTTTCGTCGTTTCGCTTTCCATGTACTGCCTGAGGTATCTGCCCATTCTGGATTTTCGTCCTTACAAGTTAGGGAAGAATATCACGGAGGGTATGGGCATCCCCGAAGGAGCTAAGTTGACTCAGTATGACACCTTCTTCATCCTGGAGAAAGAAGGAAAGCGGCAAGAATTCAATCTGGAAAACTATCCGGATAGCACCTGGACATTCGTTGATACGCGGACGGTGGTGAAAGAAAAGGGGTACGAACCTCCTATTCATGATTTTAACATGATGGAGATGGAAACGGGAGAAGACATTACCGAACAAGTATTGGCCTATCCCGGTTATACGTTCCTGCTGATAGCGCACCGTGTGGAAGAGGCGGATGACAGCAATATTGATTTGATCAATGAAATATACGATTATTCGGTGGAGCATGGATATGGCTTTTACGGGCTTACATCCTCCCCGCAACAGTCGGTTGAACTGTGGCAAGACAAGACAGGAGCGGAATATCCGTTCTGCCAGATGGATGATATAACGTTGAAGACCATCATTCGTTCCAATCCGGGATTGATGCTCATAAAGGATGGTACCATACTGAATAAGTGGAGCAATGCGGAACTGCCGGATGAGTATGCCCTCTCGGACAGGCTGGAAAAGCTGGAGTTGGGGAAGGCAGGGCAGGTGAACGATTTGCATACGATGGGATATGTGTTGTTGTGGTTCGTGATACCGTTGTTGGTTGTACTTGCGCTGGATTTGTTGGTGGTGAGACGCCTGGAAAGGAAACGGAAGAGAAAACAGCAACACCATCAGAAAGATACTCAGGTAGATGCTCAGTTGACTCCGGGAAATATCCGGGATGACCAGACAGACGCCCCGAAAAATAATTGATGGAATACGAAGAAGCATCGACATACGAAAAGTAAGGAATATATTAACCCTTTAATAATATAGATAAAATGAGAAAAAACATTGTTGCCGGAAACTGGAAGATGAACAATACGCTCCAGGAAGGTATCGCTCTTGCGAAAGATTTGAACGAAGCATTGGCTAACGAAACACAGAACTGCGACGTAGTGATCTGTACTCCGTTTATTCACCTGGCTTCTGTAACTCCTGTAGTGAATCCTGCCAAGATTGGCGTAGGCGCTGAAAACTGTGCCGACAAGGAATCGGGCGCTTATACCGGTGAGGTATCGGCTTCTATGGTAGCTTCTACAGGTGCCAAGTATGTGATCCTGGGTCACTCGGAACGTCGCGCTTACTACGGCGAAACCGTTGAAATCCTTCGCGAAAAAGTGAAACTGGCTTTGGCTAACGGCCTGATTCCGATTTTCTGTATCGGTGAAGTGTTGGAAGAAAGAGAAGCCGGCAAGCAGAACGAAGTGGTATTTGCACAGTTGGATTCAGTATTCAGCCTGTCGACCGAAGATTTCGGCAAGATCGTATTGGCTTACGAACCTGTATGGGCTATCGGTACCGGTAAAACGGCTACTGCCGACCAAGCTCAGGAAATCCACGCTTACATCCGTTCTACCATCGTTGAGAAGTATGGTAAGGAAGTAGCTGAAAATACTTCTATCCTTTACGGTGGTAGCTGCAAGGCTTCAAATGCGAAAGAACTGTTCTCTAATCCCGATGTGGATGGCGGTTTGATCGGTGGAGCTGCATTGAAGGTAGCCGATTTCAAAGGCATTATCGATGCATTCAACGCATAATTAATTCCTATAGGCTGTGCCGGAATGTTCTCCGGCGCAGCCTTATAAATACTTTCTGGTATGAGAAAACTTAGTTTGTTATTGCTATTGTTCGCGTTCGTTCAGGTACAGGCGCAGGATATTGTGAAAAGCCTGGAACAGGATGCTCCCAATCAGGGAAAGGTGACGATTCATCAGGATCCGGCCATTGCCGCATTAATGAATGCTGAGAAAGCGGCGGTAGGCAATCAAAAGGTGATCAAGGCACAGGGATTCCGTGTACAGGTGTATGCCGGAAACAACTCGCGCAACGCCCGGAGTGAGGCTAATAGCGTTTCTGAAAAAGTGAAAAAGTATTTTCCCGACCTGAAGGTCTATGTCTTATTCGATCCTCCACGCAGGTTGTGCCAGGTAGGTGATTTTCGCAGCATTGAAGAAGCAGATGCTACCATGCGCAAAATGAAAAGTACCGGAGCGTTCAGAGAAGCTTTCATTGTCAAGGCACAAGTCAATATCCCTTTATAAATACAATCATGTTGGACAAAGAAGAATTCGTGTCCCCTTCTGTTATAGAAGGGCTGAAAGATCACTATCGTAGTATTATTTCCCTGCTGGGCGAAGATCCGGAACGGGAAGGATTGCTGAAAACCCCTGAACGGGTAACCAATGCCATGTTGTACCTCACGCAAGGATACCGTATCGATCCGCATGAAGTATTGCTTTCGGCCAAGTTCAAGGAAGAGTACAAGCAGATGGTTATTGTGAAGAATATCGATTTCTTTTCTTTGTGCGAACATCACATGCTTCCTTTCTACGGGAAAGCTCATGTGGCTTATATTCCGAATGGCTACATCACCGGTTTGAGCAAGGTATGCCGGGTGGTCGATATCTTTTCCCACCGCTTGCAGGTACAGGAACGCATGACGCTGCAAATCAAGGAGTGTATTCAGCAGACGTTGAATCCGCTGGGCGTGATGGTGGTGGTCGAAGCCAAACACATGTGTATGCAGATGCGTGGGGTGGAGAAACAGAATTCAGTCACGACGACTTCTGACTTTACCGGGGCGTTCAATCAGGCCAAGACCCGGGAAGAATTTATGAATCTTATCAAACACGGATAGAGTAGGGGGCGGCTTCTAAAGGCTGTGTCTACGGCTGGTCAGGATCAGGAAAGTATCACGCGGTCGCCCAACCGTTTGGCCAGTAAGCCTTGTACTCCCCGGAGATCGGCACAACGTTGCAGGATAGTATTGCATTGGTCGCTGCTCAATGTGGGATCTTGCAGACTTCGCAGAATATGCTTCATCTCCTCACTCACAATAGCGTATTTGAAGTTGATCATCAACGTGGGGACCAACTCGAATAAACGCTCTTCGTCCGTTTGTATCTTTTGAGTCTTTGAGTGATATTTACTGAGTTGGTAACGGTCGTTAACCAGCTCGGTTGCCGTACGGCTGACGATCGGGTCGGGGTGTGCGATGAAGAAACGTTCGGCAGTGAATCCTCCTTTTTTTATTTGATTGGCTGCTTCGCTCAGTATACGACGATGCAGCGGATTGTGGAAAGCCAATTCGTCCTCTTTCAAATCGTTCAGAATATATTCGGTAACAGATACTGCTACCTGGTTACCCGATTCATCTTCAATATAGCACATAATTCTCTCGCCGTAGCGCACTACCATCTGAATGATAAGCCGCTCGTATCTGTAGAATTCCTGTCCTTCCTTTCCTTCTTGCGGAATGAACGACTGGTATGCGTCCGGCTGTTCAGGTGGGAAGGGGGGAGGCATCTCGCCCGGATGAAAGGGAGGTACGTCGGGTGGAATGGTTCCGTCGGGAGAGGCGCTAAAAGGCGGAGTACCTGCGTTGCTGGCAGCATTTCCATAAGGCGGAGTACCGTATGCGCCATTACCAGGTGTATTTCCATAAAACGGATCTCCATAAAGCGGGTCACTGCCATAAGACGGAGCGTTTCCGCCAGCGGGATATCCTGCGTTCGAACGTCCGCTGTTCTGCGGCTTACTGTCCTTTTCGGCTTGTATCTCCCGCAGTTTGGCAACTTCCGAAACCAACAGTTTCTCTTCGATGCGTAGTAGTTGGCTGCATTCCTTTATATATATATCACGCGCAATGGCTTCCGGAATCACCGAAATACTACGTACGATGTCTTTGATCAGTTCGGCACGCTTCATCGGATCTCTTTCGGCATCCTTCATCAGCAAGCTGGCTTTGAAGCGGATGAAATCCGATTCGTGTGCCGATATATATGCCTGGAAATCGGTAGAGTTATGTTTGCGGGCAAATGAGTCGGGGTCGTCACCGTCGGGAAGCAACACCACTTTGATGTTCATACCCTCTTCGAGCAGCATGTCGATACCACGGATAGAGGCCTTGATACCTGCCATGTCGCCATCGTAAAGTACGGTGATGTTGTTGGTAAACCGATGGATGAGTCGGATTTGCCCCGGTGTGAGCGAGGTACCCGAAGAGGATACTACATTCTCCACACCCGATTGGTGCATGGAGATCACATCCGTGTACCCTTCGACCAGGAAGCAGCGGTCCTGCTTAACGATGGCTTGTTTGGCAAAATAGATGCCGTACAGTTCATTGCTCTTGTGATAGATTTCCGATTCCGGCGAGTTAACGTACTTTGCCAGTTTCTTATTCTCGGTACTCAACACACGTCCGCCGAATGCTACCACCTTACCCGAAAGCGAATGTACGGGAAACATTACACGTCCCCAGAAGCGGTCGCGCAGACGTTTGTCTTCCGTTTCGTAGCAAAGTCCGGTTTTTACCAGAAACTCCTTCCGGTACCCTTTCTTAGTAGCTTCCTTCATCAGTGCGTCGCGCTCTTCGGTGCTGAATCCCAGTTGGAACTTATCGATGATGTCGTCGCGGAATCCCCGTTGGCGGAAGTATGCCATACCGATGCTTCGTCCTTCGACGTGGTTGCGCAAGATGCTCTGGAAATAATCACGGGCAAAACTGTTGACGATGAACATGCTCTCCCGGTCGCTTTGCGCCTGTTTCTCTTCGTTGGAGAGTTCCCGCTCCTTTACCTCGATGTTGTACTTCTTGGCCAGGAATTTCAGGGCCTCATAGTACGTCATCTGCTCGTGCTCCATGATGAAGTGTACCGGGTTACCTCCCTTGCCGCAACTGAAACATTTGCATACACCTTTGGAAGGCGAAACACTGAAAGAGGGGGTTTTCTCGTTGTGGAACGGGCACAACCCAACATAGTTCACACCGCGTTTGCGCAGTGTGACGAACTCCGAAACCACTTCTACAATCTGTGCGGCGTCGAGTATTCGGTCTATGGTTGACTGGTCGATCATCTTTTGCGGATACAAATGTAGGGGATATTATTGGATAATCAAACATCATTTTTCTGGCATTCGTGCAAAAAAATCTGATTTATAATTAATTAGGTTCCAAAAAAAAACTATATTTGCAGTAATACTACAAACCAAGCCTATGTCTAGAAAAATAAATCTGATACTCTTTCTGATTATTCTTCCTTGGATAATCTGCGCCCAGACTCCTGTAGCAAGGGGCACACTGGTGAGGAAGAAATTTGTGTTAATCCTGAGCTCCTATACGTATGGAGATAAATGGAATACTGCTATTGCCAAAAGCCTCTGCACGAAGATTGAAAACGAAAATCCCGAAATTAGTATTACTGTTGGTTATGCCGGTATCGGTAGAAGAAATTCATTTCTATCCGAGCAATTTGCCATGGAGGGAGCTTTCTCGAACGGAAGGTTGAGCGCAGAAATAGAGACGCCCGACGTGTTGGTACTTATCGGCGATGAGGGCTGGATGATTTACCGGACAATGGACATGCCTGAGGCCTGGAAGAATGTGCCGGTAGTATTGTCCGGGGTTTCCGAGAAAATTATGAAAGACTACAGACGCTTCTTTCCCGAGCGTCACCTGAAAGATTCACCGATGATTTCCCTGCAAGAGTCGATTGGTAAACTGCCCGTAACGGGGGTGGTTCTGCGTGACAATACCAGGGAAACCTTGTCGATGATGAAACAGCTGAATCCTCAACTGGATGAAGTGGTTTTCCTGTCGAACAACTGTTATCAGGATGCATGGGCAGCCAATCGGCTGGCGCGCGCGGTGAAGCATGAGCCGGGAGTTACTCTGCGTACATTGTTTGTTAATGCTGCTAATACCGACTCCATTGGGAAGGTGATCACTCGTTTACCTTCTACTGCTGCTGTGATTGTCAATAAGATTCCTGTCCCGAAGCAAGCATCGGTGCCTGTGTTTATGTTGCTCGAATCGACTTCTACAAACGCTTGTTTTACAGGAAGCTATACGTCGTCCACTGAGGATATCGCCAGGCGTACTACGCAACTCATACTGCTCTTGTACAGGGGCGAATCGGCCTATTCTATTCCTCTGGTCTATATGAACGGACACCCTCTGCTCAATAAAGAAAGTGTGAACCGGTTCGGGTGGAAAGATCGTGCCGAGTCACTCCCCGGAGTGGTATTCTATAATATTCCCCCTCCGTTCTTCGTTCGCCACATCCGGCCCATCGCTTTGCTGGTGTCGTTTGTCATTGTCTGTATCTTCTCCACTTTGATATTAGCACGTTTGCGGTCGAACAGCCGACGCCTGGAGGCATCGTTGGATACTTTCAAACAGTTGTACGATAAATACCAGATGGTGTATAAGAATATACCTCTCGGGCTTTTATCGCTGGACGAGGATGGGGATGTGCTTCAGCGCAACGAGGGGTCGGAGCTCTTCTTGAACTTCTTCCCGATGTATTCCAACGGTGGTTTCAACCTGTTCCGTTCGGGTATTCTGGACAAGGAAGCCGAGCGGAATGTGCGGAAAGGGGTACCTGTCAGTGTTATGCGGTGGATGGAGAATGTCTGTTTCCGTTTTATTTTCCGTCCCATCCGGAACGAGAAGACGGGCGAACAGAACATCCTGATGATTGTTGCCGAAAACACGGAAATAGAACAGGCCCGGATCGAGAAAGAGAATTATCATAAGATGCTCAACTTTGCCATGAATGCTTCCGCGCTGGGAGTGGCCGAGTACAATCTGGTAGACCGGAAGGGATTCGCCACGCAAGCGTGGTACATCAACATGGGAATTGAGCAAGGCAAGAGCGATCTCTCGATATCGGGCTCTTGCTTGTTGCCCGAATACCAGGCGAGGATTGACGATTGTCTGGAACTGATCGGTCAGGGTGTGGTGCATCCGTTCCTGGAAGTAGTGGAGGTGCAGTACCCCTCGGGCGAAAGACATTGGCTACGCTATTTCGTTCAACTGATGGAATATGCGCCCCAGGACAACCGGATAGTGGTGGCTGAACTTACTTATAATATCGACGAGCAGGTGAGGCGTGAAAATGAGTTGAGCGTCTCCCTGAAGAAAGCCCGTGAGGCCGATCGTTTGAAGAATGCTTTTATCGCCAACATGCGGGAAGATATCCGTATACCGCTCTATGAGATTGTCCGGACGGCTACCTTGTTGACGGAGGAGAAAGATCCGGAAGAAATGATCCGGTTGAATGAATGTTTAGAATATAACAATCAGGTATTATTAAACCTGATTAACCAGTTAATAGATATCTCAACGAAAAATGACGAATAACATGAAGCTCTTTTTATTCTATCTGTTGTCGTTCATTTCCTGTTGCATCGCCCCGGCTTCGGCTTCCCTTACCGAACGGCAGGAAACTCCCGCAAAACAGATATTGATTGTTGACTCTTACCGCCGGGAAGTGTACTGGGCCTCCGTCTTGAGCCGGGGGATCGAAGCCGCATTGCTGAAGTTATACCCCCAGGCCAAGATCACGCAGGGAAATATCAAGTCCGATGTGGCTCTGACTAAGACCGGCACTACCTTTTCGCTATGCTCCATTCTGTGGAACCTGATTAAAGATTCGTCCGACAATCATTCGCCCGAAAGCCTGGAACTTGCCGATCTCTTCGCATCCAGTGTTGCTCCCGATGTGTTGGTCATTATCGGCGATGAAGGCTTTCTTCATTACCTCGATTATGAAGATAAGTTGAAACACTGGGCGAAGGTGCCGGTAGTGCTGTGTGCCGTCAATGAGCTTGTTTCCGCCCAGGGATGGGATCCGTTGGTGCCCGATGACTACAATAACATGGTACCGGTGGAACACTATCGTAATTTCGAACGGTTTCACTCGGGCACATGCATTGACTATACAGGGGTGAAGGTGCGTGTGCCCGTTCGCGAGAACCTGGAAATAATACACCACCTGTTGCCCGAACTGAAAGAACTGGTGTGGGTGGACGACGATTACTACTCCTCACAGTATATCTACAAACAGGTGAAGAAACAGATGGAAAAGGTAATGCCGTCGGTTAAGCTTTCCTTGATGTTGCACAACCGGATTAATATTGATTCCATTTACGATGAAATGAAGACTGTGGTCGATGGACGTGCTTTCCTGACTTGGGGATTTAATCTGGAAGCATCGCGTAGCGGACGTTCCGAAGCTTCTGTCGACTCACTCTTTACTCACGGTATGCTGCCTCCTCTGTTTGCACTGGCCGAGTGCAGCTTCAACTCCAACGAATGGATTGGGGGATGTTACCTTTCGCACGATGAAATTATTCGTGAAACGGTACAGTTGGTCGACCGTGTGTTGAAAGGCGAACAGGCAAGTCTGATTCCTTTCGAGGCAGTGGAGGAGGAGAAGATCATCCTGAACCGTACGGCAGTGGTGCGGGCGGGTTTGCTCGACGAAGCCGAACTGCTTCCGGGGGCAACCTTCGTTCACTATCCGCCAACGCTGTTCGAGAGATACGAATGGCAGTTGTTGTTCGCTGGTATGGTATTGTTGTTACTGCTTAGTCTGTTGATCTATTTGTTAATTCAACGGAACTTCGACCGGCGCATACGGAAAAACTACGAACGGTACAAGCGGCTGTATGATAACTTGCAGATTGTCTACAGCAGCAGCTCCATCAATTTCGCCTTTTACGGGAAAGATGGCGTATGCTTGTTGAACATAGTCAATGGCATTGAGAGCACTTCCGTCAACCATGAAAAAATACTCACGTTTTCCGGTAATCTCTTTCAAAGTCCGTTCCTCAGCATCGGACAAAGAGCGTTCTTACGTAAAAATGGAATACTCAATTGTGAGATAAAAGTAGATGATAAAGCGCAGCTGATACGGCATGCACTCGTTGCACAGCATACGTACCAGTTGATTGTGAAGGAGCTAAGGGGGAACTCGGTCGATAATTTTGGATATATTGCCGCTGTGGTCGACCTTACCAAGCTGTTGCAAGACCGGAAAGAAAAGGAACAGCTGGAGAATCTTTTCCAGTTTGCTGCCGATTCGGCAAAGATCGGGTTGGCGTTTTACAACATCGAGACGGGGAAAGGACTGTCCACAGATGCCTGGCACCGGATATTGAATGAGCCTGAAATAGCCACTGGTCTCCCCACATACCAGAATGTACAGGTAGACGACCGGGTGATACTGCTTGAATATACACGGCAGTTACTGTCGGGGAAGCAGTCTTCTGACTTTTGCCGCGATATCCGCGTTGTCGATCCGGAAGGTAGGTTGTGTTGGGTCCGGCAAAATGCTTACTACATAGCCGATCATAAAACCCTGGTGGAATTGAGTATGGATATCGATGAACTGAAACAGAGCGAGGAGTGGCTGAGCCAGGCCAAGCTCGAAGCCGAGCAGGCCAATATCGAAACCACTAAGTTTCTGGCCGACATCAGCCATGAGATTCGTACACCATTGAATTCCATTGTCGGTTTCTCGGCAGTGCTGATGGGGGAGGAGGAAGATCGCGAGATATACATTCCTATCATTCTGCGCAACTGTAAGTTGCTGGTGGCGTTGATCAACAATGTTCTCGATTTATCGGAACTCGACTCCGGTCAGGCGGTGCTGAAGAAAGAGTGGATAGATATCTATGCACTACAGGAAGATATGGTAAACTATATCCGGTCTAACTTGTACGGGAAGCCGCTTCAGGTTGTGGTGACGATCCCCGAGGAAGACAGGTTTGTCTATGCCGATCCTGTTTATTTCCAGAAACTTTCCATGAACTTGCTTACCAACGCCATGAAGTTTACCGAGACGGGTTCCATCTCCTTCGGACACCATACTGTGGGCGATTACCAATGTTTTGAAATTACCGATACCGGTTGTGGTATTCGCGAAGAGGATATGCCGCGTATCTTTAAGCGTTTCGAGAAACTGAATCCGTATATGCAAGGTACCGGTTTGGGGCTTGCCTTGTGCAAGAGTATCGTGGAGCGTATGGGAGGTGAGATCGGAGTGCGGTCGGAATGGGGGACGGGGAGTACGTTTTGGTTTTCGTTACCCAAGTACTAGCGTTGTGTTCTTCTTTTGCCTTGATGCAAAAGAAGCAAAAAATCAAGGCTGCATTTTCTCCGCTACTCCGCCTGTGCGAAAAACGATCGGAGCTCCAACTCACTACGCTTCGCTCCGTTCAGACAATCGCTCCTTTACTCGTTTTTCGCACAGGCTCCGCTTAACGCTCCGAAAATGAGGCCAATCCTTTTTTCTCCACATCGCTTCGCTCGTGGGATTTTGTTGGATGGGATGCTAGTCTCTTTCTTCTTCCTGTGCGATTTTTTTAGAACATTCGTCACGTCGTCACGGTTTTCGAGTCAACGATTTAATAATTAGATATATAGGTCGTGACGAATGCTTGTTTTATTCGTCACGCATTCGTCACTTCTCCGGGGTATTCGTCACGCTTGTTCTGTTTGCTTCTTTTTCTCTTTTCATCTCTTTTTCTCTGAATGCTTTGTCTTATTATATATGGAATGGGGCGAGAAATTGGTATCTAGGGTGTACCCATTTGTTTGCCGGTAGCAAACCTTCTGTTTCCCAGTGTGGAACAGGTTGTTTCATAGGCTGGCACAGGTTGTTTCAAGGCGTGAAACACTTTGTGCCAAAAGATGAAACACTTTGTGCCAAAGGATGAAACACTCGGTACCACGGCGTGAAACGATACACTGTAAGAAGAGAAAGCAAGAAAAGCAAGAAAAGCGGGAAGAGGCAATGCCAATTGGACCACAAATTGCATACAAAAGGACATGCCACAACGTTCCACAATAACCGTACAGGCAGTCCCGGTGCCGAAATGGCACCAACTGTAGAAAGATAAATAACCTCACGGGGGCCAAGGGGGGTGCAACCCCCTTTTAGAGGCTGCAAAGCAGCCTACAAGCACAGCGCAGCTATCACCCCCTCTCTTAAAGGTTAAGAGAGGGGGAGGGGGGAGAGATTTTGAAAAATAAGCTCGGCTACCGGCCGAAAGGAAAAAAGACATTCTTCATTCAGCCGAAAGGAAAAAAGGAGTTCTTGTTCAGCCGAAAGAAAAAAGGAATTCTTCATTCAGCCGAGGGAAAAGATTATTTAATCTTTTCCCTGATTTTAGTCAGATACTTCTTCATTCCCTCGGCATCTTTCTGCGTGATAACCTCCAACAGATTCTTCAGCTCTGTGCGGATACCTTCCACTTGTGACGGAGTGCGGGGGTTGAAGAGAATTTCCTGCAACAGGAAATCGTCCTCACTGAGCAATCCTTTGGCGATAGCCATATGCTTCTTGAACGTTGTTCCCGGAGCTTCCTGATGCTTCATTACGGCAGCAAACACGAAAGTGGAAACAAATGGGATGGAGAGTGAGTAAGCCACCGTCTCATCGTGCCCGTCGAAGGTGTACTCGAAGATGTTTAGTCCCAGACCGCGGTAGAGGTCTTTGAAGAAGACCTTACCCAGGTGGTCGCCCTCCGAGATGATGATGGCGCTTTCGCTGCTCAGGTTGCTGAGGCTGGCGAAGGTAGGACCGAACATCGGGTGAGTAGATACGTAGCGGAAGCCGCTTTCTTCGTAGAACTTCTGCAAACCGTTCTTTACCGAGGCGATGTCGCTCAGGATGCAGCTCTTCGGCAGTGCGGGAATTACTTTGCGGAAAGCATCGATGGTGTACTTCACCGTAGCGGCGTTGATTACCAGCTCGGGTTCGAACTCCTGTATCTCTTCGACGGTGGTGAAGCGGTAGGTATTGTACACGAATCGCAGTTGGTGCGGGTTGACGTCGAACACGGCCGTCTCGTGGTCAAAACTCAATATGTCGGTAAAGAAGGAGCCCATTTTGCCGGCTCCGAGTATTAATATTCTCATGGCGTATCACTAATCCTTATTAATAATTTCCATCTGTTGGCGAACCGATTCTTCGTGGATGGCTTCGAATATCTTTTTCATGAACTCCGGGTCCATGCCGCATTGCTCGCCTTGCTGACCGCGTTTCTCGAGAATCTCGCTGTAGCGTCCGGTTTGCAGAACGGTGATGTTGTGCTCTTTCTTGTACGTACCTATTTCGCGGGCGACGCGCATACGCTTGGACAATTCCTGAATCAGGTTATCGTCGCACTCGTCGATTTGCTTGCGGAGTTGCGACAGACTTTCGGTGCTTTGCGTTTCGCTACGGATCACGAGCAGATTCACGATGTAGTCGAGTACATCCGGGGTGATTTGTTGTGAAGCGTCGCTCCAGGCAGCGTCGGGGTTGCAATGGCTTTCGATGATCAGACCGTCGAAGTTCAAGTCCATGGCTTGCTGACAGAGTGAAGCCACCAGTTCGCGCTTACCGCCGATGTGGCTCGGGTCGCAGAAGATGGGCAGCTCGGGCATACGACGGTGCAGCTCGATGGGGATGTGCCATTGCGGCAGGTTGCGGTAGATCTTCTTGTCGTAGCTGCTGAACCCCCGGTGGATGGCTCCGAGACGTTTCAGTCCGGCATTGTTGATGCGTTCCAGGGCGCCGATCCAGAGGTCGAGGTCCGGGTTAACGGGATTCTTCACCAGCACGGGGATGTCCACACCTTTCAACGCATCGGCTATCTCTTGAACGGCAAAGGGATTGGCGGTGGTGCGGGCACCTACCCACATCATGTCTACACCCGCTTTCAGACATTCATAAACGTGCTTGGCAGTAGCCACTTCGGTAGAGATGTACATGCCTGTTTCGCGTTTCACTTCTTTCAGCCAGGCCAGCCCTTCTACGCCTACACCTTCGAAACCGCCCGGTTTGGTACGGGGTTTCCAGATTCCGGCACGAAATATTTTGTGACCTTTGGCTGCCAGTTGACGGGCGGTGCTGAGTACTTGCTCTTGCGTTTCGGCGCTACACGGTCCCGCAATGATGATGGGACGTTTGGGCTCAACGCCCGGGAGTAAAATTGATTCGAGTTCCATATTCTTGATTCTTATATTTCTTAATTCCTAATTTTTATTTCTTAATTTCTTCAATGCGTCGGAGCGCTTCTTCAAGCTGGTGATCCTTGCAGCAGAGTGAGATGCGGATGAACCGTGCTCCGTTGCTTCCGAAGATAAATCCCGGGGTGATGAACACCCGTGCCTGATGCAGTACCTTCTCGGTTAGCTCTTCCACGTCGGCGCATGTGTTGGGAATCTTTCCCCAGAGAAACATGCCTACCTGATTTTCGTCGTACGTACATCCCAGCGTGTGCATGATCTCTCCTGCCAGACGGCGACGGTTGCGGTAGTTTTGGTTGTTGCCCTCGTACCAGTCCATGTCGGCTTCGAGCGCTTTGGCAGCTGCCAATTGCATGGCGCGGTACATACCGCTGTCGATGTTGCTCTTTACCTTCAATATCCACTGTACGAACTCCGGGTTCGATGCCAGCATACCGATACGCCATCCCGGCATGTTGTGGCTCTTGCTCATCGAGTTGAACTCGATGCAACACTCTTTGGCGCCCGGAACAGCTAAGATGCTCAACGGTTTATCGTTCAGGATAAAACTATATGGGTTGTCGTTTACAATCACGATGTTGTGGCGACGGGCGAAGTCTACCAAACGTTCGTACATCTCCATGGAAGCGTTGGCGCCGGTGGGCATGTTCGGATAGTTGGTCCACATCAGTCGCACGCGGCTCAGGTCCATTTGTTCCAATTCCTCGAAGTCAGGCATCCAGCCATTTTCTTCTTTCAGGTTGTAGTTTACCACTTCCGCACCCAGAATCTTGCTCAGTGAGGTGTATGTGGGGTAACTCGGATTGGGCACCAACACCTGTTCGCCAGGGTTGACAAAAGCCAGTGTCACGTGCAGGATTCCCTCTTTCGAGCCGATAAGCGGTTGGATTTCCGTATTCGGGTTCAACTCCACGCCATACCAGCGGCGATACCAGTCGGCGAAACCTTTGCGGAGTTCGGGGATACCCACGTACGGCATGTAGCCATGTCCGTTCGCATCGTGTGCCTGTTCGCATAGCACCCGGATGGCCTCGTCCGAAGGAGGCATGTCCGGACTTCCGATACCCAGGCTGATCACGTTTTTGCCTTCGGCATTCATCTGTGCCACTTCTTTCAACTTCTTCGAGAAGTAGTATTCGCTCACGCCCGACAAGCGGTCGGCCGGGCTCACTTTAAATGCTTGATTTTCCTTCTGCATATTCGCCTAATATTTTGAGTTCTTTTGTTAATGGAGTGATCGCTGTGATGGATTGCTTGTATCGAAGCAGGTCGTTGAACACCACATCGACGTAAAACTGGTATTCCCATTCCCGTCCGATGATGGGCAGCGACTGAATCTTGGTGAGGTTGATGTGGTAAAACGAAAGGATGGAGAGTACTTGCGACAGGCTGCCTTCGTTGTGCGGCAAAGTGAATACCATGTTGGCTTTGTTCACCGTTCTTCCTTGTTCGCGGCGTAGTTCATCGGCTCGCCACGGATCGGCTACCACCAGGAAGCGGGTGAAGTTGTGTTTGTTTGTTTCGATTCCCTCTTGCAGAATCTTCATGCCGTAGCGTTCGGCTGCCGCTTTGGAGCAGATGGCAGCATGTCCCCGCAGGTTGTCCCGTTTGATGATCTCGGCGCTGAGGGCGGTATCCTCGCCTTCGACCACCTTGATGCGCGGGTGATGGTTCAGGAAGTCGCGGCACTGCATCAGCGCGATGGGGTGGGAGTTGACCTCCGTGATGTCGTCCCAATCCTCATCGGGCAGGCAAACAAAGCTGTGCGAAATGCGTAGCTTGAATTCTCCGATGATCTGCACACCGCTTTGGCGCACTAGTTCATTGTTTTGCAGCAGGCTGCCCGCAATGGTGTTCTCTATGGCCAGCAGACCGATGACCTGACTGTCGCGACGGATGGTTGCGAATACCTCCTCGAAGGAGGCACAGCAGATCAGTTCGAGTTCTTCTCCTTCGAAATACTTGTGGGCGGCTATCTCGTGATACGAGCCGAGTGTTCCTTGAATGGCTACTTTCTTCATCTTTTGTATATAAAATAAAAAATCCCGCATCCTTTTACGGAGCGGGATTATATGGTTATAACTCTCTGTTCTTGTTCTTAAGCATCCTGTCACTTGATACATACAAACTCCCGCTCTACTTTGCTGCTAAAGTAAAAGTAAAAAAAGAAGTAATATGCATAAGTAAATGATTTCATACGATGCTGTTTCTTTGTTTTGATGCGGCAAAAGTAATACTTTTTTGTAATATGCAAGCAAAAAGTGATGTTTTTTTCTGTTTTTGCATAGATTTTATTAGAAACAATAAGAGAAATGGTCCCAATATTCACGTAATATATTTATTGGGTCCCATATTTATGGCAGCGATGCTACACTTGCTCATGTGTTGCGGTGTACGAAGAATCATCTCGCCGTCTTTTCTGTTCAAAAAGAATGATGTATCTTTGCCACAACAAACAAAGCTTACAAAATCATGGAAAATTTTAGCGAACTGATAAAGAACCGCCGCAGCATGCGGAAGTTTACCGACGGAGAACTCACACAGGAACAGGTAGTGACATTGCTCAAAGCGGCATTAATGTCGCCCACATCGAAACGTTCCAACGGCTGGCAGTTCATCGTGGTCGACAATAAAGAATTGTTGCAATCGTTGTCGCACTGCAAGGAACACAGCGCTACGTTTATTGCAGATGCCGCCCTGGCTATCGTGGTAACGGCCGATCCGTTGGCAAGCGACGTATGGATCGAAGATGCTTCGATTGCATCGATCCTCATTCAGTTGCAAGCCGAAGATCTCGGGCTGGGAAGCTGTTGGGTACAGGTGCGCGAACGATTCACCGCTGCCGGTATGCAGTCCGACGAATACATCCGTGGCGTACTCGATATACCTTTGCAACTGCAAGTGCTTTCCGTGATTGCCATTGGTCATAAGGGCATGGAGCGCAAACCGTTCAGTGAAGAACACCTGCAATGGGAGAAAATCCACCTTAATAAATTCGGAGGGCAATAATCATGGCTAGCTCCAAAGCGAACAATCATAAAGATACGTATCTGGCTACAGCCTACACGCTGATGCTTATCGGTATTCTTTTTCTGCTCGATAAGTTGATTCATTTTGCTGCCATCGGCTTCCCGTGGGTGATGGCGAAAGACAATATGATCCTCTATGCTGCTGTTATCTTCCTGATATTCAAACGTGATAAGTCGGTGGGATGTATCCTGGCCGGACTGTGGCTGGTGCTGAACCTCGGAATGGTGGTGTCGCTCATCGGTTCATTGTCGGGCTATCTGCTGCCTATTGGCTTGCTGTTGGCAGGGGGCATCCTTTATTTCATGGCACGTAAATGAAACGGTCGGTCGGAAGTATTGTATTCATCGGTGCGGGCAATCTGGCAACCAACCTGGCCCGGGCGATGCAAGAGGCCGGGTACGACATTCGTCAGGTATACAGCCGTACCGAGGAATCGGCACGCACATTGGCTGAAGCCATCGGTGCCGACTATACCACCGACCTCGGACAGGTGATGGGTGGTGCGGCTCTCTACATTGTAGCATTGAAGGATGATGCATTGGTGGAGTTATTGCCACAGATCACAGCCGGCAAGGGCGATGCTTTGGTGGTACACACAGCCGGAAGTATTCCAATGGATCTGTGGAAAGGCCATGCCGTGCGTTACGGGGTGTTCTATCCGATGCAGACGTTCAGCAAGCAGCGGGAAGTGGACTTCTGTGAAGTACCTTTCTTTGTTGAGGCCGTGCGCCGGGAAGATGTTGACTGGCTGAAAGAACTGGCTTCATCACTCTCTAACCGGGTGTACGAAGCGACATCCGAACAGCGGAAAAGCCTGCACTTGGCAGCAGTTTTTACGTGTAATTTTACCAATCATATGTATGCATTGGCTGCCGAGCTACTCGCCAAGTATCAGCTTCCTTTCGATGTGATGCTGCCGTTGATTGAGGAAACCGCTCGTAAGATACATGAATTGGATCCCCGCGAAGCACAAACCGGCCCCGCCATCCGCAACGATGAACAGGTGATGAACAATCACCTTGCCATGTTGGCCGACGATCCGGCGGTGCAACAGTTATATAAGGAAATAAGCCGCAGCATCAGGGAGAAACATTGAGTTCGAGTTGCAAATGAACCCCCAACATGCGCCACGTAGTGGTGCCGTCGTACATATATTACATCTTCTATTTCAATTCTTAAAGACAAAAGAAATGAGTACGATTAATTACGATTTACAAAAGATAAAAGCCGTCGCATTCGATGTCGATGGAGTGTTGAGCGGCGATTGCATTCCGCTTCACCCCTCGGGCGAGCCGATGCGTACAGTGAATATCAAAGATGGCTATGCCCTCCAACTAGCCGTGAAACAAGGACTTCACATAGCGATCATTACCGGAGGCCGAACGGAAGCCGTTCGCAAACGTTTTGCCGGATTGGGAATACCGGATATCTACCTGGGTTCGTGTGTCAAGATCCACGATTACCGGGCGTTTCGCGATAAATACGGTTTGAAAAACGAGGAGATACTCTACATGGGCGACGATATCCCCGATATGGAAGTCTTGCGCGAGTGCGGGTTGCCTTGTTGTCCGAAGGATGCGGCTCCCGAAGTGAAATCCATCTGCCATTACATCTCCCATTGCATGGGCGGACAAGGTTGCGGACGGGATGTGTTGGAACAAATCCTGAAAGTACAGGGCAAATGGTTGAACGACGACGCTTTCGGCTGGTAAATAAGTAGCCCACGCTATGCAATTAGAATGAGTAAGCTACGCAATGAAATGAGTAATCTCATGCAATGCAACAAGAACGTCTCACAATACAATAAATATGTTAGATAATTTAAAGAAATACAGCATCATACTGGCTTCCAATTCTCCCCGTCGTCGCGAACTGATGTCGGGATTGAATGTGGAGTATGTAGTGAAAACATTGCCCGATATCGACGAATCATTCCCGCCGACTCTGAAAGGTGGCGACATCCCCGCTTACATCGCCCGCGAAAAAGCAGATGCGTATAAAGCAATGATTCAACCCGATGAACTGATCATCACCGCCGATACCATTGTTTGGCTCAACGATGAGGTACTTGGTAAGCCGCAAGACAAAGCGGAGGCTGCCCGGATGCTTCGTAAACTATCCGGTAAGTGCCACCAGGTATATACAGGAGTGTGTCTCACCACCCGCGATTGGCAGAAGTGTTTTACTGCTGTATCGGATGTGACATTCGCCACATTGACAGACGAAGAAATAACGTACTATGTAGAGAAATATGCCCCGCTCGATAAAGCGGGGGCTTATGGTGTTCAGGAATGGATTGGCTTTGTGGGGGTAGAGAATATCTCAGGCAGCTATTTCAATGTCATGGGACTTCCCATTCAACGGTTGTACCGGGAACTTTGCAAACTGTAGCCTAAACCAAGTCCAACATCAACGGAATATCCGCTTCTGCGATTCCTTGTTGAAGTAAGTCTTTCTTATCCTTGTAGAACAATTCGATAAACTCATCTTTATTTGATGAGAAATTCTTCGCCTTGGTATAAAGCATAACAGCCTTTTCCATCTCCCCCGATGTCCATGCCACATGTCCGGCATTCAGGAAGTCCATCTGAACCGGCTTATAGGCAATGATCTTCTCGTAATGGCGTGCAGCCTGTTCTCGTTTGTTGCACACAAACGAGCACCAGGCAATACCTCGCCATGCCTTCATACTGTTTGTTTCCATGTAATCGAGCTTGAAGAAATACTTCAAGGCCTCTTCGTAGCGGTGAAGTTGCATCAGGCAACTGCCTTGAAAGAAGAGGATGGTGCGATTCTCCGGTTCGACATCTTCCACCTTCTTATAATATTCCAACGCTTTCTCGAATTGGTGACTCATCCGGTAGCAGG
This sequence comes from Bacteroides sp., assembly GCA_031554635.1. GTDB lineage: Bacteria > Bacteroidota > Bacteroidia > Bacteroidales > Bacteroidaceae > Bacteroides. Next base: position 77,587 of record JAVBVD010000032.1, read on the forward strand.
TAGCCAGATGGCTGTTCGTCCATAGATTGTCGGGTATAAATATATCGGCATCGATGTAGGCAGCAATGGCCTCGGGGTAACGTTTCTGTTTCTGCAACGCATAGCCCAACTTCTGGAACTCTTCTCCAAAATCCAGTTCTTCTTCCTTGATGAGTTGGGTGAGTTCGAGGAATACATCCGACGCCTCTGCCCAATGCTCTTTCTGCAGGAAGAAGTCGGCAATGGATCCCATCAGATCGAGGTGAAGAAGAATCTCTCTCAGGCTATCGATCTTGTGCAGTTCAATTTTCTCTTTGAATATATCGCGGAACTCCCGGCGGTGGGTATTCAGTTTGAAGAAGCGGTACAAGTCATGCAGATACTGATTGCTCACGTTGGTTGGCTGTTCGGAATGACCTTTCAGGTTGCTGCTCTTTGTCTGTTCGGCCAATTCGTCCATTTGCTGTTCAGAGAGTTGTCCCATCATCATATCGCGCTGCATTTGGGGAATGCGCGTTAAGGTGAATGCGATGGAATACTTATCGCTGTTGCAAAACATGGGCGATTGCAGGATGATGTCCAGGATGCTACCCAGCTTCTCTTTGCCCAATGTATGGATGACACTCGAGTGCTGATTGTCGAACGGCAGGAACCAATTATGGATATCCGAGAAGAAAGGGTATGTTTTCAGGGCGGCAAACGAACTCATGTACACATCGGCTCCTTCCAATTGAAGTTCGCCCATCTCACGTATCTGTTCACCCAGCTTGGTGTTCTCCAACATATTCCAATCGGGATTACTATCATCTTTTTCTTCGTCCGAATCTTCAAAACCGAGCTTCATGTCGCGGATGTTCGGAACATTTTTCAGCATTTCGGGGATGATCTCTTCCTGCATCTTTTTGTTGATTTTTTCCGTTTCCTGACAAAGAAGCAACTGCTTGTATATGCGGGTGAGATCTTCGGCAAAGGTGATGGATTCATCGTCGTCGATCAGCGTCATGCGTTGGCCGATCTCCGGATAGAGTTTTACCCGTTCGGGGTAGGCATGGAAGGCAAACGCCAGGCCTACCAGCGCACGTTGGTTGATAAAAACGCTGGAGTGATAGTAAGCATCCATAAGCCACATCAGCTTGCGGAGGTCGAAACAGGTAAGCATGCCCAGCGTTACGGCACTGGTAAAGAGACAGAGGTCGTTGACCGGCAATATCTTGGAGGCAAGCATGGCTTTTGCGTCTGCTTCATCCTGGGTACTCCAATGACTGTTCGTCCATGTTTGCAGAAACATCTGCTTCTGTGCATCCTCGTGCCGTTTCAATACCTCTTCCTGTTTCTCTTCCGATTCGAAACGGCTGATGGCCAGATCGTCGGTGAATGATTCGAGCGTATGCATCAGCATGCTCAGGGAGTAGGCCGGATTCTCTTCTTTCTTTTTACGGCGGTATTCATGATAATAACTCGAGGACGATTCATCGAGCAGCAACAAGCGTGCCTGGTCGGCTATATCAATGGATTGTACCAACAATTGCAGATACAGATGCTGACGGTCGGGGTCGGGTGTTCCCTTCTGCATGTATTGCAACATATAGTTGTACGATGTTTGTATTTGTTCCAGCCGGGAGTGCAGACTCCAATCGGGGCACTGCCAGAGATAAGACTCTAGTTGTGTCAACGCCTCTTTCAGCCTTTTCTGTTTGAGCAGGTTGCGGATGGCATTGTATTGTTCGTTGATGAATTGTTCTTTCATAAATCAGGCTCTCCTCATTAAAAAGGTCCATATTTATTTTTTATCTATCCAGGTGAGCCGTTTCCAAAGTCCTTCGAACGGTCCGTGCCTGTGGCTACGCATCCACCAGGAGCAGAAAGCCATTTGCAAACATACAAAAAATATACCAAAGATGAAACTGTACGTGATACCCATGTACCGGCCCAGCTCAAATCCCCAGTGGTAGAAGAGGAGCGAACCGATAACGGATTGCCCGATGTAGTTGGTCATACTCATCTTGCCGTAGGAGGTGAAACGCATCAGGAAACTACGGTCCTTTACCCGGTAGAAGGTGAGGAGCAGTCCGGTAACGAGCATCACCATAAAGCTAAGATTGCTCAGTGATCCGAGGATGATTTTCAGTGGCGACAGGATGGCTTTGTTATCGATAAAAGCGGGCAGCATGTTGTTGAGACCGTATAACGGGAAGAAGCAAAGCAAGGCAATACCGAGTGCTTTGAGCCACAGGCGTTCATTGGATTCGTTATACAGGAAGAGTCCGCGACGGCCTATCAGCATACCAAACAGGAAGAGTCCGGGTGTCTGTAAGATGCGTCCGTGTTCCAGTGCCCAGGTGAAGTTGGCGAGTTGCCCTTCCCACATATTCATGCGCAGGGTTTCGAGGAATGTTCCATTCTTCTGTACCTCAAAAGCCACACCGAAATAATAATTTGCCAGACTATTTCCTGCCACATAGTCAGGATGGCAGAGAGCATAGATCAGTTTGCCCCAGTCCATAGGTTGGAGGATCAGGATAGTGGCTATGATGGCTACTGTGCGGTTACTCAACCGGCAGAATATCGGGAGAATCAGTCCCAGAAGGGCATACATCGTCAGGATCTCGCCCGTAAAGAAGGCGGCATTGAACTGTCCGATAAGGAAAAGGATAAACATGCGCCATACGAAACGTCCACGGAAGTCTTTTCCTTTGCGTTGCTGGTTATTGTCTTGTATGAAGAAACTAAACCCGAAGAGCAGGGCGAATACTGCATACGCCTTTCCGCCGAAAGTAAAGAACAAACCGTCCCAGATGGCTTTGTCGGTGAATTTCATCCATTCGAAAGGGACACTCTCCGGAAAAGAGTAGAAATTAAAGTGTTCGATACTGTGAAGTACGATAATGCCCATTACGGCAAGTCCTCTCAGGACATCGGCCACGTCGATACGGGCATTGCTTTCGGTTAGTTTGTTTTCCATGATTTATGTTTATTCTATTCATTAGTTTTTGATTGTTCTGTGGAATTCCGTGGTGACCGGAATCAGAATCGAACCTGTATTTGCGTCTGAATCAGATTGGAATCCTCTCCTCGCTTCTGTGAAACATAGGTGTATTGAGCTTGTACGCGGCAGCGTGGATAGAACCAGTATTGCAGTCCGGCCACATAGTTTGTCTGTTTGAAACTTACTACCTTGTCTCTATTCAAATACTCGTACGAAGTGATCACCTCCAACTTCGGAAGAATCTGCGCATAACCGGTGGCATAGAAACCATTGCTTTTTACCGGGCCATCTTTTCCTGCCAGGTATTCACTACGCAAACCGCAATGATTTCCTGTTAGTATACCGCCGATGCTCCAACGGTTGCGTGTATAGTTCTCGCCTATCTTGATGCCGGGAATGTATGTAGAGGTAGCGACAGCATTTCCGGTCCCTTTAACGAAAGAGCCTCCTATGGTCAGCCATTCTGTCGGGCTGGCAGTCAATGAACCAATCACGTCTTTTTGGGAGTTCCGGTCTTTGGTGTTGATACCTTGTCCGTTCATCACAGCCAGGCGATAATTCAATAGTTTACCGAACAGGTCGCCGTGAATCATCAACCCTACATCGCGACCACCCGAAGCCGAACAAAGCGGGTCGCTTCCGTTGGTAGCGGCCATGTAGGCGGTGGGCAGAGAGAAACAGTTGATCAGCTCTACTGAACTGGGAGATAGTTGGTTCTCAATGGTGTATGGAGTTTTGAATTGCCCGAGGCGGGCGCTGAGACCAGGCAGGAATTTATACTCGGTATATACCTCGAGTAGGTTGCCACTCGCATTGAAGTCGTACATGAAATAACACGACCATTCGTTGGTTATCTTACCATCGGCCATGAAGATGATTCGCTTAACATCGAATGTATTGTCCGGATGGGCAGCATCGTTGTAGGTATATCCCACTTGGGCATATCCCGACAGCGTGATGCGTTCTTTGAGTGTATTGACAACCTTGTTGATGTTTTCCTGAGCAACTGACTGCCCGATGAAGAGAATGGAGAGGAGTGAGAATAGTGTTTTCTTCATACTGACTCTGGATGTTATAAAAAGGGGGCTGTGTCAGTTCTTTTTGCATAAAGACACAACCCCCTCGTTATGGTGAATAAAGGTGATAGCTATTATTCTTCGATAGCAGCGATACCCGGGAGAACCTTACCTTCAATGGCTTCAAGCAAAGCGCCACCACCGGTCGATACGTAAGAAACACCGTCGGCCAAACCGAACTTGTTCACACAAGCTACAGAGTCACCACCGCCTACCAGCGAGAAGGCGCCGTTCTTGGTAGCTTCCACAATGGCTTCACCTACTGTACGTGAGCCATGGGTGAAGTTTTCGAATTCGAAAACACCCGTAGGACCGTTCCAGAGGATCGTTTTTGATTTCTTGATAACATCAGCAAAGAGTTCTTCTGTCTTTGGGCCGATATCCAAACCTTCCCAACCATCGGGAATTTCGTCTACAGCACAGAAACCTGTGTTGGCATCGTTGGAGAATGCATCGGCAATCTTAGCGTCGACAGCCAATACCATGTTTACACCTTGTTCTTTTGCTTTTTTCATCAGTTCCAGTGCCAGGTCGAGCTTATCGTCCTCACAGATAGAGATACCGATTTTACCGCCCATGGCTTTCGTAAATGTATATGTCATACCACCGGCGATGATCAGGTTGTCTACCTTGCCCAACAGGTTTTCGATGATTTCGATTTTGGAAGAAACCTTCGAGCCACCCATGATAGCTGTAAACGGACGGTTGATGTCGCTCATTACCTTCTCAACGGCTTTTACTTCTTTTTCCATCAGGTAGCCAAACATTTTGCTGTCTACGTCGAAGTATTTTGCAATCAAAGCTGTAGAAGCGTGAGCACGGTGAGCTGTACCAAATGCGTCGTTTACGTAGCAGTCTGCATACGAAGCCAGTTTCTTGGTGAATTCTTTTTGGCTTTCTTTGATGGCTTTCTTGGCTGCGGCTTTTTCTTCGTCCGAAGCATCTTCGGCCAAACCTCTGGGTTTACCTTCTTCTTCAGCATAGAAACGAAGGTTTTCTAACAGCAACACTTCTCCCGGTTGCAAAGCAGAAGCTTTTACAGCTGCTTCTTCGCCCATGCAGTCATTGGCAAACTGAACTTCTACACCCAGAAGGTCAGATACATGCTTTACGATATGTTTCAAAGAGAATTTATCGGTAACGCCTTTCGGACGTCCCAGGTGCGAACCGATGATGGGGCTACCACCGTCGGCCAGAATCTTCTTCAAAGTGGGAAGAGCGGCACGGATACGAGTGTCGTCTGTAATGTTGAAGTTCTCGTCCAGGGGCACGTTGAAGTCCACGCGAACGAATGCCTTTTTACCGGCAAAATTGAATTTGTCAATTGTTTGCATAATACTCTATTTATTAAAAAATGATAGTTTTCTTTTTTTGATGAGCGCAAAGTTAGTTTTAATTTCTCTCTTTTGCTATGAAAATATTCTTTATTCTTTGTTTTTAGCTTGCCTTTTGTCCAAATTGTGAATGTCGCCGAAATATTTACACCACAATTGCAAACCACAGTTGTCACATTTGGGAGTACGTGCCACACAGGTATATCGGCCGTGTAGAATGAGCCAGTGATGGGCAATGGGAATGAGGTTTTCCGGGATGTGTTTGGTAAGTTCTTTTTCAACGGAAAGTGGGGTGGTGCATTGATTGCCTACCAATCCCAGGCGGTGACTTATACGAAAAACATGAGTGTCGACCGCCATGGCAGCCTTGTTGTACACCACCGACTGGATGACATTGGCTGTTTTTCGCCCCACGCCGGGCAGTTTCACCAGTTCTTCGAGGGTGGAGGGAACCTCACTGTTGAATTCCTCTACCAGTTTACGTGCCATGCCCACCAGGTGTTTGGATTTATTGTTGGGATACGATACGCTACGGATGTATTCGAAAATCACTTCGGGCGTGGTAGCTGCCATTGCTTCCGGGGTGGGGAAGTCGCGGCACAAAATGGGAGTTACTATATTCACCCGCTTGTCGGTACACTGAGCGGAGAGGATGACGGCTACCAGTAGCTCGAACGGACTGTTGTAATGCAGTTCCGTTTCGGCAACCGGGATGTTTGCCTGAAACCAGGTGATAATTTTTTCGTAGCGTTCTTTCGTTCTCATATCAATTCATTGTTATGGATAGAAATTAGGTTTTCTATCTCAGTTTATTGCTGTTGTAATGCGGTCCGACTTTGATCCGGAAATAGAGCAGTGAAGCCACAGTAAGGCATGCTCCAAACAAGAAAGCCATGTCGAACGATGCTATCTGGGCGATGTATCCTCCGGCAATCAGTCCGATACCGATGCCCACATCCCATGAGGTGAGGTAGGTCGATGTGGCTGTGCCCCGTTGACTATTCGGCGCCAGATTAACGAACAAAGTGTTGAATGCCGGGAACATGGTTCCGAAGCCGATGCCCAGCATTAGGGCGATCAGGAAAAAGATACCTTCGGCAATGTCGGCATGTATGCCCATCATCTCACGGGTAGCCGATAAAAGGAAGAATGAACCGCATACCAAATAGATTCCCAACAGGATGACTTGGGTGATGCGACCTTTGTCCACTTGTCTGCCGGAGAAGAGACGCGATACCGCCATCCCCAATGCCATAAAAGTGAAGAAAAGACCCGAACTCAATCGGATCCCGATTTCTGAGGCAAAGACTGCCACATAGGTGGTGGTGATTCCGTAGGGAATGGAGAGCAACAGCAAGGCAATGCCTGCCGGAATTCCCTTTATCAATACAAACCGATCGAGCGAAACCGGTTCTCTTTGTACCGGTTCCCTGGGAGGAGTTTTTACTAAGCAAGCTGCCACAAACCCGATGCTTCCGCTTATCAACGCGCAAGTGAAAATTGTTTCGAACGAGAATGTACCGTGCATGAAAAGCCCGATCATCGGGCCGAAACTCATGGCCATGTTGTTCATTAATCCGTAATAGCCCACCGCTTCTCCACGGCGGGACGAGGGGCTGATGTCGATTACAAGGGTGTTCCCGGCTACCGTCACCGTACCGAACGCGAATCCGTGCGCCACGCGGAGCATGATGAACAACGTCAGCGTACTCGCCAGAACATATCCGCCGAATATCGCTATAAATATAAAGTAAGAGAACAGGTAAAGAGGCTTGCGTGACAGTGAGTCGATAAGGTATCCTGAGAAAGGGCGTATAAAGAGCGACGCAACAGTGTAGCATGACAGGATGATACCTACAGCGGCGTTTCCGGTGTGAAATACTTCCGTGAGATAAAAGGGAAGCACGGGAAGTATCAGATAAAAGGCAAAGTACAAAAGGAAGTTAGCTGCCAGAATAAGACAGTAACTAGGGGTTACAAGTCTGTCTTTTGCCATAATACAATCAATTTTAATTCACCATAGAGTCACACAGAGTTTTGCAGAGTTCTTGTTCCTCAAAGAAACTTTAAATATCCATATTAAAGCCTCTGTGTGGCTCTATAGCGAATACTATTAATATGCGCTCTCGAATTCTTTCAGGAAGCGCGTATCGTTTTCGGAGAACATACGCAAGTCCTTCACCTGGTATTTCAGGTTGGTGATGCGTTCGATACCCATACCCAGGGCATAGCCGGTATATTCTTTGCTGTTAATACCGCAGGAATCGAGTACGTTCGGGTCGACCATACCGCAACCCAGAATTTCCACCCAACCGGTATGTTTGCAGAACGGACAACCTTTGCCTCCGCAGATGTTACAGCTGATGTCCATTTCGGCGCTTGGTTCCGTGAACGGGAAGTACGACGGGCGCAAGCGGATCTTCGTGTCGGCGCCAAACATTTCTTTGGCGAAGAGCAGCAATACCTGTTTCAGGTCGGTGAACGACACGTTCTTGTCGATGTACAATGCTTCTACCTGGTGGAAGAAACAGTGTGCCCGGTAGCTGATAGCCTCGTTGCGGTACACGCGTCCCGGACAGATGATGCGGATAGGCGGTTGAGCCACTTCCATCACCCGAGTCTGAACCGATGAAGTATGTGTACGCAGCACGATGTCCGGATGCGCCTCGATAAAGAAAGTGTCCTGCATGTCGCGTGCCGGATGATCTTCGGCGAAGTTCAGGGCCGAGAATACGTGCCAGTCGTCTTCGATTTCCGGACCTTCGGCAATGCTGAATCCTAGGCGGGCGAATATATCAATGATTTCGTTCTTTACAATGGAGAGCGGGTGACGGGTACCCAGTTCGATGGGATAAGCCGAACGCGTCAGGTCCAAACCATCGCAGCCGGTATCCTGACTTTCGAATTGTTCTTTCAAGGCGTTGATCTTGTCCTGCGCTTTGGTTTTCAGCTCATTCAGTCTCATACCGACTTCTTTCTTCTGTTCGGCAGCCACATCGCGGAAGTCCGCCATCAAATCGTTAATGGCTCCTTTTTTACTCAGGTATTTGATGCGGAGAACCTCGAGTTCTTCCGAGCTGGCAGCTTTTAGTGCTTCAACCTCTTCGAGAAGCTGTTGGATTTTAGCTATCATATCTTTGTTATTTATTATGTACGTTTGAGTATAAAACGGTGCAAAGATACATTTTTATCGTGATTAACCGGATAAAAAGCGGGAGAAACTTTTTTATGCATCGAATGAACATTCTTATGTCTTTTTTCATTCATAGAGATTGTAGTACAAGGTCTTTGATAATCGTTCTATTTAATGAATCCTAATTTAAGGTTCTTTAAATTCAATCATTTTCAAGCTAAGATAAAATGACTATCTTTGTCCTATCAGTAAATTATCAATATAAAAACAATTAACTATGAAGGTACCAGTATTTATCGAAAAATGCGAAGATGGGTATTCCGCGTTAATGGAATATTGTGAAAAGCTTAACCTCGGGTTAAGCGGTTCAGGTGAAACCATTGAAAAGGCGATCAGCGACTTTTTGCATGTTCGCGATGAAATGAAACGATTCTTTAAAAACGAAGGAATGGAATTTCCTTCTGATTTGGAGTTCGATTTCAGGTATCAGGTGGCGACTGTTTCCTGATAGTTGGATTGGTAATTATACGAACAGGGGCTGTCTCTTTTAGCTATAAGGAGACAGCCCCTGTTTTTATTTTGTGCTGCTCTGCTTTAAAAGACAAAGCCTACACTTGCACCGTATGTGGACAACTTATTGGTAATCATATAGCTCCAGGAGAAGTATCTTTTTTCATAAAGGCCTTGAATAATAAAGCTGTGTTTTTTCCATGGAATGGCTATACCGGCACTGGCATAAAGACCTACTGCGCTGTTGGAAATTCCGTTGCTGCAGTCTACATCATTGGTAATAACACCATTGAATTCCGAAGTGTACCTCATTTCCTTATTCAAAAAGAGTGAATAGGAGAGACCTGCTTCGATCATGGGATGTACTACCGGTATTTTAATGGCTTTATAGCGAAAGCCCAAGCGTCCCACTCCCATTAATGCATCCATGCTGAAAGTGTTATGGGTGTTCGAGAGTAGGTAGGATCTTGTCTGCGTATTCTTTATTTGGCTGATTTCAACTTCAGCTTGCATACTTAAACTGGGACCTACCCGGGGAACTATGAAATTAGCCCCCGCCGTGAAAGAGGGAGAGCCTGCTTTCATATCATAAGTCTCGAAGTAATCAACGTCAAAGGTGTGAAACCGATAGCCGGCACTGATATTGAACTCGCATTTCAGAAGACGTTTGTCGGGCTTGTTCTCGAACTCAATACACGCTTCCCCTGCTTCACAGGTTTCATAGTGATATTCTTTCGTGATTTTACTGAGGTCTTCCTTGTTGAATCCTGCCTGTGAGATTTTCTTCTTGGTCTTATCGCTGTTCTGGAATACCCAGTTCATAACACCTATGTACTGCTTGCTATTGCGATAGGCCCTTATGCCGTCTCTACTGACGGTTTCTTCCTGGTAATTGTCCGCCTCATACATTTTGCCTTCTTCGTCTTCAAAAAAGAAATGTGTTGCGTCATCCTTGTAGTAATACAGGCTGATCACTCCTTTGATGAGGTATTCCAGAAACAGGGTTTGCGATTCGTTCTTGTGGGTAACCTTACGGGTGACGTAGAATTTGCCATCGTCCGTAAACCGGTAAGCGTAGATATCCCCCGGTTTGTACGATTCTTTGTTCGATGAACCATCGGGGTAGAAGTCGCAGTAAAGCGCATTCCGTTCGGCGGTACGATAATCGATCATTCCTCGTACGGTGTCGTTTTCATTGGTGATGATATATCCTGGCCGGAGATTGACCTGTGCCTGGATAGCAGCAAAACAGAAAAGGAAAGCGAACGTAAAAAGATATCGGAAGCGTGTTTCCATAAGCTGATATGTAAAGTTATTATTACTCCTGATTCGCAAATATATAACTTTATTTAAGAAAACATGCTTCCGATACCTGATTTTTAAAATTATTCCGTACAAGGGTAGGATAGTATACCTTTGTCGCTGATTATATAGGTCTTATTCCCGGATATCAGTAGTCCGCGGCTCAACACATTCTCGAAATTTTCTTTGTTGTCTACATTGACTGCCCATACTTTCCCGCCGTAAAAAGAGCGGACATTGGGAAAGATGGTATGACCTACGATAACCCGTTTGGCCTGATAGCGTTGCAGGATGGACTCCAGTTGGTCGGCATACAGTGGAGAGTAACGTTCGTCGTTGCGTACCATGCCCCGGTACCAAAGAGGACCGTCGTTGCCGAACAGCAGTTTGGTCAGTGGGGAGAGCTCGTTCCGCTCAGCCTTCGTGAGAAACAACGCCCGGCTGATTTCCTCATTGACACGTGGAATATCAATGTTGCTTTCCAGTAATCGCATACCGATGCCTGCATGTACATACAGATCGTTCCCGATGAGTTGCATGGTGTTGCGCGTACTTAGCCAACGGCCCAGTTCGGTATGTTTACCCACCAGCTCCGGATGCTTCATGCCCAATTTCTGGGCAAGGTCGAGATACATCTTCTTTGTATAACGCAAATCGCCTGCCAGAACCATCGACTCATGGTTTCCGAGTAGGAAAGATAGCTGTCCGCCGGCATCCTGCGCCTCTTTCTCCAGTTTGTATACTAGCCAGAAGATGGGAATCACATCTTCACCACGGTCGAAGATATCTCCATTGATCACCAGGTGATTGCGACCGAAACACCACTCGTAACGTTCGTTGATGACTCCGTTACCCCGTAACACGCTGACCAGGCAATCCATGTTGCCATGTGGGTCGGAAAGTACAAGAATTTTCCCGGATGGTTTGTACTTCCATGCCGGACGCGACACTGGGTGCAGACCTACCCGGAAATGGTGTTTGCCGTCATGGGAATACACCGGCAGTTCAAAACCGGCCGGTAATGCATCCATCACCTGGTCGTGCATCACCCCCGTTGTATCTACGGAGATGATCCGTGTTTTACCTTCGGGAGTATAGAGCAAATACGGACCATCCGCCGGAACGGTCTGTTCCGACGGATGGGAGTTGGTTGTTTCTTGCCCCTTTGCAGCAGGGGCAAGAACTGTCATTAAATACAGAACAATATAGAAAAATGCACTTCTTGACATGATTGCGATCTTTTTATGGTTTGTCCTCGTAACCCTTGTTTTGTATTATGTTCGGGTTAACTTTCATCTCTGCATTCGGTATGGGCATCAGAATCATGTTGTAATTCCAATCGAATTCCATTGTTTCCGGCTTGAGCACTGCAGAGTTATGCGAAGCACCAGCACGGATGATCTTCTTGTTGTTGCGCATCGCGTCGAACAGACGGTGACCTTCACCCACCAATTCCTTGCGGCGTTCCAATAATACACGGTCCAGATTCAGATCCGCATCGTCTTTGGTTATCGACTTGGCTGGATTAGCACGCTTCACAATCTCGTTGAGATAGAGTGCGGCATTTTCTTTATCGCTACGTTTTATGGCTGCTTCGGCGGCAATCAGGTAAGCTTCCGACATGCGGAGTACCGGAATGTTGGAGTACTGATAGCTCGGTGCCAGGTATTTTTTCAAGTACCACTGGAAGGTAGCCGGTTTGTATTTGTCGATGATACCGTGGCGTACGTCGCTCATATCCGTATCCATGATGGCCATGAAGTCCGAACTCAAACTGAGGTCATCATAACCAGAACGGTGCATGAGATAACTAATGAATTCTTTGGATTCTTCTATCTCGCTTTCTGCGGTCAGGATCACATAGAAATATTCAGCACCGGTTTGTTTGGTCCATGCCGATACATATTCCGCATTGGTAAAGAGACGATATGTACTTCCTTTTTTCGCTTCGGCGATCAGGTCGGCTGCTACTTCGTATGCGTTCTTATCGTCGCCTTTGTAGAGATAAGCACGTGCCAGCAGGAGGCGGGTAGCAAACCAGTTGAGTTTGAAGTCGTTCGGGCTTTTGGAGATCAGGTCCGAAGCCTCTACGAGGTCTTTGATGATCTGTTCGTACACCTGGGCTACTGTGTTTCGTGCGGGTTTCGCGTCGTTGGCCAAACGGGTCGTTACGACAGGAACACCCAAAGAAGCACCGTTGTCTTTGGTGTAAGGCATGCCATGGACCTTTACCAGGTCGAAATGCGCCATGGCACGTCCGGTCAATGCTTGTCCGCGGATGTTCTTCAACTGTGTGGTCAATGCGTCACCGGAGAATTTATCAGTAAACTGGATAATGGTATTCAGATTACGAATGGCCTTGTAGGGTATACTCCAATAAGTGGTAGGTGCGTTGATGGCATTCATGTCAAACAGGTAATACTTGGCTACACGTTTCGTATCGCCCCGGGCTTGCATGTCTTCCCCTTTAGCGTCGCCATAGAACGTGTACCGTGCCCCGTAGTATTCGTAGGTGCGGAAGATGCTATAAATACCGTTAAGGGCATACTCCGCATCGTTAGGAGTGATCAAACTCTTATCTGATTCGCCTTCGGTTGGTGGAGTCATCTCGTCCAACCAATCGTTGCCACAGGCCGAAAACGTAAACAGAAAACCAATTGCTGCTAAATATAAATATATTCGTTTCATTGTATTCCTCATTTAAAGTTTAAAAAACTAAAATTTAATATCTACACCAAAGGTGAATGTTCTCATCTTCGGAGCTTCGAAGTCTACTATACCATCACGAGGGATTTCCGGATCGTAGTTTTTGTAACCGGCCAGCGTAATCAGGTTGGTACCCGAGAAATAAACCCGGAGACTTTGCACGTAGAACCTGTTGATGTACTTCTTGGGAGCAGATACACCGAAAGTCAGGTTTTTCAGACGCAGGTGATCACTGGAATGTACGCGGCGTGAGCTGACAACGCTAGCCATGTTATAGGGATTACCTACCATGAACATTTCGATGTCTGTCTGGTCGCCCGGCTGACGCCATCTGTCGCGGTATAAAGTCTGGATAGCACCCTTTTCCGATTTACCGGCATGCTCCAACTTGGCCGCACCCTGGTCGTACGAATATCCGCCCAAGGTAAAGGTGGTGGTGAAGCTCAGGTCGAACCAGAATGCTTTGAAGCTGTTGGTCCATCCTCCGGCCAGTTTGGGTTCCGGACTCTTATACATAATGTAGCTTGCTTCGGAAGCCGTTTCGGTTGTCAAGCGATTTCCATCGGCATCCGTGCCGTCATCACCATTGATGTAATACATCGGGTAACCGGTTTCGGGGTTGATGCCTGCAAATTCCTTTACATAATATCTGTAATACGGTTCGCCCACTTTACGGATGTAGGAAGAACCAGTTATTTCTGTCTGGTCGCCCAGGTTGACAATCTTGTTCCTATTGTGCCCGAAGTTTAGTGAAGAATTCCAGGAGAAATTCTTGTTCCTGAATATGTCGGCATTCATTTCCACTTCGATACCTTCGTTTTTCACCCGGCCGATGTTGGTGAGCATGGTACTGAAACCGATGGTGCGCGAAAGCGGGTAGTCCATCAACAGGTCGGACGATTCGCGGCTGTACACTTCAAAGGTAGCGCCGAAACGATCGAATATACGGAAGTCAAGCCCCACGTTGAGGTTATAGTTCTTTTCCCATTTCAGGTTCTTTTGACCGATCTGGTAATCGGTAATAGCAGCTTTCCCGTTGTATTTTCCTTCGAACGAAACCAGATCCATATATCCATAGAATTTGGAAGGCAATGTACCGTTGCTACCGTATGAGGCGCGCAAACGCGCATCGTCCAGGAACGATTTGGTTGCTGCCATAAACGGCTCGGAAGAGAAACGCCAAGCACCCGAAACCGACCAGAATGCGCCCCAACGGCTGTCTCTGTGCAGGCGTGAAGAACCGTCCATACGTGCGCTGGCGCCGAGATAGTATTTACCGTCATAATCGTAATTGAGGCGGCTGAGGTAAGATATCAATCTCCAACCATCTTCATCGTATTCGGAAAGGCCTGTGATTTGTCCGGCATTGGACAGATTACGCTTTTCTACGGTGGGGAAGTCAATCGCACTACCATAGATGTAGCTGCGTTTGTACTCATGTACTTCGTATCCTGCCAGGAAATCGATGTGATGCTTTTGGTTGATACGAGTATCGTAACTCAGGTTGTTCTTCCATACCATCTGGTCGTGTTGGTAGTTGCTGACACTCAATGAACCATTGTCCGAAGCTCCGTCTGTTGAACGCGGGTCAGTCCACGATTTATAATGCGAATTGGTGTGGTCGAAACTGAATGTGGTATTGAATACCAACCCTTTCAGAATAGTCAGGTTGGCGAAGAATGTATTGAACGAACGGTCTATTTTCTGAGTTTTGGTATTGAAATCCAATGCGGATTTGGGGTTACGTTTTCCGTTCTCGAGCAATGTCACATTGTAAGTGCCATCTTGATTGAAGATCGGATCCGAAGGTGATACCTTGTGACGGCTGGAGTACATCGGTGATGTGTACGACAATGTTTCCGAGCTACCCAATTGCGTCATACGCGAGTACAAGATGTTGGCACCCAGTTCGAGATAGTCGGTCATCTTGTATTTCATGTTGGCACGTCCGGTCAAACGATCGAACGATTGTTGGCGTACGAGACCTCCCTGATCATTGTATGATATGGAAGTGAAATAAGAGGTTTTCTTATCACCTCCCGAAATAGAGAATTCGTAATTCTGATAGGGGGCGCTGTCATTGAATAAAGCGTTTTCCCAATCTTCGTAACCGGTATTGATAATGGATGCCCATTTGTCATAGTCCGGGTGTCCTTTTGCGATACCTTCCGGAGCAGTCAGTCTGGGTGCCCATTTGTCGATGTTATCATCGGCCCATTTAGTGGCATCTGCTTCATTCTTGCCATTCAGGTAGCGAGCCTGGTTGTACAGACCTTCCCAGAACGTTTCACGACGTTCTTCGCCACCCATCACTTCACGGAATGGAGTAGAGTAGTTCGAGAAACCGAAGTCGGTCTTGAAATTGA
Source organism: Bacteroides sp. (assembly GCA_031554635.1). GTDB lineage: Bacteria > Bacteroidota > Bacteroidia > Bacteroidales > Bacteroidaceae > Bacteroides. Next base: position 92,979 of record JAVBVD010000032.1, read on the forward strand.
ATACAGGTTTGCCTTCCTTGCCCGATTTAGTAGTAATGATGATAACTCCGTTGGCTGCCCGCGAACCATACAGTGAAGCGGCAGCAGCATCCTTGATGACGGTAATGTTTTCGATGTCCGATGTGTTGATTGTAGACATAATGTCGGTACCTGCATCCATACTGGAGTTGATGCTGGTCATTACGGGTACACCGTCGATCACATAGAGCGGACTGGTAGAAGCGTTGAACGAGCCCAAGCCACGGATGGTAACGCTGGATGTTCCTCCCAACGCCCCCGACGATTCGCTTACCTGTACACCTGGCGCACTACCTCTAAGCAGTGATTTGAAGTCGACAGCAGGTACGTCTTCTTTTTCTTTCATCTTAATGGTAGAAGCCGATCCGGCATAAGCCGATTTCTTGAATGTACCGTAACCTGTTATGATTACTTCTTCCAGTGCCTGAGCGTCTTCTTCGAGAACGATCTTCACGGTTCTTCCGGGTACGGCATTCACTTCTTTGGATGCGTATCCGATGAAGGAAGCCAACAGTACGATTCTTTCTCCCTGTGGAACGTCAATAGTAAAACGTCCGTTGATATCCGAGATATTGCCCAGTCTCATGCCTTTGACTTGCACGCTTACTCCCGGCATGGGATCGCCCGAGGCGTCGACTACCTGCCCGGTTACTGTAACTTTCTGCTGGGGAGCTACAGCGGCCACCGTATTGGTTTCGGCCGACTTGATAGCCACTACGCCATTGTGTACCGTATAGGTCAATCCGGTATTTTCCAAACATTTGTTCAGAACCTTGATCACCTCTTCTCCCATCACGTTCATATCCTCTACTTTAACTTTCTGCACGTCGTTGGTGCTATACACGAAAGTAAAGTCTGTTTGTTTCTGCAATTCCCAGATCACATCTTTGAGGGTTGCATTCTTGAACGTAGCTGTTACCGTTTGTGCGGCGATTCCATTGGATGCCCATGCACTTACTGAAAACAGGTACAAACAAACAAAACAGGCGACGAGCATCTTTCTACCCGGCCATTCGGTTTTCTTAGTGTCTCTCTTCATAATGTTAAACATTGTTTAGTAACTTTTATTTATGCTTGAATGTTATTCTCTTCTCTTTAATCGTAATATTCACCTTTTCGGTTTCTTCGAGTAGCTCCAGGAATGGAGTGATTTCCGTGTAGCGGTTCACGTTGCATCCGAATCGCAGGTTCTTCAGGCTGGGGTCGGCATAGAATACATCCATGTCGTACCAGCGGGAGAGCGAATGAATGATGTCTTCCAACCGTGCGTCCTTGAAGTAAATCTTGCCGTTGATCCACGATGTGTAGAGCGATACATCTACTTTGCGTACGCTCAGTTCCTCGCTACCCGGTTTCAGACAGGCTTGTTCCGAGGGTTGCAGCACGCAACAGTTTCTTGCGTTTGTGCATACCCTTACCGAACCGTTGACCAGTGTGGTCTTGCATTCTTCTCCCTGGTATGCCGATAGGTTAAAGTCAGTTCCCAGTACTTCTACTTCGATGTTATTGGTCTTGACGATAAACGGTTTGCTGCTTTTGGCTACCTTGAAATAGCCCTCACCGTCGAGTTCTACCACTCTTTTTTCGCCCACGAACCTGACGGGGAAACGCAGGGATGTCATCGAGTTGAGGTATATCAGTGTTCCGTCGCTTAGTTTCAGGGTGTATTCACCTCCGTGCGGGATTTCTACCTTATTAAAAATCTCTTCAACTGATTTCGTGTCTGTTGTTGTCGTTTGGTAATTCAGCGCTTCCGAGTCGATGTTGATAGACGTGCCGTCTTTTTCTTTCATCATTTTCTCGTTGTTTTCTCTCAGTTCGACTGTTTGGCCATCGCCCAGGGTGAGTACGGCTTTCCGTTCACCCGGAAGAATCTCTGTCGGTTGGTTCTGTATCTGTTCGGCCACGCTCTGTTCCGGTCTGGGACGGATGGCATAGAGCAACACCCCCAGGGCCACCGGTAGCAGGAAAAGCGCCGCGTATCTGCTCCATTGCAGCAGTATCTGTTTGCGTCGGGCGGTGCGGATCTTCTTGTCGACCGACTTCCAACCGGCTTCCCGGTCGAACTTAGCCGACTCCTGATAGTAGTGTGCCAGATTTTGTGTGCTGCACACGCGTTGGAAAAGTGCCTCGTGATCGGATGTCTCCCCTCTCCAGGCTTTCAGTTCGCTGGCTTCGTCCGGAGTGATTTCTCCCGACAAGTGGCGCGAAATGAGTTCGGCTATGCGCAATTGTTTGTTTATCATATTAACAGAGATTAATGGCTGTTTGTATTCCATAACAGGCAACTCTGGAAATAGGGTGAATGCAAGTGTTACTTTTTTTAAGTTTGCCCTGCATTTTTGTGAAAGGAATTAAAATGGGGGGCGAATAAAGAGGAAAAGCAGGTAATAATATTCGTGCAGGAGCGTACGAAGTTTACGGTAAGCGATTTTTTTCAATGAGCGTACCGTTTCGACCGAAACATCGAGTGTTTGTGCTATTTCGGCATTGGACATTCCTTCGAGTGCCAGTTCCATGATGGCTTTCATTTGTTTGGGAAGTTTGTCTATAGCTTCGGCCAGTGTACGATATACCTCTTCTTCCACAATGTTTTCGTGAAAGAAAGATTCTTGCTTCTTGGCCATGATTTTTTCGGCGTATTCACTTACCACTTTGGAGTGTTCGATTTCGTTGAGAGCTTTGTTACGGATGGAAGTGAATAGAAATGCCTTGACTTGGTGCAGGTATAGAAAGTCGTTTCTGATTTGCCAGAGTGCGGTGAAGCAGTCTTGTACGATGTCGGCAGCAGCTTCTTCATCCTGTACGTATTTGTTGGCAAACACGCATAACGGTACATAGAAGCTGTTAAATAAACGACGAAATTCAAGCTCATTGGCTAAATTAACGCTTATTCTTGTCTGAATTATTTCCACCGCAATTTACAATAACGAACCTGCAGTTGAGTATTCAATGCCGTGTCCGTGGTTAGACTGCTTAATTGTATTGATCTCTAATTCCGGACTCTGTAAGAAGAAATGTCTGTGCATGAACAGTTTGCTGGTTTTACGACAGTTATTTCTAAAGTCCGTTACAAAAATATGCAATTATTTGATAAGTTGATTGTTTTTGGGGTTAAAATGTAAAGGATGTTTAAAACAGACGGCTTGCATTCAATTTTTCCAGGAAGTTTGAAAAATCAGTTACGCACTCACGCACCTGTGCTCAAACCCTTTATTCATCGTACTTTGAAGCGCGTAGGAGGGGGCGATTTCTCTTACGCACCTCTTACGCACCCCGATGTTACCGATTACTTCCGCGCATGATGTGTATATACCGTATATGCAGTTGATTTTTATGCCTGCAAATTAATGGTTTCCAAGTATGAAACGAGTCATATCTTACCGTGTTCCTGATGTATCGAAACGTGAAACCTTTTGCTCCATCCGGGTGTACAACCCTTTCAGATCCGGGTGTACAGATCGTCTACATCCGGGTCTGAAAGGGCTGTACACCCGGATGGAGCAAAGACTTTCTAAGTTTGAAACAAAGCGAAGATATTGTCAAAACGAATAAATGCTGGTAGGATACCCAAAGAATGCAAGTGGTATTATGCCCGAATTGGATGTTTCTGTAAAATGGTGCATGAAGAGAATTTTTATTCCGGAACCGAAGCTTTCCCATACCCACCTGGCACTCATTCCACTATGAGGTCCATCTTTTCCAACTTTCTATGAGTTCCGGATCTGCACTATCAAAGTGCTTGCGTACAATACTTTCTATTACCTCTGGCGTAACTTCTCCCCGATAATTTGATAGTTCTTTAGCGGCATCCATTTTACTTTGTCTCAATGAGTAAATGGCCTCTTTCCTATTTGTCAAATTCTTATTGCCTATGAATGTTAGGTGCACTATCATTCTGTCTACAGGCTCAACTGCTTCCATATAGCCATGATCTGAAACCATATAGCCGTTTTTCTGATTATTGAACTGAGTGTTATTGTTGTATAACATAAAATACTCCAAATGACTTAGTTGTCCTGTGTTGATATTATTTGGTGTCAAATAGCGTTCATTGTATCGTTGAAGGAAATGAGCTGTGTATTCCATTACGTTGGGTGATACAATGTTCGAAAGAGCTATATATCTGTCTCGTTTGTGATAGCGAATGGGCGTGTATATGAAAATCCAAATGCCTTTGGTTGCAAGCACGAAAGCTACAGTCCAGGTGTTGTTGTTTTTGGTAGTGATTTTAACTCTCTTGACAAGTGACCAGGCGATTCCTTGTCTTATGTGCTTCTTAACAGTATCAAGAGCCATTTCTACTTTGGTTTTTATAAATCTGAAGTCATTCAAGGCTTCTGCCTTTTTCTCTTCCGGGGTCATTGATGCTACAAACATAATTTATTGAGTTTGGTTTTACGAGTTGCGAATTTACGATTTCATCTGTAATAAGGTGTAAATATATCTGAAAACATGTGTGGGGTTAGAGTATTTTCCCTATACTTGTTGTTCTAAAATGGAATAATTTCGTCGAATGGTAACAGAGCAAATCATATTACTAATATGTGTTATGGCAGGATTTGTCGTGAAAGTATTGGTCAAACACTTTAGACCGAGGTTTAGAGGTGTTGTTGGCGAGCAAAAAACGGCATTTCTCCTTGGAATGTTACCTAAAAGCAAATACAAAGTGATTGATGATATAATGCTTCAGGCTGGAGGAAGAACAACGCAAATTGATCATATTGTTGTCTCGAAAAGTGGTTTGTTTGTTATTGAAACGAAAAATTACAAAGGATGGATATTCGGGCATGAGAATGGCGAAAAATGGATACAGAATATTTATGGAAGGAAATATGAATTTCAGAATCCCATTCGCCAGAACCATATACATATAAGGGCTTTGAAGCAAGTTCTGTCAGACTTCAGGGAAATGCCTATTATCCCGATTGTAGCGTTTTCCAGCAGAGCGACTTTAAAAATTCACACAGAGAACCACAATGTGGTTTTATTAGACGACTTAAATTCTACCATAAAGAAATATAATGACGACGCTATTAGCCCAGATATTATGGAAAAGATAATAGATCGTTTGGAAGAATGCAATGTCAATTCACCCGAAAAAAGGAAACTGCATATTAAATCTATAAAGCGTAGAAGGAAATATGAAGAAACCGCTATTGCTTCCGGCATTTGTCCACGTTGTGGAGGGAGTTTAACAAGGCGTCGTGGTGAATATGGCTATTTCTACGGGTGTTCTAACTTTCCGAGATGTAGATATACTCATAAGTAAGGCAGCCGAATAGCTGCACTGTATCCCTCAATCTTTGGGAATATGTAATGCAACGGGAAAGCGGAACCGTCTTTTTATTTCCGCTGAACTAAGACTTACTGACATGCGGAAGAATCTCAAAAAAGATGTGGAGTCACTTACGAAGGACTTCGTCGGCTATGGACACTATCAACTGAATGTTACCATGAAAGACGGCCTGCAATTATCAGCCGTCACTGGTGATACCGAACTTATCTCAAATCTGAATTCCTTGCTTGATGATGAACGGGAGAAAGCGGAGGAGGAAGCAATCAACTACGTACTGAAAAATGGCAAATAAAAAACCCCGCACGGCTCAATGCGGGGTCGGTGTCAAAAAAACAAAGTATCAGTAATGAATACTAAGTGAGCCTATTTTCTTTGAGATGTCTTTCAGGGCAAAGTTGAGTGTTTCTATCTCTGCCGGTGTAAACTTAGATGGTTTCCCGTTTACGATGGCAACGCGCACTGGATTTTCCAAGAGGAGGCAACTAGATGGGTGAAGACGTTTGACGACTCTTTTTTTGAAATGATATATAAAATGCGTGGATGGAGTTGGGAGACAACCAACAAAAAGCCAGGGGTTGTAGGTACTTGGATTAATGATATAGTTTATGAGCGAATTGCTCCTATGGTATTAAGCGAGTTAAGAAGGAAGAACCCTGTTCTTGAAAGCGGGAACAGAGGAAAAAAACATCATCAGTTCTTGACAGATGATCTCGGGCATCCTAAATTGAAAGAACATTTGGCAGCAGTGCAAGCGTTAGGAAGAGCTTCTGGTTTTAATTGGGTTAAGTTTATGCAAATGTTGGATATTGCATATCCCAAGCAGTATCAGCAAACGAGTCTTTTATTTCCTGATGATGATGAACTCATTGAAGTAAAGTAGTATCTTTGTCTCCGTAGAGTTTTGCATGTCACGACAGAATGTTTGGCCTCGGTTCTTAGGAACTAGGGCTTTTTATGTTTGATAACATTAAAATTAAATCTTTGAAATGTAATTTATTGTATAAATTTGACGCCAAACATAAAATAGAACAGTTATGAAGACATCGATGTTACCTGAGAAAGAAAATGAAACCACCAATAAAGAGGGAGGCGACAAGAAAAAATTCTTTGTGTTCAATTTAGCTATCGAAGACAAGGTTGCTGTGGCTATAACTCTAAGTATTTTAAGCTTTGTGTTTAGTATCTTGTTTAACTTATTCGTAGAGCCAGATTGGGTGCTAAAACTCCAAAGTTCAAACAAGCAGATCTCAGATAAAATTCATAATAAATCACTGATTTTAATAGGTAGTGGAACTGTTTATCAACATTTGTCCCATAATGCGCTAAAGGACTATTACAAGACCATTGATAGTTCTTGTGTTATCTCTGTTGGAATTCCATCTCTGGTAGCAATGAAAACATTAAAAAACGAAGAAAGTTCTGTGAAGAATCACGGGTGGATTGTTATGTCTGCTATTGAAGCTAAAGAATCGGATTTCATGGAAGAGTATGAGGCGGAGAAATTTAAAAAGAACCGGAAAATAGTAGAAGTTTTCATTAGAAAAGATAAGCTAAAAGTAATTCCATTGTCTAACTCTAGTTTTTTCCATTCTTATTTTGGCGAAAAGGACTATATCGCCGCGATAGATCTGAAAAAACTGATTAGTGAAGTACCTAGGAGCGAATACAATCTTTATACCACATCATTAGGAAGTGGCACTAGAGCGGAGTTTGAGAAAATAGTGGGAAATATACCTGAAAAGATGTCAAAGGTATTTGATCTGAATAGCGTAGAAACAGACACAAAACCCTCTCTGATCCTTTGTAGTGACGGATATCAGCCAAAAGGATTTAAAAATGAAAGACAATTCACGGTAAGGGATTCTGCGGATAGGGATATTGAAAAAGAATTGTTTCTATATTTTAATGGAGAGTATGACAAGGATAAGAATGAGGTTTCGATTCCTGGAGAAATTAAAGTCTTCCTAAGTTTCGTAAAAAAGGATTTTGTTCCAGCTGTAGGGCATAAAATGTCAGATTTGATTATTCGTGATAGAAAGTAAAGTGAAAATAAGAACTTTTCTATCTCCTTTAGGTCTCTGTGTATTCCAGGTATTTTCAATTTAATTCCCTATCTTTACTCCCATAGCATGACGTTGCTGTTTCTCTATTGAAATTACCAGTTTGGGCCCCGGAAAAGTATCTGGGGCTTTTTTAATGCTCTCGCAGGTAGATTTTCTGGTATCTATACATCATGTATTGTGCGTCTCTATATCTTTGCGTCATTATTAACCAAAAAATAGATTATGATACGCTATGCTAAGATTCGAAACAGTTACTGGTACTCTTTGAATGACATTAAAACCTTCCTTGTAAAGAAGAAAGCAATACCAGAGACTAAAGCCTTTCATTCCCGGATGATTAAATTATTGGCAAAGATCATACATTCTCAAACGACTCCAATTGATGCGAATCTGTGGATCGGCTTGGCTCCTGATGACCTTTTCATTTCCAAATATGGTGTTAGCTTAATCCGTGAAATATGTTCCGAAAGGGAAAGATTGAATGTTTCCCAAACACATCTTCTTTCGACTATTGACTTTTTCGGTTGCATGAAAGGCCCTTATCCTGAAGTAGAAAAACAATTGAAGAAAGTCAAACTTGTGAGTGTTAATGTCGGTAAAGATGTGCCCGAACCCGATAAGGAAGCCGAATAGAATCTCCTTTTCTGCCCACTCAAAGCAATTCGGATGAAACCAAATAATTTCCAATTTTGGCCTCGGTTCTTAGGAATCGAGGCTTTTGTCTTTTATGTTAAAAGTATATCTTCATCTTTGATGCTTGTTAATTTGAGAGAGCCTCCAGCAGATGTAATTATTTCATTGCTAAAACCTTCGAGAACTGTATTTTTAAAATTTGTTCTATCTAATGTGGCTTTGTTGAAATCAGCTTTTATTATTTTTGCATCCTTGAAATTGACGTCTGACAGTTTAGCCTCCCAAAAACCTACATCGTATAAGTTCGCATGGTTAAAATAAACTCCAGCTAAGTCCGTTTGCCAAAATTTTATTTTTTTTAGTTGTGTGCCTCTAAAACTAACATTAGTCAACAGAGCTCTGCTAAATAAAGCATTCTCTAATGTCGAGTCTCTAAATTTGACGTTATTTAGTTTTGCATTATAAAAATTACAACCAGGCAAAAAGGCACCTCTAAGATTCTTAATGCAATTGTTGAAAATTAAATTACCTTTTTGGTCTTTATGAAATAACAATGTTATAATTGTTCGAATCTCATTAGACGGCTTTTTTGAATATCTGTTCTGGTATTCTTCATCATTTGTTAGAATTCGAATATGTGAACAAAGAAACTCACAAACAAGAACTAGATAATCATCAGGAGATTCGCTTGCAAGAAAGCAAAGGGTATAAGCACCACCAATACGGGTAGATTCTTTCTCGTTTCCTAAAAGCTCTATACCGGATGAAAAACGATTATTACGCAACTGTTTTTGTTGAACTTCAATTTGCTTTTCAAATTGATTCTGTTGTTCAACCCGTAATTCGTTTTGCCTTATATCTTGTTTTTCCCATCTGCTTTGTTGATCGTTTTGTTGCTTTTCCTGCATATTAATACGTTTCTGCACTTGCCATATTCCAACAGAAGCTCCACTAACCCCCCAGAAGGCTATCCATGAGGTCATAAACTCACTAAAGGTGCATACACCGTTTAAACCGAATGCTATTTCTTTATTGAGTAAGAAGAAGATAAAAGGATATGCGATTATCAATAAGATTGCAATGACAACAACCATTCCTATATATCTTATCCACCAATAAGATGTGTTTGTCAAGGCATCTCTATTTTTATTTCTTTCAGTTGCATTTTGTGTGTTCATAAGCTTAAATTTTGCAGCCTTATCAGGCGATTAACAATAACAGTTTTGGGTATTTACGATCTTTGCTCCCAAATATAGAAATTATCACATTGCGATGGTTGTGTTTATCAAATTTTATTTCTGCCTATTGCTAAATTGAATCACCCGCCCGAAGCAATTCCGGCAGAAACTTTCGTCTAAATCTATTTCGCGTACCCGGCGTTATACGCCTTCTAAATGGCATCAACCTACCTACGAGCCTTGTGGTGGCGTCGGTGTTTTATCGTATCCAGGTCAAACCATGTTCTCAAAGGTGGGTTTTCCGGTATCTATACAGCGTGTGTTGTTCGTTTCTGTATCTTTGTGGCATTATTAACCAAAACAAAGATTCATTAGGATGATTACAGAGGAAGAATACAGAAAAGCTAAGGCAATAATTCTGCAATATGCAAAAGAGCGAAGGGAAATCAGGGATGCCATCCGTGAAAAGAGTTTTTTATCCTTTGAAGAAAACCATCCTATTGCTGAGAGGGGTGACTTTGTAGAGATAACAGGTGTTCATACGTCTGGGACTTCTAAGCATCTTAAAATTGGGGCTAAGTTCAGAGTTCTTAGCGTATATGCAAGGCGTGGATATGTTTTGTATCAGTGTAAAAAGGCTGATGGCAAGGAGTCTGTTGAGTTCAAAAGTGATAACTACGATTGGAAAATAGTGAGCAAGGCAGCTGAATAGCTGCCTTAACTTTAGAATAGCTCTCCTTGGATTACCTTCTTCCGGAAATTGCTGTCCACTTCGTAGGCCTCCATTGTCTCGGCTGGGTAGGTTTCCAAAAGCGACTTATTAAATTCTGATAGCCATTCCTCCTCTTCCAAAGGATGAAGAATCAATGGCATCCGGCCGGGATTCTTTCCGCCGTTATGAATCTCTCTAGTCATTTCATTGGCAGGAGTGGTAATGATTGAGAATGTTTTTATGACTTCATCAGTTCCAGGTGTTAGCCATTCTTCAAACAGACCTCCGATGGAGAAAATACCATCTTCGGCTTTCTTGTCATATATATAATATGGTGTAGTGCTTCCATCCGGGTTGTGATGATACTCAAAGTAGCCAGTACTTGGCACGATACACCGGGTGAACCTGATGGCATGACGGAACGATGGCTTTTCAAAAAGTGTTTCGCTCCTAGCATTGTATGTTATCCGTCGAATTTTTTCAGCATCCTCCTTCGTTTTCGTCCATGAGGGTATTAGTCCCCAATGCGCAGCTTGTACCTGATCACTGCCAGTGATAATCGGACACAGTGGATTGGCGAAGGCGTTGACATGGTTCTGTTCTTCGAGAATTTCTTTCACAATCTCGATTACATCGCTCTTTCGTCCGTACCTGGCGGCCAATTGCTGGGCTTTCTTACTCATGGAATTATGGAAACACATACTATTCGCATTTTATTTGAATGATATCATTCAGTTTAGTAGTATAACACGGGGATAGCATCTCTTGTTTTAGCTTCCATTCTCGGGTTGTTCCCTGGGATGCAAGCTGAATACGGGAGGCATTGAAGCCGGAGTTCACTGAGTCCATAACTTTCATCAGCTTGGCGTGCTTTTCCCGGTCCACCTTGTCGAACAGGTCACGTTGTACTCCATCTTCCGGAACGATTTCTGTGATGATAACACCTGCTTTTTTATACCGGTATCCTTTTACATATATACGTCGCAAAGCTTCACGGGCGTACTGTGCAATCTCTATCGTACTGTTTGTTGGAGTGGGGAATGTGAGGACACAATTCTTGAAATACTGTGGCAGATCCTCTCGAAAGTTGTTCGTGTGTATGAACACCATCAGGGAGACGGCACAACCTTTTTGCTTCCGTAGCTTTTGGGCGCAGATGGAGGCGTAGGTAGCTACAGCTTCGGAAATTCCTTCGTATTCTGTCTGCATCTCACCGAAGGCCCGGGATGTACAGATTTGCTTCTTCGGTGGTTCGGCATTGTCCATATCGATACAGGGTTCTCCGTTAAGTTCCCGCCAAGTGCGTTCCCCAGCAACAGTCATATACTTGCGAATCCAGCTTCGGTGCTTTTGAGTAAAGTCGTAGGCGGAGATGATTCCTTCGGCGTTGAGCTTTATCTTCTGCCGGTGGCCAATACCCCACACTTCGCCGATGTCGAAGCCTTGTAAGGCCTTGATTCGCTTTTCGTCCGTGTCGATGATACACACCCGTTTGTAACCGGGGTACTTCTTGGCGTATTTGTTTGCCATCTTTGCTAAAGTCTTCGTAGGCGCTACTCCCAATGAAATCGGTATACCGGTACCTTTGGTTGCAGCTCGAACTATGTTTGCGCCGACTTCTTGCAGGTTGGTTATTCCTGATAGGTCGAGAAACGCTTCATCTATGCTGTATACCTCGATGCCAGGTACCATCTGTTCGAGTATAGACATCACTCTGGCCGACATATCTCCGTAGAGAGTATAGTTGCTTGAGAATACTACAATGGCTTGGTTCTCGATGGCTTCTTTGATTTGATAAGCCGGCACACCCATTCCAATGCCTAAAGCCTTGGCTTCGTTGGACCGAGCAATAACACAGCCATCGTTGTTGCTCAGAACCACGATTGGCCGTCCATTGAGTTCGGGCCGGAACACCCGTTCACAAGAGGCATAGAAGTTATTGCAGTCGGCCAGCCCGTACATCATTATCTTCTCCTCCGGTTGTTTTTTATTGTGTACGTTACTACACCCCATACTACGAAGTCATTCTCGGCAGTGACTTTGATTTTTTTGAACTTTTGGTTGGAAGGTACCAACCAAATGGCCTCGGTTTCTATCTCCACCCTTTTGAGAGTAAATTCTCCGTCAATGAAGCAGACGGCCAGGTCGCCATTCTGGACCTCGAGCGACTTGTCGATGATTAATACATCTCCATCTTCGATACCTTCATCGACCATGGATAATCCTGATACTCGGCCGTAAAAAGTGGATGCTGGGTGTTTGATAAGCTCCTGGTTCAAGTCGATGGATAGTTCCATGTAATCCTGTGCCGGGCTGGGGAATCCGGCTTTGATACCTTCGTCTGCGTAGGGTAGGGGCAGACTTGTGGAGCTATCTATACTGTATATTTTAATCTTCGGTCTTCTTCTCATTTGTTTACCATTGGATTTTAGAGAGATGAAGAACGTATGATACAGAATAATGTTGGAGTTGTTATGTTCTTTTTTCAGATTATATGCTGTTTTCGGCGATGTGTTTGGAAAGTGAGATTGAAATATGTAATTTTACAGAAACAAAAAAAACGAACAGTATGAAAATAGATACGACAAGTCTTGATAGTGATTTTCTACATCATTTAAATGTAGAAGGTAATAATAGAATCATCTTCTCCGGGAAATTTGGGTTGGGTAAGAGTACCTACTTGCATGATTTTTTTCAAAGAGCAACTGATAAATATGTGCCAATTACTATATCTCCAGTAAACTATTCTGTCTCAAGTAACGAAGACATTTTTGAACTGATAAAATATGATTTATTAACTCGTTTAGTTGAGTTAGAGAATATTGAGGAGTATAAAGAATGTTCTTTGGCAGATTTCAAAAAGATTCTTGAAGATCCTAAGTTCCAATCATTGGCTAAAGATATAGTCAAACATATACCAAAGCTTGGCGAGGCTTTAGTAAAGACTATTGATATAGGAAAACATTTGGTATATCTATGGGAGAAATTTAAGGAAGTGAATTTTTCAACTAATATTCTTATTGCTGAAGAGTATCTGAATGTTTTTCAGGAAAAGGTAGGTTCCCCTTATGAATATAATAATGTCTCTAAGTTAATCAGCGAAATGGTATCTATATTAAGAACAGCTAGTTCAAGGAAACCATTACTTATTATAGATGACTTTGATCGTATTGATCCTGAGCACGTCTTTAGGATCTTGAATGTATTTGGCTGTCATTATAATGATCAAGGCAATAAATTTGGTTTTGACCATGTCGTGATAGTTTGCGATATTAATAATATACGTAAAATGTTCGCTACTAAATACGGGATAGATGTGGATTTCTCTGGATATATTGATAAATTTTATAGCAAGTCAATTTTTGAGTTTGCGATGGAAAGATTAATTTGTGCTAAGGTTCAAGAGTTGTTAAAACCATCAATTGATAGAATCGAAAGAGCAAATAAGAATAGAGTACTTGAGATTACTGAGGCTGTTGTCTCAGAAATGATAAGACTTGGAGATATAAATCTTAGAACACTTGTTAACCTGGAAAATCTTGATACAAATTTCAAATCTAAAATAGGATACCACAGTAAGGATCAGAAATCTATTATTGGAATTTATTATTTTCCTATTTTGGCAACTTTTCATTTGCTATCGATCATTCATGGAACTAGACATGGCTTGGCTGAAGTGTTGAAGAGAAGGATGGAAACTAAATATATTTATTCTATAGAAAATGTTTTGGTTCAAACGACTATTTGCGATTCTTTATTGTTGCTGAATAGTGAGTCTAGTTTGAGTGCCTCAAAATTGACAATTCAATTTGAAGAAATGGTTTTTGAGTTAGGACGATACGGGAGAGGCCCTTTTGGTATTGAGAATATTACTAGTGGAAGGACAAAGGTTGAAGATGTTCCAGTTTGGCGTATCTTATATGCGGCATTTATTTATTTAGATGATTTAATGATTACTGGTAAAGCAGAAATGGCATAGTAAGCGAAAGATATTATTTGTCCATCCCGAATAATTTCCCCATATTTGCATTGCGTTTCATTTTAGTCAAAGGTTGAGGGTTAATCTCGACCGTTAAGCTACGGACAGAGTTATTCTTGCCCGTAGCTTCTTCCATATACGGTTCCGACCCCCGTGTTGTATGCTTAATGGCTACACTATATCCCTCACCTTTGAGAATATGAAACGCAACGGGAAAGCGGAACCGTCTTTTTATTTCCGCGAAACTAAGACTTACTGACATGCGGAAGAATCTCAAAAAAGATGTGAAGTTACTTACGAAGGATTTCGTTGGCTATGGACACTACCAACTGAATGTTACCATGAAAGACGGCCTGCAATTATCAGCCGTCACTGGTGATACCGAACTTATCTCAAATCTGAATTCCTTGCTTGACGATGAACGGGAGAAGGCGAGGGAGGAAGCGATCGACTACGTACTGAAATATGGCAAATAAAAAAAAAACGCACGGCTCAATGCGGGGTCGGTGTCAAAAAACAAAGTATCAGTAATGAATACTAAGTGAGCCTATTTTCTTTGAAATGTCTTTCAGGGCGAAGTTGAGTGTTTCTATTTCTGCCGGCGTAAACTTAGATGGCTTCCCGTTTACAATGTTGCCATTGATGCGTTGGTACAGCCAGTTCTTTGTCTTTCCAAAGTAATGTTTGGCAATCCAGGACAGTGAAACAATCTCTGATACTTCACTCATCTGCTGCTTGATGCTGAGCACCTGTTCAAGCTCGGTCATCATTTCGTCAATCTCCTGCAGGTTCTCACTCAAAAACTCATCCAGTAACTTAATATCTTCATCGCTGGTGTAGTTTTCATGGATAACGGCTACTTGCGCCCTGAATTCTTCGGATTCGGCTCCATTCCCCATCAAGGACTTTAATTTGATTAGTTCTTCTTTTAGTTCCATACTCATTGTTATTATGCTTTCGTGTGAAAGCTGGTTATTTTATGCTATCCAGTATTTTTCGGATGGCTTCGTCCGCATGCTTCCTCATTATCTTTACATAATTGAAAATAGGGCGGTTCTTTTTGACTGACTGACCGATGCTATATTCCAGTACTTCTAACGGAATGCCCAACTCGAACCCATGTTGAACGAGGCTTTTTCTTGCTGAGTAATATACCAGGTGTGATTTAATACCTAAGCGTTCACCAAGTCTTTTCAGTTCCTTTGTTACGTAGTTCCTGAAGTTGGCGTATGAGTATTTATAGCCGAAGCTCAGCTTTCCATTCCTTCCCATCCACCTATCTATAATAACCTTAGCTTCCGGCTGGATAGTGAGGCTGATTCTCTTCTCGCCCTTTTTGGTGTTCTTTGACTTCTCACGGATGTAGTCAATCATTGAGGCCCCCTTGAAGTTTATCTCCATCAGGTCGATGAGATTTATCCCTCCCAGGTAATAGGAAAGTAAGAAGACGTCTCTTGCCACCCGGAGAGATTTTTCTTGAACGTCGCAGTCCCGGATGATCTTGAATTCTTCGACGGTGATGTCTAGTTCCCTCACTTCCGGCTCCGGCTTGACATAGTATTCAAAAGGATGAGTTTCGTATACCACCTTTTTCTCCCTGATGGCCGCGTTGACTATTGCTTTGATGTGGGCCATATGTATTCCCCGTGTTGTTGGGTTCAGACCTTTAGTCCTGGAAAGGAAGAAATCGAAATCCTTGATTGTCTTTGGTGATATCAAATCGAAAAGTACATCCCCTTTCAAAAAGTCATTGAAATACCTGAGGGTTGTCTTATAAAGTCCGGCGGTTCCGGTTCTTTCTTCTTTTTCCATGTCCCGTATCATTATGCCGGCGAACTCGGAGAAGGAAGAGGAGCTGGTTTTGCAACGAGAAAGATAATCGACCACTTGGCCGATGGAGTAAGCCTCGGTGTCAATCTTGTCCAGCAATTCCTGATAATCGTTCAGGATGTTCCGAAGTTTGGAGTTGGTTGCAGATGCCGAAGAGGTTCCGACAACTTGGCCTTCTTTGAAGTACGACAAGTCATCGATGGTAAATCTGGTAACTAAGTATCTTGTCTCTTGCTTATGGCCGATGGCAATTCTGATTTTGTGCTTCCCGCTTTTGAGTTGTTTTGCGGGAACGACGGCAAGTTTTAATGTTGTCATGATTTCTGAGGATTCGTTTTGGACTCGTTCTTATGTCCAAAAGTGGAAATAAGAACGTTTTTTTTATTCCTGACAAATCTCTGGGAAAAAAGAAAAGATGCATATAACCGCTTGTAGTGGTGTATATTGCATCTTTTAGAAGAGTGGAGCGTATCGGACTCGAACCGATCACCTTAACACTGCCAGTGTTACGCTCTAGCCAGATGAGCTAACGCCCCGTAAGAGATCTTTGTGATACTTCTTTTGTTTTGGTGGCGCAAAGATAATGCATTATTCTGGAATATTTGCTATGTTTGCAGAAATAAAACAAAAAAAGTTATGCTAATTTATAATACAACTTTCCAGGTAGAGGATGAAATTCATGAACAATTTCTTATTTGGATCAAGGAGTGCTATATTCCCGAAGTCACGAAACACGGCACATTGCGTATGCCGCGAATTTGCAAAGTGTTGAGTCATAGGGATGAAGGAAGTTCTTATTCTTTACAGTGGGAAGTAGAGAGTAGCGGGTTGCTGCATCGCTGGCACCTGGAGCAAGGATCCAAATTGAATGAAGAGTTGGAAAAGATCTTTAAAGATAAAGTGGTAGGGTTTCCTACCTTATTGGAGGTGGTAGAGTGATTCAACCGGTTAAAGAGAAGATTATTCTGGGCATCGACCCCGGTACTACCATCATGGGGTACGGAGTGTTGCGCGTGTTGGGAACCAAGCCCGAACTGGTGGCTATGGGCATCATCGACTTGCGCAAACATGCGAATCATTACCTGAAACTCCGGCATATTCACGAACGGGTACAGGGCATTATTGAGAGTTTCCTGCCCGACGAACTGGCCATCGAAGCGCCTTTTTTCGGTAAAAACGTACAGTCGATGCTGAAACTGGGACGAGCTCAGGGGGTAGCCATGGCTGTAGCACTGAGCCGGGACATTCCCATTACCGAATACGCACCGTTGAAGATAAAAATGGCTATCACCGGCAATGGGCAGGCATCTAAAGAACAGGTGGCAGATATGCTTCAACGCATGCTTCGTATTGCCAAGGAAGATATGCCTACCTTTATGGATGCTACCGATGGATTGGCAGCGGCTTATTGCCATTTTCTGCAGATGGGTCGACCGGTGACGGAAAAAGGGTATAGCAGTTGGAAAGATTTTGTGGCGAAGAATCCCGGTAAAGTGAAAAAATAGGCGGGGTTCGGAATAGAGAGTGATCGTTAGATGATGAAAAGCAACTATTTAGCAGTTTTTGGTGTGGTAGCAATGACCGTTGCCGGCTGTACAACCCCCAAAAAGGAGTACGCCTCGTATGAATTCTATCCCGTACGTTCGGGAAGTCTGGTGGAAATGGAGTACACCTCCAAGAGTACCACCTTTTCGCTGTGGGCGCCTACAGCCGATGAAGTGCGGCTGATGTTGTTCGAATCCGGCAGTGAGGGACATGCTTACAAAACGATTCCCCTTGAATCAGTCGAGGAGGGTAGCTGGCAAGTGAAGGTAAACGAAGACCTCGCGGGGAAGTTTTATACTTTTAACGTGAAAATCGACGATAAATGGTTGGGCGATACGCCGGGTATCAACGCCTGCGCGGTGGGAGTAAACGGTAAACGCGGCGCTGTTATTGATATGAGATCGACCGATCCTGACGGTTGGGCGGACGACCGTCGGCCTGTGCTGAAATCGCCTGCCGATATTGTTCTGTATGAGATGCATCACCGCGACTTTTCCATCGATTCTACTTCGGGTATTCAGCACAAGGGCAAGTATCTGGCGCTGACCGAGAGGGAAACAATGTACGATGGCAAGGTTTCTACAGGAATAGAACATCTCAAGGAATTGGGTGTGACACATGTGCATCTGCTCCCGTCGTATGACTATGCCACGATAGACGAGACGAAACTGAACGAGAACAAATACAATTGGGGGTACGATCCCCAAAACTATAATGTGCCCGACGGTTCGTATGCTACCGATCCATACACTCCGGCCGTTCGAATCAAAGAATTTAAGCAGATGGTGCAGGCGCTTCACCAGGCAGGTATCCGGGTGGTACTCGATGTGGTATACAATCATACTTACCATACAGCCGAGAGTAATTTCGAACGTACTGTGCCGGGGTATTTCTATCGTCAGAAACCCGACGGTTCGTATGCCAACGGGTCGGGATGCGGCAATGAAACAGCAAGCAATCGCCCCATGATGCGTAAGTTTATGATTGAATCGGTGCTGTACTGGATCAATGAGTATCACATCGATGGTTTTCGTTTTGATCTGATGGGTATTCATGACATCGAAACCATGAACGAGATACGCAAGGCGGTGAATGCGGTCGATCCTACTGTATTTATATATGGAGAGGGTTGGGCGGCAGAGGCTCCTCAATATCCGGCCGATTCATTGGCCATGAAAGCCAATATATCCCGTATGCCGGGTATCGCGGCTTTCTCCGATGAGATACGCGACGGACTGTGCGGACCGGTGGGCAACCATCGGAAAGGTTCCTTCCTGGCAGGTATTCCGGGCGGAGAGGAGAGTGTGAAGTTTGGTGTAGTGGGTGGTATCAGGCATCCGCAGGTAAGCAACGATTCGGTGAATTACAGCAAAGTGCCGTGGGCCGATCAGCCCACGCAAATGATCGGATATGTGTCATGCCACGACGATCTGTGTTTGGTCGACCGCCTGCGTTCAACCCTGCCGGGTATTCAGACGGAGGAACTGAGAAAACTAGATATGCTGGCGCAGACTGTGGTGTTTACTTCGCAGGGTGTACCTTTTCTCTATGCCGGTGAGGAGGTGATGCGTGATAAGAAAGGAGTATCCAATAGTTATGATAGCCCGGATTCGGTTAATGCCATCGATTGGCGCCGTAAGGCCGAGGATTATAAGATGTTTGTCTATTATAGAAACCTCATTAAACTGCGTAGAACTCATCCGGCTTTCCGAATGGGTGATGCCGATATGATACGTAAACATCTGGAATTCTTGCCGGTAGAAGGGGAGAATCTCATTGCTTTCTGTTTGAAAGATAATGCCAATGGGGATAAGTGGAATGAAATTGTCGTGATTTATAATGCACGTACAACACCTGCGAAAGTAGATGTACCGGGCAAAGAATATGCTGTGGTGTGCCGGGATGGAGTGATCGACGAACATGGTCTGGGTTCCGTTTATGGTCCGCAAGTGATTGCTCCGGCTCAGTCTGCCATGATATTGCATAGGGATTCGAGGCCCCAAATTAAGTATTAGTGCATATGATTGAAAACAAATCCCCCTGTCCGACATTCTTCGGGCAGGGGGATTTGTTTTTGTAGAGTAATGGTTTATTCTTTCTCTGCGAACATAGCGATAATGACGCCGGTAAATCCTTCGCCTATCAACGTACTCAGTTGTGTGGCATCCACATCGGCAGCCAGCCGTTCCCAGGTGGCGTTGTCAAACGAATAATCGAAGCTATATGCACCTCCCCGGCCTACCACACGCAGGTAAACGGGCATTTGGTTCTGTTCTTCCGTCAGTTCAACAGTTCCCATAACATCGAATAGACCTTTGTCCGTGCGTATCACTTCCAGAATAGCCTGTCCCTCGTTCTGTGTTTTATGGAAAGCGATGTTGTGCCGCTCGTTCTGGAAACACACCAGTCCGGCCTTTTCGGTTTCGTCCTGCGGAATGAAGTTCATTTCGGTAGTTACGGTGAAATCTAAGTTCTTCTGGCGGTAACCGATGAATGCCGCCGCATCTTCGGTATAAATGCTGCGGGTAGTCGGAGCGATGCTAAGCTTTCCGTCGCTCATCTTCCACCAGTCTCCTTTTGGGGTACGGAGGAACAACCATTCCGGGCGGAGGGTTCCGGCGCTTTCGTTAAAATCATCTCTCCAGGTGAAGTTACCGGTGATGAGGCTGGGTGTAATGCCTTGCACATCCCGTTTCCAGCCTTTGGCGCGCACCACTGTGGGAATGCCCTTGCCTTTTTCGAGAATAATAGGTATATCGCCTTTCCAGGTGACGGGCAACATGTACGTTTCGCGTCCGGTGTTGTACAGGTTTCCTTCATAGGGACGGCAACCCAGGAACACGGCGAACCATTCGCCGGAAGGGGTTTCAATAAGATCGGCATGCCCCGTGCAGGTAATTTTGTCGAGTCGGTCTTCGGGCAGATCGCGTTGCGTAAGGATGGGGTTCTCCTTGGCCGGAATGTACGGGCCTTTCACATGGTTGGAGGTGAAGATCACCTCGGAATGTCCTTCGCTTGTTCCTCCTTCGGCAGCCATGAGGTAGTATTTTCCTTTGATTTTGTAGATGTGCGGGCCTTCGATCCAGATCGGGTGCTTGCTCTTATCCGTTCCGCCGTCAATGATGACTTGCGGGGTACCGGTCGTTTGGTCGGTTGCCATGTCGTAATCGTGTATCCAGATGGCACGGTGTCCGCTGTATTCGGGTTCGCCGGCAGGAGCATCGTTGTGTACGAGATACGCTTTGCCGTCATCATCGAAGAAGAGTGACGGGTCGATGCCGCCTACTTTGGGAAGTACGACCGGATCGCTCCAATCGCCGGCAGGGTCTTTGGTTTTGACAACGAAGTTTCCGATACCATCCACACAGGTAGTTACCAGGTAGAAGGTGTCATTGGCCGGATTGTATGTGATGGCCGGTGCGTAGATGCCGCCACTGATGCGGATGCTGTCGAGCTTCAACTGTGAAGGTCGGTTGAGCACATTTCCGATTTGTTCCCAGTTGACCAGGTCCCGGCTGTGGAAGATCGGAATACCGGGATAATACGAGAAGGTGGAGTTTACCATGTAGTAATCTTCCCCTTTCCGGCAGAAGCTTGGATCAGGATAGAACCCGCTGATGATGGGGTTCACATAATCCTTTTCCGGATCGACCGGCAGATTGAACCGGGCATCTTCGCCCTGATACTCGAAGAAGCTGAATGTAGCTTCGTTGCTCTTCTCTTCGGTAGGCGAGCAACTTGCCAGCAAAGCAAGCGCGGCGGCAGACAGTAGTAAGTTTTTCTTCATCATATAAATAATGTGTTTTAATGGTATCAAACAAAATTAGGTTCGCTGTTCCTTGTATTCCGTAGGCGATATCCCATAGAAATCGCGGAATGAGTTGGAGAAGTGCGACAAGTTGGAGAAACCGGTGGTGTATGCTACTTCCGATACCGTCAGGTTCTTTTCCTGCAGCAGAGTGGCGGCTTGCTTCAACCGGATGGAGCGGATAAAGTCGCGTGCCGATTGGTTGGCAAGTTCCTTTAGTTTACGGTGCATGTGTACGCGGCTCATGCCTACCCCGGCAGCCAGCATTTCCACATTCAGTTCCGGATTCGATAGATTCTCATTGACAATCTTCATGATCTTCTCCATCAGAATTTCATCGTTCGACTTCTTTTCTATCTTTTCTATCTTTTCATCGACCTGTTTCTCTCCGGAGAATTTACCTTTCAGTCGTTCACGGTTGCTGATGAGGTTCCCGACGGTACTACGCAGCAATTCCGTGTTGAACGGTTTCACGATGTATGCGTCTGCCCCGAGCTCCAGCCCCTCCAGGCGATCTTCGGCTTTCGATTTCGCTGTGAGCAGAATGACGGGTATGTGGCTGGTGTTGAGGTTTTGTTTCATCTTGCGGCAGAGTGTCATGCCGTCCATCTCGGGCATCATTACATCGCTGATCACCAGATCGGGTTTCTCGCGCAGGGCAAAATCCAATGCTTCCCGTCCGTTGGCACATTCGCTGATGCGGAAGTCGGCGCTCAACTCGTCGCGTATGTACCGGCGAATTTCCTCTTCGTCCTCTACGATCAATACCCGGTACCGGCTTTTGGCTTTGACCTTCGGGCTTCCGTTGGCGACATTGTCTTCTGCAAACGGGGGAGTAAAGGTCGATGTGGCTACGCGCGTCGGTGTTTCGTCCGGATCTTCCAGCTCGTCGGATTTCAGGTGGTTACTTCCCAATGGCAGGCGGATGACGAAACGGGTACCGCCTTCATCTTCCCGGTTCTCTGCTTTGATGGTGCCGTGGTGCAAGGTAACCAGCGACTTGGCCAGGTGAAGCCCGATGCCCGTACCGAAGTTGGATTGCGTCAGGTCATTGTTTATCTGGTAGAAACGCTCGAATATCTGCTCTATTTTCTCCTTGTCGATGCCGATACCCGTGTCCGTTACGGTGATCTCAAAATAATTCTTCAACGCCCCGCGGGAACTTTCATTGCGTCCTTTGCTCAGGCTGACGGTGATTTTTCCTCCTTCGGGCGTGTATTTGAATGCATTGGAGAGTACGTTGAGCAATACCTTATCGAAATTGTTCAGGTCTATCCATACTTTGAGCATGTCTGCCTTGTCGGCCAGTTTGTTCTCGAAGGTGAAGTCGATGTATTTCTTTTGCGCCTGATAGTCGAATGTCTGCATCAGGTCGGCAATGAAGCCGACGATGTCCGTTTCGCGGAATTTGAGGTGCATCTGTCCCTTATCCAGTTTCCGGATGTCCATCAATTGGTTGATCAGGCGAAGGATGCGTTGCGCATTCCGGTAGATCATCAGGTAAGTGCCTTGCTTTTCCGAATGTTCGGCCAGTAATTTCTCCAACGGGCTGATGATGAGTGTCATCGGGGTGCGTATTTCATGCGATATGTTGATGAAGAATTGCAATTTGGCTTCGTTGATCTGCTCCTGGTGCTCGCGGCGCATGATCTCCTGTTTGTGCCGGAACCGGGAAAGAATATACATCGAGAATGAATAAAGCAGGATGATTCCCAATGATCCCCAGATGCATTTGGCCCATACTGTTCCATACCACGGCGGAGTGATTACAATCTCCACCGAGCGGATTTCAGAAATGTTTTTATCGTCCTTTGCCCGTACCTGGAAGAGGTATTTTCCTGGGTCCAGACTGTTGTATGTGGCCCGGTTGAAACCGGCATTGGTGTTGATCCAATCGGCGTCCAAACCCTGCAACCGGTATTGGTACACGATGCGCTCCGGATTGGAGAACTCGAATGTAGAGAACTCCAACGTGAACGAGCCATGGTCGTATGCCAGTGTGAAACACTCTGAATCCATTGATAAGGTATCTGTGATAACGGATGAACCCGACTTGTCTCCTTTGTGTACCGTCTTTCCGCCCAGAAAGATATCGGTGATTTCCACCCGGATTTTGCGAGGCAGGTTGGTGATGTCCTTCGGATAAAAACTTGTCACACCTCCCGTACCTCCGAAGAATATCTTTCCCCGGTGGTCGCGATAAGATGCCCCGCGTGTAAACTCGTTACCTTGTATTCCGTCGGAGGCATAGTAATTGGTAAAACTGATGTTTTCCGTATTCATGCGGGCGATGCCCCGGTGCGTACTGATCCAGAAATTGCCCTGCTCGTCTTCTTCAATGCCGCAAATCACATCGCTGGGAAGGCCGTTTTCTGTGGTGTATTTCTTGAATTCATTCTTCTGTTTGTCGAAACGGTAGAGTCCTTCGGAGGTTCCGATCCAGATTTTCCCGCTAGGGTCTTGCAGCAGTGTATGCACAAAGGTGTTGGGCAGAAGGTTGTTACTTTTGAATTTATTGATGAAGCTGTTTTGAATGGGGTCGAGACAACTCAGCCCATTGCAGGTACCTATCCATAGCAATCCTTCCCGGTCTTCCATGATGCAGTTCACCCAGTCATTGCACAGCCGGTCTATGCTCCAGTCTTCGCTCTTCTGCTTGTCCGATTGATATCGTTCCAGTATTTGTCCGGTGAGTGACAACTTGTAGATCCCCGAACCGTATGTGCTGACCCAGATCTGATGTTTGCGGTCTTCCATCAGTTGGTATATCTTTTCATTGCTCAGCTTGCTTCCGTTTCCCGACAGTTGATCGGCATAGGTACAGATGCCTGTGCGGCGGTCTATTTGTGCCAGCCCGCTGAAGTAAGAACCGACCCAAAGTTTCCCTGCCGAGTCCTCGAATATACACATGATGTTCCCGGGAGCTTGCCGGTTACCGTTTTCTTCCTTGAAATGCGCCAGTTGTTTCCCTTCGTCGTCGATGGCGTATAGTCCGTCGTTATCGGTGCCTATCCACGCCACTCCTTTGGAATCTACACAGATAGCCATGACACAACTTGATCCGATGCTGCTTTTCAGATACGATTTGTACCCGTAGTAGTTGAACTTGTTCTGCATGCTGGGGATGAGCAACAGTCCTTTCTGGAAAATACCCAACCAAAGATTGCCTGCTTCATCTTGCAGGATGGAGTGTATCTTGGATTCTGTAATATCGAATACGCCACTGTGTATGGGGCAGTCGATGATAGAGTTGTTGGCGCGGTCGTATTGTTTAAGGCCTTTGCCTTCCGTTCCGATAAACAGTGTGTTTTCCTTGTCCACCATCATCGTTTTGATGCTGAGATTGAATTTCCCTCTATAGGGGATCGGTACGAAACGGTTGGTGGCTTTTTCATGTTTCATCAACCCTCCGTTGAGTGTGCTGATAAACAACGTTCCATCCTGATCCTCGCAGAAATAGGAGACGTTTTCGGATGTTAGTTGTGTGGGAGCATTGAAATGGTGAAGTTGCTGGTCGGGTGTGTAACAAAAGAGTCCTTTGTCTTCCGTAGCAATCCAGATGTTTCTTCGGCTATCTTCGTAGATAAAGTGGATAAAGTAGCTTTGTGTTTTCTCGTTCAGGTCGTCTTTGGTAACAAACCGGTCGCCTTGCAACGTTACGATGCCTTGTCCGTATGTTCCCATCCATATCTCTTTATTCTTTCGTTCGATGATGTTGGCAGACACCTGCGGATTCAGCTTTTTCTCTTTGTGGTAAATGGGGAAGGTATGGAAAGAGTCCGTATTGCGGTCGTATAACTGTATTCCGTTGATACATCCCACCCAGAAACGATCCTGACTGTCTTCGAAGACAGTCTTGACATAATTGTTTAGCAGTTGATCTGGTTGGTTCGCATTTTGGCGGTAAATGATGAACTTGTTTCCGTCGAATTTATTCAAACCGTCTTCCGTGGCAATCCAGACGAACCCCCGGTTATCCTGATATACTTTATTAATTAAACTGTTTGATAAATCTTTATCAGTGGAATAGAACTTTCCTGTCTGCGCATTTGCGTAAACAAGGCAAACTTCCAATAATAACAGGAATAATATAGAAGCGTGTTTTTTCATGTACTATAGTATAATTAGCGTTTGGGGAACAAAGATAAAAGAATATTCCGAAAAAACTACTCTGGACCGTATGAAGATTTTGCTGTACGTTACGGCGAAACCCCTGATAGATAGGTTTGTAGTCTCTCTGGGAAATTTTGTGTAACGAGCACGTAAATGTTTGTAACGTATGGAAAAATGATGTAACAAAACCAAAACTCTGTGGGATATTTAACATGTGTCTGTTTGGTTCTTAATGCGTATGTTTGCAAAGGTGAAAGCGAATATGTTGTTCACACGAAAATAATCAATTGTTTATATCTACTGAAACAGAAAAATATGAAATACACCAGTCGTTATTTAACATTCTTCGGGTTGCTTGTGATGATGATTCTTTGGGCGTTGTCTATGAATGCTCAGAATGCTTCCTTTAAGGGAGAGATTGCTCGTTTGCAGAAGCAAGGAACCGCCACCCAATTGATGGTCGACGGTAAACCGTTTCTCGTTCTCGGGGGAGAACTGGGTAATTCCTCCGCATCGTGCATCGAAGATATCGAACGTATTTTCCCTAAGTTGCAGCGTATGGGGCTAAACACCGTGCTGGTACCGGCTTACTGGGATCTGATCGAACCTGTTGAAGGAACGTATGATTTCGCTCTCATTGACAAAGTGATTCATCAGGCCCGTGAGAATCAACTGAAAGTGGTCTTCCTGTGGTTCGGTGCCTGGAAGAATTCCATGAGTTGCTATGCGCCGTTGTGGTTTAAGAAGAATTACGAGAAATATCCCCGTGCGCACACCCGTTCGGGCAAACCGCTCGAGATAGCCAGTTCGTTTTCGGAGAATGTATTCCAGGCCGATAACCGTGCTTTTTCTCAATGGATGAAACATTTGGCATCCATCGATAAAGAGGAAAGAACCGTCGTCATGGTACAGATCGAGAATGAGATCGGTATGCTCGAGGATGCCCGCGACTACTCCAAAGTGGCTAATGAACGTTTTCAGGCTGCCGTGCCTGATGTGCTGATGGAGTATCTCAGCAAAAATAAGAAGACGCTCCACCCGCAAATGCTGGCGAAGTGGGAGAGTCGGGGATTCAAAAAGAAAGGCAACTGGCAGGAAGTGTTTGGCGCTGATGTGTATACGGACGAACTGTTTATGGCCTTCTCGTATGCCCAATACGTAGAACGGCTGGCACAAACGGCCCGTTCCATTTATAATGTACCGTTGTTTGTCAATGCGGCCATGAACAGTCGCAACCGTAAGCCGGGCGAATACCCGTCGGCCGGACCGCTGGCTCACCTGATTGATGTGTGGCATTGCGGTGCACCGAACATCGATTTCCTGGCGCCCGATTTGTACGATAAGGGCTTTACCAACTGGGTAGCACAATACAAACTTCACAATAATCCCCTGTTTATTCCTGAAATTCGCTTGTCCGAGGGCAATGCCGCGCAGGCTTTCTATGTTTTCGGCGAGCACGATGCCATCGGGTTCAGTCCGTTTTCCATTGAAGACGGACCGGATTCCCCGGCTTCTTCCCAAGTGAAGGGATATGCCTGCCTGCGGGAACTGATGCCTCTGATTACAAAATACCAGGGAAAGGGCGCCATGAACGGGCTTTGGTTTGACGGCGAGAACAAAGAACGCATACTGATTCACCAGAATCTGAAGCTGACTTGCCGTCATAACTTTACATTGCCCTGGGACCCGCGCGCCACCAATGGAAGTGTATGGCCCGAGAGCGGAGGCATCGTCATTCGTCTGGCACCCGATGAATACGTGATTGCCGGCAGTGGAATCGTTGTCGAGTTCGAAAAGAGCGGCGAGGACAAAGCGGCGCAGGCCAACACATTGGGAGAGGATGGATTCGTTGCCATGGGCGGTGCGGCCGTACAAACAGCTAGCTGGAAAGGAGGCGCACGCATCGGTATCGGTTTTGTGGACGAAGTACGGGTGAAAGAGGACGGAACCTTCCAATATGTGCGTCGGTTAAATGGCGATCAGGATCACCAGGGGAGACATGTGCGTATTTCCGTGGATCAATTCTGTGCGTTACATGTGAAATTGTACGAGTATCGCTAGAACTGTCTGTGGCGGGGGTGTGTAACATTAGCATAAGTATATGTAACATACAATAAGTACAATGTAACCAGCCAAGAAGAATGTGAAACGTACGAATACAAGAAGCATCGGGATTATCCGTATGTTTGCAGCGTTACAAAAGAATGGGAAACATTAGTATATGGTATTTAAGGTTAATTTTAGGGTTAGTTTGATGGCATGCTTCCTCCTTTGCCTTGCCCTGGGAAGCGAGGCAAAGGTGAGGCTGCCGAAACTGATGTCCGATGTATTATATATAATGTGATTTCAAGTCGAAAAATAATTAATCATATAAACATATACGTATGAAAGCACAGACTCAGAAAGTGTCTATGGCCGAGAAGATCGGTTACAGTATGGGGGACGGTTCGGCGAACCTCATTTTCCAGATGATGATGATGTTCCAACTCATGTTCTACACCGATGTCTTCGGTATCAAAGCTACGGCGGCCGGTGCTATCTTGCTGTTTGCCCGTTTCTTCGATGCATTTGTCGACCCGATTGTAGGCATTGTTTCCGACCGTACGAATACGCGTTGGGGTAAGTATCGTCCCTGGTTGATGTGGACGGCCATTCCGTTTGCTGTTTTCTTCGTCCTCTGTTTCACTACTCCCGACCTGACTGAGCGCGGCAAGATTCTCTATGCGGGTATCACATATACGTTGTTAATGTCGATCTATTCGTTCAACAATACTCCTTACTCTTCATTGGGTGGAGTGATGACGAGCGATATCAAGGAACGCACCAGTATAGCATCTGTTCGTTTCGTAACGGCTACCGTGGCTACATTTATCGTGCAGGGACTCACCTTACCGTTGGTGAGCAAGTTCGGACAAGGCGATCCGCAGAAAGGATGGTTTCTGACCATCAGTTTGTTTGCCGTTATCGGAGTGGTGTTGCTGGTCATCACTTTCTTCTCAGCTAAAGAGCGCATCACGCCTCCGGTGGGGCAGAAGACTTCCGTGAAGCAAGACTTGAAAGATGTTGTTAACTGTTTACCCTGGAAGGCGATGTTTATCCTCACGCTGTTTTTATTTACTACATTGGCTATGTGGGGCAGCAGCATGTCGTACTATTTCAACTATGTGGTCGATAAAGCTTCGTTGTTCGACTTTCTGCAGAATTTCGGCTTGGTGGAGATCGAGGGCGAAGTATATGGAATGTGGCACACCTTCCTCGATGCTTTCGGTTTGATAGCCAAACCCGACTTGAGCAATGTATTCAGTGTTGGATTCAGCTTGTTCAATATGATCGGTCAGATCATTACCTTGGCGGCAGTGATTCTGTTGTCGGGCTACCTGGCAGGTATCTTCGGCAAGCGTAACGTATTCTTGGTATGTCTGGCGCTTACGGCTGTTTTTACCGCTTTGTTCTTTGTGGCTTCTCCGAAGAGTATCGGCCTGATTTTCCTGATTAACTGTTGCAAGAGCTTGGCATACGCACCGACCATCCCATTGCTGTGGGCGATGATGGGCGACGTAGCCGACTTCTCGGAATGGAAAAACAGTCGCCGTGCCACAGGATTGGTGTTTGCGGGCATTGTATTTGCACTGAAGTTTGGCTTAGGATTGGGAGGATTTATCTGCGGAGTAGTGGTAGAGTCGTTCGGCTTTATCCCGAACCAGCCACAAACCGACTCGGCTATCTTTGGCATCACGCTGGCGGCTAGTATTATTCCGGCCATCACATTCTTTATCGGAGTGATTGCGCTGTTCTTCTATCCTATCTCTAAGAAAATGAATGAAAGCATCCAGTCCGATCTGGAACTGCGCCGGCAAGGATAGTTTGAAAAATAAGATACAAAGTGCCCTGAACATATCAATGAGTCAGGGCACTTGTGTTTTGGTAAAGGGGATCATGTAACATCAGCTAATGATAATGAAACAAACAGAACAATGATGTAACCACCAGGTAGGTTTCTGAAACGAATAAATCCTGGTTTTTCGGCTGTATGAAATACTTTTGTAATTGTAAAACTACAGTCCGAATCTAATTAAATTGAATATCATGAGAAGGAACTTTATTAGCTTCATTTTTTTGTTTGCCAGTTTGCTGGCAGGCCCCACTATTTTGGCAGCGGAGCGTTTGGTGACGAACGATAAAGCTGGATTTGTATGGATCGATAACGGGAAAGCATGCCCCATACTGATCGATGAGGCGGAGTACAAAGGGGTACTACGTGCGGTGACGAACCTGCAAACGGATGCGGAGAAAGTAACGGGGGCCAAGCCCGGAATCGTCCGGCAACTATCTGGTAATAAGATGCTGATTGTCGGTTCCATCGACCAAAGCCAATGGATAAAGAAACTGTTGGCTTCCAACCAGCTGGATGCGCAGAGCCTGAAAGGCAAACGCGAGAAATATATAATCCAAACGATCGATAAACCGTTTGAAGGCGTGGACGAAGCCGTCGTCATAGCCGGAAGCGACAAGCGCGGTACCATTTATGGCATCTACGAACTGTCGGCACAGATGGGTGTGTCGCCCTGGTACTACTGGGCGGATGTGCCTGTGCTGAAGAACTCATGTATCTCTATTAATAAAGGTATATACACCGATGGCGAACCGGCGGTGAAGTATCGTGGTATCTTCCTGAACGATGAGGCCCCGGCGCTGAGCGGTTGGTCGCGCGATACATTCGGCGGATTCAATAGCAAGTTCTATGAAAAAGTATTTGAGCTTGTGCTTCGCTTGAAAGGGAATTTCATGTGGCCTGCCATGTGGGGCAATGCCTTCTACGACGACGATCCGCAGAACGGTGTATTGGCCGACGAGATGGGAATCGTTATGAGCACTTCGCATCACGAGCCGATGGGACTTGCACAACAAGACTGGAAACGTCGGGGACAGGGAGCGTGGAACTATTCGACTAACGGTGCCGTGTTGCGCGATTTCTGGGCAAAAGGCATAGAACGTTGTAAGGATTGGGAATCGGTGATCACCCTGGCCATGCGTGGCGACGGCGACGAGCCGATGAGTGAGGATTCCAACATCTCACTGTTACAGAACATCGTAAAGGACCAGCGGAAGATCATCGAAAAGGTAACCGGAAAGAAAGCAGCCGAGACGCCGCAGGTATGGGCGTTGTACAAAGAGGTACAGGACTACTATGACAAAGGTATGCGTGTACCCGACGATGTGACGTTGCTCTTCTGCGACGACAACTGGGGCAATGTGCGCAAGTTGCCCGACCTGAAAGCTAAGCCTCGCCAGGGCGGTTACGGCATGTATTATCACTTCGACTACGTGGGAGCTCCGCGCAATTCGAAATGGATCAATATATCGCCTGTGCAGCGTGTATGGGAACAAATGAATCTCACCTATGAATACGGCGTACGCGAAATCTGGGTAGTGAACGTAGGCGATCTCAAGCCGATGGAATATCCCATCACCTTCTTCCTCGACATGGCCTGGAACCCTGCCCAGTTTAATGCGAACAATCTATTACAGCATACCGAACGTTTCTGCGCCCAGCAATTCGGCGGGAAGTATGCCCGTGAAGCCGCCCGGCTGATCAATCAGTACACGCAGTACAACCGTCGTGTTACTCCCGAGACGTTGACCGATCGGACGTACCATCTGCACAACTTCAACGAATGGAAGCAGGTGAGGGATGAGTACCAGGCATTGAGCTTGGAGGCCTTACAACTCTATTACCTGATGCCTGCCGAATATCGCGACACGTTCGATCAGTTGGTACTATACCCCATTCAGGCTTGTGCCAACTTGTATGAACTGTATTATGCGGTAGCCATGAATAAGGATCTGGCTGCCAAAAAAGACATAAGAGCCAACGAATATGCCGGCAAAGCCCGCCAGTGTTTCGAGCGCGACTCCTTGCTCAGCTACCATTATAATAAGATAATGAGTGGCGGCAAATGGAATCACCTTATGGATCAGACGCGCATTGGCTACTTCTCCTGGCAGGAACCCCGCCGGAACATTATGCCAAAGGTAACGCTTGTGCCCGAAACCCGCAATGCACTGGAGTCGAAACTCTTTGTCGCGAAAGACGGCTATGTGTCGATCGAAGCTCCGCATTACTCACAAGCCCTGAACGGAAAGACGGCCGAGTGGACAGTTATTCCCGGTCTCGGACGTACGTTGGGTGGTGTAACCACTTCTCCCGCTACCGAAACGCCCGACGAGACCATGTGTCTGACCTATGATTTCACGGCGGACTATACCGGAAAAGCCACTGTGCATATTTGGCTTTCGCCCACATTGAACTTTAATGCCAACAAGGGACTGCGTTATGCCATCAGTCTGGATGGAGGAGCGGAGCAGATTGTAAATATCAACGGTCACTATCGAGGTGAGCTCGGCATCTGGCAATCTACCCACATCATCAAGACCGCAACCGATCATGAGTTGGCGAAGAAGGAGAAACATACGTTGTCTATTCGTCCGCTCGATCCGGCTCTTATCCTGCAAAAAGTGATGGTCGACTTCGGCGGATTGAAGGAGTCATACCTCGGCGCACCGGAGAGCGAATACCTGTATTGATTCATTCGCCCGGTAATATAATTGCTCCTTTACTGTCGATCCCAGGGTCTTGGATTGATAGTAAGGGAGCAAACTGTTTTTATTCGTAGAGGAAGTTTGCTTTGCCCGCCGGGGGAGGATGTACGAGATGTGCATCTGGTACTGTATGAGATGTACATCTCGTGCTGCCTAAGATGTACATCTCGTACTGTCTAAGATGCACATCTCGTACAACGTTACTCGGTGAGTCCGATAAGTTTGGTCGTAGAGTAAAACATCTTTGCCTTACGAGTAAGACAAAACCCTTTCTGTTCTTTACTTCCGATGCCTCAGTTTTTCTACAATTAACTGTGTATAATCTTTGGTTCAAAACGATATTATTCTATCTTTGTGTCAATGTTTTGTATGTTTAGGCTATCAAAAAGCTTTAAATGTATATCTTTTTGAAATATCTAGGTTTAACTAAAACTGTTGATTATTATGGCGTTAATCTATTTCGTTCGTCCTAAAAAGTTTATGACCAAAGATGGTTTTAAACAATTGTATTACGCGGTGTTGCGTACAGTCCAGAAACGTGGTGGCAAGAATGAGCGCGATCTTGCTTACATCATTTCCCAGAGAGGAGCTTTGAAAGAAGGCGATGCATTGAACGTATTGGTGGAATTGCCTAAAGTGATTGAGGATCTTCTTCATCATGGAGAATCGGTCACCATTGCCGGTTTGGGATCTTTTCATCTGGCTGTTACCAGTGAGGGATTTGAACATCCCGAGGATATCACTCCAGGCGAAGTGAAACTTTCGCGCATCTACTTTGTTGCCGATCGCGGACTTACCTATCGTATGAAGAAAGCTCCATTCTTTCGTTATCCCCTCAGTAAATATATCCCCAAACATCTTTTGAGTAAGAAGCTCTTGAAAGAGGAGAAAGAACAACCGGATATGTTGCCGGTGGAAGATCAAGGCCAAGAATAAAACTTCACTAAAGTCATTGATAAAGCCAAAGATTCTTGCAAAAACGCCTCTGAGAGTGCTCTCGATCATTTTCCTGACGTCAGGAAGATGATCAGAGTAGGTAAAGGAGCCGAAAAGGTAATCGATGAGAAGAAAGCAATCGGAAAATAAACACGTGTGTGTTTGAAAGAGGCTAAGTTGAAACAGCAATAAAGCCTTAGGTAAATAAATAATGGAGTGTAGTTATAAACCGTCTCTAAAAAATGCAGTACTTTTGCACTTCTTAAAAACAATAATAAAATAGATGAAAGACTTGTTTGACAATTCGCTTATCTCCAAGACGCAGCAAGAAGAGTTTCGTACCGATGGATTGCTTAAACGTATCGCTTGGATAATGGTTCCGGTGAGCTTTGATACGATAGTACAGATGGCATCCAGTTGTAGGGTGATGACCCGTAAGGCTTGTAAGGAACTGATAGCGAGATGGGTGGAAGAGAAAAAACTCGTTCAACTGACAGATAGTACCCTTTTCTGGCATGGGGAAGGATATTCCATCCCTCCCATGTTACACCTGGATCTTCTGTGGGAAATGAAAGATGAACCGGCAGCCTTGTATAAGAGTTGTGAACCCTTTCTTCAATCGTATTCATGGAGGCTGGACGCAACACAGGCTGTCAGATGGCGAAATGCACTCTTCGAATGTGCTACTTCTGATGCCGTGCCTGCATTTCCTCCCCTGGATACTGGGGGAGTGGCCTATAGTCTGTGTGCCAACATGCCCTTTCATACCCACTGGGCGACCTGCGTCTCCCGGTTACCAACAACATTCCTGACCCGTTTTTTTCAGGAACAGTCTAATTTATGGATGAAATACCTGATAGATCCGCCGATGGATTTTCTTCAGAAAAACTACTTGGACAATCCGCGGCTGAGCGATTCGTACAGGATGGCTTTACGCGAGGCACTCGCCTTCCTTACGTATGTGCTGCCGGGACGTATCCGTGAGATACCTAAGGAAATTACCGCTCTAACCATAGAAGGAGAGTGCGCGCATGCCCTTTATCTGCAATATTTAGGTGATTGGAAGGGGGCGGTGAGTTCCTATCAAAGCTGTATGAAGGACTACGGGCTCTCGCTCTTTTATAACCCATTCTACAATATGACGTATGCGGTGGCGTTGGCGCGGTTGGGCAGCGAGGCTGCCAAAAAGAAAATGAATACGCTGCTGAAGAAGAAGGAGATGACTGAAACCAAATACCTACCCATGCGCTTTGTGTTGATGGAGGCGCTTCATCTGCCTGTCGATAGTCTGCTTGATCAGATGCCACGCGTATATCCGCTGATGCCTTTTCTGGAACAAGCCTTAACGGTACTTGTGCTGCGACGCTATCACCTGAGCGAATGCTCGTTTACCAACATGGAAACAATACAGAAATCGCTGAGCAAAGATTCGTTGAAGCTATTGCAATGGGAATTCAGCCCGATTATCCCGGCTTTTCAGGAAAACGAAGCGGCACTGCGGAAAGCCTTGGGCGTGGACTCTATGTTCCCAACTCGCACACGGATGGAGGAGTGGGAACGGACGCTGGACCGACTGATGGACTTGGTGGGCAATGCTCCTGCGAAAGCTGGGAAGACGGATACACCGGTATCTACCAGCCGCATCACGTATCTCATTGGTCGTGGCGATAACATCACGCCTCGTTTGCAGAAGTCCAAAGACGGGGTGACCTGGAGCAATGGGCGCGACATCGCACTCTCTACCTTCAAGCAGCAGAGCATGCCCGAGATGGGCGATGTGGATCGTCGGGTGGCGGCGCATCTGCATGCGTATGCTTCGAGTGGATGGGGGCGGCCGGAATATTATGAGTTCGATAAACCGCAGGCTTTTGCTGCGTTAGCCGGGCACCCGATGGTGTTTCTCGAGAATACGCCGGGCGTGCCGGTTGTTATTAAGAAGGAGGATCCGCAGGTGGTGGTGACGAAGACGAAGGATGGTTTCCAAGTGTCGTCCAACCTCAAGGATCAAGGTCATGCCTCCGTTGTGCTTCGAAAAGAGAACGATCAGCTGTATCGGGTGATGGAGGTGAGCAGCAAACAATGGGAGATTCTGGATACGCTCCATCGGAATCCGAATTTCCCTAAGTCGGCTCAGGAGCAGTTATCTAAGGTGTTAGGATATCTGGGGCAGAAGCTGATGGTGCATTCGGACTTGTTGCAAGAGGACAAGTCACTAAAATCGGTCAAGGGAGATTCTTTGATCACGGTACAGTTGCTGCCCATGGGCGATGGCATCAAGGTGGAACTGTTCGTGAAACCTTTCGTGGAACAGGCTCCGTATTGCAAAGCGGGCGCAGGGGCGGCCAGCGTTATCGGATTGGTGAAAGGCGAACGGGCGCAGGCGGTGCGCGACATGAAGAAGGAGAAAGTGAACTACCAGTTGGTGGGCGACCTACTCCGGGAGGCGAGCGGCGATGCTACGGTGACTGATGTGGCTTTCTTCGATGACTATTACCAATGCCTGGGCTTGGTAGAACGTCTGCGCGAGTTGCCCAAGGTAGCGCGTGTGGAATGGCCCGAAGGGGTGAAGTTCACGGTCAGTCGTTCGGCCGATTTCAGTCAGTTGAAACTATCGCTCAAAGGTGCCGGACAGTGGTTCGAGGTAGATGGCGAGCTGGTAGTTGATGAGAAATGCAAGATCAAGATAAGTGAACTGCTCGAGAAGGTTCGTCAGAGTAAAGGACGCTTTGTAGCGCTTACTGATTCGGACTTCCTGGCACTGAGTAACCAACTGCGCAAGCGGCTGACTGAGTTGGACAACCTGCTATATGCGCAGAAGAAAAAGTTGCAAATATCCCGGTTGAACATGCCTTTGCTGGGCGAGATGGAGCAGGCGGGTATGGCGTTGAAGAAAGATAAAGCTTGTATCGAGTTACAACTACGGATCGAGGAGGCCGAACAGGAATCGTTTGCCGCTCCGAAGATGCTACAGGCCGAGCTTCGTGGTTATCAGTCGGATGGCTTCCGTTGGATGTCGCGTTTGGCGCATTGGGGTGCCGGAGCCTGTCTGGCCGATGACATGGGGTTGGGGAAAACGGTTCAAGCCATCGCATTGATGCTGAGCCGTGCCCGGCAAGGGGCATCGCTGGTGGTGGCGCCGGCTTCGGTGATGCTCAACTGGAAAGCAGAGATTGAACGGTTTGCTCCATCGTTGAATGCTTTGGTGATGCATGCCAACGGCGATCGGCAACAACTTCTTGAACAAGCATCGGAGTTCGATGTGGTGCTCACTACCTACGGTCTGCTTATCAATGAGGCCGAAGCATTGGCCGGCAAAGAATGGAACATCATCGTGCTCGATGAGGCTCATACCATTAAAAATAAGGAAACCAAGATGGCGAAAGCCGCCATGCAGCTCAAAGCCGATTTCCGGTTGCTGCTTACCGGAACGCCTATCCAGAACCACCTGAGTGAGATATGGACGCTCTTCCAGTTTGCTAACCCCGGGTTGCTCGGCAGCTTCCAGCAGTTTACCGACCGGTTTATTCTGCCCATCGAGAAGGAGGGGGATAAACTCCGGCAGAAGCAACTGAAGAAGATTTTGTTACCATTCCTCCTGCGACGAACCAAAGCGGAAGTGCTCGACGAACTACCCGATAAGACAGAGATTACTTTGTCTGTGGAGTTGAGCAGCGAGGAGCGTGCCTTGTATGAACATATTCGTGAGCAGGCCTTGCTCAATCTGGAAGAAGGCTCGAGCCAGCCCATGCAAACCTTGGCCGAAATCACCCGGCTGCGACAGGCCGCTTGCCACCCGGCGCTGGTAAATGCGAAGCTCAACCTGGCGTCTTCGAAAACAGAAGCATTCCTCCGACTGGTCGATGAGTTGGTGGACAGCCGTCACCGGGCGCTGGTGTTCAGTCAGTTTACCTCGCACCTGGCTTTGATTCGCAAAGCCTTGGATGAGCGGAAGATCGATTACCTGTATCTGGATGGATCGGTCTCGGTCAACGAGCGCGCGGCATTGGTCAAGCAATTCCAAACCGGTGAGCAACCGTTGTTTCTCATCAGTCTGAAAGCCGGTGGTACGGGCTTGAACCTGACTGCCGCCGATTATGTGATTCACCTGGATCCGTGGTGGAACCCCGCTGTGGAAGATCAGGCATCGGACCGCGCGCACCGCATCGGGCAAACTCGTCCGGTGACTATCTACCGGTTGATTGCCGCACAGACCATCGAAGAGAAGATCATCAAACTGCACCAAACCAAGAAGTCGCTGGCCGATTCCTTGCTCGATGGCAGTGATATGGCTCATAAGCTAACTAAGGAAGAAATGCTGGAGTTATTGCGAGAGGCTAATTAGTATTATCTGAAGTAATTAAAGGCAGTATCGTATTATCGATCATACTCGATGGATTTTTATAATCGAGTGTGATCGATAATTTGTTTGTGGTTACTTGTTCTCGTTCTGCTAAATCTTAAAAAATACAAAAGAATATTCTTTTGTATTTGATTGTAATATTGTTGCGAATAATTCTTAGTATTTTTGAACTTAAAACACAATGTCATGAAAATCACACTTTTTGTTGTATCGCTTTTCTTTTCTGTATCAGTTCTGGCAGATGGAAAAAAGGATGCCCGGAATGAGTATCTGAGGAGAGTATTAAGCAATCTGGAGAAGATTGAATCGGCCACATATTATACTCTCAATGAGAGCTGGCAACCGGGTGATACAGTACCTGTATTTGTAGGTACCAGCTTTTTAACAGAGTACAATAATCCGTCTGATACCACCATTGGAGCTTCTTTTATCATCTGGAATGGCGATGATACCACGAAGTTTGAATATGGTTATGATGGGCATATAAAAGCAGTTTCCTACCATGAAGACCAAAGAATCATACTTGATAATTTTTCCACCAATAAACTTCCTTTTAGGATTGTGCTTCCGCCATTCTTCAACTATACCCGAAATATTATCAACTATGCCCTCACCACCAACGATCGCATAGATGTCGAACTGAAAGAGAACAATGACCATTATTTTTTCAGGTTGACAATCAATGAAGAAACTACTGTCGATTTTTTGGGAAAAGCATATCACCTATACAAGGAAGATGATCCTACTTCCATCTTTGAGATATGGATTAATAAATCCAGTGGTTTGCCTTATAAGTGGCGTAGAGAGATGCAGGAAAGAGCTGCTGCCGTCACTTGTTCAAATCTTGAAGTCAATAAGTTGTCGTTAAAGGATTTTGATATATATGCATATTTCCCTCAGAACTATGAGGTCAGAAAGCGGTGGGAGAAGCAACCGTCAGCACCTGACAAGCAGACGATGGAAGGCGAGAAAGCCCCTGGTTGGACACTGAATAATACGAATGGAAATCCGGTTTCATTGAGCGACTTAAAAAGTAAGGTTCTGTTGATAAACTTCACTGGTATAGGTTGTGGGCCATGTGGCCTTGCTATTCCTTTACTGAAATCCTTGAAGGAACGCTTTGGAGCAGACGAGTTCGATGTAATGGCAATAGAAAGCTGGGCACGTAAACCACAGGCGCTTAAAGTTTATTCGGATAAGAATGAACTCAATTACATGATGGTAGGTGCCACCGAAGAAGTCCTGAAGAATTATAAGACCGGCGGTGCTACTCCTGTTTTCTTACTTTTGGATGAACAACGAGTAATCAGAAAGGTATTTCAAGGATATAGCAAAGAAAGAAGTGACAAAGAGATGCTTAAAGCAATTCAGGAGATGCTGAAATAACATTTGGGATTATATTCCCAAAACGATATTGGCATCGATGTTAGTTTCCTACTGATTTCTCGGTTAATCGTTAACCGGGAAATGCGCTTCTTCATAATTGGGATATTGATCTTCTGCCTTTATCTTTTCCACCATTTTTTGAATGTTTGGAGGGTGTCAGCTAACTGAACAGGCTCGCCAATCATAGGAGTGAGAAGATGTATGGAATCCTTCTCGGCAAACCTTACTATATCATCCAAAGGCTTTGTCCACGCATGTTGGGCCAAGGCATACTTTGAATTATGTACGGTGAGTACGCGGTCGGCATGCAGGTCTTTGACTGCTTTCTCGAGGTCTTCGGGAAGCATGTGAATGTATTTCCAGCCATCGCCGTATTGGCCGTTTTCGAGGATGGCGAGGTCTATATGCCTGAACTGCTTGGCTATGTTGGCGAAGTGCGTGTCGTAACCTCCGTCTCCACTCAGATAAATGTTCTGTGAAGGTGTTTGCAACATGTACGATGCCCATAATGATTGGTTGGGCGATAGTCCGCGACCCGTGAAGTGGCGGGCAGGAAGGCAGTAAACCGTAAGTTCGCTTCCATTGGATGATGTGCTATCTTGGGCAATAGTGGCAAGCGCAGCCTTCTCATTCCAGTCGAGTTCGATGAGTTGCTCCTTCTTGAATCCCCAGTATTCAAAATGTTCGCCGACACCAAGCGGGCAGATCACTTTTCCGATTCTGCTTCTCAGTTGTTTCACTGTTTGGTAGTCGAGATGATCCCAGTGGTCATGACTGATAATCAGAAAGTCGATATCCGGCATATCGTCCGGAGAATAGATGTTGGTTCCTTTGAATGGCTTGTTGAAGAACGAAACCGGAGAAGCCGATATGAACACCGGATCTACGAGAAACCGCTTCCCGTTTGTCTGGAAGTAGATAGATGAATGTCCCAGCCATACCAGCACCTCTTCATGGAGGTCGAATTGCTTCAAGTCGGTCTTTATAACGGGTATGTCAACGTCCGGACGTAATCCCTCTACTTTACGGAACAGGAAATCGAGCATGGTACTTACCATAGACTTGTCCGATGTAAGCTGTTGGGTGGGAGAGAGGTTCTGGAACTTTCCATCCCGGTAGTTGGGCGATTGTTGTATGCGTGCCAATCGTTCGCCACGCGGAGTTTTGCCGAAGCTGGGTTGATTAATAAAAGCAACTCCTCCAATAATCAGGAGGAGTAAAGTCGTGCATATGATCCACATAGTTTTCTTTCGTTTCATTCTTTTGTTGATTGGAAATGCAAAGATAACTTATTTTACCGAATAACTACAGCGGCATGTTCCCGTGCTTCTTCGGCGGAAGCGATTTTACTTTGTCTTTAGCCATTTCCAGGGCTTGTATCAACTTTCCACGTGTTTGTTTCGGCAGAATAATCTCATCAATATATCCCAACTCTGCACTTTTGTATGGATTGGCAAAGTTCTCCCGATATTCTTCAATCGCTTTTTTCTTTGTCTCCTCATCGGCATTGCGGTAGAGAATATTGACAGCTCCTTCGGCTCCCATAACGGCAATCTCCGCAGTAGGGTAAGCCAGGTTGATATCACTTCCCGTTTCTTTATTCGACATCACGATGTAAGCTCCGCCGTATGCTTTGCGGGTAATTAACGTCACTTTGGGAACAGTGGCTTCGACGTATGCATAGACTATTTTCGCTCCGTGACGGATAATCCCGTTGTGCTCCTGAAACGTTCCCGGCAAGAAACCCGGCACATCTACGAATGTCACTATCGGAATATTGAAACAATCGCAAAAGCGGACAAAACGGGCAATCTTATCTGAACTGTCTATATCCAGTACTCCCGCCAAGAAAGCGGGCTGATTGGCAACCACCCCTACGGACTGACCATTCAACCGGCCAAACCCTACCACGGCATTCTTTGCAAAGTGCGGCATTACCTCGAAGAAGTACTGGTCGTCCAATACCGGTTCGATAATATCCTTTATATCATAAGGCACATTCGGATCGATGGGAACAATGTCCTGCAAGGCAGGCACTTCCCGGTTGGCATCGTCCGTACAGTTCACCGTTGGTGCATCTTCCATATTATTGGAGGGTAGGAAGCTCAACAGTTCGCGAATACCCATCAGTACTTCTTCTTCCGTATTGCAAAGGAAATGTGTGACACCACTCTTCGAACTATGGGTGTATGCACCACCCAATTCTTCCTTGCCGACCTCCTCGTGTGTAACCGTTCGCACCACATCCGGCCCGGTGACAAACATGTAGCTGTTCTCGTTTACCATGAAGATAAAGTCCGTCAGCGCCGGTGAATAGCAGGCGCCGCCCGCACATGGTCCCATGATGGCCGATATCTGTGGAATTACCCCCGAGGCGATTGTGTTCTGATAGAAGATTGAGGCATAGCCCGACAGACTTTCCACTCCTTCCTGAATACG
Organism: Bacteroides sp.; assembly: GCA_031554635.1. Taxonomy (GTDB): domain Bacteria; phylum Bacteroidota; class Bacteroidia; order Bacteroidales; family Bacteroidaceae; genus Bacteroides. Next base: position 133,878 of record JAVBVD010000032.1, read on the forward strand.
TGCTCCGCCGGAGTCGTTCAGGGCGATGACCGGTGCGCCGCTTTTCAACGCCAGTTCCTGCACCTTGACTATCTTGCGGGAATTGACACTGCCCAGTGTACCGCCATAAACGGTAAAGTCGTACGCATAGATAAATACCTGTCGTCCGTCTATCCGTCCATAACCCGATACGATGCCATCGCCGGGGATATGACTTTTTTCCATTCCGAAATTGGTACTGTGATGCACGACAAACTTGTCAAGCTCCACGAACGTACCTTTATCTAATAACTTCTCAATACGCTCGCGGGCCGTCAACTTGCCGGCTTCGTGCTGCTTCTCTATGCGTTCGGTTCCTCCGCCCAGTTCCGCGGTGCGGTTTTTCTCTTCGAATGCATGGTATATATCTTCTCGTGTCATATGCTATAAATTGATTAGTTCCAGGCGGATCAAGACCTGGTTGGTTTGGATAGTCTCGCCTTCATGGACCAGAATCTCTTTAATGATACAGTCGGACGAAACTTTGTAATTGTTTTGCATCTTCATCGCTTCTACCACAATGGCCGTGTCTCCGGCAGCTAGTTGGTCACCTTGTTGGATAGGGATGTTCACCACCTTGCCTGGCATAGGCGATACTATTTTGTCATCCTGCCGGTCGTCTCCCCCCTTCTTCAGGCGGAGGTACTGGGCTTTCGTGTCAACAATCTGGATATCGTGCGAGGAGAAGACGGTGTTCACTTTGTAGCTTCTCCGGTCTTCCGAGTAGGTTAGTTCGGCGTTGTACGACTTCCCATCACGCAAGATGGAATAGACACCCTCTTCGAGCATTGTCACATCGACCTCGTGCACTTCGCCGTCTATCGACAGGCGCACGTTGTTATCTTCTTTGCTGAGCAGCTCCACCTTGGCTACCCGGTTTCCTATGCGTATTTCCATATTTTCTGTTTGTTTTTAAATTCTCAAAACTCCTTTGTGCAAACCGAAGTTACGCCAACGGCTGTTCGGCCGGTTGTCCGATTTGTTGTCGGGATGGTTCTCTTCCAGATTGATGATGTAGTCGATGTACGCTGCAATGAGGGCGATGTCCTCCGTCTCATGATCGTCCGGTGCAGTATGCTTCTTCAATTCTTCGCCGTGGCGGGGGATGAACCCCGTATCGTAGCGCCCTTCCACAAACTCGGGTACATCGATGATGCGTCTCAGGTAACTGATGTTAGTCTTGATGCCCGTGATCTTGTACTCGTGCAACACCCGTTGCAAGCGTTCGATGGCACACTGACGGGTGATAGCCCGCACAATGAGCTTGCCGATCATTGGGTCGTAGTAAATCGGGATCTCATATCCTTCGTACACATAACTGTCCACCCGTACACCGATGCCATTCGGTTCGATCACTTTCTTGATAACGCCTGGCGATGGCATGAAGTTCATTTCCGCATCTTCGGCACAGATACGCAGTTCGATGGCATGACCACGTTGGCGTACCTGCTCCTGCCGAATCGTTAGTTCATATCCTTCGGCTATTCTTATTTGCTCTTTCACCAGATCGATGCCCAATACCTCTTCGGTGATGGGGTGTTCCACTTGCAGGCGGGTATTCATTTCGAGGAAGAAGAAGTTGCGGTACTTGTCCACAAGGAATTCGATGGTTCCGGCGTTGATATAGCCTACGGCGCGGGCAGCCATGACGGCTTTCTCACCCATCTCCCGGCGTAGTTCCGGTGTCATGAAAGGGGAGGGGCTTTCTTCCAGAATCTTCTGGTTGCGACGTTGGATGGAACATTCGCGTTCGCACAGGTGGACGATGTTGCCATAATTGTCGCCCAATACCTGGAACTCGATGTGATGAGGCCCTTCGACGAACTTCTCAATATAGACTGTGTCGTCGCCAAAGGAGGCGAGTGATTCGGATTTGGCGTTGGCGTACGCCTCGGCTACCTCCTGCTCATTCTGTACCAACCGGATTCCTTTTCCGCCTCCGCCCATGGAAGCTTTCAGCATCACCGGGAAACCGATGCGGCGGGCTACTTCGATGGCGTCTTCTGCGCTGGTCAGCCCCTCCTCTGTTCCGGGAACAACGGGCACTCCGGCACGGATCATTTCCTTGCGGGCGGCAATCTTGTCGCCCATCTTGTCCATGGTTTCGGGGGTGGGGCCGATGAAGATGATTCCTTCTTCCCGGCAACGAAGGGCAAACTCAGAATTCTCCGACAGGAAACCATATCCGGGATGAATGGCATCTACCTCATGTTTCTTGGCTGTTTCAATAATCTTTTCAATATTCAGGTAGCTGTCTTTAGAGGCAGCGCCCCCTACACAGTATGCTTCGTCGGCATACCACACATGTTTGGCAGTTCGGTCGGCTTCTGAGTAGATGGCCACCGTACATATATCCATTTCCTTGCACGCTCGCATGATGCGAACGGCAATCTCGCCACGGTTGGCAATGAGTATTTTTTTGATTGTATGTAGGACAGGGTTTTGCATAACTTTCAATCTTTTCAAGAATAAACAATTCTTTTAAGTTAAAAGTTCTGCCGGGGACGGTGCTTTATTATCTGCGGCTGGCCTAACCTGCTCGAATGAGGTGGTAACATGGTAGTTAGCTGATTCTTGCCTATAAAACAATTACTACTCAGAACTTTTCAAAAAACGAATTGTTGTAACGAGAATTGTTTATTTTTTGTACTAACAGATGAAGACTGATATTTACCAAAACCAAATAAATAACTATGAGAGGATTAGTAATTATTACAACACTGTTTGCTTGCGCTACGCTGCAGGCACAGGTTTCTTCGGAAACAATGAAATCAATTTCTACACCCGACAAGTCGGCCAAAACCCGCCTGGGAGTATTGGAATTCAAAGATGGAATGCCGTCGGATAAGACCGCGCAGTCTTTGTGGGACGAACTGGACTATGTCCATGGTGTGGATGCGTTTATCAACGGTTACGCAGCTGTGTCGCAGTATGCCATTCGCAACGGTTTCCTGCAACAAGGTATCAAGGACAATGAAGTGATTGTTTTCTCTAAACTGATGAACAGCAAATCACTTTTCCTGACTGCCAATGCCGATACGTATTATTTCTGGACATACGTTGACATTAGCAACGGCCCGGTGATTGTCGAAACTCCCCCCAATGCATTGGGCGTGATCGACGATATGTGGTGGCGTTGGATAAGTGACTTTGGTGTTCCGGGGCCCGACCGTGGAGTAGGGGGAAAGTACCTGCTTGTACCGGAAAATTACACCGGTCAGCTACCCACCGAGGGATACTTCGTCCGTCGTTCGCGTACGAACCGCGTGGCAGTACTCGGGCGGGCGTTCATCGACGAGCAACCCATTGCCGAAGTGGACAAGACCGTGAAGGCCACGTTGAAGATATACCCATACGCTCCCGGTGGTTATGGCACAACCATTGCCTCGTTTCTTGCCGGTGAAAACCGTTTGGGACAACTGCAAAAACCAGTCACTCCTGTATTCCATGAAGGTAGTGACCGCGTGATGAACACCATTCCGCCGGCTGATTACTCTTATTTCGAGATGCTCGATAAAGCCGTGCAAGCCGAACCTGCCGAAGCGCTCGATCCCGAAGTGGCCGGACAACTTTACGCCATCGGCATTGTGAAAGGCAAGACATTCAATCCCGATGCCCGGATGAAGAAGATACTGACCGAAGCCGTCACCGTAGGCAATGCCACCAGCCGCCTTATCTCCTTTGCACCCCGTGCGAGCGAAGGATTCCAGTATTATGGAGGCAATTCGAAGTGGTGTAACTCTCTCTTTGTCGGCGGTTATGAGTTCCAGACTCCTCCTCCCGAAATCACCCGCGAAGGTGTGAAGCAATATCCCAGCGATGGCGCTACCAAACTGAACTCGCGCATTGGTATGTTTTACACAGCCACCGGTATCACGCCCGCCATGTGTATGCGTCTGCCTGGTATCGGCTCGCAATACTTAGTAGCATTCAGCGATTCAAAGAGTGTACCATTCGATGGAAACAAAACATATAAAGTGGTTCTTCCGAAAGGCATTCCGGCCGGTAAGTTCTGGTCGCTTACGTTGTATGACAATCAAACCCGCTCGATGCTCGAAACGCCACAACTATCGCCCCGTGCAGGTAGTCAGAGCTATCCCAGTGGAGCAGCTGTTACCGAAACTGATGGCTCGACAGTCATCTATTTCGGACCGAAGAAACCTGCCAATGCCAAGGAGGGTAACTGGATTCAGACCATGCCCGGTAAAGGCTTTTTCGTGATGGTACGTCTGTACAGTCCGCAGCCTTCGTTCTTCGATAAATCGTGGAAGATAGGTGAAGTGGAAGAAGTGAAGTAATTATTTTTAAGCTACAATTGTTTTATAGTCTCGCCGTGTGTTTGTCATACAGCGAGACTTTTCTATACCGCCTGCCATGGTCTTCGTATATTCTTCCAATCTTTCATAGTCTCTTGGATGGTGCCAATCAATATAGCACTTCTCATAGCCGGCAGGAAGAACGATCTGATCGAAAACTTTGCAGTTGACACACATCCCTGAAAGGAAATATACCTTTATCATACTTCTCCTCCTGTACGATTTTTATAATTTATCCAGCACTCCAGCACGGATTTCGAGATACATGACTGGTAATAAGACTGTTATTTCGTGCTGGATCCCTGTTCTATCCTACATGGATCCAGCACTGTTTGAGGTATCCTACACGGTTATTAATTTTCATCATTAGCCTTATAGCGCTTGGTTTCATCAGATGAAACACGCTGTGCCACGCCGTGAAACACGCTGTGCCACGCCATGAAACACGCTGTTCCACACTGTGAAACACACTGTGCCACGCCGGGAAACACTTTGTGCCACACCGGGAAACACGCTGTACCACGGCGGGAAACACTCTGTGCCACACCGTGAAACACACTGTGCCATGGCGTAAAACTATTTTGTTTCTACTACCAACACTGTATCTTCTGAGTTTATTGCACGATCGATCTGGAAGGTAATTGTTTTTGTCTTCTTATCATACTTCCAGTTGGTTGGCTGAGGAGAGTCGAACCAGCGTACCGACTTCACTTTCGCAGGGAATTGGATGGACAGAGAACCGTCCCCGGGCTTTTGCAGGACGTGTACGTAGTACGTAGTACCTTTCTGCGTAATGGCACCCCATGTTTGCGGGCGTAAGAAACCGCCTTGCGTTCCATAAATAGTCTCGCCATACTGCTGCATCCAATTGCCCACTTGAGCAAGGTTGTTGACAAACTCCGGTTGGATGACGCCGTTCGGCATCGGTCCTACGTTGAGCAGCAGATTGCCTCCGTAGCCTGCCGACCGTACAAGGAGATCTATCAATTCCTTCGTCGACTTGTATTTGCTGTCCGTGATTCGGTAGCCCCATGATTCGTTCATGGTGGCGCACGTTTCCAGCGGCAGGAGTTCCGATACGGCCTGACCGCTCAATCCTTCTTTGTTTTCTCCCGGCAGGTCACGTTCGAATATCTGAAAATCTTCTCCGGCGAAAGGCGGCAAGTGATGATTGTTAGATATCAGGCATGCCGGTTGCAGGCGATGAATCAGGGAATAAATCTCATCGTAATGCCAGTTGAGCGCTGCCCGGTGGTCGGTACGATTCTCGTGCGCCGTCTGATCCCAATGCCCGTCAAACCAAATGCCTCCGATGGGACCATACTCGGTGAGTAGTTCGGTAAGTTGTGCTTTCATGAAGCGGACGTACGACGGCCAGTTGCTCGAAGCCGTGCGACCGCTGTGTTGGCCCGTCCGGCCCGTTTGCCACTGGTAGTCGTCACGTGTCCAGTCGAGCAGCGAATAGTACAGGAAGAGCTTCATGTCCTGCTTGCGGCACTCGTCGGCCAGTTGGCGCAGCAAGTCTTTCTTGTAAGGCGTGTTGGTAATCTTCCAGTCAGATTGTTTCGTGTCCCAGTTGCTGAAACCGTCGTGGTGGCGGGTGGTGAAGGTGATGTACTTCATGCCCGCTGCTTTGGCCATCGATACCCATTGGGCGGCATCGAATGCCTGCGGATTGAAAAACTCTTGCAGGCGCAGGTAGTTAGTACGGTCGATGGGGCGGGTTTCCATCACCCATTCACCGCTTCCCAGTACGGCATAGGGTCCGAAGTGAACGAAAAGTCCGAAACGGGCGTCGGTGAACCACTGACGTGCAGTGAGGTTGGCTTCAGTAGGGGAGTAGGTAGACTGTGCCGGCAGGGAAATAGAGGTCCAAAGCAGGCAAATAAGTAAAAAGGTTTTTTTCATGGTAGTATTTAATTGGTTAGTAGATGCGCAAATGTAACAAATATATCTGATTTTTATGTACTTTTGTGCACTTCTTAAAACAAAAAGACATTCTACAGAACATGGAATACAGATTGAACAAGTTCATAAGCGCATCGGGCTATTGCTCGCGACGGGAGGCCGACCGACTGATTGAGGAAGGTCATGTAACGGTGAATGGTCAGCGGGCAACCATTGGCCAGCGGGTATTGCCCAGGCAGAAAGTGATGGTGCGCGGGCAACTGATCGAGAACGATATAGAACCTGTTTACATTGCGTTCAACAAGCCTGTGGGTGTGGTGAGTACCACTGACACGCAGGAAAGGGACAACATTGTTGAGTTCATCAGTCACGAGCAACGAATCTTCCCCATCGGCCGGCTCGACAAGGATTCGCAGGGACTGATCCTGCTTACCAACGACGGCGATATTGTGAACAAAATACTCCGGGTGGGCAATAACCATAAAAAGGAATACATTGTAAAGGTGGACAAACCCATCACCAAGGAATTTATCACCCGGATGTCGCAAGGGGTACCTATCCTCGACCGTGTCACCCGCCGGTGCGAGATTCAGGAGATTAACCCGTATACATTTCAGATATCGCTGGTGCAAGGATTGAACCGACAGATACGACGCATGTGCGAGTATTTCGACTATCAGGTGTTGAAGTTGGAGCGTATCCAGATCATGAACATTAAGTTGGGCAATCTGGGACAGGGAAACTGGCGGAACCTGACGGATGTTGAACTGGAGGGGTTGTTCGACTTGCTCGAGGAGTCGAAAAGCATTGCGGAGGGAAAGAAACCGCTGAACAGTAACAAGGCGATGAACAGGGCGTTACACGAATATGACGTTAAGACGGATTACCGCAAGGCAAGTATGACTGCCAAGCTAATGAAGAAAGGCAAGTTTAATCCCGAAAGTGAGGATGTGGACGACGATGCACCGGAGAACGTTCCGTCCGGCAAATCGAAACCCTACAAGAAGAAGTTCTCCACCGGGCCACGGGTAGGGAAGTCGAGAACGACAAAACCTCGTCCCGGCGACGGTGCACCGAAGAGACAAACTGCTAAATCGTCTACTGCTAAGTCGGCGACTACTAAATCGTCAACAGCTAAGCCGTCCACTGCTAAGTCATCGACTGCTAAACCGTCGGCTGGCAGATCAAGGACTACCAAGCCACAGACCTCCGGACAACCGCCCCGGTCCGGCAGAAAAAGATAAAGAATAAGAATGACCCTGCTCGATAATCAAAACGAGTCAGGGTCATTTCTTTTTGAAGGGTCAGGACAATGAATTCTCTTGTCAGATCCTTCTGGCTGGGAATGTAACGAAAAGAAAAGGAAATGTAACATCAAAACAAAAAGATGTAACACCACTATAACCCTCTGCAACAAATAGTCGCATGCCCCGCTGATATATTCCCTATATTTGCGAAAAGGAAATAATTTTAAATATTTAATAGTATGCAAAAACTTACTTCTATGTTTGGTGGCTGCCTTGTGGCCCTTTGCATGGCGGCGTGTTCGCAACCGCAACCCTCCAAAGTTTCTACCCTGAAAGAAGCGCTGGGCAATAAGTTCCTCATCGGGACAGCTGTGAATGCCAATCAAGCCGCTGGCTTTGATACGGCAGCCGTGCGGGTGATACGGCAGCAGTTCAATTCCATTTCGCCGGAGAACTGTATGAAATGCGAGGTGATTCATCCTGAAGAAAATCGTTACGACTTTACGTTGGCCGACCAGTTTGTAGAATTCGGTCAGAAGAACAACCTGGCTGTGATCGGGCATACACTCATCTGGCATTCACAACTAGCCAAATGGTTCTGTGTGGACGAGAAGGGCAATAACGTATCTCCCGATGTGCTGAAACAGCGGATGAAAGATCACATCACCACCGTGGTAAGCCGTTACAAAGGACGTATTCAGGGATGGGACGTGGTGAACGAAGCCATTGAAGACGATGGGTCGTACCGCAAGAGTAAGTTTTACGAGATTCTGGGCGAAGAATTCATCCCGTTGGCGTTTCAGTATGCCAACGAGGCCGACCCCGATGCGCAACTGTTTTACAACGATTACTCCATGGCTCACCCCGGCAAGCGGGATGCCGTCGTGGCGTTGGTCAAGAGCCTGAAAGAACGCGGCATCCGCATTGATGCTGTGGGCATGCAAGGACACATGATGATGGACTTCCCCACTGTACAGGCTTTTGAAGAGAGCATGCTGGCTTTTGGCGGTGCAGGGGTGAAAGTGATGATTACCGAACTGGACCTGACTGCCATTCCCAATCCCATGAGAAATGCAGGGGCTGAAATATCCAACCGCGAAGAATACACCCAGGATTTGAATCCGTACGCCGATGCATTGCCCGACAGCGTGTCGCAGGCATGGAATGCCCGTATGGGTGAGTTCTTCAATCTCTTCCTGAAACACCAGGATTTGGTAACACGCGTCACACTTTGGGGAGTAACCGACAGCGATTCATGGCGCAATAACTGGCCGGTAAGAGGACGTACCGACTATCCGTTATTGTTCGATCGGCAGCACCAGCCGAAGCCGGTGGTGGGAGAAGTCATCAAAGCGGCAATCCTGTGAAATTAAGAATTAGAAATTAAGAATTTTAGATAGAAAGATCATGAAAACAGAAAAAAGATACCTGGTTCCCGGCGACTATATGGCCGATCCTGCTGTACACGTATTTGAAGGCAAACTTTACATCTACCCGTCGCACGACTGGGAGAGCGGCATTCCCGAAAACGATAACGGTGATCATTTCAATATGAAAGATTATCACGTGTTCTCGCTCGAAGATGTGATGAACGGCGAAATTACTGACCATGGCGTAGTACTCGAAGTGAAAGACATCCCCTGGGCAGGACGTCAGTTGTGGGATTGCGATGTGGCTTTCAAGGATGGTAAATACTACATGTACTTCCCGTTGAAAGACCAGAACGATATCTTCCGCATCGGTGTGGCAGTGAGCGATAAACCGTACGGTCCGTTCATCCCCGAAGCCAATCCGATGAAGGGTAGTTACAGCATCGACCCCGCTGTCTTTGATGATGGCGATGGCAACTTCTATATGTATTTCGGTGGTTTGTGGGGCGGTCAGCTGCAACGTTACCGCGACAACAAGGCGCTGGAATCGGCTGCTTTCCCTGCCGATGACGAACCGGCCATCCCTTCACGCGTAGTCCGCCTGCGCGACGATATGATGGAGTTTGCCGAAGAGCCGAAGCCCATTGTAATTATCGACGATGAAGGCAATCCGCTTACAGCCGGCGACAACGAGCATCGTTTCTTTGAAGCTTCGTGGATGCATAAGTACAACGGAAAATATTACTTCTCGTACTCCACCGGCGACACGCATAATCTTTGCTATGCCATTGGCGACAACCCATACGGACCGTTCACCTATCAGGGAATCATGCTTACTCCGGTAGTGGGCTGGACTAGTCATCACGGCATTGTCGAGTATAAAGGCAAATGGTACCTGTTTCACCACGACTGTGTCCCCTCTGACGGTCAAACCTGGCTCCGCAGCCTGAAAGTGTGCGAACTGGAGTACGATGCCGATGGACGCATACTGACCATCGACGGGATGGAATAATTTGTAATCATCATGAAGATAGGAATCATAGGTGCCGGATGGATTGCCGAGAGAATGGCAATCACCCTGCAAGGAATGGACAACAGTGCCGAAGCATACGCCATCGCCTCGCGCGACCTGGCTAAAGCCGAAGCCTTTGCCGCCCAATGGGGCTTTGCCCGTGCATACGGATCATACGAAGCCATGCTCGACGACGAACAGGTGGAGTTGGTGTACATAGCCACTCCGCACTCGCATCATTACGAACATATTTGCATGAGTCTGCTCAAGGGCAAACATGTACTGTGCGAGAAAGCCTTTACCGCCAACGCCTGCGAAGCCGAAAAGGTGCTGGCGTTGGCCCGGGAGAAGCAACTGTTCATCGCTGAAGCTATCTGGACGCGCTACATGCCGCTGTCGCACACCATCAACGAGGTGATTGCCAGTGGAGTGATCGGTACTCCGATGATGCTTTCTGCCAACCTGTGTTATCCTATTCTGCATAAACCGCGTTCCCGTCAACCCGAACTGGCGGGAGGCGCTTTGCTCGACCTGGGTGTGTACCCGCTCAACTTCGCCCTGATGGCTTTCGGTACCGATGTTAAGGAAGTGGTATCGACCTGCACCAAGATAGACACGGGTGTCGATGTACAAAACAGTTTTATGCTGGTGTACAACGATGGACGTATGGCTGTGCTGCATAGCAGTTTCCTCGCCAAGTCCGACCGCCAGGGCATCATCTCCGGCGACAAAGGACACATCATCGTGGAAAATGTAAACAACCCGCAAAGCATCAAGGTAGTCAATTCCGACTATGAGGAAGTGGCGCGGTACAATTGTCCCCCGCAAATCACCGGATACGAGTATCAGGTGTATGCTGCCATGGAAGCCATCTGCAACGGTTGGCTCGAATCGCCCTACATGCCCCATGCCGAAACGCTCCGGGTAATGCGGATGATGGATGCCTTGCGCAGGGAGTGGGGAGTAGTTTATCCGAATGATCTTCTTTAAATAAGACTTTCTTTTCACCACAATATAATAAGATGAATAAAATAATCGTTTGTATCATGACGCTGTGTTCGCTGGGAGTAGCCTCCTGTGCATCGACTCCGAAAAAACTGCAACCTTGGGAAGCGGGCGCTTTTGAAACAGGGAAGTATCGCAACCTGTTTGCCGAGCTGGGGTATCCGCAACCGGAAATCGATGCGAAGTTGTCCGAAGCTTTTTATGGTCTGTTCGAAGGACCCGATAAGGTCTACTTCGAGGTAGGCGATTCAATGGCTTACATCTCCGACATCAAGAACCACGATGTGCGTACGGAAGGCATGTCGTACGGACTGATGATAGCTGTACAGTTCGACCGTCAGGATATCTTCAATCGTCTGTGGCGGTGGGGAACGAAATACATGCAACATCAGGAGGGTCCGTTCGAGGGTTATTTCGCCTGGAGTTGCAAGATCGATGGTACGCGCAATTCGCAAGGTCCTGCATCCGACGGTGAGCTCTACTATGTCACCGCCCTTATCTTTGCATCCAACCGCTGGGGAAACGATACCGGTATTAATTACCTGGCTGAAGCCCAACGCATTCTGAACTGCATGATGGCCAAAGACGGTACGGATGGTGTGACAAACATCATCGACATGGAACATAAATTGATTACCTTTGTACCCACTGGCCGGGGCGCGAAGTTTACGGATCCATCCTATCACGTTCCTGCTTTCTACGAAGTATGGGCACGCTGGGCCGACGATGGCCGGGCGGAGTTGTGGCGCGAGTGTGCCGACAAGAGCCGTGAGTACCTGCATAAGTCTATTCACCCCGTCACCGGGCTGAATCCCGACTACAACAACTACGACGGTACGTTGCTGAACAACAACCGTATCATCGGCGATGCTTTCCGTTACGATTCGTGGCGGGTGCCGATGAACATTGCCCTCGACTATTCGTGGGCTTGTGCCGATAAGGAGTGGCAGCAGGATTACGGACATAAGATACAGAACTTCCTCTACGATCAGGGCATCGATACATTCGTCGACCAATACAATGTGGACGGTACGCAGGTGAAGGACACCCTGGGTGCAGGAGGTTACAAAGCGTTGCGCCATTCGGTGGGATTGGTAGCTACATCGGCTACCGCGTCACTGCTTTGCACGCACGATAAGGGTCGTGAATTTGTCGACCGCCTGTGGAACTCCCGTCACGAGCCGTACGAAGACGGGTATTTCGATGCCTATTATGATGGCCTGTTGAGGCTCTTCTCCATGATGCATCTCAGCGGACGTTACCAGATTATTTTACCCAAATAGATATACTTTTACCTGATAGTTGTGTTTTCACCAAATAGATATATAATGAAACAGTTTATCGCTTTTCTTTTCCTGATTGGTTTTCTTCATCCGGTGATGGCGGAGGATGGGAGTCGACTTTGGCTGAGTTTGCCGAAGGAGAATATCCGTCCTACCATTACGAGTAATAAAAATACGGCGACTATCGAGGTGGCTGTTAGTGAACTTCGCAAAGCGTGGCTGGGAGCTCCCGTTGTGCTGAACTTGCAGAAGAACAAAGAAACGCAGGCGTTGGGAGAGGAAGGCTTTGTTATTCGTACTTCCGGTGGCAATCATTCCGGAAATGGATCTGCCGCACAATCGATAATCATTACTTCTTGCGGTGAAGCAGGGTTGCTTTATGGTGCTTTCCATCTGCTGAGGTTGCAGGATACAGGAGCCGATTGCTCGTCGTTGAACATTACCGAACGTCCGTCATACAACATCCGCATACTCAACCACTGGGACAATCTCGACCGTACCATCGAACGTGGATATGCCGGTCGTTCGCTCTGGATCTGGGACGAACTGCCCGGAACGCTCTCTCCCCGATACGAACAATACGCTCGCGCCAATGCCTCCATCGGCATCAATGCCACAGTATTGAACAATGTCAACGCCAGTCCGCAAGTACTTTCTGCCGACTATTTGAAGAAAGTGCAGGCATTGGCCGATATCTTCCGCCCGTATCACCTGAAAGTATATCTGGCCATCAACTTCTCATCGCCTGCCGAATTGGGCGGACTTCCCACCAGTGACCCGCTCGACAAGGAAGTACAGAAATGGTGGAAGGCCAAAGTGAAAGAGATCTATGCCCTCGTTCCTGATTTCGGCGGTTTCCTTGTGAAAGCCAATTCCGAAGGGCTTCCCGGTCCACAGGATTTCGGTCGTACCCATGCCGATGGTGCCAACATGCTGGCCGATGCACTGAAACCCTATAAAGGTATTGTCATGTGGCGGGCTTTCGTCTACAGTCCGGGCGATGAAGACCGTGCCAAACAGGCTTATCAGGAGTTCCTGCCTTTCGACGGGAAGTTCCGCGATAATGTTATCATACAAATAAAGAACGGTCCGGTAGACTTCCAACCCCGTGAACCGTTCAGCCCGTTGTTCGGTGCCATGAAGCAGACGCCCATGATGGCCGAGTTTCAGATTACCCAGGAGTATCTGGGTTTCTCCAATCATCTGTGCTACCTGGCTCCGATGTGGAAAGAGTGTCTGGATAGCGATACATACCAGCTGGGAGAGGGGAGTACCATCGCTCGCATGACCAATGGCGCTTTGTATAAGTACCCCATCACCGCCATTTCCGGCGTAGCCAATATCGGCGACGATGTGAACTGGTGCGGACACCCGTTTGCGCAGTCTAACTGGTATGCGTTCGGTCGCCTGGCATGGAACCCGCAATTCACCTCCGAAGCCATTGCCGACGAGTGGATCCGTCAGACCTTCACCTCCGATCCCGATTTCCGGGAGCCGGTGAAAGAGATGATGATGGAGTCGCGCGAAGCCATCGTCGACTATATGATGCCATTGGGGTTGCACCATTTGTTTGCTTTCGGACACCACTACGGTCCCGAACCGTGGTGCAACGTACCCGGCGCACGTGCCGACTGGTTGCCTTCGTACTACCACAAAGCCGACGAACGTGGGCTAGGTTTCGACCGTAGCAGCACCGGAAGCAATGCCACCGCGCAATACAATTCTCCGTTATGTGATACATACGATCACCTCGAAACCTGTCCGGAGAATCTTCTCTTGTGGTTCCATCATACACCATGGACATACAAAATGAAGAGCGGCCGCACGTTGTGGGACGAACTTTGCTACACCTACGACCGTGGTGTGCAGCAAACCCGGAAGTTCCAGCAAGTGTGGGATGCCACTGCAAAGTATGTCGATGTACAACGTTTCACAGAGGTACAACACAAACTACGTATTCAGGCACGTGATGCAGTGTGGTGGAAAGATGGCTGCCTGCTCTACTTCCAGCAATTCAGCAAACGCCCTATACCTTATAGTATAGAGCGCCCCGTACACAATCTGCCCGATATGATGCAGTATCACATCAAAATCAGCAATCACGAATGCCCGCCGTACGGGTTTAGTAAATAGTAAACGCCCTGTTTTTTCCGATAATGTGTATCTTCCGGTAAGTTCAGTTCTTGAATTTATCGGAAGATTTTTTTATATTCAGCGGAACATTTATGTACTTTTGCAGCACCAATTAAAAAAAGAAATGCAACAAAGTACAATCACAATCATAAACGGCATAGCGCGCAACCCACAGGTGCGCCTCGCTACTCCTATTCATGCGGAATTCCATGCCAACGAACATATTGCAATTGTCGGGCCTAACGGTGCGGGGAAAAGTCTCTTTGTAGACACGCTGTTGGGAAAATACCCCTTGCTCCAGGGAACAGTAACATACGACTTCACTCCCTCGGAAACAAATACGGCGTATGATAATGTGAAGTACATCGCTTTTCGCGATTCGTACGGTGCGGCCGATGCGAATTACTATTATCAACAACGATGGAATTCGCAGGATCAGGACGATGCCCCCGAGGTACGCGATATGCTTGGAGAAATCAAGGACGAACAGTTAAAACAAGAACTCTTCGAACTCTTCCGTATCGAACCGATGCTCGACAAGAAAGTCATCCTGCTGTCCAGCGGTGAACTTCGCAAGTTCCAACTCACCAAGGCGCTTCTCACAGCTCCCCGGGTGCTGATACTCGACAATCCGTTCATCGGACTGGATGCAGCCACCCGTGAATTGCTTTCCTCGTTGCTGGAACGGCTGACGCAGCGGCAGGGACTACAGATCGTCTTAGTATTGTCGATGGTGGACGATATCCCATCGTTCATTACACACGTAGTCAAGGTAAACCGGATGCAGGTATTGAACAAGCAAACACGGGATGAGTATCTGGCGGTCATTGACAAAGCCGATTCGGGAGAGTCTTACGAGGCTTTTCAACAGTCTATTGGGGCTTTGCAACAATCCATCGTCGAGCTGCCTTACGACGGTACTAACTACGAAAGCGAAGAAGTGGTGAAGTTGAATCAGGTAAGCATTCGTTATGGCGACCGTACTATTCTGAGAGAACTCGACTGGACGGTGCTTCGCGGTGAGAAGTGGGCGCTCAGCGGTGAAAACGGTTCTGGGAAATCTACCCTGCTGAGCCTGGTATGTGCCGATAACCCACAATCATATGCTTGTGATATCAGCCTATTCGGCCGGAAACGGGGAACAGGCGAAAGCATTTGGGAGATCAAAAAACACATCGGTTACGTCAGCCCGGAGATGCATCGCGCCTATCTGAAGAACCTGCCCGCTATTCAAATCGTAGCTAGCGGCTTGCACGACAGTATCGGGCTGTACAAACAACCCCGTCCGGAACAAATGGCAATCTGTGAATGGTGGATGGGTGTCTTTGGCGTCGGCGAACTGAAAGACCGCCCCTTCCTGCAACTCTCCAGCGGTGAGCAACGCCTGGCGTTACTGGCCCGCGCTTTCGTGAAAGACCCGGAGCTATTGATCCTCGACGAACCTCTTCACGGGCTCGATACATACAACCGCCGCCGGGTAAAAAAAATCATAGAAGCCTTCTGCCAAAGGAAAGATAAAACCATGGTCATGGTGACGCACTACGAAGCAGAACTTCCCAGATGCATTACCGACCGCATCTTCCTAAAACGAAACTGATTGTGACTCTGTAATTGAACTAAACCGGATGCGTGAACCAGAAACGAGAACCTTTACCCGGTTCGGATTCCACCCCGATTTCTCCACCCATTTGCGCGACGATGGTTTGGCAGATCGGAAGCCCTAATCCTGTACCCGGAACAAAACTGTTCAGCTTCACAAAGCGGTTGAATACCTCTTTCTGCATTTTGGGTTCAATACCAATTCCGGTGTCCTGTACGTAGAACTTCACAAAGTCACTTTGCAGCTCATATCCCAGGGTGATGCTACCTTCGCTCGTAAACTTGATGGCGTTGTTCACAAAGTTGAGCAACACCTGTTGTACCCGGTTTCTATCGCTTACGAAAGTCAGGTTGGGAAGTGTGTCGCATAATTGAATTCTCACTCCATTGCTTACCCGTCTGGACGAAGTGTTCACCAGGTCCATGCAGAGCTGCCCGGCATCTATGTCAGAAGGCACCATATCGTATTTCCCTGCCTCGATCTTCGATAAATCGAGAATATCTGAGATGAGTTGCAGCAACAGTTGGTTGTTCTCCTCTATAATATTAATGTATTGTCGTTTCTCTTCCGGGTCGTCCGTAACCTGCAACATGCTGGAGAAGCCGACAATGGAGTTCAGCGGCGTGCGGATTTCGTGGCTCATGTTGGCCAGGAACGAAGATTTCAACCGGTCTGATTCTTCGGCTTTCTCCTTGGCTTTGATCAGGTTCTGTTCCGACTCTTTCAGTGCGGTGATATCGTAATTCACGCAGATCATCTCGATGCAGTTGTTTTCCGGTTCAAACTTTTTCAGATGAAGATTGATGCACGTCCAGGTTTGCACTCCATCTTCCCGTAGGATACGTACATCCACAGTGAGCCGGGTAGCAAGCCCTTGTTTGGCCTTTCCCATAAAGTCGAAGATAACCGACCGGTCGTCCGGATGGAAATGAGCATTGACACCTACAATCTGGCTCATAGGAGTACCGTCCTTCTCGCCCACGTTCCGGTACCAACTGCTTTGGGCATACCCTTCTTTGGTGAGTATGTTGAACTGTGCATACCCCACTTTGGCGTAGTTGCCTACCAGCGCAAACAGATCTTCAAAATCCTGTATCTTATTAGAAGCAACCGCATCCTCCGTCCTGTCCACATTGATCAGCAGGTAGTTTACCGGAATATTATTGGCGTCGTACAGCGTTGATATCTTACTCATCAAATTCATAGAGCCTTGTCTATGTTCCGCCTGGTAATATTCGCCTATCTTGGAGAATTCGTAATGAATGGAAAGTGTAACAGTTTCGTGCTGCCTGATCTTTTGTTTCATCTCTTCGGTGAGGTTCGGATTGTCGAAGAGGTTCACTCCCAACACTTCCTCTTTCTTAGAAAGATGAAACATTTCAAGATCCTTTTTGTTGAGATCGATCAGAAAACCATCTTTATCATAAAGTTCGACACCTACCGGAAAGCTTTGGTAAATATTCTGTATGATTCTATCACTCTGCTGTAGCACTTTGTCGACTGAATGGGTCTTTTCTTCTTTTCGGAATTCAGTAAATCCGTATAAAAGCAAATTCCCGTTTTCATCGGTTTCCCTGTGACACAGTCTGCTACGCATCCATAAATTACCTTTGGTGGTGTACAGTAGATATACTTGTTCTTTTTCTGCCTCTTCAATATTTGAGAGGGAGGAGGGGGATACGAGTTGGAAGTCGCTCTGAATCCGATTGTTAAAGTCGTCAAAGCTGATAATTCCATCTTCTCTTAAGTCCAATAATTTAGTTATAAACGGTGAACAGATGAAGAGTTTGTTTTTTACATCTGCTGTCCACCATCCCATTTGCGCTTTATCCATCAACTTCAGGACAAAATCGCTGCCAGAAAGTTCTTTAAATTCCAAAGCCTTTTAAATGTTGGTTATTCATAATCGTACAATTAGCGGGCACAAAAATAATCATTTAAAGCGAACGAAAAAGTAAAAGTTCATTATTTTTTGTTATTGACAAGATGCTTGTATTGGCCGAACTTTGCGCAGACCTATTTGTTATATATAAAAAAGAAAGGAGAATAAATGAAAAGAATTGTGTTACTCCGCCATGGAGAAAGTACATGGAATAAGGAAAACCGTTTCACAGGATGGACGGACGTAGATTTGACAGAAAAAGGTGTTGCCGAAGCATGTAAAGCCGGCGACTTGTTGCTCAAAAAGGGATATCATTTCGATAAAGCCTATACTTCGTACCTGAAGCGAGCGGTAAAAACACTGAACGGTGTGCTTGATAAATTAAACCAGGATTGGATTCCGGTCGAGAAAAGCTGGCGTCTGAACGAGAAACACTACGGCGCTCTGCAGGGGCTGAACAAAGCCGAAACTGCGGCAAAGTACGGCGACGAGCAGGTCAAGACCTGGCGACGGAGCTACGATGTAGCCCCTAACCCGCTGACCGAAAACGACCCCGCCAATCCTCGGTTTGATCCCCGATATAAACAGGTTCCCGATGCCGACCTACCTCGTACAGAGTCGCTCAAGGATGCCATAGACCGTACACTTCCGTACTGGAAAACGACTATCTTCCCGAACCTGAAAACAGCCAATGAACTGTTGGTCGTGGCTCACGGAAACAGCCTGCGTGGCATCATTAAGTATTTAAAAGGAATTTCCGATGACGATATCGTGAACCTTAACCTGCCTACAGCTGTTCCTTATGTATTCGAGTTCGACGATGACTTGAAACTGACCGCTGATTATTTCCTCGGCGACCCCGACGAAATAGTTGCCATGATGGAGGCTGTAGCCAACCAAGGAAAAACGAAATAGGACCCTTAATTTAAAACCTTTTACCGATTATGAACAATAAAATCGTTGATTTACTGGGCGATAAAGCCCCTTATTATCTGGAACATACCTGCAAGACGATCGATAAGTCATTGCTGCATATCCCGTCAGCAGATATTGTTGACAAAGTATGGGTGTCGTCCGATCGGAATATTCAGACGCTGAACAACCTGCAACGTATTCTCGGTCACGGTCGCTTGGGAAATACCGGCTACGTGTCTATCCTTCCCGTCGATCAGGATATAGAACATACCGCCGGAGCATCATTTGCCCCGAATCCTATCTACTTCGATCCGGAGAACATTGTGAAACTGGCCATTGAAGGCGGTTGCAACGCGGTGGCTTCCACATTCGGAATATTGGGCAGCGTGGCGCGCAAGTATGCTCACAAGATACCGTTCATCGTAAAGTTGAACCATAACGAGTTGCTTTCCTATCCCAATACATACGACCAGGTGATGTTCGGTTCTGTGAAATCGGCCTGGGAGATGGGTGCTGCCGGAGTAGGGGCTACTATTTACTTCGGTTCCGAAGAGAGCCGCCGTCAGCTGGTGGAGATTGCCGAAGCATTCGAGTATGCACATGAGCTGGGTATGGTCACCATTCTGTGGTGCTACCTGCGTAACAATGATTTCAAGAAAGATGGTATAGACTACCACGCTGCCGCCGACCTTACCGGACAGGCTGACCGCTTGGGGGTAACGATCAAAGCGGACATCGTGAAACAAAAACTCCCGGTGAATAATGGTGGCTTTGCTGCCCTTCACTTCGGAAAGACCGACGAACGGATGTATACCGAACTGGCTTCCGATCACCCGATCGATCTTTGCCGCTACCAGGTAGCCAATGGCTATATGGGACGTGTGGGGCTGATCAACTCCGGTGGCGAATCGCACGGAACATCCGACTTGCGTGAGGCTGTGATCACGGCTGTCATTAATAAACGTGCCGGTGGCATGGGCCTTATCAGCGGACGGAAAGCTTTCCAGAAACCGATGAATAAGGGAGTAGAACTATTACACGCGATACAGGATGTGTACCTGTCGCGTACTGTAACAATAGCTTGATTTTTATTTGATTGATTTTTATTTTGCTTGATAGGGTGCCGTGACGCTTTGGTAGCGTGAGCGGCACTCTTTTTCTTTTAAACCAACCATAGGAAAATTCTCATGGACGAATCGGACTGGAATATGAATATATTCTTTAAATTTGGGAAAAATAGCGTTCATCGGCAAGAAAATGGAAAACAATCCATTCCGATAGCTGTTTTCTAACTATTTAAAACCCCAATCCATATGAAGTTCTTTATTGACACAGCCAATCTGGCGCAAATCAAAGAGGCATACGACCTCGGAGTTCTCGACGGTGTGACTACCAATCCTTCGCTCATGGCGAAAGAGGGTATCAAAGGAACCCAGGCTCAGCACGAGCATTACGTGAAAATTTGTGAGATGGTAAAAGGAGATGTGAGTGCGGAGGTCATTGCTACCGATTATGAGGGAATGATCCGTGAAGGCCAGGAACTGGCTGCACTCAATAAGCATATTGTAGTGAAGGTTCCTTGCATTGCCGATGGAATAAAGGCCATCAAGTATTTCACGGAGCAGGGGATTCGTACCAATTGCACTTTGGTGTTCTCGGTGGGACAGGCGTTGCTGGCTGCAAAAGCAGGGGCCACTTATGTGTCGCCTTTCATCGGACGGCTGGACGATATTGGCGAAGATGGGGTGCAGCTCGTGGCTTCGATTGTGGAGAAATTCCGGTATTACGGTTACAAAACGCAAGTACTTGCCGCGTCGATCCGTCACACCAAACACATTTTGGAATGCCTCGAAGTGGGCGCCGATGTGGGAACCTGCCCGTTGAGCGCCATCAAAGGATTACTTGTTCACCCGCTGACCGATAGCGGACTGGCGAAATTCCTTGAAGATTATAAGAAAGTAAATGGCTAAACACAAAATCAACATACACAGGGAGGTGGTCGCTGTAACCTCCCTGATATTTCATTCCATAATAGGTGCGGAAAGGCTGTGTGCTGCCGTACTTCTCATCTTCTGTCAGCAGAAAAGGCAAGCGTGCGACGTCGGCTTTCTCCTCGCTGGTATGCATCCGTCCCGAAACATCGAGCAACGTTCCTGATACGATCAGATGGTCGAGCAATCCCCATTCGCCTTGGTACTTGTAGGTACCGAATTCTTTTTGCCGGGCTTTCCGGGCAAGCAGATGATAAAGTCCGCGAGGAGCGGGTTGGATAGGAGGAGCAACGGCACCTAAGACTTTTTCAATAGAACGGTTCCAGGGATAGTCATTAAAATCGCCTGTGATCAGCAATTGCGGGCGAAGGCGGGCGTTCATCAGGCTATCAGCTTCGTGACGGAGCTTCTCGGCAACAAACAGCCGGTAAGGTTCTGAACTTTTGGCGCCTCCTGAACGACTGGGCAAGTGGCAAATGAGTACGTCCAATGTATCGCCCGTGATGAGCAACCCACTGACGTGGAGAATGTCCCGCGTTGGGCGCTGGTGTTTGAACTTCCCGATACGGATAGAGCGATGGGTGAGTAACCGGAAACGGTCGCGCTGATAGAGCAGGGCGACATCGATTCCTCGTTCATCGGGTGAATCGGTCATCACGTAGCGGTAACCGAGTTCTTTAAGAGATGAGTAGCGGGTCAGGTCGCGCAGTACGCTGTCATTTTCCACTTCGCAGAGAGCCACCAAGGCAGGCGGTGCCCATTCGCCAACGGCAGTAATGACGCGCGATATATCTGCCAGCTTCTTCTTGTATCTTCCGTAATGCCAGTGACGAAGTGATTCGGGCAGAAACTCCTGATCGTTTTTCAACGAATCATGACGCACGTCGAATAGATTTTCCACATTCCAGCACATCACCCGAAAAGTCTCCTGAGCGAGGAGTCTTTCCGGGTGTATGAAAAGAAGGAAGATACCCATCACTGCAAGAAGTGTATGTACCTTCGGCATGTATTAGTTCTTTTGTGGAATATTCGCCAGAATATCCAGCAAGTGGCGCCAGAATTTGTCTACAGTGGGGATAAGCAGGCGTTCATCGGGCGAGTGTACGTCACGCAGGGTAGGGCCGAACGAGATCATGTCCAGATGCGGGTACTTATCGAGGAACAAACCGCACTCCAATCCGGCATGAATAGCTTTTACCTCGGCATCAACTCCGAACAGGCGTTTGTACGACGCCTGGGCTACTTCCAATACAGGCGAGTTAGGATTCGGTTTCCAGCCCGGATAACCGTCGCCCGAGGAAACCTTAGCACCTCCCAACAAGAAAGCTGCGCGAACGGTATAGGCCATATCATTGCGGGCCGACAGAATAGAACTGCGCTGGCTGGTCTCGATGCGGATCACATTACCTGGTTTCATCTTTACCGAAGCCAGGTTAGTCGAAGTTTCCACCAATCCGGGGATGTCCTGACTCATAGCTTGTACTCCGTGCGGGGCGGCATAGAGGGTGCGCAGCAAACGGGTGGTAGTGTCTTTGTCAATGGCCTTTGCCTGTGGATTCTCCGATTCGAGAATCAGTTTCAGATCGGGTTCTACCACCGACAATTCATTCTCTACATCGGCGGAAAAAATATTCAGATCGGCGCGGATGTCGTGCTTGTGGGCTTCGGGGATGGCGCAGATGGCGTATGCTTCGCGCGGAATGGCGTTGCGCAGGTTGCCTCCGTTGATTTCGCAGAGATACAGGTCGTACTTTCCGGCCGACTGACTCAGGAAACGATTCAGGATCTTGTTGGCATTGCCGCGTCCCAGGTGTATGTCGCCACCCGAGTGTCCGCCTTTCAAACCTTTCACCTCCACCCTGAAAGCGAAGTAGCCTACCGGTACTTCCACTTCCTTATATATAAACTCACCTACGGAGTCGATACCTCCGGCGCATCCGATAAACATTTCTCCTTCATCCTCGGAATCGAGGTTCAGCAAGATGTCGGCATTCAGAAAACCCTCTTTCAGGGCGAATGCACCACTCAGCCCCGTCTCTTCGTCGACCGTAAACAGGCATTCCAGCGGACCGTGTTCTATGCTGCCGTCGGCCAGTATGGCAAGTTGCGTGGCTACACCGATACCGTTGTCGGCTCCCAGTGTAGTACCTTTTGCTTTCAGCCATTCGCCATCTACCCATGTCACGATGGGGTCGGTGAGGAAATCGTGTTGTACGTTGCTGTTCTTCTCGCACACCATGTCGACGTGTGATTGCAGTACGACGGTTTTCAGGTTCTCCTTACCCGGAGTGGCAGGCTTACGCATCAGCACATTGCCTGCTTCGTCTGCCAGAGTTTCGATGCCATGGCTTTTGCCAAACGCTTTCAGGTACGCAATAATCTTCTCTTCCTTCTTTGAAGGACGCGGAATCTGGCATATTTCTTCAAAATATTTGAATACACCGGCCGGTTTCAATTGTTCTTTTTCCATAATTTCTTTTTATTATATTAAATAGGAGACGATGTTTAACCACGTATTGCTAAATATGGTTAAACGCTTAGCCTATTCCAAGTTAGTTTCTCTTTTTTTATCGAAAAAAAAGCGGGTTAGTTCGTACAAAAGTCTATATTTGCACCCACAAAGTTAATAGAAATGCTTTACACGCTACTTATTACACTGTTAATTGTTGCAATTTGCCTGGCATTGCTGGTTATCCGAATGCTTTTGGTGAAGGGTGGAAAGTTCCCCAACGGACATGTTAGTGGAAATAAATCATTGCGTGGGAAAGGCATTACCTGCATACAGTCGCAAGACCGGGAAGCACGACAAAAGTCTCGCTTGTGTGTAGACGAAAGAGAATCGGATCTTAAATAATAGTATGAATCAAAATTAATTAAAAACTATATTATTTACATTATGAAGAAAAGAAACAACCTCGTGAACGGTTTGGCTGCTTTTGCACTGATCGTTTTATTTGCACAATGCGCGGGTAAAGGTGAAGCAAACACAGCAGTTGCCGCAGGCGACGGAAATGCAACCTTGTCTGATATGAAGATCGCGTACGTGGAAATCGACACACTGCTTTCTAAATACAACTTTTGCATCAAGCTGAATGAGGACATGATGAAGAAGGAAGAAAACATTCGCCTGACGTTGAACCAGAAAGCAAACGATCTGGGTAAGCGCAAACAGGAATTCCAGACGAAGGTAGAAAACAATGTATATACGCAGGAAAGAGCTCAACAAGAATATAACGCATTGGTGAAAGCAGAGCAAGATTTGCAGACGTTGCACAACCGGTTAACTAACGAACTTGCTGCCGAAAGCAACAAGAACAACCTGGAACTGCGCGATTCGATCAATGTTTTCCTGAAAGAGTACAACAAGACAAAAGGCTATAGCCTGATTGTCAGCAACACCGGTTTCGATAACTTGTTGTATGCCGATCCGTCTTACAATATCACCAAGGAAATTGTGGATGGCTTGAACGCCAGATATGTTCCGGCACCTGCTGCAAAGAAATAATTAATCTTATATATCTAAAGAATGAGCGGATCAAAAACGGGTATTCCCGATTTGATCCGCTCACTTTTTTTATATCGTATGCGATTTACTCTTTTTCCCTCTCTTCTTCCTGAGGAATGCGGAAAGCGGTGTAGAGTTCGAGGATGGCGGCAATGGTGAGACATACGATCCATTCGTTGCCATGGGTGGTAATCATGAAGGCGCCGGCCATGATCAAGGCGATGGCGCCAAAGATTTGTTGCGTCCGCAAACGTCTCAGGGCTTTGCTTTTGCCTTTTATTGGTGTGTTGACTTGCGCCAATGCTACCATGCAGGCTCCCACCGTATATATATAAGGTGCGTATGCCCAGTTGCTGAAAAAAGTCAGGGCTCCGGCCAGCACCATCACGGCGCCTGCGACAAAGAGCGCGGGGATCAGTTGTTTCATCTTATTTCTTTTGTTCAATTACGTATATGTCCTCGTTGGGCTTCTTCATCAGGTACTTCTCACGGGCAATCTGCTCGATGGCTTCCGGATTAGTCGTCAGCTCGTTGAGGCGCGCGGTACTTTCTTCGTATTCGGCCTTATATTTTTCGATCTCACTCTTCAGTTGAATAATCTCGGTTCCATATCCGGCACGGCGCACCAGGCTGTTCTCGTCCAGGAAACCAATGATCACAGCAAACACCAACACCGTAATCCAGTACTTATGTCGGCGTACAAACTCCCAGATAGTTAATAATTTGCTCATAATTTCTCCTTGTTAATCTGATCGCAAAGATAGGACTTATTACGTAAAATGAATGACGTTCGGAGGTAAAACTTACTATCCAACCCATGTTGTATATCGCTTTTTTGTCTATATTTGCACAAACTGAAAATATAAAGAGGACCCGGTTATGGAAAACTATATTGTATCGGCCCGTAAGTATCGCCCATCCACGTTCGAATCGGTGGTGGGGCAACGGGCACTGACCACTACGTTGAAGAATGCCATCGCCACGAAGAAGCTGGCACATGCTTACTTGTTTTGCGGACCCCGCGGGGTAGGGAAGACCACCTGTGCACGTATCTTTGCCAAGACGATCAACTGCATGAACCTTACGCCCGATGGAGAGGCTTGTAATGCGTGTGAATCGTGTGTGGCATTCAATGAACAGCGGTCATACAACATCCACGAGCTCGATGCTGCTTCGAATAACTCCGTCGACGATATCCGCCAGTTGGTGGAACAGGTGCGCATTCCGCCACAGATCGGCAGATACAAGGTATACATCATCGACGAGGTACACATGCTCTCGGCTTCGGCTTTCAATGCGTTTCTGAAAACCTTGGAGGAACCTCCCCGCCATGCTATTTTTATCCTTGCCACAACGGAGAAGCATAAGATTCTCCCGACGATTCTTTCGCGTTGCCAGATATACGACTTTAACCGTATCGGCGTGGAAGATACTGTTGCCCATCTGGCTTATGTGGCCTCCAAAGAGGGTATTACTTCTGAACCCGAAGCGCTGAATGTGATTGCGTTGAAGGCTGATGGAGGTATGCGCGATGCTCTTTCGATCTTCGACCAGGTGGTGAGCTTCACCGGAGGAAATATCACCTACAAGAGTGCCATCGAGAACCTCAATGTGCTGGATTATGAATATTACTTCCGCCTGACGGACTATTTCCTGGAAAGCAAAGTGAGCGATGCCTTGATGTTGTTCAACGAGGTGTTGAACAAAGGATTTGACGGAAGTCACTTTATGACGGGATTGGCATCACACTTCCGTGACCTGCTGGTGAGTAAGGATGCCGCTACATTGGCATTGCTCGAAGTCGGAGCAAGCATTCGTCAACGGTATCAGGAGCAGGCGCAGAAATGTCCGCTTCCTTTCCTCTACCGGGCGATGAAACTTTGTAACGATTGCGATATGAGTTACCGTACCAGCAAGAACAAACGTTTGTTGGTGGAACTTACCCTGATACAGGCAGCTCAAATTACCAGTGGGGAGGATGACGGCAGTCATGGGCGTAGCCCTAAACAGCTATTAAAACCCGTATTTTCGTCGCCTGCTGCCGCTCAGCCGCAGCAAGGCGTTGCCATGCAGTCATCTGCCTCTGGTCAACCTGTTTCTGGTCAGTCTTCTGTCCCCGGACAGCCCTCTGCATCCGGTCAAGTGGCGGTTGCCGGTCAATCTTTTACTCCGGGTCAGCCTGTTGCTCCCGGTCAACCGGTTTCAACCTCTCAACAATCGTCTCAGCAGCCAGCTCAGCATTCGGCTGCATCCGGCGAAAACGCTTCACTCTCTTCTCTGATGGGGCAAGGAGATGCGACAAGGAAGGCTCCCGTTGTTCATAAAACAACATTAGGTATTTCTATCAAAAGCCCCCAGAAAGGAACGGATCAACCGGAAACATCGACTTCGCAGCGAGTGCAAGCCCAGCCGCTTCCCCAAGAAGATTTCATATTTAACGACAGAGATCTGTCGTATTATTGGCGTGAATATGCTGCCCAACTGCCTGCAGAACAGAAATCGTTGAGTGCCCGCATGTCGACCATCAAACCCAAGTTACTCAACGATACCACTTTCGAGATTCTGGTAGACAACGATATGGCTGCCAAAGACTTCGTAGCTGCCAGTCCGGAGATTCAGTATTATCTCCGCCAGAGCTTGAAAAATAGTAAAGTACAGATGACGGTACGTGTCAGTGAGGCTCAGGAAGTGACCCGTGCTTTTGGCAAGGTGGAGAAGTTTCAGGCTATGGCGCAGAAAAACAATACTTTATTACAGTTGAAAGAGGTGTTCGGATTGGAGCTTTGTTAAGATAAACATAGCGTATGAATCCATGTTTGTCTTCTTTGCCAGGTAAATGTGAATGTATGTCTAACTCTATAAAACACTACGCGTATGAAGAAAATGGTCATTGCATGGATTATGCTATTGCTGTGTGGGCAGATTGCTCCAGCGCAAAATCAGTATCCCACCAGCGGAAGGGTATTGTACCAGAAGTTTTATCAAGGCATGGATGCTCATATTGCCCAATGGAACTTCTCCAAGCGAGTCGACAAGCCTCTTTGTTTTACTACTGATGTCTTGGGTAAGGAAAATTCGGCCTTACTTACTACCCGTGAATGTAATCCTACATTCGAAACCAATATCCCACTCGGTTCTTTCAAAAAAGGAACTATTGTCACTACTTTCAAGGTGGGTGATATCAGGAACCGTACCAAAGTAGAAGACGACTCTATCCTCTCTTACCTGCAAGATATGTTTCAAACCAGCCAGGTGGACAAGTTGCGAGGTGCGGATATTTTCTATTTCTATAATGGCGTCTACATGAAACTGGACAAGGACCTGAATGTGCTGGGCGAATCGGTTCCCTCGTGGGAGAAACGAAGATACAAGATAACCCAATGTTTTGATCTGGGTATCCGTACGGAAGAATGGATGACTGCTGTTGTGACTTTCGAACCCGATTCGGCACGGACTACTTATTATGTCAATGGTCGCAAGGCGATGCTCAACCAAGTGTTGTTTAACCAGACAACGGCGAATGGAGGATATTTGGGCTATACCCAGGTGGGAGATGTCAGTATTAATGATGTGGCCATTTACAACCGTTTACTTACGACGAAAGAAATCGTAGCTCTTACCGGAACCTCCGGTGAGTCAGCGTTGACAAACGTGGAGCCGGTGAAGCCGAAGTTGGAAATCATGATTTTCTGGTTTGGGGCATATGTGCAAATCGGTTTTGCTGTTCTCTTTCTTATTATCAATGTACTTACCAAACGGTGGTCGTTCAGGGGAAATTACCTGATAATGCTCACTCCCATCATTTTTGCTTATGTGCATGGAATGCTTCCGGTTTATTCCGTAGGGAACTTCTTCTTTCAAGGGGAACCTTTTATAAACTTTCCCGATACTTTTCTGGCGCAGATCGACTATGTCACCCGGTATTACCTTCCTGGTGTGATGGTGTCTTTGCTGGCCTATTGTTCGGCTTCTTTTGTAAAGGCTGATTTAAAGATCCGGCAGTCTAGTTGGCGGAAGTATGCCGACATGGCTGCTGTGTATATTGGGATACCCCTGCTTTGTACCGGATTGGGAACGATCGGTGCATTTATCCTGTTGGCGTTTATCATTTACCGGTTGGTGATTGCCGCTTTGGAAACCGTTAAGGAAACCAACTATGTTACTGTTCATAAGGTAAGGGTGAGTACCGGTCAGGTAGTCGATAGTCGCACAGGTGGTCCGATGGGATTGTTGATTTATCTGGGTGTTATGTTGATCGTAGTGCTTCTGGTCGGGTATGTGGTTTCGACCATCATTATCTGGTTGTTTAATTTTATGTTTATTTATCAAGCTATCCGGAATTATTTCAGAGGCAAGTTAAATGATTAGGACTCATTTGTCAGATAATTGTAAAGCTCCCGGTATTGTTGAGCTACACCTCTAATGTCATAATCTGTTTCAATTTTACATCTGGCATTGTCAGCTATGGCTTTCGTGCGGGAGCTATCTTCTAACATCCATTCGATTCCGGTTGCAAGATCGTTGTGATCTGCATATTGAGCCAGGTATCCGGTCTGTTTGTGTTCAATAATTCCGGCCGGACCTGTCTCCAGGAAAGAGACGACGGGTGTTGCACAAGCCATGGCTTCTGTTACCGTTTGTCCGAATGCTTCCTCTAAGGAAGGAACAACCATGACATCAGCGGCGGAATAGAGCGTCTGCAGCATGTATTGCTCGTGTATATATCCCATGAATCTGAATGGAATATTTAAATCCAGCGTTTGAGGTTCCGCCCCAAAAATCACCAGGTAGTATTCCTTTTTATGCTCTTCCGATAAGAGTTGAAGAGCTTGCAGCAAGAGTGAGAAACCTTTTCTCGGATCATTTACTGCATTCGTAGCACCATAAAGTATCACCTTCTTATCGGTTGGAAGTTTTAATACTTCCCTGGCAGCTTCTTTTCTGATCGGATAAAACTTGTCCAGATCCAGCCCATTTGGAATAACAAACACTTCTCTTCCCCCTAAAAGCGTACTGTTTTCCACGACTTGTTTCATCCATGGAGTGGGAACGACTATGGCCATATCCATCTCTTTCCATGCTTTCTCTTTTCGCAGCCATACTTCATGCGACAGGTCATCTTCATCTTCCGAACCCAGTTTCGGACATTTACCGCATCCCGTCAGATACCTGTCGCAGTCTCCGAAATAATAACACCCACCTGTCAATGGCCAGCAATCAGCTAAACGCCATACAATCTTCTTTCTTATTTTTCCCAGATCTTCTATTTTTATGTATCCGGCATTGATCCAATGGATTTGCACAATCTTAGGTTGGAAAATGTCAATGTATCTGTTTACATCTACACCCACTACCGCTGGGGCAAAGGAATGACTCGACATGCTGTATTTGGGGTATTTGTTCAGCGGTTCCAGATCGTTATGATAGCCTGCTTTTTCTTGAGGAGTTGAAATGGCTACATGAATGTTGTCTAACAAGTTGCCTCTTTCTCCCCGGTTTGAGTGTAGAACCAGCATTTTAGAATCGATCCCTATCGCTCTCAATCCTAAATGTATTCTATGAGCAGCCCTGAAAGCGCCTCCCTGTCCAACGATGGAACTTAAATATAATACATCTGATTTATTTATATTGGCATGCGGTGCCTGCTCTTTCAGGTGGTAACAGATGGAATGAGCCTCGGATATCATATTTTCCATCCTGTCTTCAGAAATTCCTCCATTGATATATAATCTCATTTCAATTGGAGAACAAGGATTTATAATTGCAGAAGATAGAATCTCTACTTTGCTTTTCTCGCCAAACAAAGAGTAAGTTTCACTCAAGAAACTCTTTCTTTCTTCTTGTAAAGAGTTTGGATAACTATTCAATCTTTCAATGATGAACTTTAGAAACGGATGTCCCTTTTCCGAAATGATCAAAGAGTCAGAGAGCATCTGATGGGAAGATACCTGCGGCAGATGAGAGAAACAGCATTGCTTTCCTGTCACAATGTCGTCGAACGGTTCAATACACTCAACATCAGAGTCGGCAAACAAGCCCCCTTCATGGTGTAGTATGAAGTAACGACTGATGAGCGATAGTGATTTTGTATTCAATTTCGTATTGCAGAATGCTTCAAATTCGGGGAATTCACAGCAAATCAACTTTTTTATATCCTGTAGGCTCCAAAGTTTATATTGCCATGAAGGATGGTTTTCTACCCATGACTGAGATAGTTTCGACAAGAAAGGAAGTAACTGTGGTGACGGTTCTTCTTGTACTTGGTGTATTGTTTTAGGGATGTTATTCATGAATGATTTGCTATTTATTTATTCCTAATTTGCATTTTTCCTGTGTACATGTATGTCCTCTTAAGTACTACTGCAATCTAAATGGAACTGAAATAATATAAAAAGTACGAACAGGTTTCCCCTTGTGCAATCCTGGCTTCCATTTTGGCATACGTTCTATAATTTCAAATGTTACTTTCTGAAGAAAATAGTCACCAATTATTAGATATGGATGGGTGATACTACCATCTTTCTCAATAATAACTCTTACGCGCATGGACAAATTAATATCGTAATAAGAGGAGGTTGCATTGTATAAGAAGCGAATCATCTGTGAACTTCCTCCTGGAAATTCGGGCATAACTTCCGGGTTGTTATATACATAGTCGCCACTTAGTTTTTCCTTTTTATGAACAATTCTATTTTTGTCAAGTTCTTGTCTTAGGCTATCATAAGGAAGTATATCCATTTCTTTTGAGTAATCTTTCCATTTGTTTTTTGCAAGAAGGGAATCAAAATAGTGAGTGTACTTCATCTGAAGAAACACTTTAGACAAAGCTCTATCTTTCACTTTGTATTTTGATACAAGAATCTTGTTCTGCGGAATCTTGGATAAAATTCTCAATGAATCAGTTGCTTTTAACTGATGATCTACTAATTTCTCGGTCTTGTAATCTCCCGCTTTCTTATATAAGTTGATGTAGCTTCTTTTACCGGCAATCAATATGACCATTTCTTTGTCATCCAGATTCTCGACCTCAACAGTTATTTCACTGGGTGCCGAATAATAGGCTTTGGCAGTGAATATGCTATCTTGTGCGTAGGTACTAAGACAGCATATGATAAAAATGATATTTGTGACTGTTTTTCGTTTCATTACTACCAATCTAATTCTTTGTTGAATCTTTTTCTATGTTCATTTATGTATATTTGAATATAATCATAATATGACGGAAACT
>JAVBVD010000044.1:0-64638 GCA_031554635.1 Bacteroides sp.
TTTACCTTTAGCTCGGGTAGCAGCATCTTGCCATAGTTCGCTAATTCCGTATTCGTAACTACCACAATAAATGGTATTGATGTAAATATCTTTTTCCAAGGCTTCGGCAATAGCTTCTTTGTACGATACTTTACCTTGATTGAACTCTTCGTTTCCGGCAATATAAATCAGTTTCATGTCGGCATCACGCATGCTCCATTCCAGGGCTTGGGTCGATTCGGCAATCACTGCACCGCAATATTCCTGTCCGCCGTTGGTGGTGAGGGAGAATAATTTCTCCGAAATCAGGTCCAGATCGTTTGTCAGCGGAGCCACTAAGCGGATATGCTTCTTCGATGCCGGAATGTTATCGTTCCCGTATTCGTACAAGCCGATCTCTATTTCGGGTGTCTTGCCTTTGTACTTCAGGGTGGTCAATGTGTTGACGATGTTCCACAGGCGCGACTTGGCCTGCTCTATCAGCCCGTCCATGCTGTTGGATGTGTCGAGCAGAATGGCTACCTGGATCTTCGCTTCCTTGCTGATCTCGTCTTTTTCATTCACGGTAACGGTGATACTATCCGTTGGCACTGCCTGTTGTGCAGTTGTTTTCGCCTTGATACCGTTGCAGCCTACCATCATCAGTGTGGCAAAAATTACGGCTGCCGAGCTTGTCATCTTTTTCATATTCGTATGTTTTTGATTGTTGATTGTAGCCCAAAAGTAAGATATTACAAATTAGTATTCCGGGCAGAATGGGTGAAACCCTGTTTTTAGTTGGTGAAAGATAGGGTTTAAAAGTTTTAAATTCGTTTACTTTGTATCTGTCAATCAATTGTATATAATATGTGTCACAAGTATTTGTTCATCGTGGTTCTACTGGGTCTCTTTCCGTCGCTCGTCTGGTGCCAGGACGATTTGAAGAAAGAATCAAGCAAGGCCAAGTCATCTGTTAAGAAACTGACGAAGAGTCTGGAATACAGCAAGTCCGACGAGGAAATTGCTGCCGACTATGTAGCATTGGCGAAAGATCTCGTTGCGCAAGGCGAGTTTGCCAAAGCCGAGAATTACTATGTGCAGGCGGTGACTCTCTATACCAAGACCAAGAGTAAGTACCAGTTGGGGCAGACCTACCGTGAGTTGGCAAAGACACAGGAAGCGCAAGGAAAGTTCGACGCAGCGATGACCAACTATGCATCAGCTGCCCGGAACGCACTGGCGAAGGAGGTACAGGAGATCAATGAAAACGATGTCAGCCGGTTGAGGAGCCGGAACAATCCTGCTTCGCAATCCGACTTTATTCAAAAGAACATTGATATCTCCAATACGATCCAAAACAAGGAAGAAGCTGCTACCGCCCATCAGCAGATGGCTCAGGTAAAGATGGAACTGAACGATAAGAAAGGAGCGATCGACGAACTGGAAAGCGCCCTCTCCAATACCAAAGAGCCGGAAGAAGCCCTCAAAATACAGCAAGAAATAGCCAAGACTTACGCGGCTGACGAACAGTACGAGGAGGCCATCCGCATGAACGAATCGTTGGTGGAGGATGCCAAGCTGGTGAGCGACCCGAAACTGGAAATCGGTCAACTATTGAATCTGGCCGATTCATATTTCGAAGCCGGGAATACGGACAAAGGGATGGCTTCGTTGCGGGAGGCTTATCAGTTGGCGCTCGACAACCGGCAGACTATGGAGGCACGAAAGATACTGCTTCGGTTGGTATCGGGCTATCGCGACGGAAAGGATATGCGGGAGGCGTTAAATCTATACGCCGGTTTTGTGCTTCAGCTCGATACGTTGGTGCAGGCCGACAGTACACTGATCGATGCGAAGTTCTTCCAACTGCACGAACAGCGGATTACTCAACTGGAAAAGGAGCGGGCGCTGAAAGACGAACTCATCGCCAAGACCAACCGCTTCAACTATGTGTTGCTGGGTTCCATTTGTCTCATCCTGGTTTTCCTCCTGCTGATCGTCCGGGCGTTATACGCCATTAACAAGAAAAATAAACGGATTGCTCTCCAATCACTCCGCCGGGAGATGAATCCGCATTTCATCTTCAACAGCCTGAACAGTGTGAACCAGTTTATCGCCCAGAACAAGGAGTTGGAAGCCAACAAGTATCTCTCGTCATACTCCAAACTGATGCGGAACATGATGGAGAACTCCAACAAGGACTTTATATCCCTGGCTACCGAAATGGAACAGTTGAAAGAATACCTCGAACTGGAACACATGCGCTTCCGCGATAAGTTCACTTACAGCATTCAGGTAGACGAGGAAATCGATGCAGACTCCGTGTACATCCCGAACATGCTTATTCAACCCCAGTTGGAGAATGCCGTTTGGCACGGATTGCGTTACAAGGAAAGCGAAGGTTTGCTCGCCCTACATATATATAAGGAAGAAAACCACTTTTATGCGGTAGTGGAAGACAACGGTATCGGGCTTAAGCAGAGCAGGGAACTGAAAACGAAGCACCAGAAACAGCACCGTTCGCGGGGGATGACCAATACCCGCGAACGCATTCAGTTGCTCAACGAACTGTACCGTACCGATATTCGAATGGAAATACAAGAGAGGGAAGGCGATACGACCGGTGTTAGGGTTGTACTCCAATTTCCCATCATCGATAAACGCCCCCAGACAAATGAATACACTACAGAAGATCAGATGCGTCATCGTTGAAGATGAGGCGGCCGCCCGTGAGGTTTTGAAGAATTACCTTTCGAAGTATTGTCCGCAGGTAGAGGTCCTGGGCGAAGCTCACGACTGCAAGGAAGCCATTCCGCTGTTGCACGAGCTCCGTCCGCAACTCGTTTTTCTGGACGTGGAGATGCCGTTCGGTAATGCGTTCGATGTGCTCGAAGGGTGCAAGGATCTGTATTTTGAGACCATCTTTGTGACGGCTTTCTCGGAATACTCGCTCCGGGCGTTGAATCAGAGTGCCGCCTACTATCTGTTGAAACCTCTCAGCATCGAAGAGCTTATTATCGCTGTCAACAAGGTGCAGCAGCATGTTATCAATCAGGAAATATTCAACCGGAACAAGATCCTGATCGAGAACTTCCGGGAAGCGAAACCGGAAAAACAGCAGGTGATCCTTCCTACGCTCGAAGGATTTGAGGTCGTGAAGATGGAGGAGATCATCCGCCTGCAAGGAAATGGGAATTTTACAGATATCTATCTGCGGAATAAAGGCAAGAAGATGGTGTGCCGGTTCCTGAAACATTTTGCGGAGATACTTCCTTTCCCGTTTATCCGGGTGCATAAGTCGCACATCATCAATTTTAATTTTGTGAAGTCGTATTACAAAAACTCCGGCGGTTATGTGGTATTGGAGGATAATACCGAGATCGAGGTATCTTCGACCTACAAAGAAGAACTCTTGAGGTTGTTTAAGTGAGTTTTTCACCGTATAGAATGCAGAAAGCACAGAAGATTAATAATACCTCTGTGCTTTCTGCATTCTATACGGTGAAATAAGATCTCTATTTCTTACCAGCCTTCTTGCCCCCCCGTTTGGGAGCCGGTGAGCTGGCTGCTTTTTCTTCCTGTAGTTTAATCAGGTCCAGGCAACTTTGTAAGTTCAAATCCTGCGGTACAATACCTTTCGGGATCTTGTAGTTACTTCCCTTGTAAGCCATATACGGACCGTATTTACCATCCATAACCTGTAACTCCGGTTCTTCGGCAAACGTTTTCAGAATCTTCTTTGCTTCTGTCACCCGTTTGGCGAGGATTAGCTCAGTGGCTTCTTCCAGTGTTATCTCCATCGGATCCATATCTTTGGGCAGGGAGATAAACTTCGAGTTGTGACGTACGTATGGACCGAACCGACCGGCGCCTACAGTTACGGCTTCACCTTCGTACTCGCCGAGGGTACGGGGGAGTTTGAATAACTCGAGCGCCTCCTCGAGAGTGATTGTTTCGATGGACTGGCCCTTTTTCATCTGAGTGAAGCGGGGTTTCTCTTCATCGTCTACCGTGCCTACCTGTACTACCGGACCGAAACGACCGATCTTTACCGAGACGGTTTTCCCTGTACCGGGTTCCTGACCCAGCACACGTTCGCCTACTTTACGTTCGGTTTTGGTTGCGAGGGTGGTTTCTACCAGCGGATGGAAGTCTGTATAAAAATCCTTCATGATGGCCGACCACTGTTTTTCTCCTTCGGCTACTTCGTCGAATTCTTTTTCAACGGTAGCAGTGAAGTTATAGTCGAGGATGTTCGGGAAGTATTCCGTGAGGAAGTCGTTCACCACTGTACCCGTATCTGTAGGGAACAGCTTGGATTTCTCGACGCCTACTACTTCCGAGCGGGTCACATCGCTCACCTTGGCATCTTTGAGTGTAAGGATGTTGAACGATCGTTCTTCGCCCGGCTTGTCGCCTTTCTCTACATACTCGCGTTGTTGAATGGTGGAGATGGTCGGCGCGTACGTCGACGGACGACCGATTCCGAGTTCTTCGAGCTTGCGTACCAGGCTGGCTTCCGTGTAACGTGCCGGACGCTGTGTGAAGCGTTCGGTAGCTACCAGCTCCCGGGCATTCAGTGACTGACCCTTAGCGAGCGGCGGCAGCAGACGGCTTTCGTCTTCCTGGTCGTTCTCGTCATCAAACGATTCTTTGTACACCCGCAGGAAACCGTCGAACCTGATCACCTCTCCTGTAGCCGTGAACTGGTCGTCGGAATGGCTGATGCTGATCGTTGCCACCGTTTTCTCCAGTTCGGCGTCTGCCATTTGCGAAGCGATGGTACGTTTCCAGATCAGGTCGTAGAGTTTCTTCTCCTGTGCGCTTCCCTCGATGGTTTGATTTTCCATATAGGTCGGACGGATGGCCTCGTGCGCTTCTTGTGCTCCCTTAGTCTTGGTCGAGAAGCGGCGCGTATGTACATATTGAGAACCCATGCTCTGGGTAATGGTATCTTTGCTGCCTGCGATAGCGAATTCCGACAGGTTCACGGAGTCAGTACGCATGTAGGTGATAAATCCCGATTCGTACAACCGTTGGGCAACCATCATGGTCTGCGCTACGGTGAATCCCAGTTTACGGGCGGCCTCCTGTTGCAGGGTGGAAGTGGTAAAAGGAGCGGCCGGGCTTTTCTTGACCGGACGGGTAGAGATATCTTCGATCCGGAAAGACGATGCTTTGCAGCTTTCCAGGAATTGTTGCGCTTCTTTCTTTGTTTTCAGGCGGCGCGCGAGCTCAGCTTTCATCTCCACCTGTTTGCCGTCTGCATCCGGAACCAGGAACACAGCCGTCACGCGGTACGATGCTTCCGTCCGGAAAGCCTGAACTTCGCGTTCGCGTTCTACGATCAAGCGTACGGCTACCGATTGCACGCGGCCGGCAGACAAGGCCGGTTTTACCTTCTTCCACAGAACGGGAGAGAGCTCGAAACCTACGATACGGTCGAGGATGCGGCGGGCTTGTTGCGCATTGACCAGGTTAAGGTCGATTTCGCGCGGGTTATCGATGGCTTTGAGAATGGCCGATTTGGTAATTTCATGGAAAACGATGCGCTTCGTCTTTTCCGGTTGCAACTCAAGAACTTCGTACAGGTGCCAGGAAATAGCTTCCCCTTCGCGGTCCTCATCGGATGCGAGCCAAACGATGTCTGCCTTGGCAGCTTCCGCCTTCAATTTATCGACCAGACTTGCTTTATCTTCCGGGATCTCGTAATCGGGAGCGAAGTCTTTGTTGACATCAATACTGAACTCTTTTTTCTTTAAGTCACGGATATGACCGTAGCTGGAAAGAACTTTGAATTCCTTTCCCAAAAACTTCTCAATTGTTTTTGCTTTCGCTGGAGATTCGACGATAACAAGGTTTTTTTGCATATAACAATAACTTTAATAGATGAATGACCGAACCACGATCGGTTGAACCGCACAGTTCTGTCTAGCCACAAAATTCGCCGCAAAAGTAGAAAAAATCAGTTTCCCTACCTTATAATATAGGAATAATCTATTGTTTTTTGCAAAAAAACATCTTTTTTATTAGAAATATGGCGGATGGAGGGGCAAAAAGAGAGGTGCAAACGGTTCCTGTACAGATAAGAACCGTTTGCACCTTTTAGGAGTTTGGCCTACTTAAAACCGGAAAGCAACTCCGCCGACGAAGTTGAACCCTTCGGACGGATACCCCAGGTAATATGAGTATTCTTTATTGAGCATATTATTGACGCGCGTGTAAACAGACAGCCCGTTGAGGAACCGGTACTCGCCGCCCAGATAGAGATTGCTGATGGGTTCCATCTGTGTATATCCTTCTTCTTTCTGACGAGCCACATGTTGATAACCAACATTCAGCAGTAGAGAAGGTATGGGGCGGATATCTGTGTTGAGCTTGAACTCGAACGACGGGCAGGTAACGAGTGCCCGTTGGGTGTCGGCATCCCAATTGCGGTAGGTGCCCGATGCCTGTAAACCAAAGACATCTTTCCAATTGTACTTGAACTCTGCGCCGGCATATACATTGCTGGAGTTGGTTTGTACAAACGTCATGTATCTGTTGGGCGCGGTTATTCCAATGATGTAATCAGTATCTTGTAGCAGGTCGTTCTCAATGTCCTGATAGCCGGCAAAGAGATCGAACCATACACCTGTTACCGGACTGGCTTTGAATCCGAGGGCGGTATTGATATGTTCGTGCGTATGTGCGGGTTGCGACATCAGTGTTCCGTAAGGCGACAGCATTTCCAGACGGCGGAAGTCGTTCAGCCGGTCGCCGCCTGTGGCTTTGGCATAGAGTGTATAACGGTCGGAGAAGAGATACTGCACTTTCAGGTCCGGTGCGAGGTGTAGTCCTTCTTCGGTGCCCAGACCGATATCCGTGTGTATGCCCAGATGCAACTTCCAGGTGTCGTTCTCCCGTACGTAAGCAGGATTAATCTCAATGAGGCTGTAGTTCTCCAATCCGTCGCCATTGAGGAAAACATTATTCATCTCAGCGTCGATAGCGATGCGGTGTATCTCGCCGATGGGAAAAGTTACTTCGGCTTTGGTACGGAGAATCGTTTCGCCCAGATCATCGCCGATGTAGTCATGCTGACGTTGGTAGAAGAGCAGGTTGGCTTCCGCATTGTATTGTACGGACTGCATCTCGTCGGTCGATTTCATGCCGACGCGCACATCGCCGGAAGTAAACTTTTGTTTGGCGATCGGAGAGCTATATAAATTGAAGTTGCTCAATCCGAAGTTACCACCGATGTTCAGGTCCGTTTTGCTGAACTGATGCAGGAAGTCGACCCCGGCTTTCGTGCGGTAATAGTAGGCATTCCAGCTAGCGTCGCTTTCGGGTATGTTGAGTTTACCGTCCATACCATCCATTTGGAGGCGGAGGTTCAGCCTGTTTTTATCATTGAAATGGAAGAGGTAGTTGCCCAGTATGTCCAGGTTACCGTAGTTGCCATATCCCAAACGGGCGTAGCCCGGGTTCGCTGCCGTTTTGCTTTCCTTACCCATGTACGGTTGCATGGTGGTGGAAGGAATGTTCGTGGCGGGTACCGGGGTGGTGGCATAGTTCACCGCTCCCTTGCTTACGGCGGGTTCTTCCACTTTGGGAAGTACGTTGACCTTATTGGCATCCATGATGTCCGGTGCATACTCTTGTTCCACTACCACCGTACGGTTCATGGTGGTGTCCTTGCGTTGGGTTTGCGCCTGCGCCGGGACGGTGAGCAGGACAGCAGCGATTGCGGGAAAAATATAACGGGTACGTTTCATAACTTGCTTACTTGTTAAGTTTATTCAGACGGGTTTCGATCATGCCGGCAATATCGTCGTTGGCCTGGTAGTTTTGCTGCAAGCTCAACAGGTATTGGCGGGCATCCGCCGGTTTGCCGGTAGCGGTGTACACATCGGCCAGCAGTACGAAGCTGCGTGCCAGCCAGTAACTGTGCGGAGTGCTCTGATCCATGTAGTTGAGCAATTCTTTCTCGGCGGCGGCATACTCTTTGGCATCGTATTGGAGCTGGGCAACGAGGTATTTCGCTTCCGCCCCGTAGAGGTTACGGGTGTCTTTAGCCAATACCTTCAGGTCGTCCATTGCCTTTTTATCGGCTTTCTGGTTGAGGTAAGCCTTGGCGCGGTAGTAAAGCGCTTCGTTGCTCTGGTCCGGACTCAGCTTGGCTTCGGCCAGCAGGGCAGTGGCGGCGTGAATGGTCTCCGTATCGTTCTTCGTCAGGTATGCACAGCGCAGTACACCCGTTTCGCCCAGAATGCGACGATCAGTAGTGGTAGCTTTTTCTTTCAGTACCTTGTAGGTTTTCAGCGCTTCGGCATATTGCTGGCGGCTGAATTGTATTTCGCCCCGCATCACCAGTGCATCTTCCGAGAAGGGGTTGTCGGGATATTCCAACAGCTTCTCCGAGTGGAGCAGCACCAGGTCGTTGTTGTGCTGTTCTTTGCCGATGAGGCACAGGTAGTAGTGCGCATTCAGGCTGAAAGCACCGTTGGGGAATGTTTGCAGGTATCTTTCCAGACTATTCCGGGCTTCGACCGTTTGTCCGCGCATGTAGATTTTCTCGGCAGCCATGTAGGTAAGCGAATCCTGTTCGCTGGCATCGAAACTGATAGTGCCCGGCATGGAAGCAGCCAGTGCGGCGTACTCGCTGATCTTATTCATGTCTACATAGATGGACTTGAGGTCGATCATAGCCATGCGGGCTTCTTCACTGCCCGGGTATTTCTGTACCACCTGCTTGTAAGCTTCAATGGCTTGGGGATATTCTTCGTCTTGATAGTACATCAACCCGATCTCGGCAGCGGCTTTGCGGCTCACCGGGCTTTCGGGGTACTTGCTGAGAAGATCCTTGAAGGTGTTGATGGCTTGCTGGTTGTTGCCCATCATCACGTACGAACGACCTTTCTCGTACAGGGCGTTCACGGCATACGGAGAAGAAGGGTATTTCCCTACCAGGCGATTCAGCAGGTTGGTCTTGCCCGCATAGTCTTTCTGCAAACCCGATACCAGTGCTAACTGGTAGAAAGAATAGTCACCCGAGGGAGTGTTCAGCGCTTCGGCTTGTGCGTAGTAACGTTTGGCTTCTTCGAAATGACGTCCATTCAGATAGGTATCGCCGATGCGGTTGTAGGCGTCTGCCAATGCATTCTTGTTTTCGCCCTTTTCCAGTTGGGCGTATTTCAGGAACCGGCTTTGTGCCGAAGTGAAGTCTTTTTGGTGGAAAGCCGTGTAGCCCAGGTTGTAGTAAGCCAGTGCGTACATTTCGGTGTTGGTTTGCGGAGTGAGTTGCAGGTATTCGTTGAAGTTGCGTGTGGCTTCCTGCATCCGGTTCAGTCGGTAGTACGATTCGCCCCGCCAGTAGAGGGCGTCGGCTTTGGTCTGGCGGTTGTACTGTCCGATGGCGACGGAACGATCGAAGTAACCGATGGCTTCCTCGAATTTCGTATTGGCAAACGACTGTGTGCCGAGTTGGAACAGGATCTTCTGCTTAGCCTCCAGGATTGGCGTTCCCGGGCGGGCGATGCGGTCGATGGACTTTAGTGCGGCATCGTAGCTGCGGGTGTTCATATAGACTTCGACGAGGTAATTGCTCACCTTGTCGGCATACTTCGAGTTGGGGAATGTGTTGAGGAACTTCTCGAATACAGTCACCGATTCGCCGAAAGCCGAGAACGAAGTCTCGTGGATGCACAAAGCATGGTTGTAAGCTGCCTGCTCCTTAATGGTCAGGTCGGTATTCAGTGCGGCTGCCTGTTCGAAAGCCATACGCGCTTTGGTCTTGTCGGCCAGTTGCAGGTAGGAGAGCCCCATGTGCAGGTAAGCGTTCTGTGTCAATGCATCGCTTGTGGTAGTTACTTCGCCCAATGTGGTGGCGGCTTTGGAGTATACGCCTGTCTGGTAATAAGCCAATCCCATCATGTAGAGTGCATCGCGCCGGGGCGAATCTACTTTGTTGTGATAGTTGACGAAAGACGATACGGCCTGGGAGTAGTTCCCGCTTTGGTAAGATGCTTCGCCGAGGATGCGGTACATTTCCGGAGCATGTTCATTTTGCGGGTAAGCAGCCAGGTATTCCTGTGCAATGGCAGCCGACTGACTGTAGTTCTTCTTGACGGAATAAATCTCGGCGATGTAGTAGGGGACCAATGTTTGATACTTGGCGTCATTCTTCAGAGAGAGGAAGCCGTTGAGCGCCTCGTCGTACTGTTGCTGGGTGTAGCGGATGTATGACAGGTAGTACGTGCAGTCTTTTTCATACTTTCCACCCAGGGACTTTAGTACTTCGAACCAGATGGTGGCATCTTTCAGGTTGCCCGTTTTCAGGTAAGCCGAGGCGAAAAGGTACGTCATCTCATCCCGTTCATCATCGGCAAGCAGGTCGAGCTGGGAGGAGTTGAACAATGCCAGCGCTTCATCGTACTTCTCTTCATAGAAATAAGTGGCGCCCAGCAGAGCGAAGATGCGGTTGTCGTGTGGTGTATCGGGATATTCATCCAGGTAATGACGCAGTAAAGACACCGTGTTCCGGTCTTTCAGCTCGTAGGCCGAACACACCAGCATGTACTCTGCTTCCTGGGTCCGTCCGTCAGCATTGCTATGCCCTGTCTGTTCCATGAAAGCCTTCAACGGAGGTACGGCAGCGGCATAGTTCTTCTGCACGAACAGTTCTCTTCCTTCCTGATAGAGGTGGGAGATGGGGGTGATTCCTTCGGTTGTTTGCGCCGAAATGATGACCGGAGTGCAACAGGCCAGGGCGCATATAAATCGCGAAATAGTTGTTTTCATAATGGGGTATTTTGACAAATATACGACTATCCGCCTGAATAGCTGTCCTTTGGCGGTAGGAATTAAAGTTCTTTCAGAAATAACGTAAGTCCCTTGCGGATGGATTGCAGGCCGAATTCTTCGATCCGGATCTCTTTGAAAGGAACGAAAAAGGTGTCGGACACATCGTCGTGCGCTTCGAAGCGGTCGGTATCGATCACCTCGCAACGGAAGAAAATATCGAGCGTGTGTACCTCGAAACCGGAATACATGTAGAGATTGGGAAGTGAAAAGAGGTAGGTGGCTTTTTCTACTTTTAGCCCGGTTTCTTCGAGTACTTCGCGGGTTACTCCCTCTTCGCCTGTCTCAAAACTATCGATGAAACCGCCCGGTAAATCGAGTGTGCCTTTAGCGGGTTCTTTGCCACGGCGACATACCAACAGTTCGTTGCGGTGGTTGGTAATCAGCGCTACGGTAGCTGCCGACGGATTGAAATAATATACAAAGCCGCAACTGTCGCACTTCTTCGATTTCTCGTTGTTGACATGAAACTGCGACGAGCCGCACTTGGGACAATAGCCGAATTGGGAAAAAGGATGTTCCATAAGATGTTTGTAATTTGGGGGACAAAGGTAAGTTTTACTCAACAGATATTCCGTTTTCGCATGACATAAATTTCTTTTTCACAGGGTTGATGGATGTTTTTTACTCCATACGATTTTTGAAAATTATCCAGCACTCCAGCACGGTTTTCAAGTCAATGCATTGGTCTTTAGGGATGTACGCTGTGCTGGATCCCTGTTTTGTCCAGCACTCATCCAGCACTTTTGGGGTGGATCCAGCACGGGAAACTGCCTGTTTCATGCCGTGGCACAAGTTGTTTCTCGGTGTGGCACAACTTGTTTCACGCCGAGAAACACGCTGTTTCATACCAGGAAACAGATTCGCATAAAGGGCACAATGACTAACCGAAAGCAGTAAGCGTGACGAATACCTCGGGAAGTGACGAATGCGTGACGAATAAAATGAGGATCCGTCACGGGCTAAGTTGGTTATAACAAGTGAGATAAACCGGAAATCGTGACGGCGTGACGAATGTTTTGCAAAAATCGTATGGAGAAGATGGATCAAGTAAGCCCTCGAAGTTGAATGAAAGTTTGTTCGCAAAAAGAAAGCATATCCGTTTTTTGTGTATCTTCGCTCTCCATTAAAAAAAGAAGCATGATAGATTTGGAACAACTGACCGCCAAGGTGCGGGTAATCGCAGCCGAGGTGGGCCGTTTTCAGAAAGAAGAACGGAAAAGCTTCCGTCGCGAACGGGTAGCTGAAAAGAATGCGCACGACTATGTATCGTATGTGGACAAAGAATCGGAACGCCGGGTGGTAGCCGCCCTGCGTGAACTACTGCCCGAAGCGGGGTTCATTGCCGAGGAAGGTTCGGCCACGTACAATGATGAATCGTATTGCTGGGTGGTCGATCCGCTCGATGGAACGACCAATTACATTCATGGTCTGGCACCATACTGCGTCAGCATCGCCTTACGTACCCGCACGGAACTCTTGCTCGGCGTGGTGTACGAGGTGGGACTCGACGAATCGTTCTATGCCTGGAAAGGCAGCAAGGCGTATGTCAACGACGAAGAAATACATGTATCGGATATCAACGATATGAAAGATGCGTTCCTCATAACCGAA
Source organism: Bacteroides sp. (assembly GCA_031554635.1). Taxonomy (GTDB): domain Bacteria; phylum Bacteroidota; class Bacteroidia; order Bacteroidales; family Bacteroidaceae; genus Bacteroides. Next base: position 12,415 of record JAVBVD010000044.1, read on the forward strand.
CTTCCATATAACTACGAACAATATAAACGTACGGCGGAACACTTGCTGCATTCGCTGTATGGCTGGGTAGGCGGTATTCGCATGAACGGCTCGGCAGCTATGGCATTGTGCTACGTAGCGGCCGGACGTATCGACGGCTGGATGGAAGCATTCATCGGTAAGTGGGATTTCTCCGCTGCTGCGCTGATCATTCAGCAAGCCGGGGGGAAGGTTACCGACTTTTACGGAAATGCCGATTTTATCGAAGGTCATCACATCCTTGCCACCAATGGGTTGATTCATGACGAACTGCAACGGTTGTGGGCCGAGGTGCCGCCGTTGGATTTGTAATGCCCAATCGTTTGCTGCATTTATTGAAAGAATCGGGTGAAGCATTTGTTTCCCTCTTCTTTCCTGTTTGTTGCCCCATCTGTGAAAATCCACTACCTAAAGGCGGGAAAGGGCTTTGTGTGTTGTGCAACATCGGTTTGCCACGTACAGACTTCCATTTGCAAAAGGACAATCCCGCAGAACAACTTTTCTGGGGGAAGGTCCATCTGGAACGGGCAACGGCCTATTTCTTTTATCAACGGGGAAGCGACTACCGTAAATTGCTCCAGCGTATTAAATACAAAGGCGACGAAGAACTTGGCGAAGTCATGGGAGCGCACATCGCTGCCGAACTCCTTCCTTCGGGGTTCTTCGATGGAATCGATCTTCTGGTACCCGTTCCGTTGCATGCCAGGAAACTGTCACAGCGCGGGTACAACCAAAGTGCTTGTTTGGCTCGGGGCATCGCATCCGTTACCCGCATACCTGTCGATACTCATTCGGTGGTGCGGGAGAAGCATACCGAAACTCAAACCGAAAAGTCGCCCTTCGAGCGCTGGGCGAATGTCGATCAGGTGTTCGTGCATCGCTTCCCGGAGCAACATCGGGGAAAGCATGTGCTGATTATCGATGATGTGCTTACCACGGGAGCCACCACCGCTGCCTGTGCTTCCGCTTTCGATGCAGTGGAAGATGTGCGCGTCAGTGTGCTGACTTTGGCTATTGCAAAGCAGTAACACTCTGGCTTTTTCTGGAGAATATGGAATGTTTTTACACTTTTAAGGACGACTTTCTGTTCTTCTCTCACACTTTTAAGGACGACTTTTGTGTGGAAATTACATTTTTAAGGACGACTTTTTGTTTTTCTAAATCTTTCTATCTATTTTTGTTTCGCATAAATGATTGATAAACAATGAAAAGAGAAGCCATACAACAATTGCATATATGGAAGGATCGTCCCGGTCATAAACCGTTGATTGTTCGAGGAGCCCGGCAGGTAGGCAAAACATGGTTGATGAAAGAGTTTGCCCGGGAAGCATACATACAATATGCATATATCAATTTCGAAGAAAACGAATTGGCAAGAGAACTTTTCCTACACGATTTTGATATAGATCGCATCTTGATGTCGCTTCGATTATTAACAGGAGTAGCTGTTGATGACCGGACATTGATCGTTTTTGATGAAATACAGGAAGCTCCCAGAGGGCTGACTGCTTTGAAATACTTTCAGGAGAAAGCCCCTCAATACGACGTTTTGGCAGCAGGATCTTTGCTGGGAATCTCTATGCATAAGAATGAGTCTTTTCCGGTAGGAAAGGTTGATTTTATGGATTTATATCCCTTGTCCTTTGCTGAATTTCTCAATGCATTGGGGCAATCAGACTTTGTGTCGTTGCTGGAGAAGAAAGATTGGGCGCTTCTTACGTTATTCCGTCACAAGCTGACGGATTATCTTCGGCATTATCTGTATGTAGGCGGAATGCCCGAAGTGGTATCTTCGTATGTGAACAACAAAGACTTTCAGGAAGTGCGTCGTTTGCAGCAAGCAATTCTGGATTCTTACGACCGTGATTTTTCCAAACATGCTCCTGTATCTGAAGTACCTCGCATACGTATGGTATGGAAATCGGTCCAATCGCAGTTGGTTAAGGAAAATAAGAAGTTTATTTATGGCTTGATCAAGGAAGGAGCGCGGGCAAGAGATTTTGAACTGGCTATCGAATGGTTACTCGATGCCGGACTCATATATAAAGTGAGCCGTGTCAAGAAAGGAGCGTTGCCGCTTGTGGCTTATGAAGACTTTTCTGCATTCAAACTATTCATGCTTGATGTGGGTTTGATGACCGCTATGAGTAATTTGTCGGCTAGGACCCTGGTGGAAGGAAATGTGTTGTTTACCGAATATAAGGGGGCTGTGACTGAGCAATATGTCATGCAACAACTGAAGCAAATCGATGAGTTGGGTATTTACTATTGGTCAGCAGATAACTCAAGGGGTGAACTGGATTTCTTGCTACAATATACTGATAGAATCATTCCTGTTGAAGTAAAAGCAGACGAAAATTTACAGTCCAAGAGTCTTCGCACGTTTGTTGAGAAGACCCCTGGACTGATGGGCGTTCGTTTCTCTCTGTCCGATTATCGGGAGCAAGAATGGATGACGAACTATCCGCTTTATGCTGTAAGCAAATCTATTTTCTAGTTTATTGAGATAGTCGCTAACCTATCTGAAATCAAACCACAAATTCATGTGAACTCCTTCATCGCCTTTCTTGATGCGGATGCTGGAAGGTTGACTCTTCGGTCCCTGGTGCTCGATGGGCTTGAAGCAACGCATGCCCGGAATTTCATACAAGAACGAAATATCGCCTTCGGGGAAGGCAGGATTGGCACGCCAGTTGGTCTTGTTATCTTTTGGCTCCTCGGGGGTGAATATCCGCATGAATACTCCGTCGCTACCGCTGTACACCGTGAAAGGTGACTCGGTGGAGTTCAGACGGCTCCAGTAGAGATTACCGTGATAACCTTTGAACTCGGGATACACCATGTTGGCAAAGTCGGCTCCGGTGATGGTGTTGTTGTACTCCTTGCTCCACACGCCGAAGTTAGCTCCACGGATGCGGTTGCGCCATACCCGGTACGGACCGCGACCGAGCCAGTCCATGCTCTTCACCTTTTCTTCGGGATACGAGAACGTGAAGCCGAAGTTGGTAATGTTATCCTCAAAGACTGCTTCGTCGAAACCGACTCCCGGATTGGCTTTGTCGAGAGTTACGGCATACATTTGCAGCAGTCCGGCAGGAGTCATTGTCCAACGGATAGAGTCGACACCACCTAAGTAATACGCGGTGAATATGGCATTTCCGCTTTCCTGGCGGTATTTTACTTCTTTGATCTTCGCTTTCATCCCTACCGGTAGCGGGCCATTGTTGAACGATACCACGCCCTTGCTGTTGCGTGTTTCAAGGATGGTTCCTTTGGCTGTATCGAATGATACCGTCACTCCTCCTCCTGAAAGAATTATCTTTTCTCCTTCTTGCTTTACAGTTGCTATACCCGATGAAATGGCTTGTTTGAGTTGTCCTTGGGTATACTCTGCCGCATAGTGAATGGGCCATGTCCAGGTGCAGATCTCTTCTCCATGCCTGTCGTACCCTTTGAGTTCAAGGATATCGCCTTGGAAGAAGTTGGCAGGTACCTGCATCCGCGCTGTACCGGCTTCGTGCGGGTCGATGGCCGGAAGCGACACCTCGCCTTCGGCAATGGCTTGTGACTGTCCGCCGGTCAGGGGCGATGGGGCCGTCAGCACCCGGTATTTCATCCGACACGTGTTCAGGTTCGAGAACAGGTAGTCGTTTCGTACGATGAATTCGCCCTTAAATGAAGACGTGATAAATAGCTGCTGGAACTGAATCGGTGCCCAAACATCGCGTACGGTATAATAACTGCCTTCTTTCTGGCGGTACGGGCCCAGGATACCGTCTGTTCCGTTGGAACCGTCGGAGTCGAGGATGTCCCCTTTATCCGTGCGTTTCACGGCATTGTCGGAGAAATCCCACATGAAACCGCCGGCAAAGAGCGGGTGAGCGGTGTAGTTCGCCCAAAAATCTTCCAGACCGGCACCATGTCCTTGATCGTACATGCCGTGTTGGAACTCCGTCGGCATGAATACCTTGTATCCGTTTGTAAAGCGGGCTACGCCGGTAAGGAACGTAGGGTAGTGATGGGTGTCCAGATTATTAAAGTCGGCCCAGGCATGGATCACGTGTCTTTTTTGCGGGTCGTACTTTGCAAAGAGTGCATCGAAATTGTGGTTGAAACCACCCTCATTGCCGTTGCTCCATAAGATAATGGAAGGATGGTTCACGTCACGTGTCACCAGTGACTTCACCAGCGGTGATCCTACCGGGGTGCTGTAAGCATTCTGCCAACCCGCCAGCTCGGACACCACGAAGATACCCAGCGAATCGCATACATTCATAAAATGCTTGTCGGGCGCATAGTGGAAGCGTACAGCATTGATGTTCATCTCCTTGATCAGCTTACCGTCCATGAGACTGATGGCAGCGTTGGTTGTACGACCTCCGTCGGGATGGAACGAGTGGCGGTTGATACCTTTCAGTACCACCTTCGTGCCGTTGACGTAAATTCCGTCTTTTTCGCGGAACTCTACGGTGCGGAAGCCAATCCGCTCTTTATACGCATGTACCACGCGGTTGGATTTGTCCAACAGTTCCAGTTTCAGGTCGTAAAGGTTGGGCGTTTCGGTATTCCATACCTCTATGCCGTTCCATTGGAACCGCACTTCGTGTTCGGTTCCTGCTTTCGTCAATGTGACTTGTTGTTTGTTATATGATGTTTGTCTGTCGTTCAATTTTACCGGCTGGAGACTGGCTGCCAGCGTATATCCCTCTTCGATGGGCGAAGTGAAGACGGCCGCATGCAGCGATCCGTCGGCACGGGCGTCGGTGGCAATCCGTTCGATATGTATGGCAGGTTTGGCTTCCAGATACACCGGGCGGTAGATACCACCGAATATCCACCAGTCCGCTTTCCGTTCGGCAGCATTCACCGACTTCTCGGTCGACTCCTTGCTAACCTTTACTTCCAGCTCGTTCTTTCCGCTTTTCAGCAGTCCGGTAATGTCATATGAAAACTGGTTGAAGCCGCCCCGGTGAATGTCACCGGCTTGCTTACCGTTGACCAGCACTTCCGTATCAGTCATTACTCCTTCGAAAACAATCGTTACCTGCTTCCCTTTAAAACTGGCCGGTGTTTGGAACGATGTGCGGTAAATCCCCGTTTCCATCGGCGGATTCTTCACCCCTTTGATGGTATACCATCGTCCGTAACAGTATTCGCCGAAGCCTTGCAGTTCCCATTGTGAGGGAACTTCGATCTTCGACCATTTTTTGCTGTTCATTCCATCGCTGCAATAGAACGTCCAGGTCTTGGTGTCACCCAATCCCTTACCGGAGAGGTAAAGCGTTTCGGTTTCCTGTGCAGATGCCAGGGTAGTAAAGAGAATGCTGAGTATCAGAAATAACTTTTTCATGGTGATATTAAATTTGATACGGCAAAAGTAGGTGATTTGGAAGAGAGAACTTTGTGTTTGCGTACAATATAATGAAAATTTGTACGATGTATGTGTCAGTCTTTCAATAAATCATCATAAAGCTGTGCCAATTTCTTTCGAAGATACAATACAGCATAGCGTTTTCGGGAAAGCAGTGTGTTGACCGGTATCCCGGTGGATTCAGCTATTTCTTTGAAAGAAAAGCCTTCCAGCTCCGTCAGTTGGAATACCGTGCGTTGTTCTTCCGGTAGTTCGGTCATGGCGGTGTCCAGTTCTTCCCAGATCAATGATTTGATAAGATCCGTTTCGGGGGAGGCATCTTCATCAAGCAACAGCAATGTCAGTTCTCCGATAAACGAATCGTCGTCTCCTTTGCCGGGTGCATACGGCATCTCTTCTTCCCGCTGCTTCCGGCTGAAGTCGATGATCTGGTTCCGGGCGACCGCATACAGCCATGCCGATATCTGATCAATGGGGTTGGCATCAAGATCGATCTTTGTCAGTTGGTAAAATACGTTCTGCAAGATATCCTCGGCATCCTCTTTGGAGGGGATTCGTTTGGCGATGAATCCCCTCAATTGCGCCTGATACTTGTTGAAAAGCAGGGCTACCTGTTGGTTATGGGCCGATTCCTGTCTGAATGGTTCATGATTCATGATGTGCTTGGGAGTGATGTTCCGCCATTCGTTTACGTATGTATTCAATCTTCTCGGTGCGCGACATGTTTCTCATCTCTTCTTTCATCTCATCGTGCATTTGTTCGAACCGGGGGTCGCCCCAGTGTCCCATCCTTCCTCTGCCAAACGGATGGTGATGATGGCGATGATGCCCGAAACCCCGGAACAACAGGCGGCACAGGATTAGCAGTCCGGCAGCTTGCCAGTAACTTACAGCTCCCCAACCGATGAGTGAGGGTATCAATGCGTTCCACAACAACATCACCAGAAGTGATACGACTCCTATGTATATTACTACAAATGCAATTCCTCTCAGCATGTGCATGGCTTTTATTCTCTTTTTCATGTTTTTATTCCTTATTATTAAATAGTTATTACTGTTTCCTATACCTCGTTTATGCGACGACCTTCTTGACCATTATGCGAATGGCGTCGTTGGGACACACTTCCCTGCACTTTCCACATGCCTTGCAGGCATCGGGGCGAACTACCCAGGCCCATTTGTAATCGGCCTGTTCGGCTATTTCTATCACATTCCGGCGACACCGGTCTGCGCAACGTCCGCAACCGGTACACTGGCTGTCAATAATTAGTAAAGATATCTCTTTCTTTTGTCTTAATCCAAACATACGCTGACTCTTTTTTAGTTATTTATTTTTATAATCAGGGGTGCACCTCCTATTTGGGAAGACGAATGAGTGATGAAAATATTTTATAGCGCTGTCTTTTTTTTGATTGCATAAGTAAAACGTATAGTCGGAGAAGGATTCTTTTATTCTGGAAGAAACGTTCTTAAAATTTCATTTCTTTCTTTATTTGATAGATCTTTTTGATTCTTTTTTCCGGAAATAGATGTAATTTAGCTTGGATTTTCTTAGCTTTGTTTTTTGAATTACAGATTTCAAAGAATGCAGACTGAAAGAAAGGATTTATTTGAGCATTTATTTAAACAGCATTTTTATCAATTGTACGTCCATGCCTATGGGTGGGTTTCTGATCAAGAGGTTGCTAAGGATATTGTTCATGATTCTTTTTGTTATCTTTGGGAACATTTCGAACTCTACGATAATAAAAATCTGTTGGCTTTGTTATATACCTTTGTTCGTAGCCGTTGCTCCGATTATGTCAGGCACCAACGGGTGGAAGAAAACTACATCGAATACCAACTTTCTTTCTCAGAGGAAGAACTGGATGATTATTCCGAATACCAGGAACGTTTGACGCAGGTTCGAAAGATGATAGATAAACTTCCGCCGCAAACCAAAAAAGTTTTTGTTGAGTGTGTCTTGAATCGTAAGAGCTATAAAGAGACGGCCGAACTAATGCAAATAAGTCCTCTTACAGTAAAGACGTTAGTGTCAAGGGCTTATAAGTTTATCCGCAGTAATTGTTATTTTATTTTATTTATCTTGTACTCCGTTTTCTTCCTTATTACGTTTTATTAGAAAATGTAATCATATCATAATAAAATATTGATGAAAGAGGAAGATATTCAGTACATCAGTAAACTTCTTGAAGATCCCACTTTGCTCCAGACAGAGAAGTTTAAAGAGTGGATACAAGAGGAAGATCATCGTGAACACTTTTGGAATGCCAAAGCAGCGTTGGATAACTCATTGCTGCAAGAAAGTCATTTGCCGGAATTGAAGAAAAACTGGCAACGGCTGAGTCAATCCATAGATGGTCTCGATCGTCCTATGCAGAAAGGTCGTTCGTTCAACTTTCGCCAGAGAAATGGGGTTCGTTGGGGGGCGGCTGCCGCTATTCTCTTATTATTGGGCTGGGGAATTAGCACTTACCTGGAAACCAGGCATTCTCACACGCCAATTCCTTTGGTGAAAGCATTGCCTTTCCCTCAAAATATAACTCTTCAAAATAGCATAGGGGATACACTCCTGTTGAGCCAGCGTGATACTGTTTATGCTCCTGTCAAGGACAAACGGTCGCGCATGAGCTATCACACCATTCAAACTCCTCGTGGGAAAGAATTCAAGGTAACACTTTCTGACGGTACGGAAGTACATTTGAATTCGGAAAGTTCACTCCGCTATCCGATTAGTTTCAACGGCAATGAACGAGTGGTGGAATTGAGCGGTGAAGCCTATTTTAATGTGGCTAAAGACGATAAAAAACCCTTCATCGTAAAAACGGAACGTGTGCATACAAAAGTATTGGGTACCGGATTTAACCTACGGGCTTATCCGAACCAGAAAATACATGTAACATTGGTGGAAGGTAGTATTGCCGTGGCTCCGGTTAATAGTCAGGAGATGCGGATGCTGAACCCGGGAGAAGATGCTTGTTTTGTGGATGAAAGCGGAACGATGGAGGTGCAGAATATAGATGTGCGTAGATTCACCGCTTGGACTTCCGGATATTTTTTCTTTGAAGACACCAGCTTAGAAGATATAATGCGGGAATTAGGCTGTTGGTATAATGTAAATGTGGAGTTTGTTGATCCGGAGGTGATGCAATACCATTTCAATTTTTGGGTAAATCGTAATCAAGATATTAAAGAAGCGTTAACGCTGTTGCAACAAGTAAATAAGGTGAAAATATTGTTCAGGGAAAATACGGTTACTATTTTGTAACTTCTGAAATATTCCATTATTAATACGGCAACATATTAAATGAGGTGAAATTACTATTCAAGAAAAAGGCAATTACTATTTCATAAATTTTAAACACATTCTATTTATTATGCAAGAGAATGAAAAAACACATGTGGTTCCTAACGACAAGAAAGGGAAACTACTAAAGAGGACGTTGTTTGTCCTTACTTTCATTTGTACTTTGTGTGGGATGGTTCATGCGCAAGAGCAGAAAACCATCCGTCTAAAGGTGAACAATGAGTCTCTTACATCTGTACTGAAGAAAATAAGTACACAGTCAGGCGCTAAGATTAATTTCAACACGGATGACACAAGTCGGTACATGGTTACTGCCAATGTGGAAAATAAAACCGTAGCGGAAGTATTGGGCATTGTGTTAACAGGAAAGCCGTTTACATATACATCGGCAGGTGGTATTATTACCATTTCCAAAGTGGAACAAAAACAGGAGACTGTTCAGGCTTCAGGAGGACGACTCGTGAAAGGTCGAGTGGTGGATGATACAAACCAGCCTTTGACGGGGGTAAGTATTCGCCTCAAAGTTCCGACCAACCCGGGTGCGGTGACGGATATAGATGGAAGATTTAGCCTTCGCATTCCGACTGCAAGCACAACGCTGGTTTTCTCATTTATCGGTATGAAATCTACCGAGGTTATCGTAAAACCCGGTAACGAGGCTATTCAATTGAAAGATGTTATCATGGAAGAAGACAATGCCAGCCTCGACGAAGTGGTGGTTGTGGGTGTCTTTAACAAGCCTCGTGAAAGTTACACCGGTGCGGCTACCAACTTTTCGCGAAAACAACTGGAAGCTGCGGGTAATCGTAACATGATTACCAGTTTGCGTAATCTGGACCCCAGTTTCAATATTGCAGACAATATCAGCATCGGTTCTGACCCGAATAGTCTGCCTTCTATTACAATCCGTGGTGCATCTAGTTTACCTACTGACGTAAAAGATATGCAGGTAAGTACCGAAAATCAAACTGTTGCCAATCAACCGTTATTCCTTTTAGATGGCTTTGAAATTACGCTGGCACGTTTCATGGACTTGGATGAGAACCAGATCGAATCGATCACTCTTTTGAAAGATGCGAATGCAACAGCTTTGTATGGTTCGAAAGGATCGAATGGAGTAGTTGTCATCACCAGTAAGCGGATTGAGGCCGGTAAACTTCGCCTGACGTATAAAGGTACTTTGAGCATTGAAGCACCCGACCTTACTTCTTATAATTTGATGAGCGCTTCGGAAAAGTTGCAGTATGAAAAGGCTGCGGGCTTATATTATACGTCAAATGCCAATGATAATGCTGATTTGCAAGACTTGTATAATCTACGTAAAATTGATGTGGAACGTGGGGTAAATACCTATTGGTTGAAGCATCCGGTACACACGGGTGTGGGTTCTCGTCACAGCATTAGTCTGGAAGGTGGCGATCAATCCTTACGTTATGGAGCTGGGCTGAGCTATAACAATACAGTGGGAGCCATGAAAGATTCTGAACGTAATGTGATGAATGGAAATATGTTTTTGCAATATCGATACAAAACCCTAAACTTTCAGAATAATTTGCAAATAACAGATTCCGAATCATTGAACTCTCCTTATGGCTCTTTTAGTGATTATTGCAAGCTGAATTCCTATTTTGCTCCTTATGATGGAGAGGGGAATACACAAAAAATATTGGAAAACTATTACTATGAAAGTCTTCGGAAATCAAACAAAGTTTATAGCCCGTTGTATGACGCTTTGTTACCTAGCAAAAATTCCAGTAGCTATACTTCTATAACCAATAACTTCGCAATGGAGTGGTATCTGATGAAGGAGTTATTCTTCCGTGGACAATTCTCCTTTACGAAAACATTTAGCCGCTCGGATAAATATGTCTCTGCTGATGCTACCATGTTCGAAGATTTTACTGGTGATAATTTTAGCCGTAAAGGGCGTTATACATATGGTTCTGGCGAGTCATCTGCATACGAAGGACGCTTTACATTGAATTATACTAAAGATTTTGGCAAAAAGCATCAAGTGTTTGCAGGATTAGGCTTGACCATAGAAGAAGCAAAATCTGAGATGTATACTGTGGTAGGTGAGGGGATTTCTGTGAATAATATGGATTTCTTGGGCATGGCCAATCGTTATTTGAAAGACGGACGTCCTACCGGAACTGAATCGTTTTCCAGAGGTGTGGGTGCATTGTTTAATGTTCGTTATACATATGATCGTCGCTATTTCGTGGATCTGAACGGAAAATACGATGGTTCTTCCCAGTTTGGCTCCAACAATCACTTTGCTCCTTTTTGGTCTACAGGTGTGGGATGGAACCTCCACAATGAGAAATTTATGTTGGGTAGCAGGGTGGTGAATATTGCCCGTCTTAGAGGCTCTTATGGTGTGACCGGTTCTCAAAACTTTGCTTCCTACTTGTCTATACGTAGTTATCAGGACTTTGGTGGTAAAAATACGCAGAATTGGTACGGTACGTATTTGATGGCTTATGGTAATCCCGATTTGCAGTGGCAGAAGACTGCCCAACTCAATGTAGGGGCCGATCTGGAAATGTTTGAGCGGCGCATACAAGCAAGTGTGGATGTCTATAGTAAGCTCACCGATAACTTGTTAGCCGATATAAATCTTCCGCTTTCTAGTGGTTTTGTCAATTACAAGGCGAATGTGGGCAAAGTTCTCAACAAAGGAATTGAGGCTAATTTGACGGCGCAGATTATTCGGGATGTGAGGAACGATTTCCGTTGGACAGTAGGCGTGAAGGCCATACATAATTCCAATAAGATTAAGGAAATCTCTAACTCTTTACAGGCGTTGAATGAAGACTTGGGCAACCAAAAAACTTACAATGCCAGTTTCCTTTATAAAGAAGGTGAATCGTTGAACACCATCTATGCCGTACGATCCAAAGGAATTGATCCGAGTAGCGGTAGGGAAATCTTTGTCAAACTAGACGGTACAGAAACCTTTACCTGGAGTGCCAAAGATAAAGTTGCTTGTGGTGTAGCTGAACCTAAAGTGCTGGGAAATATTAATACCAGTGTACGCTGGAAAGGGGTTACTGCCAATTTAATTTTTGGTTACCGTTTGGGTGGTTATGCGTACAATACAACCTTAGCCAACAAGGTGGAAAATATCAATCCGTATGACAATGCTGACAGGCGCGTATTATATGACCGCTGGAAGAAGCCGGGAGATGTGGCTATGTTTAAGAGTGTACTGGATAAGACGACCACGTATGCCACTTCTCGTTTTGTGTTCAAAGATAATACAATTTATTGTTCGGCATTGAACCTCGGATATGAGTTCCCATCCGAATGGAGCAGGAAGCATCTTTCCATCTCATATTTGGCTTTAAATGGCTGCATTGAAGACTTGTTCTGGGAATCTACTATCAAGAGAGAGAGAGGTACCGACTATCCGTTCTCACGTAAATTCTCTATGGCGTTAACAGCAAGATTTTAATTGAAAGAAATTATGAAAAAGATATATTATTTATTATCATTAGGCTTCCTGGCGGCAATGACGATGGGTTGCAATGATTGGTTGGATGTAAACCCACGTTCTCAGATAAAATCAGAAACGATGTATGAAACAGAAGCCGGATTTAAGCTAGCATTAAATGGCGCTTATATTAAAATGGGTGGTTCTGAGTTGTATGGGAAAAATACAACTATGCTAATGGCCGACGGATTGACTCGTACATGGAATATAACAGGACTTGCTACAACTTCGCTTCTTTATGGAGTCTCAACACATAACTATACACTCACAAATGTGGAAGCCGGTATCAAGACTGTATTCTTGAACTATTACAGTACAATTGCCCAATTAAACGATCTTTTGGCCAATCTGGAAACTACCGATGTGGCGTTCGAATATAATAATGATAAGATAATCAAGGCAGAAGCTATGGGCTTAAGAGCTTTCTTACATTTGGATGTACTTCGTTTCTTTGGACCGGTTCCTTCTAAAGCGGACGACAATTCATTGGCTATTCCATATGTAACTGAATTAACGAATGATACTCAAAAATTGTTGTCTAAAAGCTGGAAGCAGGTTGCTGAAGATATCGAGAGGGACTTGACCGACGCGGAAACCTTGTTGAAACAATACGATCCGTTGGTTTATAATAGTGTGGATAGTCTGAAGCAAACTCTGTATTTGGGGAAAGGACCTATGCCCAAGGATAGCTGGCAACTTTACCGTCAGGGACGTTTCAATTATTATGCAGTATTGGGGACAAAAGCTCGATTTTATCATTGGATAGGCAATAAAGAGCAAGCGGTAAAATATGCCAAGATGGTGATTGACTCAAAGAAGTTCACATTATGTACCGAAGCTTATTTCAGTACCACTAGTGTCGATCTGACTTTGTACAAGGAACATTTGTTCGGTATTCATAATCCGGATTTACAAAGTATTGTCGAACCGCTGTTTGCCACTACGAAAGCATCATTAACCCCTATTTCTGTTGCATCATTGAATACTGCCTACGAGAGCACGGTTCATTCCGGAGATATACGGTATGTAGTCAATCGTTATTGGCAGGAAAAAACGTATGACTCTTCTGTTAAAGTGATACACTTCTATAAGTATACAGGTAATGGCTATATTTCTGCTTCCAATCGATTGCCTCTGCTTAAATATGTAGAGATGTATTTGATTCTGACGGAAGACTTACCTTTGGATAAAGCTAAGGACTATTTTGTGGAATATAGGCAATCCAGAGCTTTGTCGAGTACCATTGATGCTACTTCTATGGCCGATGAAGCTGCCGTAATAGCTCGTTTGGAGAAAGAATACCGGAAAGAGTTTATGGGTGAAGGGCAAATGTTCTTCTTCTACAAGAAGCATGATTATGCGAAATATACCTGGCCAGCTGCTTATACATTACCGGCTAATGCATACGTGCTGCCAAAACCAAAAGAAATGTCAGATTTTGAATAAAAAAATAGAGATATGAAAAGGTTATACATTTATATATATGCACTGATAGCAATATTTGTAGTTGTCGGTTGCGAGGAAAATCAAATGGATGCTTATGCGAACGATCCGGCACTTTATTTTTCCTACTCAACTGAAACGTCAACGTCCCAAGCTGACAGTATCAATTATTCCTTCTTTGTTCTACCGACAGCCGTGAAACGTGATACAGTTCATGTACGGGTGAATACGATGGGAATGCCTGTAGGATATGATCGCCCGATTAAGGTGGTTCAGACAAATGTCGGAGAGTCGAATGCTGCTGTACCAGGGGTGCATTTTGTTTCACTTGACGATGCCGGAGTGAGAGATTCATTGCGTATCCCTGCGGATTCCGTAGGTGTCTATATTCCTGTTATTGTATTACGTGATGCTACATTGTCTACAGACGTAAAGCGATTAGAGTTGGCGTTGGTGGAGAACGAGCATTTCCGATTGGGAATTGATGCCTGGCGTACATTTGTGGTTACTATTTCTGATGTTGTGACTAAACCTCAAAATTGGACTAATTGGTCTTACTATTTTGGCGCTTCATGGGGAGTGAACAAAATGCGATTTATAATTCAGATTACAGGATATACGGAATGGGGTTCGATGCCGGATATAGCGTATTGTTCTTGGATGTCTGGTATGGTCAAGCAAGCTTTGATTGACTATAATCTGGCTAATGTAGGTAATGAATTGAAAGAAACAGATGGAATAACTCCTGTTTCAATGTGGAATTAGACTCTAAAAAGAAAAGATATGAAGAAAAGAATATTTATTATAGGTTTATGTTCCTTAATATTTGCCTCGTGTATAGAGGATAGCGGGAATTATACGTATCTGTCTGAAAAGGAAGTGCTTCCTGTGGTCATATCAGGGATAGATGAGAACATAACAGCTAAACAAGGCGGACAGCTTAAGCTGTTGCCCAATGTTTCGATTGCAGGCGATGAGAGCAGATATACTTACCGTTGGTATGCAACAGACCGTATATCTGCAGGTGCCTTGCCCAAGAAATTTGAGATTGGTTCTTCCAGAAACTTGGATTTAACTGTTAATCTGCCAGTCGGGCAATATTATCTTTATTATGAAATAAGAGATGCTGAGAAAGATATCTATTCAAGGAAGAGAGTCGTTTTGTTAGTGGTTGGGTCGGATGTCAGCTACGGTTGGTATATTTTGAAAGATAAGAACAATGTTACTGATTTTGATTACATCAATGAGGACGGGGAAATGACTGCCACTGTGCTAACTCTTGGGGGGAATCAGTTGAAGGGAACTGCAAGATTTATGTCTAACCATTCTTCTCGATACGTCACTACATACATCGATGAGACTACAGGAGCGGTTACTAAATTGTCCGGACAAAAAGCTCTTCATGTGTTGAGTTCGGAAGATTTCAAGACAATTGATGCGCAGACCATGGGATTGTTCAAGACTTTTGATGAAGAGTTTTATACTACCCCGGAACGATGCGATCCTCAATATGTGTTTAGTTTTAATACGGGTGGTGATGCGTATGTTATAAATGCGGGCCAGTTGCATTCTATTTATGGTATGAGTGCAAATATTGGAAAATTCGCTGCACCCAAAGCTGGTGATCCGGAAATAGCTCCCGTAGTTGACTTATTTCCTTATGCTATTATTACTAGTACTGCTAGGGCGGTGTTGGTTTTTGACAAAAATAGTCGTACTTTCATGACTGGCGCTGTCGGAGGATCAGGTAATGATGCATCTCTTAGACCAGCGACTAGTCTGCAAACTAATGCAGGTAATTTGTCATTGGTGAAGATGCCTTATACAATGGTTACTATGTGTTCAAGCGAACCTTTGGAGACTAATTTGATCAGTACCCAACAAGGCTATGCCATTATGAAAAATATGACAGATGATACCTATCGGATAGCAGCAGTGCTTTATGGAGGAACAGGAGCTACTCTGCTTAAAAGCTTTAATGCGATAGATGCTGGCAGCCAGTTGCCTCATGCTCCTGTTGTGGCATGTGCGGCAACAGGAAACTTCCTTTATTTCGGTGTGGGTAATAAAGTGTCTTATTATGATAATTCTCCTGGTTTGTCATTGGAGGATAAAGAAAAGCTGCTTGTTACTCTCCCTGCTGGAGAAACAGTTTCAGCAATAAAGAATGTATATAATAATAGCATGAATGTAATGGCTGTTTTGGCCAATACAGGTACGCATTGGAAACTGTATGTTTATAAAATAAAGGCTATGGGTACTCCGGATTTGGTAACTACACCTGAAGCAACGTACACCGGCGAAGGAAACGGACGTTTTATCATGTATAGGTCATTCTAATCTGATTAATTTATACTCACAGGTTTAGAAAGACGAGTATATTTATAAAAAAGCCAACTGATTCATACGAATCAAGTTGGCTTTTTTTGTAAGTCTTCGGTAGGTAAAGGCGGATCATTCATCGAACTTCTTCAAATATATTTGTGAAGAATAAAATTCTTAGTATCAGTAATTTACAAATGATCGAGTGAAAATGTCGCTTTTTCTGTACTCTGTTTTAGTACTTATTACGTTTTAAAAGAAAATCTAACCAGTATTAAAATAGTTATAAGAAATCTAACCAGTAATAGAGTCAATATGAAAAAAGAAAATTATTGCTACGTCAACAAACCTCTTGAAGATTCTATATTGCTTCCGAGAGAGGAACTTAACCTACATTGCGCTCCTGTCATTGACCTACCGTGTGCCCATTTTAAGTCTTTGATGGGGAGTTCTGGGTGTACTACAAATATATCTAGCATTATTCTAACTAATTGCATAGATAGGTGCTCGGGGACTGATACCCAATTAATATTGGGACGCTATGGAGCACTTTTTGATAATTGTTCTGAAATGCTAGCGGCTTGAGCGAATCACTCTTGGAAGAAAACCGTTAATCCAATTTATATGAAGAATAGGTGAAGTCACTCTTAGCAATGGCGCAGGAAGTATTTTGTTGTTGGAACAGAAGATGCTGTGCACTATTCCGTTTAAGAATCGACATGCCTTATAAGCTATAATGCTATCCAAACTCCCTGAGGGAGAGATTTCAGGATCATACTTTTCGATGGAACTGAGTTACATTTGAACGTTGAATGTTCCTCTGTTGTCCTGTTGGCTTCGATGGCATGGAATGTGCCGTGAAATTCTCTGATCCGCTTGTGATTCAATAAGTTAATAAAGTAAAACCTATATAAGGAAGATGCAATAAATAATTTCCTAATACTTAAATTCAAAAACATCTATCTATGCAAGAGAACGAAAAAAAACCTGTAGTCTCTTTCTGTAAACCTAAGAAGCTACTAAAAAGGACGTTGTGTGTCCTGACTCTCATTTGCACATTATGTTTGACTGCTCAGGCTCAAGAGCAGAAAACGATTCGTTTGAGAGTAAGCAATGAGCCCCTATCGGAAGTACTGAAGAAAATAGGTACATTATCGGGGGCAAAACTAATTTTTAACAAGGAAGATGTGGAAAAGCACATGGTTACAGCCAACCTGGACGGGAAGACTGTGACAGAAGCGTTGGACATTGTCTTGAAAGACAAACCTTTTACGTATTCGCGTAGGGGAGAGTTCCTTACAATCTCGAAAACTAACACTAAACCTGCAACTACTCCATCAACGAAGGACCGTATCGTGAGGGGAAAAGTGATGGATGAAGAGAATCAACCTTTGACGGGTGTGAGTGTTCGTTTGAAGGAAAGCACCGCCTTAGGGGTGGTCACGGATGTGAATGGAGTCTTTGCTTTGCGTGTTCCCACGACAAGTTCTACCTTGATTTTTACATACGTTGGTATGAAACCATTGGAGTTCATCATAAAACCGGGTAGTGAAGATGAAGTGTTGAAGAACATCGAAATGAAGGAAGACTTCTCCATGTTGGACGAAGTAGTGGTGACCGGCGTGTTCAGTAAACCGCGTGAGAGCTATACGGGTGCAGCTACCAGCTTCTCCCGTGATCAGTTGGAAGCAGCAGGTAGCCGCAGTATTATCTCCAACATTCGTAACCTGGACCCCAGTTTTAATATTGCCGATAATATTGCGGTAGGTTCCGACCCTAACAATCTGCCCTCTATTACGATTCGTGGAGCGTCTAGCTTGCCAACCGATGTGAAAGACGCGCAGCTAAGTGCCGAGAACCAACGTGCGGCCAATCAGCCTTTATTTATTATGGACGGCTTTGAGATTAGCCTGACGCGTTTTATGGACTTGGACGAAAATCAGGTAGAGAGTGTGACGCTGTTGAAGGATGCCAATGCCACCGCATTGTACGGATCGAAAGGTTCGAACGGAGTGGTGGTGATTACCAGCAAACAAATCGCAGCGGGAAAACTCCGGTTCACCTACAGGGGTACCCTGAGTATCGAGGCGCCCGATTTGAGCTCTTACAATCTGATGAACTCGACCGAAAAGCTGCAATTTGAGAAAGCAGCCGGTCTGTACGAAATGTCGGGGAGTGCCTTGAATGAACTCGACTTGCAGGACCTCTATAATAAACGTAAGACCGACGTGGAGCGAGGTGTCGATACATATTGGTTGAGCTACCCGGTTCGCACCGGAACGGGATCGCGTCACAGTATTCAGTTGGAAGGGGGCGACCCGAGTCTTCGCTATGGAGCCAGCATCTCTTATAACAATGTTCAGGGAGCTATGAAAGGGTCGGAACGTAAGACATTCAATGGAGAAATGTTTTTGCTGTATCGTTTCAAAACACTGAACTTTCAGAACAGGCTGCAAATAACCAGTAACAACTCTCAGAATTCTCCTTATGGAGAGTTCAGTGAGTATTGTAAGTTGAATAGCTATTTCTCCCCTTATGATGAAGATGGGAATCTGATTAAAATCATGGAGAATTATTATTATCGTAATCTAAATAAGACCACAAAAGTGTATAATCCATTATACAATGCTTTGTTACCCAATAAGAATACTGGTAGTTATACCTCGATTGTCAATAACTTCTCCGTGGAGTGGATTATGACAAGATCTTTGTTTCTTCGGGGACAGTTCTCCTACACAAAGAATTTCAATCGTTCGGATGTCTATGTTTGCGCAGATGATACCATGTTCGAAAAATATGTGGACGAGAATTATCGCCGTAAAGGCCGCTATACCTATACCAGCGGTGACTCTTTTAATTATGAAGGACGTGTTACGCTGAACTTTTCCAAAGATTTCAATCGGCAGCATCAGGTTTTCGTCGGTTTGGGAGCTACCATCAGCGAGTCGCAATCTGAGTCCTACACAATGGTGGGCGAGGGTATTTCCGTGAATAATATGGACTTTCTCGGCATGGCAAGCCAATACCTGAAAGATGGGCGTCCAGGCGGAAGCGAATCCATCGGCAGGGGAGTCGGTGTGCTGGGTAATGCCCGTTATACGTACGACAAACGTTATTTTATTGACTTGAACGGCAAGTACGACGGGTCTTCCCGCTTTGGTTCCAATAATAAATTTGCACCTTTTTGGTCAGCAGGTGTCGGATGGAACATCCACAATGAGAAGTTCCTGATGGGTAGCAATATTTTGAATATTGCCCGTGTCAGAGTTTCGTATGGTCTTACCGGATCTCAGAACTTCGCTTCTTATCTGGGTATGCGTACTTACCAGGATTACGGAGGGAAAAGTTCGGAAGGATGGTACGGCGTGTATACGATGGCTTATGGTAATCCGGACCTGAAATGGCAAAAAAGTGCCCAACTCAACTTGGGTGCCGATCTGGAAATGTTCAAACGCCGTTTGCAGATCAGCGTAGATGCCTATCATAAAATGACGGATAACTTGTTGTCCGACGTAAATCTACCCACTTCCAGTGGTTTCGAAAGTTACAAAGCGAACGTTGGTAAAGTGCTTAATAAAGGTATTGAAGCGAATGTATCCGCCCAGATTATCCGGAATATTAAGAAAGATTTTCGCTGGACAGTAGGTATCAAGGCTGCTCATAACTCGAATGAGATTAAGGAGATTTCCAACTCGTTGAAGGCATTGAACGAAACATTGAGCAAACAGGAATCTTACAATCCCAGTTTCCTTTTCAAAGAAGGAGAATCGATGAATACTATTTATGCTGTGCGTTCCAAAGGTATCGATCCGGCCTCCGGAAAAGAGATCTTCATCAGAAAAGACGGTACGGAGACTTTCACATGGTATGCATCAGATAAGGTACCTTGCGGAGTGGCTCAACCCAAAGTGTCGGGAACGATCAATACCAGTGTGCGTTATAAGGGAATCACTCTCAATATTTTCATGGGTTATCGTATGGGTGGTTATGCTTACAATTCAACGCTTGCCAATAAGGTGGAAAACATCGATCCAAATAATAATGGCGACAGACGCGTGTTGACCGATCGTTGGAAGGAACCGGGAGATATTGTCACGTTTAAGAGTGTGAAAGATCGTTCGCATACCTATGCGACTTCCCGTTTCGTTTTTAAGGATGATGCCTTTTATGGGTCTTCCATGAATCTGGGATATGAATTCCCGGCGGCTTGGGTCAAGAAGCATCTCGGCATTTCTTACTTGTCGATGACTACCTATCTGGAAGATTTATTCTGGACTTCTACTATCAAGAGGGAAAGAGGTACCAGCTACCCGTTCTCACGTAAGTGCTCAATGTCATTAACTGCAAGATTCTAAACGTATGGAAGGTATGAAAAATATATATTATTTATTGTCATTGTGCCTTTGGGGTGCTATGACTGCAAGTTGCAACGACTGGTTGGATGTAAATCCAAGGTCTCAGATGAAAGCTGAAAAATTGTTCGAAACGGAAGATGGATACAAAAAAGCGTTGACCGGAGTCTACATTAAAATGGGCGAACCTGCTTTGTACGGAAGAAACACAACCATGTATATGGGCGATGCATTGGCACGTATGTGGATCATTCCTTCTGATCAGGGCTCTACCTTAAATAGTTTTTCAAATCACAGATATACCACTTCCAGTGCGGAAAACACGATCAGTACGGTGTTTTCGAGCTATTACAATGCGATCTCTCAGCTCAATGACGTGCTGACGAATTTGCAGGGTTCGAGTGTGACGTTCTCGTATAATAATGATAAATTGATTGAAGGAGAAGCCAAGGGATTGCGTGCATTTATGCACCTGGAACTGCTTCGTTTCTTTGGTCCGGTTCCATCGCAAGCAGTAGACGGCAATAAAACCATTCCGTATGTGACGGAAATGACGACGAATACCTCGAAATTATTGTCCAAAACATGGAAAGAAGTGGTTACTTCCATTGAGAAGGATTTGAATGATGCCGAGAACCTTTTGAAAGCTTCCGATCCGTTGGTGCATACGAAAGTAGATAGCCTGAAGTTCCTTTCCAATATAGGCGAACCAAATGTCCCGGCAGACAGTTGGCAGTACTTCCGTCAATCACGTTTTAACTATTTCGCTACTTTGGCCACCAAGGCTCGCCTGTATCATTGGATCGGCGACAAGGAGCAGGCTGCAAAGTATGCCCGGATGGTGATCGATGCCAAGAAATTTGAGCTTTGCGACGAAGCGTATTTCTTCTATAATTTTGCCACATTGACTATGTATCAGGAACATTTGTTTGGGCTGAACAATCCCGACCTGCAGACTACTTTCGATCCGTTGTATGCAGTGTCCTCTCCGCCGCTGACACAAACCGTGAATATGGTAAACTCAGCGTATGAGAGCACGATACATGTCAATGATATACGCCATGTCGGAACACGTTACTGGGAGGAAAAAGTTAATGCAGCTGGCGATAGGTCGCATCATTTCTATAAATATATCGGAAATGGAACTATTAAATATGATAACCGGGTGCCGCTGATACGTTATGTAGAGATGTATCTGATCCTGTCCGAAGACTTGCCTGCGGGGGAAGCAAAAGAGTATTTTGTGAAATACCGCCAAACCAGAGCCTTATCCAGTACGATCGACGATCCTACTTTTGGTAGCGAGAGTGCATTGTTGTCTCGTTTGGAGAAGGAATATAGAAAAGAATTTTATGGCGAAGGCCAATTGTTCTTCTTCTACAAGATGCACAATTATGAGCAACTGACCTGGCCTACCCCTTACAATGTGCCTGCTGGAGGCTATGTATTACCGAAACCCAAAGGATTAACCGATTTTGAATAAACATTGAAGATATGAGAAAGATATTAATACATATGAGTGCACTGATGGCTATACTCTTAGCCATCGGCTGTGAAGCAACCCAAATGGATGATTACGTGAACGATCCGGGTATTTATTTTCATCCGGACGCGAAGCAGGACAGTCTTGCTTATTCATTCTTTTTTAAGAAAGAGAGTGTTATTCGTGATACAGTCTATGTGCGGGTGAATGTGACGGGGATGCTGACAGATTACGATCGTCCTATCAAATTGGTCCAGACGAATGTCGGGAAATCGAATGCTGCTGTAGCAGGTGTACATTTTATAGCCTTTGATGATGCAGAAGTGAAAACGTTTATGCGTATTCCGGCTCATGCGGCTTATGTGGAAGTACCGGTCATTCTACTACGTGACGAGTCGTTAAAAAGTGGAGAAAAAAGATTGGGATTGGCGGTCGCTGAGAATGAACATTTCCGTTTGGGAATAAACAGATGGCGTAGTTATGTGGTCAAGATGACTGATACGGTGAGCAAACCTAGAATATGGGATAATGAATGGAGTGTTATTTTCGGACCGACATGGGGGGTGGAAAAAATGCGGCTTATCATTCAGTCTACCGGACATACCGATTGGGAAACTGTACCAAGGGAAATGGCTTATAACAACTGGATGGGAAAAGTAGCCCGGCAAGCATTGGCTGATTATAACGCTACACATGTTAAACCATACTCGGAAATAAATCCAGATGTTCCTGTCGAATTTTAATTAACAAAGATACAGATATGAAAAAGCTAATATATTTTGTAATGTTGTGTTTCTGGGTGTTTTCGGCCTGTGTGGACGATCTGGGGAATTACGACTATGTAAGTGCGGACGGAGTTCTTCCGGTAAAAATCGGAGGACTGGAAGAGGAAATAACAATAACGCAGGGGGATCAGTTGCAGATCACTCCATTGGTTGAGAATATGGATAAAGGGGTGCAGTATACATACAGTTGGTTTGTGATTGAAACCCAAGCAATGAGCAATCTTCCTAGAAAGACGGTGATAGGAACAGAGAAAGATCTTGATTTCAGGGTAGCGCTGAAAGCAGGAAGTTATTATCTGAATCTGCTTGTTCGTGATCCTGCGAAAGATATATATAAACGGAAACAGGTGATGTTAAGGGTAGAAGCCACGACTGTTAATAAAGGATGGTATGTGTTGAAAGATCGTAACAATGAAACTGATTTCGATTACATAACGAATGAAGGAGAGATGCATGCTGATGTATTGGGCGGTAATCTCAATCAACTCAAAGGTAATGCTGTGGAAATGTCGTATCAAGTGCGTTACTTTCATAATGTAACAGTTGATGAAGTTACCACCCGGGAGACTTTCAAAGCATTGCATGTAATGAGTACGGAAGATATCCGTACATTTAATGCCGCGGACCTGATGTTGTTGAAGGACTTTCCGGAGCAAACCTATTCGCCAATGGAGTGTGCGCCGCAGAGTATTTGGACGGGTAGTAACCAGGGGAATCAGCATTTGATGAATGGAGGGAAATTGTATTCTGTTTATGGAATGTATATAAATATAGGAAAGTACAGTGGAGCCAGAGTCGGAACTTATTCTCTATTTCCGAAGTTTTTGTGCGTCAACTTCTTTGGCGATGTGTTGGTGTTCGATAATCTGACTAATTCTTTTATGGCTTGTTCCCCTAGTGGTGATGATTTTGTGGTTTTGCCAACCCAGACAATAGCCGGGAAGCAGGTGCCTATGAAGAATATACCTTATACTATGGTGGATGCATTTGCGTCTGATGCCGACGGAGGGGGTGCTCAACAGGCTTTCGTCCTACTGAAAAGCACGGAAAAGAACAGTTACTCTATTGGTCAGGTGCCATACGGATTTACTCAGGCTACAGTCAATACCCGCATGTTTAATAACCTCAACGAAATACCGTCTGATTGCTTATTGGGGCAATCCACAGTCCGTTGTTGCGCATCGAGCGGTAATTTTGTGTATTTTGCTAAGGACAATAAGGCCTATTACCACATGAATGCCACCGGTCTTGCCGAAAGAGAGAAACTAATTGCGACGTTGCCTGCGGGCGAAACGATTTCTCATATGCGGTATGTGTATTCCGGAGCCACTACTAAAATACGTGTGCTGGCCATATTAACCAATACGGCTACTCATTGGAAACTCTATCTTTATCCGATAGAAGCGGCGGGTAACCCGGAAGTGAAAGCGGAGCCCAGTGCAGTTTATACGGGCGAGGGAACCGGACGCTTCATTATGTATAGAATAAGTTAATCTAAATCTAAATCTCTTTTTCTTGTCTAAACCGGTATCCCTCAGTCTTGCTGTGCAAGCTGGGGGATTATTGGTTCACAAAAAAGAAAGCCTCCGGAGCAATTCCGAAGGCTTTTTGCTTGTGCGGGCGAAGGGACTCGAACCCCCACGTCGCTAGACACCAGATCCTAAGTCTGGCGCGGCTACCAATTACGCCACGCCCGCAAGCAGGTGTGCTAATTTTCTTTAGCGGTGCAAAGATAGATATTATTTTGAAGTTGACAAACGAAAGAACAGAAAGTTTTACTTGTTGAGCAATTGGCGAGCCGTTTCGATAATGGTGTCCTTGCCTTTGTTCACGTCTTCGGTGGTCATGTCTACTTTTATATCCGGATCGATGCCGCCTTCGATGTGGTTCATTTGCGGGTCGAAGTTCGGGCTGGCCGAGAAGCGTACGCCCCATCCGTTGGGAAGTTCCGATGAAAAAGGAAGACCGCCGCCACCACCCGTCTTGTCGCCCATGGTAGTGACATTGGGGAGCAGACGCATGGTATTCACGAAGTCGTTCGTTGCACTGTAGCACTCGCGGTTGGTTAGCACTACGGTTTTCTTCTGCCAGCGGATGCTGCTCGATGGTTCGAGATAGATGGCTACCGGGTCGGAGAAGTCGCTGTGACCTTTTCCTGTTTTGTGACGGATGTAGCTTGTGAGTACTTTCTCGTTAGTGAAACGGGAGGCAATGGTGTTGACGTTGCTCAGGTTACCCCCTCCATTGTCGCGCACATCAATGATGATACCGTTGCAGGCTGCGAGATAGGACATCACTTCATCCATATTGCCGTTTCCTACTCCATACGAGAAGTTCTCGTAGTACATATAGCCGATATTGTCTTCCAGTATTCTGTACTTGATGCCGGCGGCAATGCGGTAGTCGGTCTTCAGGTAATTGCGCTGGATGTCCGAGTTGAAGTTGTGCGGATAGTCTTCGTACCACTTCCAGTAACGGGCCACGTTGTGAGCTGCCGACAGGTTTACGTGCCCGTCTTTCAGCTCGTCAAGCATGTCGCCCAGAACCTCGAAAAGACCTTCGCTGGTCATGTTGGCGGTGATGCGTTTCTTGTACTCCACATAGATGGCGTCCCAGTTTACCTGTTTGTAGTCCAGGTAGCAATACTGTTCATCGATGATACGCCACAGTTGTTCGAAATTGCCGAACGGGTCGTCGGCATACTCTTTTTCTCCGATGCAACCCGCCAGCAAGGGCAGGGAGCAGATCGTCAGGAGGATATGTCTGATTAATTTCTTCATTTCCGATTGTTTTAGTAAGCTCCGATGGTGGGGGGAAGCGAATGCCCTTTCTTGTTGCGGAGCATATAGAACTCTTTCACGACTCCTACCATGAACGCATGTGAATAGGTATGGGTTTGAATGCCGTTGACATCCGATTGCAGCAGGTCGGACACATAGCCGCAACGTAGTTTGGCAATGCCGATGGGAAGATCTACCGTCAGCATCTGCCGCAGGGAGGGCTGGTTGTGCAGGGAGGTGAATTTAATCAGCCCACTGCTGTTGCCCAACGAGAAGATTTCGTAGTACGATTCTCCGTAATGCGGCGAGTACATCACGCCCATCACCGGTACGTTGATCTGGTAGCGGAGCACCATCGGGTAACGCTTGATCTTCAGGTGCCAGATGGCCATCCCCGATGCGTCGAGGTTAACGTATGCCCGTGCCGAAGCGGGGTTGTTGCTGTTTCGCGGATTGTATACGAATCCCAGGTTGGCATCGCCCAAGGCTCCTGCCAGTAGCTTGAAATTTTCCGTAATATGAAATTGGTAGTGCAAGCCGTAGCTCCAGTTTGCCAGTCCGGCATAGGTGTGGTTGTTGTCTGCCCGGTTGCGCGTATAGCTGACATCGGCCTGGAAAAAGTTCTGTACCGATACATTCCCGTCCCACAGGTTCGTCATACGCATGCTTTCGCGTGAGATGCGGAAGTCGATGCCCTTATAGGCCTGCGGCGAAAGATAGGTGTCGAATACGCTGCTGCTGCCCAGCCCGTACATGGTGGCTCGCGTCACATAACGGTTTGCCTGGATAGAGTCTGTCTGTCCGTGGGAGGAAAGCCAATGTCCGCACAGCAACAGTAATAGGATCACAATCTTGGTTCTTCTCATTCTATTCTATAATTATACCCTCCCCGGGAAGGAGAGGGTAAGGTGAGGTTACTCAAAAAGTTTCATTTGCCCGGTCAGTTCATCCAGGATATCGCCTTCGCTTTTCCCGCTGTCCGGGTCGAGGTTCTCGGGATTATCGTCCGTTACTTCCTGCGGTTCTTCGGCCGGGACGGGGAAGCGGATAGGCTCCAGTTCGTTGATCGTTTCTACGGAAAAGGTAGTCAGGCGTTTTCCTTTCGCCTTGAATCCTTTGACGGCGATAAACTCTTCCACATCGATCAGCAGTGGTTCGCGGAAGTTATCATGTCCGCCGAATATCACTTCCAGGCGTGGATAGCACTCGTCGGTCAGCAGGATCAGTTGGGTGTTCTTGTTCTCGCCCAGGTAATTCTGCCTGCGCGTACTGCCTTCGAAGCAGAAGCGTTTGATATAGGGATAGTTCTGCTGATCGGCGTCGTACAGCACAGCTGTCCAAACCTTGTTCGCGTCGAACTTCTCGATAATGCTTACCTTCGGGTCGTAGTGGTTGCTCAGGTCGAAGTTGCTGGTGTAGAACTCGCCGTTGTTGTGCACTACCAGAATGGTGTCATCGCTTTGGAACTCACCCAGGAACTCGCCACGTCCGTCGTAGTTGAGGCGGAGCACATCGCGGTCGAACCATACTTTACGTCCGCCCAGCGTGGAGCCGCCTTTCTGTTTCAGCACAATCTTGTGTACCGGCAGGCGGGAGAGGATGACTCCCTGCGCCTGACGGCCCTTGATGGAGATTTCGCTAAAATCGCGTTCGAAGATGATACGGCGTACACGCGGATTGGGTTTTAGTGTCACCTTGATGATTTCGGCCTCGCCGTTGGGGTTGGCGCTGAAATAGCTGAGTTTCGATTCGGGTGTTCCCATGGTCACGTCGTATTCGCGGTCGCGTATCACGGCCGTAACGGAGAAACGTTTGAGGTAATGTGTCCCGTCTTTCCCATCGCGGTAAGCCACGTTGTAAATGGTGCGCTTGTCATTCTTCTTGAACACATTGATATAGATAATGTTCTTGCCCACGAATTTTTTGTCGGCCACGGCCGTGATGAGGTAACGTCCGTCGCGGAAGAAGATGATCACATCGTCAATGTCCGAACAGTTGGCTACAAACTCGTCTTTCTTCAAAGCTGTGCCAATGAATCCTTCTTCGCGGTTGATGTAGAGTTTCTCGTTGGCCTCTACCACTTTGGCAGCCTCGATGGTGTCGAAGTTGCGCAGTTCGGTGCGTCGCGGGAAATCTTTTCCGTATTTCTCTTTCAGCATCCGGAACCAATTAATGGTGTACTCCACGATGGTGCCCAGATGTGCGTCGATCTCCGCAATCTCCTCTTTCATGCGGGCGATGAGCTCTTCCGCTTTGTCGGTATTGAATTTCAGGATGCGTCCCATCTTGATTTCCATCAGCTTGAGGATATCATCTTTGGTCACCTCGCGTATGAAATGCGGGTAGAAAGGAGTCAACCGTTCGTCGATGTGTGCGCAGGCGGCGTCCATGTCTTTGGCCTGTTCGAACTCCTTATCCTTATAGATACGTTCTTCAATGAATATTTTCTCAAGGGAGGAGAAGTGAAGACTTTCCTGTAGTTCTCCCTTGCGGATTTCCAATTCCTGGCGAAGCAGGTCGAGGGTGTTGTCGGCCGATTTGCGCAGCACATGACTGACCGAAAGGAAATGAGGTTTGTGATCGTCGATGACACAGCAGTTGGGCGAGATGCTCACCTCGCAGTCGGTGAAAGCATACAAGGCATCGATCGTTTTGTCCGAAGAGACGCCCGGTGCCAGGTGCACGAGGATTTCTACCGTAGCCGACGTGTTATCGTCCACCTTGCGTACCTTGATCTTACCTTTTTCCACCGCTTTCAGGATGGAGTCGATCATGCTCGAAGTGGTCTTCCCATATGGAAGTTCGGTGATGGAGAGTGTCTTGTTATCGACCTTCTCGATCTTTGCGCGTACCTTCACGCTACCGCCGCGTTCGCCGTCGTTGTACTTCGATACATCGATGGAGCCGCCTGTCTGGAAATCGGGGTAGAGCTTGAATCCTTCACCACGCAGGTAGTTGATAGCTGCTTCGCACAATTCGTTGAAGTTGTGCGGTAATATTTTCGACGAAAGACCTACGGCGATACCTTCCACCCCTTGTGCCAGCAGCAGGGGGAATTTCACCGGTAGCGTGATGGGTTCTTTGTTACGCCCGTCGTACGAGAGTTTCCATTCGGTTGTTTTGGGGTTGAACACCACTTCGAGGGCAAACTTCGACAGGCGCGCTTCGATGTAACGGGGGGCAGCCGCACCGTCGCCAGTCAGGATATTTCCCCAGTTCCCCTGGCAGTCGATCAGTATGTCCTTCTGCCCGAGTTGTACCAGCGCGTCGCCGATGGAGGCGTCGCCATGCGGGTGAAACTGCATGGTATGTCCTACGATGTTCGCTACCTTGTTGTAACGTCCGTCGTCCAGCCGTTTCATGGAGTGCAGGATACGTCTTTGTACCGGTTTGAAACCGTCGTTGATATGGGGTACGGCACGCTCCAGGATCACATACGAAGCATAATCCAGGAACCAATTCTGGTACATTCCAGTGAGTTGGTGCTTGACACTCTCGTCATGTGTATCAGCTGGTTTATAGTCCGAATGCCCATCGGATATCTTGTTCATCTCATTGATTTCGTCGCTCATGTCTATCAGATTCCTCTTGTTTTTAACAACAAATTATCTTTTTTACACCATAATAAGGATGTGTGCAGGCAAAAATACGACTTTTATTGAAAAAAATCATTTACTTTGCAGATTATTTCGCGGAACCACAACGTAGTGGCAGTCCGTTTTGTAATTGTAAATGAATAATTTGTAAATAAAACAATGGCACAAGAAGATGTTTTTAAGAAATTAGTATCACATTGTAAAGAGTATGGTTTCGTATTTCCCTCGAGTGACATATACGACGGACTGGGTGCAGTGTACGACTATGGACAGATGGGTGTTGAGCTGAAGAATAACATTAAAAAATATTGGTGGGACAGCATGGTGCTGCTGCACGAGAACATTGTCGGCATCGACTCAGCTATCTTTATGCACCCCACTATCTGGAAAGCTTCCGGACACGTGGATGCATTCAACGACCCGTTGATTGACAACAAAGATTCTAAAAAACGCTATCGTGCCGATGTTTTGATTGAAGATCAACTGGCAAAGTACGACGATAAGATGGACAAGGAAGTGGCGAAAGCTGCCAAGAAGTTCGGCGACGCGTTCGACGAAGCTCAGTTCCGTTCTACCAACGGTCGCGTGCTTGAATACCAGGCCAAACGCGAAGCCCTGCATACCCGCTTTGCCAAAGCTTTGAACGACAGCAACCTGGAGGACCTCCGCCAGATCATTATAGACGAAGAAATCGTATGTCCCATTTCAGGAACCAAGAACTGGACCGATGTGCGTCAGTTCAACCTGATGTTCTCTACCGAGATGGGTTCTACCAGCGAAGGCGCTGCGAAGATCTACCTCCGTCCGGAAACGGCACAAGGTATCTTTGTGAACTACCTGAATGTACAGAAAACCGGTCGCATGAAGATTCCTTTCGGTATCGCTCAGATCGGTAAGGCATTCCGTAACGAGATTGTAGCCCGTCAGTTCATTTTCCGCATGCGCGAATTCGAACAGATGGAAATGCAGTTCTTCGTTCGTCCGGGTGAAGAACTCAGCTGGTTCGAACAGTGGAAGGCTACTCGTATGAAATGGCACAAAGCGCTGGGATTCGGCAATGATCATTACCGTTTCCACGATCATGATAAGTTGGCTCACTACGCCAATGCTGCTACCGACATCGAGTTCCTGATGCCGTTCGGTTTCAAAGAAGTGGAAGGTATTCACTCACGTACCGATTTCGACCTCTCGCAACACGAGAAATTCTGCGGAAAGAGCATCAAATACTTCGATCCGGAACTGAATGAATCGTACACTCCGTACGTTATCGAAACTTCGATCGGTGTAGACCGTATGTTCCTCAGCGTAATGAGCTCGGCCTATTGCGAAGAGCAACTGGAGAACGGCGAAAGTCGTGTGGTATTGAAACTCCCCGCAGCTCTTGCTCCGGTGAAACTGGCTATTATGCCGTTGGTAAAGAAAGACGGTCTGCCCGAGAAGGCCCGCGAAATAGCGAACGACCTGAAATTCCACTTCAACTGCCAGTATGACGAGAAAGACAGCATCGGAAAACGTTACCGTCGTCAGGATGCCATCGGTACTCCGTACTGTATAACTGTAGATCATCAGACGCTGGAAGACAGTTGCGTGACGTTGCGTCACCGTGATACCATGCAACAGGTTCGTATTCCGGTGTCCGACTTGAACGATTACATTGCCGACAGAGTAAGCATTACTTCTCTGTTGAAATCTATCCAATAAATACTTGATGAATGAATAAGAAAATCTATTTCCTGCCTCTGTTGCTGCTGGTATTTATCTTTACTGCTTGTGAAGAGACTACGGAAGCCACTAAATTCGACAACTGGAAACCGCGCAACGAGGCTTTTATGGACTCTTTGGAAACGGTGTATAATACCCAACCGGATCATGGCGGGTTGAATGTGTTAGTACCGACAACAGCTCCTAAAGACCTGATTTACTACAAAGATATTACGCCGGATGGCAATATTGTAGGAGATAAGTTGCCAAAGTATACCGATGCAGTAAAGGCCTTTTACCGTGGTACGTATATTTTTGGAGAAACGTTTGACGAGAATTTCTCAGGTGCCAATCCGTCTGTATATGATAGTCCCAGTAGTTTTGCCGTAAACGGAAACATTGTAGCTGGCTGGTCAGAGGCTTTGCAGAGAATGAAAGTCGGCGAGCGGTGGATGGTATATATTCCCTGGGAAATGGGATATGGAGATGTAGCCAATGGCAACATACCGGCATATTCAACGTTGATTTTCGATCTGGAATTGTACGAAATCATTAAATAGCTTTTCTACAATAAAGATACTCCCGTTTTCAGTCTTCGGAACAGAACAGAAAACGGGAGTTTTATTTTGGGCTTTTCCCCCAAGAGGTTTAAAAATTACCCACGCACTTACGCGCCTGCGCTCAAACCCTTTATTCATCGGGGGTAGAGGCGCGTAAGAGCGATTGGTTTCTCTTACGCACCTCCTACGCACCCTGGGTGTTTTATTTATACTATACGGCTGATTGTAAGAGCCTTACGTTCTTTTGTTGTCAAGCCGGCATCTGCTCGTTTTAATAGTATCTTCGCTCGGTTTCTGACTTAGAAGGTCTTTCCTCCACCCGGATGTACGGCCCTCTCAGACCCGGATGTAGAGCGGATGTACACCCGGATCTAAGAGGGTCGTACATCCGGGTGGAGCGAGGGCTTTCCGGCTATGATTGACTTATACTGATGACTTATCCATTTCTGATGTCCCTTTGGGCTGCTTCTTCTTCGTCACTATGGGCTATATCCTTCGCCTGTTGAATGACGAATTATCCCATGATACAAAAGTATAGGAAAATAGAAAAGCAAAAAAGAACAAAAACGTCTATTAATGAAACAAATGCGTCATACGCTTTCTTTATTTAGTTTTTGATCTATCTTTGCGTATATCTAGTATTGAATAACATGAAAAAGATCCCCTTCTTCCTCTTCGTATTATCTATATTGTTTGGCCTTGCTCCAAGTGCTTACGGGCAAGAGTCATCTAATTTTTATTTCTCTCACATTGATGGCGAAAATGGTTTGTCGGCAAGCAATGTGAAAGTTATCTTGCAAGACAGTTACGGATTTATGTGGTTCGGTACGAAGAACGGGCTGAACCGTTACGACGGAACATCCATTCTTCAACTTAACTGCGACGACCTGAAAGCTGGAGTGGGTAACCATAATATCAGTGCGCTGTACGAAGACAAGCAGCGTAACCTGTGGGTGGGAACCGACCGGGGAATCTATGTGTACAATCCTGCCGAAGATATTTTTACCTTTCAGAACCCGCGCTCACCCGAGGGCATTACGCCGGACAACTGGGTGGCGGAGATTCTCGACGATTTGTCGGGAAACATCTGGGCGCTTATACCCGACCAGGGCGTGTTCCGCTTCAAAGACGGCAAGTCGAGCTTTTATCCCATCACGGACAAAAGTAATTTCAAGGACGAGAGCCCCGGCTGCATTGGCGTTAATGGAAAAGGAGAGGTGTGGGTCGGAACTTCGGGAGTGGGGTTGTTCAAATACAATGCACAGAAAGATGTTTTCGAGCAACATCTGGTCGATCGTAGCGGACGTTCGCTGGTGGGAAAGAATATCATGAGCCTTTGTTTTCAGGGCGAAGAGATTGTGCTTGCCATACACGAAGGAGAACTGTTGAAGTACAATACCCGTACCCGTGAGCTGAACGAAATCTTTTTCTCCGAGAAAGGAAAAACATTTCTGCGTGATGTGCTCAGTTACGGTGATGAACTCTGGGTGGGTTCGCACCACGGACTTTTTATTATCAACGAGAAGAAGAACAGCGTGGTGCATCTGAAAGAAGATTTGATGCGCTCGTTTAGCTTGTCCGATAATATTATTTATACGATTTATAAGGATTACAAAGGAGGTATCTGGGTCGGTACCATGTTTGGAGGAGTCAACTATCTACCCGAACGTAAGTTGTCGTTTGATAAGTATGTACCCGGAAGTGGAGGACATTCGTTGAACTCCAAACGTATCCGCGGATTGGCGGAAGATGCCGATGGTCGTATCTGGATTGGCACGGAGGACAATGGTGTTAATGTACTCAATCCGAAAACCGGAGGCGTGCATCAGGTACAGAACCATGTGCCTGGGCACTTGGTAACCTTGTGTGTGGAGCGCTACGATAATCAGGTATATACAGGGGTGTTCAAGCATGGTATGAATGTGATCGGCTTGCCGCACGAGCGAATCAGCAACCACGATGAGCGGATGTTGGGCATAGCCGACGGAAGTGTGTATAGTTTCCTGAAAGATAGCAAAGGTCGAAAGTGGATCGGAACCGGATGGGGGCTGTATGTCAGTCTGCCACATGAAACTCGCTATAAAAAGGTTGATCCGGTGGGGTACAATTGGATATTCGATGTCATGGAAGCGCAGGATGGAACCATCTGGCTGGCCTCCATGGGCAATGGGGTATGGAAGTGCAATTGGGAACAGTCGGAGTATCGCAACTATGTTTATGTAAGCGGTAAGGGCAATACGTTGAGTTCCAATTCGGTCAGTTCCATCATGCAGGATAGCAAAGGATATATCTGGTTCTCTACCGACCGTGGAGGCATCTGCCGCTACAACGAGGGGCAGGACGATTTTATCACTTTCAGTATCAAAGAGGGTTTACCGGACGATGTGACATACAATATCCTGGAAGACGACCAGGCCAACCTGTGGTTCGGAACGAATAAAGGATTGGTGAAGTTCAATCCGGAGAGTGGAAATATCCGGGTGTTTACCAAGAAAGATGGGCTGTTGGGTAACCAGTTCAATTACCATTCTGCCCTGCGTGCCTGCGACGGCCGTTTTTATTTCGGTGGTGTGGACGGATTGATCGCTTTCGATCCGAATATACAGGAAGAAGAGAAACCGCTGGCGCCTCTTTACATCTCCCGGTTCAGCATATATAATACCGAAGTGACCGTACATACTCCGGATTCTCCATTGAAGCAGTGTATTGCATATACCAATGAGGTAACGCTTCCTTACGACCAGGCCAATATCAGTTTTGATGTGGCGTTGCTCAGCTATGAGACGGCCGAAACGAATCAATATTACTATCGCATGGAGCCGCTCGACAAGGAATGGATACGGGCAGCCAGCAACCAGAATATATCGTATGCCAAACTGCCTCCGGGGAAATATACCTTCCAGGTGAAGGCAACTCATGACGGCAACCGGGCGGAGGCTTCCATCCGTTCGCTCGGTATTGTGATTCTGCCGCCGTGGTGGCAATCGGTTTGGGCGTATATGGCTTATACATTTGCTATCTCCCTGGCAATCATCTATTGGTTCTTGTGGTACAGACGCCGCAAGGAACGGCAGATGGAAGAACGGCAGGTAGTGTTCGAGATTGAAAAGGAGAAGGAATTGTACGAATCGAAAGTGGATTTCTTTACGGAGATAGCGCACGAGATACGTACGCCGTTGTCACTCATCAATGCTCCGTTGGAAGCCATACAAGAGATGGAGGTGAAGGACACTAAAATGATGAAGTACATCAGTGTTATGGCACAGAATACCAAGCGCTTGCTGGAACTGACCGGGCAATTACTCGATTTCCAGAAGGTGGGCGCCAACAAACTGACCATGAAGTTCGAGCGGGTGGATATCAAGGCATTACTTAAGGATGTCATGGCGCGTTTCGAGGTCACTTTCAACCTGAACAAGAAGGAATTCTCACAGCAACTGATCGAAGAGGAGGTCTGGGCGGCTGTAGACAGGGAGGCTATCATCAAGATTGTAAGCAACTTGTTGAATAATGCCTTGAAGTATTCCAACCAGAATACCCGTGTGGAACTAAGTAAAGATGAAGATAACTTCACGATCCGGGTAATCAGTGACGGGGCGAAAATACCTCTGGAAGCCGGAGAGCATATCTTTGAACCTTTTTATCAGGTGGAAAAGAAAGAAGGCCCGCGCAATGGGGTCGGTATCGGACTCTCCCTGGCCCGTTCGCTGGCCTTGTTGCACAAGGGCGCTTTGTTCCTGGATTCAGGAGAGCACGAAGAGAATGTGTTTGTACTGACCATCCCGTTGACCAGGGAAGGGGAGTGGACAGATAGCGACAGGGCTCTTCAGCAGGATATCGAAGTGCTGGACGAAGATACCTCCATCGCTACGGGTATTCATGGCTATACCGTGCTGCTGGTGGAAGATAACGAGAATATGCTTGCCTTCCTGCACGAACGGTTGCAAGAAAACTTTGCCGTAGAAATAGCAAGGAACGGTGCTGAAGCATTGGAGATACTGAAGGGCGGCTCCATTGACCTCATTGTCAGTGATATCATGATGCCGGTGATGGATGGTTACCAGTTGTGCCAGAAAGTAAAGTCGGACCTGGAACTATCGCATATCCCGCTCATCTTCCTGACGGCCAAGAACGATATCAACAGCAAGATCAACGGACTGAAATATGGAGCTGAAGCGTATGTGGAAAAGCCTTTCTCTTTCCATTATCTGAAAGAACAGATCTTGTCGCTGCTTGATAATCGCCGGCGGGAACGGGATGCATTCTCCAAACGGCCTTTCTTCTCAGTGAATAATATGCAGATGAATAAGTCTGATGAGGACTTTATGAACAGGGTCATCGAACTCATTGAAGAAAATATCACGGACGACAGTTTCACGGTGGAGCGTATGGCCGATGTGTTGTGCATGAGCCGTTCCAGTTTGTTGCGCAAGATCAGGACTTTGTTCAATCTGTCGACGCTTGACTTTATCCGGTTAATCAAGTTGAAGAAAGCCGCCGAGTTTATTCAGGAAGGTAAGTACCGCATTGGCGACATCTGTTACATGGTAGGCATCAATTCGCCTTCGTATTTTAGCAAAATATTCCTGAAACAGTTTGGCATGGTACCCAAGGAATTCGAAAAACAATGCCAAAGCGGGAAGCAGTTTGTCTTCACCCAGGAGGTGAAGAATACGAGTGGAATAGCCGAAGGCGATATAAAGGAATAAGGCCTTTAGCTATTTACCTCTTTCATGTTGGAGGAATCGAATACGAAGGTGAAGGTAGAAGCATCCAGGTTTTTCTTGATGCGGTATTTCCTTTGCGTCAAGGCTTGTGAACTTTCTACCCGCATACAAATCTTGATGGTAGAGGTCGACAGATCCAGATAGTTGAGTACGCAAAACAGCAGATCGTCTGGTGTCAATCCGCTGCTCATCTCCGAAAGTTCCTGCAAAGCTGTGGCGAATACCTCGTTCACTTCGTTCTGTATGTGGACGATTTCTTCATGTGTCTTTTCCCGTTCCTTTTTTACCTTGGTTGTTTCCATGACCCTCAGTTTCCTGTATGATAAGGTGGTCTGAAACAACCGGGCACATATTTGAATATTCTGTTTCCACAGTTCGAAAAGTCTGTCCTGCATTTCCCTGTTTTCTTTCTCGATATTCTTATGGGTACGCAACAAATACTTCAATTCAAGCTTTTGTTGAAGTTTGTCTGCCTGGTTCTGCCGAAGTTGCTGTTGCAACTTGGCGTATTTCCTCTTGTTACGCTGGTTGATGTACATGGCAAGGACTAGCGTGAATGCCGATCCGGTTAATGAACAGATAATAGCGATGGCTGTGTATCGCTGATGTTTGGCTACCAGTTCCTGCTTGTGGCTTTCAAGGGTATGCCCCTCTTGCAGGGCGCTTGATTGTTTGCCCGACGCGAAGTAGCGGATAGAATCTTCTTCATTATAGCAGGTGCCCAGATGATCGCAGATGGCAGTAACGAGTGAGTCGTTGCTAGGCATGAGTCTTAATGCCTCCAAATAGGCTCCCACAGCTTCCTGTACACTCTCTTTCCTTTGGTAAGACTGCCCGAGGTGCAAGAAACGCTCCGCTCGTTGATTGCTGTCGGAGCTGTGGTAAAAGGTATCCATAATGACTAGGTTGTCCTTTGATATAGATTTGCCGCCCATGCCGGAAGAAGAGGAATGGGTACACGAAGTGGCAAAAAGACTGATCACAGATAGGATCATTAGTTGTTTTATAAAATAGAATAATCTCATGTTTAACGAAACGTTTAGCTAAATCGGGTGCAAGTTACAAATTTACCTTCTTACCGACTTGAGCTTTTCTTTTGTTTTTTGTTTTTTTAGACTTCCTTTACCTCGCAATAAGGACCTAGAACAACGTTGAAAAGTATCTCTTGATGTCATTCCAGAATGAAGCGACATGCAAGAGATACTAATCAACCCCGAAGATAGGTTTTACTAAGTCAGTAGTAAAGGCTCAGGTTAGAACTGAGATAGGGAACTGGTACGAAAAGTAAGACAATAGAAAGCCAAAAAGTACATGTAAACAGCAAAAGTTTTTTTCATTCGTGGTTAATTAGAAATCTTACTTTCGTATTGCGAATATAGCGTCTCTTTGCTTACGATTGGCTAACAAAGAATAACAATGCGCTTTGAAAAATCAGTTGAAAATCAGTTGCTTATTTTTTTAGTATAACAGAAAAGTGGGGATGATTAACAATAGAAGCGATTTTCCGGAAAATCAGAGTGGTTTTATTCCTGTAAATAGAAAAAAAATAAGCGGACAATAGATGTAACTCTTGTTCGCTTATATTATTATGCAGTAAAAAAAGGAAGCATTCCATTCATGAGAAATTGACTTTCATGAGCGGTAAACATCAAAAGATTATTGATACCGGTAAGCATCGACGGCTCTCTTAACCGACCCATGCAGGAGAAGGAGCTTTTTAGCTTGTTCGTATTCAAGGCCGAGTTCTTCCACAATCATACGGGTACCCCGGTCTATCAGTTTTTGATTACTTAATTGCATATTGACCATCCTGTTGCCTTTCACGCGTCCCAATTGGATCATCACCGAGGTGGTAATCATATTCAGGATCATCTTCTGGCCGGTACCCGATTTCATGCGCGAGCTTCCTGTGATGTACTCCGGACCGACAATTATCTCGATGGGGATATCTGCTTCGGCAGCCATGGGCGAATCCGGGTTGCTGGTGATACATGCAGTCAATATCCCGTGTTCATGGGCAGCACGCAGGGCTCCGATCACATAAGGGGTCGTTCCGGAAGCAGCTATGCCTATCACCGTATCTTTGTCGTTGATTTTGTGTTCCTGTAACTCCTCCCAACCCCGGGTCATGTTGTCTTCCGCATTTTCTACGGGCTTCCGTAAGGCTGAGTCTCCGCCGGCAATCAGTCCGATAACCAATGTCGGGGGCAGGCCGAACGTGGGTGGGACTTCAGAGGCATCCAATACCCCCAGACGTCCGCTGGTGCCTGCCCCTATATAGAAAATTCGCCCGCCTTGCCTCATTCGAAATACAATGAGGTTTACCAGTTTCACTATTTGCGGAATTGCTTTTTGGGTAGCAAGCGCTACTTTTCGGTCTTCTGTGTTGATATCCTCCAGTATCTCATGGACAGATTTCCTTTCCAGGTTGTTGTAGAGCGATGGTCGCTCGGTAATTTTAATGAATGTCATACTTGTTAGTCGTTAGTGGTGTGAAATTGAATCAGCCCTTTCATCGGGCTTTGCTGAATGTATCCTATTTGTACTCCCGTTTCGGAAGCGGCCTCGCGCAGTACCTGCTGGTAGTAGTAGGCTATCGACCCAATGAAATGTACCGGATAGTGCAGGTAATCATATTGCATTACGTTGCGTTTCAGGAAAGCTTTGAAGCTTTGCAGAACCAGCGCATGTATAGACGGTTCTTCCATGTTCTCGGCCAGAAAAGGAGAAAAACTGGCCAGAAAACGATTGGGGAAAGGTTTCCGATATACCCTGTCGATAATCTCCGGCGGGGTTAAGCCGAAGCGTTGGAAGAATTTCTCTTTCAGTTCGGCAGTCATTTGATTTTTCAATAGATCGCCTACCAGTAGTTTCCCCAGTACCGCACCACTTCCCTCATCGCCCAGAATGAACCCCAGGGGGGAGACATTACTGGTAATGCTCTTCCCGTCATAAAAACAGGAGTTCGATCCGGTCCCCATGATACAGGCAATGCCCGGTTGATGCCCGCATAACCCGCGGGCAGCGGC
This sequence comes from Bacteroides sp., assembly GCA_031554635.1. Taxonomy (GTDB): domain Bacteria; phylum Bacteroidota; class Bacteroidia; order Bacteroidales; family Bacteroidaceae; genus Bacteroides. The sequence goes on from JAVBVD010000044.1 coordinate 51,385, forward strand.
AAGCATATCGGTGTTGATCTCGATTTTCTCCTGTACACTGAGGTGCTTCGATAGCGCGCGGTGTACCGTGGCAATCTTATCGGGAAAAGCACATCCGGCTCCATAGAAATACACGGCTTGGAGCATGTGTGTATCCAACTGTGGCAAGAGTGATGCAGCTATCTCCTGACTAATTTCTTCTTCCGATTGAAAGAAAGGATTGGTGCCTTTGGTAATTAGTTGACGGACCAATTGTCCATGTTCCACCAGGCACCAATCGGTTTTGGTGGAACCACTGTCTGCTATTAGTATCATATTTTTATAAATATTTTCTTTTTATATAATAGGTAACCGATGAGCCAGTTCAGGGCAACAAAAAGCAAGGCGAATGCCAGCGAACCGGGGTAGTCGCCAAGCAAGGGCTGCAACACAATGTTGTATGCAAAGCCATGTAAATTTATCATTCCCTCTCCGTATGGAAGGCGGATGCTCCCCATTAATATGGAAAGGACGCCTGCTGCCACATAAATGAAGAGAGGGTTTACCCCGAACGACTCGAAGAAACGGCTCCATTTCTTATATCCCTTCATATCGATGATCCAGATAAGCAAGGCTTGGAAACTGGAAGCCAGCCCGCAGGTTACCAGAACGAAAGTAGGCGACCATATCTTTTTGTTGATCGGGCAACCATAACTGAGCAGGAAACCCGCGAACGTCAGGATGGTACCTGCCAGGAAAAGACGTTTTAGTTTTTCGTCGATATCCTTTACCTCCATCATCAGTTTCCCTACCCAGAAGCCTATCAACACATGGGCGATGGCGGGAATCGTACTAAGCAGGCCTTCGGGTTCGATACCATTGTCTCTGTACATGTGCGCTTCACCCAGAATAGTACGGTCGACGATGGAAAGAATATTCGTCTGATTGTATTCAAACCCATTGCCGGTTATCAGAATAATGAAATATCCGATGAGTAAGGCGGCAATCAGATAAGGAATATGCTTGTGCTTCAGGGTGAGGGCGATAATGGAAACGGCTCCATAGCACAGAGCCAGGCGCTGCATCACGCCCAGAATACGGATGCGGTCGAATGTCCATGCCGATTCCCATAAACGGGTGAAGAAAGAAACCTCTTCACCGGCAGGTGAGCTCCACGACCAGCAGAATAAGGCGAACCAGGAGAGTCCCAGTCCGATGGCAAAGATCACGACGGTGCGTTTCAGCATCTTTAAAGCGGCGGCTGTGCTGAATTCGAAGTTATATTTCTTCAGGGAAATATAAGTGGAGATTCCCATGATGAACATGAAAAACGGAAATACAAGGTCTGTGGGGGTGAGGCCGTTCCATTGGGCATGTGCAAGAGGGGTGTAGACATACTGCCAGCTTCCGGGGTTGTTGACCAGAATCATCCCTGCGATGGTAATACCTCGTAGTACATCGAGGGCAAGGAGGCGTTTGTTGACTGTTTGTTTCATTCTCACTAAAATTTGAGTATTAAGTTATTTCCTTTTTCCCGTAATTAGGATCAATCTTAATAAAAGCACATACGGTGATTGTCGTTGCGCAACAAATCATCACCCAGATAAAGAAGTTCTCGTAACCGATATGCTCCTGCAACCAACCGGCAGCCATTCCCGGTAACATCATGCCCAATGCCATAAAGCCTGTACAAATGGCATAGTGAGCTGTTTTGTGCTCGCCGTCGGAGTAATATATAAGGTATAACATATAGGCGGTGAACCCGAATCCGTAACCGAATTGCTCGATGAAAACGCAGATGTTAATAACGAGCAGGCTCGACGGTTGGGCATATCCCAGGTAAACAAAGGTGAGGCAGGTGAGTGAGATGCTCCAAGCCATTGGCCATAACCATTTCTGTAATCCTCCTTTAGCGGCGCAGATTCCACCTATAATCCCACCTAGTGTCAACCCAATGATACCGATGGTTCCGTAGACAAATCCCACTTCAGCGGTGGTAAGTCCCAGCCCACCTTTCTCAACCGGATCGAGCAGGAAGGGATTGATCAGTTTTACCAGTTGCGCTTCCGGGAATCGGTAGAACAGCATAAAGAGGATGGCTACTCCGGCTTGTTTCTTCTCGAAGAAAGAGGCAAATGTTGCTAAGAATTCATCGAGTATGTTCGATACGGTCACATTGCTTGCAGCGGGTTTATCGGAGTCCGGTTTAGGAAGAATATAACTGTGATACAAGAAGAATGCGACAAACAACCCGGCCAGGATATAGAATGTGATGCTCCAGGCCATCGAGATACTCATGCTTTTCTCTAATCCTCCTGCCAGCATTACTAATAACCCTTGCCCGGCAATGGTCGCTATCCGGTAGAAGGTGCTGCGGATGCCAACATATAAGGATTGGTCGTGTACATTGAGGGATAGCATGTAAAAGCCATCGGCAGCAATGTCGTGGGTGGCCGAACTGAAAGCTACCAACCAGAATATGGCCAACGTGTTCTGGAAAAAGTTAGGCATGGGAATGGTAAAAGCGATACCTGCCAATCCGGCTCCTACCAGCAACTGCATGGAGGTAACCCACCAACGTTTTGTTTTGAACAGGTCGACAAACGGACTCCAGAAAGGCTTGATTACCCAAGGGAGGTAGAGCCAACTGGTGTATAAGGCAATGTCTGTATTGGATATACCCAACTTTTTATACATGATGACTGAAATAGTCATCACGGCTACATAAGGCAAGCCTTGTGCAAAGTAAAGGGTGGGTATCCACGCCCAGGGAGAGGTTCTTCCGTTCTTCATGGTATATATTTTAATAGCGTGCGTATATAGTAGCACCTATGTAATAATGATGCAGTATCTCGTTGTATGTATAGCCCTGTTCACCCATCACGGCTGCACCAATCTGGCAGAGCCCTACGCCATGTCCCCAACCGGCGCCGGTGATTATGAAGCTTGCCGGAACACCATCTACGCTATTCACTTTGTCGATAACAAAAGCAGAACTGTACAAATGAGAAGTCGATAACGTGCGGCGTATCTCCAACTCCTTGCCGATGGTCATTGTTCGTTGGGTGCCAACAATCTTGAGTTGAGTGATCCGGCCGGAAGTACCCCGCTCTATCGGAATCAGGTCGATGATCTGTCCGTAATCGATACCCGAACGTTGAAGGATCAACCGGGAGAGTTCCTCCTGTGTGTATTCCACTTTCCATCGGTAGAAGTGAGTAGTTTCCTGGTCGTAGTTATTCAGGACTTGTGCCAATATCTTTTTATCGGTTGTATGGCAGAAAGCTTCGGGTGAGGTACGTATCCACTCCTCTGCTTCCGGCTCTGATTGCAGGTCGGGTAGGGTGGTTGTGGTCATGCTGTCCCGTTTCTTTTGGAGATACGGAAATGCTTTTTCTTCCCAGCAATAGCGGAACTCTTCCAAAGCCCCTCCGCAGCATTTCGAGAAGCGGGCGTCGCAGATGGTGTCTTCGGACATCAATACCTGTCCCCGGGTTGCTTCCATAGCCTTGCGAACCTTGTCGGTGGAAGCCCGGGTGATTCCTTGGTAGCGCTGGCAGTGATCATCGGCACATACATCAAAATGGGTGTGGTCTTCCCGGTCGTACCAGCGAATCAAGGTCGTGTCTGTTTGTGTACAGGTGGAATAGGTTTGATGGCTGGTGGCTATTTCTTTGTTCTTTAGGATTTGTGCCAGTAGCCAACTGCGGGAAATAACAGCATGTGCCTTAAGAAGTTCCAGAGAGGCGGTAGCACTCATCTCGGAAGAGATGACACTGGTCAGATAATCTTCTACTCCGATAATATTGATGGCTGTGATCATTCCATTTGTTGCAATCAGCTTCAAAGCACCCTGAAAACGTTGGTTCTCTTTTCGCTCCCAATGGAAGTTGATACCAATAGAGACATCCTTTAGTTCAAAAACAGCTTTCCCATCGGAGGGGTCGAATTCTAGTTCTTCGTAAAGGTCGTCCTTCCAGCGGATCTTCCCGTTCTCAAATCTGGCCGATTGCTCCCCTTCGCACACTTGCCCATTCACGCGAAAAGGGGCTGACAGTACGAAGTCAACTTGCGATGCGGAGAGAATACCTACCTGTACTTTGGGCTCATTCATAACGATTGGAACATTGTCTAAGTTATTTGATCTGATCTTTAACGCGTTGGGTCAGTTGCCGGAACTCGGCCGGAGCCAGACAAACCTCTTTCAGAATATCTGCAATATCGGCGGCTGTCAACTTGGCGAAATCTTCCTCGCGGGGGGTAATAAATACGCCTCCCAAGTCAACGGATGCCGGACTGATCAATATCTTGGCTTCTCCTTCGGCAAAATAACACGAAGGGCGGTGCTTGCTACGTGGGAAGATGCAAATTACCCAGTCGCCCGAGATATTTACCCAGACAAGCAGGTTCATCATGGGCTCTTCCTCGAGGGATTGTGCCTCCATGCATTCGTAGGTGATGTCAAACAGTTCCGCGGCATCCCACCGGTCGGGCGACTCGATGATCAGGGCCGGACAATAGGCGTCATCCAACTTCCACAAGGTGGCCGACTGGTATTCCAGTACCTGGGCGGCGCCATCTCTCCAGTCTACTTCTATCGGCAGGAAACCTTTGCTCCCGGCCTGAAAGTGCACATGATCGGGTGCGGATGCTCCACATTTCGGACCGTTGTAGAACACGACGTATTCATTGGCGAATGCAGCCAGGTCGAGCATGTCGGCAAAACGGTAGCGTATACGCTGGCCGGTATGTTCTATGGCCGGTATGGTCAGGTGCTTGGGAAAGATCGGATATGGGTTGACAAGGATGTGGTAGTGATCCTTGAACAGAATACTTTGTTGTTCGGCCGGGCGGTTTTCCGTACACAGGAAGCAGGCCCGCTCCCGGATCGATTGATCGTCTACCCGGGCCGATGAAGAGATGATGCGTGCCGGATTGAACTGCACCTGATAACGGGTGCCGTCTACTTCCAGCTCTTTTATTCTGACTTGTTTCAGAGCCTGGTAGTTGGTTCGTGCCAACTCCCAGGAGAGAAGTTGCTCGTTCAGCAGATTCCGGATGCTTTCCTTCATGCTTGTTTCTTTTTATTCATGGCTATTCGTGCTTGCAACTCCCAGGTACGTATGCGATCTTTATAGAGGTTGTGTCCGTTCATCTTTACAATGTCGAGGGCAGCATCCGAGTTCTCTTCCCAACGGCGGCAGAGGTACACCACATCATACACCCGTCCGATCTGGAAACGGCGGGAGATGTTCAGACCCAGTGCGTAGTCTTCGCCATAACTGGTATTGGGTACTTTGATTTCCCGCAATACCGGGGTGTAGAAAGCACGGGGAGCTCCCAGCCCATTGATGCGCAGTGCGTTGTTGCGGCCGTTTTCGGGCGTCCACTCCTTGTGATCGATAATGCCCGGAGGGATCATATTCATCGTGAAGTCCGTCATCATATACGTTCCTACCACCATGGCGCAGTTTTGTTCGTAAAAGGCATTGACCATGGTTTGCAAGGTGTCGGGGCCTTTGTAAACATCGTCACTGTCCAGTTGCACGGCAAACTTCCCGCATTTCTCGTGATGCACACCCGTATTCCAGCAACCGCCGATTCCCAGGTCGTTGCGCTCCGGTGTCAAGTGAATCAGGCGGTGATCCGTTGCAAACTCCCGGATGGCTTCCGTGGTGCCGTCGGTAGAATGATTATCTATGACTATCAGGTTGAACCTGAAATCGGTTTGCTGGTTCAGTACCGACCGAATTGCATCCCGGATGGTACGGATACGGTTGCGTACGGGAATAATCACCGATGCTTCGTACTCAAACTTTCCAGCGTCGAAGGCTATCTTTTCGAAATCCGGAGCCAGGTAGCCGCCTATCTCTTTCAGGTGCTCTGTGCAGGCTTTTTCCATCTCTATCTGCACACCTCTGTTTCTGGGATCTACATAGTCGAATATCTTTTCACCGCTCTTGCGGCTGTCGTTCTCTATTTCGGAATACAGGTACTCATTGATGTGCACCAGTGATTCTTTCTGAGACAATTTGAGACGGAGGTCGTACAAACCTGCAAACTGATAGTCGGCTTTCATGCGACCGGCAGCTTCTTTCAACGCTTCCGCCTTAAAGAACAATACAGAGCCGAAGTTGAAATCGTCGCGGAGGCTGCCCATCTGGTAGTCGATCACCGGAGCGCTTTTCTGCTCGTTGCCTGCCACCTGGTAATGATCGGCATAGAGCATCCCCGCCTGAGAGTCTTCGGCGAGTCGGACCATCCGTTCCAATGCAAAATAACCCAGGCTCAGTGTGGTGTATCGGGTATAAAGCAACGTGTACTCGCTGTCAGAATGAGCTGCGATAGTCTGCATGGTCGCACTGCTGTTCAAAGCCGGTACATTGAGTACCTCGCACCCCGGAAAAATGTCTGTTCCCAGAGAGGTTTCTGTCTCCGGACAGCTGGATAGTAAATAGATTTTGTTGACTACTCCCGATGCCTGCAATCCTTCGATGGTACCTGCGGCTTGAGTGGTTTCCAGAAAAGGGATGAAGCAGTTTATCTTGTTGTTCATATATGTATAATAAGATTGATTGTGTCAGATTTTCTTTTGTTTCCTGGTGATGAGCATGCACCCGATAAATGTAAACAGAGCATTGAATATCAGCAATTCATAGCTGAATTGATATCCATTGAACCATGTCGGCGAATTTCTTTGCAGGAAGAAACACAGAACAGGCGACAGGATAGCTACCAAAGGAACAAGCCTGTCGCGCACCTTCCGCTTGGTGAATATACCGAATGCGAACAGTCCCAGAATGGGGCCGTAGGTGTAACTTGCCAGAATGTATACGGCATCGATCACGCTGGTTTTGTTCAGCTGGTCGATTACGATAATGACAATACCCATCACTACCGCCATGCCGATGTGTACCCGCTTGCGGATACGTGTCAGGTCGGACTCGGCCCGTGCTTTCGCCCGTATGATATCGACAGTGAAAGAGGTGGTGAGCGCTGTCAATGCGGAGCCTGCCGTGGCATACGCCGAGGAGATCAGCCCGACAATGAACAGGACACCTACCACAGCCGGAAAATAACCACCCGTGGCAATCATGGGGAATAATTCATCGCTCTTAGGTGGATTCTGAATGTTGTGCTGTGCGGTGTACGTATAGAGCAGAACGCCCAACATCAGGAACAGCAGGATGATAAAGAATTGCGAGATGCCGCTGGTAATCATGTTCTTCTGCGAATCCTTGAAATTCTTGCAACTCAGGTTGCGTTGCATCATGTCCTGATCCAGCCCGTTCATGGCAATCATGGTAAACACCCCTGCCAGGAACTGCTTGGGGAAGAAACGTTTGTCGTTCACGTCGTCAAAGAAGAACATACGCGAATAATCGTTGTCGGAGATGGCTGCAAACAGATTACCCACTCCCAACCCCAGGTCGGAGGCGATGTAGTAGATACACAATACCACAGATATCACCAGACAGAATGTCTTGAGCGAATCGGTCCAGATCAGTGATTTCACCCCGCCCCGGTAGGTGTATAGCCATACCAATGCTACGGTGATAATCACATTCAGCGTAAACGGTAAGTGAAAGGGTTCGAATACCAGGAATTGCAAAATGAGAGAAACCAGGAAGAGGCGCACAGCCGCTCCCAACATCTTCGAGAGGAAGAAAAACCAGGCTCCTGTTTGGTAAGAAGAGAGTCCGAACCGTTCTTCCAGGTATTCATAAATGGACATCAGCTGCATCTTATAGAATAGGGGTACCAGCAGGAATGCGATGATGAGTTGCCCCACCATGAATCCCAGCACCATCTGGAGGTAGGCAAAGTTGTTGGCTGCCACCATTCCCGGTACGGAAACAAAGGTTACCCCGGAGATGCTGGACCCTATCATGGCAAAAGCCACCATGTACCAGGACGACTTCCGGTTGCCTACAAAGAAACCCTCGCTGTCGGTTTTGCGACCGGCCACGTACGACACGGTGTACAGTAAAGCGAAATATGCTACAATGGTGATTAGTATAGATAGAGGACTCATGAATATGTATGTTTTTCAGTTATTACTCTTCGTACAGCAGGTAGGGTTTGCGTTGACGTTTGAATCGTTCCACGTCGTCTTTCCATGTTGCTTTGATCTCGTCGGCGTTCTTACCTTTTTCTATCATCCTGCGTACGTAATCTACTCCGATCAGTCGTTCAAAGAATGAGCTGAAAAACTTGTCGCCTATATTCAGGTTGTGGTAAGCATCGATGATGTAACTCAGGTCGATGCCTTTCCTCAGAATCTCTTCATCGGAGAGCGAGCTGAGATCGACTCCATAACATTGCTTGTTGAGTTGGGGCGGGTTCTTGGCGCCGGGTAAGCTCCGTGGGGTGAAACTGTAGTTGTATCCTTTCATGTCGGGATGTCCGTACACCTGGAAAGGGAGCGAAGTGCCTCGCCCCAGACTGACGGGAGTGCCCTCGAAATAACAGGTGGAAGGATAGAGGTAGACTGCTTTCATATCCGGCAGGTTGGGCGACGGAGGAATCGGCAACCGGTACAGCGTTTGGTGGGTGTAGTTCCGGCAGGGGATCACCGTTAGGTCGCATGTGCGACCGGCGGGCAGCCAATGCTCACCGTTGACCATCCGGGCCAGTTCGCCCAGTGTCAGGCCATGCACTACCGGTATCGGTAACCAGCCCACCCCCGATTTGTATTTCATGTCCAGTATCGGACCGTCTACGTAATGTCCGTTGGGGTTGGGACGGTCCAGAATCAGCATTTTGCGTTGGTATTCCGAACAGGCATCCATTAATTTTACGATCGAGATGTAATAGGTGTAAAAGCGCAATCCCACATCTTGTATGTCGGCAACCAGTATGTCGAACTTCCGCATGGAAGCATCGCTGGGCCGTCCCAGCTTACCATCGTATAGAGAGAGAATGGGTACACCTGTTTTCGGATCGGTGGAGTTCGATACCTGTTCGCCTGCGCTGGCATTGCCGCGGAAACCATGCTCGGGTGAGAAAATAGCTACGATATTTATTTTATTCGCCAGTAAGATATCTACCAGATGTTGGTCGCCCACCATGCCGGTATGATTGGAGAATACAGCTACCCTTTTATTCTGCAATAACGGGAGATACTCCTGCGTCTGTTCCGCTCCCACTATAACACTTTCTTTTTGTGCTAGAGCAGGGAGTGCGATGAGAATTAAAATGAACAAAAGCGAGAACTTTTTCATGAGGAGCACCTTTAAGGAGATTTGGTGTAAGCAAAGATAGAGCTTATTTAGGACATTTCATCTGCACGGGAACTATTTTTGGGTACATGCCGGCAAATTCTTCGTCTTCTGATAAAACACAGATATGCTATGAGGAACGGAAGAATATTCGGACAACCCGGAAAAAGGACCAATGTGAGGTGGATCGTTATATCGCTCCTCTTCTTTGCCACTACCATCAATTACATTGACAGGCAGGTGATTGGCTTGCTGAAACCCTATATACAGGACGACTTGGGTTGGAGCGAAGCCGACTACGGGTACATCGTTACCGCTTTCCAGTTTGCCTATGCCATCGGGATGTTGCTTTGCGGACGGTTGCTCGATAAACTGGGTAGCAAGATGGGTTATGCCATCTCTATTCTGGTGTGGAGTGTGGGCGCTGTGTTGCATGCGGCTGCCCGTTCGGTATTTGGCTTTGGGGTGATGCGTGCCATCCTGGGGGTGGGCGAAGCGGGTAACTTCCCTGCTGCCGTGAAGACGGTAGCCGAGTGGTTTCCGAAGAAAGACCGCGCCTTTGCCACGGGTATCTTCAATTCCGGTTCCACCATCGGAGCGATTGTAGCTCCGGTCGTTGTGGTAGCCATTACCCTGCAATGGGGTTGGCAATGGGCATTTATCATCACCGGTGCGTTGGGGTTTGTGTGGCTGGTATTTTGGTGGATATTCTACCAGTCGCCCATGCACCATCCGAAAGTATCACCGGCCGAACTGGAGTATATACAATCGGGAGAGGAGGTGACAGCTACATCCGAAAAATCGATGAAATGGGGGAAGTTATTCCGGTATAAGCAGACGTATGCACTTTGTTTCTCACGTTTTGTCACCGATTGGGTGTGGTGGTTCTTCCTCTTTTGGGCACCCGACTTTCTGAACAAGACACAAGGCATCGATATCAAGAACGCCGTGTTGCCGCTTATCGTCATTTACCTCATGGCTAGTTTGGGTGGTATAGCCGGCGGCGCTGTTTCGTCGGGCTTTATTAAGTCAGGGCGGAGCATTGACTTCTCGCGTAAGACAACGATCCTGATCTTCGCCTTGCTGGTATTGCCGCTCAATGCGTTGGCATACATTGATAACCTCTGGTTGGTGGTCGTTGTCATCGGCTTTGCCACAGCGGCGCACCAGGGCTGGGCATCGAACATCTTTACCATCGTGTCGGATATTTACCCGAAAGAGGTAGTGGCTTCGATGGTAGCCTTGTCTAGTTTCGGTGGAGCCATCGGTGGTGCGTTGGCTTCATCGTTCGTAGGGTTGATGTTGGAGTTTACCGGGAGTTATACCTTGATATTTGCTGTAGCCAGCAGCATGTATCTGTTGGCATGGCTCCTGTTGAAACTGTTTATACCACGTATAGAAACAATTCGAATTGAATAAGAAAAACAAACAATAAAAGAAATGAGTTTTGATGTAACCAAGCGCGACGCACAGGCAACCGATGTGTTGCCATTGTCCGTTGAACAGTTTGACTTCGATGCCTTCTCGGCCTATGAACACTGTCTGCTGAAAGGACTGGAAGAGTTCCAACGGGCGGAGAGTGGGGTAGCGGTGTACCGGCGGGTACGTGCTGCCGAAGTCTTTGCCGACGGAAGTCGTGATATGAAACGTTCGCTCGAATTGCAGCTCGGGTGCTTGCAGAAGAGTATGGCTTACAAAGCCGATATTCCTAATTTTCTCGAACCGTGGTACGGTATTGGTGCTATAGCAGCCGCTTACGGAGCCGACTATGTGTGGAACCCCGGACAGGCGCCGGCGGTACATCCTCGCTTTACCACCACGGCTGAGGCTTTGCAGTATATGCCTACGCCCATCGCTCAGACGGCAGTCGGTCGGCATACATTGGAGATGATCGACTACTTCCTTACACAGACCAAAGGTAGGTTGCCGATGAGTTATTCCGATGCTCAGTCGCCCCTCAATGCTTCGACCATGATTGTGGAGAATAGCAGTCTTTTCATGGACATGTTGCTTGAACCGGATGCTGTAAAACAGTTCCTCGACCAGCTCGCTACACTAACCATCGACTTTGTAAACGAACAGAAGCGGCTGATAGGCGATTGTTTGGCCAGTCCCGGACATGGTTTTGCCTCAGCACGGTGCCTCGAAGGATACGGCCAGAGCGATGATAACATCGTGATGCTTTCCAATGAGCAGTATATCGAATGTGCCCTTCCGGCTTTTGCACGGGTAGGGCAGGCGTTCGGCGGACCGGTGTTTCACTCTTGCGGCAACTGGACACCTCAGCTTCCGGCGGTGCAGTCCATCCCCGGCCTGCGGATGGTAGACGGCGCTTTCTCGTCGCAAACCGATCCCGATCCTAATCCGGCGGCTCCCATTGCTGAAGCTTTTGCCGGCAGCGGGGTGATTGTCAATGCCCGTATTGTTGGTGGTCCGGAGGTAGTGGAACGTACGGTGAGAGAACTTTGGAAGCCAGGTATGAAGCTTGTTGCCGTGACTTATTGTGACACTCCCGAAGAGCAGCGGGAAGTGTATGAGATGATACACGGGATTTGCCAGTAGTAATATTTAAAACCTTTGCTGTATATGTACAACCATCCATTAACCAACCTTCCTCTGCCCGTAGAGGTGGTATTCCACCCTTCGTGGTGGTATAAGAACACGGGAATCACGTTCGACGAAGGCTTTTTCTACCATCCTTTGAAGCGGGTAGAGTCCGAACGGCGCATGGAAAAAGAACTGTATGACCGATTCGGGGAATTCGGCCTCGGCGCTGATCATAATAAGGATCTTCCCGTGATCGGAGCCGTACACAATGCGGCCGGTTATCTTCTTTCTGAAGCACTCGGCTGCGAGATACGTTATACCGAAGATGCCGCACCACAAGTGCTTTGTGCCCATCGGGAAGATTTCACCGTCGATGTGGACGGTTTCTTCGCAACGCCTCCCATGAAGCGCTTGCAAACACTGATCGATAACCTGAAAACGCGCTACGGATATGTGTGCGGTGATATCAACTGGGGAGGAGTTCTCAATATTGCCCTCGACCTGCGTGGTGAAGCCATGTTAATGGATATGATGTTGCAGCCTGAAGAATCGGCCCGTTACTTCCGGGAGATTGCCGCTGTTATCGAACAATTTGTTCGTTTCATTTCTTCGCATACCGGTACCAGCTCCGTTTCGGTCAATAGTATTGTACGACATTTACAGCCGCAGATATTCTTGCATTCGGAATGTACGCATACCATGATCTCCGAAGATCTGTACGAAGAATTCCTGCTTCCTATCGATCTGGCATGGAGCCAGTCTCTTCGTCCTTTCGGCATCCATTATTGTGGTCCCGATCCACATCGCTATGCCGATAGTTTTGCCAGGATACCCAATCTTGCCTTTCTTGATCTTGGTTGGGGCGGTGATGTGAAGCTGTTGCGTGAGAAGCTTCCCAATACTTTCTTCTCCCTGCGTCTCGATCCGGTGACACTCAACAATACCCCTGATGACGAGCTCGAAGCCATCATTCGCCGGTTGGTTAGCGAGTCGGGCGATCCCCGTCTGACCGGTATCTGTTGTGTGAATTTGGATGGTAATACCGATGATGCCAAGATTCGGACACTGTTCCGCACGGTGGAAGCTTTACGATAAGGCGGGCAGAAAAATAAATATTTTTGACTTTGAATTGTCGACCGTTGGCTCGTAAGTGAATATTTATAGGTGTATGGGTGATAACATACCTCATTGTTCCTGTACATGGAAATTTGTATTATCCCTCCATCCTCTTCAACCCTTCGCCAATCCTTTGTTTATTGGTGTTTCGGGATGAAGAAGGGGACTTCTAACCACCTTTCACCAGCTTCACTTGTCTCGTCCTGAATAGTAGGTGATTCATGGCGGTTATGTAACACACTCCGCTTCATTATTCAATGTTAGTAAGTTGAATAACAATGATTTGCTGCTTTCATGTTGGCGTGACACAGTAATGGAGCAACTGTTGCACACAGGTGGAATTGCTGTTGCGTTACATTGGAACGCAACGGTGTGACATATGCTAAAACCTCGTTGTGAGTTTTGCTATCAC
>JAVBVD010000009.1:0-73016 GCA_031554635.1 Bacteroides sp.
ACGTGTTACAAAGCATATTTTTTGTGGGCGGGAACAGGATGAAGGGGAGCCATAGAAAGGGACACCTTTTATTATATGCGCGCGGGCGTACGAGCACATAATTATTCTTGGGAGGCAAGCGGTTTTTTATTTTTAGCAGGAGGACCCGGGGGATTTTTTGAGCAAAGATCGGGAACTTCGCTGGGGGTACGGGGGATTTACATGCCCGCTAAAGCTGAAGTACATTACTTCTTATGGGAAAGAAGAAGTAATCTTATGAGGAATTACATTACTTCTTCTTTTTAGGTACACCGGGGGCGAGGGCGGAAATATAAAAAGACAGGATGCATGCTCAAGATCCTCTTAGGATAATTTCATATCCTAGGAGGATCGCGGAGTATCCTAAGAGCTTATCGAATTATCCTAAGAGGTTATCAAGTTAACGCAGGAGGATCAAGTTACCGCAGAAGGACATGCAAATTACGACTAAAGGCGGAGCTTTTTGGAGAAATTGCTACTAATGACAGAGCAAGTTTAGATCACTTTGCCCTCTCCTGTACTAAAACTGCGCGATTTATCCTACACCGTCCTACACCAATGGCGAAATATGGGCACAAAAAGATAAAAATTAGATACTGTCAAACAGAGTGTTTGATACTGACAAGTGGAGTGTTTGATACTGACAAACAGAAAGTTTGATACTGGCAAACAACATACTTGCAACCGTCAAGCGAAGCATTTGATACTAGCAAATGGAACATTTGTAACCGCCAAATAGAAGTAAATCCTCACCAAAAACAAACCCCAAAAACCATTCCGAGAGCAAATGGTGTAAGACAAATCGCAATTTAAATCACTGGGAGGTATCGCCTACTCCCTCTGTATCATCTTAAATAAACAAGATTCGACTTTCGCATGTGAATACTCCCCAGGAGTTTGAAAAATCTCCTACACACTGACGCACCTTGCTGAAATCCTTTATTCATCGGCATTAGAGGTGCGTAAGAGGAATTGTTTCTCTTACGCGCCTCTTACGCACTACGACCAGCCGAATAAGGAATAGATACCGTGAAAACAGACGTATCCAAGCTTGAAAACAAGAAGAAGCAAAGTTCTTACGGCCGGTTGCATACGATAAAAACCGGTGAGTGCGTAGGAGGAAAACGAAGTAATTTTCTTCCTACTTTCATTTTCCGGCCTCCCACACCACTACGCATGCCGTTCAGCACGTGGTGGTTCTTTATTCACGATGCAGCTTACTGTAATACCCCGCCATTTTAAAACAATGGCGGGGTATATAAGTTTTATATACTATAGATTTCAAGATATTTTTTCATCTAGCTGTAACTAATTCCAAGATTTTCCGACTAACCTAGTAAAAGAAGATACCTCATGGACATAGAACAAGAATTTATCGACATGCTGCTGCGAAACAAGCACATTATCTATAAAGTGTGTTTCATATACGGCGATAACAAAGATGAGATCAACGATTTGTATCAGGAAGTGACATTCAACCTGTGGAAGTCGTACACACATTTTCGAGGCGAGAGCGCCACCTCTACCTGGACATACCGCATCGCCCTAAACACCTGCATCACCCATTTGCGAAAAAAGAAGCGCTATAACTTTGTGCCATTGGAACAGCAAGTGGATATCATGGACGACTGCGAACGCAATGAGCAGCTGAAGGAAATGTATTCCCTCATTAAACAACTCAACAAACGCGACCGCATGTTTGTACTGCTATGGCTCGACGAAAAATCGTATGAAGAAATAGCTGAGATAACCGGAACTACCCGGAGCAATGTAGCCATTAAACTACACCGCATCAAAGAGAAACTCAGAGAAATGTCTAATCATTAATCAATAAAGATATGGAACTTGAACAATTACAAAACGCATGGAAAGAGCTGAACGAACGAGTACAGCAGAATGAATGGGTACACCAACAGCAAATACAGGAAATGCTGTTGCGACAGAAGAAAAGTAGTATACAAGGTATACAACGAGTAGAACAAGCCTCGCTGTTTATGCTTATCGGTATAACGGTGGTTATAACCGCAGTAGCAACGATTCTCCCTCCCAACCGACATCTCATAACCCTTCATTTTTGGCCATTCATCGTCTTGGTATTGGGTATCGGGTTTACTTTCACTATTCTGTCGCTCCAAAAGTTAACACAGATACAGAAAGAAAAAAGCCTGGAGCAACAGGTTAGGAATATGCTTCAATACAAACAGTTAGTATGTTGGGCATATTTAGCCGGATACCTGTCCACCATGCTCTTCCTTGCTTATTTTCTGTATAAGTATAGTTTCTTCTGGCCGATTCTCTTCTTTGTGCTTATTGGTATCATCGTCGATTATTTCATCTTTCATTATATCACCGGGCGTATCAAAGACTTCTCGCAAATTAATAAAGAATTGGCAGAATTGAAGAACTGACCGTCAGAGTAAATATGCCATGGGTGTAAAAATACATTCCATTAATTGACAGTTCATCGTTTATATGCCGGATATTGTATAAGTATATAAAGGGAAACTGTGACAAAACAAAAATCTCAGCGACATGTTAGTTAAATATCAAATCTATTATTTATCTTTGTTAGCTTTATAAAAGAAGTTGGCATTTAACAACAAATAGCAATGAAAGATTTTCTAAAATTCACGCTTGCCACCATTACAGGTATCATACTGTCAAGCGTGGTATTATTTGTCATCGGGATTATCAGCCTCATCGGACTGGTATCAACTTCTGAATCGGAAACGGTTGTAGGAAAGAACTCCATCATGATGCTCGACCTGCAAGGAAACTTGCTGGAACGCAGCGAAGACAACCCCTGGGAGCAACTGTTGGGTAGCGACTACATCACATACGGATTGGACGACATCCTGGCATCCGTTAAAAAAGCCAAAGAAAACGAGCACATCAAAGGAATCTACATTCAGGCAGGTTACTTGGGAGCCTCTACGGCCGACCTGCTGACGATTCGCAACGCGCTGGCAGACTTCAAGGAGAGCGGCAAGTTCATCGTGGCATACGGCGATAACTACACACAAGGGCTGTATTATCTATCGAGCGTCGCCGACAAGGTGCTGCTCAACCCGAAAGGGGTCGTCGAATGGAGAGGATTGGCTTCTACTCCCGTATTCTACAAAGACTTGTTGAGCAAGCTCGGCATCGAGATGCAGATATTCAAGGTAGGCACCTACAAATCGGCGGTAGAACCTTTTATCTCCACCGAGATGAGCGATGCCAACCGCGAGCAGATCACCCAATACATGGGAGATGTATGGGGGCAACTGCTGGGCGACGTTTCCAAATCGCGCAACATCTCCACCGATTCGCTGAATAACTATGCCGATCGGATGCTGATGATGTTCCCCGCCGAAGAAACGCTGAAATGCGGTCTGGTAGATACGTTGATGTACCGGAACGATGTACGCAGCTACCTAAAAAAGATGGCCAATCTCACCGAAAGCGACAAGATATCGGTATTGGGGCTCAGTGATATGGTGAATGTCAAAAAGAACGTACCCAAAGATAAAAGCGGCAACATCATCGCTGTGTACTATGCATTCGGCGATATCGACATGCCGGGTTCCGGACGGGACGAACAAGGAATCATCTCGAGCGACGTGATTCGCGACTTGCGTAAGCTGAAAGATGACGACGATGTGAAGGCCGTGGTACTGCGCGTAAACTCTCCGGGAGGAAGCGCTTACGGTTCGGAACAGATATGGAAAGCCATCGAGGATATGAAGGTCAAGAAACCGGTCATCGTATCGATGGGAGCTTATGCAGCCTCGGGAGGATATTACATCTCGTGCAATGCCGATACAATTGTAGCTGAGCCTACCACACTGACCGGATCGATCGGCGTGTTCGGCATGATTCCCAATGCGGCCGGTTTGATGGATAAGATCGGCGTGGATTTCGACGTGGTGAAGACCAATAAATTCGCCGACTTCGGAACCATCAGCCGAGCGCTGAACAACGACGAGAAGAGCTTATTGCAGATGATGGTGAACGACCAGTATGAAAGTTTCGTGGGACGTTGCGCCGCCGGACGCGATATGCCGGTAGAAGACATCAAGAAAGTTGCCGAAGGCCGGGTATGGACAGGCATAAGAGCCAAAGAACTGGGACTGGTCGATGTACTGGGAGGATTGGACACAGCACTGGACATTGCCATCCAAAAAGCCGGAGTGGCAGGGTACACAGTCGTGTCTTACCCGGAAAAGAAATCGTTCTACGAGATCTTCCTCGACACCCATCCGGGCAATTTCATCAAGAGTCAACTGATAGAAAGTGAACTGGGCGAGTTTGGTACTTATTACAAAGACCTCCAACGCCTGAAAGAGATGAAACAAGAAACAATGATTCAGGCACGTTTGCCATTCTATCTGAATGTAAAATAACTAAATGGAGGAAAACTTTATCAAGATATACAAATGGCTATACCCTGCTTCCTGGCTATACGGGGCGGTGGTGAAGTTACGAAACAAGCTCTTCGACTGGGGATATCTCCGATCGAAGAGTTTTGATATCCCGGTCATCTGCATCGGGAATATCGCCGTAGGAGGAACCGGAAAAACTCCGCATACGGAATATCTGATAAAGTTGTTGCGCGAAGAATTCAATGTAGCCACACTGAGCCGGGGGTACAAACGATCCACCAAAGGATATATACTCGCAGATGCTACCAGTACGGCACAATCCATAGGAGATGAACCCCTCCAGATACAATCCAAATATCCCCGCATACGGGTGGCGGTAGACGAAAACCGTTGCCACGGCATTGAGCAACTACTTACACTGAAACAACCGGAAGTAGAGGTGGTATTATTGGACGACGCCTTCCAGCACCGTTATGTCAAAGCGGGAATCAACATCCTGCTCACCGACTATCACCGGCTGTTTAGCGACGATGCATTGATGCCGGCAGGGCGCTTACGCGAGTCCGCCGGAGGGAAAAAACGGGCACAAATCGTCATTGTGACCAAGTGCCCGGAGGATATGAAACCCATCAGCTACAACATTGTAGCCAAAAAACTGAATATTTTTCCTTATCAGGAATTATATTTCTCTACCTTTGCATACGGAGATCTCACGCCTGTATTTCCGGGAGAGGGAAGTACGAAGCGGAAACTGGAATCGCTGAGCGCCGACGAACAGGTGCTGGTGCTGACCGGTATTGCTTCGCCCCAGCCGCTTGTCAAAGAATTGCAGAAATACACTCAAAAGATCGACCTGCTGACATTTGCCGATCATCACGACTTCAGTGCGAAAGACCTGGAGCTTGTGGCGGCACGGTTCCGGCAGTTGGCAGGAAAACGGAAGTTGATCGTCACCACTGAGAAAGATGCTACCCGGCTGGTACAACACCCGGCACTGGACAAGGAACTGAAACGACATTTATTTACATTACCTATTGAGATAGAATTCTTACAAAACCAACAAGTTAATTTCAACAAACGTATCATTGATTATGTTAGAGAGAATAAAAGAAACTGCTGACTTTCTGAAAGAGAGAATGCATACATGCCCCGAAACGGCCATTATACTAGGTACCGGACTCGGAAGTTTGGTAAACGAAATTACCGACAAATACGAAATAAAGTATGAAGAGATTCCCAACTTTCCGGTATCGACCGTAGAAGGACACAGTGGCAAACTGATTTTCGGCAAACTGGGCAACAAAGATATCATGGCCATGCAAGGTCGCTTTCACTACTACGAAGGCTACTCCATGAAAGAAGTTACTTTCCCGGTACGTGTGATGAAAGAGTTGGGTATTAAAACCTTGTTTGTTTCCAACGCCAGCGGTGGCACGAATCCCGATTTCGAAATCGGCGACCTGATGATCATCACCGACCACATCAATCATTTCCCCGAACACCCGTTACGTGGTAAAAACCTGTACGGCGACCGCTTCCCCGACATGAGCGAAGCATACAACAAGGAACTGATTGCCAAAGCGCTGGTCATCGCCGAAGAAAAAGGTATCAAGGTACAGCAGGGAGTTTACATCGGCACACAAGGTCCCACGTTCGAGACCCCATCCGAATATAAGATGTTCCGCATCCTGGGAGCCGACGCCGTAGGTATGTCGACCGTTCCGGAAGTCATCGTAGCCAACCATTGCAAAATCAGGGTATTCGGCATCTCCGTAGTAACCGACCTGGGCGTGGAAGGAAAAATTGTAGAAGTATCGCATGAAGAGGTGCAGATAGCAGCCGATGCGGCACAGCCAAAGATGACCGCCATCATGCGTGAACTGATAAACCGTTCATAATTCATAGATGAGAACAGAAATAAGTACTCTCGGCGAGTTCGGTCTGATACGCCGCCTCACAGAGGGGATCAAACCGGGAAATGAATCTACCCGATACGGAGTGGGCGACGATGCCGCCGTCCTCTCCTACCCCGACAAGCAGATACTGGTAACGACCGATCTGCTGATGGAGGGCGTACATTTCGATCTGACGTATGTACCATTGAAACACCTCGGCTACAAATCGGCCATGGTGAATTTCAGCGACATCTATGCCATGAACGGAATGCCGAAACAGATCACCGTATCACTGGCCGTATCGAAACGCTTCTCGGTGGAAGATCTGGAGGCTTTCTACGACGGGCTGCGTCTGGCTTGCAGCCAACACCAGGTTGACATCGTAGGCGGTGATACGACTTCCTCACTGACAGGATTTGCCATCAGCATCACCTGCATCGGCGAAGCCGACAAAAACAAGATAGTGTACCGTACCGGCGCACAGGAGACCAACCTGATCTGTGTCAGCGGAGACCTGGGCGGATCGTATATGGGGCTGCAACTGCTGGAGCGCGAGAAAAGTGTATTCCAGGGTGAACAGGACGTACAACCGGACTTCACCGGTAAGGAGTATTTGCTCGAACGTCAGTTAAAACCCGAAGCCCGCCGGGACATCATTGAGAAGCTGGCAGCAGCACAGATCGTACCCACATCCATGATCGATATTTCCGACGGTCTTTCGTCCGAATTGCTGCATATCTGCACGCAAAGCAAAGTCGGCTGCCGGGTATATGAGGAGCATATCCCCATCGACTACCAGACAGCCGTGATGGCGGAGGAGTTCAACATGAACCTCACCACCTGCGCCATGAATGGTGGCGAAGATTACGAGTTACTGTTTACCGTCCCCCTTACTGAACACGAAAAGGTTTCGGAAATAGAAGGCATCCGCATCATCGGGCACATTACCAAAGCGGAGCTGGGCTATGCACTCGTAACCCGCGACGGGCAGGAATTCGGGCTCAAAGCTCAGGGATGGAACCCACTGTAGGAAAAAAGTAATATTCCAGTTCAAAACAGAAGCACTGATAATAAACAAGATACGTTTTATCAGTGCTTTTTGTTTCTTGATGGGCTTGGTTAATTGAAAAGAATCATTACCTTTGCACCCGCATTCCAAAAAGGTATCATAGCTCAGTTGGTAGAGCAAAGGACTGAAAATCCTTGTGTCCCCGGTTCGATTCCTGGTGATACCACAATAACATCAAAACGCCCTGTAAGCTATTGTTTACAAGGCGTTTCTTCGTTTTCAGAGTTCAGGCAGACTAAAAACGGAGGATAACGAAATCTTAAAATACAATGTTTACTTCTGTCCTATAACTGATTTCCCATCAGGTGTCAATATAAATGTTTCCGTTTTTTCCTGAAAAGTTCCATAGCATTGTACTTCTACCCCATAATGACATGTCACATATATTGCCAGTAACGTATCCGGGTTTATACCATCGCACAACGCTATTCGCGCAGGATCTGTTTTACGCAATAATTTGATCCGGCACTTGTCGGAGTCTATCTTTCTCTGATAACTATCTTTCCTCTTTTCTGATTCTACTTTTGTTGCAAAGTCACTTTGCTTCATCTTCACCTGCCAATGGTGCAACTTATTCTCAGTAGCCTGAATCGCACTTTCTATTTCTTCTTTTGCATCCTCTATCAAGTTTCGGATGCTATCGGCTACTGTACAATACCTTACATCCATAATGACCATGCTGAAATTCAAACCTTCACATCCGCCATGTATGTTTGTTTGGATATAGTTGGCAATAGTCTGTTCTATTTTTTGTTTGTTGGAAGAACACCCCACCAAAGACGACAATTCGAATGTTGCCATAATTCGCTAATTTTTAAGAGTCAGGTTTGCTTGTAAGGTTGGGTTAGCTATTTCTCTACACCAACTCATCCTTTTATAGGCTTCGTTCAGTTCAGGGTATCTTTCCTGCGGAATATAAGTGGTAAGGCCACTGTGCGAAACAATGGGAAAACCACCATAAGAAGACATAAAGTTCCCGGAAGAAGCTTTATACAGTACACATTCGTCGAGAGCTTTCCGCAACTGTTCTACCTGGGGGGCTGCGAGCAGTTGCGAAAAACAATCTCCGAAATCAAAGAACAGATCCTTGCCGGAACGATCGAAAGGCTGAATATCGTTCCTCCCGGCAAGTGATGCCACATCACAGCCTCTAACCACAGAGGCAAGTTCATCTAAATGGTTCAGGTCGATCAAACTAAATGTGTAAGAACTGTAATCCCCGGATCTCGACCTAAAGTCTTCCTCCAGTTTCTGCACAAACTCTTTCAAATTGGCTTCTTCCTCGAACAAGCAAGGTAAGATCCGGGAATAAACAGGGGCAAACCCGGGAGATACAATCTCCGCAGAGGATGCTATAATGAAACTGGTTTTATTTTTCAGTTCCCAGGCAACTTCGATACCTGCCATGTGACAGGCTTCGAACACGATGAAATCCAGCATTCCATCAGGGATAGCAGCAGCAAAATCGGTAATTTCCATTTCTATTCCCTTATCGACTGCCACCGAACGTACCTTTGACCGGCCATATGTATATATGGGCATCCATCCCGAAGCATGCGAGAAGAATATCAATCCATAGGAACGTGTAGGATAGAGGATTTTGACCTCCGATAATACAGAACCGAATGTTTCGGCATCGGCTGAATTGCTCTCCGCATATTCCCGGACCACATTCCAGGCGTTGGTTCCTCCATTATTCGTTAGTTCGAGCAATTGCGGGGAAGAATCCCGGGTATCGATATAAGCGATGATCCGGCTTGCAGGAGGTAGGATTATTTGCCTTACCTGCTCCAGCTTCGTATGCACTTCGGACGACAGGTCGTTATCGCCGGCCATGTAAAGGAGGATAGTTCGTATGGGCGGCTGATCCACAGACTCCCTCTCCTCCTCACATGCGCCAAACAACATCATGCATATATAAAAAATCAACCACTTTCGCCAATCATTCGTTTTCATCGTTATCTTCTATTATTTCAGGGTGCGTATACATCTGAGTATACTCGCATTCAAAGCATGATAATATAAAGAAAGCAGATCTTATTTCCTATTTATTAAAATTCTGAACGGGTTATTTCAGAATAAATTCGCCATTGTCGACGACCTCCCAGCCATTGATGCTAACCGATATATTCAACCCAAACTTTAAATGAACATCGAACACATGTACAAGATCGAAGTTCACTTCCTGGGCTGCATTGATGAGCTTTATCAGGTCTGCACGAAACAGAATGGTTCCCGTTATAACGTCGGCCACTTCGAAAATTACTTCCCGGTCGGAAGCTAAGCGCAAAACGTTGACCGATGCCTGGAGTTGCGCTGCTGCATCTCTTTCACAGGTCGTGAAATATGCAAATTCGTTACATTCAGCAAACGAAGAATCAAATTTATATTTACCGTTATTATCATAGATAGCCAAACGATACGCAGAACCATTGTCCAGCAATCCTTCGGTAGTAAGATTGATTGTGTTATAGTCTTGACGAATAGTCATATGTACCTCTTCTCTGCCAACGCCCAGAAGACGCTCAGACTTATCGGCATAAAACAAAGGCTGTACTCCCCCCGATACCTGGTCGGATGGACGAGCAAGTTCCAAAAAAGCCTCGTCGAACGTAGTTTCTCCAATAACAAAATCAGACTGATTGGTAGAATATTTCCCACTGATACATCCCCAAGCCACAAACCGGTATTTCCCTTCGGGCTGATTGGGGAGAGTAATAAAATAATCATCGCCTATCATGGGAGACTGGTCTACCCATACGCCCTGGAAAATTCCATCTGCGTCAAACAAGAACAAGTCGATCTTTTTCACCTCCAGGGGATCGACACCCGTGCGAGCATAAGTAACCGGCTCGTAGGTTATATAGACCTTCAGTTCAGTGGGACAGTCTGACAAGTCGTCCTTGATGCAGCCGGTGAAAAGTACAGACAGCAAGGATACAAACAGGTATAGGTATGCAGGGTGTTTCATATCGAACAAATAGAGATTTATAATAAACTTTCAGATATAAAAAAGGGAGGGAGGGGGAGGGAATGAGTATACCTCATTCCCTTTCTCCCTTAGTTAAGGTTAGAGGCTCCAATTAATATCGACATAAGCCCACGGTTGAATATATACATTCAATAACAGGGTTGTATTTTCTATGATATCGCCTTTATCTTCAGCAAAACCCGGAGCTTTCAAGCCCGAAAGTACAGCTTTATAATAGGTATTACGCAACACATCATACGGAGCAGCTTTCGAACCGGAAATATTGCTATCGGATACTCCGTCCTTATTCAAATAACCGCGCCAGTAGCAAGCACCACCTACGTATTCATTGCTTATTTTCGAACCGGCATTGGCAGTTTTAAAAGCAGTAGCTTCTGTTTCATCATTGAAGTAATACAGTTTGCCATCTGCAAGAGTTACTGTCCAGAAAGATTCCGGAGCTGTAGGAATAAGCTTCTCGCTACCATCGGCTTTAACAAATACAGCAGGAGTATATTTGGCTGTTATAGATACATAGGTTACATTAGAACCATCTGTTTCATAATCCTTCACTGTGTTTTCAGGGAAATAGATCGGACGAAGATCAACAAGTGCAGCACCATTGGCATTTATTGCTTTGTAATCCGTAGCTGCGATACCGAAGAAATCACTGGGGTCAGAATTCAACCAGTTGAAGTCCTGTACCACCTTATCCGGTGCAGCGCCAACAATGTTTTGCAACACATACGTAGTCTTATTCACATGGCCAACTGCAAACTTCACGTCGGTAATTTCTCCACCCAGACTCATGATCTTGTTATCGCCATCACGCAATGCAGCGCCTTCTTCTACAGTAACTTTGGCAACCAAACGTTTCAAAGTTATGTCTTTTGTATTGGCTGTAGGATAATTGACATGAGTTTCCGCTACCAGATCGGCCTCTGCAACTTCGGTGCTGAACATAGCAAGTCCATTGCTGGAAAGCTGGTTCGAAGCAGTCAACGTATGTACCTTATTAATCATATCCGAGATAAGAGTTCCTTGAGCGGGAAGCGTACCAGGGAAGTTCATAGCTACAAAGATTCTTTTAGGGCCAGTCGTCGTAGGAATCTTTGAAGATTCTTTCAGTTTATACAGGCTGTTCGCATTGTCATAATTTTCGAAGTCGCCCTGGCCCAAGGTTACCGGCGCTTGTTCCAACACGTACCCACTACCTGTGAGCTCGTAGATCAAGACTTTGACTTCATTCATTTCTATTTCCGGCGTAGTAGCATACGAGTCGGGGGCATAGGTCTTCAAAGAACTTGGGAAATTGATTAGGAATTGCATAGAGGTGCGTTCACCTTTGAGGGCATTTCCACCTTGTTCTACCACATCGTCATTGTTGCAACTTGTAAAGCCCATCACAAGAGCCATAGCTGCGGTCGTTAAGATTCTAATTCTCATACTGTTTAAAATTAAATTGATTAATAAATTATAAAAAAACACTGGTATTATTACGTTCCTATTGAAACTGATTTACTTCTATTTCTTGATTTATTTCTGTTTCTTGATTTCCTCCAGGTTCAAGACTGCTTCTGCATTTCCAAGAATTTTCGCTTTCATAAAAGCAGCAGTGGCATTCTCCCACTCTCCCTGCAGGCCATACAGCACTCCACGATTGTTGTGCCATGCCGGCGAGGGTTTGTTAACTTTCGAGAGGTAATGCAAAGCCGAAGAAACATCCTTCCGGTTCAGTGCGCTGGCAGCCGCATTAAGGTTGGCCACATCGTTCTGGGGATAGATCCGTGCAGCTGTTTCATACACGTCATTTGAAGCTTCACTTCCTGATTCGTAGCTATTGGCTATCAGGAACATTTCGTTCAGTGAAAGGCTGGATGGCCGGGTTTTCAGCACTTCCTTTCCTCGCTCCACAGTAATGGGCGATACGGTGTATTTCACCTCACAGTTGGTACGCCGAAGCTGGGGGAAGAAGTTGTCGCGCATAAACCGGTATGAAGCACCTCCAGACAAAGCCATTAGTTTCTTATCGCGATTATCCGGAACATCAGTACCGCGAATAATGGCAAGTATCTGTTCCTTATCCTTCATTTCCGAAGAAGCTACCAAACTATCCAAAGTGTCCCAGTCTTCACCATGTCCATTGGCATTGAACAGATTATCACTCAGCCCATAAAACTTTTTCAGATGTGCCGCCATTGCCAATGCACGCCTTTCCGAAAGCATCAGGTTGGAATAGAAAGTCCCTTCGGGTGAAGCAAAACCGGTAATATCAATGACATTGATAGTGGTATCCGGGTTGTTTTTAATGCTGCTGATCAGTTGATAAATTCGTTCCAGCTCAGTAGCATTTTTTCTGAATTCCGGTTTAATTTCAGATACATTAACCGGATAATCGAGAAATACTTTACCCAGTTCACGCCTCTGTTTGACACCTTCTACCTCTGGCGTGACAAATGCCACTTTCCATGAAGGCGGACCTACAGGAGGATTCAAATTGGTTATTTTTTCGGCCAGCAGATCCTTTGATACAGGAATCAGTGGTCCTGCACATTCGCATTGTTCTTCATACAACATAAACCGAGCTTTTTCCATCCAGGGTTCATAGGGTAAAGTTATTTTATAAAGATAATTCGACTGGTCGGATGCGCGAATCACCACTCCTTGGCTATCGTCTACTTTCTTCAACGCCAGCAACCGTTTATAGGCTTTGTGATGTTTGTTTCCATTGAGTTGAACGAATGGCAGTTCTTTGGAATGGTTATCCGACCGTAATTCGGGAGTAAGCACAACGTACGACTGAGAGGCAATCCTGTGCTGATCCCAGCTAATCTCCATTTCTATCTCTACCGAATCTCCCTGCCATGCATATGTGTACTGGCGTACATAGATCCGTTGCTCTACTCTGTCGACAGCAGCACATATGCTTTGAGCGCCCGAAAATATGCTCAATAAAGTCAATAAGAGTTTTGACACAGACAATATTGTCCGGCCTTTTCCTTTTTTCAAGTTCATTTTTACTCCTCCTTATTTAATCATGTAAATCAGGCTGATTCCCGCCCGGGTAGGTCCTAAATAATTTTTCTTCTCTCTCCCTATCTTATCCCCGCATTTCACGCAGGGATATTTATCGTACAAGAGATAGGCATAGCCCACTCCAATATTGGCTTCGAGCGACCATCGTCTGGCTAGTATCCAGTGATAGCCATAGCTGATGCCGGCTCCTGCCAGCCATCCTTCAAAGCGATGGGTGTTTAAGTACGATGAAAAAGGAGGATCGGGTAGACGGCTTACATTATAAAGTGCATAATGTGCATGTAATCCAAAGAAATGTCCATTAAAAGCTTCGCATGTCCAGAAACGCAATTCTGGTTGCACAAGCAAATGCTTCCACTTTTTGTTCCCGCTGAAAGTCCAGGGGTTATAATCTACCGGAAGATCAAGGGTGGTTTTCCGACCCAACCCAAATTCTGCTCCTAAATTAAAAGTTGCAGTGGCATCATGAAGCAGATTAGTCTTCAGAGCAATTACAGGTCTTTTTCCTCTTCCGGCGTTGTCTTGTCCTTGAACTCCACAAGGTACAAGTATCCCAACAAGTAGGATAAGCGATTTTTGAATTCGCCTCATTAAGGTTCTATTCATACTACTACTTTACTCACTTAATTTTTTCCTAACAGTTCCTTTTCTCTTTTTAGGTCAATTTACGTAACCTTCTTTTGATGTGCGTTATAGCCTATTGACATCCCATTTATCTGATGCAAAGATAGGGAGGTTTTCAGGGGCCCACAATCATATTTCATCCCAAAACCATCAGATTTCTGCCTTTCTATGCGGGTTTAGACATATCACTATCCATCTCAACGATTTCTACCTTTCTGCCTATACCTTTATTTATAAGGAGAAGTTCTTTGGGAGACATTCCATAGTGTGCCTTGCAGAATTGTCCGAAATGAGTATAGCTGGCAAAATGATATTTGTCAGCAAGCTCTTTCAATGGTATTTGACCATTATTGAGATCTTCCAGAATACATTCCGTCTTTTGCCTGATCATCCAATGATAGGGTGATTCGCAGTAATATTTCCTGAATTTTTTCATAAAGCCGGAGGTTGACAAATGGGCCATAGAGGCTAGTTCCTCTACATTCCGGGCTTTCTTCCAATGAAACGCCACAAAATGATGAAACTCTGCCTGTTCATCCATAATGGGACACAGGAAATCCATTAAGAGTTCCCGATTATAGGTTCGGAGAAGTAAACAGAAGAATTCCTTGCGCTTGATATTCCATATCTCACTCACTGCGATATCTGTAGCCAGATAATATTCCAGCAGATCAAGGTAGCGGGCGAATGCACCATGCGTTTTCAGAATGGTTAGTTTACCCGCTTGGGTTTCACGACTGCATATAAACAAATCCCGTACAATATAAGTCGAGAAAAGTCTCAACGGCGCAAAACGACAAGAGATCAATTTGACTTTTTCTAAAATTTCTCCTTCACAAGACAGACCGGGAGGCTTTAGAAACATTTCGCCAGCTCCTACAACTAACTGGCTCTTCCCCATGCTAAGTATCATACTTCCTTTCAATACCACTATAATCATAGCTTCAATCGGTTCTTCATCCAGGATCCATTTACCTGCCAGGACATGACTATATTGCCATACGTTTTGGTTCTCATTCTTTTTCATAAAAATTACTCTAACTGATTCTTACGCGATTTTTACACACAGAGGTAGACATCCTTTATACAAATAAAAAGGGTGTAAAAACCATTACATTAAAAAATATCAGAAAAATGGGAAAGAATTGGGAGGTTGTGTTACTGAGTCAACACATCAAATAATTATATCCATTGGGAAATATATCCTCCTCGGCAAAATAAAAGGACCGATTCTTAATTCAACAGTTTCCATAAAAGTGATTTTTAAACGTTATTACTGGTTTAGAAACTGGTATTTTAACAGGCTATTTAAACGATACAAAGATATGTAATTATAACAATAATGAAACTATCACAAGATTTAATTAATCTAAAACAAGAATTCAATACCGTTAAATATTGTCATCAAGCACTGATTAAGGCCCTATTTTAGGGCATTTCAGAAGCTCTCTTGCCAGAATCCTTCATCTATTTTCGAGGATTTTATATAATTTTGCTGCTGGTGAAATGAGTAAGTAGGGTAACTTTTTTATATACCATAGAACTCTGCGTATTGCTAGTATCGGTTTCTGACTGAATGCCCTGTGCATAGTAATCTGTATTTTGTATGGCTCGTGCCCATCCGTTAAAATAACTGTAAATCGTCTCATCTGATTATGCCATTCAGAGTCCATATATCAAAGAGACGGAATGGTACTGGAGAAACACATTCCGGATTTGGGAAAAATATCAACTCTAAATAAGCCTATATTCATCCGATAAAAATCCAATAAATGCAAAAAAAAGGAGTAAGATATCTATAAAAATTCCTATATTTGCTCCCACGATAGTAATTAAGAAAGGATGCAACCTCTTGATTTCCGAATTATCTATGCGAAACAAACAATATGAAGACTATCAAAGATAAAGAAAATCTGACCGCTTTTGTTCTTCAGATTATAGAACACATAAACAGCAATAAAACTATCCAACAAAAACTGGCTGATTCCCTGGCATGCATTTGCAGCCGGTTTCACCATAAAAGGGGATTTGTTTATCAAACGGATGGTTTCCGATATTTTCATTTATTTGAAACTATCGGGAATGAAGACGGATTGTTGAAAAACATATTCGAGTTAAGCCAAATGTCGGTTCCCCATGTCCAACGAATTATTTCGGACAATCATCACTTTTATGCCTCACAATACAATTCTCCTACCGTCGAAGAGATTGACGTTCTTCGCTTCCACAAGGTTAATTCTCTACTTGCCCATGCTGTCAAAGATACAGAAGGGAAAGTCATAGGATTCATCGGGATAGCCGATGCGGAAGATAAAGAGAAACTGAATGCCGATCAGGTGGAATGCCTTCACAGCGTTCTGGCCCTTCTCAGCCGGGAGGTAGCAACCCGCGAATATCAATCGCGCGAAACACGTACCAAGGATACATTGGAAAGCATCATGAACAACATGGGGGTTGATATCTATGTAAACTCCTTCGACACGCACGAAATGCTATATGCAAACGCCTCCATGGCAAAACCTTATGGCGGCATACAGAATTTCTTGGGCAAGAAGTGCTGGCAGGCGCTTTACACGGACAAGGAGGGAGAATGCAGCTTTTGTCCGAAGAAGAATATTATCGACGAAAATGGTGATCCTACCAAGGTGTACTCATGGGATTACCAACGACCATTCGACGGTTCGTGGTTCCGGGTGTTCAGTGCGGCATTCAATTGGACCGACGGTCAGTTGGCGCACGTCATAACCAGCGTGGACATCACCAATCAAAAGAATATTGAGGCTGAGCTAGTCATTGCCAAAGATAAGGCAGAGAACCTGGATCGGCTCAAATCGGCTTTCCTGGCCAACATGAGCCATGAGATACGTACCCCACTGAATGCCATTGTAGGTTTCTCGGACTTGTTAGCCGAATCGGACGATCTCGAAGAGCGACGGGAGTATATGCAGGTTATCCAGCAGAACAATGAGTTGTTACTGCAACTCATCACCGACATTCTGGACTTATCGAAGATTGAATCGGGCACCCTGGATTTCACTATCATGTATTTCAATGCGAAAGACTTCTGTGACGAGATTATCCGGACATATCAGGTGAGAAACACCGGTGGAGTAAAGCTACGTCTCGAAACCGACAACAACGATGGCTATCTTCTGCAGAGCGACAAGAGACGATTGATGCAAGTGGTTACCAACTTCATCAACAATGCGCTGAAGTTCACAACAGAGGGAGAGATCGTGTTAGGCTATCGCCGGAAAACAGATAACATGCTGGAATTCTACGTACAGGATTCGGGTATTGGAATTGCCCCCGAGAAGGTTCGTGAAGTATTCGACCGCTTTGTTAAGCTCAACACATTCGCACAGGGAACCGGGTTGGGCTTATCCATCTGCAAGAGCATCGTAGAGTATCTCGGCGGTACCATCGGCGTGGAATCGCAACTGGGCGTGGGCTCACGCTTCTGGTTCACCCATCCAATATAGGATCTTAGTTCTTCCCGATCGATAGAGTTGATTCTCCTATTTCCGCTTGTAATCGGCAATAAAACCATCGCACAACCAGTTGGCCAACGCCTGACGGTTGGAACTCATCACGAAGCGTTTCTGATCGAAAGAGTTCTGGATATTCCCCAATTCGACGAAAACCGAGGTAGGCTGCGCATTGGCCAGCACATACAAGTTGCGCCCGCCTACTGTACCCGAGAATCCCCGGCCGGGCTGATGGCGTTTGTATTTGGCTTCGAAAGTATTGCGCATGGTGAAAGCCAGTTTTTTGCTGGCAGTACTGTTTGGAGTGTGGTAAAAGAACACATCCGTCTGTTGCTTCTTGCTGCGGCTATCCAGGTGGATGAAAATAGCCCGGCAATATTTGTAGTTCTTCCTGTCCTTGGCATAAAGTGTGTTGATCTTCGTGCAACGTTGCTTCAAACGCTGCTTTTGATTGAGTGGAATGGCACTCCCCATGCAGGTTTCCTTTTTATTATTCTTCAGGTAAAAATCGTCGCGGATACCATCATTGGCATCCTGGATGATGATACGCACTTCGGCACCCTCCTGCATCAGATCACGTGCCAGACGCAAAGCGATGTCATACGCATATTCATCTTCATGCAGTTCCGTCTTGCCCACCTTGCCGATAGCGCCGGGATCGGGACCTCCGTGACCGCTCACCACGTAAAAGCAAGCTCCGGCGAGCCGTTTGGAAGTTACCTTCACATCGGCCAGCGCCTTGCCGAACAGAGGTTCGTACACGCGTGAGGGCGAAACACGACGTTGAGAAGTAGCCTGCACTACGTTTTCCACCTCTTCAACAGCCACTGCATCGGGTAACTCTGCTACCTGATCTGCTGTGAGCATATCGTCGGAAGTTGCATCGGGAGACGTTGCATTATTGGCAGATGATGGAGTTTCTTTCTTTTGAGGCGTAGTTGGGCGCGACGAAGTGGCTGTTCCCTTCTTCCGCAAAGGAGGAAGCTGATAAGTGAAGCCCATTTTCAAGGTCTTGTTCTTACCCAATTTCTGTTTGTTCAATTCCAGAAAATCCTGGTAATATTGTCGACCGGGACGGTTATTCCGTTCAAGAAAAGTAGAGATACCCTCTCCACGCCGGGGAGTTGCTTTTTCCTGGGCGTACACAACAGGAAAAGAAAACGCTAAACATATAAATGTCAAAAAGCAGATGACTTGGTACTTCATAATGATGCTATACTTCTGATACGGACAATGGATGGCCGCACAATTGGTTTACCGCTGAAAATACAGATTCCGCAGCATTTCACTATTTTAGCAGGCAAAAATACATTTTTTTTCTCTACTTTTGCGCCACTATAGCTTTTTTAGGCAATAAAACAATAATAATATTAAATAGTATGGCTGAACAACTCAAACCCGAGACCCTGTGCGTACAGGCCGGATGGCAACCCACCAAAGGAGAACCGCGTGTGCTCCCTATCTATCAAAGTACTACTTTCAAATACGATACAAGCGAGCAGATGGCACGTTTGTTCGACCTGGAAGATAGTGGGTATTTTTATACCCGCCTGCAAAACCCAACGAATGATGCTGTAGCTGCAAAGATTGCCGCGCTCGAAGGCGGAGTGGCTGCCATGCTGACATCCAGCGGTCAGGCTGCCAACTTCTATGCTATCTTTAATATCTGTCAGGCAGGCGACCACTTCGTTTGCTCGTCGGCTATTTACGGTGGTACGTTCAATCTCTTCGGAGTGACGATGAAGAAGCTGGGCATCGAGGTAACATTCATAAACCCGGATGCTTCGGAAGAGGAACTTTCAGCAGCCTTCCGTCCCAACACCAAGCTGTTGTTTGGCGAAACGATCTCTAATCCTTCGCTCGAAGTGCTCGATATTGAGAAGTTTGCCCGCGTGGCGCATCAGAACGGTGTGCCGCTGATTGTAGACAACACCTTCCCTACCCCGATCAACTGTCGCCCGTTCGAATGGGGTGCCGACATCGTGGTTCACTCTACAACGAAATACATGGACGGCCATGCCACAGCAGTGGGCGGTTGCATCGTAGACAGCGGTAACTTCGACTGGGATGCGTATGCCGATAAATTCCCCGGACTGTGTACACCGGATGAGTCGTACCACGGACTGACATATACAAAGGCCTTCGGTAAGGGCGCGTACATTACAAAGGCTACAGCACAGCTGATGCGCGATTTGGGTAGTATCCAAAGTCCGCAGAATGCTTTCTTACTGAATATCGGCTTGGAAACGCTGCACTTGCGTATGCCGCAACACTGCCGCAATGCACAGCAGGTGGCGGAGTATCTGCAAGCCAATGAGAAGGTGGCTTGGGTGAACTATTGCGGTCTGCCGGGCAATAAATATTATGACCTGGCGCAGAAATATCTCCCTAACGGTTCGTGCGGTGTGATTTCCTTCGGACTGAAAGGCGGACGCGATTACTCCATCCAGTTTATGGATGCGTTGAAGTTGGTAGCTATCGTGACTCATGTGGCCGACGCACGTACCTGTGTGTTGCATCCTGCCAGCCATACACACCGTCAGCTGAGCGACGAGCAGTTAATGGAAGCGGGTGTACGTCCCGACCTGATTCGTCTGTCGGTAGGTATCGAGAATGCCGGTGATATCATTGCCGATATCGAGCAGGCTTTGAACAAATAAGTTACTTATATTATATCGATTGAAGAGGCTGTATCTTGCGGGATATGGCCTCTTTTGTGTTTGTTAGTTTGAATCAGTCGGCCAACATCGCCTTGCGGTACTGCGAAGGCGTGTTGCCCGTACTCTTCTTGAACGAATTATTAAAGTGTGAAATCGTCTCGAACCCGCATTCCGTACTGACCTGCGAGATATTGATATCGTCCATCACCAGCAATTTACAGGCATACGCTATGCGCATATCCAGTACATAATTCTTGAACGACTTGCCCGTTTTGTTCTTAAAGAACCGGCAAAAAGCCGTGGGGTTCATCGCGGCAATCGAAGCAATCTCCGGCAAGTCGATATCCCGGGTATAGTTTTTATTCAGGTAGGAAAGAATCTTGTCGATCCGCGAAGCATCGTACCCGGCGTCCGGCACTACGTCCGACGTAGAAATCACTTGACGGGGATGAATTTCGGACATCTCCTTGAGTAACTGTAAGAAAGATGTGATCTGGTCGATACCTGCCTGTGTGGGGATGGTCTCCACCAGCTCCATCAAGCGCGACGAACATCCGGCGGGGAAACAGATTCCCTGCAAAGACTCTTGAAGCAGATGCTTTATCTTGACAAAATGCGGATAGTAACTGATGGAATGATGCATGAAATTCTTCTCGAATTGGATGATGGTACCCCGCACCCGGAGCGTGTCATCCGTATGATACGCTTCATCGCTCTTCATGTAGTGCGGCAGGTTGGAACCGATCAGCAGAATATCGCCGGCAGCAAAACGCTCCATGCTATTACCCACAAAACGTGTTCCCGCCCCCTCCCGGAAGGATATAATCTCGTACTCCGAGTGAAAATGCCACGGATAGGTAAAGTGCGAATAATCATAAAACCGTGCCTTGAGCGGGGACGACTCTGAGAGTGTGAGCCGCTCATTCATTATATTTTTCATCATGCCTTGCGTGAACTTGCAAATATACAACAAGCTTTTGCAAATATAGAATAATTTTATTATCCCTCCACGCTGTATATTTGCAAAAAAATAAATACCAATTTGTTATGAACGAACTATTTAGTATACAAGGAAAAGTAGCCGTTATCACCGGAGCCGGTGGTGTGTTGGGCGGAAGTATGGCCAAAGCTTTTGTAGAGGCTGGCGCCAAGGTAGTTGCCATCGATATCCGCCAGGAGAACCTGGACAAACGTGTGGCTGAACTGACTGCTCTGGGTGGCGAAGCGATGGGTGTAGTAGGCAACGTGCTCGACATTGCCAGCCTGAAAAACGTAGCTGATGAGATTATCTCGAAATGGGGACGCATCGATATCCTTCTCAACATCGCCGGAGGTAATCTTCCGGGTGCTACACTGAACCCCGATCAGGAATTCTTCGACATGAAGATTGAAGATTGGGAGAAGGTGACAAGCCTCAACATGAACGGAACGGTATATCCGTCGATGGTGTTCGGTGAAGTGATGGCCCGTCAGAAGAGCGGTTCCATCATCAATGTATCATCCATGGCTGCCTATTCGGCCATTACGCGTGTACCGGGTTACTCGGCTGCCAAGACGGCTGTGAGCAACTTCACACAATGGATGGCTATGGAAATGGCAATGAAGTATGGCGACGGTGTGCGTGTGAATGCCATCGCACCGGGATTCTTTATCGGCGACCAGAACCGTGCGGTACTGATCAACCCCGATGGTTCGTTAACGGATAGAAGCAAAAAGGTACTTGCCAAAACACCGATGGGACGTTTCGGAGACATCAACGAATTGAACGGCGCCGTGCAGTTCCTGTGCAGCGATGCAGCCAGTTTCATCACAGGCGTAGTGCTTCCGGTAGACGGAGGTTTCAGTTCATTCAGCGGAGTTTAAGAAATTAATTCTTCATTCTTAATTCAATTACAGTGGAAAAAACCTGGAGATGGTTCGGCCGGAAGGACAAGATTACCTTGCCGATGCTGCGACAAATAGGTGTGGAAGGTATTGTCACCGCTCTGCATGATATTCCCAACGGAGAAGTGTGGACGTTGGAAGCAATACTCGACCATAAGAAATTCATTGAAGATGCCGGACTGCGCTGGTCGGTAGTAGAAAGCCTGCCGGTGAGCGAAGCCATCAAATACGCCGGACCGGAGCGCGACCGGCTGATAGACAACTACATCATCAGTCTGGGAAACCTCGGTAAAGCAGGTATACGGACGGTATGCTACAACTTCATGCCGGTAATCGACTGGATACGTACCGACCTCGAATACCGGTGGGACGATGGTACCTCCTCGCTCTTCTTCGACAAAACGAAGTTTGCCTACTTCGATATCTTCATCCTCCGCCGGAAAGATGCCGAAAAGGATTACTCCGCGGAAGAACTCGATAAGGTGCATGCCCTCGACAAGATAATCACCGACGAGGAGAAAGACCAACTGATAGACACAATCATTGTGAAAACGCAAGGTTTCATCAATGGCAACATCAAAGAGGGTGATCAGAATCCTGTCGCTATATTCAGCCGTCTGCTGGCACTCTACGATGGCATCGACCGCAACCAGTTGCGTGAGAACATGAAGCACTTCCTCACCCGCATCATGCCTGTGTGCAACGAATACGGCATCAACATGTGCGTACATCCGGACGATCCTCCTTACCAGATGCTTGGTTTGCCGCGTATCGTCACCAGCCGGGAAGATATCGAATGGCTGCTCCAGGCCGTGAACGATCCGCACAACGGAGTGACGTTCTGCGCCGGTTCGCTCAGCTCAGGTTGCCACAACGATGTGCCCGCATTGGCCCGTCAATTCGCTTCGCGTACACATTTCGTTCATCTGCGCAGTACGAATATACTATCGGATGGCAACTTCATCGAAGCTCCGCACCTGGAAGGACGCGGACATCTTATCGAGCTGATTCGTATCTTCGAGAAAGAAAACCCCTCGCTCCCTATGCGTGTAGACCATGGGCGGATGATGCTGGGCGACGAAGACAAAGGATATAATCCCGGCTATTCGTTCCACGGACGAATGTTTGCTTTGGCTCAGATGGATGGTGCGATGGCTGCTGTTCGGTTGCTGGAGAGCGGTATAAATTAATTCTTAATTCGTACCGGCACCCACCCCTTGAGTACATAAGCCGTACTGCGATAGTTATTTATCAATTCGGTGTCCTTATCTTTTCGCAATTGGCGAGAGTAAGGATGCCGTTTGGAAACATCCACAGGATGGCCCGTTTCCATATCACAGGTATTGTACTCATACATTCTGGCCGTCTTCATTCCTACTGAGCTCCATCCTTCGGGAATAATATTTTTCACCTTGCAGTCAATCAATACAAATTCCGCATCCGGATAGGAAGTGCTGCCATTGCTTTTCGTACGTCCGTAATCGGCCATCTTTCCGTCTGCTGTAGCAAACGTACATTCTACAAAAACATTCCCATGATTACCGGCCGTATTCCGTACCCATGAGAAGGGTCCGCCACCGTTGCGGAAATTACTTTTATAAGCGAAAAGACTACCACGTCCCAGAATCGTATCACCACCGCCATCCAGTTCACAAGCTTCCATATAAATGGTTCCATTCGCTTGCAGAGCATCTCCTGAGCCGATAATATGAACACGGTATAAAGCAATGCGTTCACCATTGAGTAACAGTCCTTCGGCCTGTCCTTTTAAGTCTGTAGCGATAGTAATGTCCTCCACGATGACATCTTTGCAATTGTCCAACATAAAAGCCGCCCGACGCGAAGGGAAGGTACCCGGCCATTCATTGGTTTTCAAAGTCAGCGGATGCGGATTGAACACCTCGTTATTGGCATAATGAACTTTTGTGTTCGCCATTCCTGAACCCTTAATCTTGAGGTTCGATTTATTCCGGGTATATACCAGTTCTTCATAATCGCCCGCTTTTACCAGAATTACCGTCTGCTCCGGGCTAAAGTCCGGTATATAATCCAGCGCACCCTGTATGGTATTGAAGTCGCCCGTTCCATTAGCATCAACAATCAATGTATCTCTGGAAGCCGGTCCTGCGTCTTTCGTGGTAAATGCCCATTGATTCTTTTGCTTTATCCCGTGAAAGCTACCGTCGGCTACCGACAGGACACCTTCATCGATGGTTACATAATAGCGATGTCCATACTCCAACATATTATTATGCAGATAGATAGTGGCTACCGAATCGCGGACGATCACCGGGTGGAAATGGAACGCGTCCGTAAAACCGCCGATGATGGTAAGCTGATAATCCGGAGGAGTTGGTTCCGCCGTACCGGATGGAGTACCGGGGCGGGTATCTCTGTTCGTGGGCATCTGAGTACGCGTATAGTCATAAGGTACTTTGATGTAGTCACATTCCGGACCATACGTACGGCTTTGGATAGGACCTGCCGGAATACTTAAATCCAGGCTGTCTACCAGTTGATGGGTTGCGGCGTCATAGACTCGTATCATCCCCGAATCTCCCAGAACAGGAGTATCGGAGAACGTCAGCACCAAGTGCGTGTCCGGGTTCACATTTTTCGATCCGGAAGCAGGATAAAGGGCTATACCGTTTATCCCGGTATGGCCACATGCCATAAGAACCGGAAGCGCAGCAACCAGCAAAAGTTTTGTCTTCATCATATTCGTATTTAATTAATGCCCTGACAAAAATATCTCAAATAAAGCAAATATAAAATTAGTTCCACAAAAAATAACGTACATTTGAAGCCAAACATCAAAAAAAGCAGCATGAAAGCATTAGTAATAGGTGCAACAGGAGCCACAGGAAAATATCTGGTAGACGAACTCATCAAAGATTCGAACTACGAAGCTGTCAGCATTTTTGTGAGAAGAAGTACGGGAATTCGTCACCCTAAGTTAACAGAGCATTTTGTCGACTTCTCCACGGTAGAGAAGTATGCCAGCCTCATCACCGGCGATGTACTTTTTTCCTGTTTCGGCACCACCCTTAAAGATGCCGGTTCGCAGAAAGAACAATGGAAGATCGAATTCGATATCCCCGCTCGCTTTGCCGAGATAGCCAAAGAGAACGGGGTATCGTCATTCGTACTTGTTTCTTCTGTTGGCGCTTCTTCGAAAAGCAGGTTTTTCTACCCACGGATGAAAGGCGCACTCGAAGATAAGATAATCGGACTCGGCTTCAAACAATGCGTCATCTTCCGTCCGGGTATGTTGAACCGCCCCAATACCGACCGGCCGGCAGAGAAAGTCATTCTCGGAGTATTGCGCGCGGTAAATGGCATGGGACTGTTCAAGAAGTACCGGTCATTGCCTACTCCCTTATTGGCCGGAAAGCTGGCAAAAGCTCCTAAGACATTGCCCGATGGAAAGTCCGTTATCGAACAGGATCAGATCTTCGGGTTCTAAGAATAAATTTCCAAACCGATATTACTTCAGCAACTCGTCGAGCGAAGTATAAAACTCTGACGTTTCCCCTGTGAACATCTTCACAATCTTCCCATTGGGGTCAATGATGCATTTCGATGGATAAAGCGTCACCGCATACAGGGCAGCCACATCTGCCGGAATGCCATTGTTGTGCACCTGCGTCCACGGGAGTTTGTATTGGGCTACAGCTTTTTCCCAGGTCTGCCGGGTATCGTTGCAGTCAATGCTTACGAACTCAACCTTGTCGTTGTATTGTTCGTAAGTCTTTTTCAAATCGGGAATTTCTTTGATACATGCACCGCACCAGCTTCCCCAAAAGTCGAGCACAATGTATTTGCCACGCAGGGAAGATAATACAAAGTCCTTACCATTCAGATTTTTCAAGGTGAAATCAGGGGCAGTCAGGCCGGGTTGTATGTTTTTGGCAGCTCTGGTGAAATATCTTTCTGATTCGTCCGTTTCTACAAACGCCTGGTAAAACGCCGCCATACGTCCGTCTCTGACCGATTGTGAAAGCATACCTACGGCCTTTTGTCTATCTTCAGGCTTTATACCAGCTATCAACAGAGCAGATAGCTCCTGATCGGGATAGTCCTTGATGTATTGAAGGGCAATATCCGACGCCTTATCCTGTACCTGCCTGATTTCAAGTTGACAAGCGCTGGAAATAGAGTCACAACCGGTCCCGGTAGTCGCAAACAAGGGGCGGTACTTTTCAGTAATAGCATCCATCTGCTTCATAACCGGATTGGTGATTGCCAGGATTTCATTATATGGCTTGTAGAAATCGCTTCCCGTAATGATATAGTTCTCCACAGTTCCGCTGACCACCGCTTGTTCGCCCGGTACAGCCAACAGAAATATTCCCGACGGGACCTTTTTACCATCTGCTTTGTCGGAGGATAGGGGTGCAATCATAATCATAGTAGCTATGGAAGCGGGAACGTCGAAACCAAACGATCCATTTTTCATCACAACCGTGTCTATAGGTTCAATGTAACCGTAATAGTTGTTAACTACGCGTATAACGAGGGAATCACTTTTTACTCCGGTAAGCTTGCCGCTTACCTGGTAAGGATGGTTGTCACTGCATGCCTGTACGACACACATCACACCTGCGCAAAGCAGAGATAGATAGTTTTTCTTCATGGGTTTACCTTTAAAAATAACAGTTATAGGATTAATTAAATTTCATTAGCCAGTGTATTCATTCCTATCCGGAAACAGGTAGTTTTAGCTAAATCGTTTGTAAATATAGTCAGAAAATAACTTATCAGAGGTACTTTTTTTGAGAAAAGTCTTAATTTACTGTAGAAAAAAACAAATAATTTCACCGTTACCATCTGCCAACGGCACCGCCAAATGCTATTATTGTACAATATTCACCATGAAAAATAATCACTATTTATACCGTAAAACCAGCATTCCGAATCAATAACAAGTCAAAAATAATCATTATTTATTCGCATAAAACCAAAAAAAGCCGTAAACTTGTAGCCGAAGAAACGTAAAACAGCAAAAAACACATGTCATTAAATCTGACCGAAGACCAGGTTATACAGCTGGCCCCCGACGCAGCATCCGTAAAAGCCGGGAAAGGACTGGCCACCAAAGCCAAATGGGTGTTGCTCCAGCAGAACGAAAACGCCATCTGGGGACATTGCCAGGGAAGTGGAAAGACACCCTACCAAACAGCCATCGACGTAACGAACATTGCGTTCAAATGCTCGTGCCCCAGTCATAAGTTTCCGTGCAAGCACGGGCTCGGACTGCTGCTGCTCTACGCCGCGCATGCCGATTATTTCCCCACAGCCGACGACCCCGACTGGGTAAGCTCCTGGCTTGCCAAACGCGAAGCTTCAGCCGAGAAGAAGGTGCAGAAAGCCGCCGCCAAAGCCGAAGCTCCGGTGGACGAAGCGGCGCAAGCCAAACGTCAGGCATCCCGGCACCAGAAGGTGATGAACGGCATCGACGACCTGCAAATATGGATGAAGGACCTCCTGCGCAACGGTCTGCTCAATGTGCCCGAACGTGCTTACTCGCTCTTCGAGAACATCGCCCGCCGGATGGTCGATGCACAGGCACCGGGACTGGCTTCCCGTCTGCGCACCATTGCCGACATAGACTTTTACGAAGATACGTGGAAGTACGAACTCGTCGACCAACTGGGCAAGCTCTTCCTGCTCACCGAAGCGTACCGGAACATCGACCGTCAGCCCGAGGCGTGGCAACAGGAAATACGCACGCAAGTAGGGTATCCGCAGGCGAAAGAAGAGGTGCTGGCAGGCGAAACGGTGGCCGATCACTGGATGGTGCTTCACAAGCGCAGCCGGAGGGTGAATGATATCAACACCGAGATGTTTTGGCTTTACGGACGTGCCTCGCGACGGTTTGCCTTGTTTTTCAATTTTATTATTCCCGGGTCGTTGCCCGAGTATAGTCTGCTTCCGGGAAGTACCTACGAAGGTCGGCTTTGCTTTTATAAAGGCGTGAACGCTACCCGTGCGCTTTTCAAGGACAGCGCATTGTCGCGGGAGGAATTCATGCCCCTCTGTCATGCCGGTTTGCAGGAAGCGGCGCAAGGTTATCGGCAGGCTGTACAGCAGAATCCGTTCGCCGAGAACGTGCCGTTGCTGGTGGAGAATGTTCGACTGGCTGTTCATAGTCCGATCGGTTTTGTCAACGAGGGTGATGCTATCACCGCCATCAATAAACCACTCTACCTGCAAGATAAAAACGGAGCCTCGTTCCCCATCCAACTCCAGGAAGGCATGACAACCGACATCCTCGCCATCACCGGCGGACAACCCTTCTCCGCCTTCCTCCTGGCCAATGCCACGAGCTGGGAACTGAACTCCATCTGGTATCAATCCGAACATTATATCTGGAAAGATGAACGTAACTGATTCACTCATAAACGCGGCCTTGCTGGGAACAGCCGCCAAAGAATTCGTTCCCGACGGACTGCCGGAGGAACTGCAAAGCTCCCTCGAAGTCATCCAGTCGAAAGCAGAAGATACCGAAGCAGCTTTCTACCGCTTCTCGGCCACCGCTTTCGCTTACAGCCGTGCGGGATTGGAACCGCAAGCAGGCGATCCTACCGCCGAACAACGGGTAACCGATAGTCAAGAGGAATTTTCTTCCGCTCCGGCATTGACTTCCCAGCCGGCCATACGCCCCCTTACCGCATCCCCCATCGACGACAAACAATATTTCGACAGGCAGGCAGGCGAGTTGCTCACCACCCTCATCGGTAACCGCAACCGTCACCTGTTACTGTACGCTTACCGCAAAGCATCGGCAAGCAACAAACTGATTCCGCCCCCGTTCCTGCCCGCCCTGCTGACCCGGGCGTTCGACCGCAACAACCCGTCGCGCCACGAGGAGCAAGCCCTCCTGCCCCGCATCACCGGACAACGCGGTCGCTGGCTGCTCCCCCACCTGGGACTCCCCACCTGGGGCGAAGCCGGTACCGAAACCTGGGAAACGGCCTCGCACGAGGAGCGCAAACGGATGCTCACCGACCTGCGCCGGAACAAATCTGCCGAAGGTTTGGCACTGCTGCAAACGGAGCTGAAAAACGAATCGGCCGCCCACCGCGACGAACTGATCCAATGCCTGCGCATCAACCTCAGTCAGGCCGATGAAGCGTTCCTCGAGAGCATCGCCGCCACCGACCGCAGCAGCAACGTGAAAGACACCGCCCGCATGCTACTGTGCAGCATGCCCGACTCGCAACTCGTCCGCACCTTTGCCGACATGCTACGGGGCCGCTTGCGGCACAACATACTCATGGGTTGGTCGTACACCGAGCTCGGCTTCACGCCCGAGATGAAGAAACTCGGTCTCGAAGAAGTCAGCCCCAACAAGGGCGAGAAGGATGGCCGTTTCCTCCTCCGCCAGCTTGCCGAACGTGTTCCGCTCAGTTTCTGGTGCGAGCTGTTCGACTGCTCGCCGGAGAAAGCTGCTACGAAGCTGGCCAAGAGTCCGCCGTTCTCCCCGCTGTTCAACCTTGGGAGAGTCATCGCCAATTTCGGCGACGCGACCTGGGCCTACCACACGCTCCGGGAGAATCAGGACGACACACTCGTCACTTCGCTTGTACCATTCCTCACCCCTGCGCAACGGGAAGATCTCCCGCTGAAACCAGACCGCGAACACGGGTACATTCCCGATACGTGGTTCAATAGCAATGGCGAAGCGTGGTTCAGCAGCAACGGCAATAGCGAAACAGGATTCAGCAGCAAAGGCAATAACGAAGCAGGATTCAGCAGCGACGGCAATAGCGAAACAGGATTCAACAGCAACGGCGCCCCGTGGGGGATAAAGTTCTCGACGTATGCCTTCCGCCGCGTCACGCAGGGAAAAAACTATTACGTGTCGAAAGAAACAGCCGAAGCGCTGTCCATCTACTTCCCGCCGGAAATGCTGAAACAAGTGGAACAAATGGCCGTCTCCGGCGATCCCGAGCAGTCGAACACCCGCTTCGCCCGCCACGTGCTGGAGTACATGCATCAGAAGAAACAAATCGATGCATATCTCTAAGAGTTATGCATCATATCAAAAGGTCTTATGCAACGTTTCACTTGATGAAGCAAAACCCAACAACAAAAGAAATTCAAAAAACAAAAATAGAAAGATATGAGTAACGTATTAAGACAACATGCCGAACAGCAATTCGCCGAAGAGCTGCACGAACTGAAAAAGAACGAAACCAATCAGATCCCCCAGAACTGGGAACTATCCCCGCAATCGGTAGTAACCTACCTCATGGGCGGCAAACTGAAAAGCGGTTTCGAGGTCACGCCCAAGTACATCGGCAACCGCCGACTGATGGAGATCGCCGTCGCCACCCTCGTGACCGACCGCGCCCTGCTCCTCTACGGTCTGCCCGGTACAGCTAAAAGCTGGGTAAGCGAACACATCGCCGCCGCCATCTCGGGCAACTCCACCCTCATCGTGCAAGGAACCGCCGGAACAGGCGAAGAAGCCATCCGTTACGGTTGGAACTACGCCCGATTGCTGGCCGA
This sequence comes from Bacteroides sp., assembly GCA_031554635.1. GTDB lineage: Bacteria > Bacteroidota > Bacteroidia > Bacteroidales > Bacteroidaceae > Bacteroides. The sequence continues at coordinate 30,527 of JAVBVD010000009.1, forward strand.
AGGACCGAGCGAAGGCGCCATCGTCACCACCCCCGTGATGAAAGCGATGCAGGAAGGCAAAATAGCCCGCATCGAAGAGCTCACCCGCATCGGGTCCGACGTGCAGGACACGCTCATCACCGTACTCTCCGAGAAGACCCTCCCCATCCCGGAGCTCAACAAAGAAGTACAAGCCGTTCGCGGATTCAACGTCATCGCCACAGCCAACAACCGCGACAAGGGCGTCAACGACCTTTCCAGCGCCTTGAAACGCCGTTTCAACACCGTCATCCTCCCCTTGCCCAATACCGTCGACGAAGAGATCGACATCGTTCGCCGTCGTGTAGAAAGCTTCGAGAAGGTGATGCAACTCCCCGCCGAGAAGCCTGCACTGGAAGAAATCCGTCGCGTTGTGACCATCTTCCGCGAACTCCGCCAAGGCGCTACTGCCGACGGTAAGACGAAGCTCAAAACACCCAGCGGAACCCTCAGCACCGCCGAAGCCATCTCCGTGATGAACAACGGTCTGGCCATCGCAGGCTACTTCGGCGACGGTCAGTTGCATGCCGAAGATCTCGTGTCGGGCATCCTCGGCGCTGTGGTGAAAGATCCCGTGCAAGACAAGGTAGTTTGGCAGGAGTACATGGAGACGGTGGTCAAGAACCGCGACGGTTGGAAAGATATCTACCGCGCCTCCAGAGACATGATTTAACCTTGTCGAGACACGATTCAATCTCGTTGAGAAACTATTTAATCCCATTGAGAAACGATTTAACTCCGTTAAACGAATGGCTATACATATACTAGGTATCCGTCACCACGGCCCCGGCTCCTGCCGCAACGTGCTGACCTACCTGCAAGAACTTCAACCCGACCTCATCTTGCTCGAAGGTCCGCCCGAAGCCGAGACACTGCTTCCCGCCGTACTGAGCGAGCAGATGGAACCGCCCGTTGCCCTGCTGGCTTATCAACCCGATGAGCCGCAGAACGCCGTATTCTATCCCTTTGCAGAGTTCTCACCCGAATGGCAGACGCTACGGTATGCTCTTCAGAACAACGTTCCCGTGCGGTTCTTCGACCTCCCATTGGCAATTTCGATGGGATTGAAAAAGAAAGAAGCCGAAGAGCAGGAAGCAGCCGCCAAACGTCAGGAAGAGTCCGAAGAAGGAGAGGGAAACATCGAAGGAAAAGAAAATCTTCCTACAGAAGAGAAACTTCCGTCAGGAGATAATCAGCCCGATATCGAGAATTTCAAGGACGATTCAACTGATAAGGACAGCACCACAAAAACAGTGGCAGCCGGAAGCAATGCGACTGACGAGAAGTACATCGCCATGAGAATGACCGATGGAAAAGCCGTCGAAGAAGATCAGAAAAAGATCAATAAAAAGCCAAATACTGAGGAAGAAGCGAATGAAGAAGAAGCTGACGACAAAGAAGAAAACGAAGACGATTCCATCGACAGCAACTTCCACGGCGACCCCTTCAACTACTTAGCCGAAGCATCCGGCTACACCGACGGCGAATCCTGGTGGGAAGCCACCGTAGAACACCGCCGCGATGCCGCCGACATCTTCCAGGCCGTGCAAGAAGCCGTCGCCGCCCTACGCGAAGAACTCCCCGAACACACCTCCCCGCGCGACCTGCTGCGCGAAGCATGGATGCGTCGCATGCTCCAGGCCGCCCAAAAAGAAAACTACGAACGCATAGCCGTCGTTTGCGGAGCCTGGCACGTCCCCGCATTGCAAGCCAAAGTCAAGGTCAAAGACGACAACGAGCTCCTCAAAGGACTCCCGAAAGTCAAGATAGACTGCACCTGGATACCGTGGACGTACGACCGCCTCTCCTACCGCAGCGGTTACGGAGCAGGCATCAACTCCCCCGGCTGGTACCACTACCTGTGGCATCATCCCGCCGACGACGGCACCTTGTGGATGGCCCAAGTAGCCACCCTCTTCCGTCAGAAGAACATGGACATCAGCGTAGCCCATGTCATCGAAACCGTGAGACTGGCTCATGCCACCGCCGCCCTGCGCGGACTCTCGCACCCGTCCCTGGCCGAGTTCAACGAAGCCATCACCACTGTCATGGGCTTCGGCGACCCCATCCTCCTGCAAATCATCCGCGAGGAACTCATCATCAGTAACCGCCTCGGTCGCGTACCGGACGATGTACCCAAAGTCCCGCTCCTGGTCGATGTAGAGAAGACACAGAAACGTCTCCGCACCCCGTTCACCACCGAGATCAAGGAAGTCACCCTCGACCTCCGCAAGCCGAACGACCTGGACAAGAGCATCTTCTTCCACCGCCTCCACCTGTCGGACATCGACTGGTGTATTCCGGCGTATTCCGACGGGAAAGGTACTTTCAAGGAAAAGTGGACGCTCTACCACAAGCCCGAACAGATCATCGCCATCATCGAACGCGCCATCTGGGGAAACACCCTCGAAGAAGCCACGCAGAAATACCTGCTCAAGCAAATGGCCGACATCCGGCAGATACCCGAACTCACCCGCCTGCTGAACCGCGTCATCCCTGCCGACCTCCCACCGTTGGTCGACGCCATGACCGTACAGCTCGACAATCTTTCGGCTGCCTCATCCGATATACTCGAGATGATGGAAGCCGTGCCCGACCTCGTGAACATCGTCCGCTACGGCAGTGTCCGCCAGCTCGATTTCAGCAAAGTAGCCGGAATGCTTCAGGCCATGATTGCCCGTATCCTTGCCGGAGGTGTGCTCGTCTGCATCAACATCGATGAAGAAGCTGCCGATAACATCCTCGCCAAACTTGTATCGACCGATTATGCCATCAGCATCCTCAACGATCAGGAATTGAACGACATGTGGCTCGGTTTTATCCGTCAGGTACGAACGGCTGCGCATGTGCATCCGTTGCTCTCCGGGTACGCCACCCGTCTGTTGGGCGACAAAGGCGATATCACGCCCGAAGAGATGGAAAGCACCCTCAGCTTCTATGCCTCTCCGGGTAATTCTCCGGCGGATATCGCGTACTGGTTCGAAGGTTTCCTGCGCTCTTCCGGCTCTATCCTGCTGTTGGACGACCGCCTTTGGAACCTCGTCAACAACTGGATTTGCGCGCAACAACCGGATACGTTCACCGAACTGCTGCCTATAATGAAACGCACCTTCAGCCAGTTCACTACGGCCGAGCGGCGTAAGTTGGGCGAGAAAGCCAAAGCCAGCGGTGCAGGAGGTGTACAGGTGCAGTCGCAATCGGGTACAGGGGCGTTCAACCGCGAAGAAGCCACACGTGTATTGCCCGTGATGCATCAATTATTAGGACTTGAAATGACTGATTAACAGGAATATGATTGAAAGAAGTAAAGAAAGCCCAGAGGGCCTGAACTCAATGATGCTTAATACGAAAAAGAATAAAATGGTCTATTAAAAGGTGAAACGATTAATTAGCACCCGAAAACGAAATAAATAATGGAAGAAGAATATCTCAAACGCTGGCGCCTGATACTCGGCGGAGACGAAGCCGATGGCACAGGCGTAAGCCTCAGCGTAGAAGAACAACGCATCGACCAGTCGCTCGAAGCGGTGTACGACAGCGACCGCCGTGGCGGACTCGGCTCTTCGGCCCCAAAGGTAAGCCGATGGCTGGGCGATATCCGCGAGTTTTTCCCGCAAACGGTGGTACAAGTCATCCAGCGCGATGCCATCAAAAGACTCAACCTCACCTCGCTACTCACCGAGAAAGAGATGCTCGAAACGGTTGTACCCGACGTTCATCTCGTTGCCACACTCATGTCGCTTAGCCGGGTGATACCGGAAAAGAACAAAGAAATGGCCCGTCAGGTAGTGCGCAAAGTGGTAGACGAATTGCTACAAAAGCTCTCTGCCCCCACGCAACAGGCTGTAACCGGTGCGCTGAACCGTTCGTCCCGTCGCAGGAACCCGCGCTACAACGAGATCGACTGGAAAACCACCATCACCAAGAACCTCAAGAACTACCAACCGGATTACAAAACCATCATCCCCGAAATACGTATCGGTTACGGACGCAAGCGGAAGGCGATGAAGGACATCATCCTCTGCCTCGACCAAAGCGGATCGATGGGTACGTCGGTAATTTACTCCGGTATCTTCGGATCGGTACTGGCTTCCATTCCTGCCGTCAGCACACGCATGGTAGTGTTCGATACCGCCGTAGTGGACCTCACGGATGATCTGCAAGATCCTGTCGACCTGCTCTTCGGCGTGCAGTTAGGCGGTGGAACGGACATTGACCGGGCACTGGCGTATTGCCAAGGCGTCATCACCCGTCCGCAAGATACGGTGCTGGTGCTCGTTACCGACTTGTACGAAGGTGGCGACCCGAAAGGAATGCGAAAGAAGTTCGTTTCGCTCGTCAACAGCGGGGTGCAGTTGATCGTGCTTCCGGCGTTGAACGACGATGGCGCTCCATCCTACGATAAGAATCATGCCGAATTCCTGGCAGCTCTCGGCGTACCGACCTTCGCCTGTACACCCGACAAGTTTCCGGACTTGATGGCTGCCGCACTCAGCAAACAGGACATCGGTATGTGGATTTCGCAGAACATCAAGATGTGATTCTGAGAAATTATGATAGAATCAATACAATAATATGGAAGGAATACTTTATTTTATACTTTACATCATCCTGCCAATAGCCATTCCGATAGGCCTGGCGCTCTACCTGGCATCGCGCAAGAATATGCTGGCAGCCAAACTACTCATGGCTTTCGGCGTGGCTATTCCATTCTTCTTTATGGGCGTATTCGTGCTGTTCATATCTTTCTTCGGCAGCCGGAAGCGTCCTTACAACGATGAATACTACATCCAAACATTCACAGTTGTCAATTACAGCTCGATACCTTGGGTAGCCGACGCTAATTTCTCGTACACAAAGGAAGAGCTGGAATCCTTTCAATGGGAATATACGATTCCCTGGTCTAACTTCACCGTGTATGATAAAGTATATATCCCCCAGTACACGGCGTCTGCACGCCTGCGCAGTAACCAGTATTCGTTCGACACCCCCATCCGGCATGACTCGTGCACCCATTGGCCTTCGGGTGCCTACCTCATTCTGAGCGACACACAAGGTAACCAGCTGGTACATCTCAACGCCGTCAAGCTTGATAGCATCACCCGCAACAAAATGGTGTGGGAAGTCACCGACAGTCTGTTGCATGCCATCAATCCATCAGCATCTCCCACAAACAAGAAAGGAGGTAACCCATGAAACGTTTCGTCCTGAATCTGTTTTGGATATACACCCTCATAACCGTTATAGTGGTGTCGACGCTCATTTACATCGGCAAAGAGCAACAACGCGAATCCGACTTGCCCCGCAAATCGCTCTACGTGGTGAACCTCACTACCGATACGCTTTCCGTATACATCACCGGAAACTACACCAAAGCCGAGAAACGGGCCATGACCGACAAACCCGATACGGACGATATCAGTGCCCGGTCTACGGAAACCCCTCATCGTTGGGAGGAAAATATAGAGAACCGCGCATCGTTCTTCCGTATCGCTCACAAAAGTGGAATGAATATCGGCTTTCCCGAGAATTTCGAGCTGCACATTGAAGGAAGAAAGCACGAGGTGACGATCGACCGTGAGCAGTTCTACGAGCTGATCGGGAATGATCTTCAGAGGAGCTGGTGGATTGTTTACATCACGCCCGAGTGGTGGGAGCAGCAGAAGAAGTAAACTGCGAGCCCTCCCAAACAAGAAAGCTCACCCAGACTGATATCGCCTGCAAAAACAACGATATTCGCATATCCATACACATAATCATTGATACGATCAATCCCTAAGACTATATGCCAAACAATCAAGAAGTAAAGCCCGGTGACATATACTGCGGACAAGAACAAAAGACAGGCAAGTACTTCGCCTATCAGATCATCGACGTGATGAAGGGCCACATGACCTATCTTCTGCTCGACTATTTCGGCACCAAACTCCCCGGCGAGCAAGAAGTGGAACGCATGCAACCATTCAAGCGTTACCGTTGGTTCTTCACCGAAGGTTCTACGAGCTATTGCCATTCCGGCGAAGGGACACTTCCCAAAGACGCCGTCTACGTGGGCAACAAAGCTCCGCTCGTCTCGGGCAAATGCAATACCTACGGAAGTTGGCCCAACGGGTACGACTCCGTAGACGAAGAGCAATGGGTCCTCATCCCCGCCGAAGCCCGACGGACATTCAAAGCCGCACTGAGCAATACAACGGAGATTACCGTAGCCGGAATCGCCTGTCGACGTAGTTTCCAGTGCATCGGCGATGAGTTGCTTACCGCCATGATCGACTACTCGGAGCTAGACAAACTCCCGGCAGCTTATACCTTCGAAGCCACCCGTTTCTATCCGCTGCTGATTCCTTTTCTCGAAACCCGCTGGACAGCCGCTAAGCTCGACTGGCAGAAACATGGTCAAAGCGAACTCGATCTCAGTCGTACACACCTGCGGGAAGTGTCCCTCGATGGTGAGGGACTGTCCTGCCTGCGCCTTCCCCAGAGTTGCGAGATTCTTTCGCTGACGGGACCTTTGTCGCCCCACCTCCGGGTGTATGCCCCCGGCGATGGCAGCAACCTCACCCTGAAACTTACAGGTGATCATGTTCCCGATATCGGACTGCCTCACCTCAGATCACTTCTGCTGAACCAGGTAGCGAATACGGATTTGTCGATTGTACCCTGTCTCTACCCTTCTCTTTTCCGTCTGCGTATCTCCGGTCTGCCGGGGTGTGTCACCCGTATCGATTCGTTGGGCGAACTCAAGCAATTGGGATCTCTTTCCATAGAAGATGTGTTCGGGTTTACAGCAGAAGAGTTTCCCTTGCCGGGTACATGGCCGCTTCTGGAATCGCTTTGGCTGGAGAGTATTCCCGAAGAGGTAGGCAAGCATGTACGGAAAGCGTATAAAGGCAAGGTTCATTCGCTCGACGTCCGGAAACTGCGTAAGCCCGAGTGGTTGGCCGAGAATCTGGACAATCCTTTGCGGCATTGGGATGGCAGTGAGTTTGTGTCGCCTGCCAAGTTTAAGAAGTCTGTGGTTATCTATAAAGATATGAGACGCCAGGCTTTGGCTGCTGCCAATAATTACCTGGCAGGTAAGGATAGCGCTGCCTTGCAGAACGCCCTGGAAGAGACGGGAAAGGAATTCGTTCTGGCATTCAATAAACTGGATAGCCGGTCGAACTTCATCGAAACCGAAGAACGGGAGGATTTATGTCATGCTTTTGAATGTATACTGGATGCTGTCGATGCGGTTGTTTTGCTTGCCGATTTCAAGATGAACCGTGGTCGTATCTGGGAGGTAATGGACGAGCATAGGGATTGGTAAGAGGGCTACAAAAACGGTAAAAAGGAGTGCACGAACCAGTAAGAAGGAGCGCATGGATAGATAAACGAAGTACTATCCCAAACAAGGATCCAATGCCCGAAGACTTCCACAAACCATTTCAGCCGTAGCCCGGCAACCACAATCGCAGTAGCTTACTTCCCGGCAAGTGGTGCATCCGGCAGGGATATAAGCCCGACGGGCAAAACGGTTCCAGTAATCAACATCCGTAATGATAGACTCTGCTGATACATGCTTCAAGCTATAAGATTCTGCCGATGTATGATCAGGTGTCGGAGACTCAACTGATAGACAATTTGGGAATTCGCCTAAAATATGCCCCACTTTCACAGGAGAGTGGTTGCATACTCGGATCCATCCCGCAGGATCGATCACAAAGAAACCTTTTCCTGCCGAACAGAGCGTACCTATAGTAAGGTTCTTGTACCGCGAACGATCCTCAACGATGCAAAGCGGGAATTCCGTGCCGACTGTACCTATCCGGTTGGAGAGTTGCAATACCTCCTCGGTGGTGCGGAGCATTCCGTTGAGTTGCTCACGCGAAAGTACCAACTCATCCATATACGACAAGCCACGTCCACCGGGCAGGAAACGATTGACAAGTATGGTTCCGGCTCCGGCCAGGACGGCTTCGGCTACCGTCTGGCGTAGTTCGGGGTAATTGTAGGCGGTGACGGTTACGTTGGCCGTAGTGGTGAGTCCTGCGGACGATGCTTTCTCCAGCCATTCCAATACGCCCGAAGCATTGTCCACCCCGGTATGACGTTCGAAGGTAGTCAGGCCGGGCAGACTGAGGCTCAAATGCACGTTGTATTGCTGGAAGGCTTTCAGGAAGGTGTCGCTCATGGCAAGGCCGTTGGATATGAGTACGATGCTTTGGTCGCGGTTGAAGTCACCCTGTTCGCGTATCCATGCCAGCAGGTCGATCAGTTCTTCTTTCAGTAAGGTTTCGCCACCGGTGAGGGTGATGGTACGGACGCCCAGTGAAGCTAAACGTTGCAGAGCTACTTTCCATTCGGCAAGATTCATCTCCCGCCCACGTTCGTAACCTTCGGCTTCCCAGGGACAGGAGCAGAACAGGCATTGATGGTTGCATCGGTAGGTTAGCTCCAACACGGCAGTGTCGGGAATCCGTAGTGGTTTCGTTTGCATGGCAGTTCTTTCGTTATTTATGCTTATCTGCTCATTGACTCTCTTGCCTTATCAAAGTCGAATGATCACTATTTATTCTCCTCAATTTTCAGTCCGGTGCCAATGGGAAGCATCTTCTGAATGATGTAAACCATATCCCGGTCGAGCTTTACCCACTCGTCGTCATCGTCCTTGAACTTCTTTTTGTCTTGCAGGAAAGCCAGTGTGCAGTCGTACTCATAGCTGATATTGGACCGGGCTTCGTGATACGGCGCACTTTCGGAGAAACGGAAGCGGAAGATCAGCTCAGGTTGTTGCACCTCCGCGCCATAGCAACGGGGACAGAACTCCCGGTCGTCGATCTGTACATCGTAGTCCAATGCTTTCATCTCGGCTACGACGCTCTTTATCCCGTTGATGAATTCGACGTCCCATGTCCGGTAATGCCCGTTTACAGTATCACCGCAAATGCTACACACGTAATCGACTATCGGCGGAGCAGCGATCTCGTAACACATGGCCGACGGCAGGATTTCCAAAGGAACCCGATGGGGAATCTTGGCCAACTTACGCAACCGTTCTTCCAGACGGATGCTGTCGGATTGTGCATCGCCTGTAGCCTGTGGAGGGGTTTTCTCGGCACAGCCGGGAACGATGATGGCTCCTCCAAGCAATGCTGCCAGACCTGTTTTTAGTTTCTTCTTGCTCATATCCAGTGGTTTTATAATTATTTTCTATCAAGCGGTTACTCCATCAGATGCATTGCCATCATGCTTTCCAGTAATATTTACAACTGCTTTCCGTCACTGTCATACTGCTCGATGGTTTCCCACTGTCCGCTCGAATTGCGTTCACGGATCTGTTTCACTTTGCCGTTCTTGTAAAACTCCTTGGTGTACACCGGGTTATTGCTTTCGCAACGGCCCTCTTCGCGCACGGTTCCATCGTCGTAATAAAGCTTGTACGGGCCCGATTTGAAACCATCGGCATACGTATATTCGTTTTTCAACTTGCCCGAACCGTAGTAAAACTCTTTGGTAACGCCGGCCCGCGAACCGTTGGTGTAAAGGCTGATGCGCTCCACAGTGCCATCCGTATAATACGTTTTCGCCTCGCCGTCGAGCTCGCCTGCCTTGTAGGTGGTTTCGAGTTTGCGGGTACCGTCGGTGTTGTTTTCTATCCATTGGCCGTCTTTCTTGCCTTCCTTGTACTGGCCTTTGGTGCGCAGCATACCGCTGAGCCATGTTTCGGAGTACTCGCCCGTCTGAAGACCGTTCTTATAGTTGGACACCTGCGTGTATTCGCCTACGTTGCTGGAGATGTGGCGGGTTTGTTTGCCTTCGGGACGGTCGTCCTTGTAGTTGGCGTCGACGGTTTGCTTACCCGTCTGATACTCCCAACGGCGTTCGGGACCGTCTTCGGCACCCATCTTGTAGCCTTTCTCGCTTTCGAGTTTGCCGTTGGTGTAGAAGGTTTTCTGCATGCCGTCCAGTTTGCCGTCCTTGAAGCGACGTTCGCTTTTGGGCGATGTTCCGTCGGAGTTGTACTCGAACCAGGTTCCGTCTCGCCGACCTTCTTTGTACGAACCTTTCTCGGCCAGCTTATTGTACTTGTAGCGTTCGTAAGAGCCGTTGTACAGGCCCTCGGCAAATTCTGCCTGAACGTATTCCGAATGATATCCGTCGATGATGCGGTGTTGACCTGCGATGGGCTTATCACTTTCGCGGTCGCGGAACAGCATACGTCCGTCGCCCAGGTTGATGACTGTGATGCGGGAGATGTCGAACTCTTGTGCCTGACTGGTGATGCACACGGTCACGACGAGGAGTAGAAGAGAGAGTGTACGTTTTTTCATATTCCTTTGATGATTAATTGTTGCAAAGATAGTTTTACTGATCGGATTCTGCTTCATTTTTGTTAAGCAATTTCATGTTATTCGGTATAAATATTCAGGACGATACGCCCGTCTGCAAATCGGGAGATGCCTGTATGTGGACAGACACCTCCCTGGCTTGCTTTCTATCGGATGCTTTCGTTCATTAGCTCATGGTATTAAGCCCGAAGGCTCCGAGTAAAGCTGTAGCTACAGCAACCACTACTTTGAGAATTTTGCCCCATTGCAGGTTCTTCATCTTTCAACACCTCCTTTCGGGAAATTAAGAATTAAGAATTAAGAATTAAGAGCGAAGAATGAATCTGAATTTTAAAAATGCCCCGGTATAAAGAGCTGTACACGCTGCAAAATCATTCATCATTGTTCATTGTTCATTGTTCATTGTTTACGCTCCTGGATCAATCGTCTCATCATCCTCTTCTTCCTTGACGGTGATGTATTCTTCTACGTCGTAGAAGTCGATAGCCTCGCCATCGGCACGGGTAGCAGGTGCCGATAGATCGGGACGTACACTGGTCGACGGCCGGAAGTTGATGTGCAACGAACGGATGTTCTTGGCCGTACACTCTTCGCGTTTGTCTACACCGTCGGACTCGCACGAGAGACTGAACACACCGAAGTTTTCGACATTGACCGACTTGCCGCTGAACAGCAGGTTACGCAGCACTTCCACAAAGTTGACGAGCACGCTCCTGATGTCGCCTTGCGACAGGGAACTCTTGGCTTTGATCAGGTAGATAACATTGCTCAGTTGGGCCGCCTTACCGGCTCCGACTATATGCGGATAATATTTACCCGCCTCCTGGGGTTTGCGCGGATCTTTCCGCAGCATCTTTTTAAATGGTACTGACATGGTAATTAAGAATTAAAAATTAAGAATTAAAATGTATGGGCCATCGGGAGAGAGTAGGTTCCTGTGGATTTACTGATCGATCTATCCTGTTCTTCCTTTTGGTTGAAACAAAGATACGGTGGGGGGATGTAGCCATTGCGGAGTTAAGCGGAGTTAGACGGGTTTCTGCGGAGATAAGCGGAGATCTACGGAGTTACGGCCGAAGAGTGTGGCGAAAAAGTAAGGTCGAAGAGAGGAAACACATCGAATAATTGTGAATTGTACATTGTCAATTGTCCATTATTTCGTATCTTTAGGGTATAGATAAACTAGCGGGCGTTCGGCTACGAACCTGCACCACCTACTTCAAAAACAGACATAATATGCACTCGCTCGATGATGAAAAAGCTTTTCCTATCCGCCTGTATACCAAAGCGGAACTTGCCATGCTTTATTGCCCCAATCAATGTATTGACCGTGCCCTGGAGAATTTCTACCGGTGGATTTTGCTTAATAAGCCTTTGCTGGCGGAGTTGGAAGCTGTGGGGTATAATAAGTACCGGCGGTCGTACCTGCCGCGCGAAGTGGAATTGATTGTGAAATATATGGGGGAGCCGGGGATGTGATGAATGACTGAGGCTTCTGTTGTTTTTTTCTTCTCCATAAGAAATAATGATTTAGAGAGTTATCTAATTAATATCAAATTGAAAGAAAAGTGTAATGCAGATGATTATAATTTCTCTATTTCTTCGATGGGGAGCTCGGTAATGGAGTGAATCGCGTCAACAGAATATCCTTGTGATTTCATTTTTTTTGCCGTTTTAAGAACTCCTAATTCGATTCCTTCTTCACGCCCTTCTTTCAGTTTCGCTTCCATCGTAGCCTCATAGTCATGATACACCTTGAGGCTCTGCTCATACTTCGACCGCTCCTCGGGTGAAAGAGCAGACACATCGGCAATCTCCTCGAGCTTCTCGAAGACAGCCTTCCTGGCTTTAAATGGCATACGCTCCAATGTTTTCATATTTTTAAGTACATAAATCCAGCGCTCAAAGTCAGTCGCGCAATCCTCTTCCTCCTTATCAAACAAAGGCAAAGTGATAAAGATCTGCCGCAACTTGTCATTAAACATCTTGCCCGTATCACGGTCTGCTAGAATAACATCGATACGCATCTTAGAGTTCTCCCGCAACCGGAAGTTCATGAAAAAAACTCCGTAAACGGCTTTGATGTCATACTTCCCGCCGTCGCCCCGCACGCCCTGGTTCACTATCACACGCGACATGTAGTAAAGCGTCCGCTCGATGAAGTGTACTTGCGAGGCTCCCTGCATCTCCACGATGATGTGTTCGCCGGTGTCGGTGGTGCAATAAATGTCATAAATTATGCCACGTCCCTCGTCATACTCGGGCAACTGCTCGTTGTTGAGAAACCGGACGTCACGTATGACACGCTCATCCACCAACAAAGAATTCAGGAAATCAACGAGTAACTCTTTGGATATTTCTTGTCCGAAAATTTTCTTAAATCCGGTGTCGGTGAATGGGTTGATAAATCTGCTCATGGGTTTAATTAGTCTATAACTGGTTATACAATCTACCGCAAATCTAACATTTTCCCCCGACATAAAAAAACATAAGAACCATTAAAACACCCGTCGCCCTACCTATTCTTTTATACATTTGCACATGTACGAGGGAGTACCTGCCCCACCAGTGAAAAACCCTAAAAAAAGAAAAACGATGAAAAGCATGCTGAAACCTGCCGTCATCCTTCTCCTATTGCTCGCCGTGCTTACTGCGTGCAGCGACAACGATGCAGACAAAGAACCTGATTACGAACCGAAAGAAGTTCTCCACCTCCAATACATCGGCCTGAAAGAAAAGACCGACACACGGGCCGCCCAACTCAAGGCATGGGACGAATTCGGCGTGGGTTACGATCCCTCCATGCAACTGCGGGACAACTACCTATACGTTACCACCTACACAGGCATCTACCGTAAAAGCCTGACGGCAGCTCCTGCCGATGCGTGGGAACAGTATGCCTTCAAGGACATTCCCGTCAGGCAATTCGTGCAAAACGGAAACAGCATCCTGGCCGCCACTGCCTACCGCGACGAACGTACCTTGCTCCTCTCCGATGATGGCGGACAGACGTACCGCCCCGTCACCCCGCCCGAGTTTGTTCCGGGACCAGACAATCCCGTGATAGCCTATTCCCTCGCACAGAACCCCAAGAACCCCCGTTCGCTGCTGGCCATCATCTACCCCTACGGAGTGGCGAAGTCCACCGATTTCGGGCAGACATGGAAGGTACTCAGCACCCATATCGGAGGGTATCAGAACTGGTTCGTAGGCTTCCACCCCAAAGATACCACCCAGATGTACAACACAGGCGAATCGATGATATACGAAGCATTCATCAATGCCTCGTACGACGACGGGAAGACGTGGGAACTCATAGAACGGCAAAACAACAACTGCATCCATCACATCGCCTTCCACCCCACCGAGCCGAAAACGATGATCTACTCCGGCGAGTACATCATCCGGAAGTCCACAGACCAGGGCCGGAACTGGGATCATAAAATGGGCGATCACATCTATTTCTTCAAAACGCTGTACGACGAGACCGACCCGTCCGTGGTGTACACCTCCGGCATCACCCGCATCCCTGCTGAGTTCCATAAATTCGCCATCCACCGCTCTACCGACGGCGGGGAACATTGGAGCGTGTTCTTCCAAACCGATCTGCCGGGCGAAGGGGGAGTGATCGACCTGGCGCTGCACCAGAAGAAGCTGTACCTGTACACGTTTGCCGATGGGATTTATGAGATCAATACAGCGGTTCCGTAACGTATCAAACTATCCGGTAATGCCGGAATTTTAAGAACACCTTACCTGATTGAGAATCAACCCATCTTTCCACGTGCTAAAAAATTAAGAACATTAATATTTCAAAGATGAAAAAAAGTAGTATGTTATTCCTTCTCCTGCTGGGTTGCCTGATTAGCTCCTGCGGGAATGGACAGAATTCCAATTTCGAAATAGACGGTACGGTCAATGCCGATTCGGGCAAAATAAACCTCCACTTCTACTCGGGTTACCTACCTGGGGAGACAAACCAAATAACGGCAGAAATTAAGAACAAGAAATTTTCCATATCCGGAAACATTCCCGAATCGCAAGCAGTGTATATAACCATCGACGGCGTTTACATGTCATCCGATTTTGTTATCGACAAAGGTCGGCAGACTATTTCCATACATACAGGTTCGTCGCAAGAAGTGCCTGTGGTCGAAAACAAGACCATGCTGGAGGAATATCCCGACTACACTGCTTTTCATAAAGAGATAGAGGCTAAATATAAATCATTTTATCAAGAATGGGATAGTTTGCATCAGCGCTATGAGGGTAACGTGCCCGATTCAATCATGCTGATATTGCGCAAAGAGCAGAAAGCGTTATACAATGCGAGTGACAGTACATTATTAAAATATGCAGAAAAGAATCCAGACTCAAAAATGGCATTCTGGAAACTAATCAGGTTGATGGGCTTTGGTTATGAGCCCCTGTTTGACCCCATTTATAATTCCTTCTCGGAAACACTGAGAGAGGGATATGCCGGCAAAGTTTTAAAAGACAAACTACAAAACGGCAGACTGCTTTCTGTCGGTCAACCATTCCCACTTCTAAATTGCCAGAATGCCGGTAATGAAAACTTGTCTTCCGATATTTTCCTCAAGAACAAATTTACGTTAGTCGATTTCTGGTATAGCAAGTGTGGTCCCTGCCGGGCGCAGTTCGGGCATTTGAAAGATTTGTACCAACAATACAGTGGTAGCGGATTTGAAATAGTCGGCATATCTGTAGATCAGATAGAACACAAAATGGACTGGGTAGCTCTGATTGTTAAGGAAAAACTAGTTTGGAAACAATACTGGGACAAGAATGGAACAGAGTCCGGAAGGCTTTCCATTACTGCTTACCCTACTAATTTTTTAGTAGACAGCACGGGTAAAATAATCGATAAAAACATTTCCATGGAAGCATTGGGTGAGTTTTTAAACGCTTCCTTGTAGCAGTTTGTCGATGCATTTCACCGGCAAATCGGTACAAGCCGAAATGGTTTGCCGATCAATACCCTGACTTTTCATCCTCCGGGCGATTTCAAGCACACCGGGAGCAGGCAGTCTGTGCTCGAATATCTTGCCGGATGCACCCTTTATGGTAGTCATCAACCTTTTAAGATCGGTCCTTCTAGCATTTCCCCTTTTCATGTTTGTTTTTTTCTACAGTTCACTTACCTCAATACCCAGTTTGCGATACTCATCCATTATCTATGAGCACACACTGCCGATACTCCCATATATTCTGAATAATCGTCAAAGTATACAAAGAGGGGACTATCAATCACCGGACGATGAAAGAAACATCTCCTTTTCGTAAAAAAATAAGACCAAGACATACACCTTCTTTCATCAAGTCAAATGCCTCATCCCATCAAGTCATACGCATTCGATGATCGTATGAAAAATGATGTGACGAGGCATTCTTACCGGCCGGTTAGTGCCCCATTAGTGTCCAGGTGCTATAGGGGCAATTTCTCGTACACGCCTTTCTTTATCTTTTTGACGTACAAGCCGATAGCTCTTTTCAGCACTTTAAAAGCCGTCCGGCGCTGAACTTCAAAGAACGCAGCAGTTTCCAGAAACTGACCCAAGGTAAAAAGCTCGGGCAGACGACTGAAGATAGCCTTCATTTTGTTGGGATTTTGCAACTCCTTCAAGTCCTTGTCCGACGTGCTGAGCGAGGTGATGAGCAGACGGCTATGATCCAGGCAAGCGGTGGTGATGGACAGAGCTGCTTCAAAATTCTCCTCCGAGCACCGAACCTCGCGCACATCCATGTGCATCGTAGCCTTTTCCAGCGACGCAAGCACCATGCAGATGCGTAACGTGGTGAGACAGTAGCGCTTGATGCTGCTTTGGAAGTCGTCACGGTCGCTGATACCCTCCTGAGCCAACAGGGTACCGAAGACGATATTCAGCCGTCGCCACTGTGCCTTGCTCAACGTCACCCGGGTGGGCGAAGAAGCCAGGAAACGGAGCATCTGGCGCAGACGCATGCCCAGGGCGTCGAAATGGCGTTCTACTTCCTCCTCGTCGTCGCACGGCGAAACATCCTTCCACACCGGTTGCTGACGGTGGGTGTAGAACAGGATGCGACTGTACAGGCCATCTTCCGACGTGGGAATGAGGCGGCATAACTGGGCCGGGGTTCCGGCCAGGAGCATGGCCAGTTTGGGACAGTGCACGTAGTTCGGCTTGCCGTTTATCTTGAAGGAGTCGCCGATGGTTTCGTGCTGCGAAATCTTACGCAGGTAGTCGAAGTAATTGCCGTACTCCACCTTTCCGGTGGCTGTCAGCGTGTCGGCTTCGAGGTCGAAGATGAAGGCTCCCCGCTCTTTGTTGTCGCGAAGGTGCATCAGGAAGCGCGACTTGCTGACGGTGGCCGGAATGTGCAGGAAACAATACACGGGCGGTTCGGGGCGCGACAGTTCTTCGCCCTCCTTCTTGCGGCTTTTGCAGTACTTTTCGTACGCCTGGCACTCCTCGTTGTACTTCTTCTCCAGACGGTCGTTCTCGTCGGAAATGTCCTTGAGAAAGTGCTTGCACAGGGTCAGGGCGTAGTCCATCACTCCCTTTCCGCAAGCAGCAGGAGCCACAACGAAGGTATAGAAGTAGGCATACATGCGGCGTTTGCCGTAGAAACCGCTGGTGGTAGGCATAAGGGCGCTGGTGGTGGTAAGAATTGCCAACAGGAGCATGTCGCGTTCACGACTGTCGGACGTGTATTTCAAGGCTGTCAGCAGAAACTCGGGAAGATGGGCGTATACCGACTCGGGGAAGATGGGTGTATGTTCACGAAGCTCCTCACCATCGGGGTTTTCGTCGTCTTCGTCCGGAGCGGATGTCGTGTATTTGGTGTGTAAGGACACTTGGTCACTAAGCTGACACTTCGTGTCCTCATTTTTCTCCCGATTTCTTGACATATTTGCGTCTTTCCGGGAGTAAGCCGATTTGACAACGTTGATGATCTCGAAGGCGTCGAAGCTGTCGTCGGACATCTGACGGATAGCGGCTCGGGCGATTTCTTCCTGGGCGAATCCGCGGTGGTGGGCTTCGCAAGCCAGGCGGAAGAGGCGGGTGTTTCGCTCGCCTTCGACGGCGGGGAAGATCACCAGGGAGGAACGGACGAATTCGTCGGCGGTGATGTTCGGGGGAAGTTGGAAGGTTGGGGTGTTGCCGGAAGAATTACTGGAAGGATTGCCGGAAGTTTTATCAGAAGCATTGCCGGAAACTGCATCAGAAGTAACACTAACAACACCGCCGGAAGCAGCATTAGCAGTAGCATTAAAAATACCGCCGGAGGAACCGGCAGGAGCACCACCGGAACCAGAAGCTTCCCTCTCCTCCGCTTCCTTGATGTGCGATTCCACATCGAACGGTTTGGCATCGGGATTGAACTGGGCATAGTAATCGTACGACACAAAATGTCCGCGACTGATGTCCTTGCACGAGCGGTCGCACCGGATCTCCAGCTGGTCATCGTAATACTTCGCTACCATGGCATACGCCTGGGCATGATGTGCACGAATGGCATTGGTGAGCACCACCACCTTGAACCCGCAGCCCGACGGAGTGTTGAACACCATCACCGCACCGGGCAACGTCATGGCTTTGTTTTTAAGAACTTCGAGACGTTCGGGGTCAACGTCGTCATAATCAAGGACGATGTAGGGAATGTACTCCGTCAGGCATTCGGCAGCATGACTGCCGTCGCGGAACTGTCCGCTGTAGCACACGTAAGCTAGTTTCTTTTTCAGTCGGTCCACCGTCTTCTTGTCGCCCCGTTTCATCGCCTGACGGATGCGGTCGACCAGGTTCCTCCACCGGCCTTCCTGAAAGTACTTGAACAAGCGTTCCAACGTAATAGTAGCAGTTTCGTTGGACGATGCGGTTTTGAACACCGTCACTTTGTAAGTCTGTTTTCTCATGATAGTTAGTTAGTTTTTTCTCGGCCACCGGAGATGTTCCGGGGTTGCATGGCAAAGGTATGCAAGGTGCCGGAAAGAAAGTTATACTAATTTTCCAAAAAATGTATGACTTTCTTTCAGATATGGCCGTCAGGTATCTCACGGGGCGTTTTCTTGTAAGGATATCGAAAACGGGAGGATGAAAATAATTTTTCCTGACGGGCGTTATGTTTTTTTAATAAATCAGAAACAAATACAGCACATGGTGATCTCTATTTCTTCTATGGTCATAGAAAACAGCGGACTGAAGACCATCTTTCCGGGTATCTGTTTGGCTTTTCTAATCATGACAAAGGCTTTATTGATAAAGCTACGCGAGTTTTCCATCATTTCGATGGGTTGGTTCATCAGGGAATGGGCCCGTCGTACTTCGGTTGCGAGGGTTCCGAGGGTTATCAGCTGTGAGTCGTTTTCGTTCAGGTAAAAACTGTACTTGCACCAGAGGATGTGTGCCACATCGACGAGGGCGAGCCGGGGGTTTTTCTTCAATGCGCGTTCGTAGCGTATGCAGGCCAGTGCGATGATCATTTGCCGCTGCTCGGGGCCATAGATATTGCGGCGTACGGAACGTAGGAAGACGCGCTTCTTATAGCGCATGATTTCGTAGTGTTGGGACTTTTTAATGCACTCTTCCTGGTATTCGTCCATGGATTTGTGGTATTGGATTAGTTCCCCAAAAATTTCTCCCACGATTGATTCGAAGCAAGAGGCAGGTTCTTTCGATGTCATTTTTAACTGTAGTTTTTACGATTGATGTATTATTACATGACGCATGTTCCTCTTTTCTTAATGTCGTATAAATCGGGTTACAGAACATAAGAAAAAAGGAACACGCATTGTTTGGAATTAAAAAATTCCCGGCAAAAGTAGTTTTTTGATTGTCAGTTTTTGCATTTGAATCGAATTTTCTTCGCCCCTGTCTTTAAATACCCTGTCAGTGCCGCACGTTCGAATGCGATGTAGCCACCTTAACGGATGGTTCGAAGAAGGTATCCATTCCATTGACCAATTCCCGGTCGTCGAAGCTGATGATAACCACCGACCAGCCGTCTTCCACGAGTATAAACCGTCTATACTCCCACATATCCGAGTAGTCGTCGAAGCGTATAAAGTCGGGCTTCCCGAAGAGTTCTTTCACATCTTCCTTGGTCATGCCTTTTTGTACCCTGGCCACTCTGTTGGCATATACGTTCGTTGTACCGCAACTGCTGAATGCCAGTGCCATGAGCACCATGAACGAGATTGTAAGTATTGCTTTCATGCTATTCATTATTAAGGGTGATTGATTAGTGTTATGATACAAAATTAGGGCAAGAGAATTCCTTAATGCTGATGCATTTCACTATTTGTCGGTAGGGATTTCCCTAAGAGTTTTATTCTCAAGCCAATAGCTTATTCGGCTTAGATAGTATTATATTTTTAATTTATTGCCAGGACGAAACTGGTAATAACATGCTGAACATCTTCATATTAAAACTTATCGAGCAAACATTAATGCATAAAATTCATTACATAATCATTTATTTTACTATTTTCGTATCGTGAAAACATCCTGCCAGGTTTTATACCCAATGTATGGAAACAGAAACCGGATAGGGAAAAATTCAAAAACATCGGCATGCAGAAAATTGAAATATAAACTAAAAAAACATGGAAGAAGGCTTCAATAAATTAAGAACAGGAATCTTCATTGAGCATAGATTGAACCAATCAGATATTGAACAACTTACAAAATGCAAAAGGAGTAAACGAGTTGTTCTGACAGGTTTAAAATTGGATACTATTGAATTTCTATTACCGTTAAAAGAGCTCGAAGATCTGAATATTTACAGCTGTTCTATTAAAGATTGGACAGCATTACAAAAGTTCAGTAAATTAAAGAAACTGTTCATTAATACAGTAAAAAAAGAGATTGATAACTTTTCATTCTTATCAAATCTAAATACAATAGAAGATCTTGGAATTTGCTATGCCACTTATTTCTATTCATTCCCAGACTTGTCGCAATGTGAAAATCTTAAAACAATTCGATTATTTCAATGTAACAACCTTTCGGATATTTCAAAAGTAGCAGTTATGCCCCATTTAGAGCATTTCAGCATCACAAGCAAATTGATAAAACCAGAGGATTTAGAATTTATCATGCAAAAACCGACAATAAAAACCATGTCGGGAGCATTTGGCGGAAAAAAGACAGACGATGAATTTATGAATTTGCTGACAAGATACGGGATACAATATGGATAAAGAACCGGGACAAAGAACTTAAAGCGAGATTCGGATAACCATGCATCACAACGGAAGTGAGAAGTGCATCCCTTGATTGACAGGCGATACCCAACAAATATCCGTAAAATAATTCACGTATAATTTTATTTTTTTACCTTTGGAACCATCTGGCAGAAACAACAAATGATAAAATGAATAATAAAGGAAATAAGTATATCAGATGCATCATCATTTTGATGATAACACTCAGCCCGGCTCTCTCTCAGGCACAAACCCAGTCCATCACCTACGAACTCACCGCCCGTAATCTCTCTCTGGAAGCCATAGCGACATACCCTCAGAAGCTGATCAGCCACCAGCAGGAAGATTCGCTGCACAAAATAATAGTAAGCACCTTTGCCGCCCATACCGATACGCTGAAACGCCAGATAGTACTGACCGACCTGTATCGCCGGAATAAAACATATCCCGATGCTATCAAAATATACCTGGCGCCTACCGACTTAACCAACTTCGACCACCCGGAAATCAAACAAGTAGCCGATTCCCTGTTCAGTCTGGGCGACTCTCTCACCAACCAACTCATCAAACGCGCCCTGAAATATGCGTCGAAGAGAATACAATACGATGAAGAACTGGCATCCGATCTGGATCAGGGCAGATGCACCACCCTACCCGTAGCATCCATCCTGGCAAGAGGCAAAGGCACGTGCAGCGAATACACCAACCTCTTCATTGCCCTGGCTCGCTACCTGGGCATCCCGTGCCGTATGGCAGTAGGATACATCTGCATGCCCGAACAGAATTACCAGGGCAGCCACGCCTGGGCCGAATGCTATATAGACAACTACGGCTGGCTGGCGGTAGATCCGCAGAATGCATTTATGTGGTATCCACCCGTCGCTATCAAGATGTTTCATGGGAAAGATTTCCTGGACTGCAACATCCCGACATTGCCCGACATGTATCCGGTAACGATGAAAATACATTCCAATTAACAAGGGTTACATATTGATAACCCGAAGTGCCAAAAACGAAGAAACAAGGCAATTTCTATTATAAATTTAATACAAATTATCAATTTATAGCAACGATTGATAACTTTTATTCCTACATTTGCGCCGAATAAAAAATCAAAAAGATAAAAGACCATGGCTAAAATCACCAAAGAGGCTGCTTTACTCTACCACTCACAAGGCAAACCGGGGAAAATCGAAGTAATCCCCACCAAGCCCTACAGTACTCAAACCGACTTGTCACTTGCCTACTCACCGGGAGTAGCCGAGCCCTGTCTCGAAATAGAAAAGAACCCGCAAGACGCGTATAAATATACAGCCAAAGGAAATCTTGTGGCCGTTATCTCCAACGGTACTGCCGTGCTCGGGTTGGGCGACATAGGCGCACTCAGCGGCAAACCGGTAATGGAAGGCAAAGGATTGCTCTTCAAAATCTACGCAGGCGTCGACGTGTTCGACATCGAGGTAGACGAGAAAGACCCTGAAAAATTCATCCAGGCCGTGAAAGCCATCGCCCCCACCTTCGGAGGTATCAACCTGGAAGACATCAAAGCACCCGAGTGCTTCGAGATCGAAGAACGCCTGAAAGCCGAACTCGACATCCCCGTGATGCACGACGACCAGCACGGAACGGCCATCATCTCCAGCGCCGGACTGCTGAACGCCCTCGAAGTGGCAGGCAAGAAGATCGACGAAGTGAAAATCGTGGTGAACGGAGCCGGAGCATCGGCCGTATCGTGTACCAAGCTATATGTATCGCTGGGCGCCAAACTGGAAAACATCGTGATGCTCGACAGCAAAGGTGTGATCAGCCAATCACGTACGGACCTCAACTCGCAGAAGCGTTACTTCGCCACCAGCCGTACAGATATACGCACGCTGGAAGAAGCCATGAAGGGTGCCGACGTATTCCTCGGCCTCTCCAAAGGTAACGTAGTGAACCAGGACATGATCCGCAGCATGGCCTCGCACCCCATCGTATTCGCACTCGCTAACCCCACTCCGGAGATCGCCTACGAAGAAGCCATGGCAGCCCGTCCCGACGTACTCATGGCTACCGGACGCTCGGACTATCCGAACCAGATCAACAACGTTATCGGTTTCCCGTACATCTTCCGCGGTGCACTCGACACGCAAGCGAAAGCCATCAACGAAGAGATGAAGAAAGCTGCCGTATACGCCATTGCCGGACTGGCCAAGCAACCCGTACCCGACGTGGTAAACGCCGCCTACAAGGTGAACAACTTCTCGTTCGGTCCCGAATATTTCATCCCCAAACCCGTTGACCCACGCCTCATCACCGAGGTATCGGCTGCCGTAGCCAAGGCTGCGATGGACAGTGGTGTAGCCCGCAAGCACATCGAAGACTGGAATGGTTACCGTCTGCATCTGCGCGAGCTGATGGGTTACGAATCGCAACTCACGCACCAACTTTACGAAACGGCACGCACCAATCCGCAACGCGTGGTATTTGCCGAAGGTGGTCACCCCAACATGCTCAAAGCCGCCGTAGAGGCGAAAGCCGAAGGCATCTGTCACCCTATATTATTAGGTAACGACGAACGCATCGAGAAGCTGGCCAAGGAACTCGACCTGAGCCTGGAAGGCATCGAGATCGTCAACCTGCGTCATGACTGCGAAGCCGACCGTCGCGACCGCTATGCCCGTATCCTTGCCGAGAAACGTGCCCGCGAAGGAGCCACCTACGAAGAAGGTATGGACAAGATGTTCGAACGCAACTACTTCGGTATGATGATGGTTGAAACGGGAGATGCCGATGCATTCATCACCGGACTGTACACGAAATATACCAACACCATCAAGGTAGCCAAGGAAGTGATCGGCATTCAGCCGGGTTACAAACACTTCGGAACGATGCACATCCTGAACTCCAAGAAAGGCACCTTCTTCATTGCCGATACGCTGATCAACCGTCACCCGGACACGGATACGCTGACCGACGTAGCCCGACTGGCCGCCAACACCGTGCGGTTCTTCAACCAAACACCGGTCATGGCCATGATATCGTACTCAAACTTCGGTTCCGACCCCATCGGAAGTCCCGCCAAGGTACACGAAGCCGTAGACTTCATGCAGAAGGAATACCCCGAACTGGCCATCGACGGTGAAATGCAGGTGAACTTCGCCCTCTCACGCGAGCTGCGCGACAAGAAGTATCCCTTCACCCGCCTGAAAGATCAGGACGTGAACACGCTCATCTTCCCCAACCTGAGCTCGGCCAACTCCGGCTACAAGCTTATCCAGGGAATGACGGACATGGAACTCATCGGCCCGATACAGATGGGACTGAACAAACCCATCCACTTCACCGACATCGAAAGCTCCGTACGCGACATCGTGAACATCACGGCTGTAGCCGCCATCGATGCCATCGTAGATAAGCAGAAAAATTGCACGAAATGAAACGACCGCTGAGTAAATCACAAATGGTTTGCATTGTCCTGCTATGGATGGCACTTTGCTACTACATACTGGTACATATTGAACGAATTGACGGACCAATCATCCTTACGCTTGTCATTTCGGCAGCATTTGTATTTATTCCCGTCTATAAGTCACTAAGGAAGGGCAAATAGTAACATATAGCTTTTCTTCGAACGGCATAAAACATAAAAAGTAATGTTTTATGCCGTTTTTCTTTATAAAATGTTTGCGTTTTTAAAATTTATCACTACTTTTGCAACCGAAAAGCGAAAAAGAACAACAAATTTACATCAATCAATAAAAGAACTAAGAATTATGAATGCAGTTAAGGTATTAGAAGATTTGAAAAGAAGGTTTCCTAACGAACCGGAGTACCATCAGGCAGTAGAAGAAGTACTATTCACCATCGAGGACGAGTACAACAAACATCCTGAGTTTGACAAAGCCAACCTGATCGAACGTCTTTGCATTCCGGAAAGAGTTTATCAGTTCCGTGTAACCTGGGTAGACGATAAAGGTGACGTAAAAACCAACATGGGTTACCGTGTTCAACATAACAACGCCATTGGCCCGTACAAAGGCGGTATCCGTTTCCACTCTTCTGTGAATCTCAGTATCCTGAAATTCCTCGCATTCGAACAAACATTCAAGAACTCGCTCACCACGCTGCCTATGGGTGGTGGTAAAGGCGGATCGGACTTCTCTCCGCGTGGCAAGTCGGCCGGCGAAGTGATGCGGTTTGTACAAGCTTTCATGCTCGAATTGTGGCGTCATATCGGTCCCGAAACAGATGTACCTGCGGGTGATATCGGTGTAGGCGGTCGCGAAGTAGGCTTCATGTTCGGCATGTACAAGAAGCTGACTCATGAGTTTACAGGCACGTTTACCGGTAAAGGCCGTGAGTTCGGCGGTTCGTTGATCCGTCCCGAAGCTACCGGTTACGGTAACATCTACTTCCTGATGGAAATGTTGCAGAAACAAGGAACCGACCTGAAAGGCAAGACTTGTCTGGTATCCGGCTCGGGTAACGTGGCTCAGTACACCATCGAAAAGGTAATCGAACTGGGTGGTAAGGTAGTAACCTGCTCGGACTCCGACGGTTATATCTACGATCCGGAAGGCATCGACCGTGCCAAACTGGACTACATCATGGAACTGAAAGGTCTGTACCGCGGACGTATCCGTGAGTATGCAGAGACTTACGGTTGCAAGTATGTAGAAGGTGCAAAACCTTGGGGCGAGAAGTGCGACATCGCATTGCCTTCGGCTACTCAGAATGAGTTGAACGGCGATCATGCCCGTCAGTTGGTAGCTAATGGCTGTATGGCCGTTTCGGAAGGCGCCAACATGCCTTCTACTCCGGAAGCTGTGAAGGTGTTCCAGGAAGCGAAGATCCTGTATGCTCCGGGTAAAGCTGCCAATGCAGGCGGTGTATCAGTATCGGGTCTGGAAATGACGCAGAACTCTATCAAACTGAGCTGGAGCTCGGAAGAGGTGGACGAGAAGTTGAAGAGCATTATGCAGAATATTCATGCTGCTTGCGTGCAGTATGGTACGGAAGAAGATGGCTACGTGAACTACGTGAAGGGTGCCAATGTGGCCGGTTTCATGAAGGTTGCCAAAGCTATGATGGCTCAAGGTATTCTGTAAATAGAATCAGCAAGCTGATAGAAGATAACAGCAAAACCATAGTAGTATTTTTAAAAGTTAGCCCGGGCAGAATGGTTCAAACCGTTCTGTCCGGGTTGTTTTTTAGGGCGATTGTTGTTTTATTGTAATTATAATAATTATAGTTACAATAAAAGCACTTGATTATCTTCTGCAAATACAATCCGTGGTATGGTCGTTCACGTAACCTACGGCTTGCAGGTGAGCATAACAGATGGTCGTACCGAAGAACTTAAACCCTCGTTTCTTCATGTCCTTACTGATGGCATCGGAGAGCGGAGTAGCTGCCGGAACTTCCCCAATCGTTTTCCAATGATTGACGACGGGCTTGCCATCGGGTAGAAATGTACGCAGGTAATTGCAGAAACTTCCGAACTCTTTCTGCACTTCGAGAAAATGACGGGCATTGGAGATGGTAGCCACAATCTTATTGCGGTTGCGGACGATTCCTTCGTCTTTCATCAAACGTTCTACGTCCTCTTCAGTGAACGTTGCAACCTTCTCCGGGTCGAAGTTGGCGAAAGCTTTCCGGTATCCTTCCCGCTTTCTTAGAACGGTAATCCAGCTCAAGCCGGCTTGTGCACCTTCGAGTACCAGGAACTCGAACATGGTACGGTCGTCTGTTACTTCCCTACCCCATTCTTCATCGTGGTAGCGGACGTAGAGCGGATCAGCTCCTACCCAGGCGCAGCGGGTGATATTTGTAGTTTCTTCCATATCGTTGAATTTTAAATGATTACACATAAAACATCGTAACATTCTTATTTGTTTCAAGTGACTATCCGGATAGTTGATTCAAGAGAAACGCACAAGTGATCATCAAGGAGCATCAGTGTCCGTTTCGCTAAGATTCTGTAAGATAAGTTCCTTCAACTTATCTTCGGGCAGGATGATGTTGAAATGTTCCCAGAAGTTGGCATCATAACTATGCGGCGTTTCAGAGAAAACAGTCCGTTGAGACAGACGTTCGTTACGGGGGATACCCTGGTTATCTCCAGGTTCCATGCTACAATTCACCATCTCGAACCATACTTTCAGCGTAGAGCTGAACCATTGTCGTTTCCTGCGAGCCTTGAATTCCAGATCGCCCCGCACGTGGTTGATCTGATAAATACCATCGGCAGAAGGTTTGTACGACACCACATAAGCAGCCTTTTGCAACGTTATCCTGTAGCCACGGCTGTGCCTTTCGACGAACATGGATGTGGCTTTCTCCACAAACTGCGGATTCACTTCGAAACGGGCTTCGATCAGAGCATAGTTTTCGGTATCGATGTACAACTGACCTTTGTACAGAGGGTCTTTGTCTCCTTCACGCTGTTCGAAGGAGATGACATTCGCCAGCCGGCCATCGACCACACAGATATCCGTATGAGCATACACGTACGGGCAAGCAGGATCGTCGGGGGTGAGAAATTCGGGGAGTTCCTTGATCAGATCGAGCAGCAAGGCAGCCTGTACCCCCGACTTCACTTTGGTGAGTATTGAATCTTTCTCCTGCTTGTCGACAACGCGACGCATCTTGATGAGCTTTACCTGATCGACGACTGAACGTTGGCAACCTGCCTTATACACACGGATCACGGCTTCGGTAAGGTCGACATTCCGTTTCTTGTGTTCCACTCCTTCGCGGTAAAAGGCAGTGGAGTACATCGGCGTAGTAGCATAGTTCTGTTCGCGGGCCTGAATCATCTTTTGCACCGTCTGCATGGGGTTGACGGCACGTATCACTACTTCCTGCAAGGTGATGACCTTGGGTTCGAGCTCGAAATCGGAAAACTTATCGGCTACTACAGAGGCGTTTATCTCGGTATTCTCATAACCCAAATGGGAAATATGGATGATGGAATGCAGCAGGGAATCGATCAGGGTGATGCGGAATCGTCCGTCGAGATTGGTCACGGTACCGATGTCCGCACCCTTGATGTTGACGGATGCGGAGGCAAGGGGTTCTTTGGAGTAACGGTCGTACACGATGCCTTCGACGGTGAAGTAACGTTGTTCTGGAGCGGTGGTTCCCGCCGGACGGGCGGTTATGGGTTTCTTCTCGGGAAGGGTGAGCAGCAGATGTTTGCCCAGGAATTCCATGCGGAGGTTGCGGTTTCCGGTGATGGTATAGACCAGTTCGCGCAGGGTGTACTCGCCTTTGCGTACACGGGCGGGTTGGTCATTGTCTATCACCTGGCTGTCGTAGACGAAGAGAAACCCCGTCTGGTCGGACACCTGGCGAAGGAGTTGGTAGCGGGTACCTTTCGCTTCTTTCATACGTACCTTACGGTCGAGCCAGTCATCTCCCCCCTCTGCACGGATAGATGTCGCCATAAACAGCAACAACAGGCAGAGCAGGAAACGACTGAATATGATTCCGACCGTTTTCATACATATCGAGTTTTTAGATATTTTTCTTGTGTTTTCTTACGGAGCAAGCCATAAGCGGATATCAAACAAGCTTTCGCCGACAAAGTTATTCTTTTCGGGTGATATTAATGATATTTTGTTGCCGATTGAATTGCAGATTCATCACCGTGCAAATAATCCGGGCCATGGTTTCGGGCGAATCGTTCTGGAAAGTAATGGTTATCTGACGCTCACCCAACGAGGGATCAATCTTCAACTGTACGGAGTCGGTGTTCTCGTTGATGATCCGCGCTACATCCGACAGGTGTTGGTCTTTGAAATGAATATGGCGCAGGTAGTTATCGAAGGCATCCATTGATGCGGTCGGTGCAGTCTGCAAGGCTCCTTCTTCGAACCAAACGGTTTCTCCGGCTTTCACCAGGACGGTGGAGTGGTCTGTCTTGGAGGTGACTTTCACCAGGCCTGTGCGTACGGAGAGCGAGAAATGTTCGTTGTCCGCACTCTTCACACGGAAGGAGGTTCCCAGGACTTCGACCGTAGCCGATTGTGTCTGGATAATGAACGGGCGTTGGCGGTTCTTGCTCACTTCGAAGAAAGCATTTCCGTTGAGGGAGACTTCGCGCTTGTCGTCGGCAAAGTGCATGGGGTATTCTACGGAACCTTGTTCGGCCAAGTAGACGATGGAGCCGTCTTCGAAACTGGTTACTAACGTGGGGTCTCCTTTGGCATTGTGCAGCACCAACATGCTGTCGGTAGCTAACTGCCGGCCAGTGGTGTAGAACACTGCCAATGCTACGATACCTACAACCATAGCAGCTATGGCGGCTGTCCACTTCATCGAGAACAAATGTTTTTTGGTTTGATTCTTCGCAGTTGCAAATGGTTGTTGTATTTCTTTCTCAACTACAAATGCCTGTTGTACTTCTTTCACGACCGCAGTTGGTTGCCGGTCTTCTTCCTTTGCAACCCGGAGTGGAGCAGTCTGATCCGGTTGCCCGATGGCAGTACTATCCGCCAGCAATCCGTCCCGTTCCAACCGTTCGTACAACAGGTTCCACGCCTGGTCTACTTTATTATATTCTTTTGTTTTCATCCTACAATATATCTTTCTATTTCTTTCCTCAGTAATTGGTGCGTTTTGGTCATCTCCGCCTCCACCGTTTTTATGGAGATGGCCAGGGCGTCGGCTATATCCTTGTACTTCATTCCTTGCCAGCGATGCATCTGGAAGATCTTCTTCCGTCGTTCGGGCAATCCGTTAAGGGTGCGCTCTATGGCTTGCTCCAGCTCCCGGTTTTCAAGTTCCTCGAGCGGGGAAGCCTCCGGCGATTCTTCGGGCAGGGCGGAAATATGGTCACGATACTGAGCACGTACGGCTTCCTGCTCACAGTATTGAAGCGACTGGTTGCGCACGGCACCATACAGGTATGACTTCACCGAGTGGAATATCTGCCAACTAGCCCGTTCTTTCCACAGTTTATAAAAGAGTTCCTGAATGATTTCTTCGGCCACATCGCGTCGCCCTGTAATACCCGAGGCATACAGACAAAGCGGGGTATAGTAAAACCGGAACAGTTGTTCGAAAGCTTTAATATCTCCCTCTTTGACTTTTTTTAGTATGAATAAATCATCCAGCATGGCTTTTCAAAATTCCTTTCTGTATTCCTTTGCTCTGTAGTAGGCAAGAATCAATTCTTCATTTTTGATTCTTAATTCCTCATTATTTCCCGTTGGCTTTCTTCAACTTCGTCACGGCTGTTTCCAGCGACTCGGACGGGGCGATGATGTTGTACCCTTCCCAGAAATTCTCGTCGTAGAAGTTGTTCACCTTATCGGAGAGCACACTCGTATCACGAAATACCTGCCGGTATGGGATGCCAGTAAGCGGATTCAGACGTTTGTCGGTCACCACCATTTCCGTAACCACGGTATAAGTGGTAGAGAAGAGTTTCCGTTTCCAGTCGCACTTGAAGCGGATACTGTTGCGCATGTAGTTGAGGTAGCTCACTCCGTTCTCCGTTTTGTATGTCACCAGATAGGAAATCTCTTCGGGCTTGAAACGGAGGTTGAACGGTTTCTTTCTCAGGATGGCAGCTACCACCTTGCTACGGTCTTTCATGCTGAAGTTGAACTCCACCTGCGTGAATGTCAGCGTGGCTTCGTCGATATACATCTTACCATAGAACAACGGATAGGGCTGATCGACTTGCGGTTCGAAACCGACAACATAGTGCGGACGTTCGTCGAGCATGGTCGAAGTCTCCATATAGAACCGGTAGTCATGGATCGACTCCTCCGAGAAGAACACGTCCCGGTTCTTCACCACATCCATGTAGATGGAATAGTTAGGGCCTCCCTGCAGCTTCACCACAAGCGTATCGCTTGTTTTCGGACTAAGCAGCTGACGGCCTTTGTACACCTGTACCCGGTCGCGATCCACGTCTTCGCTGTAAGGAGTCTTGTACACATTAACGATCGCTTCGGTGACGTTGATGTAGTTACGACGTTTCCGGATGGTTTCACGGTAGAACCCGGTGAGCATGTTATTAGCCGGACTGTTGTTCAGTGCAATCTTCGCGCTGGCTCTTTTCACCAAATCCAGTGCATTGATGCCTCGTATCAGTACTTCGGGCAATGTGGTCGCGTTGGGAGTAAGGAAGACTGTTACATCGGCCATGTCCTGATTCTGCAATGCGACACGCTGACTGCGGTAACCCAGGAACGACACTTCGATGGTTCTTACCTGGATGCTGTCGCCTACTTTGATGGAGAATACGCCATCCTCGTTGGTCACGGTGCTGACGCTGGTTCCCAGCACGGAGATATTGGCATTCTCCAAAACTTTGCGGCTTTCCCGATCTTTCACTACGCCGGTCACAGTGATGAAACCTGCGCCTTTGGCTGCCCACACCGGAGCTATCACCCCGAGCAAAAGGGCCATCATAAGGAATCTGACTGTTTTCATATACGTTGCATTCATGGTTGTACTTGTTTTAAGAGTGAATCATATTATCCGTTTACAATACTATGATCGGTGAACCATAATTTACCCTATGAAAATACGAAAGTTTTTTTACTTTCCCATACAAATTCAATGGTTCCACCTTATATAATAAATGCACCCAGGCTTTGGATGCATTTATTATATAGGAATATCAAATAGTAAATCGAGATACTACTGTTCCGGAATCAACACTACTCCAAGATTCTTCTTCCCATCCATCTTCACCACAAACGGTTTCTCGAACCGTACATGTCGCAAGAACTGTGTCTCCATCACTGCCGGACAGGCATTCAGGAAATCCTGATTGTAAAGCCCGTCATTCAGGAAAGCATTGATGGTGAAATACCCTACCCCAAACGAGGTCAGGTTCTGGAAGAAGTGCGTACCCTGGCTCGGGTCTACCCGATAATTCGTCAGGCCGGCTTCCACAATAACACGGGCAGCGGAGATATGCGGCCACTTCACCGGAATACCCAACCACGAGTCGCTGCTACCCCAACGTCCCGGGCCAACCAGAATGTAGTTCTTCCCTTCGTTGAGGAATTGCTGGTTCACCTTCTCTATCTCATCGGCAATAGCGGGGTTGTTCGAAGCCCGGTAATCTTCCGTCTTCACGTAAACCACATCGAATATATCGTTCACGATACCGTGACCCAACGAGTGGTTGGAGCTCAACAGAATCTGTTCTTCGGGTATTTGCAACAGGTCTTCCTCGATGACTTCCTTGCTGTCCACAATGGGGCGGATTTGCAGCAGATAGAATGTACCGGTCTTGTCATGCTCACGGCTCAACGTGGCTGCAAACTCGATCTCTACCGGACGGCGCATTTCCTGCTGACCATACGCCAGCGATAACTGCAAAATCTGAGCCAGCGGGAATACATCGTGCTGGAGGATATTGGCAAAGGTGATCAGTTTCCGTCCACCGGGGTACAAACCGTCACGGATAACCTGATCGTAGGGGTCGTACGTGGAGGCGATGTAGCGAAGCGAACCATCCTTCTCGGCATCCTTCACGCTTAGTTTCAACAGGTTGAAGCCATCGTCTATAGAGAAGTCGCGGTTGATATTCTTCAGGTCGAGGGCATAGAAGCGGGTCTGCGTCTCTTTCAGGGCAATCTCCATCTCGCTCGTTTGCAATACCTGATTGGGGTGATAGGGCGAGAAACGAAGCGTCATACCACCGTCCACGATATATTTACCCAGACCGAGGGCGAGATTCACCGTTCCTTCTTCGGGCGTCTCATCGCCGATGGGGTAATAGTTAAGCGAACGCGCTACGCCCGACATCGACGGATAGTAGTGATCGCCATACTGATTCCCCACTACTTCTTGCAGAATCACAGCCATCTTCTCCTGATCGATAACGTTCGATGTAGCCTGCATGTACGCCTTACTGTCGCGGAAGTAAACCGATGCGTACACACCCTTGATGGCATCGCTCAACATGCGGAGCATCTCGTACTTATCGTCCAGATAAGGAATCATGTACGTGCTATAGATACCGGCGAAAGGCTGGTAGTGCGAGTCTTCGAGCAAGGACGACGAACGGATAGCGATGGGCGACTTCACCACATCGAAGAACGTGAAGAAGTCCTCCATCAGGTGATCGGGCAACTTGGCCTTAAGGAAGTAGCGCAGGATTTGTTCGTCCTCGGCATCGGAGAGGGCAAACTGATAGAGGTTGTTCATCTCCATAAACTCGTCGAACACATCGGTACAGAGCACGATGGTCTTCGGGATGGCTACCCGGGCGTTCTCGAAGTCCTCGAACTCAGGATGCCGCTTGATGATATCGTCGATGAAGGCCAATCCACGGGCTTTCCCCCCCAACGAACCATCGCCGATACGGGCGAAGTTGGAGTAACGGTCGAAGCGGTCGCGCTTGAACACGGCTACTACCCCCTGATTCTTCATCTTACGGTACTTCACGATGGCTTCGAAGATGATGCGGCGGTGGGCATCGACATCCTGCAGACTGTTCCATGTAATGGGTTTCAGGAACTCAGCCACGGGGAACATGGCACGGGAGTAGAACCAGCGCGATACGTGGTTGCGGCTGATATGGTATATGAACGACTCGGCAGGAACGGCAAAGACGATGTTCTGCAACTCCTTCAGGTTGCGCACACGGGCAATTTCCTCCATCGTATCGGGATTGCGGAACACGAAATCGCCGAAGCCAAAGTTATCGGAAACCGTACGGCGCAGGTCCACATCCATCTTCTTGGAATTCTTGTCGATAAACGAAGCCCCGTACCGGGAGGCGTATGTCACATTGTCCGACTCGGCCGACTGGATGATGATGGGCACGAACGGATCTTCCTCGCGCACCACCTGGCAGAGTTTGATACCTGCCACGGGATCGTTCTCGCCATCTTCCACCAGCGGGAAGCGAACGTCGGTGATCAGTCCGAGAATGTTATTCTTGTATTTATGGAAGATGCCGGTAGCCTCTTCGAAGTTACGCGCCAATACGATTTTGGGACGACCACGCATACGCAGCGTACGTTGGTGACCGTTCAAAGCCTCGGTAGAGAACTCCTGGCTTTGCTTGAGTACGAATTTGTACAGGTTGGGCAGCACGGAGGAGTAGAAGCGGATGCTGTCCTCCACAAGCAGGATGAGCTGTACGCCCACCTCTTCAACGTCGTGCTCCAGGTTCATCTTATCCTCGATGAGTTTGATGATGGAGAGCAGCAGGTCGGTATTGCCGAGCCAGCAGAATACATAGTCGAACGCCGACAAGTCTTCGTTGGCGATGCGCTTGGTGATGCCGTGGCTGAACGGGGTAAGAATCACCATCGGGATATGCGTGTACAAACTCTTGATGTGCCGGCCGATGTCGAAGCTATCGTTATCGCCCGTGCTGGGCATACAGATCACCAGGTCGAACTTGATCACCTGAAGTATCTCCAGGGCTTCTTCCACGGTAGACACCTGCGAGAAACGGGGCGGGTAACGGAGAGACAGCGAGGTGTACTCGTTGAACAGTTTCTCGTCGATGCGTCCGTCGTCCTCGAGCATAAAAGCATCGTACGGATTGGCGATAAGCAACACGTTGAAGATACGTCGTGTCATCAAGTTGGCAAACTGCGTATCCTTGAAGTAGAGTTGATTGAGTTTGTATTTGCTAAGCATTTTCCGATAGGGATTTAATTCGTCGGACAAAAGTCGTTGTTTTTATCGGGAAATGCAAAAGATGGTGGTTTTTTCTTCTTTCGCCGGCTCATTTGCTTTACTCGTAGTACGAAGTGATGCTACTCACCGGGGAAAGATACTTTACTCACCGACCCAACAATGGTTACTCGCCGGGGGACGATGTACAAGATGTACATCTCAGGCTGTACGAGATGCACATGTCGTACTGTACCAGATGTACATCTCATACAGTACCAGATGCACATCTCGTACATCGTTCCCCGGCGAGTAAAGCAAGCTTCCTCTACGGGAGAAACTACTTTGCTCCCAAAGAAAAGATATATTGACGGAAAGTGAGATGTTTTCATAAAAACTTTCTCCATCCGCTTTGCCCGATTGTAAAAGATTTCTTCTACTTTTGCGGGAAATCAAAAAATCATTATGCTACGTACCATCAGACTCACATTGGGAATCGTATTCTTTACCCTCCTCACGCTCTTGTTTCTCGACTTTACGGGAACGCTGCACGGATGGTTCGGATGGATGGCCCGGATTCAATTTCTCCCCGCTATATTGGCCCTCAATGTGGCAGTAGTCGTATTTCTCATTGCACTGACACTCGTATTCGGACGCATCTATTGTTCGGTGATTTGTCCGCTGGGCGTATACCAGGACATAGTGGCCCGGATAGGCCGACGGGGAAAGAAACTTCCTTACTTCTACTCTCCTGCGCGCTCGTGGTTACGCTACGGAATGCTGGGCGTGTTTATCGTTGCACTTGTGGCGGGAGCGAGTTTCATTGTGTCATTGCTGGAGCCATACAGTGCGTACGGACGCATGGCCAACAACCTGCTGGCACCGCTTTGGCAATGGGGAAACAACCTGCTGGCGTATTGGGCCGAACGAGCCAATAGCTATGCTTTTTACGGGACTGAGGTGTGGCTGAAAAGTCTTTCCACCTTTATAATAAGTATCGCCACACTCGTGATACTGGGCATACTGGCCTGGCGCAACGGGCGGACGTATTGCAACACCATTTGTCCGGTGGGTACGGTACTGGGATTCTTCTCCCGCTTCTCGCTGCTGCGCGTAGCCATCGATGCCGATAAATGCAACGGGTGCAGTGTGTGTTCACGCAACTGCAAGTCGGCTTGCATCGATCACAAAAAGCATCGGATAGACTATAGCCGTTGTGTGGCATGTATGGATTGTATCGGAAAGTGCAAACGGAACGCCATCGGTTACCAGTTGTACCGGGCGAAAGCTGCTCCTCAAGTAGTACCGGGTGTTGTTAGAGCCGATAACGCATCGCAGGCTGCCGAAGCATCATCATCAACCAATGAATCGCGCCGCAACTTCCTCACCGCCACTGCCCTGCTGGCAACGACCTCTCTCCTGAAAGCCCAGGAAAAGAAAGTCGACGGCGGACTGGCGGCCATACAAAACAAAGCCATCCCCCAACGCAACACCCCGCTCGCCCCGGCCGGAGCCATCGGCATACGTCACATGGCACAACATTGCACCGCTTGCCAACTCTGCGTATCGGTATGCCCCAATCAGGTACTTCGCCCTTCGGGCAACCTGATGACGCTGATGCAGCCCGAGATGTCATACGAGCGCGGCTACTGTCGTCCCGAATGTACGAAATGTTCCGAAGTTTGTCCGGCAGGCGCCATACGCCTCATCACCAAAGAAGACAAGTCGTCCACCCAGATAGGACACGCCATATGGGTGAAGGCCAACTGCATCGTTCTCACCGACGAGGTGGAGTGTGGCAACTGCTCCCGTCACTGTCCGGTAGGAGCCATCCACATGGTTCCGACGGATCGAAACGATGAGAAGTCGCGCAAGATTCCCATAGTGAACGACGAACGTTGCATCGGATGCGGAGCGTGCGAGAACCTCTGCCCTGCCCGCCCGTTCAGCGCTATTTATGTGGAAGGGCACGAGAAACACCGGTTTGTATAGTATTAATGGTGAAGCAAAATCGAACAACAATGACTAAAAAGAACAAACATATCAACCGCAGAAACTTTCTGAAGATGGTAGGGCTGGGTACTACCACGGCTACCACCGCCCTGATCGGTTGCACTCCCGGAAACAAAAGCGTCGAGCTTACGGGCGGCGGTACCGCTACCACACCCGTTCCCACCGACAAGATGACTTACCGAACACTGAACACCGGCGATCAGGTATCCATCCTCGGTTACGGCTGCATGCGATTCCCCATGATCCCCAATCCCGAGGGCAAAGGAGAAATCGTGGATCAGAACACTACCAACGAATTGGTAGACTATGCCATCGCCCACGGAGTGAACTATTTCGACACGTCGCCCGTGTACCTGCAAGGTCAGTCGGAACGGGCTACGGGGACTGCGCTAAAGAAACATCCACGCGACAAGGTGTACATCGCTACCAAGCTATCGAACTTCTCGAACTATACGTACGAGAACTCCCTCGCCCTGTACCGCAAGTCGTTCGAGGAGTTACAGACGAATTACATCGACTATTACTTGCTGCATGCACTCGGATCGAGCATCCAAAGTTTCAACGAACGTTTTGTAGATAATGGCATGATGGACTTCCTGCTCAAAGAGCGCGAAGCCGGACGCATCCGCAAACTCGGTTTCTCGTTTCATGGCCTGGCGGAAGTGTACGACTATGCCCTCTCCCTGCACGACCAGTATCACTGGGACTTCGTGCAGATTCAGCTCAACTACATGGACTGGAAACATGCCGGAGGACGAAACGTGAATGCCGATTACTTGTATGACGAGTTAGTAAAGCGTGAGATTCCTGCCGTGGTGATGGAACCGTTGCTCGGTGGCCGTTTGTCGAAACTGCCCGACCATATCGTTGCCCGTCTCAAACAACGCAATCCGGAGGGAAGTGTGGCTTCGTGGGCTTTCCGCTTCGCCGGTCAGCCGGAAGGAGTACTCACCGCACTGAGCGGCATGACGTACATGGAGCATCTGCAGGACAATATCCGCACATACTCCCCGCTACAATTGCTGACGGACGATGATAAGGAATTCCTCGAAGAAACAGCACAGCTCGTACTGAAATATCCTACGATACCGTGCAATGATTGTAAGTACTGCATGCCTTGCGTGTATGGTATCGACATTCCTGCCATATTGCTCTATTATAATAAATGTGTCAATGAGGGTAGCCTGCCGAAGACACAGGGCGATGATAACTATAAGAAACTACGCCGCTCGTTCCTGATAGGCTATGACCGTGCCGTACCTCAACTTCGCCGGGCCGACCATTGTACAGGGTGTAACAAGTGCGTGGAGCAATGTCCGCAGAAGATTAAGATTCCGCGGGAGCTGCAACGCATCGACCAGTTTGTGGAGCAACTGAAACAGGAAACGTTGTAAAAAAGGAATATGCACCCAAGCAACCCAGTAACCGATTAGCTTCATCGAATTTGTATTATTCGACGATTCGAAGTAGATTTGTAGCAGATTATTATACATATGGAAGAACTTATCCAACTCCTGCATGATGGCGGATACTCCTGTGTCATCCGCAACGGCAAAGAAACCCGCACCTTCACCCGTCGCGGTGTAGCCGATTTGTATGATCTGCTTTATCAGGATTCTGCCTTTATGAAAGGGGCTTTTCTGGCCGATAAGGTAGTAGGCAAAGGCGCGGCTGCTTTGATGATTCTCGGAGGCATCGCGCACATATACACCGACATCATCAGCCAACCGGCACTGGACTTGTTGCAAAACGCAGGCATCCCGGTAGAGTATATCACACTGGTTCCCCACATCGAGAACCGCGACAAGACAGGTTGGTGCCCGGTAGAGACGCTCTGTTACAAGGAAGAAACTGCCGAAGCCATCCTCCCTCTGATCGACGGGTTCATCCGGAAGATGCGGGCGTAATCCTCCCGCATTTGTATAGCAAGCATCCAATATCTTTGCACACATACAACCAAAACAATGATCATCATGAATAAAGAAAGCATCGCCGCTGCCATCATCGCAGCAGAGAAGTCGGCATTGGAAGAATGGAACAAAGGCAACCCATCGGGCTACCTGGAGATTTACGCTCCCAACATCACCTACTTCGACCCGTTTCAGGAGAAGAGAATCGACGGTTTCGGAAAGATACAGGAACTCTACGAATCATTAAGAGGGCAGATCCGGGTAGACCGGTACGAAATGATAGACCCACACGTAGAGGTATTGCCGGGAACAGCCATTCTTACTTACAACCTGAATTCGCACGCCGGAGAAGCGGTTTATCAGTGGAATTGCACCGAGGTCTACCAACAGCAGGAAGACGGGCAATGGAAAATCACGCACAACCACTGGTCGTTAGTCAAGCCACTGAAAGAATAGAATGCCAAAACTCTCTATTATATGTCAGGTGACATGTAATAGAGAGTTCGTCTGATATTCATACAAATATTTGCCTGTACCTGTACGGAATATTCTATGATTTTCCTGAGAAATAGTTTTACTTTTGCAAGGAGTCGATCAGCAACGTAATATTGGCAGTAAACAGCCTGACGGAGATAGCCAACAGAATTATGCCGAAAAACTTACGGATAAGATAAATCCCCCCCTTGCCGAGGGCACGCTCCACGCGCGACGTCATGCTCACCACAAAATACACCCAAACCATATTCAGCACCAGCGCCATAATAATATTGATGCTGGCATACTCGGCCCGCAACGAAAGCAGAGTGGTAAAAGCACCGGCACCCGCCAGCAATGGAAACACCAGAGGAACAAGCGTAGCCTCTTTTATGGGTCCCTGATTCTTAAAAATCTCCACATCGAGCAACATCTCGAGCGCCATCAGGAAGATGACCAAAGCACCAGCCACCGCAAACGACTCAATATCCACATGAAACAGTTTAAGCATATAATCGCCTGCATAGAAGAATCCCAGCAACAGGGCAAATGAGATTAATGTGGCTTTAGCAGCATTGACGCCTTGCCCTCTTTCGCGTAAGTTAATAATAATAGGTATAGAGCCGATGATATCGATCACGGCAAAAAGTACGATAAACGCACTCACTAATTGTTGGAAATTGAAGTCTGCAAACATAGG
This sequence comes from Bacteroides sp., assembly GCA_031554635.1. GTDB lineage: Bacteria > Bacteroidota > Bacteroidia > Bacteroidales > Bacteroidaceae > Bacteroides. The sequence goes on from JAVBVD010000009.1 coordinate 69,764, forward strand.
TTTATTCTTTTAGATTGCAAATATAATCATTATTTATGCATAGAACAAAGTCACCCCTGGGATTTATACTTTCTTCTAAGAAATAATAAAAAAACAAAAACATGTGCCAGATAGTTTCTTTAGACTTCTTTTATGATTACATTTGCTTAATTTTGAAAAAACGACTAAATATGAATACAATGTTTGATACTTTATTGCAATTACCACTCTTTCAAGGGATTTGCATGGAGGATTTCACGAAGATATTGGATAAGGCAAAATTAAATTTTTCCAAGCACAAAGCCGGGGACATTCTGGTAAAGCGCGGAAGCGCCTGTACTCAATTAACATTCCTGATAAAAGGTGAAATCATCAGCGAATCAACTGCACAAGATGCGACATTTACTGTAGTGGAATATCTGAAAGCTCCCTTTCTGATAGAACCCTACGTACTGGTGGGCATGGCCCCTTACTACACATCTACTTACATTGCACATACAGATGTGCACACGGTAAGTATATCCAAAGAGACCATATTTGGAACCTTGTTCCAATTCGAGATTTTCAGGCTCAACTACCTGAACATCCTGAGTCGTCGGGCACAGACACTGAAAGCCCGCCTATGGGAAGATAGTCCCCGCGATGTGGAAGATAAATTCGTTCACTTCGTATTGGATCATATCGATAAGCCATACGGAGAGAAACTCCTCAAGATCAAAATGGAAGATCTGGCAAGCTATCTGGACAACACCCGTCTGAACGTTTCGAAAATGTTGAATGGACTACAAGAAAAGCACTTATTGGAACTGCGACGGAAAGAAATAGAAATTCCGGACGCTGCCCGATTGGTTACGTGGAACCGTGAACGCGAAGTGTAAAGCGAACAAATAAAAGAAAGAGGCTGATTCAAATTAATATTGAGTCAGCCTTTTTTTGATTCTTCCGTTGGATATACGGCAATTGATATCACGCCATAAGAAACAAAATAGCCCCAACTTTTCACGGTTGAGGCTACTTGAGATATAGCTAAAAAGAAGCTTTTCTTATTCCCACTCAATGGTTGCGGGCGGTTTGGAACTGATATCGTACGTTACACGATTCACCCCTTTTACCTTATTTATAATATCGTTTGATATTTTAGCCATAAAGTCATACGGCAAACGAGACCAATCGGCAGTCATGGCATCGGTTGAAGTTACCGAACGAAGCGCTACCGCATTTTCATAGGTACGTTCGTCACCCATCACACCTACCGACTGAACGGGGAGAAGGATAACACCTGCCTGCCATACCTTATCATACAAGCCCCAATCGCGCAGCCCCTGAATAAAGATATCATCGGCATCTTGCAGAACACGTACTTTCTCCGGAGTAATATCGCCCAGGATGCGCACACCCAGACCCGGTCCCGGGAACGGATGACGGCTGATCAAATGATCGGGCATTCCCAACTCACGACCTACACGACGAACTTCGTCCTTGAACAGCAAACGAAGTGGTTCGCAAAGTTTCAGGTTCATCTTTTCGGGAAGTCCACCCACATTGTGGTGGCTCTTGATCACTGTTCCGGTAATGGAAAGCGATTCGATGATGTCCGGATAGATGGTTCCCTGAGCCAGCCACTTCACATCTTTCAATTTATGAGCTTCGACATCGAACACATCGATAAAGCCTTTACCGATGATCTTACGCTTGCGTTCGGGATCAGTCACTCCGGCCAGTTCGCTATAGAACTTCTCGCGGGCATCTACTCCGATCACATTCAGGCCCAAGCATTTATAATCGTTCAATACATTCTGGAATTCGTTCTTGCGTAGCAAACCGTGATCTACAAACACGCAAGTAAGGTTGCTGCCGATGGCTCTGTTGAGCAATACGCCCACTACCGACGAATCGACGCCGCCACTCAAAGCAAGCACCACCTTGTCGTTACCGAGTTGCTCTTTCAACTGAGCTACGGTTGTTTCTACAAACGAAGCAGGCGACCAGTTTTGCTCACATCCGCAAATATCTACTACGAAATTCTTCAGTATCTGTGTGCCGTCCTCGCTGTGGAATACTTCCGGATGGAATTGTACCCCCCAAGTCGACTCATTTTCTATCTGATAAGCAACGATATTCACATCTTCTGTCGATGCAATTTTCTTAAAACCGGCAGGAATGGCAGTAATGGTATCGCCATGACTCATCCACACCTGAGATTTCTCGCGTACATCCTTGAACAACGCATTGTCTTTGCAGAAAGCAGCCAAATGAGCACGTCCGTATTCGCACTTGCCGGTATGTTCAACGGTTCCTTCGTTGGCATACGCCATGAATTGTGCACCGTAGCAGATACCCAACACAGGATATTTACCGCGGATCTCGCTTAAATCAATCTTAAACGCTTTTTCGTTGTACACCGAGAACGGGCTACCCGACAAGATGACTCCCTTTACACTTTCGTCTCCCTGCGGAAACTTATTATAAGGTACTATCTCACAATAAACATCCAGCTCGCGTACACGACGGCCGATGAGCTGCGTGGTCTGAGAACCGAAATCAAGTATTACTATTTTTTCTTGCATAAAAAGAATATAATGAATTTGGCGCAAAAATACTCAAAATCTGATAATACTACTTCTTTTCTTTCAGTAAATCACGAATCTCGGTCAATAAAATCTCTTCTTTCGTCGGCGCGGGAGGAGCCGGAGGGGTAACCGGAGTTTCGGATGCCTTCTTGGCAGTAAGGCGTGTAAGCAGTTTGATAAACAAGAATATAGAGAAAGCTATGATAATAAAATCGAACGTTACCTGCAGAAAGTTTCCATAGTTCAACGTCACGGCTGCTGCCGTCTCTTTCCCATCGGCTCCCATTTCGGCCGCCTTCATCACCCACTTCAGATCGGTGAAATTCACGCCTCCTACCAACAAACCTATCGGAGGCATAATCACATCGGCTACCACCGATGAAACTATTTTACCAAACGCTCCACCGATGACAACACCGACGGCCATATCGATCACATTGCCTTTCATGGCAAATGCCTTAAAGTCTTGTAAAAACGTACTCTTTCCCATCTTTTTTTATATTTAATATTAATTTAATGTGCGAATATAAAAACATTTTCTTACTTTTGCACCGCATTTGGAGAACAAATGAAAGGTAAGAGATATATTTGAACAAATATTAATAAAACCCTTAAAAGTTTAAACAAGATGATTAAAGTAGGTATTAATGGATTCGGACGCATCGGACGTTTCGTTTTCCGCGCTGCTCAGACAAGAAATGACA
>JAVBVD010000013.1:0-157444 GCA_031554635.1 Bacteroides sp.
TGATAATATCGCTCGTTTGGTACCGCCATATCACTCGCATGGTACCGCGTGTGACACTCCCGTGGTACCGTTCGTAGCGGTGGTTGGTACCGGTACCCAATGGGTGATATGATCGTGGTCGAAGATACCCCTTCACCGTGGTTGCGCATGGTCAAGAGGTATCTCTTTCTTTGAACCAGCTTACTTGTTTTTTCTTTTTCGCAATGATGGTCCTTCGAGGTTGATATGATGAGAAGAGTTTACCAGGCGATCCATGATGGCGTCTGCCAGCGTTGTCTCTGCGATGTATTCATACCACTTGTCCAAGGGGAGCTGTGAGATAATGATCATCGACCTCTTTTCATACCTTTCTTCGAGTAGGGTAAGCAATGCTATGCGCGTATCACCGTCCATCTTCTGCAGCCCAAAATCATCCAATATAATAAGGTCGTTCTTGTTGAGCTGTGACATCATCTGCGAGAACGTTCCATCCAGACGCGATTGCTTGAACACATCCACAAACCGGTTCATGTTCAGATAAAGCGTTTTCAGTCCAATCGTACAGGCCTGATGGCCAAGAGCACATGCGAGATACGACTTTCCACATCCGGTAAACCCCGTTACAAGCAAGTTCTCACCCCGCCGCACAAAGCCGCAGTCTGCAACAGCCATCAACTGCTCATGGCTTAGATTGCGGGCGGTGGAACAAGTAATATCCTCCACCAGCACCTGATATCTCAACTTGCCGGCTTTAAGTAGCCTGGCTGTGCGGCTGTCATCACGATGACGGGTTTCCGTATCCAACATCTTCGACAGAGCCATTTCCAGAGCCGGCCGCATTTGTATAGGCAGTTTCATAATGTCGCCGAGTGCCTCGGCCATTCCGTTCAGTTTGAGAGCCTTCAGACGGTCAATAACGGAAGAGTATTCATTCATTGCTGTCCTCCTTTCCTGGTGATACGGACAGGTATGCCGAAGCCCCTCTCACTTTGTCGTTAAATGGTGTTTGAGAGACGATTCCACCCTCATCGGAAGCCAGATCCCGATTGTTCTTAAGCATGTTGCTGAGCGCTTTGTAGCTTGCCGTGTCCGTTTGCTCCTTCATCATCAGGCAGGCGTGCTCCAGCCTGCTTCTGCCGTATTTCTTAGCCAGTGCGAGCAATCCGTTGCACTTCCCGTATGCCTGTTGGGGGAAGGTGGTACGCCGGAGGATGTCTGTTACAGCCCATTCAACAGATTGTCCGATTCGGGCACCTCTCTCGATGAGTGTCGCCGCATTCTGCTCTTTTCGGTGTTCGTAAGCGGTGTGATTCTCGGGCATGTGCGCTTTCTCTGTAGAGTAGCCGTAAGGGATGAGACTCCTGCGGTGCATGCATACGCACTGTGTGCTCACATAAACCTCTACAGAGTGCACGTCCCACATAACCTTGATCTTCTGGCCGACATACTTGAACGGTACGCTGTAGAAGTGGCGCTCACTGCCCACGCAAACGTGGTAGGCACTGCCGAGCTTAACCTCCTTGCGCATGCGCAGACGGTACATCTGTTCGGGCAACGGCTTCATCTGGGGCATCTCATACTGCCGGAAGATTTCTCGTCTGGTGGATCCTTTGAAGGGAAGAACGGCATATTCCTCAAGGAGTTCAAAGATGCGTATGTTCAGGGCGTCCAGGGTGTAGAAACATTCACCCTCAAGCCGTGCATACACATACCTGTAGAGCTGATTGACGGCACCCTCGGCAGGCCCCTTGTCACGCGGTTTTCGTACGCGGCATGCCGTGGGTTCTATGCCATAATACATGGCCCATTCTACATTGGCATCCGAGAAGGTAAGGCTATAGCGGTCGGATTTCGTGACCCACTGCTTCATATTGTCGCTCTTGGCCTTGTGAGGAACAGCCCCCATAAATTCAAGCCCTTTGTTCAGCCCGTGGAAGAACCATTCGGTCGTGGCATTGGGCATTGCCATCATGAAAGGCAGATTGCTGTAGGGCATCACACAGACCAGAACCACCAGCTTCTGTTTCACTTTAGTCAGTTTGTCGGTCAGGTACAGGGCATCACCGGCAAAATCAATCTGCCACTCCTCACCGGGCTCATACACGTTGTGGTAGGAGTAGTCGTTTTTCTCCCGGTAAGCGTTGACATGCTTCTTGAACTGTGTGTATCCGTAACCGTTGGGGCACTCTTTGTGGTAGTAATCCTCAAAGACAAACTGAACATGGGCATGTTTGCGGTTCAGGCGCTTGACTATTTCCGGCATCAGGCGTTCAAGCTCCTGCCTGCGAACCTCATCCACCGGCGGGGCCTTCGGGGTAGGGTGTCCAGTATTTGACGTTCAAAGCTGAATCACCATTTATTTAATCTCTTTGCCTATTATTTCTGTGATTTGTTTGATATTTCGTATATCTTTTCTTCTTTTGTATTCAAAAACTCACATATGGAAAAGAAAGATGAACTTCGTCAGCTCAAAGCCGAGCTTGCTGCCTCTAAAAAAGAAGTAAAATCATTAAAAAACAAACTGAATCGTTCGCAAAACAAGCTGTCCAAGCAGAAAACCGCACTTAAAAAAAAAGAGATAACGATTATCGAAGTGAGCAACGAACAACTACAATTACTCTCGAACCGATTGCCCGACATCGATATAAAGAGCTTGTTGTCCGACTGAGCACCCTGCTTTATAGCCGTGTAAACTGTGGTTTCCGTGCTGTAGTTAACATTCTAGAAATTATAAACGATTCGTTTGGCGGTATCCTTGGCCGCATTCCGAGCCGGAATACAATTGAAAATTGGGTAAAGAAATGTGGTTTGGATATTTATAACTCCCCGAAAGAGTTCCAAAAGTCAAAAGATTACGCGATGATCGTCGACGAAAGTATGATGATAGGTAGTGAGAAACTTCTACTGAACCTTGGAGTTCCGGCACAACACAAAGGTGATCCCATCGCTCAGGAAGATGTGGTCATATTGGATCTGGCGGTATCATCCAGTTGGAATAGTGACGGAGTCAAGGACAGGCTTCTTGCTGCAGCCGACAAAATCAGTTATCTACCTGAATATGTTATTAGTGACAACGCTTCCATAATGGCAGGTGGCATTGCCCGGGCCAAACTGGCTGCCCATCGCGACATCAGCCACTCGTTAGGAATGCTTTTGGAAAGATGTTACAAGAATGAAGAAGATTTTGTAGGCTATACGAAAAGCATGTCAGAAGCCCAGTTTAAACACAATATGAAGAAGATAGCCTATCTGCTCCCGCCTAGACAACGGACGATTGCCCGTTTCATCAACTTATCAAACTGGGTCAAGTGGTCGCAAAAGATATTGAATATATACCACAATCTGGCTCCACAGGAGCGGGAAGCATTTGCTTTTGTTCCATCCAATGCCTCGCTAATTGATGAGCTCTCAGAGGTAATGAAGTGCATCAATTGTATAGAGAAAGAGTGCAAGCAGAATGGGTTATCTAAAAAAGTGATAACACAATCTCTGAGAAATGTTCAGAACACATTATTCAAGGGTAATTCCCGCATGAGAACTCTCGGGGAGGCTATTTGCCAGTTCTTATTGGAAGAAGGGAAAATACTTGAGGATGAGAACAGTGCACATAACAACTCATCTGACATCATAGAGTCTACGTTCGGAACATATAAACTAAGAAAGTCACCCAATAAGCTGTACGGGGTGACTTCATTCATTTTGTTTATACCAGCATACACACAATTAGCGGCAAAGAGATATAATAAACAGGGGGCTTTCAAGAAACATCTAGAAAATGTTAGACTGCGACAAATACAGGAGTGGACTAAAGAAAACCTAACGGAAAACCTAGTAACAAAGCGAGTGAATACACTCAAAGTAGCAGTTTGAAATAAACGTCATTTACTGGACACCCTACCTGTAAGGGCATACCTTCATAGGTTGATAGTGATAGCGCCCCATTGAAACATACCACTCAATCGTTCAATCTGCTCGATAAAATGGAGCGGCTGGTCAATCGAGCGGGGATTGAGCAACTTCCTGCCAAGGAACGTTTCGTGGCTATCAAACTCCATTTCGGCGAACCGGGAAACCTGGCTTACATCCGACCAAGCATGTGCCGACCTGGTGATTCAGGCTCCCATCCTGCGCAACGGCAACCTGCTTCATCAGAAACACGAGCACGATGACTTGTGCGGATGCGACAAATTCAAACTGACACATCCCGATACCGACTGGATAACCGGATTAAAGCATGCCGAGAAAATCGGACTGGGAACTACTGCGTATGAATTAATCACAGTCTGATTAAACCTTGTGCCAATAAGATAGTCATACCTTAAATAGCATTATCAACTTTAAATAAATACCTCAGAATGGAAACTACCTCCAAACTCTATTCATTGAATTACAGCAACGTAAGAACGTATCTTTTCGCATCTATATTTATAGCCGGAAACATCGCTTTGCCCCAGTTGTGCCACTTGGTTCCCAACGGCGGACTGATGCTGTTGCCCATCTATTTCTTCACGCTGATAGCCAGTTACAAATACGGTTTCCGTGTCGGAATACTTACTGCGCTCCTCTCCCCCATTGTGAACCATTTGCTGTTCGCCATGCCTCCTGCACACTTGCTTCCTATCATCCTTGTGAAGGGATCGTTGCTGGCCGGCGCTGCCGCTTTGGCTGCACACTATACAAGGAAGATTTCTATCTGGACGCTGCTGGCCGTGGTGCTTGCCTACCAAATCGTAGGAACAGCTTGCGAATGGTTGTATACCGGCAGCTTCTTCGTGGCCGTACAAGATTTCCGCCTTGGCATTCCGGGCATGCTTCTCCAATGGTTGGGTGGCTATGCACTCCTGAAAGCTATTGCCAGAATCTAAGACCCTCCACGATGCATTCAACTCTTAATTCTTAATTTAAAATTCCTGATTTCAAATGGATAGAAGAGACTTCCTGAAAACAATAGCGGTTGCCGGTGCGGTGATGACTGTACAGCGATCGGAAGCAATGGATATACTGACCCAAGCCACCAAGGCCGATGGTAAGCCCGACTTGGTAGCCGTCATGGGTGGTGAGCCGGAGGCGATGTTCCGCAAAGCCATCGCCGAACTGGGTGGAATGAAACAATTTGTGAAAAAAGGTGCCAAGGTGGTTGTCAAGCCCAATATCGGTTGGGATAAAGTGCCCGAACTGGCTGGTAATACCAACCCGCAACTCATAGCCGAAATCATCAAGCAATGTTTTGCTGCCGGAGCGAAAGAAGTAACTGTTTTCGACCATACCTGTGACGATTGGCAGAAGTGTTACAAGAACAGTGGTATTGAAGCGGCAGCCAAGGCTGCGGGCGCCAAAGTGATGCCTGCTCACCTGGAGTCGTATTATCGTCCGGTGACCCTCCCGAATGGAAAAAGCCTGAAATCGGCCAAGATACACGAGGCCATTCTGGATTGTGATGTATGGATCAACGTTCCGGTATTGAAACACCACGGAGGAGCCAACTTGTCCATCTCCATGAAAAATCATATGGGTATTATCTGGGATCGGGGCATATTCCATAAGAACGACCTGCAACAGAGCATCGCCGATATATGTACCATGCAGAAAAAAGCTGTTCTGAACGTGGTAGACGCTTACCGCATCATGAAGACTAACGGTCCCCGCGGACGCTCGGAAGCCGATGTGGTACTTGCCAAAGGATTATTCATCTCGCCGGACATTGTGGCGGTAGATACGGCAGCAGCCAAGTTCTTCAATCAGGTACGCGAGATTCCGCTCGATACTGTAGGTCACCTGGCCAAAGCAGAATCGTTGAAGATCGGAACCATGGATATAGACAAGCTGAATGTGAAGCGAATTAAGATGTAGGGAGAAAACATGTTGAAGAAAATACGTCTTACGCTCGCATCGGTGTTTTTCGCACTGATTACCTTTTACTTTCTGGATTTTGCAGAGATTCTTCCCAATGAATTCCATGTATTGGCCCATCTGCAATTTATTCCGGCATTGCTATCCTTAAGTGTGGGCATTCTGGCTTTCCTGATTGTCCTGACGCTGCTTTTCGGACGGGTGTACTGCTCCGTAATCTGTCCGATGGGAGTTTATCAGGATGTAGTGTCCCGCCTCACCCGACAACTGGGTAAGAAAAAGAAAAAATACAGTTACAGCCGGGCGAAGACAATCCTTCGCTGGGCGATAACGGGTATCGTCGTCCTGGCCATTCTGTGCAGGTTTACGGTGATACTGGGTTTGCTCGACCCATACAGCGCCTTCGGACGCATGGTGGTGAACGTGTTGAAACCTGTCTACATGATGGGAAACAATGCTTTGGAGAGTGTCTTCTCAACGTTTAACAACTATACATTCTATCAAGTAGATGCCTCGGTGCTCGATTGGGCATCGTTTGGCATCGGGCTTGCCACGTTGCTGACCATCGGTTACCTGGCCTATCGCCACGGTCGGACCTGGTGTAACACCATCTGTCCGGTGGGAACAGTACTGGGTTTTCTGAGCCGTTTTTCATTGTTCAAAGTCCGCATCGATGCCGATAAGTGCAATCATTGCGGACTTTGCGCAACGAAGTGCAAGGCGGCGTGCATCAACAGCAAAGAGCAAAACATTGACTACAGCCGGTGTGTGGATTGTTTCAATTGTCTGGGTGCCTGCAATAAAGGGGCACTTGTGTACACTCCTTCGTTTCGGAAGTCATGTCCGGAAGCGAAGTGCGGACACATAACGGAGGAACGCATACCGGGCGAAAACGCATCGAACGGAAGTGTATCCAATGAATCGCGCCGTCGCTTTCTCACTGCCGGTTTGGTAGCGGCAGTTGCTACACCCAAAGTCGTGGCACAGGTACAAGGATCGGTGGCCTCGATGAACGGACAGAAAAGTTACAAACGCGAGCATCCCCTTACGCCTCCGGGTTCGGTAAGCAGGGAGGAGTTCCAGAAGAAATGCACATCGTGCCACCTGTGTGTAAGCAAATGCCCATCGCATGTGTTGAAACCGGCGCTTTCGGAATACGGACTGGCAGGTCTGATGCAGCCCACGGTGAGCTTTGAGAAAGGGTTCTGCAACTTCGACTGTACGGTCTGCGGAGAGGTTTGCCCCAACGGCGCCATCCAGCCGCTGACCAAAGACGAGAAGCACCTCATGCAGATGGGATATGTGGTGTTTATCAAAGAAAACTGCATTGTACACACCGAAGGTACGAGTTGCGGGGCTTGTTCGGAACACTGCCCTACGCAAGCTATCAGAATGGTTCCTTACCGTGACGGAATAACCATTCCGGAGGTAAATACGGATATTTGCGTAGGCTGTGGCGGGTGCGAATATATATGTCCGGTTCGTCCGTACCGTGCCGTGTATATTGTCGGGAATCCGGTACAGAAGCAGGCGAAACCCTTTGAAGAAGAGAAAAAAGAAGAAATCGAGGTAGACGATTTTGGATTTTAATAATATGGTTAATACAAAAGTTTTTTTTACTATGCTCATAGTAAAAATTAGCTGTAGGAAGAGGCTGTCTGTAAAGATGGCCTTTTTCGTGCCCGTATATTTCCGCTCACATTCTGTGAGGCTCTTCCAAGATCGTAAGAGGATAATAAATTATCGTAAGAGGATATTGAATTATCCTAAGAGGTTATGAGATTATCCTAAGAGGATATGAGATTATCATCAGATGAAAAACGAATTATCTCGGCATCTAAATAAATTATCCCGGCATGTAATTCCGATTCTGTCGGTGTGTTATTGAGATATCGTCGAGGATATTTCCTAATTTATATTTCTTGTTTTCTAAATATTTCATTATTTTCGTGCCGTGCTATACGAATAAGAGAATTAGGAAATGGAGAAAAATCTAAAATCTTACAATATTGGATATGCCTTAAGTGGAGGTTTTATCAAAGGGTTTGCCCACTTAGGTGCTATTCAGGCACTTCTGGAGCATGACATAAAGCCTGATATCATTGCCGGAGTCAGCGCCGGCGCATTGGCCGGGGTATTCTATGCCGATGGAAACGAGCCGTATAAGGTACTCGATTTCTTTGCCGGACATAAATTTCAGGATCTTACCAAGCTGGTCATTCCCAAAGTAGGACTCTTCGAACTCTGTGAATTCACCGAATTCCTGAAATCGCATCTGAAGGCTCAAAAACTGGAAGATCTGAACATTCCGCTCATCGTTCTGGCTACCGATCTCGATCATGGAAGACCTGTGCTGTTCCGCAAGGGAAACATTGCCGAGCGTATTACTGCTTCGTGTTGCATGCCGGTGCTGTTTGCGCCTGTCAACATTGGCGGAACGCATTATGTGGACGGCGGACTGCTGAAGAACCTTCCGGTATCGGTCATTCGTGCGGTATGCGAGAAAGTAATAGCCGTCAACGTGAGTCCGCTGATGGCCGAGCAGTACAAGATGAACATCGTCAGCATTGCCATGCGTTCCTATCATTTCATGTTCCGGGCCAATACGATGCACGATCGCGAAGCATGCGATCTGCTGATCGAGCCCTATAACCTGAATGGGTATAGCAATACGGAGTTGGTCAAAGCCGAAGAGATTTTTGAACAAGGATATAACACAGCCGTTGAAATATTGACACAATTAATTGAAGAAAAAGGAAAAATATGGAAATAATAAAAACCGGGTTAGCAGCTTTCGGCATGTCGGGACAAGTGTTTCACGGGCCTTTCCTGCACACCCATCCGCATTTCGAGTTGACGAAGATTGTAGAACGGAGCAAGGAGCTGTCGAAAGCGCTCTATCCGGAGGCTACCATCGTTCGCAGCTTCGAAGCGTTGCTGGACGACAAGGATATCGAACTTGTCATTGTAAATACGCCCGACAGTACGCATTACGACTATACCCGCATGGCTCTGGAAGCCGGCAAGCATGTCATTGTAGAGAAACCCTTCACGTCGACCACAGCCGAGGGTGAAGAACTGATTGCCCTGGCCGAAAGCCGGGGACTGATGCTGAGCGTGTACCAGAACCGCCGTTGGGATGCCGACTTCCTCACCGTACAGGATGTGCTCAAGAAAGGTCTGCTGGGCCGATTGGTGGAATTCGAGTCGACCTTTGCCCGTTATCGCAACTTCATCAAGCCCGATACCTGGAAAGAATCCGGTGAATATGGTGGCGGACTGACGTACAACCTCGGCTCGCATCTCATTGACCAGGCTCTGCAATTGTTTGGCATGCCCGAAGCGGTATTTGCCGACGTAGACATCCTCCGCACCGATGGTGTGGTGGACGATTACTTCATGCTCCACTTGATTCGTCCCGAACGGGCGCCGAAGGTGAAAGTAACGATCAAATCGAGCTACCTGATGTGCGAACCCGAACCGCGGTTTGTGCTGCACGGTACCTTGGGATCGTTCGTGAAGTACGGATGGGACAAACAGGAGGCAGCTTTACAGGCCGGCGAAATGCCTGTCTCTCCCGACTGGGGAAAGGAATCCGAAGAAGAGTGGGGCATCCTCCATACCGAAGCCGGTGGATGCGAAGAGCATCGCCGATATCCCGGTACCCCCGGAGACTACGGCGGATTCTATCAGAATGTATATGAGCGCCTGCGCCTGAATCAGCCGTTGCAGACGGGAGCACGCGAGGTATTGAACGGAATAAAAATCATTGAAGCAGCTCTGCAAAGCAGTCGCGAAGAGCGGGTTGTTTATTTAAAGTAGCAATATGGAAAATAAAGATAAAATAGTTATTTATCAGGTGTTTACCCGTCTATTCGGGAATGACAACAATCGCTGTATCCACAACGGAGACATCGCCGCCAATGGTTGCGGAAAGATGGGCGATTTCACCGCCAAAGCCTTAGGCGAGATCAAGAAACTAGGTAGTACGCACATCTGGTACACAGGTATCATCGAGCATGCCACGCAGACGGATTACCGCCGGTACAACATTCGGCCCGACCATCCGGCCATCGTGAAAGGTAAAGCGGGTTCGCCCTATGCCATCAAGGATTACTACGACATCGACCCCGATATCGCCTCGGACATCCCCGAACGTATGAAGGAGTTCGAAAACCTGGTGGCTCGTACGCACAAGGCAGGATTGAAGATGATCATCGACTTCGTGCCCAACCACGTGGCACGCCAATATCACTCCGACACCCAACCCGACGGTACGGTGCAGCTCGGAGCCAATGACGATCCCAATTACTCGTTCAGCCCGTACAACAATTTCTACTACATTCCCCAATCGCAACTTTACGGACAGTTCGATATGCGGGGAAGCGCCATCGATCCTTATCACGAGTTCCCTGCCAAGGCAACCGGGAATAATCGTTTCGATGCTTTTCCCAATATCAACGATTGGTACGAAACCATCAAGCTGAACTACGGCGTGGATTATCAGAACGGTGGAACGTGCTGTTTCTCCCCCACCCCTGATACTTGGTTTAAGATGCTCGATATCCTGCTCTTCTGGGCATCGAAGAAGATCGACGGTTTCCGTTGCGACATGGCGGAAATGGTTCCTGTAGAGTTCTGGGAATGGGCCATCCCGCAAGTGAAAGAACAATGCCCCGATATACTGTTCATCGCCGAGGTATACAATCCGGGCGAATACCACAACTACCTGTTCCGTGGTAAGTTCGACTACCTGTATGACAAGGTGGGCCTGTATGATACGCTGCGCAATGTAGCTTGCGGATACGATTCGGCCAATGCCATCACCCGCAGTTGGCAGAGCCTGAACGGCATCGAGAAGCGAATGCTCAACTTCCTGGAAAATCATGACGAACAACGTGTTGCTTCCGATTTCTTCGCCGGTAATCCCTGGAAAGGAATTCCCGCGTTGATCGTGTCGGCTTGCCTGAACACCAATCCGATGATGATCTATTTCGGTCAGGAGTTTGGCGAACGGGGTATGGACAGCGAAGGATTCAGCGGTCGCGACGGTCGTACCACCATATTCGACTATTGGAGCGTAGATACCATCCGTCGTTGGCGCAACGGTGGCAAGTTCGATGGCAAGATGCTGAACGAGGAACAGAAGCACCTGCAAGAGATATACCGCAAAGTACTCACGTTATGCAACGATGAGAAGGCTATCTCCCAAGGGGAATTCTTCGATCTGATGTATGCCAATCAGCAGGGCTGGCGTTTCAACGAACACAAGCAGTACACGTTTCTGCGTAAGTATCACAACGAGTTACTGCTGATAGTAGTCAACTTCGACAGTCAGCCGGTGGATGTTGCCGTTAATGTGCCTTCGCATGCGTTCGACTATTTGCGGATTCCGCAGATGGAAACCTACAAGGCGACCGATTTGCTGAGTGGTAAAGAAGAAGATATCTTCCTGTTGCCTTACAAAGCTACGGAGCTATCGGTAGGTGGCTATAGTGGCAAAATATTGAAGATCAAGTTGTGATTTAGTTCATCGCATATCCTGAGAGCATCTGCGGTACCAAAGCTCTCTAAAAATAAAGAATCGAGAATGTTCCGTTTAACCGGATGCATTCTCGATTCTTGTTTGTTGTATTTACTTCCAATTTTCTACTACCGGTTTCCCGGTAATTCTTCACTTCCGCTTTGTATCAGCCAATTTGTCCGATATAAGCTGGAAGCTGCGCTGGAGAGATGTTTTTGGCTATGATTACACCATTTCCATCTAATAAATAGTTGACAAAGCCCCGGTTCAAATTGTATTTCTTAAATACGCCCGAGTTTTCTCCTGTTGTCTCTACGAAACAAGTAGGTGTCACTATTTGATCCTGTCTGATGGCTTCTTCGTAAACCGATCCGAGTTCGTCGAACGATACGGAGACCATCTTCACCTCAGGGAAAGAACGAAGCACGTTGCTCATCAGTACATTCTGTACGCGTGACGGTGCGTCGTAACTGGCCCAAAAACTAAGCAACACGTATTGACCTTTCAAATGCGACAAGTCGAATTCCGGTTGCTCCGACGTAGTTTTGATCGTAAAATCAGGGGCTACGTCGCCCACGTTTAACCCACCAGTGGGCGTATCTTTCTCTACGAAAGCTGTCAAGGAGATTAGTAATACAACAAAAAGCCATTTTACATACTTCATGTAATTCGGTTTTTAGTAAATACTATTCGGGACTGTCCTTTCTTCAACAGTAGTTTCCTCCCGAAACGTTACCTACAGGCTTTATGGGGATGAAATCCTCTGATTATCAAAGCCTTGTTTTTGAAACTCGCAGCAAAGGTAACCAATATTAATTTTAACTTCCAAACAAATAAACAAAAATCTCACTTTTGCAAGCTATATTTTATGCTTTTTAGCAGGAAAACGAACTTTTTTCTCTAGCTTTGCAGGCTAATTAGTACTTTTTTATGCAAGCATTAAATACAGAACTTATTCTTATCCGTGTTACGGGAGATGATCGTCCCGGATTGACGGCTTCGGTCACCGAAGTGTTGGCCAAATACGACGCTACTATTCTTGATATCGGTCAGGCAGATATTCACAATACATTATCGCTGGGTATTCTTTGTATGACGGAGGAACAGCATTCGGGATTCATCATGAAAGAACTGCTGTTCAAGGCGTCTTCCTTGGGAGTAACCATCCGCTTTTATCCGATCTCTACCGAAGAATACGAAGGATGGGTGCAGATGCAAGGCAAGAATCGTTACATTTTGACATTGTTGGGACGCAAACTGACGGCCCGCCAGATATCGGCAGTGACCCATATCCTGGCCGAACAGGATATGAATATCGACGCCATCAAACGTCTTACCGGTCGTATTCCGCTCAACGAAACGGAGGCTGCGACTCGGGCTTGCATCGAGTTCTCGGTACGTGGCACGCCCAAGGACCGTATCGAAATGCAGGAACAACTCATGCGACTGTCCAGCGAACTGCAAATGGACTTCTCCTTCCAGCAAGATAACATGTACCGGCGCATGCGCAGGCTCATCTGCTTCGATATGGACTCCACGTTGATAGAGACGGAGGTTATCGACGAACTGGCTATACGTGCCGGTGTGGGCGAACAGGTGAAAGAGATCACCGAGCGTGCCATGCGGGGAGAGATCGACTTTACGGAGAGTTTTCGCGAACGGGTGGCCCTGCTGAAAGGACTCGACGAGTCGGTAATGCAGGAGATAGCCGAAAGCCTGCCCATCACCGAAGGAGTAGAACGACTGATGTATGTGCTGAAGAAATATGGTTATAAGATCGCTATCCTTTCCGGAGGATTTACCTATTTCGGCTCCTACCTGCAACAGAAGTTTGGCATCGATTATGTGTATGCCAATGAGTTGGAGATCGTCGACGGTAAGTTGACGGGCAAGTACCTGGGCGATGTGGTCGACGGGAAACGCAAAGCGGAGTTGCTGCGACTCATAGCACAGGTGGAGAAGGTGGACATTGCCCAGACCATTGCCGTGGGCGACGGCGCCAACGACCTGCCCATGTTGGGCATTGCGGGGCTCGGAATCGCTTTCCATGCCAAACCGAAGGTGGTGGCCAATGCCAAACAATCGATCAATACGATCGGGCTCGACGGAGTTCTCTATTTCCTGGGTTTCAAAGATTCGTACCTTAATATATAGACACACAAACAAAAGCCGGCAAACTCTTGTGCTACACAGGGATTTCAGCTATCTTTGCGATAAATAACAAAAAACAACGATGAAATTTTCCGAACTACAGCTTAATTCCAATGTCCTTGAAGCACTCGATGCGATGAGGTTTGATGAGTGCACCCCTATACAGGCAGAAGCAATTCCGGTGATCCTTGAAGGAAGGGACCTGATTGCGGTTGCCCAGACAGGAACCGGTAAAACGGCTGCTTTCCTACTTCCCATACTGAACAAACTTTCTGAAGGAGGATATCCGGAAGATTCCATCAACTGTGTCATCATGTCGCCTACCCGTGAACTTGCCCAGCAGATCGATCAGCAAATGGAAGGGTTTTCTTACTTCCTGCCCTCGTCGAGTGTGGCGGTGTATGGCGGAAACGACGGCATCCTGTTCGAACAACAAAAGAAAGGTCTTACCCTGGGTGCCGACGTGGTTATCGCAACCCCGGGACGGCTCATTGCCCACTTGAGCTTGGGATATGTCGACTTGTCGAAAGTCTCCTTTTTCATTCTCGACGAAGCCGACCGTATGCTGGACATGGGATTCTCGGAAGATATTATGCAGATTGTGAAGTACTTGCCCAAAGAACGGCAAACGATCATGTTCTCGGCTACCATGCCTGCCAAAATCCAACAACTGGCTAAGACCATCCTGAACAATCCGGCTGAGGTGAAGCTGGCGGTATCGAAACCGGCAGAGAAAATCGTACAGGCTGCTTATATCTGTTACGAGAACCAGAAGCTGGGCATCATCCGCAGCCTGTTTGCCGACGAGGTTCCCGAACGTGTGATTGTCTTTGCATCCTCTAAAATAAAGGTGAAGGAAGTGACTAAATCGCTCAAACTGATGAAGCTTAATGTCGGTGAGATGCATTCCGATCTGGAGCAAGCGCAACGGGAAAACATCATGTATGAGTTCAAAGCCGGCCGGATCAACATCCTGGTAGCTACTGATATCGTAGCCCGTGGAATCGATATCGATGACATCCGTCTGGTAATCAATTATGATGTGCCGCATGATAGTGAGGACTATGTGCATCGCATCGGACGTACGGCTCGTGCAAACAATGACGGGGTGGCGATCACGTTTGTTAATGAGAAAGAACATGGAAAGTTCCATGGCATCGAAACTTTCCTGGATAAAACCATTTATAAGATTCCCCTACCGGAAGAATTGGGTGAAGCGCCCGTGTACAATCCCAGACATCGCTCTGGTGGAGGTGGAGGACAGGGAAAAGGCCGGAATTTCCACAAAAAGAAAGGTGGTGGCGGAGGCAACAAAGGAGGCTCTGTCCATAAAGGAGGAAAAGAATAATAAATCCACTTCTCTTTAACCGATAACAAGTCTGCACCAACTGCGTGTAATATGTGCAAGCAGTCGGTGTTCAATGGGGTTGAATTTGAAGAATCTAACCAAGTGTTGTACAACATATTCAACGCAGTGTTGTAAAAAATAAACGATCACTTGTATTTCTTATAAAAGACTAATTTTTAACAAATTTGTCATACTTTTTACTAGGCTAGATTAAAAACTTATATATATATTTGTGACATACAAACAAACACAACACACAAATTATTATGAGTTTTCTATTTTGGAACCAGAATGACGTATGGGTACAAAATACGTTGATCTGTCTATTTACTTTGATATTAGCCATGGGCATCGAATTCTATCTCATACCACAGATATGGAATATCTCGAAGCAAAAAGTGCTGTTCGACCTCCCCGACCACCGGAAATCGCATGCTAACCCTATACCCCGGTTAGGCGGCATCTCGTTCCTACTGATAATCATGTTCTCATGTCTGCCTGTTCTTATCATCATGGGCGAATGGATGGACCGTCCGGATATTGCTTATGAGGTATCTTCCATCAGTGACTATATTTTTATAATGGCAGGGGGAACAATATTGCTGCTTATTGGCATAGCCGATGATTTGGTCACCGTCCGTGCTTCCCGCAAATTTGCCGCTCAAATTCTGGCCTCCGTTTTTTTGGTACTCACCGGCAACTACTTCAATAATCTGCATGGTCTGTTTGGCATTGACCAAATACCTGCATACATCGGCATTCCGATCACCATTTTTTTTGTAGTATATGTCATCAACTCGTTCAACCTAATCGATGGAGTCGATGGCCTGGCTGGAAGTCTGGCTGGCCTGGCAGCTTTAGGACTGGGTATCCTACTCATTCTGGAAGATAACTGTCCATACTGTGTGTTGGCCTTCGCTATCGTTGGAGTACTTGCAGCTTTCCTGTATTACAATTTCTCGAAAAAGAAAAAGATATTTATGGGCGATACCGGATCGCTGACCTTGGGGTATTTATTAGCTTTTCTGGCTGTACACTATAGCATGAAAACCGGACACACATCGACCGCCTCACTTTCACAGCCCATTGTGCTGGCCTGGTCGGTAATGTTCATCCCCTTATTCGATACATTACGGGTCATCTGCATCCGTTTGTACAAGCGCAAGCCAATATTCAGTCCGGACCGCTGTCATATCCACCATAAGATGATCGACCTGGGGTATTCCCATAAGGAGACAACCATCACCTTGTCAATATGCGCAGTGATTATTTTCCTGTTCAACGTCATCTTACGCCAGTACGAGACCAACATCAACCTGATATTGCTGCTAAACTTCGCAGCGGGTATTCTTTTCAATATTGATTTGAGCAGCAGTTTAAAGAAGATTGTCCAAAAACAGTCGGTAGAAGAAGGAAGTCTTTCCGAACCGGTAAATAGTTAGACTGCATAAATGGCATTTACCTTACAAACACATATCGACTTACTGAGTAACAGCATACAACAGAATGCTCTTGTCAGCCTGGCCGCCTTCGCGATGGCCATGCTGCTCGAGTTCATGATAATTCCCCACGTTATCTTTATCTCCAGAAAGAAACAATTATTTAACACACCTACACATTCGGACACTCCTACACAGTTGATACCCCGGTTGGGTGGTGTATCATTCCTGCCTGTTATCATTCTTAGTTTTTGGCCTGCATTAGCCTTACAGATGAAACTATTGGATAACACTACCATGGCCTATGGAGCAGCTTCATTCAGCAGTATCATTCTCATCATCTGCGGCGGCATTCCACTGCTTTTGATGGGGGTTAAGGACGACCTGGTAGGTGTGCATCACAAACAAAAAATCATCACGAAGGTAGCTGCAGCTCTGTTACTGGTTTCATCGGGCAACTACATTAACAACCTGTACGGACTGTTCGGTATCGAAGAGTTATCACCCGTGATAGGTATTCCGCTGACTGTGCTCCTGGTGGTGTACATCCTCAGAGCCTTCCGTTTCACCGATAAAGTGGACGGACTAGGCGGCATCCTGGGAGGAATCGCCGCCACGACTATGGGTATCCACCTCATCCTTGAAGATAACTGCCCGTACAGCATCATGGCCTGCTCCATTGTAGGCATGTTATTGCCTTTCCTGTATTACAACTTCTCGCGTAAGAAAAAAATATTCATGGGTACTGCCGGATCGCTCACGCTGAGTTACCTGCTGGCTTTCATGATGATACACTATAGCATGCATACCGCCCATACCTCGACCGAATCCCTGTCGAAACCCATCATAATAGCCTGGTCGGTATTGTTTGTGCCATTGTTTGACACATTCCGGGTGCTATGCGTACGCTTGCTCCACCGCAAACCGCTCTTCAAGAGCGATCACTCCTATATCTATAATAAGTTACTTGACTTAGGCTTTTCGCATAAGGAGACTACCACTCTGCTGGGTGTAGCCTCCATCGTAGTTATCCTGTTTAACACCATCCTGCGTGAGAACGAGGTAGACATTACATGGATACTACTGATCAATTTGGGACTATGCTTCCTCTTTTGTTTCGACCTGTTCAGACAGAAGAATGAGGAGGACGAGGAAGATTCCATTGAGGTTGTGGCAGAAGTACCCGAACATATCGTACTAGGCCCCTACTCCATTGCCACGCAGTTCAGCCTTCAGGAGATTCCCACCTCGAAAACGGTAGTGAATACAATCAATCCCCACTCATGGGTCACAGCCGAAAGCGATCAAGAGTTTAAGGACGCTCTGCTGTGTAGCGATACGCTGGTTCCTGACGGTGTAGGTGTGATCATGGGAACAAGCTGGATTTGTAAACAGCCAATGCGTAAGTTGGCCGGAGCTGATTTGCATCAGATGGTACTGGATTGCCTGGTACACAGTGGCGGCGGATCGGTGTTCTACCTCGGGGCTTCACAACATACGCTCGACTTGTTGATTGAGCGGCTGAAACATGAGTACCCTGATTTGCGCGTAGGTTCGTACAGTCCGCCTTACCGAAGTGTCTTCACTGACGAGGAGAGCAAGGCAATGATTGCGGCCGTGAACGCGTTTGCACCCGATGTGCTATTTGTTGGCATGACGGCCCCCAAGCAAGAGAAATGGATCAATGCTCACCGGAACCAGTTGGAAGCCCGGATGATATCGGGCATTGGCGCCGTTTTCGATTTTTATGCCGGAACTACCAACCGTCCGCCACAATGGATGATACACTGCGGACTGGAATGGCTGGGACGACTAGTGAAGGAACCTCGCCGCATGTGGCGTAGGAATTTCATCTCCACCCCATTGTTTATGTGGGCCATGGTGAAATTGAAAATGAAGAAAAATAATACACAAGTAATACACGAATATGAGAATAATTAAGAACGTCCTTTTTCCGGGCATCTGTCTGCTGCTTTTGCTGAGTGCTTGCAGTAGTCCGCAACGGCTTACCTATATGCATGGAGGTGAACATTTACAGTATGACACGCAGAAACCCAATCTGTATGATGCATGCATCATGCCAAAGGATCTATTAACGATCGCCGTCAGCTGTTCGGAACCGGAATTGGCAGCACCTTTCAATTTGGGCGGGAGTATCAGTTCCGGCACCTCTTCTGCCAGTGCTTCTGCAGGGGGTAACACCCAGAGTTATCTGGTAGATAACAATGGAAATATTGATTTCCCGTTGTTGGGCGAACTTCACTTGGGCGGACTGACGAAGGGAAAAGCCGAGGCTATGATCAAGGAAAGTCTGAAGGGATATCTGAAAGAAACTCCGTTGGTGAATGTACGATTGGTGAATTACAAGTTCACTGTCATTGGAGAAGTAAATGGCCCCAGCACTTTTACGGTAGCCAATGAAAAAGTAAATATCTTCGAGGCGCTTGCCATGGCGGGCGACATGACCACCTTCGGTAAGCGCGAGGCGGTGAAATTGCTTCGCGAGGACGAGATCGGTCGGAAAACGATGGTAAAGCTCAATCTGCAGGACCCGAATATTGTGGTGTCACCTTATTATTATTTACAACAGAACGATATCATCTTTGTCGAAGCACGGGATAGTAAATCGCGCAATGCCGAGCTATCTACGGTAACGCCGTGGTTAAGTATCGTTTCCATACTTACAACGATCACCTCGCTGAGCATCGTCATTTTCAAGTAGATCTCTAGTTAAAAAACGTATGAAAGAAATTCTCTCCGACGAACAATTATTCAACGAAACCGACAACAAGGAGGCTTTGAAAAGCATCTTGTTCAGTTATCTGATTCACTGGAAATGGTTTGTCATTTCAGTGGTGGTATGCCTCGGTGTAGCTTGGTTCTACCTACGCTATGCCACTCCGGTGTACAACGTGAGCGCTTCGGTGATGCTCAACGACAGCAAGAAGAGTAGCGCTCGCACCAGCGAAATGGTGGCTCTGGAAGACATGGGATTCTTGTCGTCCAGTGGAAGCATCGAGAATGAGATGCTGATACTGCGATCCAAATCAGTGATCAAGAATGCCATTATCGCAATGAAAGCGTATGCCTCGTATGGAACAAAAGGCACTTTCGGTAAGCGCGATCTGTATACAGACAGTCCTGTTTATCTGGAAATGGCAGTCTCCGATCTGAACCGGATGAAGTACGGTTTCGTTTTCCAGGCAGTACAACAGAAGGATAGTGTATTCACACTGACCGGAAACATCGGCGGAAAGAGTATCGACGGACAGGTGATCTTGCCCACAGTACTTGAAACTCCATTGGGCGATATTGAGCTGACTTACCGAGCGACAGGGGAATCGTTTGCCAACCAAATTATTTACATCTCTGTAGCCCCTCCTATCGAACTGGCGAAGGGGTATCTCGGTTCACTCACTATTGCTGCTGCCGGTGCGGGCACATCGGTCGCTAACATCGGATTCAACACAACCAATCAGCAGCGGGGTATCGACTTCGTCAACAATCTCATCGAAGTGTACAATACGGAGGCCAACAACGATAAGAATCTGGTAGCCACCCGCACAGCAAAGTTCATCGACGAGCGTATCCAGAAAATTAATATCGAGTTGGGCGATACGGAAACGAAAATTGAGAATCTGAAACGGAATGCGGGAGTCACCAGCCTCGGTGATGCGAAAACATATGTGCAGGAAAATGCCACCTATGAAAAGCAACGGGTAGAAATCGGCACACAGATCAACCTGATGGAGTATCTGCGCGATCATATCAACAACCCGGAGAATAGTAACACGGTAATTCCGTCGAACGTGGGAGTGAGCGATGGTACCTTGTCTGCGCTTATCAACAAGTATAATGAACTTATACTGGAACGGAACCGACTGCTTCGCACCTCACAGGAGACGAATCCGGTGATACAGCGAAAGAACAGTGATATTGCTGCTATGCAGACGAATATTAAGTCTACTATCAATAGTGTTTACAATGGTCTACAGATATCAAAACAGGACATTGACCGTCAGGCTGGACGAAATGCAGGGCGCATCAGCAATGCTCCTACGCAGGAACGGGTATTTACCAGCATTTCGCGTCAACAGGAAATCAAAGAGGGATTGTATCTGATGCTGTTACAGAAGCGGGAGGAGAATTCAATTGCGCTGGCTGCTACAGCAGATAATGCAAAGATTATCGATGAAGCCTTGGCGAGTGGCGGACCCATTTCCCCTAATTATTCGCTTATCCGGATGATTTCATTTGTCATCGGTTTGCTGCTTCCAATAGGTGTGATCACGTTGCTCAACTTCTTCCGTATGCGCATCGAAGGTCATTCGGATGTGGAGAGGTTGACAAAGCTGCCCATTCTCGGAGATATTCCACTGGATATAAATTCACAGAAAGAGGGTATCTCACTGGTAGTAAAGGAGAACGATAACAACCTGATGTCTGAGGTGTTCCGGAGCCTGCGTACCAATCTGCAGTTTATGTTGAAACGTACCGACCGACGGGTGATTCTGGTGACATCGACAGTGCCGAGCGAAGGAAAGAGCTTTGTATCGTGTAATCTGGCAGTGAGTCTGGCATTGCTTGGGAAAAAGGTCGTGATCGTAGGATTGGATATCCGCAAGCCTCGTCTGGCACAATATTTCGAGATCGAGAATGCGCCGAAAGAAGGCATCACTTCTTTCCTGGTCGACGATACAATATCATTGATGGAACTGTTAGTACCTACTTCTGCCAGTGAAAAACTGTGGATACTTCCTACAGGAACCATTCCTCCGAATCCGGCAGAGTTGTTGGCCCGCCCTTCGTTGGAGAAAGCTATTGATTTGCTTGCTGCCGAATTCGATTATGTCATTCTGGACTCTGCTCCTATTGGTATGGTGAGCGATACGTTGGTGGCTGCACGGGTGGCAAGTACTACGTTGTACATCTGCCGGGCGGATTATACCTATAAGAACGATTTTGAACAAGTGAACGAAATGAGCCGAGACGAGAAGCTGCCGAGCATAGCTGTGGTGATCAATGCGGTGGATATGCGGAAAAAGAAGTATCGGTATGGATATGGATACGGTAAGAAGTATGGATACGGAAACCGGTATGGATATGGGTACGGATATGGGAAGCGGTATGGCTATGGTTATGGCTACGGGGAGACTTCTGATGCTAAAAAGTCGAAGAAGAAGTAGTTGTTGCTGTAGTTTCTAATAAGAGAGAGAATAATTCCTATTTAATAATGATGTGAAGGAGACGAGTGCTTCGTTTCCAGTTGTATGAAGGGTGTTTGTATTACGCTTTATCTGTCCGATGTGACAGGTAAAGGCGTAGCGTACCCGGAGGTGAGAAAGCGTACAATCGTTTAATTGTAAATCGTCTAATAGTAAATTTCCACGTGGTTCAAGAATCTAGAGTTAAAAAGTCATTGCTCAATGCACGTGTCAATCTGATATTTTATTTTCTGACGCTTACTTTGTCGTTCTTTTCCCGGAAGATCTTTTTGGATACTTTGGGAGCGGACTTCGTTGGGTTGACGGGGACTCTTCAGAATCTATTGGGCTTCTTGAATCTGGCAGAATTAGGGATTGGTAGCGCTATCGGGTATGTGCTTTACAAGCCATTGTTCGAACGGGATGAGACGAAGATCAATGAGATTATTTCGGTATTTGGATATTTGTATCGGAAGATCGGATTGGTGATTTTTGGAGCCGGCCTGCTCCTCGCCTGCTTCTTGCCATTGATTTTCCCGAATACAGAGTTCGATTTAGGGGTTATTTATTTTGCTTATCTTTCATTTTTAGCTTCTTCGCTGATTGGGTATTTTGTGAATTACCGTCAGACGTTGCTGGGAGCCGATCAGAAAAATTATGTGGTGACTGCCTATTTTCAAACAGCTACGATTGTGAAGACGTTGATTCAAATGGCTTCTGCCTATTATAGTGGAAGTTATTATTTGTGGGTGGCTATTGAGTTAACATTTGGGATTTTTTACTCCTTTATATTGAATTGGAAAATTAATCAGGTGTATCCTTGGCTGAAGAGTGAAGTACGGTTAGGAAAAGACTTATTTAAGAAATACCCAGAGGTGATGACTTATACAAAACAGTTGTTTGTGCATAAAATAGCTTCATTTGTCCAATCACAAACAACACCTTTCTTGATTTATGTATTTGTCTCTTTGAAGACTGTTGCCTTTTATGGAAACTACACAGTAATTACTGATAAGTTAGGCATTCTAATTAGTAATTTTCTAGGTAGTACAGGAGCAGGTGTAGGTAATTTAATAGCCGAAGGGAATAAAGAGAAAATCATCCGCGTATTTTGGGAATTAATGGCCATTCGCTTTTTTGTTGCCGTAACATTAGTCTTTGCACTATATCACTTGATTGAGCCATTTGTATCTTTTTGGATTGGCAGTGAATACATCATGGATAGATCGGTTCTCATTCTTATGCTTTGCAATGTTTTTATTATACAAACGCGTGGAGCTACCGATCAGTTTTTATTTGGGTATGGTTTGTTTTATGACACTTGGGCTCCGGTAACCGAGTCAATCATCTATAGCATTGTCGCATTGGCTGGAGGGTATTTTTGGGGATTGCAAGGAATTATATTTGGGGGTATTGTGAGCATGTCAGTTATTGTTTTGGGATGGAAGCCTATTTTTTTATTTAGAAACGGCTTCAAACTGGCCCTTCACTCCTATTGGTTGAACTGGTTTAAATATCTATTAATAGCACTTGGTACCTTTTATCTTTGCTCATGCCTAATTCAATTGAGCATATCCATTCAGCCGGCAAGTAGTTATTGGATGTGGATTGTATACGCTTCCGCTATTGTTGCAATATTTGGAATCGTTTATTCTATTTTAATGTTTTGCTTTACCCAAGGAATGCGAGATTTTGTTTTTCGCATTCTAAAAATTAAATAAATTCAACATGAATCCTCTTTTAAGTATAATAATTCCTGTATACAAAGTAGAACCCTACATACACAAATGCATTGATAGTATTTTGGCTCAATCCTTCACGAATTTTGAGCTTATATTAGTAGACGATGGATCACCAGATAATTGTGGTGCTATATGTGATGAATATGCTCGAAATGATAATCGCATTGTTGTGATCCATCAAAAAAATGGAGGTGTTAGCAGAGCACGAAATGCAGGATTGGACATAGCAAAAGGCAAATATATCACATTTTTCGACTCCGATGATGAGATCGGAACAGATACTACATATACTCAAAATATGGAAATACTCCTTCACAACGAAAAAATAGATATTCTACAATTTCCATATTACATGTCTGCCGGAAGTCAACAAGAGAAGCTCATTAAAGTTCCTCCTAAATTGATCGAAAGTGAAAAAAATATTCTTATAAGTTGGTGTAAAGATGGTGACATGTTTTTTGTTGCATGGAATAAAATATATAAGTCCACAATACTAAACAAAGTTAGATTCCCTGTTGACTGTATATTTGAAGATATTATATTTCTACTCACCATTATTAATCATTCACAATATTTATTTATCTCAGATAAAGGCTCTTATAAATATTATACTAGAGAACATTCTCTTCTATGTTCCCCCAGTACTCCAAAGAAAATTCATGATTACATATCCGCCTTTTTGCAAGTATATTTAAAAACCATAGTATATAAAGAATTAAATAATCTATCCATTAAAATATTGTTAGACATTCTTAAACATTATGTGTTGTTAATTAAATATGAAACAGATCTTTTAGAAGAAGTTCAATTAGAAATCGATAGAAACACACCAACCTTTTTTTCGATTATAAGATATTCATCTCAAAAAGATATGTTACGCCTTCTTATGTTAAAGACAATGGGAATAAATAATTATAGCATGGCTGCAATATGGTTTAATAAATATAAATAAGCTTTTAATTTACAATTATCATCTAACCTTGAAGTATGATTCAATAAAATAGTATTTGCGATCTAATATTAAAAATTTAATATAAAATAGCGTATAAAATATGAATTGCGAGCACCCTAAGGTATCAATAATGATACCTACCTACAATCAAGATATATATATATCAAAGGCTATCGAAAGTGCACTGGCACAAGACTATATGAATATAGAAATTATTGTAAGCAATGACAATTCAACTGACAAGACTGATGAGATAATTCAAAAATATGTAAAAGACAAACGAATACATTATATTCGCAATGAACAAAACTTAGGAAGAGTTGGGAATTATCACAATACACTATATAAATACACGAGTGGTGAATGGGTGATAAATTTAGATGGTGATGATTATTACACTGATAATTCTTTTATCACTAAAGCGATGAGATCAATACAACAAGCAGAAACAATAGAGGCGAAAATAGTGGCCTATTGCGGCAAACATACCCACTTATACAAGACCAAACGTTTATGTCGACATACGATTTTAGACACTCATTCTTTAATTGTAAATGGAGAAAACTATTTTCAACATTATTGTGAGATAGGCTCCTTCTCTCATATGAATTGCCTTTATAAAAGGGAGGTAGCAATTAGCTTAGACACATACACAAAACACTATCAAGCCTCAGACTTTTATTCTATCATGAGAATAATACTTACAGGAGATATCATTTTATCAGATTATATTGCAGGAGTCTGGAGAGAACACAGAGATAATACAACAACAAGAGAAGCTGATAAGAAATATAGTCAAGCTGTTGATACATTCAAAGATATATTGGAGTATGCTTCACAGTACTTTGACAGTTACGAATTAAAAAAATGGGAAAAGAAGGCATGTAAAAGAGCGTACTACGACTATATTTCTACTCTTATTCATTGCCGCAGTGCAGAAAAAAACAAATTAATAATTCCTCTAATTAGATGTTTTAGACTTAAAAAAAGTTACTTTCTTTTGTGCTTTTTCTTTATTATAAATCGCTAATATTTATATCATGTTACTATATTTTTGCAGATTTTTTTTAAAGATTATTAGTCTAACAAATAAATTACATGATTCAGTTTATTGGTATGTCTACAAAAAAACTTTTGGTAAAGTCGGCTTAAATATAAAGATAAAAGCACCCTTTATATCTCATGGATTAGAGAATGTTTTTATAGGCGATAATTTCACAGCTGATAGAAACCTAAAAATTAGAACTTTCAGCAGTTATAATGGGCGACAACATTTTACCCCAAAACTTATCATTTGTGATAATGTCAGTGTACAAACAGATTGCCATATTAGTTGTATCAATTCAATTTATATAGGCAGTGGTACCCTAATTGCCTCAGGAGTTTATATAAGCGATCATTTCCATGGAGCCGCCAATCACTTAGATATAAAAACCTCTCCTGCCGAAAGAGATTTATCTTCAAAAGGAGGAGTCTCTATTGGCAAAAATGTATGGATAGGAGAAAGGGCTATAATTTTACCAGGGGTAAATATAGGTGATTATACAATCATCGGAGCCAACTCTGTTGTCACAAAAAATATACCATCATATTCAATCGCGTGTGGTGTGCCTGCAAGAATAATAAAAACAATTGATTTATGACTTTCTCTATTGTAATTCCAACTTTTAATGGACAAGCATACATCGAAGATTCTATAAGATCAGTCTTACAACAGACTAGAATGCCCGATGAAATCATTGTATCTGATGACAATTCAACAGACAACACTCTAACTATTTGCGAAAAATATGCAGACAAAATTCAAATATACCCAAATTTTGATGGCCCATCTGGCTTTGTTAATGGATGGAATAATGCCATAACCAAAGCGACAGGAAGTTATATAACCATTCTTCATCAAGACGACATATTGGCTCCTACTTTTTTAGAAGAAGTAGAAAGAGCGTTAAAAAAAAGACCCAATGTAAAACATCTATTTGTACCTTGCAATTATATTAATGAACAGGGTTATATAATAAAAGAAGCTGATTATTGTGATAATAAGATACACTTATACTCAGGAACTGAATATATAAACGCTTATCAAACAATCGGCTATCCACATATCCACCGTTGCCCAGGAGTAATTACACACCGAGACATTTTCCAATATTGTCAGTATAGAAAAGAAGCTGGACACATAGCTGATGATGATTTTTTTTATAGGGTGGGGCAATATACGGATATCATTGGAATATTAAAACCACTAGCGTCTTATCGCCTACACCAAGATTCCGAGACGGGTCATTTGGGAAATAATAGACTAATAATGAGACTAGCCGATGATTATATTTTCCAAGTAACAGAATGGAGAAACAATCTATTTATGCCCAGACGCTCTTTTAACTATTTCGTATATTGGGCAATACATTATGTATTTAATGAGTATTATTTAGGTATTAAAAACAAAGATGAAAATCTCATTAAAAAGGGAGAAGAAAATATCCAACGTATTAGACAATTAAACTTATCTTTCCCACTCAAAATGAAGATATTCATATTGCTCTCCAAATGCATAGGGAATTTTGCCATGCATAAAATAACTAATTTACGATGAAAACCATAATCGAATATATTCGTTTAATTCGTATCTTTTATATTCGAATTAAAATTTCTCTTTTTGCCCGATCTTTAAAGCTTCCCCTAACTACGGTCATTGTCGCCCCTCATCCTGACGATGAAGTACTTGGATGTGCAGGACTTATACAAAAATTAATCAAAGAAGAGAAAAATGTACATGTCATTTATCTTACTGGGGGGGAAGGATCACACCGAGGTTGTTGTAACATCAGTGAAACAACAATAATAAAAGAAAGGAAGATACTCGCTTCTAATGTCGCTAAAATGATAAAACTCCCTAGTGAAAACATCCACTTCCTTTATTATCGAGATGGAGAAATTAGTCTATCTCATCCAATGACAGAACAGTTAAGAAAAAAAATCTATCAAATTAAACCCAACGCAATTTTTATCCCCCACCATAGGGAAGGATGGAATGATCATACCATTGTGTATTCCATTGTCAAGGAGATAACAAACTGCTATGAATCAATATCTCTTTATGAATATTGTGTTTGGTTTTGGTATTACCAATTTTGGAAGATAGATTGGGAAAATGCTTGTTCAATATGGATGAGGAAAGCGGAATATGAAATGAAAATCAAAACCATAAAAAACTACTTGTTGCCCACTGCCTCTTGTGGAAAACCTTGGTCAGGAGTTCTACCTAAAGTACTCGTTAAAGCATGTCAATGGAACAATGAACTTTTCTTCAAGATAAAATAAGCAAATGAACAATTAAAAATTACAGTATAACAAAAGCAATATTTATAATGAAAGTTTCAGTAATAATTCCAGTCTACAATACCAGCCAATACTTGAGAGAGTGTTTGGATTCATTGTCGAATCAAACAATAAAGCAAATCGAGTTTATTTGTGTCAATGATGGTTCTACAGACAATTGCCAAAGTATACTAAACGAATACGCAAAGAAAGATTCTCGTTTTATTATATTGAATCAAGAAAACAAAGGGATTAGTGCAGCGCGTAACTATGCTTTAGAACATTCTAAAGGAGAATATATCGGATTGGTTGATAGTGATGATTTTGTAAGTCCCGATTATTTTGAAGTTGCTTACGCAAAAGCATTAGAGACAGGGTCTGACTGTATCTTAAATGAATTGTACTCTGTACTTAATACAGGTGAAATTATTCATGAACCGATGAGTATTAAAGAAACAATAGATATTTCTGGTTCCCAAGCACTCATATATAGTATTGATTGGCGTATTCACAGTCTAGGAATATGGAATGCCAAACTATTTAAAAGCATAAAATACAATCTACATGGTTATCACGGGAATGAATATACGACTCACGAACTGTTCGCAGAATGCAATAAAGTTAGCTTTAGCCAAAAGGGGAAATATTATTATCGCAAACATGCGGAATCTATAACATCAAAAATATCCATCAAAAAATTCGATTTTCTTCTTAAACATTTAATGCTTAGAGAATTATTAAAAAGAAAAAATGTATACGAGGAAACGAAGTTTATCATTGAAAATAAGATATTCACGTCTATCAAACAATTTCATTATTGGTTTTTTTATTACAAATCTTGTTTTACACTCGAAGAAAAACAATATGCAAGGAATCGCTTAAAAAAAACTTTCAATGAATTTGACTATTCGTTATTAAACGAATTGAATGCAAACAAGAACATTTACAAAAGGATATTTGATAAAATAGTTTTCTCCAACTACACAATCTATTATTACACGAGCTTAATCCTTTCAAAAAAACAATATAAATAGTTCTTTATGACAACCATATCTGTAATAATTCCTTCATACAATTCATCTCCATATATAGAGACCAATTTACTGTCGGTATTAAATCAAACAATACAAATACCATATGAAATCATTGTAATAGATGATTGTTCAACAGATGACAGCATAAAAAAAATCGAATCATTAATAAAATACCATCCTAGAAAAGAGATTGTTCGAATTTTAACACAGTTAGAAAATAAGGGACAATCAGCTGCTCGAAACTGGGGAATAAGAGAATCTAAAGGAGAATATATTTACTTTCTTGACAGCGATGACGAAATTACGGCTAATGCTCTCGCTGTATTATATAATAAATTAGTTGAATCGAAAGCAGACTTTACATGTGGCGAATGTAGAATAATACACACCCAAAATTCTATCGTAGAATATTCAAACAATTATAAGAATAACGGAGAATTACTTCAGGGGAATAAACAAATATTTAAAGGAAGAGTAGAAAACAGGTGGAGTCTAGTAGCTTGGAATAAATTGTTCAAGAAAGATTTTATAATAAACAACAGATTGTTTTTTCATGAGGGTAGCTGTTTTGAAGACCTTCTATGGGCTATTATGGTAGCAACAAAAGCCAATAGCATTTCTTTTATAAACGAAACAACATACATTTATTTTATCAGAGCTAATTCCACAAGCACCTCTTTTTCCACGCATCACATAAATAGCTTTTTAACGATCACTAAAGAAATTAGAGACACTATAGTCAAAGATAGACTATACGACAAATATGGTGGGCTATCTATAAAACTTTACGAAGAAGTTCGGAATTTAATTGTAAACAATACAATACCCCAAGTGTCTTCCAAAGAAGGTAAAAAAATTATCTCGCAATTACAAAAACTAAACAACTGGTCAATAATCAAGATATGGTGCTGTCGCAATCTTTCTATGAAAATAAAAATGAAAGCTTCAATTTTCTACTTAGGTCCTTTAGGTTTCTTTTTTCTAAAGCTTACAAGCTTTATTCTCTTTTTCAAAACATACAGTTATTTACAAAAATCTGACGTTTAAACAAAGATTTATATTAAAAATAAAATGAATAAGTGGACATTTGAAATATGCAATCAATGGCATATCATTTGGAGCACTGAATACCAACTTCATTGGAATAATCTATTGGCGCACTCTCCCAATGCTCATGTATTCTTTACGCCAGCATTGGTAAAAGCTTGGGTGGCAACTTATTTGCCTCTTCGTCAGTTAGAGCCTATATTCATTTGGGGCAAGATGAATGATAATGAAGTATTCTTCCCATTTGTCTTGTGGAAAAAGAATTGGAAGAATGCTTTCATGAAATCCATAGTACCTGCTGGCTATTCGGATTTTGATTATCATGATCCTATATTCAAACAGGTGACAGGATATGAAGATATTCAACTGTTTTGGGATGGACTTGATGCTGTTCTCAGAGTCTATTCATCTGATGAGATTCTGATTGATGGGCTTCATGATTTTTTTATACCACTTCATTTTAAACAATGCCATAGCGAACCTTGTCCATATATACCCCTTCCTTTTACTCAAATTGAAGATTTTAAAAACAACTTAGATCGAAAACTTCGTCAAGATATCAATAGAAGGCAGAGAAAGGCTATCGAAAAAGGGACTCTGGAATATATAAATTATACTGACAAGAATCTAAAACAAGCCATAGATATTTTGCCGATGATGCTAGAATTGCACTCACAAAGATGGCCGAATGCTTATAAAGCACCTCTATTTCATGAACATCTTATCCGAGAGGGATTACAAGCTGGTATTATTCATTTCAGCCAGATCAATATTGATCATTCTCCTATAAGCTGGCGTATCGGATTTAAGTACAAGAACAAATTTTACTCGTATATGCCAACCATTAACCCCGAGTTCAAAGACCTATCTCCGGGTAAGTTACATCTCATTTATTGCATAGAACAAGCGATCATGCAGAGGGTTGATGTATATGACCAACTACGAGGATCTGAATTATATAAAAGTGAATGGACCACTCATCATGACACAATATATAACGTAAGAAAGGATTCTACAACTATTATATCAAGAATAAAACATTCATTGATGAAATTGAGAAAAGTTATCCAATGAAAGTACTTATCTGCATACCATGTCTTCTGACAGGAGGTACCGAAATACAAACTCTCAACTTGATACAAGCCTTAGTACAAGGCAGTCACCAAGTTACCACTGTCTGCTATTTTAAGTATAGTGATATTATGATAGAAAAGTACCAACAATCTGGGAGCAAAGTGATATGTCTAAGCAGATCAGGACAACGCATAAACAGATTCAAAGGAATATTGTTTTTATATAAAGGACTACGAAAAACAATAAAAGAATGTAAGCCCGACGTGGCTCATGTTCAATATATGGCTCCTGGTGCTATTCCTATACTCCTACTCCGCTTGCTGGGTATACATCAAATTATTGCTACTACACACACGGCAGCCGATATTTATCCCAACTTAAAGTTGGTACATTTCATACAAAAGTACTGTGTACGGGCATTTACTTGCATCACTTTGACAGCCGAAAAGAGCTTTTTTAGAGATACAAATCTCTATTCATCAGCATACAAATTGCAGAAACGTAACCATTTTACCATATATAATGCGCTACCCTCTTCCATTGCAATTCGGAAGGATAAGCGCCCTACTCTTGGGCGTATTATAACTTTAGGAGTAGTAAGTCGTTTGGAGAAAATAAAAGGGATGGACTTACTAATACCAGCCTTTGCTCAAGTCAAAGAACTATATCCACAGACTCGATTACTCGTTATAGGTGACGGATCGCTCTGGGAAAGCATGAAACAAAAGACCGAACAGTTGAATGTTATTGATGTCACTTGGGCTGGTAGACAGTCACAAGAGCATTTACAAGAGATGTACGATCAAATTGATATATTGTTAATGCCTTCTCGCAGTGAAGGATTTGGTCTTACTGCCATTGAAGGGATGGCACGAGGTTGTGTTGTTGTAGCGTCAAATACAGGAGGGTTACCAGAAGTAGTAAAAAACAATGAGGTTGGATTATTACACCAAACAGAGTCAGTAGAAGATATGGTAAATAAAATCACTCTACTCTTAAACAATCCGATTTTACAAAAACAGTTATCTGATAAAGCGATTGAGTATGTACATCAATACAATCAGGATCGATTTGCAGACTCGTTTAATGATTTGTACAAACGTATTCTATAAAATAATATGTATTTTTTAAATTATATATACTTCCTCATTATCACCATGCTAGGTGCCAAGCTTTTGTTTCAAAAGTATGGCAAAGTAAAGCATCCTTTACATAAAGGCCAGTACCTAATGTTTGATGGACCTGAGTTGTTTTGGGTATTGACCTTCTCTACTGGACTTATGGCTTTCTCTGCTCCAGGAACATTAGACTTAATGGCTATTCGCTTGTTGGTATTGGAAACATTTTGTATAATTGGCGTATTCATTGTAAGAAGAAAGCCGGTTTGGAATATTGCCATGCTATTGTATCTAACTTACTTATTCTGGCTTATTATTGGTATTTTATATTCCCCTTCACCCATGTATGGATTCCGAGTACTACTCAAATATATTTATCCATTTCTAATCATGCTCTTTGCATCTGCGGTTATTAGGCACAAAGAAATATTTATTAAAGCTGGGCTTGGAGCGCGAACCATTGCCTTGATTTGTCTACTTTTCTCGTTTATCCCATTTGCAGATAAATTAGTACCGGGAGTGTTCTGGTATAGTACTGCACAAGCAATAAATTACATAGTAATATGCATATTCTCACTTACAGTATATTATTATGGAGGAAAAGAAAAAAAAGATCTAACTTACGCCATTCTTTTCATGCTTCCATGCATTATTTGGGTATACAGAACAAGCATCATGGGAACTACCTTGGCTTTGATTGTTTTCTTCTTTTTCAAATATAAAGCAAAGTCATTACCTGTCATCTTCGGAGTATTCATACTATTTTTAGTCGCTATTTTTGCCATACCCAGCGTCAAGGAGAAGATGTTTTTCAAAGCAGAAGGTAAAAACGTAGAACAACTAAGAAGCGGGGCAATCAGCATGGATGACATCAATAGTAATGGGCGTTTCGCCATGTGGGAGTGGTCATTAGATAAATTTTATCATGATAAAGAACTGATAGGAACAGGAACAGGAAATCTACAAGAAGTTTTTTATTCACTCAAACATCCTTTTGGCACTATTCGTATTTGTCACAATGACTATGTACAAATACTTTGTGATAACGGTTTGATAGGTATTGTTCTCTTTGGAGGTAGCTTTATCTTCTTAATAGGAGACTGCTTTATTGTGTTTCAACGAAAAAAATATGATGTATACATTCGGATGTGTGCCATTATAGCCGGTGCATCTTCGGCAGGGATACTTCTTACTATGTACACAGATAATGTGATCAACTACTCCATGGCCACTCTATCTTATCCCTACGGTTTCTATGGCATGATGTTAGGACTTATTGAAGGATATAAAAGAAGAAAAACACATGTTGTTTAACACGCCCTCCTATCTTGTTTTCTTCTGTTTGACGTTCTTGCTGTTTGTTGCTACAAACAGCAATCGGACTCTTGTCATCAGAAATCTGATACTGCTGTGTGCATCGTACTTCTTTTATGCCAAATTACAGATTTGGTATCCAATATTGCTTATATACATCACTCTCATAAACTATGGATGTGGATGGTGGATTTCCTCGCAACAAGCTAAGGGGCAAAAAGGCAAGCCTGCCGTAACCATAGCTATCCTGCTAAGTATAGCTGTGTTAGTTTTTTTCAAATATGCACACTTCTATGAAAAATCAATATGGCTTCCTGTAGGACTTTCCTTCT
The DNA here is from genome assembly GCA_031554635.1 of Bacteroides sp. GTDB lineage: Bacteria > Bacteroidota > Bacteroidia > Bacteroidales > Bacteroidaceae > Bacteroides. Next base: position 33,433 of record JAVBVD010000013.1, read on the forward strand.
TTACATTTCAGGCATTGACCTACAGCATTGATATCTACAGACAGAAAATAACATGCGATAAAAGCATTCTGAATGTAGCACTCTTTGTTGCTTTCTTTCCCACCTTACTTTCAGGGCCTATCGAAAGAGCACGGAATCTGTTACTACAGTTAAGATCAAAAGCGAATATTAACTGGAACTTGATAATTTCGGGAAGCCAACTATTTGTTTGGGGATTATTCAAGAAAATCGTGATAGCGGATCGATTAGCCGAGTATGTCAATGCTATATACATCAACCCCGGATCACACTCAGGTAGTACATTAGCTATAGCAGCCGTTTTCTATAGCTTCCAGATTTACTGTGACTTTAGCGGATATGCCGATATGGCTATTGGCTCAGGAAAGATATTAGGTTTTGATCTGATGCGAAACTTCAATCTTCCTTATTGTGTTAATACCATCAAAGAGTTCTGGCGCAGGTGGCATATCTCACTAACATCCTGGTTTACAGAATACGTATATTTCTCTTTGGGTGGGAATAGAGTAAGCAAGCTCAGATGGCTACTCAACATCTCCACTGTATTTCTGTTAAGTGGAGTGTGGCATGGAGCCACTTGGTCATTTGTTTTATGGGGAGCTATACATGCCGCGCTCTATTTAGGTGAATACTATTTCGGTCCTAAAAAGCCTAACTGGCTTTACCATATTTTTATCTTCATCATGGTAACCTTTGCATGGATATTCTTCCGGATAGAGAATAGTTTAACCGCTTGGCATGTCATTACACATATTGTCACTGATTTGTTTACACCCGTTTATTGGGGTAGTTCCGCATTCAGTACATTTATATGTTTCCCTCTTTTATTGATTTTGACAACCTGTGAATACATGATGTACAAAGGAGTAAAACTAAAAAAAGGAAAGAGTATTGTTTACACATTATTGCTGGTTATCATTGCTTTATTGGGTATCAGCAGTTCACAATTTATCTATTTTCAATTCTGAGTACAATGAAAAAAAGATTGATATCAGGCTTTATCTTCATTCTAACCTTTGTATGTATTGATCAGTTTGTGGGATATATACTTAACAAAGGACTGAACAATTATTTCGGTCTATCGCAACATTCCTCTGTTTTACTAATTGGACATTCACATTTAATGCTGGCAGTTGATAAAGAAAAATTAGAATCAGGTCTTGACCGCAAAATATCCAAGTATTGCCGTGAAGGAGTAAATGTAGCCGATCGTCACATTATGATCAAACAATTCTTGGAATCCCCCTATAGTGATTCCCTACAATACGTTATTTATGGTGTTGATCAGTTTATGTTTACCGGAGCCGGATTGAGTCAGAACTCCTATAAACTTTTCTATCCATTCATGGAGAATCAAATAATGAATCAGTATATCAAAAAGCAAGATGAGAGTACGTATGACTATCTCTTGCACAAAACGATACATAGTACTCGCTATTCGGATGCATTAATCAATAGCGCCATAAGAGGATGGAGAAATGATTGGAGCAACTACAAAGTAGGTCAGCTTGATATCTCTCAATTAGAAAATCAGGTAGCAGTTGGTAAACAACGAAAGATATATTTTGAACAGGAGTTAATTGATATCTTTGAAGAGACGCTAGTACTATTGACAAGTAAAAATATACATGTTATTATGATCAATACTCCTATAGCCCAACCTTTAAACAATTATGAGCCGGAAGTGTATCAACGCTTTATTTCATATATGCAAGACATACCAAGAAACAATAAACTGATTGAATATTGGGATTATAATCCGGTATATTCTAATCGATATGAGCTATTTTTCGATCCTATTCACTTAAATCCATTGGGGCAACAAACAATTACCCGACAAATCATTCAAGATTTTAAAAGCAAGTATTAAAGTATGATTTCTGTTGTAATTCCACTTTATAATAAAGAGAAGCAAATTGCACAAACACTTCAATCGGTCTTTGCGCAAAGCTTTCAAGAGTTTGAAATTGTGATTGTAAATGATGGGTCTACCGACAATAGTGTGAATGAAGTTACTAAATTAAACGACTCTCGTATCCGACTCATACATCAAACTAATGCTGGCGTTTCAGCAGCAAGAAATAGGGGGATTAGAGAAGCTAACTATGAATTAATAGCTTTCTTGGATGCTGATGATGAATGGAAAGTTGATTATTTGACTACACAATATGAACTTTATAAGAAATATTCGGAATGTAGTATATATGCTTGCAACTATGAATTTCGAGATAGTAAAGGGAAGTGTACACCCACCACGATACAAAAAAGGAGAATCTTAGAAGAAGATGGAGTACTTGATAATTACTTTGAAGTCGCTAGTTGTTCTCACCCCCCTATTTGCTCCATATCAATTATGGTAAAGAAACAAGCTATTCAAAGCATTGGTGGCTTTCCTATAGGAATTAAAGCTGGCGAAGACTTACTTACTTGGGCGCGTTTAGCAATCAATTTTAAAATAGCATATTCTTCCCAAAGTTTATCCATATATAACCTAGATAGCATATTATTTAATGAAGATCAAAAAAAGAGAACACCAGAGAAGAAAGATTATGTAGGAAATGAATTACATTCATTATACATGCAATATAAAAGCATAAAAGGACTAAAAAGATATAATTACTTATGGCACAAAATGAGAGCCAGGCAATACTTCACAAAAAACAATAAGAGAGATGCAATAAAGGAAATAAAAAAGGCAATGAAATACCATATTTCTTTCAAAATCATAATCTTTCTGTTACTCATCCTTGCTCCATTTGGTATTATCAAGAATCTTTTTAAATACTAATAGAATTTATGAAGGCACTTATAGTCCACAACAACTATGGTAAATATAGTGGTGAAGAAGCCGTAGTAGACAAGATGGCTTCCACGCTTTCCACTCATGGACATAAAGTATGTTTTTATCGCAAAACAAGCGAAGGGCAACGGGAGAGCCTTAGTGGCAAGGTAAAAGGTTTTCTATCAGGTATCCATTCTACTTCGGGAGTAAAAGGGCTACGGAATGCCCTTAAACACAAACAACCAGATGTTGTTAATGTACATAATCTCTATCCATTCATTAGTCCAGCCGCACTATTTGAATGCAAGAAAGCAGGAATACCAGTCATCATGACTGTACACAACTTCCGGTTAATATGCCCCACCGGGTTATTCATGCGAAATGGGAAAGCCTGTGAAGTATGTCTGGAAAAAGGAAATGAGTGGAATTGCATGAAATTTAACTGTGAGCAGTCCATCAGTCGCTCGGTAGGATACACTTTAAGAAACACCTATGCACGATGGACAAAAGCATACAAACTAAACATAGACTATTTTGCATGCATCACTCATTTTCAAAAAGAAAAATTAGTTGCAGCCGGATATGATGCCGATAAAATAGTAGTAATACCCAATAGTATCGAAGCGCCTAATGCAATTAGTGCGTCAGAGAAAGGAGAGTATGTAGCTTATATAGGGCGATTGAGTTATGAAAAAGGTTATGATTTGCTTATTGAAGTAGCTCATCGGAATCCTACTATCATATTCTGCTTCGCGGGTGCCGAAAGGACACAAACTCAGGCTAACATTCCTCATAATGTGAGATTCATGGGATACTTAAATAAAACAGAGCTAAACGAATTTATAAAGTCTGCACGGTTTGTGGTCATGCCCAGTAGATGTTATGAAGGATTTCCCATGGCTATTCTGGAAGCAGCCTGTTTTGGTAAACCCACTATTGGTCCTAATCATGGAGGATTCACAGAAATAATTGAAAGTGGAGAAAATGCAATTGGTAGACTATTCACACCCGGAGATTTAGATGATTTGGAAAAGCAAGTACTTGAATTATGGAATAATCCGGCACTCACCGAATCGCTTGGTTTAAAAGCATACAGCAAATTGAAGAAGGAGTACGACTCTGAAGTTATCTATCAGAAATGGGAGAAATTGTTTCAAAAGACAATATCCAACTCTTCTTTCTATACGAAAAAATGAATTTGATTCACCATGTTTTTCGACTTATCACACTTATTATCAAGCAGATGTCCGATGGTGAATAAAAAAGGCATTCACCATTAAATAATCACCACATAATCAATACAATAACTCGAAAATCATGGTGAATCAAATTCATTTTTATGTTCAGAGAAGAGAAAACCTAAGAACTCATATAATAAAGAATGAACTGTACCTTCTCACAATGGAAAACGAAGAGTATGCAAGGACCTACTTCGGTTCTACTGCGTAGGTGCGTGGGCATTTTTGAAATTTCTTGAACAAAAATAGAGGTACGAACCTTGTCAAAAATAAGATTTAGAAACAAATGAATACTAAAAGAATTGAATTTATTGACTTAGCAAAAGGCATTTGCATTATTTTGGTTATAGCAATCCATTGCAACATCTATTTTTTCAATATAACCTTTCCTGACATTATCAGAATGCCATTATATTTTATATTATCGGGGCTTTTCTTCAAAGACTATGGTGGATTATCTGCCTTTATGTTAAAAAAAATAAACAAATTACTAACACCTTTCATTTTCTTTTATTTCAGCAGTTATATACTATTATACTTATTTACTATCATTATACCGACATACCAGATCAATAATAGTATCTTTGATATATTCATAACCAGAACTCTATTCAATGGGCCAATATGGTTCTTATTAGCTCTTTTTTGGTGTAATCTCTTTTTCTACTTAATAAAGCACCATATTAAAAATACAACTATAGCTATTCTAATTATTATTCTTTTAGGATATATTGGATATACTTGTGGCATGAATGGAATTAATTTTCCACTTTTTGCTGATAATGCGATATCAATGCTACCCTTCTTCGCATTTGGATTTTACATTAGAAAAACAAACTTTCTCTACCCCAACAAATATGATCGTTGGAACATAGTACTATCAATGGTATTTATTATCTTTCTTGTTCTTACAAGAAGAATAATAGAAATAAGACCTGATTATTTTTCCAATCACCTCTCAGGAGGTTTTGTACTTTATTTAGTAGCCATTGTAGGAGTAGTATCCATCTTATTATTCTGTAAAGTAATAAAGAAACTACCTATTATATCATTTATTGGAAGGTACTCAATTATTTTCTTAGGTGTTCATTTTTTATTTATAGAGCCCCTTAAAATCCTTTTATCTTATTCTGATTATAGCATTATAAACAACAATTGGACACTATTCTTACTGGTTTTAACAATCTGCTATGGATTGGTGCCTATTTGCATCCGCTTTATTCCTTGGTTTATTGCCCAAAAAGATTTAATAACAGTAAGTAATGGGAAATTAAAATTCATATCACTAAAAAACAAATAAGTACGCAATTTATGTTCTTCGAACTAAGTAAACTTCTCAACTTATTTATATCTCCCGTCAGTTGGATCATCCTCCTACTGATAGGTATCACCGTCTTCAAAAAGAAGATATACAGAAGAATATGCATTATAACCTGCATGCTGGTCTTTCTCCTGTTTACCAATAACTTACTGGTAGACTACGTAAAATACCAAAGTGCCAAAGCGTATAGCACCGCCCATATAGACACCACTCAACATTACAAAGTAGCTATCGTTATGGGAGGATTCGCATCCATGAACAAAGAGACCGGGCAGCTACGTTACGAATCAGACCAGGCAGACAGACTTTGGGAAGCAGTCAGGCTATGGCGTATGGGCAAAGTAGAACGAATACTAATCACTGGTGACTCAACCTCATTCATCCAGGAAGACGGTACTTCTACTACTGAACTTTTCTTGCACTATATGAAAGAAATGGGTGTTCCAGAATCTACTTTCATATTAGAACAAAAAGCACGAAGCACCCGTGAGAATGCTACATACACAGCGGAAATCCTAAAAAAAGAGAATATCTCCGATAAAGGATGCCTGCTTATCACTTCGGCTACACATATAAAACGTAGTTTGAAGTGTTTTGCCAAAGTTGGACTACACCCGGACTACTATGCTGTAAACATCTACGATACACCAGCGAATATAAATCACCGCTCTTTCTATCCTTCATGGGATGCAGCTATCAAATGGCAAGAATTGATGAATGAATGGATTGGTGATCTCGTTTACAGAATTATGGGATACATCTAATAAAAGCAAACACGAAATAAATACACAATGATAAATTCAATACCTTCCACTAAAACAGAGCGAAACCATGGCATAGATATCATCAGATGCTGTGCTATACTCTTTGTTATATCCGGGCACTTCTTCTCTTTACACACCGCATTCAGAAGTTCCATCTTTGAAGGAAGTTCCATGTTCCTGCAAGCCACGATTAATACACTTTTTCAAACAGGTGTTCCATTATTCATCATGCTCACGGGTTGCCTGAACATAAATAAAACAATCAACAAGAAATATTATAAAGGAATTACTAAGGTACTTATACCTTATCTGGTGTTTTCCATCATTACCCTCTTATTTAGAGATTACTATCTGCACGAGGAGCTTTCCATACGCAACTATGTAGGCATGACTTTACGGTTTTGTGGCATCCCTTACGGATGGTATATTGAGATGTGGATTGGTCTATTCTTACTCACTCCATTTCTAAATATATTATATAAAGGTATAGCCAACCAACGACATAAATTGTTATTCATTGGAAGCTTACTTACCATGACAGCTCTGCCGAACTTCCTCAATAGATACGGATTACACATAGTCCCCGGATATTGGGAAAAATGCTATCCATTGGCTTTCTATTTCATAGGAGCCTATATACAAGAATACAAACCTCAAATAAACAAATGGGCAGGAATCGGAATCATAGTAGGTATCAGCTTGATAAATCCGGTTTTCAATACACTTTTTGTCTCTAACCACACACTGATACAGATATGTGGCGACTCCATGGGAGTGTTTGGTACTCCAGTAGCGGTTATCTTCTTTTTATTATGTTATAAAGCGAATATCAAATCTAAAGCTATACAACAAGCAACAACTAAGATAGCCTTATTATCACTGGATATGTATTTGTGTTCATACATCTTCGATGCACTTTACTATCCGTATTTTAAAGAACACTACTTCATCAATCAATCGCAATTCGGAATGTTCTTTTTCATCATCGTACCGCTGGTATTTGTCTCTTCTTTTTTAATGTCATGGTTTAGGAAAACAGCACACATGGTAATTTTTCACACCGGTCACGAAATTAAAAGATAAGAGTTGGCGGAGTTTAAATATGTACTGTTTTAAACTCCGCCAACAGATTCCAATGACTTATCGTGAGACTTATAACAGGATTTTATTTTATCCTGTTATAAGTCTTCAGTGCTTCATAACGTACCTCCTGAGGCAGGCTCATATTCGTGCTCATCTCTTTGGCGCATCTTGCAATCTGGGGTGCCATGTATGAATATTTATGCCAGCCAAGCGCTTCCAGTAACATTACCTGTATTTCCGGTTGCTTGCATTCTTTCACATGAGAGATCAGGTTTGGTATCAAATTATGAGGGCAATAATTGCGAAGCGTACGGATATTCGATCGGCGCTCCTTGTCCGTTGTACCATCAGCAGTGATAGCCATTGTATCATCTACCCATCTCTTGGCGCTCGACTTGATTGCTTTCTCAATGGTTTCACCCACTTTCTTCTTATCAATGTAGCAGATATCATTACTATTAAACTGCTTATGGAACTCCGCCAGCAATTTATCTTCCGGATAGAATGACAAGGCATTCAGCGCATTGAAGTTACAACGTTCGGACGTGTTATTGGAAATGCTGATTTTAATAAGGGAAGGGATCAGGCGTTCATCTCCATTCTGCCCCACGAAGCGGACACCGAAACGTTGTACCATCTCATAACTATCGTCAATAGCTAATTTGATGGCTTCGATGAAATTATCGTCTCTAACCTCCGACAAGGCAACAAGAGCCTGCGCCCGCACGATGGCATTTACAGAAGTACGGAAGATATTCAATAACTCGGTAGACGAGATCATCCCCGCCCGGTTCAGTTGTTCTATAGCTATGCATTGCAATTCGGGCAAGTCGCTTTTCTTAATTAGTTTCTTCCAGGCAGAATAATCATTGGCAGCTAAAAGCGCATTGATATCCATGCTCTCCACGGCCGGAGTAAACGTAAAGGTTGGATCACCGATCAAATGGGATTCAAGATAACCGGAATAGCGTGCCACATCTCCTGCACACATACCCAATCCCAACAAGCCCATATAGCGGTCGCTCCACTTATCTTGCAAAACATTCACTGTGTTAGCGATGCATGCAATGGTCTTTCCCTGGCTGAAAATATACTCGTTGGCAATGCAATCCTCCTGATGGAAAGATCCACAGAAGCAGGCGTCGATCATAACGACACGGCAATTGGGGGTATAACCGTAAATCTGGAAGTCGCCCAAATGAAGATCCAGATTCGCACTATCGGTAGAGTCCTTCTTGCAAACTTCCGGATCGAATGTATCGTCCAGCCATGAACCCGGAATATCAAAGCGCTGTTCTATCTTCACCATCATACTATCCACACTCTTTCCTTTTTCTTTCGCTGCACGGACATGCGCACGCGCATAACTTTGTATATATTCTTTGGCCTGTAGAGGGTTCTTCGGCTTCGGAATATTGTTCAGGTACTGAGTGTCCCAATAGCCGTGATGATGCAAAATAGCATAATCAAGTTCCGGACGCATCAGTTCGTTCATCAAGCGGAATTTGATCACATCTTCCTGACTGTGATCAATGAAACTGATCCCGTTCTTCTGACGCTTCAACCAAGGGAAGTGTTCATATACTCCTTCTTTCTCGTCCATGCGGGCTACCATAGATTCCGAAATATATCCGTGACCGCCAAAAATCAACATGTTATCCAGTACATTCCTGTTACGTTTTTCTGCCACCACTTTCGTCAGATAACTACGCAGCTTCTCATAGCGTGAGGTTCCGTTGCAATCAGTCGGACGGATGCGACCCGTATAAAGGTCGGGACGGAGACGCTGTTCGGACTCTGCTGTCAGGGAATAATAGAAGTACGGTGCGTCTTCATCTTTATCCAGGTAAGTAAACCGAAGCCCGAAATCATCATAAAAGCGATCGGAAGGTACAGACGACTGTTTGCGATCGCGTTTCTGATCCATCTTAAACGCACTGGTCAGGTGTTGGGCATCCCGAACCATGGCTATCGGAATATCGCCGATAAACACAGCACCTTCAATCGGACTCTTTTTTAGTGCATGTAGTCTGATGAGTTCCGTACGGATAGAATCGGGGACTCCCCACTTGTCGATCACCGTATATACCCTCAGCCCCTGAACGGTTTCTATGCTTGCCGCATACTGGTTGATTTCCGCCTGTGCTTCCTTATAACTCTTTGGGTCGACTATGATGGCAAAGCCACGTTGCGCATACGATGAAGCCACAGATATCACCAGTAAGCTTACTAAAAATAGCATTCGTTTCATTTCTTCTTTTTTTAATTTTTTGTTCATTAGTTATAGTTCTATATAATCGTGCACACATTAGAAATTGACTCCCACACAGAAAGAAACATAACTTCTATGATCGAAATCATAATCGGATGTTTTCGCATAATCAAAGCCTGCCTTGGCGAAAAGAGTCGTTTTCTTGTCCGCACTGTATTGCTGTGAATAGGTAGCACCTATTCCTACCTTATAATATTCGGAAGTAAGGAAGTTTTCGCCCGAAGTTTCAAGTTCTGTAACTGTCAGGTAATCGGCATGTACCCCACCGTAGCGGTAGCTACCGGACAGGTTCTTGTTGTAGCCGGCACCGGCAGTTATCAGCAGACGCTTATTCAGTTTATTGCCCAGGAAGAAATTCTTCTTCCCACACAGATTCACATACACATTCTCCGATTCTTTTGTCGAGTTCGGCAGCAGGTATTCATCATTGTGCTTTCTGTAAAGAACATCCGTATCTATTTTCCAACCGTATTCATCACCCTTGTTCCGGATCAACGAGTAATTGACAGACGCCGTCTGGAGTTGATACGTAGAACGGATGCTGTGATACAAGTCCATCCATCCACTCTGCGATTCACTATTGTCACGTTGGCTTACATACTGGATGCCATCCGCGTACCTGTAACCATATCCCGCTTTGATAAAATGTGAGAATCTGGTTCCGGTTGCGTAAAGACTCAAAGCCGCCTGGGCGATTTGTTCTTTCACGCTTGCATCCTTCTTAGGGACCTCAAATGAAATATCCACATTCTCCACTTTCTGCGTGTAATTGCCTTCGAACAGTAGATTGATTCGACGGGTACTGTAATTGTATTGCAACCCAGCTCCTACCCGATCTCCATAATAATTAGTGGTCCGCCCGCTGCCTATTCCTTTCACAGCAACTCCCAATCCATACAGTTCGTAATAGTCCTGATCGGTATAAGCATCCGAATTGCTCATCCGGGAATCTTCTTTAATCGATGCGTATTCCAGGTTTAAGCCCAACCGATGCCTGGAATTGATGGCATAAGTGATTCCGGGCACAAGCTCCAATGTATAGAAGCGGGTGTCTACTCGCGGGTCCCGTTGCTTGGCGGCAATAGAAGCCATGTATGTTCCTTCGAGTCCCAATGCCACTTTATTCCCGTACAAGGGCGTGGCAGCCCGGAACTTCAGATTGTAGTATTGATTTCTCCAATTGCTGTGATGCGAATCGACCACATAATAAGGCATTCCCCTGAATGGATCCGTAATGGAAGCGTTGTAACCGGCCTCGTGTACATTCTTCTGCTCAAAAGCAAACTCACCCCACACATAAGTATCTTTCAGATTCAGGAATCCTTCGCTGTATACGCTCAGGGTTTTATTTTCCTCTCCTTCCTGCGGACGGTGAAAGTTGCCGTTCTCTATGTTGTACCCCAGTTGTACATTCGAATAATCCCTTGTATCATCGAATACGGTCCCGGCCGCATTTTGTGAATGAAACCACAATTTTTGTTGCTTCAATAACTCTATGGCTGCCGGCGAAAATCCTTGCGCATGGAGCGGTGTTACAGAGAAGCAGATCAATGAAAGGATTCCTAATCCCTTTACTATATTTCTTTTCATAATGTATTCAGTTATAAAACAGGCAATTGAATTAGTTGGAATGATTCCATGACGGCATCTTCGTATCATATCTTCTCAGTTGCGGAACCACTCCTCTTTCAAAGTCGTCCGTACTGTTATTGGTATCCTGAAAGATCAAGGCTCCGTTTTCTCTCTTCAGGAACTCGCCGTCTTCATCTGTCGACGGTTTTCGGGATACTCCCAGGCCGCAATAAGTAGAACCAACGTAAGTAAGACCCGCATCGAGAACAGCCGGAACGCGTTTGGCATTCACCATGGATTCGTTGTCGATGGCTTCCACCGCATCGAGCACATAGTTAATGGGAATCTTGGCATAGTACGTCGTACTGCCAGGCTTGCTCAGGTCGATCGTCTTCATGGACGGGTCGTTTACCGGATCCCACGTATCACCTTCGGGAATCCGGAATATCACATAGGCTCCACCGAAGACAGAGGTCAGGTATTGAGGTATGGTTCCAATCCCTTCTTTACCGTTGTAGAATACATGCACCATATCTATGGCAGGCTGATCCGGGAAGTTCGGATTGTTCATGTTGAATTCGAACTCGGACGAGCTACCATTCACCGGAGAATTCGGGTTGTACTGCTCCAGTTGATGGTTGGCTGCAAATTGCGAGATCACACACGACTCCCCGGATTCCAACGGATAATCCGTGCCATTACCCGGAAAGCGCCATACCCGCTCGGCATACGCATAGCGATCACCATCTTCCTGGGGCCAAAGCGGCAGAGTGGTAGTCGCCTTTCCCGGAGTCAGATTGGCAAAACAGATGCCATCCAGATACTGCGTCTCTGAAGAGTTATTATAGATTTCATAAAACTGATCGCGGAAATAGACTGCACCCAGAGGTGTTCTGGAACCGGCATAATAAATCTCTTTGAAAACCAGCGGACTGATTTTAAGACCCTGTAACGATAAGCTCAGGGAAGTATTCTCTTCGAATAAGGCCTTATTCACTATGTTTCCGTTCAGGTAGTATTCGTTCCCTTCGCTGTCGGTAGCTGCACCCGATACGCTGATGGTATAAATACCGGGAATGATGCCACCCATTTGTACTGCCACACCACTGAACTCTTTCTCCAGATGGAGTCCTTCACTATAGTTATCGAACTTGACAAGCATGTCTTTGCCCAGTGTCAGGTTCTCTGTGGCCAACTTCAAATTCAAGGAAACACTGAGAGGAGTCACTTTATCGGCCTCGTTGGCTTCTCGGAACTGCTCGCACGACACCAGTGTCCATGCAGCCATAAGGAAAGCGATTGTATATTTCTTCATAAACTTAATTCTTTATAGGGTAAGCGCCAATTCCAAGCCGAAGTAGTAACGGTTGTTCATTTTTACATAGGTGCCCGGACTACGCTTGGATTCCTTCCGGGGATAGCTTCTGAACATATTGTTGGCAAAGAATGACACGCGGAAGGTTTCACTGATTTCTTTCGTCACATTGATGTTGAAGCAGAAATAAGGCGAATAAGATTCTTTGATAGCCGACGAATGAGATACGCTTTGCAGCATATATCCGTACCCGACCTCTTTCAAGGATGCCGTCGTGGGGTATTGCCCGGGTTGGAACATATTCACGGAAGCATCCTCCACCGAAATATATCCCACGGGGATAGAGTCATTTCCATACACCCGCCAGTTGGATTGCTGCCAGACAGCCTGTGCTGTCATCGTTACCACAAAGCCAATGTTTGGAATGTTATGGGTAGCACGTAATGTGGTAGCAAATTGTTGGTTATAGCTCGTGTAACTCTTTGGCGAATAGATGGCAACATGTTTACGTTGCGAGGCTCCGCTTTGGCTGTTGTCATAGAAGTTATATCCATTGTCGTAGCTTTCCGTACGCATCCAGGAACCATTCAGCAGGAAGGAGGTACGGATGGCATCGATACGTCCCAGATTCAGATCGAACTCGATGCCTTTCGTGTCGACAAACAGATTATTGCCGGGAGTATAATAGTCGGACAGTACCGGATAACTTCCGGTCAGTACCAACTCATTGTTCGCATCGCGTCCATACTCATTATAGGTGAAAGGTTTAAAAGTATCGAATGTCTTGTCCAGTGAATAGCCGTTCTTTAAGTGTTCTGTAAAAGCAGTAACAGCCAGGTTGACCTGCCCTATGCGCAGGTCGAAGCCGACTTCCGCCTTGTGGTTTCGGGCAATCTTCAACTCCTTGTTTTCCGCATTGTACACTTTGGTGGTAGTGATGAACATACGTTGGTCTTCGGCTATGCTCTCATTAGCAAGCTCGTTGATATTCACATATTCAAAGTAAGCATTCTCGGGATACAGATACAGCAGCGTAGGCATTTTGGTGGTGATGCCATATCCTCCGCGAATAGTCAGGAGGTTCGGGATAAGATCGAAAGAGGCATTCGCCCGTGGCGAGAATCCTCCTTTTACTACGGATGCATAGTCGTAACGTAAGCCCGCCTGAATGTTTAGCTCCCGCGATCCGAGGCTCCAGTTAAAGTTCTCCTCGGCAAAAGCGCCGAACTGGTTAATGAAAGGAATGTCATCGTAAGCGCGTGGACGGAAAGTCGCGTTCTTCTGGCCGAGGTCTCTATAAGGAGGAGACGACGGGTCATACGTTTTACCATCGCCCAGATTCCCGTCCGACTTGAAATCAACTCCCAGCAGCATCCGGTTGTTGACGTGCCCTATTTGTTTAAAGAAGTTTGCTGCCACCTTGCCGTATACATTCACTTCCTTGCTATCGATATCATAGCGTCCTTTGTAACCACTCGGCAAATAAACGGCATAATTATGGATGTCGGCATCGCCGAAATGGGTTATCTCATTGCCGTCAGCATCAAAGACATGCCTACCGGGTGTGTTCGATAGGATGGCTCCATCCGTAGTGGTCATCGAATAGGGAGCGTTGGCCGAAGAATACACTGTTTCATAGAAACTATTCTTGGCTGTGTAAGTGCCAGAAGCTACATAACGTATATTCTTCAACCAACCTTTGTTGATGTTCCACCATCCGTTGGTATTAAAGGTAACGCCCGCCTCCTCTCCTTTGGAAGCTGTCTGCGTACGTTGGTCGTCAGGATTCAGGTCGCGCTGATCTTTCCCGTAGACAAGATTGAGTGACGTATTGCTGCGCAACTTATTATTGAAAAAAGTATTGGAATACAACACCCTGGCCGCCATCCGCTGATAATGCAAATAAGATTGGGTGGGGTTGGACGTATTGTAGGCATAATCGCCACTGACATTCAGCGCGCCTTTCTTCTCGCCTAACATGAATCCCGTACCTAGAGAAGCCTGATAAACATTCGGATTGGCTTTGGCATTGATGCGCAGAGGTTCGCGTCCGGCTTTAGTACTGATGATGACAGCTCCGGAAGTCAAGTCGCCATACTCCACCGACGGTATTCCGCGAATCACCTCTACAAACTCAATATTCTCGGTGCTGATGCTGCGTACATCCAGTCCCCCCGAAGGCGAGGCGCCTCCAGCCAGGGAGGATGCTCCACCACCCACGGTGGGATTCAAAGCCTGCAAGTTCGAGTTGTTGGAAATAGGAGCTCCGTCTCTGATAATAGCTGTCCCCAAGGCATTAACGTTTTCTACCTGGGTATTGGACGAAACCTGACGAATATTTATTTGCCGGGCATTGTTCAGATTGGGTTCCGTTGAGAGACCTCCGGGCAGTAAAGCCATCAGGTCGTACAAGCTGGTAGCTTGCATGTGATCCATTGCTGTACGCCCTATCACGGACGATGTTGCCTTACCGGCTTGGTTGTTTTTGGCGGTCACGACAATTTCCTTGATCTTGAACCCCTCGTTCTCCATTGTAAAGTTCAGTTCCGTATCTTCCTTTACGTCCACAACAACATCAATCTGGAGTTTTCCGAGGAACCGTACCCGCATCCGCGCTTTGCCGGTCGGCACATCTACAAGGGTGTATTGGCCATTATTCCGGCTAATTGATCCGATGGCATAGTCGGGAAAAGAAATCGATGCATAATCCAGAGGATGCAACTGTTTGTTTTCCGATTCATAGATGATACCATAGACTTTTGCTTTCTTGGGAGATTGAGCCCGGGTAAAAGGGGACATCCATAAACTGGTGAGGAACAGTAGTATAGCTACTCTCCTTACATTCATTCTGATATTCAAATTCATCTTTAGGTGTATATTAATGTGAGGTTTGCTTTATACATTAGAAAATATCTATTCGTTTATTTTTGCAAAGTTATCGTGTGTTATCAGTAACGGCAATACCTCACAATCGGTATATAAAGAAACCATTCGTCTTGGTGAGTACCTATTCTTAATGAAGCTCCCATTGAAACAGTCAGTTTCATCCTATGGCACAAAGTGTTTCATGCCTTGAAACGATGTGTTTCATCAGATGAAACGAAGTGTTTCACCTTATGAAATTGAGTGTTTCATCCGATGAAACAAATCTTTGTACAGAAAAATAATTCGTTAATTAATCTTACGGCATAGAAATATCCATATTTATACGTTAAATTTGGCCAGCTAACAAAGAATTAATAAATATTTCATCAAAATCAATCTTTCTTTGCAACCTTTTAGCAAAGACTGCGTCTAATCTAATAAACATGTAGCCTTTTTAATTAATGAGTATATCTATTAATGCCTTAAATAAAGTATACCCAAACGGGAACCATGCACTAAAGGACATCCATCTGGAGATTCCGACAGGTATGTTCGGTTTGTTGGGTCCCAACGGGGCGGGAAAATCAACCCTGATGCGTATACTGGTGGCTCTGATGGAGCCATCTTCCGGCGAGGTGAATATCTTCGGATATGACTTGCGTAAACAACGAAAAGAGATTCGGTCTATTCTGGGCTATCTGCCGCAGGACTTCCGTTTCTTCGCCAAGTTCAAAACCTACGAGTTTCTCGACTACTCGGCCCGTCTGGCTGGGATGAACAGCAGCCGCGCCCGCAAACAGGCGGTGGACAATATGCTCGAAAGCGTCGGACTCTTCGATGTACGCGAACGCTACGCCAACAAACTCTCCGGAGGAATGAAACGCCGCCTCGGCATTGCCCAAGCCCTCATACACAATCCCAAAGTGATCATCGTGGACGAACCCACCACCGGACTGGACCCTGAAGAGCGGATCCGTTTCCGTAACCTGCTTTCATCGGTCAGCGAAAACGGGGTCACGATTATTCTTTCCACACACATCGTGGGCGATATATCGAGTTCCTGCAAACACATGGCACTGATGAACCGCGGAGAGGTATCTTTCTATGGTTCCCCACAGGATATGCTCAAACAGGCCGAAGGCAAGGTTTGGCGCATCCGGGTATCGGGCGATGAACTCCACCAGGTAGACAAGAAATACCCGGTAATCTCTACCATACCCTCCGGAACCGGATGGGAGGTACAAGTGGTGGCCGACGAGGTCATTGGCTTCGAAGCGCAACCGCTTCCCCCTAATTTGGAGCATGCCTACGTATATTATATGGAGAATGAACTCAATCTTTGGACCAACGACTAAGCCATGTCATTTATCACCAACATACAGACCGTCGCCAAGTACGAAAGCAAGCTCCTTCTGCGGAGTTGGTTTTTCCGTGTCTTTACTGTGCTGGCATTGATTATTCTGGGGCTATTCAACTTCGCCATGTTGCTGTCGGAAGAAGGTTTCGGTACCTGGATGATCAAAGCCATCCCGGCCAACATTCCTTACATCAACCTGTTGCTGTTGAACACCGGACAGGCGGTAATCGCTATCTTCCTGGCCTCCGACTTCCTCAAGCGCGACAAAAAGCTCGACACATCGGAAGTATTCTACGTACACCCGCTCAGCAATGCCGAATATGTACTCGGCAAGCTCTGGGGAAACCTGCGTGTTTTCCTGGTGCTGAACCTCATCATTATGGCGATAGCCCTGCTGTTCAACACCATTTCTCCCGAAACGGCAATCGATTGGGTAGCTTATCCCCTTTACTTCCTTCTGATCAGTCTGCCTACGTTGATCTTCATCATCGGGCTCTCCATCTTCCTGATGCTGATTTTCCGGAACCAGGCGCTTACCTTTGTTATTTTATTGGGGTACATCGGTCTGACGGTATTCTACATCGGAAGTAAATTTTATTACCTGTTCGACTACATGGCTTATAGCCTGCCGTTGCTGAAATCCTCTATCGTAGGGATTACCCATTTCGATACGCTGGTCAACCACAGGGCTATTTATTTGCTGGCTGGACTCGGGTTTATATGTCTCACCATTTCCCTGTTCGGACGACTGCCCAACAGCAAGCGCAGCAGTTATCCGTGGACCTTCCTGGGCATCGTCCTGCTGATAGGATCTGTCGGCTGCGGATTCCAACACGTCCACTCCATCCTGCAACAGAAAAACGCACGGGAACAATATACAAACATCAATAACCAATACGCCGATGCGCCGAAAATGGTGATCGACGAATACAACCTGTCCATAGAGCAACATCCTGAGACTTTCTCGGGTACCGCAGTAATGAAAGGTGTCGCCCTCCGGTCGGCTTCCCAATTCGTTTTCTGCCTGAACCCCGGACTGGAAGTGCTGGAAGTGCTCAGCGACGGGGAGGCCGTGAAATTCTCCCGCGATCAGCAGATACTTCTGACCGACTTCGGGAAAGAGATTGCAAAAGGCGATACGATACAGCTCACTGTAAAGTACAACGGAAGAATCGATGAAGAGTTTTGTTACCTCGACATCCCTGCCGAACAGTTGCAGGCTCAATTCCGCGAGTTCCTTCTTAATATAGATAAGAAATATACGTTCCAAACGAGCGATTACGTACTTTTCACACCCGAGACGTATTGGTATCCTCGCCCGGGGGTGGCATACAGCAATGAGAATTCAAACTGGCAACAGACCTATTTCAGCCAGTTCAACTTACAGGTGAAGCCGCTTCCCGGACTGCTGGCACTGTCGCAAGGGGAACGTATAGCCGGCGAAGACAGTCTGCAGTACACGTACCGCACTGACCTTCCGGTACAAGCCACCACCCTCATCATCGGGAAGTACGAGCACAAATTCCTTACAAAAGACAGTGTACAGTACAACCTGTACTGCCGTCCGGGACACAATTTCCTCAGAGCCCAGCTCGATAGCCTGATGGATACCATACCGGCCCTTATTAATGATGTACGCATGAATATGGAGCGCAACACCCGGCTGACCTATCCTTTCAAACGTTTTTCGGTAGTAGAGGTACCTGCCCAATTCGTCAGTTATGTACATACCTGGTCGCAAGCACAGGAAACAGTACAACCCGAAATGGTGCTCTTCCCGGAAAAGGGATGGAAGTTTCACCAGATGGAATTCTCGAAACAATGGAAGAATCATGTTAGATGGGCCAAATACAGTGGTCAGAGTCTCGATGAGAAAGAGGCTAAGATAAGAGCACTCCATAGCATCATGTATATCTTCCTGCAACAGGAGGGAAACTATAATTTCTCCTCGGCCGGTCGTGGACAGCATCAGCTTACCTCCCAACCCAATCCGTATTACCTGTTTCCGCAACTCTATAACTTCCGGTATAACATTTTCTCTTCCGAATGGCCGGTAGCCAACCGGCTCATAGAACTGTATCTTCAAAACCGACAAGATGATTACGGATGGGAAAGAGAATACAATGGCATCTCCAACCTGGAGAAAGCCAACCTGCTACTGGAGAAGCATTCTTTCCGGCAGATGTTGAGCAATGCGGAAAAGAAAGACCTGCTGAATGATTTTATCGCACTCAAAGGCAGCGAGCTCTTCGCTCAGGCCGAGATCAATATCGGAGTAGGCGCCTTCCGCGATTCGGTGTACAGTCTGCTGGCGCGGAATACTTTCCAGAACATACGGTTCGAAAGCCTGCTCGATACGCTGGAACACATCGGACAAACCGATATGAAGCCTCAGGTAATGAGATGGGACAGCTTGACACCACTACCCTATTATAGTTTCGCACCGCCCGAAGTGATCCGTATCAACAACAAAGGTCAGGAAGTATGTGTACTCAAGCAACGGGTATCGAACGACTCCGATTACGATGGAATTATCCAGGTGCAAATCAATGTTTCCAACAGTTGGAACCGGGTCCCGGATCCCAGAGCCAACCGGAAAGTACCTATCCGCGCCCACGAAAGTCTTCAATTGGTCAGCGTCTGGAACGATATGCCCGGCGAAGTCAACATCCGCACACTGGTGTCGGGTAACCTACCCAATACCGTGAATCTTCCGGTGCGGAACATCGTCCAGGAAAATAATCGTCCGGTGGATAAGGAAGGCGACTTCATACTCTCCTCTTCTTCATGGACCTCGCCCAACGAAATCATTGTAGACAACGAAGATCCGCTCTTCGAATTGTCGGCCCCCTCCGTAACGGGCATTCTGCCCCAATTACTCGACAAGGTGGAAGATTCTTCCTTTAAATATACGGGAGTCAATTGGTGGAGAGCTCCTCTGCAATGGGCAGCCACCACCGATGCCGGTTATTACGGCAAGTACATACGGTCGGCCTACGTGATCCGGGGTGGAGACGGCACCCAGACCGCCACCTGGAAAGTTCCCCTTGCCGAACCGGGCTTCTACGAAGTTTACTACTGGGCGTTCAACAAAATGGTAAGGAATAACCGCAAACATGCCCAAGGCGAATATCGCTTCCAGATCCAACACAACGGAGAAACCGAGGAAACTTTCCTCACTCCAAGAGATGTCGGTGAGGAGTGGGAACAACTGGGTGTCTATTATTTCAGTTCGGACACCGTCCGGGTAGTGCTGAGTAACGAGAGTAAGCTCTGGACGGTTACTGCCGATGCCGTAAAGCTGGTGAAAAGAGAACAATAAATCATATAAAAACAAGCATATTATGTCTACAACGTTTCTGCTCCTGAAAAAAGGAATCCTCGCCGCATGCCTCCTGTGGGGCGCCGTCCAGACTGCGAACGGACAGCGGGTACTGACGATTGAGAACGCTATGGACCTGGCGGGGCAAAACAGTCCCACCCTGAGGCGTTCGTTCATGAACCTCGAACGGTACCAGCAAATCCTCATCGCCCAGCGGGCTTCGCTAAAATCGAAATTCGCCTTGAGTCTCAATCCGCTCAACTACAGCAAGACCCGACGGTTCGAGAACCGGCTATCGGAATGGTACACCAATGAAACACTCGCTTCGAACGGAACCTTCCAGATTGACCAGCCCATCCTGCTCACAGACGGAACTATCTCGCTGATCAATACCTTCGGCTGGCAGGACAACAATTCCGAAAATAATGGAGTAAAGACGAGCAATAAAGCGTTCAGTAACGACCTTTATCTGCGACTCTCGCAACCCATCTTCACCTACAACCGCCGGAAAATGGAGCTCAAACAGATTGAATACGACCTGGAAAATGCCAACATCAGCTATGCCCTGCAACGCCTGACCACCGAGCAACAGATTACCAACCAATTCTATGCCGTTTACATGGGACAGAATAACCTGGAAATCAGCAAAGAGGAGCTAGCTAATGCCAAGCAAAGCTACGAGATCATCAAAAACAAAGTGGAAGCCGACCTGGCTGCCCGTGATGAACTCTTCCAGGCCGAAGTGAATCTGGCTACGGCCCAGTCTACCGTAGACGAACGTGCCGTGGCGTTGGCCAATGCCAAAGAACAACTGAACAAGACCCTGGGTATTGCTATCGACGAGGATATCGCCGTAATGGCCGAAGTAAAGATTCAACCGGTGGAGGTAAATCTGGAGAAAGCTATCCAGCACGGACTGGCTTCCCGCCTGGAACTCCGTCAGCGTGAGATCGAAAACGATCAACTCGGATTCGAAATGATCCGCACCAAAGCTTTGAACGAGTTCAAGGGAGATGTGTCGGTATCGTTCGGATTGATGGGAGATAATAAGAATCTCAACAAGGTGTACGACAATCCTACGCAAAACCCGCGTATCTCCGTTAGCTTTACGGTGCCACTCTTCGATTGGGGAGAAAAGAAAGCCCGTATCCGTGCACAGAAAATCGCACAAAAGATCAATCAACTGGATAGCCAGGAAGAGAGGATAGACATTGAACTCAACATACGCCAGACCTGGCGCAGCCTGGAGAACCAGAAATCGCAGATCAAGATTGCCGAACAGAACGTAACCAACGCACAGTTGACGTATGATCTCAACCTGATCCGCTACCGCGAAGGAGACATCACCGGAATGGAGATCAGCCAATTCCAGTCGCAGCTTTCCAGCAAGAAAATCTCTTATTCGCAGGCATTGATCAACTACAAAGTCGAGTTGCTCAACCTGAAGATACTCTCTTTATACGATTTTGAGAAAAATGAACCCATTGTTCCCTTAAATGACATCAACCAGATAAAATAAGATTACCATGAAATATACGATTCAAACCCTCGCCTCCTCCCTGTTGTGTATCGCTCTGCTGAGCGCCTGTAATTCACAACCCGAAAGTAACCCGAATGACATAGCCACTCCCGTGTCGGTGAAAGAACTCCGGAAAAGTGCCATCAACAAACTGGTTAACACCACCGGGTCGGCCAATCCTACTTTCGGTGTGGAACTGAACGCACTGACCAGCGGGCATTACATGCTCCAGAACAATCCACGTACAGGACGTCCTTTCAAACTGGGAGATGCAGTAACCAAAGGGCAAACCATCATCCGTCTCGAAGATACGGAGTACGAGAATGGGATCGCCATCGACGCCAAGAAGCTGAATCTGGAAATTGCCGAGCAGGAACAGAGCAAACAGAAGAATCTCTACGAAAAAGGAGGGGTAACGCTGAGCGAAATGCGCAACACCGAAGTGCGTGTTACCAATGCCCGCTACGAGTATGAGAATGCCAAGCTCAACCTAGAGAAGATGAATATCAGGGCGCCTTTCAGCGGAGTTATTGTCAATCTCCCCCACTACACTCCCGACGTAAAGGTGGAACAGGGCAAACCGATGGCAGGCATTATGGACTATGCACGTATGTATATGGACATCAACATGCCGGAAAGCGCTATCCAGAGTCTCAAAGAATCGCAACCGGTGTATATCACTCACTACACTCTGCCCGACGATACACTGAAAGGAACGGTAGCCGAGATCTCGCCTGCCATCAGTATGGAAACACGTACGTTCAAAGCCAAGGTGCTGATCGAGAACAGCGGATTGAAATTGCGTCCGGGTATGTTCGTGAAAGCGGATATCCGGGTAGACCGGGCGGACAGCGCCATTGTCATTCCTAAAAACGTAATCCAGTCGCAACGGAACGATAAGTTTGTCTTCATCGTGGAGAAGAACACTGCCGTGATCCGCAATATCCAGACTGGTATGGAAGATGAAAGTAACATCGAAGTACTGCAAGGGCTGAACGTAAACGATAACCTCGTGGTACGCGGATTCGAGACCCTGAGAGATAAGAGCCGAGTGAAAATTCAACGATAACAACAGGAAGCACGTAAGCCCATGAAGAACATTGTCAGATTCGCAGTCGGCAATCCGGTCACCATCAGTATGGTGATCCTGGCCATCCTGCTGCTCGGAAAAATATCATACGACCAGCTCAGCGTCGACCTACTGCCCGACCTGAATAATCCCCGGCTCTTTGTCGAGATCAAAGCCGGAGAACGTCCGCCCGAGGAGATTGAGAAGCAGTATGTAAAGAACATCGAGTCGATGGCTATCCGCCAGAGCGACGTCACCCAAGTGTCGTCCGTGGTCAAAGCCGGATCGGCCCGTATCACAGTGGAGTATGCCTGGTCGAAAAACATGGACGAGGCGTTCCTCGACCTGCAAAAGGCCATGACTCCCTTTGCTCAGAACAAGGAAATCACTGAGCTGAAGATTACCCAACACGACCCCAATACGGCGCCGGTAATCCTGATCGGACTTTCGCATTACTCCATCCGCGATATGGCGGAACTGCGCAAAGTAGCCGAAAGCTACATTCGTAACGAATTGGTTCGACTAGAAGGCGTGGCTGACGTTACCCTTTCGGGCGACGAAGTGACTTCGCTGTATATCCATACCGATCCGTACAAGCTGGAAGCCTTCAAGCTGACAGTGGACGAGATCGCTTCCAAAATCGAAGCCAACAATCAGAGCGTATCCGGCGGACGAGTATCCGACCTGGGTGTTCAGTACTTAGTAAAGAGTAGCAGTCTTTTCAGCCGGGAAGCAGATTTCGAGAACCTCATTGTAGGATACAAGTCGGTCGACAGTCAAACAACTACCGGTACAACCGGATCGAACACTGCAACAGGCGAGAAAGCTCCCATCTTCCTGAAAGAAGTGGCCAGTATTACTTTTGAGAACGCACAGCCCGAAAACATCGTCCGCATCAACGGCGAACGGAGTATCGGACTATCGGTGTACAAGGAGATGCGTTTTAATACCGTCAAGGTAGTCGAAGCGGTCGATAAGCAACTACGACTAATCGAGCAAGCCCTGCCGGGATATCGTTTCCAGATTATCACAAACCAGGGAACCTTCATCAAAGAGTCGATCGACGAGGTGAAGAGCAGCGCCATTATTGGAGTGCTTCTGGCCATCGTGATCCTCTTCCTGTTCCTCCGCCGCATCGGGTCTACGCTGATTATCAGTTTGGCTATACCTATATCTATAGTAGCTACCTTCAACCTGATGTTCTTCAATGGACTTACCTTGAACATCATGACACTGGGAGGACTTGCATTGGGGGCAGGTATGTTGGTAGACAATGCCATTGTGGTAATCGAGAGTATCTTCCGGAACCACGAAAAAGGACTGAGCATCCGTGAAGCCGCCATTACAGGAACCAGCGAAGTGGGAGGAGCCGTCATTGCTTCTACCCTGACTACGATTGTGGTATTCTTGCCCATTGTCTACCTGCACGGCGCCACGGGAGAATTATTCAAAGATCAGGCCTGGACGGTTACGTTCTCCCTTATCTCCTCCCTGTTTGTAGCCATTCTGGTCATCCCTATGCTTTATACACAGTTGGCCGGTAAAAAGAAAACCTTTACCGACACCCAGTCCATCCGGTTCAGCGGATATTCCCGCCTACTCCGTCGACTGATCGATTACCGGTGGACGGTGATCATTGTGTCGGTGGTCCTGTTGTTGGCCTCCCTGCTCTGTCTGCCCTTTATCGGTACAGAATATATGCCTCGCGCAGAAAGCCAAAGCTTTACCGTACAGGTGAAACTACCCGAAGGTACCCGGTTGGAACGTACGTCGACCGCCGTGGCAAGTCTTGAAGAACTCATTCAGTCCATCTCCCGAGATTCGCTCTGTACACTGTATAGCCATATCGGACCGGGAAGCGGTTCGGAGAATGCCATCTTTGAAGGAGAAAATACCGCTTCTATCAAAGTGATTCTATCACCCGATAGTCCCACAACCCCCGAACAGGTGATCGAACAACTGGTACAGACGGCTGAAAATCCGGAATACCTGGAACTCACCATCCGTCAGGAAGAGAATTCACTGGGCAATTTGTTGGGTGGTGAAGAAGCCCCTATCGTTGTCGAAGTAAAAGGAGAGGAACTGGACGAAATCGCGCGGATCTCTAACGAAGTAATGGCACGCATGCAGCCCATCGAAGGACTATATAATATGGTATCCTCTACCGATGACGGTGCACCCGAGGTGATTGTTTCTATCAACCGCACAGTAGCCGGAGTGAACAACCTGAGCGTAGCTACCGTAATAGAGCAGCTCAAGCAGCAGCTCAACGGCCGGGAAACGGGTAAGATGGAGTACAAGGGCGAAATGCGCGATATCGTGATCAAGCTCCCGGATATTACTCTCAGTTCACTGAACAACCTGTTTATCCGTAGCGGCGAACAGAAATTCCGCCTGCAGGAGATTGCCACGCTCGAAGAGACACAGGCACCCAAAGAGATATTCCGAAGAAACCAGAACCGCATCAGCAAGATACTGGCAAATATGGATACCGGCAAGTCGTTGGATAAAGTGGCTCAGGATATCCGTGTAGCGGTCAAAGACATTGAACTGCCCGCTAACTATACGATTACCGTTACCGGTGAAGAAGAAAAACGGCAGGAATCGATGAACAGTCTCTTGTTTGCCCTGGCACTTTCTGTGCTGCTGGTGTACATGGTACTGGCTGCTCAATTCGAATCACTGTTGCATCCGTTCACCATTCTGCTTACCATTCCGTTGGCTGTGGTAGGAGCCATCCTGCTCTTCCTGATAACCGGCACGACGATCAACATCATGGGTGTGATCGGTATTGTGATGCTGGCGGGAATTGCCGTGAACAACTCCATCATCCTGGTCGACCGCATCAACCAGTTGAAGCAGAATATGGATCTGACCGATGCCATTGTGCAAGCCGGACAGCAACGTATTCGTCCCATCATCATGACCACCCTCACCACCATCCTGGCGCTGATACCGTTGGCGCTCAGTTTCGGTCAAGGGGCTTCGCTGCGTTCGCCGATGGCCATTGCAGTGATCGGCGGGTTGGTGACCTCTACCCTGATGAGTTTGATGGTGATCCCCTGCGTGTACTACGTATTGGAGCAAACCAAGAATCGATTATTTAAAAAAGATTCCGGAGAATGAATATTGTACTGCATAGAAGAATAACCATCAGCATGCTGTTTATCGCACTGACCCTGTTGGGTTATGTGTCGTACAAACAGTTGTCTGTGGAGTTGCTGCCCAACGCAGAACTTCCCAGCCTGTTCGTTCAGGTGACGTCCATGCAGGAAATGGATCAGTCGTATGTAGAATCGGAGATCGTCATTCCGCTGGAAGGAGCTATCAGCACGGTAGGCGGAGTGAACCGGATCGAGTCGAACATCGACAGTCGCCAGTCGACCATCCGGGTAGATTTCAAGAGCAACGTCAACTTCAAGATCACTTCCCTCAAGTTGGAAGAGAAGATCAATGAACTGGCGTCTACCTTCCCCACCGGGTTCCAGGTACAGATGATGAAAGTGGATATGGCTCAGATGTCCGGAGCTTTCATGTCCCTGCAGGTACGTGGATCGGGCGGAGTGGACCGGGTGCGCCATATGGTGGATAAGGAGATCCGTACCGAGTTGGAGAATGTGGACGGCGTAGCCTCTGTGAGTGTGTACGGCGGACGGGAAAGGGCCATCGAAATCCAATTGGAGCCCGACATGTGCAAAGCGCTGAACCTTACCCCCGGGGCTATCAGTAACATCCTGAGCCAGTACACACAGGAGAAGGCTTTTGTAGGCTTCACCAACGAACCGGGCAATAAGAACTATGTGCATGTAAATGCGCTCTACACACAGGTTTCCGATCTCGAGAACATTGTTGTGGCCAAAGGTCCCGTTTATCTCAAGGATATTGCTACCATCTTCTTCGACCTGAAAGAGGAAACTTCCTACAGCCGGGTAAACGGAAAGGATGCTATCTCAGTGACGTTGATGAACGACTCGCAAACCAACCTGATTGAACTGTCGCACCGGGTCATCGGTACCATCGATCAGCTTAATAAGAAACTGGCTCCGATGGATGTGGAGATCGTGGTACAGAGTAACACGGCCGAAATCATGGAGAAGAACATTGATGAGATCATCAGTCTCGCCATTACAGGCGGATTGCTGGCCATACTGGTATTGTGGTTCTTCCTGAAAAACGTCCGGTTGGTGTTCCTCATCGCTTTGTCTATTCCCATCTCGGTGTACACGGCTTTTAACTTCTTCTACGCCTACGGTGTTACGATCAACAGTCTGACCCTGATCGGGATGGCCCTTGCCATCGGGATGCTGCTCGATAACAGCGTGGTGGTGTTGGAAAACATTTACCGCCTCTCCGGCTCCGGTTGTACACCCGAGCGTTCGGTGGTACAGGGAACCAAGGAAGTATGGCGGTCGATTCTGGCAGCTACACTGACTACAATTACCGTCTTCTTACCATTTGTCTTCTCGGAGAATTTCCTGATCAAACTGATCGGGCATCATATTGGTGTTTCCATCATTTCTACCTTGTTGATTTCGTTGGTGGTGGCGCTACTGTTGGTTCCGATGGTGACATATACCATTCTAAGGAAGAAGAAAAACGCCGGAAGCGTGTTCTACGAAAAGATTTCCGTTACCCAACGACCTATACAGATTTATCTGGTACTGCTCAAAACAGCAATGCGAAATCCGGGGACAACCATCTTTGGCGCTATCATCGTTTTGTTCCTTACACTCACCCTGTCGATGACCTTGAACATGCAACAGATGCAAGAGGTGGAAACAGACCGGTTCAATGTGTATGTGACTATGCCCCGGGGTACTACGCTCGAAAAGACGGATGCCGTTGTCAAAGTAATGGAGGAACGCCTGGCCGACTTCCCGGAAAAGAAAGAACTGATCTGCCAGATCCGTGAGGGAGAAGCTGTGCTTACCCTGGTGCTGAAAGACGACTACAAGAAGAGCAGCAAACGGGAAATAGCCGATATCAAAGCGGATGCAGGAAAAAAACTTTCCAAGATCAGCAATGCAGAAGTTCAGCTATCCGAAGCCAGCGGAGGCAGTGGCGGAGGTGGAGGCGGTGGCATAGCCAGCGGACTGGGTAACTTTATGCGCCTGATGGGAATCGGCGACAACCGGGAACGCATTGTGGTTAAAGGTTCTGACTTCGACATGATGCAACGGGTGGCCGAAGACCTGCGCTATTATGTGAGCGAACAGGACTACGTCGGAAGATCCTGGGTATCGTACTCCGGCAGACAAGCTGAATTGCTGCTGAACCTCGACCCTATCCTACTGACAACTTATGACATTTCCCGTAACGAGATCTCGTCCGGACTCTCTGCTTTGAGGGGTGAGTTTTCATCAGGAACGAACCTGAAGATCGGTGACGAATCGTACGACATCGTAATCCGTAATAAGGTCCCGGAAAAAGAAAAACTGGCACTTCCGGTAGAGAACAAAATCAAAGCCGATACCATTGTAAAAGCTGATACCATTGCAAAGACCGACACAGTAGCTAAGACCGGAATTGCACGAACTGATACGAGTTCTAAGACTGGCACAGTGCCACAAGAAGCGCAGAAAGCTGCTTCCAACAACATTCTGGCACAAGCCGGAGGTGTAGCTCAAGCCCGTAAGGCCATTGCCGGCGACAGTCTGGCACAAACCGATAGTCTGGCAAAGACAGCTATGTCGCGTGACAGCATTCCTGCCAAAGACTCCATAACTATCGCTAAAGCCGATTGGCAGGACCCCATAGAGGAAGAGAGCAAAGACAAGACCATCGATGACCTCCGTCGCATCCAAATAAGGAACGCTAAAGGGGGATTGCATGACCTGGCAGATATCGCCGATATCCAGAAGTCCCGTGGCAGATCGCGAATCACACGGGTAAATCAGGATAAGCAACTGGAAGTGTTCTATTACTTCTCCCGCAACGTTGAGTCCTCGAAAAGTTTGCTGGAAGCATACCGGTCGGACATCGACCAACTGATTGCCAATTACAATCTGCCTCCGGGGGTAGCTGTGGAAGTGATTCACGAAGAAGACCAGTTTGCCGAGTTCAAGTTCTTGATTCTGGCTGCCTTTGTCCTGATATTCATGATTATGGCGTCGGTCTTCGAATCGATGGTCACACCGTTCGTTCTGTTGTTTACCATTCCGCTGGCCGCCATCGGGTCGTTGCTGGCCCTGTTGTTCACGGGAAGCAGCCTGCTCAATGCCAATACCCTGACCGGATTCCTGATCCTGCTCGGGGTGGTGGTGAACAATGGGATCATCCTGATAGACTATGCCAATATCCTGCGTAAACGAGGGTACAGGCGCCACAGAGCCTTGATGACTGCCGGACTCTCGCGCATACGTCCCATCCTGATCACTTCCATCACTACCATCATTGCCATGGTTCCCCTGGCGATGGGCGATTCGGAATACTCCGGAACCATCGGCGCTCCGTTTGCCATTACGGTAATCGGTGGATTGGCTTTCTCCGCCCTGCTGACGTTGGTCTTTATTCCGACCGTCTGCATGGGATTGGAAAATACCCTCCAATGGTACCGTAGTCTCTCTCCTAAACTCTGGATCCTTCACTCCCTCCTCTTCCTGGTAGGAGTTTGGTTCATCTGGGCACAAGTGGACGGTTTGTTATATCAATCCATCTACCTGGTGGCACTCATCAGCCTGATACCCGGCTTGACCTATTTCATCCAGAACAGTTTACGCCGGGCACGAGCCGAAGTAATTGATCCGAATGAAGAGATACGCATTACCGTACGCAATCTGGTGAAGATATACGACTGGCCGGGACGTTTCAGTCGTCAGTGGAACAGCGGATTAAATATCCGCCGCCGATTGGGATTACGCAACGAATACCATTCGCTCAAAGACATAGCCAATGAAATCTGGGTGTTTGCATTGCTTGGCTTCCTGATTTACTTTGCCTATTTCTTCATCAGCAGTAAGCTATGGATCTTCCTGTTCTCGCTGGCTATATACGCACTGGCGCTGAACTTGTGGAGAAAGACACGTACCTACCTCTTCTTCCGGTTTGGCACAGGCAAGTGGATCAAGCGACTTAACAGGTGGGTGTTCTGGGTTATTCCTCCCCTCATCTGGATAACACTGTTCCGGAAGATGGACAGTCCGGGAATGTCTATCGTGATCATCCTGCTATGGGCTATCTGTATCTCTATTTACGTCACCTCGCGCTACCTATATACCCGTGATATCAATATCGAGCGGATAAAAGGACGATTCGCCGGACTTCGACGTTCGTATTTCCGAATGGTGAAAAGCATTCCGCTGATCGGCAAGCAACGCAAACCGTTCAAGGCGTTGCGAGGTGTTTCTTTTGAGATACGGACAGGTATGTTCGGGTTGTTGGGCCCTAATGGTGCGGGTAAGTCGACCATGATGCGCATCATCTGCGGCATTCTGGAACAGAGCTACGGTAGCATCTGGATCAACGGACTCGACAGCCGTGTGTACCGGGAAGAGTTACAGGGTTTGATCGGATTCCTACCGCAGGAGTTTGGTACCTATGAGCACATGACCTCCTGGGAGTTCCTCGATTACCAAGCCATACTGAAAGGAATCACCGATCCGAAACTGCGAACCGAACGCCTCGAATATGTACTCCAATCCGTACATATGTATGAACGTAAGGATGCCAAGATCGGTTCTTTCTCCGGTGGTATGAAACAGCGTATCGGTATTGCCCTGATCCTGCTGCATCTACCCCGTATCCTGATTGTCGACGAACCGACAGCCGGACTCGACCCGCGTGAACGCATCCGTTTCCGTAACTTGCTGGTAGAACTGAGTAAGGACCGGATCGTGATTTTCTCCACGCATATCATCGAGGATATTTCCAGTTCATGTAACCAGGTAGTAGTGGTCAACAAAGGCGAGTTGAAGTACTTCGGCGATCCGGTGGACATGGTAAACATGGCTGCCGGCAAGGTTTGGCTGTTCAACGTAGGCCGGGAAGAGTTCGAACAAGAACTGGATAAAACAATGGTGATCCACCACATCCAGAACGAGGAAACCATACAAGTACGTTATCTCTCACACGAGCAACCGCGGGAAGATGCCATTGAGGTAGAAGCCAATCTGGAAGATGCTTACCTGTGTTTGTTGAAGAATATGAATGATAACGGAATAAATGAATAGATGCTAAAACGCTGAAATATATGACACTGAAACAACTCGCAACCATAATACCCAAGTTGGCCAAGTACAACATGAAAATCATTTTTGCCGGCAAGTTCTTTTGGTTCTTGCTGGCCGCCTTCCTCTTTTATGCTTTTTTCATGTTTCAGATTGCCTGGAACCTGGATGAAACCAACGAAGGAGTGATTTACGGTCTGCTGATCTTTCCCAGTCTGCTGCTGATATTCTACCCCACTGTGTTTGGAATTCAGAACGATGAAGACAGCCGGATTCTGGAGATATTATTCGGTATTCCGAACTACCGGTACAAAGTATGGGGAGTACGGATTCTGATGATTTACCTGATTGTTTTTGTAATCCTGATAGCGTTTGCCTATCTGGGTAGTGTGATGCTTTATCCGGTCAATCCGTTGGAAATGGCCGTTCAGTTAATGTTCCCGGTGCTGTTCTTTGGAAATCTGGCGTTTATGTTTTCCACCATCACCCGTAGCGGAAACGGTACGGCAGTGGTAGTCATCATACTGGGTATCTTATTGATGATTATAGGGGATTGGGATGTACTTCGGAATTCTTTCTGGGATATCTTCCTGAATCCATTCAAAGTGCCTTGGAATGTTCATCCGTTGATCTGGAGCACTACCATTGTGAAGAGCCGGATTTTCTTGTTAGCGGCCAGTTTTATCTGGTTGATGATCGGTTCGTTGAATCTACAAAAGCGAGAAAAGTTTGTGTAGTGAAAAGGGTTGTTAGGTCCCAACGAAAAAGCGGCAATCTCCATCCAAAAGAGATTGCCGCTTTGCTATCTACTAACGCTACTTCCTAAAACTTAGAAAGATCTATTTCAGCATACTTGATACGCTGACGACGCCAGGTCCAGGCTGCATGCAACTTGCCATCCTTACCCTGAATGATACATGGGTACGAATACTGACTTATCGGACTATCTTCCAGCGTAAGAACTTTCGTCCACTTCACACCATCCTCGGAAACAGCAATGCTGAGTGGAGTACGCGGACCTTTCGGAGTTCCGGGCACCGTGCTGAAATCATTATAAATCAGCACATGGCGACCGTCTTTCATGGTCACGGCATCCGTACCGGAATTATTATTCGGCAGGTCAGAGAGTGTTACTTTGCTCCATGTTTCACCATTGTCACTGCTCCAGGATGTAGCCAGGTTGCAGTTACGCGTACGGCAAAGCACTTGCAGACGACCGTCCTTGTGACGCAGGATGCTCGGCTGAATAGCAAGGATCGGACGCAGCCCCTCCCCTTTCAGCGCTTCACCGGCTTCCTGATCGCTCACATTCGTACCACCCGGTTTGCGGTTGGCAGAAGGTAAACTCAACTCAGCTTCAAGGGGACCTACCATACGCCAGGTCTTGCCCTTGTCGTCGGAGATCTCGAAATGAATGCGCCAACCGTTAGAACCTTCCGTGCTTGACGGACTGATGATTCGGCCATCGATGTATTCCGGTTTGTTCTTTACCGGACCGATAAAGCCCTTCGGAAGCGCTTCGCGTTTGCTCCACGTCTTACCGCCGTCTTTGGAACGAACCAGCCAACCTGACCAGTCGGCTACGTTCAGGCCGATCTTGTAGAAGAGCAGCAAGTCGCCACCGGGAATCTGGAAGAGCACCGGATTCCAACACGCTTTCCGATGGTTGGGGATGGACGAATCAATACCGGCCAATGCAGCGTTCGGATCGTTCAGAGCGAACACACCGTCGGCAGCCATTTTCGGAGCAGTCCATTCTTTGGCTCCTTTCGGTTTGCGGCTTACCCAGATGCAGCAATCCGGATTCCGTTCTTTGGTTCCACCGAAGTATGCAGCAACGAGATCGCCATTTTTCATCTCCACGATCGTAGAGCCATGGCATTCGGGGAATGAAGTCGTTTCGTACAAGAATTCATCTTTCAGGATAGCCGTGTTCCGAGTGGGGATGTCCACGCTGTAATGGTATTTACCCGAACCGATCTGCTCTACCTTACCATTGGGAAGATGTACCTCGGCTGTGGTATTAGCAGGAATTTCAATGTCCCATTCCAGGTGCATCGGCGTCTTGGTCCAGCGGCTGACAATCTTTCCGTAAGCAGAAACATACGAAGCATCTATCTTGCTCAGCTCCTGAATAGCAAAGTCTGGCTTCATCACAATGTGTTTAAAAGCCACCTTCTCTTTATCACTCTTGATACCTGCCAGGTTCTCGTAACTCCACGTAAGCAGGTCGCCCAGGATCATCACGTGATTGGCGCTGTTCATCTCCTTATCGGCTGTATCGCCGTTCCAGAGTTCCCAGATAGTGGTAGCGCCTTTCTCGATCATATATCCCCATGACGGATACGTCTTATTTGTAGCAAAAAGGTAAGCGATGTCGCCACGTCCCATAGCGGTGAGTTCGCGCATTACCCATTGCATACCGATAACGCCGCAACTGATATGTCCGTTGTTGGTGGTAATGATGGTATTGATCACATTCTTGGCCACCTCTTCACGCAGATCGGCAGGTACAATGTTGAATGCAAGCGGCAGCACATTGGCCGTCACCGTGTTGTTGCCATAGAAAATGCTGTCGGGATAAAGCAAATGTCCGGGTACTTCCGACGTACCTTTCTTCACTGTCAGGAACTCTTTATTGAAAGCAGCTTTTGTACGCTCAGCTTCCTGTGCATAGTAACGGGCATCGGCCTCGAAACCTTGCATACGGGCAAACTTCTGCATCAGTTCGGCACACTTGTAATAGTAAGCGGTAGCCAGTAACTTACCGTCTGTACGACGGGCAGGGTCTTTGCTATGAATCAGTTCGAGCGATTCGGGTGGTACGCACCAGTCGCCATACTTATCCTTGGTCATGATACCGGCGGGCGTCATATACTCATCCTTCATGTGTGCCAACCACTTCTTGATGGCGTCGTAGCTCTTACAGATAGGCTGGATATTACCGTACTGCGTGTAAAGCATGTCGCACACGATGGGTAGAGTCGAAGGCCACGTCATGTTGTCCGAATAGTAATTCCAATACGCCGGAGCCACATCGGGAATACAACCGTCCTGGCGTTGCGCTTCACGGATGTCGTCCATCCACTTGGCATACAGCGTTCCGTTGTTAAAGAAGAAGCTCTCGCCCAGTGATCCGGTGGTATGGTCGCCCAACCACGGCTGACGTTCGTTGCGTTGCGGGCAGTCGATCGGCATGCCTTTGTAGTTACTACGAATACCCCAGAAAGCGTTCTTCAACACATTATTGAATACGGTATTCGAGGAGGTGAATGTACCCACATGCTCCATATTATCTTCTACTACTTCGGCAGTGAAGTCTTCCAAACGTGGGTTGGCATATCCACTGATTTCTACATAACGGAACCCATGATACACGAAACGAGGCGCCCAGGTAGCGTCTTTTGCTTCTTTGCCGTTCACGATATAGTGGTCGGTGCAACGAGCATCGCGCAGGTTGCGCATATACAGATTACCGTCGGGTAACAAATCTTCGGCAAAGCGCAGGCGGATGGTATCACCGGCATTTCCTTTGATGCGGAAGCGTACCCAACCAGCCAGGTTCTGACCGGTATCGAGAATGTACAATCCACCCACTTTCTTTATGGTGAGGGGTTTCACTGTTTCCATCACCTTCATATTCGGTGTCATCTGTGCACGAAGGGCTCCGTCGGGGATACCCACACGTTCGGGAGTCTGCCATTTAGAATCATCGTAGCCTACTTCCGACCAGGCGCCAAGCTCCTTGCGGGCATCGTAGTCCTCACCATCGTATTCGTTGTTACTGCGGATGGGGCCTTCGGTGGTGAGTTTCCAGGAAAGATCCGAAGCGACGGTTTCCTGTGATCCGTCGGTATACTCGATAACGAGGTTCAGACGAAGTTTGGGATAACCGAAATTGGGAATTTTATAAGGTTTGTAGTCCTGACGCATGGTATAGAAACGTCCGTTGCCCAAGGTAACACCAATGGCATTTTGCTTAGCCAGTTGAGCGGTAACGTCGAACGAATTGTAGTACACCGTCTTGCGGTAATCCGTCGGTGCGGGCGCCAGCACCTGGTCGCCGATCTTCTGACCATTGATGTAGAGTTCGTACAACCCCATACCGGAGATGTGTGCCGTAGCACGCTTCACCGTTTTCGAAGTGCTGAATTCCTTACGCAGATAACGGGCAGCCAGACGGCTCCATTGTGTATCGCTATCGCCGGGAGCCGGACGTTCAAGACCGATCCACATACCTCTCCAGTTGGATTCCACCAATATGCCCATGCCAAAAGTAGCAGGTTCGCTCCAGTTGGCTTCACCCTTATTGGTATACACCTTTACTTTCCAGAAAGCGCGAACATTGCTTTTCAAGGCTTTGCCCTGATAGGTGATCCACTGAGAAGCGTCGGAGTTTACTTTGCCCGAATCCCAAAGATCGCCCTCGTTCTGTGCCAGTTTCTCGGGCGAACTGGCGACGAGAATCTGGTAAGCACTCTGCATCACGCTTTGCTGGTCGCTCTCGATACGCCAACTGAAGCGAGGCTGACGGGCGTCGATGCCCAATGGGTCGACCAACTGCTCAGTACGCAAGTAGGTAGTATTCACAGCCGCTTGCAGACTTCCGCAAAGAAGCAGGCAGGCAAGCAGGAACATCCATCGTTGTTTGATCATATTAAATTAAGAATTAAGAATTATTTGTTCCATTTTTGCTGAGCATCCGGAAACGACTTCCACTCCTTCTTCACATAGTCCTTGGCTGCATCCACTGCAATCAATACATGGTCGTTTCCACTGTTGTAACCACAGTCGGGTTGGAAGGTCTGGATTTTGCTGTCGAACTCACCAAGGTATTCCAGGGTACCGGTTTTAGCAGCGAACCACCACACATTCTTCTTGGCTCCGCTGACTTTACTGAGATCAATTTGCATCGGCCGGCCGGTATAGTTATACACCATCAGGTAATCGTTACCACGGGTAGCGATGGCACGGTCGTAGCGCTCGCCATTCGTTCCGGTTATCACACTCTGATCGGGAACGCGTTCGAAGAACGGGAGCGTCAGCATCAGGTTCTTTAGGTGAATCATCTGGTTGAAACCGGGATCGTTCAGTGCATCCCACCAGGGAGTTGTTGCCCCGTAAGCAGCGCCCACACCGGGTTTGATAAACTGCATGATGGAGTTATTGCCATACGTATGGCCGAATGATCCGGCGAATACCGACCAATAAGCATAGCGGCGTACATCGTAATCCTTCCAGCGTACTTCGTTCACGTCGTGCAAGCCCTGGGGAATCTCTTCGTAGATAGGTTCACCATCAATCACCGGTTTAATAGGAGTCATGGCCAGACTGCGGTCTACAAAGCGCCAGTTGTCTTCCTCGGTGTTCTCTTCAATGGGATAATCGCCATCACCCTTGCGTTGACCGTAGCGACGGTGTCCGCTCTGGAACATATTGAAATCGAGCCACGATGCATTATTGAACCACATCGCTGAGGTGGTACGTCCGCGTGGGTGGAACGTCATGAGGTGGTTCTTGTCGATGGCACGGATGCTGTTGGCCAACGCTTCCCATTCGGCAGTCTTTACATCGCCACGGATATCACCGCCGATGAACCAGATCACGTTGGGATCGTCCTTGTAGCGTTCGGCCAGAAACTTTCCGTATGCTTTAGCCTGGTCAACGGTCATATCGCCACGTTCTACCGGAGTTCCCCAGATACATACCATGCCTACATACATTCCCTTACGGGCAGCCGTGCGGATGATGTAATCCATGTGGTCCCAATAACCATACACGCCTTTACGATTGATATCCTTGAAGTTATAACCGTCGATCATGGAGTACTGTCCGTAGCAGTTCATCGAAGGTACGCCGTTCAGCGTCTGTACCTGAATGACGTTGTATCCACGACGTTTGCACTGTTCGAGGTAGTACTCGGCTTCGTCGCGGTCGAGCCGTTCCGGAAGCAACCAGCCTGTTTCGCCCAACCAGAAGAAGGGTGCACCGTTTTCGTGTTTCAGGTAACGTCCTTCTTCGGAGACGACGAGTTTGCCGTTGCTCCATGGAATGTACGTTTTTGCTTTGTCCTGCGCTGTCGCAGATCCTGCCCAAAGGAAGAGCAGCAGTAAGGGTAAAAATCGTTTCATAAATCTTTAATGGCCTACCTTTCGAAGGGAGTGTTTCTCCTTCCCTTATCGGGGTAGTTGTTTATAGTTTGTAAATATAATTATTCTTATTGGATAACCATCCCATCGGATATTCAATCTTGTGAATGAGATGAACGAATCAGCTTATTTTCCAATCAATACATACTCCTCTCCCGCTTTCGTCGGCAGATCGTACATATATGTGGATGGAAGTTCCACCTTGTTGAGTTTCGCTTGCCCGTTAATGAGTGGCTGCGCAATGGCAGGAACAGCATACAACGCATTCGGATTCACTCCCTTGGCAACTTTCAGGCTTTTGCCCGATAACCGGTTTTCCGAACGGACACGCAGATTACCTCCGTTACGCGATTTCACTACCAGGCGATTTACCTTACCATCTGCCCAGGCCAGATCGAGTTCGAAACCACCACGAGCTACAATGCCCTTGATCTCTCCGTCTTTCCACAGTGTAGGCAGTGCCGGCAACAGATATACAAAACCGTCGTGACTCTGCATCAGCATCTCCACGATACCGGCAGTACAACCGAAGTTACCATCGATCTGGAAAGGCGGATGGGCGTCGAACAGGTTGGGGTACGTTCCCCCTTTCTTCTTTTCGTTGCGCACCAAGGTGAGTTGTTCGGTAATGAGTTTGTATGCATGATCGCCATCGAGCAGACGGGCCCACAGGCATACTTTCCAGCCCATGCTCCAACCGGTAGAAGGATCGCCCCGATGGATGAGCGAGGTGCGAGCCGCATCGAACAACTCCGGTGTGCGGTAAGGGGAAATCTGGTTGCTGGGAAAAAGTCCGTACAGGTGTGACACATGGCGATGGACATCTTCCGGGTCGTCCCAGTCGAACATCCATTCCTGAAGTTGTCCCCAACGACCTACTTGCATCGGTGCCATCTCTTTGAGACGGGCTTCCAACCGGTCGGCAAACTCTTTATCGGTATTCAACAGACGGGCGGTGGTGATGATCTGTGTCCACAAATCGAAAATCAGTTGATTGTCCATTGTACAACCTCCGGCTGTGGTCGATTTCCCATCGCTCCCTGCATGCACATTCTCCGGCGAGTTGCTGGGACATACTACCAACCAGTTGTGTACCGGTTCCTTCACCATTGTCTCATCGAAGAAACGTCCGGCCTCTTTCATGATGGGATAGGCCGATCGGAGGAACTCCACATCACCAGTATAAAGATAACGCTCCCATAAGTGACGGCATAGCCAGGCGCCTCCCGTGGGCCACATGCCCGAAGGGGCTTTATCAAGCGCACCTGTTACACGCCAGATATCCGTATTGTGGTGTAGTACCCAGCCATCGGCGCCATACATGATACGTGCCGTTTCGCGCCCCGATTCGCTCACCTCTTTCGTCAGGCGTAGAAGCGGTTCGTGCAGTTCGCTCAGGTTGGTCACCTCAGCAGGCCAGTAGTTCATCTCTACGTTGATGTTGCATGTATATTTGCTGTCCCACGATGGGAAAAGTTTGTCGTTCCAGATGCCTTGCAAGTTAGCCGGTTGTCCTTCCGGTTGCGAAGAGCAGATCAGCAGATAGCGACCGAACTGGAAATAGGTAGCCACCAGATGTGCGTCATTTGTCTCCTTGAAGTTTTCCACACGCAAATCGGTCGGAATATTGGGCACCGTGCTCTTGCCCAGATTTAATGACACCCTGTTCATGTACCGGTTATAGAAATCGACGTGCGACTTCTTGGCTTCGGTCCATGAATGCGCCAGAGCTTTAGTCAAATAATTCTGCGCCCGTTCCACCGCATTGCCGGTGATGTCTTTGTAGTTGTTGAAGTTGGTTCCGATGGACACATACAGGATGGCTTCATCGGCATTCTCCACACTGATCACTCCGTCAGAAAAGGAAGTGGTTCCGCCAAAGGTCTTGGCCATCAACCGGCCGTGAAACTCCACTTTGCCTTTCAACCCTTCGTGCAGGGACGATACGCCTGTAAGCGATACGGTATTGTTTCCTTCGGCAGCGATCATCACATCCTGGTGCGGACTGGTAAGCACGGCGCTGCAAGTGATCTTTCCCGGACGATCGGCTGTGAGACGCACCATCACCACCTGGTCGGTGAACGAGGTGATCATCTCCCGGCGATACGATACGCCGTCGACTTTATATGTCACCACCGCACGGGCCGAGTCGAGACTCAATTCGCGGTAATAGTCCTTATACCGGGTATGTCCGGGGAAAGCGATGCGCAGGTCGCCGAAGCTCTGGTACGGCATACCGGAATTGGTCTTTGCCATTACTTTCTCCGTAGCCAGTGTTTGGGCTTCGAGGTACTTTCCGGCAAATACCAGCTCTCGCACTTTAGGGATGTACTCCAATGCATTGGGATTGGCGTTGTTATTGGGCTGACCTGCCCAGATGGTTTCTTCGTTCAGTTGTAACTGCTCCATACCGGGATTACCGAAAACCATGGCACCCAATCGCCCGTTGCCCAACGGGAGGGCTTCTGTCCAGACCTGCGCAGGGCGATCATACCACAGTTTGTATTCCTGGGCATGAGCAACCAACGTGCCTGCTATGCAGAAGCAGACGGTTAGAATGTTTTTTCTCATAATGGGATTGTCTTTCTTTAGAAGAAAGACGGGAAGAAAAGGGTTTTGTACTGCTTTCAAGAGGGATTTATTAACAGTTTGTACCGATTCGCCTATTTCATCCTTCATGAAGGTTTAAAACCAACATAGCTTTGGTTTAAAACCAACGACCCGAAGGTTTAAAACCAACACACTGAAGGCTTTTATGATTCCATAGACGAGAGAGGGAATAAGCAGACGACCATCTATGCGTTTAGCAACTTGAGAGAACCCTATTAGAAAGGAAAACCAACTGCAAAATGTAAAGCCAGATCACGGCTTATTACCGGATGCAGAAGCGGATAGCGCTCTTTTCCTTTGGAATAAACAGGATTGAGCGCCTTCATACCACCGTCCAAACGGATAATGAAGAGATCCAGGTCTATGCGCAATCCCAACCCATAAGCCATCGCAATTTGCTTGTAGAACTTATTGAACTCAAACTTTCCTCCCGGCTGGTTTTCATAATCGCGCACCGTCCAGATATTACCTGCATCGACAAATACCGCACCGAGGAACTTCCAGAACAACTTCGTACGATACTCGATACTGGCATCCAGCTTGATATCGCCCGACTGGTCCAGCAAGTTTCCATTGCTGGGAAATGAACCAGGTCCCAGGTTACGCACCGTCCATCCCCGCACACTGTTGGCTCCCCCTGAAAAATATCGCTTCTCAAAAGGAATCACGGTGGCATTCCCATACGGTATGGCTATTCCCACCCCTGCATGAAACGCCACGGAGTTGCGGTAGTCGATTACGATATTGCGGGCATAGTCGAATTCTCCTTTTATGTATTGCGCAAATGGAATACCCAGAATCGCATATTCTCCGTTTTTATTCTGCCGTACATCCAACGCGCTCGACAAAGCGTACAATAAATTGCCTGCCGACTCCACGTTGGCGCGGATCGAATACGAATTGTTGACAATCGTATTGTTTACCAACGCACTCCCGGCACTGTTGAAGTTATAGCTATAGCCCATGCGGACAATCAGCTGATTTTTGTAATTGTATTCCAGGATATAATCCTGCCCTTTCTCTTCGTATCTCTTTTTAAACTCCGGAGAGATCCAGGGAAGATACAAATAACTGATATCCAACAAATCATAACGATGTTGCGCACGCACCCGTTGTGTCCACTTGTAGCTCCAGGACGCCGAAGCAATCGTACGCGAGAATTCCGGACGCATCTGGTAGATATACTTCAACCCAAGCTCTGTATTGGCACGCATCTTCTTTCGGA
This sequence comes from Bacteroides sp., assembly GCA_031554635.1. GTDB lineage: Bacteria > Bacteroidota > Bacteroidia > Bacteroidales > Bacteroidaceae > Bacteroides. Next base: position 74,079 of record JAVBVD010000013.1, read on the forward strand.
AATCAGACGAAAGGAAAGGAAACAGGAAGCTGGGGAAATTGATGCTTGTCTCCACCGCATACTCCGTATAATTATCGCTGAGGTAATTGCCTTGCAAACCGGTAATTGCTTCGTAGGCTCCCCGAACCTTGAACATAAATGTCTCCGAACCTTTGAATAGATTACGATGCTGATAGGTAATAGAAGCGGCAGCCCCCAAATCGCCTGCTGAGTTGGTTCCTTCCACCTCGAAAGCTACAGATTTCGGTTTGTTCTTCGTCAGTAATACATAACAATTGAGCTTGGTACTGTCGTTCTCCTGAACTTCGGTAAAACGAATGTTGGTATATTTCAATGACGACAACCTTCCGAAGGTTGTATATGTACGCTCCACATCACGGATGTTGTACAGACTCCCGGGTTGCACCCACAAGTTATTTGTCAATACCTTGGGACGCAGGAATAACTTATCTTTATAATAGATCGGGAATCCACGGAAATGCAACGAATCGTTGATATTCACACCACTGGTAGCCGACGACTGGAACATATCATAATCCGTGATGAAACTTACCTTGTCAATCCGGTACTGGTTATGATCCTTGGGAACGGTGTCCGTCCTACTCTCCCGGTAAGGCTCCACATGTAAGGTAAGATCGATGTGGTAGGTGCCGCTGATGGTATCGGCCACGTAATCGATGTAATCTTTATTAAACTTGTAATAACCGTTGCGCAACAAATGATTGGCGATGCGCTGACGCTCGTTGTCCAACACATTCACATCGAACAGCATATTCTTCTTCAACAACGTATTGGCTGAGTCCTCCTGTATAAAGGCAGCAATTCTCCGGTCGCGGATATCATAATCGATGGAATTCACCCGATAAGGCTCTCCGGTAACGATGTCGTAATTCAGTTTCAGCTTTTTATTCTTGGTTTTCGTCGAAAGCTTTACCGTTGCTTCCATATAACCCATGTTGCGAACAGCCTTCGTCAATTCCTCCTGTGTACGCCTGGCTTCATGTTCACTGTAGATTTCCGGCTCGTCACCGATACGGCGGAGCATACGGTTCCAACGGGTGGAATCGCGTCCGGAAAGATTATATACATAAAGTTGGGTTTTCACCAGACTGAACCACTTGGAGTTGGGGTTCTGACGAACGTACATTCGCAAGCCGGAGGGTTTCACACCTTTATTGTCCGAGTGTATCTTCACTTCGTCAAGCAGGTACGACCCATCGGGTACATACTTCGTCGCTGAACACGAAGCAAGAAACAGACCAATCATCGCCAATAACGTATTACGAAAACCTCTCCCCATGCGGTTGTGATATAAGATAAGTTTCAATCAGCCAACAAATATAAGCGATATTTTCCGTAAACTAAGCGGTTTATTGGGAATATCTTTATAGTTTTGCCGGAAATAAGAAACGGTATGACGCTATTAAGCAAGAATAAAATAAAGTACATCCGGTCGCTGGATCAAAAGAAAATACGGAAAGAAGAACAAGTTTTCCTTGCCGAAGGTCCGAAACTGGTAGGTGATTTGTTGGGACATTTTCCTTGCCGGTTGTTAGCGGCTACCACTGAATGGCTGAATGAGCATCCTGAAATCTCTCATAACATGCTACCGTTTGGCAAAATACCCGAGGTTTGCCAGGTGACCGAGGAAGAACTCTCGCGTGCCAGCCTGCTGAAAACACCCCAACAGGTATTGGCGGTTTTCGAACAACCGGAGTACCACACAGAACCAACGGTAATCGACCGTTCGCTCTGCCTGGCATTGGATGATGTGCAGGATCCCGGAAACCTGGGAACCATCATTCGTCTGGCCGACTGGTTCGGCATCGAGCACCTGTTCTGCTCACCCAATACGGTTGACGTATACAATCCGAAAACCATTCAAGCAACCATGGGCGGTATTGCCCGTGTGAAAGTTCATTACACCTCCCTACCGGATCTCATCCGTTCGTTGAACGAAACAACTCCCGTATATGGGACTTTTCTGGATGGAAAAAATATGTATGACCATCCCCTGTCGGCTCACGGGCTTATCGTTATGGGGAATGAAGGAAAAGGAATCGGGCAAGAGACAGAGGTGTTGATCAACCGGAAATTATACATTCCCAACTATCCGCCCACACGCGAAACATCGGAATCGCTGAATGTAGCCATTGCTACCGCAGTTGTCTGCGCTGAGTTCCGGCGACAGGCTGCATCAAAGTAAAATCAAAAGGATAAAGTAATTGGGCGGATAAACGCAGTTCACTCAGATATCCGGCAAAATCCGTAGGGATTTCCGCACAAATGCAGGCTTTGGAAGATTTTCTATTGTTTTCCGCTTCCAAGGCTTTAGAGGATTCACCGCTATTTCCCATACCTTCATCGCCTGTTTCCAAAGAAAGCTTTAGGGCACTAGGATTTTGCATGGGAGTTTCCGGTAACAATGTAGTGAGTTTCGGGTGTTCCGGCAACAGTGCGATAACTCCCGGCAACCATTCTACCGACTCAATCTCCTCTGTCAGTGGAAACAAGCGAATCACCACTCCCTCCTCCATTTCCACCACACATTGCTTCAGGAACATATTCCCCGGCAGGGCGACATAATGTGAAGCAAAGCGTTTCATCTCCGTGACTGCTGACGAGTTTGCGGTGGCGCCGGCGTCTGCTGAGCGGGTTGAGACTCACTATTCGTTGTTCTCCGTGCCGGACGGTTTCCGGTACGCGGACGATTCATCTCCTCCGGACTCAGGCGTTGCAGCTCTTGCGGTTTTACCTGGGTAGCTGTGTCCACATTTATCTTCACTTTACTGATAGAATCCAATCGGATGGAATCTTTGCGCAATGAATCCGTCTTGAGCGAGTCGAGTGCAAGCAACAACGAATCCTTAATAATTTCTCTTTTATGATAACGGGTCAATGAAATATGGTCGGTAATCAACAACCGGGATTCTTTGCTACCCGGGTAATAGATAAATCCTTTCACTTCCTTGATCGCACCCAATGTGTCCGATCCCAGACAAATGCTATACACACCCGGAGTCCGGATCTTCTCCGTACGGGCAATCACACTATCATTCGCAAAGATCATTTGCATGGCCATAACAGCCGCATGCGTACTGTCAGGACCTCCTTCGGGGAAACGGTAACGAACCTTCCACAGCAACGTATCACGTTCCTTGAAGTTCGAATCGCTAACAATGGTGAAAAGGATTTTATTATCCAGCAAAGCTCCCGTCAGACGGACTATCCGTTGTTCGTACCAGATATCGATGCTATCGCCCGGCAGGGTAATACCCACCTTCCTGTCGCGCATGGCAATCAGATGATTCAAAGCATTCTGCCGGCCTTTCAGTCGCTTGCTTACCCGTTCGTAAATCTTTGTCAGCACCTCCGTATTGCGTGTATACCACACCATCGACGAATCGAACACGGCCTGCGTCGTTCCGTATTTCTCGAACACGGCATCGGAGTACAATGTTTTCTTATAGTTTTCATTGTAAGATAGATTTTCGCTCATCGCTTGCGCAATGTGGTAGTCGTACAAAAGATTCTCCATCTTTGATTCCGACAATACACTATCCGGGCGTTTCACCTTACAACCGGCAAGTATCAGTATAATCATACAGATACCACACCATGAAAAACAGGAAAACAATCGCATTGATTTACTTTGTTTGTTGAGAATGATAAGATTCGTTCAGGTACTTGCTATAAAAAAGGAGCAAGGCAATGATTCCACAACTAATCGCCGCATCGGCAAAGTTAAAGATCGGGCTGAAAAATATGAAATGCTGCCCACCTACGAGTGGCATCCAATCGGGCCAGAAGGTATCAATGATCGGGAAGTAGAACATATCCACTACTTTTCCATGTAACCATGTAGAGTACCCACCTTCCGCCGGCATAAAACTGGCTATCTGATAACTCGTGCTTTCGTTGAAAAACACTCCGTAGAATACACTGTCAATGATGTTTCCCAATGCCCCGGTAAGAATCAGGGATACACACACGATGTATCCCGTTTTGAGTCCCTGTTTGATAATCTTTATCAGATACCAGATAAGAAAACACACTGCGACAATGCGAAAGCTAGTCAGGAACAGCTTGCCGAATATCTCCATTCCAAAGGCCATCCCGTTATTCTCGGTGAAGAAGATCTGAAACCAGTCTGCCACATGAATGCTTTCATGCCAATACATATGGGTTTTTACCCACACTTTGATCACCTGGTCTATGATAAGCACCGAGAAAATAACGAGTAGGGCAATTCGTCCCTTCGTGAAAAATTGTTTCATTTATTTCTTTCCGTTGTTTTTAGCCTCAATGCTCAATGTCGCATGAGGGACAGCGCGCAAACGTTCGGGCGGAATCAGTTTACCGGTTTCACGGCATACACCATACGTCTTGTTTTCAATACGTACCATAGCCCCCTGTAAACCTTGGATAAACTTCAACTGACGTTGTGCCAACCGGGTCGTTTCTTCTTTCGACAGGGTATTGGCACCCTCTTCCAACACTTTATAAGTGGGCGATGTATCGTCGGTATCGTTACCGTCCAGTCCCATCAGACTCATCTTCAACTGTTCGTAGTCACGTTGTGCTAACACTAGTTTTTCTTTAATAATGGCGCGGAATTCTTCAAGTTCAGCGTCCGAGTATCTTGTTTTTTCTGCCATAATATTTAAGTTTTAAGGATAAATAACTATGTTGACTTACTCTTTTACAACGATGACTCTCAACGAGAGACCATCGATATCCAGCTCAACCCCTTCTCTCACGTCTTCGGCAAGATTCAATGAAGTGGCCAAAACTTGGTTACAAATATAACCATTATATTCATTTACCGCATCATCTGTTTGTTGATTTTTAGATAATGTTACCTTTATCTTGTCAGTTATCTCAAAACCACTCGATTTGCGGATGTTCTGAATGCGATTCACCAGTTCACGGGCGATTCCTTCCCGGCGAAGTTCATCGGCCACCGTTACATCGAGCGCTACAGTAAGCTGTCCTTCGTTGGCTACCAGCCATCCGGGAATATCTTCGCTGAAAACTTCCACGTCAGCGACTTCCAATACGGCTTGTTCTCCATTCAGGTTCAACGTATAGGAACCATTCTTTTCCAACGCAGCGATTTCTTCCTGCGACATCTCGCCTACGGCTGCCGCCACGGCTTTCATCTGCTTGCCAAACTTCGGTCCCAGCTTCTTGAAGTCGCACTTCACTTTCTTCACCAGTACGCCGGCCGCTCCGTCTACAAAGCGGACTTCCTTCACGTTCACCTCATTCATGATAAGCGATTTCACTGCTTCCACATGGGCACGTTGAGCTTCGTCCACTACCGGGATCATGATACATTGTAACGGTTGGCGAACTTTTATGTTCACCTTGCGACGCAATGCCAGCACCATGGAAGTAACATCCTGCGCCATTTGCATACGTGTTTCCAGTTCCTCGTCGATCATGCCTGCATCGCAAACCGGGAACTTGGCCAGGTGTACCGATACTACATTGTCACGTCCGGTAACAGCGATCAGGTCGGCATACAGACGGTCGGCATAGAACGGAGAAATGGGCGCCATCAGGCGGGCTACGGTTTCCAGACACGTATACAGTGTTTGGTAAGCCGACAACTTGTCTTGTGTAAACTCCCCACCCCAGAAACGTTTGCGATTCAGGCGAACGAACCAGTTGGACAGGTTGTCGTTCACGAAATCCGAGATCAGACGTCCGGCTTTGGTCGGTTCGTAATCGTTGTAGCAGATATCCACTTCCTTGACCAGTGTATTGAGCACGGAAAGAATCCAGCGGTCGATCTCCGGTCGTTCGGCTATCGGCACATCGGCTTCCTTGTATTCGAAACCGTCTACGTTGGCGTAGAGCGCGAAGAACGAATACGTATTATATAAGGTGCCGAAGAATTTGCGGCGCACTTCCTCGATGCCTTCCACGTCGAATTTCAGGTTATCCCACGGCGATGAGTTGGTGATCATGTACCAACGCAGCGGATCGGAACCGTATTTCTCGATCGTCTCGAACGGATCTACCGCGTTGCCCAGTCGTTTAGACATTTTGTTGCCGTTTTTGTCGAGCACCAATCCGTTGGAGATAACGGCTTTGTACGACACACTGTCGAACACCATCGTAGCGATGGCATGCAGGGTGAAGAACCAACCGCGTGTCTGGTCCACTCCTTCGGCAATGAAATCGGCAGGATAAACTTCTTTTTTATCCAGCATTTCTTTGTTTTCGAACGGATAGTGAATTTGCGCGTACGGCATTGCACCCGAGTCGAACCACACGTCGATCAGGTCTAATTCGCGCTTCATCGGCTGACCGTCTTTCGATACCAGGATGATATCGTCCACGTACGGACGGTGAAGGTCGATCTTATCGTAGTTTTCGGCATTGTATGTTCCGGGAACAAAGCCTTTCTCCTTGTAGGGATTCGATGCCATGAGTCCGGCAGCTACCGACTTCTCTATTTCGTTGTAAAGTTCTTCTACCGATTCGATGCAGATTTCCTCACTGTTGTCCTCCGTACGCCAGATAGGCAGCGGAGTCCCCCAGTAGCGCGAACGGCTCAGGTTCCAGTCATTGAGGTTTTCGAGCCACTTGCCGAAACGTCCCGTACCGGTTGATTCCGGTTTCCAGTTGATGGTCTTGTTCAGTTCCATCATGCGCTCCTTGCAAGCCGTGGAACGGATGAACCAACTATCGAGCGGATAATAAAGAACAGGCTTGTCGGTACGCCAGCAGTGCGGATAGTTGTGCACATGCTTTTCGATCTTGAAGGCCAGATTGCTTGTTTTCAACATCATGCAGAGGGCTACGTCGAGCGTTTCGTCCTGTTCGGTAAGGTTGGGATCGTAAGCATTCTTCACAAAACGGCCCGCGTATTCCCCGTAAAGTTCCACGTTGATACGTTCCCGGACAAAAGTTTCGTCCAGCTCGTCCAATGCATAGAACTTACCGGTGAGGTCCACCATCGGGCGGAGTTCACCTTTCTTATTGATCAGTTGCAACGGCGGAATACCGGCGTTCTTGGCCACCAGGGCATCATCGGCACCGAATGTGGGGGCGATGTGCACGATACCCGTACCGTCTTCCGTAGTTACATAGTCGCCCGGGATGACACGGAACGCCCCTTCACCCGGATTCACCCAAGGCATGAGTTGTTCGTATTCCATGTTCAACAGGTCGGTACCTTTGTATTCGGCTACCACTTTGTAAGGAATCAGCTTGTCGCCTTGCTTGTAGTCCTCCAAGGACAGTTCAGCGGCTTTCGGGTTGAAGTGCGCTCCGACCAGCGCCTTTGCCAACACCACGGTGATGGGCTGGCCGGTATATGCATTGTATGATTGCACAGCTACATAATCGATCTTCGGGCCTACGCAGAGAGCTGTATTCGAAGGCAATGTCCACGGTGTGGTGGTCCATGCCAGGAAGTACGCCGTACCCCAGGCTGCCATTTCCGGTTTCGGGTTCTTCATACGGAACTGAGCCACTACGGTTGTATCTTTCACGTCGCGGTAACATCCCGGTTGGTTCAACTCGTGCGAGCTGAGTCCCGTTCCGGCTGCCGGTGAGTAAGGCTGGATGGTATACCCTTTGTACAACAGGTCCTTCTTGTATAACTGTTTCAGCAGCCACCACAGTGTTTCTATGTAACGGTTGTCATACGTGATGTACGGATCGTTCATGTCCACCCAGTAGCCCATCTTGTGAGTCAGGTCCTCCCATTCTTTGGTGAACTTCATCACATCCTTGCGACAAGCGGCGTTGTACTCGGCTACGGAAATAGTCTTACCGATATCTTCCTTGGTGATGCCCATGGCTTTCTCCACACCCAGCTCCACCGGAAGCCCGTGCGTGTCCCATCCGGCTTTGCGCATTACCTGGAAGCCCTTCATGGTTTTGTATCGGCAGAAAATATCTTTAATGGAGCGTGCCATTACGTGGTGAATACCCGGCATACCATTAGCTGAGGGAGGTCCTTCGTAGAATACATACGACGGACATCCTTCACGTTCTGTCATACTTTTGGCGAAAACATCGTTCTCATCCCATTTTTTCAGCACATCTTTGTTTACCTGTGAAAGGTCGAATTGCGAATATTCAGTAAATTTCTTACCCATTTCCTATGTCGATTTTTACAAATTACAATGTATCACGGAGGTACCCCCCCGATTTAAGGGTGCAAATTTACAAAAACATTTGTTTAATCGTACATGTATAACTGAAAAACGTATTCTTTTCGTACCTTTGCGCGCCAAAAACCATAAACACTCAAATAAAAAATGAATAGTTCATCTTCAAAGGCAACTAACGGAACCATGTTCGGTATCCTGTTAGCTCTCAGCCTCTCTCACTTGCTGAACGATACGCTCCAATCGGTTATCTCAGCCATTTACCCGTTGTTAAAGGACAGCCTGTCGCTTAGCTTTGCCCAAATCGGACTTATTACATTGGTATATCAGATTGCCGCTTCCGTGTTTCAGCCGGTGGTGGGATTCTACCTCGACAAGCGTCCTAATCCCTGGTTTTTGCCCATCGGCATGATGTTTACCCTGGTAGGATTGCTAAGCCTGGCTTTTGCCACTACCTTGCACTGGGTGTTTGTTTCCGTATTCCTGGTAGGGATCGGTTCATCGATTCTGCATCCGGAAGCCTCCCGGCTTACCTCGCTGGCATCGGGTGGTAAACGCGGGCTGGCTCAGTCGGTATTCCAGGTGGGAGGAAACATGGGAGGAGCATTGGGGCCGTTGCTGGCCGCTTTGCTCATCGCCCCTTACGGACGGGAGAATATCGCCTTTTTCTCCATCCTGGCAGTCATTGCCCTGATAGCCATGTTCCCCATATGCATGTGGTACAAAGCCAAGCTACGCTATGCCAAGATTCACCATGCACCGGTAGATACTATCAAAAAGCCTCATTTGCCCAAAAATACGATCATCCTGTCGCTGGTGATTCTGTTGGTACTTATTTTCTCCAAGTATGTTTACCTGGCGAGCCTGACGAACTTTTACACGTTCTACCTGATTCATAAATTCGATGTATCGATCCAGAACTCTCAATTCTATCTCTTTGCCTTCTTGTTTGCCTCCGCACTGGGCACCTTGTTGGGTGGCCCGATCGGCGACCGTGTGGGACGGAAATACGTTATCTGGGGATCGATCCTGGGAGCTGCCCCTTTCACGCTGGCGCTGCCTTATGTCAATAGTTTATTTTGGACGTGCATATTGAGTATCTGCATCGGATTCATCCTATCATCGGCTTTTTCGGCCATCCTGGTATACGCACAAGAGCTGCTTCCGATGAAGCTGGGACTGATCTCCGGACTGTTTTTCGGACTGGCATTCGGTATTGCCGGCATTGCTTCGGCCATCCTGGGTAACATTGCCGATTCCAAGGGCATCGAATACATATATCACATGTGTGCCTACATGCCTTTGTTGGGACTGATCACCTACTTCCTTCCGAACACGAAAAAGCGGGCGGGATAAGACAAAAAAAAATCACCGGTCAGGGATCTTCCCTAACCGGTGATTTTTTTAGCCGTATATTCGGATTAATTGCGTGGCAAAGCTTCTTTCACTACCATCTGACGGCCTGCATATTCTGCACCGTTCAGTTCGCTGATAACGCGTTGTGCTTCTTCATCATTAGGCATTTCAACAAATGCGAATCCTTTTGATTTACGAGTGTCGCGATCCAGAATCAGCTTTACTGATTCAACTACGCCATACTCTTCCATTACTTCTCTCAAATCAGCTTCCTTAACCCGATAGCTAAGGTTTCCAACGTACATGTTCATAAAATAAAAATAAAAATTGGTAAGACAAAAATTGAAACAAAGGAGGTTTGAAATAGAGCCTGATTCAACTCGTGCGGGGAGAAAAAAAGAACTTATTGATAAACGTTCGTTTGTTTACGGCGACAAAGAAACGCAAATAATTCGGATAATTAACTATAAAAGGGCATTTATTTTTTAATAAACGCCCTTTTTTCTCTTATAAATCAATGATTTAGTAACCCATCCCTCGCAAAGCCCGGCACAACTGATCGGCACAGGAAGTCGGCCGCCGACCGCAACGAATGCCATTGAGAAGCTCTATCACTTCCGCTACCGGCCGGTTTTTCACCAGGCGCGATACCGCTTGCAGATTACCGCTACATCCTCCCCAGAAGGCCACTTCCTTGACAATCCCCTCCTCAACTTCGATTTCGATGTGGGTGCTGCAAGTACCTTCGGTTTTATAGACTGTATTCATTATTCCTCCTCAGCTTCCGGTTTCAGATTGGTGTACACGTTCTGCACGTCTTCATCTTCTTCCAGGCGTTCTACCATCTTTTCGATCGTAGCTCGTTGTTCGCTGTTGAGTTCTTTTTCGTCGTTAGGGATGCGGGTGAATTCCGAACCTTTCACTTCAAACCCGTTGTCCTCGAGATACTTCTGTATTTGTGAGAACGATTTCGGATCGCCGTATATGGTTACTTCCTCTTCATCGTCGTCATAGTCCTCGTCCACTCCGTAGTCGATGAGCTCCAGGATCAGTTCGTCCATATCCACGCCGTCTTTCCTGGCGATGGTAAACATGGATTTGTGGCTGAAGATAAAGTCAAGACTGCCCGATGTACCCAACGATCCGCCAAACTTGTTCAACACACTGCGCACATTAGCCACCGTACGGGTGGTGTTGTCAGTGGCAGTTTCTACAAAGACAGCGATACCGAAGGGACCATATCCCTCGTAGTTCATTTCCTTGTAGTCTTTGGTGTCTTTACCCATTGCGTTCTTGATAGCCCGGTCGATATTATCTTTCGGCATATTCTCACGTTTGGCATTGGCAATGCTGGCACGCAATGACGGGTTATTTTCAGGATCCGGACCACCGTTCTTAACGGCGATGGCGATTTGTTTACCTATTCTTGTGAATGTACGGGCCATATTGCCCCATCTTTTCAGCTTGGTAGCTTTTCTATATTCGAACGCTCTTCCCATTGGTTTTGTATTTTAGTATAAAATTTATCTCAATTTGGCTTGTAGTCTATCTTCCAGGTTCTTCACCAGCTTCGACATGATCTTGTCGATCATCTTATCGTTCAGCGTCTGGGTTTCGTCCTGCAACAAGAAGCTAACGGCATACGATTTCTTTCCGGCTTCCAGGTTCTTTCCTTCGTACACGTCGAAAAGCTCCACCTCTTTCAGCAGTTTCCGTTCCGTTTCGTAGGCTATCTTCTCAATTTCGGCAAACTGCGTATTCTTGTCGATGAGCAGTGCCAGGTCACGCTTTACAGCCGGATATTTGGAAATCTCCTTGTAGCTCACCTTCACCGAACGGATGGCCTTCATCAGTTCCTTCCAGTTGAGGTCGGCAAAGTACACTTCGTTGTCAATGTCGAAAGCTTTAAGCAGTTTCCTTGTCACCACGCCGAACGATGCCAGACGCTTGCCTCCCTTGGTATTTACAGAGAGCGCGGCGGCGAAAATATCGTCGGTCAGGTTGCCTACCACCAGATTCTTCAGGTCCAGTCCCAGGCGTTTCAGGATATTCTCCACATAGGCTTTTAATTCGTACACCGAACTATCCTCGTTGGCATGCGCCCAGGAGTTCGACACCCGTTTGCCGGTTACCCACAACCCCAGGTGATAATCTTCCGAGTAAGGAGCCAGTCCCTTCTCCGGGTTCCGCTTGTTTTCGTCAAAGCGATAGCAATTTCCGAATTCGAAGAAACGAAGGTCGGCATTCTTGCGGTTGGCATTGTGGGCAATGCTTTCCAGACCACCGAACAACAGTGTCTGACGCATGGCATTCAGGTCGGCGCTCAGCGGATTGAGCAGCATTACCGAGTTGGCAGCCGGGTAAGTTTCCAATCCTTCGTAGTAAGCGGCATGTGTTAGTGAATTGTTCAATATTTCATTGAATCCACAACCGACAAGCTGCTCTGCAATAAGACCTTGCAATTTATTCGATTTATCTTCTTCTCCCTTGGTAGTCAGGCTCGACTTCAGGGTAGATGGAATTTCCACATTGTTGTACCCATAGATACGGAGAATGTCCTCTATCACGTCGCAATCGCGCTGTACATCCACCCGGTACGGGGGAACAGCCAGTGTCAATCCTTCGGCGGTTTCGGTCGTGATCTTCATTTCCAGGCTGGTCACAATGCTCTTAATGGTTGTTGCCGGAATTACCTTTCCGACCAGGGAGTTTACCCGTTCGTAGGTTAGTTCCACAATGAAATCCTGTGCAGGAGCCGTACAAACGTCTTTGATTTCGCTGGAGATGGTACCACCTGCCAGTTCTTTCATCATTAGCGCAGCCAGTTTGAGGCAATACACGGTGATGTTGGGGTCGATACCGCGTTCGAAACGGAACGAAGCATCGGTATTGAGTCCATGTCGGCGAGCTGTTTTGCGTACCCACGTAGGATGGAAATAAGCGCTTTCGATGAACACGTCCGTGGTGGTTTCGGTTGATCCCGAATCCAATCCGCCGAACACACCGGCGATACACATGGCATTCTCCCGGTTGCAGATCATCAGGTCACGGTCGCTCAACTTGCGTTCTACCTCATCGAGTGTGACGAACGGAGTTCCTTCGGGCATGGTTTTTACCACTACTTCCCCACCCTTGATGGCGGCGGCATCGAAGCAGTGCAGCGGCTGACCGAAAGCGTGGACGATGTAATTCGTTACGTCGACCACATTGTTTATGGGACGCACACCGATCAGCCGGAGTTTGTTTTGCAACCATTCGGGGCTTTCGGCCACCGTCACCCCCTTCACCGTCACACCAGCGTATCGAGGACAAGCTTCAGCATTTTCCACCGTTACGGCGATATCCAGGTCGTGGTTCTCCACAACGAATGTATCAACCGACGGACGTTTCAGACTGGCCTGACGACCGTTTTGTACAAGGTATGCGTACAAGTCTCGGGCCACACCGTAGTGCGAGCAGGCGTCAGCACGGTTGGGAGTGATGTCCACTTCCAACACATATTCACTCTGAATATTGTAATATTCCTTGGCAGGAGTTCCCGGAACAGCCTCGGCAGGCAATACGATGATGCCTTCATGCGAGGTACCGATACCGATTTCGTCTTCGGCACAGATCATTCCGATGGATTCTACGCCCCGGATCTTTGATTTCTTAATGGTAAAACTTTCGTCACCGTTGTACAGGATGGTACCCAATGTGGCCACTACCACTTTCTGTCCGGCCGCTACATTGGCTGCCCCGCACACGATTTGCGACGGTTCGCCGCTTCCCAGGTTCACGGTAGTTACGTGCAAATGGTCTGAATTCGGATGCTCTTCGCAAGTCAGCACTTCGCCGATAACAAGTCCTTCGAGCCCGCCTTTGATGGTTTGTACTTCTTCTACCCCGCCTGTTTCCAGACCGATAGAAGTCAGCGCATCGGCCACCTCTTCGGGTGTCAGATCGAAGTCGACATACTCTTTCAGCCAGTTATAAGAGATATTCATATCATGTATTTATTATTGTTTCTCAAAAATTGACCCGCAAAGTTAATAAGATTTTTGGGAACTTGGAATGAAAAACCAAAATAAAACCGCTGCAACCTTTGTAACGAGCCTTTTTGAGAGGGCAAAGCAGACTGTTTTACTTTGACGGTTGCAAACGGAGTGTTTGACGGTTGCAAGTGGAAGGTTGTACGGTTGCAAACAGAGCGTTTGACGGTTGCAAGTGGAAGGTTATACGGTTGCAAACGAAAGGTTATACGGTTGCAAACGAAACAAACCATTTCTGTCTCTCTATTGGCTTCTGACTTTTAATCTGGTTTGTTTATTCGTTTGCTGGATGTGAAGCGATCTCATTATTCTCAATATATGGGAATGCTTTTCGCCCCTCCATCTTCTTCAACCCTTCACCAATCCTTTGTTTATGGGTGTTTCGGGACGAAGAAAGCATTCTTCACCGTGGTTCACTGGGTTCACCTCTGACAACTTGCTATTATTCAACTTGCTAATCATTGATTAATAAAGTCAAATGTGTACAAAGACACGGTGACCAGGTGAAACACGGTGAAGAACCCCCTCTTCACCCCGAAACACCCATAAACAAAGGATTGGTGAAGGGTTGAAGACTACCTTACGAACGCGACATCTGAAAGCCCTTATCAGACAAAGTCATCTCCACGAACCGGGCCCTGGGATTGGGCGGGTTCTCATTCAGAATCCGGCGGATGTTCAAAGCTGCCTGCGAATCTTTGGCTACGATGTACAGATACCCTCCTCCACCGGCTCCGGGCAGTTTATACCCCAGCGCATACTCTTTGATCCGGTCGATGATATCTTCCACAGCAGGCGGGTTCGTTCCGCTGTCGAGCGCTTTATTTTGCTCCCACGTTTTGCCTACAAGACGACCATATGTTTCGAAATCTCCCCGGCGGATGGTTTCGTTCATCTCGAGGGCATGATTCTTCATCTCGGCCAGCAATTGCAGATGCGTGGAAGAGTTCAGGAACATAGAGCCCACGATTTCGCCCAGAATATCTTTGGCCGTACGGGTGATACCGGTATAATACAACAAATGACACGACTTGTAATCGGGATGCGTAAACAGGTGATCGGGCAACCAACGCACTTGCGGGTTTTGGTCGAAGTCGGCCTCCGACTGCAAGAGTTTCACTCCCTGCAACACACCTCCGTACTGATCTTGCCAACCGCCACCGGTGGTAAGCAACTGCTCGAGCAACAACGTACGACGGCAAATCTCGCTTTTATCCCAGGCCAATCCGCAGAAATCGTTCAACGCACCCAGTACAGTCGATGCCAGGATGGAACTCGTTCCCAGTCCCGATCCTGCCGGAATGGCTGCCAGTAACGTCACTTCGATACCTGCTCCGAAAACTTTCAGTTGTTCTTCCAGCGTGGTGTATGTAGTGACCGAGAATCGCGGATCGAATCCTGCCAGGCAAAGCGCCGCCTTGGGGATGGAGAAGGGTGACCCGATACTGTTGTATGCCTGCAACTCATCGTAGGTACGCACGGTTTCGACAGCTCCCATATCGATGGAGCGCAACACGATGTGCTGTTCTTTGCATGGCTTGACATACACCTGCAAGGGTGGCTGACCGTTTAATTCGATGGCTATATTGACCACATTTCCGCCTGCGTAGAGCGAATACGGAGGAGTATCCGACCATCCACCCGCCAGGTCGACGCGTACCGGACTGCGGCCCCATACAATCTGATCGGGGTAAACGCTCAGTACCGGATCATACTTACGGTCGTTTATTTCGTTTTGTATGGCATCACGCAGCAGGTCGAAAGCGGCTTGCTCCTCTGCCTTGTAATCATCGGCGGACGACGCAGCCAGTTTAAAGATACGTGCCCGGAGCATACGGTTGCGTATACGCGACATGGGCAGCGCTTCTTCGGGCAGTACCTCCGGCGCCTGCAATCCGAAGCGGACAAATTCCCTTGCTGCATCGGCCAGATCCAGCTGATAGAACACACTGTTCTCATAATTGACAGACAGGGCGGTCCAGTTTTTCTTACGGAAAGCTTCGCGCTGGACATACAAACGTTTTAAGTGGGCACACGTAGATATCTCGTCGGCAGAGAGGCGGCGGGAAGACAACCATACGTCCCTGCCTTCGGGAGAGTCGTCGGCGCATAACATCCAGCGGAGTACCTTCCCCAGATCGTCCGACGAAGCAACCACCGGAAACAGACGGGCGGCTTGAATATCGTTTGTCGACGGTGTAATCAAGTCGGGTGTAATCCCTCTTTTTTCCGCCCAACCGGCAAACGGTTCGCCCAGGAACCCGGTAACACCATCAAAGAGTTTACCCCGGAATGCATCGTTCATGCCGTACGGACGGACCACATACGATGCTTCGTCAACCGGAACAATATCGAGGCACACACCGGGAGGAAGATGAATAGCCCAATCATTCTCGGGCACTCCGGTAACGATGTTGTTCCGGCTGATCTGCCAACCGGTCCCTATGTAACTATTTTCTATCCATATATTTTCATTCTCGGATTTCAGCGGAATGTGTACCTCGGCATTCATCACGAACATGGCCGGATTAGGTTTCACTTTCCGGTGCATGATCTGACGTTGGTCATGTACCTTGTTCTGCACCGCCAGTGTCGACGAAATAAGCTCGCCACTCGTGCCGTAGTGATAGAACTCTCCTCCCGGTAGCGGCAGTATGGCAACCGAAAGCTGATTCACGTCCTCATCCGTCGATTTCGGATTCGTGCCGAGCGCACATCCGAAATCGGAATAAAGATCGTAATAGCCCAATTCGTCCGATCCCTCTTTGCGCGAACGCTTCATCAGCACTTCCACGGCCCGGTCGCTAAGCAGCCAGATGCCGATGTCCATCAGGTAAAAATGAGTATTCGATAGTTTTTCGAGCTCTTGCAAGGTGGGTTTCTGGAGCATAAAGTCGAGCTGTTCGGGAGCGCTGCGGTGTGAGGCAAACACACCGTGGTGAGAAGCCAGCGTGGAGTCCACCCATAAGCCGTAACACACCACGTCGGCTTCGGGGATGGCTTGCAATGGTTTTTCCGAACGAATGTATACGTCGCCACTGGCAATGAGCGTGTGTAGCGAACGGGGTGCCTGAGCCATGATCTTCTCGTACAACGGGAGCTGCAACGACAACAAGGTTTGCCCCAACCGCTGTCCCCGCTCCCAACGGAATACCGGAATGGGAGTGAGAATCTTCCCCGAAGGAGCATAGCCCGGGAGTCGGCGGCTCTGTCCGCCGGCATGAAGTAGGATGCGTTTTTCGTTGGCTATCCATTGTTCGAACGACTGTTCGGGGGCATATGCCTGGTGGCATGCTTCGAGCAACCAGGTGGTTCCCCCACCCGATCCGAGTTTGCTGCCGACAGGGTCGGAGGTGCAGAACCATTCGGCGGGACTTACGTTCTCCAATTCGTGGAAAACGGAAACCAGATTGGGCGGTAGGGATAATAGTTTCTTCATGGTGTTCGTATGTTTATTTGATTATTTGCATTCAACTAGAACGGCAACGGCCCTTCGCTACCTACGCCGCCAAACGGATTCTCCGTCTGCGGTTCGAATCCAGGAGGAGGGGGAGGCGGCGCACTATTCATGCGCGAGCCAAGCATAGGCGTGCTGCCATGTTCGCCCGGAAGGGGAATGATCCGGTCGTCGTCGGGGTTGGAGAAACGGGTAAACTCACCTTTAAAGCGGAGCAACACATCGCCCACGGCGCCGTTACGATGCTTGGCGATAATGATTTCCGCCATGCCGCGAAGGTCGTTTCCTTTGTCGTCCTGAAAAATCTTGTAGTACTCCGGGCGATGGATGAAGCACACCATATCGGCATCCTGCTCAATGGCTCCCGACTCACGCAGGTCGCTCAACTGCGGACGTTTTCCTTCAATACCTTCCCGGCTCTCCACACCACGGTTTAACTGTGATAGGGCGATGATGGGAATATTCAACTCTTTGGCAAGTCCTTTGAGCGAACGCGAGATGGTACTTACCTCTTCCTGGCGGCTTCCGAAAGCCATACCGCTGGCGTTCATCAACTGTAGGTAGTCAATGATAATGATCCTCACTCCATGTTCGCGTACCAGACGACGTGCCTTGGTACGAAGTTCGAAGACCGACAACGAGGGCGTATCATCGACATACAACGGCGCATCGATCAGGTTCTTCAGTTTGTAGTCGAGCTGCTGCCATTCGTAACCAGCCAGCTGTCCGCTTTTTATCTTCTCACTCGGAATCTCGCAGGCATTGGATATCAAACGGTTCACCAACTGCACGTTGCTCATTTCGAGCGAGAACAGCGCTACCGGCTCCCGGAAATCCACCGCAATGTTCTTGGCCATCGAGAGAACGAATGCTGTCTTACCCATAGCCGGACGAGCAGCGATAACGATCAGGTCGGACCGCTGCCAACCCGAAGTCATCGAGTCGAGCTTTGTGAAACCTGTTTCCAATCCGCTCAAACCGTCGGCACGCGCCGCTGCTTTCTGAATCATCTGATACGCTTCGGAAATGACAGGATTGATCTGTGTATAGTCCTTCTTCATGTTGCGTTGCGAGATCTCAAACAGCTTGCCTTCGGCTTCCTGCATCAGGTCGTCCACGTCCAGGGTTTCGTCAAAAGCCTTTCCCTGTATCTGACTGGTGAATGTGATGAGTTCGCGTGCCAGATATTTCTGGGCGATAATGCGGGCATGGTAATCGATGTGAGCCGACGAAGCTACACGACTGCTCAACTGGGCGATATAGAACGGACCTCC
Source organism: Bacteroides sp. (assembly GCA_031554635.1). Taxonomy (GTDB): domain Bacteria; phylum Bacteroidota; class Bacteroidia; order Bacteroidales; family Bacteroidaceae; genus Bacteroides. The sequence continues at coordinate 92,329 of JAVBVD010000013.1, forward strand.
CACCTCTTCGAGATCACCCCGTTTGGCCAGTTGCTCTTTGACAGTAAGGATATCCACCGGTTTCTGGTTGATGGCCAGGTCGGTAATGGCGGTATATATCAATTGGTGCCGGCGATCGTAAAACGATTCCGGACGAAGAATCTCGCTCACCTGCGCATACGCATCTTTCTCAATCATCAACGCACCGATGACGGCTTCTTCGAGCTCGGGAGCCTGCGGTTGTATACGTCCGTAGTCGCTCACCGGCTGTGCCACTTTAGGGGTGCGTGTATATTTTCTTTGTTCAGCCATTAGGATCAGTTGGTTATATTTATCTGATAGGGAGGGCAAAGATAAAAACTATTTCTTAACTTTGCGACCCGTGCCTGAAAAGATTATCGACGAGTTGTCAACCCGTTATTCACCATTTAGCAGACAGAAAACATTATGATCGCATTTCCGAATGCCAAAATAAATCTGGGACTTCATATTACCGAGAAACGTCCCGACGGATACCACAATCTGGAAACTGTTTTTTATCCCGTTCCGCTTACCGACGCACTGGAAGTGGTTCCGGTTTCCGCTGCGGAGGCACGCGACCGGAAATGCATCCTCCACACCTCGGGTATCGAGGTGGCCGGGCAACCGGAAGACAACCTGGTGGTGAAGGCGTATCATTTACTCGACAAACAACTGGATTTTCCCCCGGTGGACGTATACCTGCACAAGCACACACCCTCGGGTGCCGGACTGGGCGGAGGTTCTGCCGACGCTGCTTTCATGCTCAAACTGCTAAACGAGCAATGTGCGCTTGCTTTGGAGAACAACCAATTAGAGGAGTATGCTGCCAGGCTGGGAGCCGACTGCGCTTTCTTCATAAAGAACTCCCCCACTTTCGCCGAAGGAATCGGGAATGTTTTCTCGCCCGTCAATGTGTCATTGAGTGGTTACCGGATATGGGTTGTTAAACCCGATGTATTCGTGTCGACCCGTGACGCCTTCTCGCATATTCGTCCGCAACGTCCGGAGCGATCGCTCAAAGAGACCATTCTTCGTCCGGTGGAAGAATGGCGGGAAGTATTGACAAACGATTTCGAGCGAAGTGTTTTCCCCCAATTCCCCATCATTGGAGAGATCAAAGACGAGATGTATCGCCAGGGAGCAGTGTATGCTTCCATGAGCGGTTCGGGGGCATCCGTGTTCGGGTTATTCAAAGAAGAAAGCAGATACCCCGATTTCGGCGACAGCTTTTTCTGCTTCAACGCCTTACTTTAAAACCGGGACATCTGCCTGTGTACTAAAAGAACTGAAACATAAGCGGTAGGCGAAGCCAGAAGCGTGACCCTTTGCCCAATGTGGATTCCACTCCGACCTTTCCTTCCAGGCGATCGGCTATATTCTTACAGATAGAAAGTCCAAGACCGGTACCCGGAATGAATTCGTCCACTTTGAAGAAACGTTCGAAAAGACGTCCGAGATTCTCCTCCGCTATACCCACGCCGGTGTCTTCCACCGAGAATTCAATTTCCTTATCGAGTACTTTATAGCTCAACCATACATGTCCCTGTCGGGTAAATTTCAGTGCATTCGCCAGGTAATTGGATAATATCTGAGTGATGCGCTTCCCGTCGCTTTCCATCAATACATTCGGATTGTCTTCGTTCGGGATAAAACGCATATCGAGTCCCATTTCATTCTTTATCGATAAACTCTCGATCACCTGATCGCAAATATCCTCCGCCATCAGGTAGCCGGTATTGATATCTACCGTTCCGGCCTCGATTTTTGAAATATCGAGAATGTCGGAAATAAGATTCAGCAAGTGGTCGTTGTTCTTCTTAATAATAGACATGAATTGCGCCTTGTCCTCTTTATCGTCCGTCTCGGCCAAAATACCCGAGAATCCCACAATGGCATTGAGCGGTGTACGTATCTCATGGCTCATATTGGCAAGGAAAGCGGTTTTCAGGCGGTCGGCCTCTTCGGCTTTGGACTTGGCTTCAAACAATTTCTGTTCAGCCACCTTCATCTCGTTGATATTATAGTTTACACCCAAGAATTGCACATTGTTATTTTCGGGGTCGTATTCGCTGATAAAGCATGCCGTACGCAGCCATTTCCAGCCTTCGCCATCGCGTACCCTGAATTCGTGAGTGATTGACTTTGTATTTCCCGCCACGGCATCTTCCAGGAATTGCTCCAGAACACCTACATCGTTGGGATGAACTTTATCCTTGTAGATGAGAAAGTTTTTAGACTCTTCCTGGGTCAGCCCCATATTCCTCAGGTACTGATCGGTATTAAAATAGTCGTTTCTAAGCGGATTCCACTTGAAGATACCGATCTCGGCTATTTGAGCCACCGTGTTGAACATCGCCTCAAATTCGCGCACCTGAGCCGATTTCTGATACATCTCCGTATTATCGATCACAATAAGCAAGTAATGCTCTACTTCGCCCTGTGCGTTGAACAGGAGGGTACATTTGATCGTAAGGTACTTTGTAATGTAAGGATTGGCTATCCCGTAGTATTCGTGGTTCACCCTCATCGATTCGGCAGTCACATCGAACGTCACATCCTTTCCTTCGCGTAGCATATCGTATGCGAACTTCGGTAACGACGGATGATCAAAGAGATTTAATCCCAACAATACATTCTTGTCTGTTACACCCTGGATCTCCAGTTCCTTGTCATTCACCTCGACCATCACCCCGTTCTTATCGTATATTTCGATACCTACCGGAATGTTGGTATATACCTTCTTCAGCTCTTGCTCGCTATGCTTTAATGCTTCCGATGCCAGAACCGTATCGGTCACATCCGAGAAAAGAGCCACGATATCGCCACGACGCGGGCAATATATAGTGGTGTTATAGTAGCGTTTGTTGTATCGCATTTGTCCACGGGTGTAGAACACTTCGCCCTGAAAAGCCACACGCGCCAATACCTGTAAGTCGAGTTTGTCGACAAAGATGGGACCAATCTCCGTATGCATTTTGCCTACCAGTTGCTCGCGGCTCAAGCCCACCATTTCGGTAAGTTTTTTGTTTACATCCAGGTATTCATAATCGACCACCTTTCCTTCCTCGTTTTGCTCAATACGCAAACTAAAATACCCCAAAGGCATATTTTGAAAGAGTTTGTGCAGGAAATCATTATGCTCCAACGCCTGGCTTTCCGACTGGCGAAGCGACAGACATACCCCCAGGATATTCACAATGGACTGGAACAACTCTTTTTCGAGATAAGTCCATTTCCGAGGTCTATCCAGCATATCCAGTTTGATAAAACCCATATTTCCTTTGGCCGAGATAAGAGGTATCGCCATGAAAGCCTTTGCTTGCTGGTATTGCATAGTGGATTCGGCATAAAACTCCTTGGGAACTTCATCGCAAAAACCCGATTTCAGACTCAATATCTGATCCCGCCAATACGAATTCTCCAGTTTTAAGTTCTGTAGGAGGTCCTTTATAGGAGACACATGCTCGGCAGTCGATTCGCACATGCAATTCAGTCTATGATCATTATAGTCCACTTCATAAATCCGGATGGCATCGGCATGAAAGTACTGACGGATCAGCTCCAGCATTCTGGTCAGGGCTTTTGCATCGGTAACTCCTTCCAGCAATCCTCTTAGCGAGTGGGTGAATGTTTTCTGCCAACGCAACAACCGGTTCAATTCCTGATTGGTCTTGACAAAAGCAGATGCAGTATCGGGGCAGTCCAAACATTGAATAAAGCCTTCGACAGCCACCAATTTATCGTTTTCGAATATGCGATCATTGATTTTCAGACGCACATATCTGTACTCACCGGCAGTATTAAATAAGAACTCCAACTCTCCCTTCTTTTGTTGGGCGAACATTACACGCATAGTTCTCAATACTTTCTCGGCGGATTCAGGATGCAATCTTGACTTAAAAGTTTCAAATGATAGTTTGTCGTTTTCGAGTTCGAGCTTCTTTACCAGAAACGAAGAGAAGAACAGTGTTCTTGCCTGTAAATCGGCAGCCCACCATCCTGTTCCTGTCATTTCTTGTAAGGACTCAAAGGATTTCAATTGATTAATACGGGTTTCCATTATCTATCTAATAGTAGTAAGTTTTTTCGCTACATTTTTCTTAACGTGGCGCAAATATACAACTTTCTTTCAACTTGAACAAAATTCACAACTATTTATTCAACAAATAACAACAATTAATATTACAATCTCCTATGTATAACCAAATTAAACATTCGCTTATGAATAAAAAATAGTTGTATAAATCATCCAAGATTTTACAAATAAGAATAAGAAGTCCTGTTTTTCATGCAAAATAATTTATTTTTCTGATTTTATCAAGCCATAATGGTTAGATAAAGCAAGTAAAGCGGACAATTATCTTACAGCTTGCCGGGCCAGTTCGAACAAATCCGGATGGATGTGACAATAACCTTGGGGATTCTTATCCAAATAATCCTGGTGATAATCTTCAGCCTCGTAGAAATTAATAAGGGGAAGTATTTCGACAACCACAGGTTGCGCATAGGCATTGGCGATTTCATACACCTTTGCTTCGATGACCGGCTGATCTTTCTCGTCGGCAAAATAAATGCCTGTACGATATTGCGTACCCACATCTCCCCCCTGCCGATTGATGCTGGTCGGATCAATTGTTTTGAAATACAGATCGATTAATTGAGAGAGCTTCACTTTCGAAGCGTCGTAGTGTACCCGCACTGTTTCCGCATATCCGGTCAGACCTGTACACACCTGCTTATAGGTAGGACGCGCATAAGCCTCACTTCCATTGGCATAGCCCACTTGTGTTTCCTCCACTCCGTCAATTAGTTTCATGAAATGCTCAGTGCCCCAGAAACATCCACCGGCAAAATAAATGTCTTTCTTTGTAGTCATTGTGATCAGTGTTTATATGTTGTTACAACAAATTACAGTAAAAAAAGATTCTTTACCCAAGAAACGGATCTCTTTTTTACAAAAAATTATACCTTTGTGATCAGAATCACGTTTTTCCTGACAATATGTACAAACAATTCAACAGTAAAAAAGCCGCTATCCGTTTCCGTTGCTGGAGCCGGAAAGCATATGCTGTTTTTGCCAGTCTGGGGAAAAACGTGACCATCGGTTGCCTGCGGAAGAACGTAACCGAACAGTCGCTGACCAAACAACCGTCGTTACAGGCCGAATGCCCGGAAACATTCAGGGAACTGAAAGAGGTGCGGGAGGAAAATTCGCCGGTCGCCCTGACCGGAATAATACTTAACCGGCAATTGGTCACCATTATCCAGGCGACGACAGCCGATGCCGCGCCTGTCCTTTTTGTATTTACTATTATATATTATATTATAGGAGTAATGTCTCATCCAAAGACATTACTCCTTTTTTTATCACCTATCTACTTATGGAACTGAAAGAAATCACCCTCCAAGTTATGCAGGGAGAGGGCATCACGCCCCAACAGGCAGAATGGCTGGCCGCACTCCCCGATAAACAAGCGCTTTATGCTGCCGCACACGAAATAACCCGAGCCTGTGCTTCACAGGAGTTCGACATGTGTTCTATCATTAATGCCCGTTCCGGGCGATGTCCGGAGAATTGCAAATGGTGCGCACAGTCGTCGCACCATCCCACAGAGGTCGATGTATACGATTTGTTGGACGAAGATGAGTGCCTGCGCCAGGCACGATACAACGAGGCACAGGAAGTGAATCGTTTCTCGTTGGTAACGAGCGGACGAAATCCTTCGAGACGCCACATGCAGCAACTTTGCCGCACCTTCAGGCACATACGCAACCGTTCGTCCATCCGGCTCTGTGCTTCGCTGGGACTGTTGGAAGAAAATGACTTGCAAGAGTTATACGACGCAGGGGTTACGCGTTACCACTGCAACCTGGAAACGGCTCCCTCCTATTTTCCCCAACTCTGTTCCACCCATACGCAGGAGCAGAAACTGGCTACCATTGCCGCTGCCCGGAGGGTGGGAATGGATATCTGTTGCGGGGGCATCATCGGCACGGGCGAAACCACGGAACAACGCATCGAGTTCGCCTTCATGCTTCGGGGGCTGGAAGTACTGTCCATCCCCATTAATCTGCTGAGCCCGATTCCCGGAACACCGTTGGAGCACCAAGAACCATTGACGGAGGAGGAAGTGCTGACCACCATCGCCTTATTCCGCTTTATCAACCCTACAGCTTATCTGCGTTTCGCAGGGGGGCGCTCGCTGCTGTCCGGAGAAGCGTTACGTATGGCATTATATATAGGTATAAACTCAGCCATCGTAGGCGATCTGCTCACCACACTGGGTTCTAAGGTGGAAGAAGATAAACAACTGATACGTGAGAACGGGTACACACTGCCCGTATCTGTTTTCGACCGCAATCACTTGTGGCATCCCTATACCTCGACTTCCGCTCCGTTGCCCGTTTATAAGGTGAAACGCGCAGACGGAGCTACCTTTACCCTTGATGACGGTCGTGTGCTGATCGATGGCATGTCATCCTGGTGGTGTGCCATTCACGGATACAATCACCCGGTACTGAATGAAGCCATACGTGAGCAAACCGGACGAATGTCGCACATCATGTTCGGTGGACTGACGCATGATCCGGCTATCGAGTTGGGACGGCTGTTGTTACCATTGGCTCCGCCATCCATGCAAAAGATTTTCTATGCGGACTCCGGTTCGGTAGCCGTAGAGGTAGCCATGAAGATGGCGGTACAATACTGGCATGCGGCAGGGAGGCCGGAGAAAAACAACTTTGTGACCATCCGCAACGGATATCACGGTGACACTTGGAATGCTATGTCGGTATGCGATCCGGTAACCGGCATGCATTCGCTGTTCGGCTCTTCCCTGCCGGTGAGACACTTCGTTCCGGCTCCTGTCTCCCGTTTTCCGGGCAGCATGTTAACGGAGTGCGGTTCTTCCGGAGACGATTGGAACCCGGACGACCTGATTCCATTGAAAGCCGTGATCGAATCCTGCAAGGACGAACTGGCCGCCCTGATTATGGAGCCTGTTGTACAAGGAGCAGGCGGAATGCGTTTTTACCATCCGCGCTATGTGTCGGAAGCTGCCAGGCTTTGCCGGGAACATGGTTTGTTGCTCATTTTTGACGAGATCGCCACCGGATTCGGACGTACCGGCAAACTGTTTGCCTGGGAACACGCAGGTGTGGAACCCGATATCATGTGCGTAGGTAAAGCGCTGACCGGCGGTTACATGACACTCTCTGCCGTACTCACCACCAACCGGGTAGCCGATACCCTGTCCAACCATGTTCCGGGTGTCTTCATGCACGGGCCTACGTTTATGGGCAATCCATTGGCTTGCGCAGTAGCGTGTGCTTCCATCCGCCTGTTGCTGGCATCGGACTGGCAAGCAAACATCCTCCACATAGAAGCGCAGTTAAAATGCGAACTCGCTCCCGCCCTGCAAATGCCTCATGTAGCCGATGTGCGGGTATTGGGTGCTATTGGAGTGATAGAAATGCGGGAACCTGTTCACATGGAAGCGCTGCAACGCCGCTTTGTCGAAGAAGGAATCTGGGTGCGTCCGTTTGGGAAATTAATATACATCATGCCGCCTTATATTATCACTCCGGAACAACTTTCCCGGCTGATAAGAGGGCTGTTGACCTCTCTTAGCGACCCCAAAACCTTTATTTCAGTAAAAAAAGATAATGGACCATTAAAAAAAATGGTCAATCGACATCATGGAATTCAAATAAATCATACTTTTGCGCATCTCACTTCCCAAACTTTTTCTAACAAAGAAGTGGCAGAAGTTAAGCAACCTGCCGAAACTAACGATGTCCCATCTCAATACTACTACGACAATAATAAAGTTTATCTTCAGTTAGGAGCAAGTTGGGGAGTGAGATCTTTTGAAAAAAGTAATTTCCGTACCCTTCCCAATGTCGTTCATGAAGGAAAGCTGATTGTATCGGATCAACGGCAGATGCTGAACCTATCGTCCAATGATTATTTAGGATTGGCAAACGACACTGAGCTCCGCCGGGAATTCCTGGCATCGCTTACTCCCCATACTTTTATTCCGTCGGCATCCTCTTCCCGGTTATTAACGGGGAACTTTTCCGCCTATACCCATCTGGAGAAGAAACTGGCGCAACTCTTCCACACCGAAGCCGCCTTGGTATTCAACAGTGGCTACCATGCCAACACGGGCATTCTACCAGCCATATGCGATGCGCATACCTTGATTCTGGCAGATAAACGGGTACATGCCAGCCTGATTGACGGCATTCGTCTTTCGGCCGGGAAGTGCATCCGGTACCGTCACAATGACTATTGTCAACTGGAACGCCTGCTTGATGAGCACCATGCTTCCCACGCTGAAATCATTCTGGTCACTGAAAGTATCTTCAGTATGGATGGCGACGAAGCTAACCTACAGGAGCTGATCCGTCTGAAAAAGAAATACACGAATGTATTATTATATGTGGACGAAGCCCATGCATTCGGAGTGCGAGGCACGTCGGGGCTGGGATGTGCCGAGGAACAAGGCTGCATAACCGATATTGATTTTCTGGTAGCCACCTTTGGCAAGGCATTAGCGTCGACAGGAGCTTTTGTCGTTTGCCGGCAATCCATACGCGACTACCTCATCAACCGGATGCGTACCTTTATCTATACCACTGCTTTACCGCCGGTCTGCATCGAGTGGACGCTGTTCCTGTTGCAACGGCTCGCTGGGTTCACCGGCCGGCGGGAGCACCTGAAGCGCATTACCCGAATGCTGGGGGAAATACTGAAGCAGCAAGGATATGCCAGTGCATCTACCAGCCACATTCTACCCATGATCCTGGGCGAGAGTGCTGCCGCTTTACAAAAGGCGGATGAACTACGCCGTAAGGGTTACTATGTGTTGGCCGTCCGCCCACCAACGGTACCCGAAGGTAGTTCGCGCATCCGCTTCTCGCTTACGGCAGACATTACCGAAGCGGAACTAGAATTGCTTTTTAACTGATTCAACAACTAAACTCATTTATATATGCAACAAACATTACTTATCAACAAGCGCCGTCCGAAGCTTCTTTTGTTCTTCGCCGGTTGGGGGATGGATGAACGTCCTTTCCGGCCTCTGACCAACCGTTGTCCGGCAGATACCGATTGGATGATCTGCTATGGCTACACAGATCCGGCATTCGACCGCTCGTTAGTAGAAGAATATAAAGAAGTGAACGTAGTAGCCTGGTCATTCGGTGTCCGGGTAGCCCAGACAGTCATGGAAGCGTATGATTTGCCGGTAGTACACAGTACAGCCATCAATGGCACTTCGAAGCCGATCGATGAGGAGTATGGCATTTCCCCGGAAATCTTTGAAGCAACCCTCCAAGGGCTTACTCCGGAATCGCTCGATAAATTCAGAAAGAGGATGTGTGGTTCTTCTGTTACCTATCAACATTTTATGGGAATAGCCCCGAAGCGGGATGTGCAGGAGCTAAGAACGGAATTAGAAGCATTTGGTAAGCTATATTCCGGTCAACCGGTGCATCCGGATCACTCCGGGAGAAGGGGAATGTGGAATCTGGCCATCATCGGCGAGTGCGACCGGATTTTCCTGGCGGAGAGGCAGTTAAACTACTGGCGCACGCACGCCGGAGAGTCGATAATCGTCCAAATGGCTCATTACGAACCAGACATACCCTTTCTTTCTGATGTGCTCATATCCCTCAATCCTAAACAATCCCATTAGAATGAGCCAAGTAAATATAGACAAAACATTGGTTGCCAGACGCTTTTCCAAAGCAGCAGGGACCTATTCACACGAAGCCACCGTGCAACAACAGATTGCCGGAAAAATGATCGGTTTACTCCGCCAATCCCTCTCACCGTCGCAGTGCAGGAAGATCGTGGAGTTCGGTTGCGGAACAGGATTCTATTCCCGTCTGCTGCAACGCACCTTTCAACCGGAATATTTATGGCTGAACGACATCTGCCACAACATGCAGACGTACTGTAGCGATATACTGGATCAGAAAGCCGATTTTCTGGCAGGTGACGCCGAACGGGTTCCATTTCCCGAAAGAACGGAACTGATTACCTCCTGTTCCACCTTACAATGGTTCGAAGCGCCGGGCGTGTTTTTCGGCAAGTGCCACCAAGCATTATGCGACAACGGGTATCTGGCTTTCACTACCTTCGGCAAGGAGAATCTGTACGAGATAGACCGGCTGACCGGAAATGGGCTAACGTACCGCTCACGGAAAGAATTGGAGAAACTCCTCCAACCGGACTTTCACATCCTGCATTCGGAGGAAGAAGTCATGATCCTACCTTTTGAGACTCCCATGCAGGTGTTGTATCACCTGAAACAAACTGGTGTCACAGGTATCACCCGCCATCAGTGGTCGAGGAGCAATCTTCAACACTTCTGCGAACAGTACACCCGTCGGTTCGGCAATGGAAAGCATGTGCCGCTTACGTATCATCCTATTTACATCATCGCACAAAAGAAATTATGAAAGCACCTGTTTACTTTGTAAGCGGCATCGATACGGATGCCGGAAAGAGTTATGCCACGGGCTATCTGGCGCGTCAATGGAACAGGCTGGGGATACGTACCATCACCCAAAAGTTGATCCAGACAGGAAGTTCGGAAAGCCCCACCGGAACCGTCCGGTCGGAAGATATCGAGCTGCATCGCCGCATCATGGGTATTCCTTTTACTACCGACGATGCTGAGGGCATTACATTCCCGGAGGTATTCTCCTACCCCGCCTCCCCGCATCTGGCTGCCCGTATCGACGGTCGCTCCATCGACCTCGAACGGATCAGCGCCGCTACCGGAGAATTAAGTCGCCGGTACGATGTTGTATTGCTCGAAGGAGCCGGAGGCCTGATGGTTCCTCTGACCGACGACCTGCTAACCATTGACTACATCGCCCGGCACCGATACCCGGTTGTCTTTGTCACTTCCGGGAAGTTGGGAAGTATCAACCACACCCTTCTGAGCCTGGAAGCTATCCGGCAACGCGACCTTCGTTTGCATCTGGTAGCCTATAACCTATATCCGGGAGCAGACAATCCCATCATACAAGAAGATACGTATACTTACTTACAAACGTACCTTGCCAATCACTTTCCTGATACGCTTTTTCTAAAAATTCCGGTAATAAAACTATAAACAATAAAAACAGTTGGCAGCCTTTCTATGTTATATACATAAAATAAACCAACTATTACATGAGTTTCAAAGAACAGTATTGGAAATTCTCCCTTATCGCTATCGGATTATTTCTGGGAATAGTCATATTCAGGCAGATAGCTCCCTTTGTAGGAGGAATGTTGGGTGCTTTTACCATCTACGTGCTGGTGCGCAAACAGATGATTTACCTGACTGAAACGCGGAATATGAAACGAAACAAGGCCGCCATGCTGATTACAGGAGAAGCCATCCTGTTTTTCCTGGTGCCACTTTCGCTGATTGCCTGGCTGGCAGTGGTGGAAGTACGCAACATCAACCTCGATCCGCAGGCATTGATGGCTCCGATCGAACAAACGGCAGCTATTATCCGCGAAAAAACCGGATATGATGTGCTTAGCCAGAATACCCTGTCGTTCCTGCTTTCCATACTGCCCAATATCGGACAAGCCATTATGGGTAGCATCAGCAGTTTCATTGTGAATCTGTTTGTACTGATATTTGTATTATTCTTTTTGCTTAAGGGAGGAAAAAATGTAGAAGTATATATGTACGAAGTGCTTCCGTTCAACGACAAGAATAAGCAGGAAGTAGTACGGAAAGTCAACATGATGGTTCGCTCCAACGCCATTGGAATACCACTGATGGCGTTGATTCAGGGCAGTGTGTCGCTCATCGGTTATTTCATATTCGGAGCACCCAATGCGTTGATTCTGGGCTTCCTGACCTGCTTTGCCTCCATCATACCATTGGCAGGAACTGCGTTTGTATGGGTGCCCGTGGTGTTTTACATGGCTATCACAGGCGATTGGTTCAATGCCATCGGACTGGGCCTTTTCGGTTTTCTGGTTATCTCACAGCTCGACAACCTGATACGCTTCATGCTGCAAAAGAAAATGGCAGATATCCACCCGCTTATCACAGTATTCGGAGTCATCATCGGATTGAAGCTGTTCGGATTCATGGGAGTGATTTTCGGTCCGCTGCTCCTGTCTCTATTTTTCTTATTCGTAGATATGTTCAAAAAAGAGTACTTGGACGAGCAGACTTGATGCCATATCAGAAAAAAACATTATTTTTGCAGATCATTTACGAAAAAATATAAATGGAAGCATTCACCTTTAGTACTGTCGAGCTGATTTTGTTAGCATCGGCAGTTGTTCTTTTCATAATCCAACTTCTTTTTTTCTTCGGTTTGTATAACCGGATATGGATGCGTAGCAAAGCCGATAAGAAGGAGCTGCTACACTTCACACGAGACCTGCCGCCTCTTTCTGTTGTGATATGTGCCCGGAACGAGGCCAACAATCTCCGCCGCTACCTCCCCCTGATACTGGAGCAAGATTATCCGCAGTTCGAAGTGATCGTTATCAACGATGACTCAACCGATGAGACAGACGACCTGCTGACGGCTCTGGAAGAGAAATATCCACACTTATACCATAGCTTCAATCCCGGAAGCGCCCGTTATATCAGCCGCAAGAAACTGGGGCTGACGCTGGGCATCAAGGCGAGTAAGTATGACTGGCTGGTATTCACGGAAGCCGATTGTTGCCCGGCCAGCAACCAATGGCTGCGTTTGATGGCGCGTAACTTCACAGGACGTACCAATTTTGTGTTAGGCTACACCGGATATGAGCGGGGCAAAGGTTGGCTGCACCGAAAAATCGAGTTCAACAATCTTTTCACTTCCATGCGCTATCTGGGCGCTGCCCTGGCTGGAATACCCTATATGGCCATCGGCCGTAACATGGCTTACCGCAAGGAATTATTTTTTAAATCAAAAGGTTACTCCTCTTTCCTGAACCTGCAACGTGGCGAGGATGACTTGTTTGTAAACGAAAACTGTACGAAAGAGAATACACGGGTGGAAACTCATCCCGATGCCGTGGTGCGGATGGAACCGGTAGAACATTACAAGGATTGGAAAGAAGAGAAGGTGAGCTACCTGGCCACCGCCCGTTACTACCAGGGGAAACAGTGTTTGCTGATGGGAGCGGAAAGCCTCACCCGTTGGTTGTTCTACGGGGTTTGTATCGCGATTATCACATTGGGAATTTTGGATTTTCATTGGCTGGCGTTAGGAATGGCTGCATTCTTATGGTTAATTCGCCATGTGTTGCAAGCTATGGTGATAAACAATACCGCCGCTTGCCTGGGCGACAAACGGCGGTATTACGTATCGTTATTTCTCTTTGATTTACAGCAACCGCTTCAAACATTCCATTTCAAGTTGTTCCGCATGGCACGCCGCAAAGGCGATTTCATGAGACGCTGATCTACCATTTGATCCATCGCTGATAGTCTACCTTTTCGTGGAGCGGAGCGATGGTTACATTGGTATCTACATCCTTTTTTCCTAACAGGAACTTATCGACAAATGCTTCCACTTCGGGATATTGACTATCAGGAAGCGCACAGTGCGGATGTCCGCCGACAATGGAGAATCCCATACGGTCGGCGATGCCGAATGTCTCCCATACCTTGCGGGCCGCCCGGCACGACACATATCCCGACTCATCGGCCAACCATACATAATCCGGATTACCCAGGACGAGCAAGGCACGCGGGGCAATGAGGGCACACAATTCATGATGGTCGAACGGTAAGCGGGCTACATTCTTTTCCTTATACTGAAACATGCTTTCCATAAACCAGGCATGGCTCGTACGACCCAACGTTTCTACCTCTCCCAATGTTTCGGAAACACGCCAGGCGGCTGCTCCTCCACCACCGGGTTCCTGGGCAATGGTCAGGGCGATGCGCTCGTCAAATGCTCCGGAAAAGAGCGCCATCTTTCCGGCAAAGGAACAGCCCGATATGGCCAATCGTTTCAGATCGATCTTACTGCTCTTCCCTACAATCTCCAGTCCGTCGATCAGGCGACTCACTCCCCAGGGCCAGGCGCTGTATGCCCCCATATGGACAAGCTCGGGATACAATCGGTTAATGGGTTCGTTTCCCCGCTTCTGGGTGTGCGACATTACTTGAGTGAAATTGAACGCGATTTGTGCCACGTTACGGCTGGCAAAGATCTCGGCAGGTAAACTGCCGGTTCCCCTGCCAATACCGATAATGGCCGGATAAGGTGCTTTCCCTCCGGTAGGGTATGTAATGCGGGCAGTCAGCGTGAGCGTTTGTCCGTTGACGGTCACATTCACCGTTAACGTATCGTTGGTGATATGAGCTGAGATGTTTTTTCGGTCCACCACCGGCTTCTCTCCGATTTCGTAGTGCTGTATCTCTTTGGCTATCTCGGCACGCCGGCGACTCCAATCTTTGAAGTTGGTAGAACGTCCGCTGCCATCGGCCCATTGGAAGGGATCGGGAAGCGTTTCCACCAGCGGAAGTTGGTCCAGCCCCGGTAGAACGGGCGATGCAAACTTGGCTCCGGTATTCTCTACCTCATATACCCAAGGAATGCTTTTCTGGCCCATGACGTTCCCGCTCAAGAGTACACTCTCTAAAAAAAAGAGTGTACCCATGTATGTTTTTGTATTTCTCATATCCGCCTGTTTTTACCTATAATTTTTTCCGGATCAAGTCTGTCACAATGGTTTTCGGCTGATAATTACGGTCGAATAACAACGGGTAATCGGTGCGTCCGCGTACGGGGAAGTCATTTTTCCACGAATCACCATCGCTTACGCCCCACATGGTGACACGGAGTACGTTGTCGCTGTTCTTCAGGAAAAGATCAAAAAGTTCTGTCATCCGGTTGTTCCAGGCCACCGCCACGGAGTCGGGCAAACCTTCCTTATAAGGATCGATTTCCTTGCGGTACGCTTCCCGGTCCGATATATTGGCACCACCCATGCGACGTGGTTCGGGCAGTGGACTCAGATCGAATTCCGTAAACAGCACCTTGGTACCGGCATTCACATAATCGTCGATGCTGGCCTGATATTCTTCAATGCTGGGACGCAACATACCCACATGCGCCTGCATACCTACTCCGTCAATCCGCAGTCCGCGTTCTTTCAGGGTTTTAACAAGCCGTA
Organism: Bacteroides sp.; assembly: GCA_031554635.1. Classification (GTDB taxonomy): domain Bacteria; phylum Bacteroidota; class Bacteroidia; order Bacteroidales; family Bacteroidaceae; genus Bacteroides. The sequence continues at coordinate 107,480 of JAVBVD010000013.1, forward strand.
CGATCGTAGCGCGTTTGCCCGGATACCATTCGTTATAGTCATTGTAATAGAGTTCGGCTTCGGGATCGGCTTCCTGCGCATACTGGAAAGCCAATGGGATAAATTCCTCGCCCAGGATTTCGTAGAACTTACTTTTACGGTACGAACCGTCTTCGAGGATGGCTTCGTTCACCACGTCCCAGCCCTTGATGCGTCCTTTGTAACGCTTTACAATGGTGTAGATGTGCTCTTTCATGCGTTCTTTCAGCACGTCGGGAGTGACGTTGTTTCCATCTTTATCTGCGCAGAACCAGGGTGCTAATTGCGAATGCCATATCAGGCAATGCCCGGTAATCCACAGGTTGTTCTCCGTTCCAAAACGAACGAACTCGTCGGCCTGCCGGAAGTTGTAACGATCTTCCTCCGGATGAATGACGGAACACTTCATGCAGTTTTCAGCTACAATGGCGTTGAAATGCTGCTTCACGATCTTTTCCGAGTTGACGTCCTGTCCCGACGTTTGCCGTGTGTTCAAGGCTACTCCAATGAGAAAACGATTTTTCAGTGATTCTTTCAATACAGGCTCCTTTTCGAAGGAGATTTGACTGCTTCCACATACGAGAAATGAGATTCCGATGAGCAGTGCAAACAAAAAATTCTTTCTTTTCATGATAAATTGATCTTGTGGGAATTATGTAATTACTGAGATTGCAAACGAATTGCTTTAATGATTGTAGTTACAAAGATAGCGAAAGGGCACAAAAACACCCTTAAAGGAAGTTACATGATGTATCGTTGGTGTTACACGCCTGTACTCTGGTGTTACATATTGGTATGTTTGTGTTACAAATAATAAAAAAACGCCGCTACCCGAGTTCCATCGGACAGCAGCGTTCTTTTATTCAATAACTAACAAGGGTCTGGGAAATCCCTTGTTGATTTCATTTTACTTTTTAGCTTTCCAGAGACGGCTCATATCTTCGAGAGTCTTTCCTTTGGTCTCAGGTACCCAACGCCATACGAAGAAGGCAGCGATTACACAGATAATACCATACAAGCTATATGCGAACATCGGGCTGAAGTCGTACAAAGCCGGGAAGGTAGACGAAATGATGTAATTGAATACCCACTGGAAGGCAACAGCAATGGCGATAGCCTTACCACGAATGGTATTCGGGAAGATTTCGGCGATCAGCACCCAACAGATCGGCCCCCAAGACATCATGAAGAATGCGGCATATACGATTACTGAGATCACGGGAACCATACCTTTCACACCCACCTGGTCACAAAGTGCTACTGCGAATGCTCCTACAGCCATACCGATGGAACCGATGATGAGCAACGGCTTACGACCAAACTTATCGACTGTAAAGATAGCTACAAGCGTGAATCCGATATTGACAATACCCATAATCACGGTTTGCATCATACCACCGCCTTCGGCGCCGGCGCTTTCGAATATACGCGGTGCATAGTAAAGAACGGCATTGATACCGATGGCCTGCTGGAATACAGAGAGCAAAATACCGATTACAATAACGGTAGCGCCATACGTAAACAGTTTCTCAGTCTTCTCGTGAGAGGTAGCTTTGATATCTTCCAGAATTTCACGGGCTTTAAGCTTGCCATTGATCTTTTCGAGAATATCGTATGCTTTTTCCTCTTGTTGTATCATTACCAGGTAGCGCGGAGTCTTCGGAACGAAGAACAACAGGAATCCAAACAGGGCGGCAGGGAATGCTTCGGAACCGAACATATAACGCCAACCGTGCTGAATAGTCCACATATCCGACTGAGTACTTACGGTAAGAATACCGGTAGCTTCGTCTTTCAACAGGATAGGATCCTGATGGCTGCCCAAAATGAGGAAGTTTACAAAATAAACCACCAGCATACCAAAGATAATGGCAAACTGGTTGCACGACACAAGGGTACCACGGATATTCGACGGAGCAATTTCGGCAATGTACATTGGACATACAGCCGAAGCCAATCCCACACCTACTCCACCAATGATACGGTAAAAGTTGAACGCCATCAACAAGTTCCAATCGGGTTTGCCGAATTCGAAAAACAAGAATTCCGGGTAGTACGAACCCAAAGCAGAGAGGAAGAAGAGTATGGAAGCCACGCGCAGAGAATTGCGGCGACCCAACCGAGTCGCAAATATTCCCGACATGGCTCCACCAAGCACACATCCGATCAAGGCGCTCGAAGAAGTAAGACCGTGAATAAATTTATTATACTGAAAATCCGTAGCCTGCAGGAAGAAAGCTTCAAGACCTTTCTCGGCTCCGGAGATAACGGCAGTGTCATATCCAAAGAGCAATCCGCCCAGGATAGCAACCGTCGTGATGGAATAAAGGTAGAGTTTGCTACCCTCGTTTGTATTAGTCATGATTAATTAATGGTTAGTTTTGATAAATGATTTAAAAATAGAAGTTTAGTGATTAGTATCAGTTTTGCACCAATCACTAATCACTAAACTCTAATCACGGTTGTTATACGTACATATTCAGAATTGCTTCATACAATTCCTGCTTGCCGCTGGTTTGTTTCGGTTCGCCGTTAGCCTTAGCATAAGCTACGAGGTCTTCCAAACCTAACTTGCCATCTTCAAATTCTTTACCTTTACCACCATCGAACGATGCATAACGATCGGATAACATTTTCTTGTAAGGAGACTCTTCGAGCAGAGCAGCTGCCGATTCGAGAGCGCGAGCCATAGCATCCATACCTGCGATGTGAGCGATGAAGATGTCTTCCAGGTCGGTAGAGTTACGACGAGTCTTGGCGTCGAAGTTAGTACCACCGTTGCCCAAACCGCCACCACGGATAACCTGCATCATAGCCATAGTCAGTTCGAAGTTGTCGATGGGGAACTGGTCGGTATCCCAACCGTTCTGGTAGTCACCACGGTTAGCATCGATAGAACCGAGCATACCGTTGTCAACAGCTACTGCCAATTCGTGTTCGAACGTGTGACCTGCCAATGTAGCGTGGTTCACTTCGATGTTCACCTTGAAGTCTTTGTCCAAGCCGTGTGCTTTCAGGAAGCCGATCACTGTTTCAGTGTCCACGTCGTATTGGTGCTTAGTCGGTTCCATCGGTTTCGGTTCGATAAGGAATGTTCCTGTGAAACCTTTTGCACGTGCATAGTCACGAGCTACAGTCAGCATACGGGCCAAGTGTTCTTTTTCACGTTTCTGATCGGTGTTCAGGATAGACATATAACCTTCGCGTCCGCCCCAGAATACATAGTTGCTACCACCCAATTCAATGGTTGCGTCGATAGCGTTCTTGATTTGAACGGCAGCGCGAGCTACTACGTCAAAATCAGGATTGGTAGCAGCACCGTTCATGTAACGAGCGTGACCGAATACATTGGCAGTACCCCACAACAGTTTGATACCTGTTTCTGCTTGTTTTTGCTTAGCATAAGCCACGATAGCTTTCAGGTTAGCCTCGTACTGGTCGATGCAGCAACCTTCGTCTACCAGGTCAATATCATGGAAGCAGTAGTATTCAATACCGATTTTCTGCATGAATTCGAAACCGGCATCCAGTTTCTCTTTAGCAGCCTGTACAGCATCAGAAGCTGTGTTCCAGTCGAACTTCTTGGTTCCACCGCCGAACTGGTCGCCACCTTCTGCGCAGAGTGTGTGCCACCATGCCATAGAGAACTTGAACCAGTCTTTCATGGGTTTGCCCAGAATTACTTTTTCGGCATCGTAGTAACGGAATGCCATCGGGTTTTTACTCTCTTTGCCTTCGAACTTAATCTTTCCTACACCAGGAAAAAACTCTTTTGTTGCCATAATTTTGTTTAATTTAAAAAGTTTATAAAGTTGATTTGTTAGTTATTATTTGCTCATTGATTTTTCCAGACGGTATTTCCACATGGCGTACGCATCGGCATATTCCTGACGCTTAGCGCTGTTGGGTTCTATCACATCCAGCTTTTCGAGGGTAGCAAACGCCTCGTTATTATCTTTGTAGATGCCTGCGCCGAGACCTGCCCCCTTGGCCGCTCCTACCGATCCATCGGTGTTGTAGAGTTCGATTACGGCTCCTGTTACTCCGGCCAGTGTATCGCGGAAGATGGAGCTGAGGAACATGTTGGCATGTCCGGCATGGATCATCTTCACAGGAATACCCATTTCTTCCATAATATCGATTCCATACTTGAATGAGAACACGATACCTTCCTGAGCCGCACGTACAATGTGGTGCTTGCCATGAGTATTGAAGTTCAGTCCGCGGATGCTGCAACCGATTTCTTTATTGTTCAACATGCGTTCGGCACCGTTACCGAAGGGCAGGATGCTCAATCCGGCACTGCCGATGGGCGATTTGGAAGCCAATGCATTCATTTCGTCGTATGAGATGCCTTCCGGAGCAATGTTGCGTTTCACCCAGGAATTTAGGATACCTGTTCCGTTGATGCAAAGCAATACACCCAGACGAGTCTGTTTTGCCGAATGGTTTACATGGGCGAATGTATTTACACGGGATTGCGGATCGTAGTTCACTTCACCGTTCACACCGTATACCACACCCGAAGTTCCTGCGGTAGAAGCTATTTCGCCGGGATTGAATACGTTCAATGAAAGGGCGTTATTGGGCTGGTCGCCGGCACGGTATGTGATGGGAGTACCTTCTTTCAGACCCAGTTCTTTGGCTGCAGCGGCATTCACACAGCCTTGTTCGGCAAATGTCGGCTTGATATCGGCTATCAGTGAAGAGTCGAAACCGTAGTAATCCATTAGGAAGTCGGCCACGCGGTTGTTCTTGAAATCCCAGAACATACCTTCGGAAAGTCCGGAAATAGTGGTGCAGATCTCGCCACTCAGTTTCATGGCAATGTAGTCGCCCGGCAGCATGATTTTGTAGATACGGCTATAAAGTTCGGGCTCGTTCTGCTTGATCCAGGCCAGTTTGGAAGCAGTAAAGTTTCCAGGCGAGTTGAGCAGGTGCGACAGACACTGGGTTTCGCCCAATGTTTCGAATGCCTTCTGTCCGTAAGGAACAGCGCGCGAGTCACACCAGATGATGGAAGGACGCAACACATTCTGGTCTTTGTCCACACACACCAACCCGTGCATCTGGTACGAGATACCGATGGCTTTGATTTCGCCTGCACTCACACCCGACTCTGCCAGAATGGCTTGCGTGGAGAGTTTCAGGTTTTCCCACCAGCTTTCAGGATCTTGCTCGGCCCATCCGGGGTTGACAGCAATGATGTTGGCTTCCGTCTTGGGGAAGAACGCAGATGATACACACTTGCCGGTTTCGGCATTTACCAGGCTCGCTTTCACGGACGAGCTACCTATGTCATAACCTAATAAAAACATAATTTTATCTTCTTGACTTGTTATACACTTTTTTGTCGAATTTATAATAGCGGGCTGCCCGGTGAGCCACTCCTTGTTGAAACTCGTCCAACGGCACCACATATTCCATCATGGCTATTTTTTTGTGGAAGTTGCGCACATCGACTTCCGTTTCGTACAGCAGTTCGTGCAGAATACGTAATTGGGAAGCAGTGAATTTTCGGGGAAGGAGATCGAAAAGAATCGACGGATTGGTTTCCACATACTGACGGACAGCCACCATGGCTTCTTTGATGATCAGGTTGTGGTCGAAAGCCAGCTCGCCAACTTCGTGCAGAGGCAGCCATCCGGCTTGCGACGCGTCGAGGTTTTTATCCAGCGTCCGGTCTATCTTGACTACGGCCAGGTAGGCAATGGTAACGATGCGTTCCACCCTTGACTGCATGGCGCGTTCCAACCAATGCAGGTCTTTGGGATTGTTTGTACGGTTCTTCGATCCAAATGCTTTGAACTGGATGAGATCCACATTTTTCAAGCCGGTCAACTCACGCAGCACACGTTTAGCAGCATCAGCCAGGTCTTCATCCATATAAATCAGACTTCCGGGAAGTTTTTTATCGTGGCTCACTTTTCCTTCGAACTCGCTCTCCCTGTTTACAAGCAACACCTTAAGCTGTTCTCCGTCAAAACCAATGACCACACAATCCACCGAAATGTGATTGTTCGCAAGCTGTAAGTTCTGATTATTTTCCATGTTATTTATTTAAAAGCTGTGCAAATATAGAAATGAAAAACAACTAAACAAGAAATTAAAACATGCTATAAAGCATTGTTTTTCACGTTTATAGTTATCTTCTTTCTTACAATATCAAAAAACGTTGTTATCATACGGATTACAATATGTATTTCATTACAATTTCCCAAAAGTAATTGTACAAGATACAAAAAGGACTTTTCGCTTTACTCAGAGCACTCTTTATGCATAAGGAATCTCCATCCGGGCGACAGGCTTATTGTACAAAAGAAGATATGCATATTTGCATACTTATTGTCTTTGTTTTATCTTTGCCTCAAAATATTAAAAATCATTAATAATGAGAGAAATCCCGGTTATACTCTCCATAGCAGGCTCCGATAGCTCGGGAGGAGCAGGAATTCAGGCGGATATCAAAACGATTTCCGCACTGGGAGGATATGCTGCAACTGCCATTACGTCGATCACCGCACAGAATACATTAGGAGTAAAGGAGGTGTACCCTCTCCCACCGGCGATCGTGGAACAACAGATCAAGGCCGTGATGGACGACCTGAAACCGGAGGCTATCAAAATAGGAATGTTGAGCAACCCTGAAACCATACAGGTAGTAGCCCACGTATTACAGTCCACTCTTTGCTCACCGCTACCCATCGTATATGACCCGGTCATGGTATCGAGCAGCGGACACCTGTTGATGTCGAAAGATACTGTCGATACCGTCCGGCAGAAGTTGTTTCCACTCGTCACCCTGCTAACTCCCAACCTGAACGAAGCGGAAGCGCTAACAGGCAGAAAAGTATCCACTTTGGAAGAGATGCAGGAAGCTGCCCGCGAACTCACTGATCGATACCATTTTGCTGTCTTACTCAAGGGCGGACATCTGGCATCCGGCGAAATGAGCGATGTACTGCACACCACTGATTATACCTATTATATATATAGGGAACAGAAAATCGAAACGCGGAACCTGCACGGAACCGGATGTACCCTTTCATCGGCCATCGCTGCTTTCCTGGCGCAGGGTTGCAACCTTCCTTCGGCCATTGAAAAAGCAAAAAACTACATTACCCGGGCCATCCTTACTGGAAAGACACTGAATATAGGCGAAGGAAACGGTCCTTTATGGCATTTCCCCGACACCGTTGCACTAAAATGAGAAAACTGTGCAATCGTTTCAGGAAAAATATATACCTTTGCGCCCGATTAACAAAAATATAACTAAAAGATGAAAGCATTCGTGTTTCCCGGTCAAGGTGCCCAGTTCGTAGGAATGGGCAAAGACCTATATGAAAGTTCTGCCTTAGCCAAAGGACTGTTTGAGAAAGCCAACGACATCCTCGGATATCGCATCACTGACATCATGTTCGAAGGTACAGACGAAGATTTGCGTCAGACGAAGGTGACTCAACCCGCCGTATTTCTCCACTCGGTAATATCTGCGCTTTGCATGGGCGAAGGTTTCCAACCGGAGATGACTGCCGGACACTCGTTGGGCGAATTCTCCGCTCTGGTGGCTGCCGGTGCCCTCTCATTCGAAGACGGTTTGAAACTGGTATATGCCCGCGCCATGGCTATGCAAAAGGCTTGCGAAGCTACTCCCTCGACAATGGCCGCTATTCTTGCTTTGCCCGATGAAACGGTAGAGGAAATCTGTGCCAAGGTAACTGCCGAAGGTGATGTATGTGTGGCTGCAAACTACAACAGCCAGGGACAGATCGTTATCTCAGGTTCGATCCCCGGTATAGAGAAAGCTTGCGAACTGATGAAAGCTGCCGGTGCCAAGCGTGCACTTCCGCTGAAAGTGGGTGGCGCGTTCCACTCTCCGTTGATGGATCCCGCTAAGGTAGAACTCGAAGCTGCTATCACAGCTACTCAGGTACAGACTCCGAAATGTCCGGTATACCAGAATGTGGATGCTCTTCCGCATACCGATCCGGCTGAAATCAAAAAGAACCTCGTTGCACAGCTTACGGCTTCCGTACGCTGGACACAAACTGTGAAGAACATGGTCGCTGATGGTGCTACCGACTTCACCGAATGTGGTCCGGGTGCTGTTCTGCAAGGATTGGTAAAAAAAATCGAACCGTCGGTTTCTGCTCACGGCATCGCATAACACGCCTCGGTATTCCTTCAAAGGATAACCGGAAATCAATAAACCAAAGGAAGGGATGGCTCAAACGGGTCTTCCCTTTTTTCATAAATACCGAACTTTATTTCTTTTTACATTGTTGTATTTAAAGTGATAAGAAACCTGACGTATACCAATTTAATACCATATCATTTCATGAAAATACACGAATACCAAGCCAAGGAGATCTTCTCCGCATATGGCATTCCGGTAGAAAAGCACACCTTGTGTCACACTATCGAAGAGGTTATTGCGGCTTATGAGCAAATGAAACTGCCTAAAGTCGTTGTCAAAGCGCAGGTACTTACCGGAGGACGAGGCAAGGCCGGTGGAGTAAAACTGGTAAAAAGCTACGAAGACCTCCTGCCTGCCGCCACATCCATACTCGGCATGAGCATCAAAGATCTTCCGGTAGAAAAAGTACTGGTGAGCGAAGCCGTGAACATTGCCAAAGAATTCTACGTAGGCATGACTATCGATCGCAACCTCCGCTCGGTGATTTTGATGATGAGTGCTGCCGGAGGAATGGACATTGAAGAAGTGGCCCGCCTGACTCCGGAACTGATCATCCGTCACCGCATTGATCCGTCTATAGGAATACCCGACTTTGCTGCGCGGCATTTTGCATTCTCCTTGTCGGTAGACTTAAATATTGTGACACAACTCTCGTCTATTTTGCAAAGAATGTACCAGACATTTATAGAAACAGACGCTTCACTCGTCGAAGTCAATCCGTTGGTGCTCACAGCCGAACATAGGCTGATCGCCATCGACGGAAAAATGACATTCGATAACAATGCCCTCTACCGGCAACCGCATATCTGTGACCTGGCCGAACTGACCGAGGAAGAGAAAGTAGAATCCGCAGCCAAAGAACGCGGATTCAGTTATGTAGGTATGGATGGCAACATCGGCTGCATGGTGAACGGTGCCGGACTGGCCATGACCACCATGGACATGATTAAACTTTACGGGGGCACACCGGCCAACTTCCTCGACATCGGCGGAAGCTCCAACCCCAACAAAGTAATCGAAGCAATAAAACTGTTGTTGAAAGACAGTCACGTAAAGGCTGTGCTGATCAATATATTCGGAGGGATTACCCGCTGTGACGATGTGGCTATAGGACTGCTCGAGGCTTTCGAGCAAATACAGACCGACATTCCCGTCATTGTCCGCCTGACCGGTACCAACGAACAGGCCGGGCGACGACTGTTACAAGGCAACGACCGCTTCCTTGTTGCCGAAACCATGAAAGAAGCGACCCTCCTTGCCATTCAATCCATTAAAGCATAAACAGTATGAGTATCCTGATAAATTCGTCCACCCGCCTATTGGTGCAGGGGATTACAGGCAGGGATGGTTTCTTCCATGCCATGAAAATGAAAAGTTACGGAACATGTGTCGTTGGTGGCACTTCGCCCGGCAAAGGCGGAACAAGGATGGAAGAATTTCCTATCTTCAACACCATGTACGAAGCCGTAGCCCAAACACAGGCGAATGCCTCCATTATTTTTGTCCCGGCCCGTTTCGCAGCCGACGCTATTATGGAAGCTGCCGATGCCGGGGTGCGGCTGATCATCTGTATCACCGAGGGCATCCCTACGATCGATGTGATCCGTGCACATGAGTTCGTACGGCAGAAAGGCGCTTTGCTGATAGGCCCCAACTGTCCGGGACTGATCTCTCCCGGGAAATGCCTGGCAGGAATTCTTCCGGGAAAGATATTTACTCCGGGGAAAGTAGGCGTCATTAGCCGTAGCGGTACGTTGACCTATGAAATTGTGTATCATCTCACTGCTGCCGGATTGGGACAGTCTACAGCCATCGGCATGGGAGGTGACCCGGTAGTAGGTCTATATTTCCGCGAATTACTGGAGATGTTCGAGGAAGATCCTGACACGGATGGCATCGTCATGATTGGCGAGATAGGCGGAAACGCCGAAGAGATGGCTGCCCGATACATCAGCGAACAGATCACAAAACCTGTGGTATCGTTCATTGCCGGTCGCTCGGCTCCTCCGGGCAAACAGATGGGACATGCAGGTGCCATTATCTCCGGCGGATCGGGTTCGGCAGAGGAGAAAATCACGACACTCGAGTCTTTTGGCATACGGGTAGCAAAAGAACCGTCGGAAACTCCTGATTTGTTGAAAAAATACTATCTTTGAAAGATATAATTACAACACATAGATCATGGACATACAAACATTCATCGCAAACTATCGGGAGGCATTCGGGGAGCAAACCGAACTCCCGCTTGTGTTTTGGTACTCGAAAGCACCCGTGAACCGGATTGAGAAAGTAAACGGTTGTTTCTTCAAATGCTTCAGCCGGGTAAGAGAAGGCGAAATAGTCAGCTTGAACGCTGAGAACATCGGTTGTGGCGGAGGAAAGCTTTACACAGGATTCAGCGACATGCCCGAGATGGTGCCCAATTTCGTGTCCGGGAAAGAACATTATAAGAAAACGCCCGAATTGGTACGTACGTTCATCGAGGAACTGGATATGCCACGTGTCACCGAGCAGTATCTGAACTTTGCCCGGATGGACCTGGTAGAAAGCTTTGATAATTTGGAAGGGGTTATTTTCCTGGCCACTCCCGATGTGCTGTCAGGGCTCACTTCTTGGACTTTCTTCGACAACAATAATCCGGATACCGTGGCAACGATCTTTGGTTCCGGTTGTAGTGCGATAGTTTCCCAGGCGGTTGTGGAAAACCGGGCGGGCGGCAGACGGACTTTCATCGGGCTCTTTGACCCTTCGGTGCGTCCCTATTTCGAACCGGACAGGATCAGTTTCGTTATTCCGATGTGCCGATTCCGCGAAATGTATTACACCATGCGCCAAAGCTGCCTGTTTGACACCCATGCCTGGGGGAAAATCCGCGAACGGATCACGGCTCTCTAAAGAATTCCGGACAATATGCGCTATCACCAGATGGCATACTGTCCGGGATTTATTCTTTTTTCTGAAAACAATTTATAATTATTTCTCCACAAAACTCATTTTTGTTACCTTTGTATTCAGAAAAGAAAAGAAGCATTATGACAATAAAAACTCCATCTGTATTATTGATTTATACCGGAGGAACTATCGGTATGATAGAAAATCCTGAAACCGGAGCTTTGGAAAGCTTTAACTTCAATCACTTGATGAAGCATGTACCCGAGCTGAAAAAATTCAATTACAACATCGCTTCATACCAATTCGATCCACCCATCGACTCATCGGATATGGAACCGAACGATTGGGCCAAACTGGTAAAGATTATCAACTATAACTACGAAAGTTTCGACGGATTTGTGATTTTGCATGGCACCGACACCATGGCATATACGGCATCTGCCCTGAGTTTCATGCTCGAGAACCTCAGCAAACCCGTCATCCTCACCGGTTCACAGCTACCCATCGGCATGCTCCGTACCGACGGGAAAGAGAATCTGATTACTTCCATTGAGATAGCAGCCGCTAAAAACCAGGATGGAACAGCGATGATTCCCGAGGTATGCATTTTTTTTGAGAATCACTTGATGCGTGGCAACCGTACCACTAAAATAAATGCGGAAAACTTCAACGCGTTCCGGTCTTTCAATTATCCTCCCCTGGCACGTGCCGGTATACACATCAAATACGAACCTCACCTAATTCGTCAGGCCAATCCTGCCTTACCGCTAAAGCCGCATTACCTGTTTGACACCAATGTAGTGATTCTGACGCTCTTCCCCGGAATACAGGAAAGCATCGTCACCTCATTGCTCCACGTAAAAGGACTAAAGGCTATCGTACTGAAAACGTTCGGGTCGGGAAATGCTCCCCAGAAGCCGTGGTTCATCAATCAGCTGAAAGAAGCCACAGAACGCGGAGTCATTATCGTCAACATCACTCAATGTTCTTCGGGAGCCGTGGAAATGGAGCGTTACGAAACTGGTATTCAATTGTTACAAGCCGGTATTATCAGCGGTTATGACAGTACTCCGGAATGTGCTGTAACCAAACTGATGTTTTTACTGGGACACGGGTTGCCCTACGACGAGATCAGGCGAAAGATGAATTCCTGTCTTGCCGGAGAAATAACCAAGACAATCCTATGATCTTTCTTTCAGTTTTATCTGATTAAGTAATCGTGAAAAAATAAGCTGTGGCAATTTTCATAAGAACAGGACGCTTCATATCCGTTTAAGAATGTATTTGTATAAAACCATATTTGTGCATTCACGGAAAGGAATGTAATAATAGCATACTTAAATATTGTCAAGAATAACGTTTGCTTTATTTCAGAACGGATAAGTTGAAAGGGAATTCCTGCGTAAATATTATTTGATTTTTGGATTCTGCGTTTCCCGGTTAACACAGAAATTGCCAAAAGTTAGCGAAACAGTTCCCAGTGGTTAACACGCAAGTTACCCGTGTTAACCACTGGGAACTTGTATGTATAACAACAGTAAATTTCGTGTTAACCACCAGCAACTGCTCTGTTAACCACTTTTTGGGGCGTTGTAAATAAAAACGGGGACAGTATACATACGTACTATCCCCGTTTTTGATCATATACTTATATAATAATCCTATTCCCGGAGAGGGAATTCTGTATTTTTTACCCATTTGCATGAGGTAACTGTTCGATTATTATACTTTCTCATACGCTTAGCTATTTAATTTCATTTATCCTACCGCGAATATACAAATATGAAGGGGTTTTGTCAAGAGGTGAGGGCATTTATTTTAAGTACATCCGGTAATTTTCGGTAAGTTGGGTTGCATAATCTGTACCCAGTTATTATTTAAGCATTACTAAAATCCTGAATTGGAGGTAGAAACAGCCTTTTTTCAATGTAGAAAAGGTTTTTTCAGGAATCATACCGGAAGTTTTTAAAAAAATGCATATATTTGCGTGATATAAGAAGCAGCATAAATAAATAGTTATTTTGGTTTTATAGAACATAAAAGCCCATTGAAAGTATGAAAAAGATATTACTTATTGATGATAAAGCGTCCATCGGGAAAGTCGTGTCAATCTATCTTAGTAAAGATTACGAATTTACGTATTTCGAAAATCCGATCAAAGCCATTGAGTGGTTACAAGAAGGCAATTTGCCTGATCTGATTATCTCCGACATTCGTATGCCTGAAATGATGGGAGATGAATTTTTGCTTTATATGAAAAGAAACGAACTCTTTAAAAGTATTCCCATCGTCATGCTATCCAGCGAAGAAAGCACGACCGAGCGCATCCGGTTATTGGAAGAAGGAGCAGAAGATTACATTTTGAAACCTTTCAACCCGCTGGAGCTCAAAGTACGCATTAAGAAAATCATAGGATAAACATATGCAATACCTTATTTATATAGGTAAACACGAAGAAACGATCACACAGTTGTCCAAAATGACAAAGGGCGCATTCTATGTGACCTCATCCTGTGCAAAAGCATCCAATGTCCTTGAAAAAATCAAGGAAAAATATGAAACCGTTGTGTTCTTCGAACAAACGGATATTGCTAAAGACATTCAGGACATCAAGTATCTGAGAAAGAAGTATGCAGGCTTGTATATGGTGCTTATCACCGAGAGTCTAAGCAGAGAAGATAGCCTGGAGTATCTGAAAGCCGGTATCAACAACACAATATCATACGACGCTACTCCCGAATCTATTGAGGGAATGATTACTTTCCTTGAAAAAAGGAACCTGCAACGAATCAAAGACATTCGCGAGAAGGGCGCCAGTATACAGTCCTTTAAATTACCTCTTTGGAAACGTTGTTTTGATATCCTGTTTTCAGGATTCGCGATTCTGTGTCTGTCGCCTCTACTACTCCTTACCGCACTAGCCATCCGGCTGGAAAGCAAAGGAGCCGTTGTATACAAGTCCAAACGGGTAGGTAGTAATTACCAGATTTTTGACTTTCTAAAGTTCCGCTCCATGTATACCAACGCGGATAAACATCTGAAAGATTTCAATAATCTGAACCAATACTACGAAGAAGAAGTGATAGGCGACGATCAGGCAATAGGCGACGACAATGCGGATGACATTGTACTTATTTCTGATGATTTTGTGATTTCGGAACATGATTATATCAGCCAAAAGTCGATCGAGCAGAAGAATGCTTTCGTAAAATTGGAGAACGACCCCCGTATTACCAAAGTAGGACATTTTATCCGTAAATACAGTGTAGACGAACTTCCTCAGCTTTTCAATATCCTGAAGGGAGATATGTCCATTGTAGGAAACCGCCCCCTCCCACTCTATGAAGCCGAACTGCTGACAAGTGACGATTATATCGACCGCTTCATGGCTCCCGCCGGACTCACTGGTTTGTGGCAGGTAGAAAAACGAGGCGATTCCGGAAGAATGTCGGCTGACGAACGCAAACTGCTAGACATTAAGTATGCCAAAACATTCTCTTTCTGGCTTGACGTGAAAATTATTTTCCGTACATTGACTGCTTTCATTCAAAAGGAAAACGTATAAGATAACGTCATGGATGTTTTCTTTCATATTGCAGACGAAATACTGTTGCTATACATCAGCATTTCAAGCATCTACTTGTTTATATTTGCCATGGCTGCCCAGTTCAGGAAATCCGGTAAATATCCGCAAGCAGGCAAGCGACATCGGTATGCTGTATTGATACCGGAAGATAACCCTTACCTGGCAATGGACTATCCGGAGGAATTGTATCGCATCTTTTCTACCCAAGCCTGGACAGAAACAGTTGCCACCTTATCCGAAGAAGAGTTCGACGCAGTTGTGGTTCTGGGTGAAAGCATCCAGGTGTCTCCCGGCTTCCTTACAGAAATCAACCAGGCATATGATGCGGGGGTAAAGGTGATCCAGTTGCATCACCAGATAGAACCTCGTTCATCCATCGGGAAGAAACTGACGGCCATCCATGAAGAGGTGAAAAACTCACTCTTTAAACAGGGACATACAGCCGTGGGGATTTCCTCAGCCCTGGATGGTATAGACATGGTACTCGACCTTGGCTGGCTGAAAAAAAACCTGAAAAGTTCCAAAACCAATCTGGAACTGCGTTCCGTCAAACAAAATCTATTTGTAGAATACCTGGAATACGTAACAGTATACAGCCCTAAGGTTAGAGTACGCCGATATGTATTGTCAAGAGGAAAAGCCGCCAGTCGCTTCTTTCCTACCTTGTTTTCCGGAAATTGGAATTACGTCAGCATACTGTTTCAACGGTTTATCCCTTCCTGGGTGGTTTTATTATTACTCTGCACGCTGCTGGCTATTTTCTTCACGTGTACATCCTGGAGCGACTCAATCAAATGGTGGGGAATAATCTTATTCTTACTCTTCATCATGTGTCTGGGAATCCCTGATTATCTGGTAGAAAAGAAAAAGAAATCGAAAAATCGTAAAAATGGAAAATAATTCTTCTCTGAAAGACAAGGTCAAACAGCACCCGTTACTGAAACAGATGGTGTACCGTTTTTTTATGCATCCGGTAAAGACACGCCCTAACTGGTGGATTCGCCTGTTTAGTTTTATGTATCTGAAACGAGGCAAGGGATCTGTGATTTACCGCAGCGTGCGACAGGATTTACCTCCTTTCCGCAAGTTCTCATTAGGGAAATATTCGGTCGTGGAAGACTTCTGTTGCCTGAACAATGCGGTGGGCGACCTGTTTATCGGCGATTATACGCGCATCGGCTTAGGCAATACGGTTATCGGTCCGGCACGTATTGGTAATCACGTCAATTTGGCGCAAGGAATTACCGTAACGGGACTGAATCACAACTTCCTCGACGTGAACCAACGAATTGACGAGCAAGGCGTAAGCACGCAAGAAGTAATCATCGAAGACGATGTTTGGGTAGGTGCCAATGCAATAATCCTGCCGGGTGTAATGGTAGGCAAGCACAGTGTGGTAGCCGCCGGAAGTGTAGTAAGTCGTTCCATACCTCCGTATTCCGTTTGTGCCGGTAGTCCGGCTCGCGTCATCAAAAAGTATGACTTCGACAAGAAAGAATGGGTGAAAGTGCCCAAAGAAGAAAAAAATAACTATTAATAGGGAGAGAACCCTCAAAATATACCATAAATGTGGGATTGTGACTACATCTGAAATCCTGTATCTTTGCAGTATCAGAATTGAATTAATTAGTCATAATTTTATTACGTAGCCACATTTAAGTGATAAATGCACAATGCCCCGCCGAAGTGATTTCGCCGGGGCATTGTTTGTTTGGTGCTGTGGGGTTATTTTTTGTACAGCTTCCAGAAACCTCCGATAGCAATGATCATCAATAGGAATGTAACCACAAATGCCCAAGTATTGCAAACGCGTGATTTAGCTGTGAGTGTATAATCGCCTGCCATCAAGCGGAAAGCATTTACTTTCCATACCAGCGCATCTTCTTCGAAGTATCCGGTATTGGCTGACAGGAGCTCACCAGGCATATTCATTCTATACTTAAACACATACTCGAATAATCGGGCAGTATGACACTTCTCATTAAATAACGCTTCGATGCCCTCTTCCTGTTGCTGATACAGTTTACTAAAATAATCGGTATGGAAATATTCGTCGAAGTAAGTACACAACATTTCGGGGGAGCAAACATCGTCTTCGATCGGAGAGGATGAGAAAACCATGAATTCATCTTTTTCTTTTTTTTCTTTCTCCTTGTGAAGAGCATACAACGAATCCTTCGCTACAATCAACCGGTCACTGAAAACACTTTCTGCCGACATCTTTACCTTTTCCTGAATAACGGAATAACTCACTTCGAACAGACTGTATCTGTACCAATCCCAGAATTTATCTTTAAGTTTGTCAAGCACATCATTCATCTCTACCCCATTCAGATCAGGATATGCACTTATATCACCCCGAAACCAAAGCGCCTGTTCTTGCTTTGTCAAATAACGATCTATAGGCACTGGCCCTTTATCGAGTATTTCAGAGAATGTACCAGTATATATATAATAGGTATAAAACCATCTGAACTTCTTTTGCAATGACTCCCGGGGAGCTGCCAGAGGATTGTCGTTACTCCCATTAACGGCAAACTGATCACTGTACGATGCTTGTCTGCTGACTTTCACATTCCACCGTTTGTTTTCTCCCCAATAATCAATAGTGCGAGGCGAATCCAGGCTTTCTCGTTTCCAACCATCCAATGGAAAATGGAAAGGACTGAGGGACACATCTCCTGCGATATAGGCAGAATCGCCCCACGCATAAACAGTTCTGCTGACAGTTCCGTTTTTATGTACTTGTGTATCCACCTGATAATAAGCAGTAGCACAAGCTGTGCACAACAAAACAAGGGCAATAATTCCTACGTATTTATATGTTTTCATACTATTTCTATTTGAGGGTTATTTCAATTTGTTTTTTTATAGCAAGCATTTTCTTTGCATCCGCATCTTGCTGTTGGCGGATAAAAGCCGATATTTTTCGACCTATTTCGGAAAGCGGTAACTCTTTATCTCCCTTTTTCAGAGAGAAAAAAGATGCGGTTTGAATATACTTCTTTGTCTGTTTATCCGGTTCCATAGCGTAGGGCAAAGTTTTTAGCTCCTGTCTTACCACCAACATTCGTTGTTCCTCCGAAGAGGAAGAAAAAACCGTTTCCTTGACCAACAAACACAGCAAGAACGTAGCTGCCAGTCCGGATACCCAACTTCCTACCAACAAATACCGATTTTTTTTACGTGGCAGTGATTCTATCTTGCCGATAATCTTTTCGGTCAAATCCTCAGGCTGATGGAGTATCGGTGAAGAGGTTTTCAACACATTCAGCAGTTCTTCATATTTCTTATCTTCCTGTTTCATACGTTTGAATTTGATTTGTTCAGTTTTTCCCGGATACTCTTCCGAGCCAAATAAAGATTACTCTTTATTTTTTCAGGCGAAAGGCCGGTAATCGTTTCAATTTCGGAAATCTCCCGTTCCTCTACCTCTCGCAATACAAACACGAGTTTCTGTTTGGGAGTGAGTTCATCCGTAAAGCGCAGGATCATCTCACTCAGTTCCTTATTGGCAAGAGACGATTCTATATCTTCTTCGGATGCTATGCGCATTTCATATTCGGTAAGCTCCCCCCGGAACAAGGTTCGTTGATTGGAGCGCAACCGGTCGTAACAGATATTGCATGCTATTCTATAAATCCATGTGGAGAAAAGAAACGACGGATTGTAGCTTTTTAGAGACAGCCAGATCTTGATAAATGTTTCCTGTACCACGTCTTTTGCTTCTTCTTCGTCGCATAGCAACCGAAAAGCCAACCTGAACACAAGCATCTGATGTTCGGAAACCAGCACTGCGAATGCGGCCGTATCGTTGTGTTTGCTTCTATGGATAAGCGCTTGTATTTGTTCCTGATCTCTCATGAATGTTATCTGTTTACTTATGATACGCAAAACAAGACCTCCGGTCGAATTATTTCATCAGTATTTGCGAATACTTTTACAAAAAAACAAACACGGCTGCAAAGAACCTAATCCTTTGCAGCCGTTTTGCTATTATTTTTCTTGGAAATTAATTGCCGTACATACGGGCACGCAATTCCTTGATATGATCGGAACTGATATACTCGTCATACTCCATCATCTTATCAATGATTCCGTTCGGAGTCAGTTCGATGATACGATTAGCAACAGTCTGGATAAACTCATGGTCATGCGAGGAGAACAGAATATTGCCCTTATACGTTTTCAGGTTGTTATTGAATGCCTGGATAGATTCGAGATCCAAGTGGTTGGTTGGCGTATCGAGAATCAGACAGTTGGCATTACGCAACTGCATGCGGGCAATCATACAACGCATCTTCTCTCCTCCCGAAAGCACACTTGCTTTCTTCAAAACCTCTTCTCCGGAGAATAACATACGTCCGAGGAAACTCTTCATGTACACTTCATTGCCCTCGCCAAACTGACTCAACCAGTCAACCAAGTTCAAATCGGTATTGAAGAAGTCAGTATTATCCAATGGTAAATAAGCAGTAGTGATAGTTACTCCCCAGTTGAACGTACCGGCATCCGGCTTCATATTTTCATTGATAATCTCGAAGAAAGCAGTCATCGCACGCGGATCACGTGACAGAAACACTACCTTATCACCCTTCTCCACATTGAAGTTTATATCACTAAAAAGCACTACCCCATCCTCAGTTGTCTTACTCAAACCTGATACTTCCAGAATCTGGTTACCCGGCTCACGTTCGGGAGTAAAGATAATGCCCGGATATTTACGTGATGACGGTTTAATATCTTCTACGTTCAGCTTCTCCAACATCTTCTTGCGACTCGTTGCCTGCTTACTCTTCGACACATTAGCGCTAAAACGACGGATAAACTCTTCCAGCTCTTTCTTCTTCTCCTCAGCCTTTGCCTTTTGGTTCTGCTGCTGGCGGAGCGCCAACTGACTGGATTCATACCAGAAGCTATAGTTACCGGCAAACATATTGATCTTACCGAAATCAATATCCACCGTATGCGTACAAACCGAGTCAAGAAAGTGACGGTCATGGCTTACCACCAGCACTGTATGCTCAAAGTTGGACAGATACTCTTCCAACCACATCACGGTTTCCATATCGAGGTCATTAGTAGGCTCATCCAACAGCAAGTTGTCCGGGTTACCGTAAAGCGCTTGCGCCAACATTACACGCACCTTTTCCTTACCACTCAAGTCGCCCATCAATATATAATGTTTGTCTTCTTTCACTCCCAGACCACTCAACAATGCAGCAGCATCACTCTCGGCATTCCATCCGTCGAGCTCGGCAAACTTCTCTTCCAATTCGGAAACGAGCAATCCGTCTGCGTCTGTAAAATCTTCCTTGGCATAAAGAACTTCGCGTTGCTTCATGATGTCCCACAACACGGAGTGCCCCATCATCACGGTATCAAGCACAGTAAAAGCATCCCACTTAAAGTGGTCCTGACTCAACACGGACAGGCGTTCGCCCGGTCCCAATGCAATGGTTCCTGTTGTCGGATCGAGGTCGCCATAAATGGTACGAAGGAAAGTCGACTTTCCTGCACCGTTAGCCCCTATAATACCATAACAGTTCCCACTCGTAAACTTCATGTTCACGTCATTGAACAACACTCTTTTACCAAACTGTACCGAAACGTTTGAAACTGTAATCATCTTCTCTTAACTCTAATTTTATAATCGGGTGCAAAGGTAGACATTTTCAATGAATAACAAACTATATATAATGTGTCAATCTGGCAGAAAAGTATTACCTTTGCATCGTTTTTTTGGACAACCGGCACATTGGCAAAGTTTTTGCTAAACGGAATTTGTATTTCAATCGGATGCGACCTGCTCCGCCCCCTTGTCAAACAGCAATAATTAAAGATAATAATATGAGCTCGAAAGAAAAAAAATCCAATGAAGAGGATTTAAGAGAAGAGATCTCTCAAGAGATGGTCAACGAACAAGTGCCAAACGGTGAAGAAAAGACTCCGCTGACCCGGGAGGAAGAACTGGAAAAGTTACTGGAAGAAGCTAATGCACAAACAGAGGAACAAAAAGATAAGTACCTCCGTCTGTATGCAGAATTCGATAATTTCCGCAAACGCACCATGAAGGAGAAGGCAGACCTGATCCTGAACGGTGGAGAGAAGAGTTACACCACCATACTTCCGGTTTTGGACGATTTTGAGCGTGCCATCAAGACCATGGAAACAGCCACGGATGTGACAGCCATCAAAGAAGGTATCGAACTGATCTATTCCAAGTTTCTCTCTACTTTGGCCCAAAACGGGGTGAAGATGATTGAGACCAAAGAAAAACCGCTGGATACGGATTATCATGAAGCAATCGCTGTGATTCCCGCCCCTGCCGAAGAGCTGAAGGGCAAGATTCTGGATTGTGTGCAAAACGGTTATACATTGAACGATAAAGTGCTGCGACACGCAAAGGTCGTTGTAGGAGAATAACATATGGAGAAAAGAGATTATTACGAAGTACTGGGGGTGTCCAAAGATGCCTCGGCAGATGAAATAAAGAAATCCTATCGCAAGAAAGCCATCGAATTTCATCCGGACAAGAACCCCGGTGACAAAGAAGCGGAAGAGAAGTTCAAGGAGGCGGCCGAAGCCTACGATGTACTGAGTAATCCGGACAAGAAAGCCCGTTATGACCAGTTTGGGCATGCCGGCATGAGTGGTGCGGCAGGTAATGGCGGACCGTTCGGTGGTTTTGGCGGCGAAAGCATGTCAATGGATGACATCTTCTCCATGTTTGGCGATATCTTCGGCGGACGCGGCGGATTCAGTGGTTTTAGTGGCGGATTCGGCGGGTTCGGTGGTGGCAGTCAGCAACAAAGACGCTTCCGTGGCTCAGATCTTCGTGTAAAGGTAAAGCTGACACTTAAGGAAATCTCAACCGGCGTAGAAAAGAAGTTCAAGCTGAAAAAGTATGTTTCATGTACACATTGTCATGGCACAGGTGCCGAAGGTGACAGCGGATCAGAAACCTGCCAAACCTGTAAGGGAAGTGGTTCGGTGATTCGCAACCAACAGACAATCCTGGGCACCATGCAGACCCGTGTGTCCTGTCCGACATGTAACGGCGAAGGAAAGATCATTAAAGAGAAATGTAAAGTGTGCGGAGGCGATGGAATCACCTATGGCGAAGAAGTAGTCAGCGTAAACATACCGAAAGGGGTAGCCGAAGGAATGCAACTCTCCATGAGCGGAAAAGGAAATGCCGGCAAGCACAATGGAGTACCGGGCGACCTGCTGATCCTTGTAGAAGAAGAGCAGCATCCGGAATTGATCCGCGATGAAAACGATTTGATCTATAACTTATTACTGAGCATTCCCACTGCAGCCTTAGGCGGAGCCGTGGAGATCCCTACTATTGATAACAAAGTAAAAGTAAAAATCGAAGCGGGAACACAGCCAGGCAAAGTATTGCGCCTTCGCGGAAAAGGATTGCCTCAGGTAAATGGTTACGGAACAGGCGACTTACTGGTAAATATCAGTGTTTATGTACCCGAGACTTTAAGTAAGGATGAGAAAACCGCTCTCGAAAAGATGGAAACATCCGACAACTTTAAACCGAACACTTCCATCAAGGAAAAGATCTTCAAGAAATTCAAGAATCTCTTCGAATAACATTGAAACTTATCATAAAAAGAGCAGCAAGTTCAATCAAATGAACTTGCTGCTCTTTTTATATAGTACAGAGAAATTGGTTTATCTCAACCGATCGGCCGCCTTTACCAAAACTTCATCATGTTTGATGGCACGAATAGCCAAATAATTCAGAACGACGGCTACCGCCGGAATGCACAATGTCCACGAAAGATTGAAAGATGCATTTAATTCACTTTTCAACACAAACATAAAAACCAGAAACGTGGCATAAAAACCCACCAGCAGAATGCTATTGAACACCGCCATGCGAACCTGTAATATCCGGTTCTTATACAGCAGTATCGTACAAAGAGCAATGATCGCACTCAACAGCAGTATGCCGAACATTCCCCAGGTAGAGTGGAACACTTCGCCAACAGTTACTCCAAGTGGTTTAAAAGCATAGGCCAACCCACTATCTGCCACAAACTGGCCGACCGGAAAGCACATACCCGCAACCAACAATCCTGTTACAAGCAGCAAATAAACAGATTGAATACGCTGAATCACTGCAATTTTTCTTTTTCCTTGGCCGGATTTCTAAAATATACTTTTCCTTCCACGTACTCCTGAGCAGCAATCAAAGAAGGTTTCGGCAACTTCTCGTAGTAACGAGAAATTTCAATTTGTTCTCTATTTTCAAAAACCTCTTCCAAATTATCGTTATAAGAAGCAAACTCAGCCAATTTCTTCGACAAGTCGCTTTTAATTTCCACACTGATCTGGTTGGCACGCTTACCGATGATAGCTACGGTTTCATAAACATTACCAGTGTCTGAACACAAATCCATCATGTCACGAGTAATCGTATTTGCCGGAGCGTTCGTTTTTTTGTAATCCATAATCTATTTTAAAATATTAATCGTTTGAGTTTGATTCTTGAAGCGTTTTGGATGTTGAAGCAAATATTTTATCAGCATCCTTTAGGTATTTGCTTTCGGGGAACTCATTTTTGAAAGCATAATATTCGTCGGCTGTTTCACGGTAACGATCCAATTTGACTTCATCTGCACTGTTCAATGCCATTTCATAACGGGCACGCAGCATCAACATGGAAAGTTCTTCGCGATAATCTGTGTAAGGATAATCTCTCAACGCATTTTGCGCAGTAATCACACAAGCCAGATAGTTATTTGCACCCATGTAAATACCCAGGTTATAGTACAAACGCGCAGCGATCAGTTCTTTCAACACCAACTTATCCTGCAAAGCAAAGATCATGTCCTGAGCTTCCTGCTTCTTGGCGCTGGTTGGATAGTATTCGAGGAACAATTGCAATTGCTGGATAGCCGCATATGTTCCCGACTGATCCAAACGTGCTTCCGGAGTATCCAGATACAATGCTTTTCCGGCATGGAAACGTGCCAACTCCGTATATATTCCACGCGGATATGTAGTAAAATAAGTCATAAATGACTGAGCCGCCGTCGAATAGTCTCTCTGGTTATAGTAACTCATGCCCAACATATAGAGCGATTCTTCCGACTTATCGGTACCCTTCATGATGGTTATCAACTCGTTCAGCAATGTGGCCGATTTTGAATACTGACCTTTGGCAAAGTAGTTTTTGGCAGCTTCATACTTGTAGTCATAGTCTGTGCTTTTAAGTACATTATTATACTGTCCGCACGAGGAGAAAACAGCAGCTGCAAGCAATGTTAAAAGGATATTTTTCTTCATTCTTTTAAAAATAATGTGCAAAACTACTCAATTCACACCAAATAAACCAACAATCAATGTTTTTTAACCAGAATTGGTTTACAATCCGGTCTTATTGGGTGTAAAGAGGTAGTTTTGCAACCTTATTATCGTCTAAAAAAGAACGTTTTTTTACAATTTATACAAATCGCTTGCCGCTAACAAGTCCACCTGTTTCTCTTTCAATACGCGTATGCAATTCTCCATGTCGTTCGGACGGATAATAACATTCGCCGTATGGTTGTTGGCAAACGAATACATGTATTCGATAAACACCCCTTCATTCGACAGGTAGTTCAGCACCTTTGCCAATGCACCAGGCACGTTAGGGCAGCTGATACCGATCACATCGGTAACATTCACTGCAAAATGGTTATCTTTCAAAGCCTTGTATGCTTTTTCAGGATCGGATACGATACCGCGTAGAATACCGAAATCAGCATTCTCGGCGATGCACAAGGCAGAGAGGTTGATATTTTCCTTTGCCAATACTTCGGTTACCTCTGTGAGACGGCCCGATTTGTTTTCCAAAAAAATAGAAAGTTGCTTTGCTACCATACTATTATAATTTACGATTGTCAAATACTCGCTTTGCTTTGCCCACGCTACGTTCTATGCTACGCGGTTCTACGATTTTTACGTCTACACCCAGCCCCAGCATGCTTTGCAGACGTCCTACCAGTTTTTTCCTCAGCGCTAATACCTTATTGATTTCATCGGTATAGCATTCCGGACGAACTTCTACCTTCAGTTCCATTGTATCGACATTGTTCACACGGTCTACTATCAACTGATAGTGCGGTTCGAATTCCGGCATACCAAGGATCACCTCTTCTATTTGCGTCGGGAATACATTGACTCCGCGGATGATTAGCATGTCGTCACTGCGTCCCAAGATGCGTTCCATCCGAACCATGGTTCTGCCGCAAGCACAGGTGTCATAGTGCAGAGCAGTAAGGTCCTTCGTACGGTAACGCAACAGCGGCATTCCTTCCTTTGTCAGGTGAGTAAATACCAACTCGCCTACCTGTCCGGGTTCCACGGGTTGAAGGGTATTCGGATCGACAATTTCCGGAAAGTAATGGTCTTCGTTCAGATGCGTGCCACATTGGCATTCGCACTCATACCCTACCCCAGGTCCTGCGATCTCGCTCAGTCCGTATATGTCATAGGCCTTGATACCCAGTTTTTCTTCGATATCCTTGCGCATCTGTTCCGTCCAGGGTTCTGCACCGAAAGCTCCTGCTTTCAATTTGAAGTCCTCGCGTGGTAACCCGGAATCTTTGATAGCATCGGCTATATACAACGCATACGAAGGTGTACAGCACAACACTGTAGAACCAAAATCATGCATCAGCGTGATTTGTTTTTCCGTATTTCCGCTCGACATGGGGATAACCGACGCACCGATATTTTCTGCTCCGGCATGTGCTCCCAATCCTCCTGTGAAGAGTCCGTAGCCATAGGAAACCTGAAAAATATCTGACTTATCGGCTCCGTAAGCCGTAAAGCTGCGCGACAAACATTCCGTCCAGGCAGCCAGGTCCTTGCGGGTATATCCCACCACGGTAGGCTTTCCGGTAGTTCCCGAAGAAGCATGAATACGTACGATCTGGCTCATCGGTACGGCACAAAGTCCGAACGGATAGTTATCGCGTAAATCAATCTTCGTGGTGAACGGCAGCTTCACGATGTCATCAATACTGTTTATGTCATCGGGAGTAATTCCCATTTCCTGCATTTTCTTACGGTAGAATGGCGTGTTCAAATAGACGTGTTCTACGATCTTCCTGAGTCGGATGCCTTGGATTTTGCGAAGGTTTTCACGATCCATGCATTCGATACTTTCGTTCCAAATCATGCTTTTTTTCTTTATTTTTATTTTTAAATTCCTTCGTTTGGTAATAAGATGTTGCAAAGTAAAGGATTTATTTGGAAAAACTATTTGTTTATCTCAACAATTTTGACGAATATTGTCGCCCATTTCAAAACGAAAGGATCATAGTATGAAGTTTGAACTTGTATCCGAATACAAACCCACGGGAGATCAGCCCGAAGCCATCGCACAACTCACCGAAGGAATCCTCTCAGGTACGCCTGCGCAGACATTGCTCGGGGTTACCGGCTCAGGTAAGACATTTACCATCGCTAATGTGATAGCCGCTATTAATAAGCCTACTCTTATATTAAGCCACAATAAAACATTGGCCGCTCAGCTTTACAGCGAATTCAAAGGGTTCTTCCCTGGCAACGCTGTAGAGTACTATGTTTCCTATTATGATTATTATCAACCGGAAGCTTACCTGCCAGGTTCGGATACCTATATAGAGAAGGACCTGGCCATCAACGACGAAATCGACAAGTTGCGCCTGGCAGCCACCTCTTCCCTCCTCTCCGGACGAAAGGATGTAGTGGTGGTCTCATCCGTCTCATGCATCTATGGTATGGGAAATCCGGCCGACTTCTACGAGAATGTTATCGAGATACAACGAGGCCGGCTACTCGACCGCAATGTATTCCTGCGACGCCTGGTTGACAGCCTGTATGTACGCAACGACATCGACTTGAACCGGGGTAATTTCCGGGTGAAGGGCGATACAGTAGACATCTACCTGGCATATACGGACAATCTTCTACGGGTTATCTTCTGGGGCGACGAGATCGATGCCATCGAAGAAGTAGATGCTGTAACCGGTATGACTCTTGCTCCATTTGAAGAATATAAGATATATCCGGCCAACCTGTTCATGACTACCAAAGAAGCTACGATCCGGGCCATTCATCAGATTGAGGACGACCTGACCAAACAGGTCGCTTATTTCGAGTCAATGGGCCGGGAGTTCGAAGCCAAACGACTTTACGAACGTGTGACGTACGATATGGAAATGATCCGCGAATTGGGGCACTGCTCGGGTATTGAAAACTATTCGCGTTACTTCGATGGCCGGAATGCCGGTACCCGCCCTTACTGCCTGCTCGACTTCTTCCCGGAAGACTTCCTGATCGTGATCGACGAAAGCCATGTGAGTGTACCACAAATACGTGCCATGTACGGAGGCGACCGTGCCCGGAAAATCAACCTGGTGGAGTATGGGTTCCGTCTGCCTGCCGCCATGGATAACCGCCCGTTGAAGTTCGAAGAGTTCGAAGAGATTGCCCGGCAGGTGATCTATGTCAGTGCCACACCGGCCGATTACGAATTGATACAAAGCGAAGGCGTTATTGTAGAGCAAGTGATCCGTCCCACCGGATTGCTCGATCCGGTGATCGAAGTGCGCCCCAGCCTGAATCAGATAGACGACCTGATGGAAGAAATACAGCAACGTATCGAGAAAGTAGAACGTACGCTCGTTACCACACTGACCAAGCGCATGGCCGAAGAGCTGACCGAATACCTGCTGAACAACGATGTACACTGTAACTATATACACAGCGATGTAGACACCCTGGAACGCGTAAAGATCATGGACGATCTGCGACAAGGAGTATACGATGTGCTGATCGGTGTCAACCTGTTACGCGAAGGGCTCGACTTACCCGAAGTATCATTGGTGGCTATCCTGGATGCGGACAAGGAAGGTTTCCTCCGCTCCCACCGTTCACTGACACAGACCGCCGGACGTGCCGCCCGTAACGTAAACGGCAAGGTAATCATGTACGCCGACAAGATGACTGACAGCATGAGACTCACCATTGACGAAACCAACCGCCGGCGCGAAAAGCAATTGGCTTACAATGAAGCCAACGGTATCACGCCCCAACAAATACGCAAAGCCCGCAACCTGGCTGTTTTCGGTGGTACCACATCCGAGATCGAAGAACTACGCAAAGAGACACGTGCATACATCGAACCTACCTCGCCCAGTGTGGCTGCCGACCCGGTAGTACAGTACATGAGCAAATCCCAGATGCAGAAGAGCATCGATCGTACCCGCAAATTGATGCAGGAAGCAGCCAAGAAGCTCGAATTTATCGAAGCCGCCCAGTACCGTGACGAATTGTTGAAAATGGAAGATTTAATGAAAGAAAAGTGGGGATAAAACTATCCCCTCTGTGCCGGAATCGTGAATACAAAGCGGCTTCCTTTTCCCAATTCGGAATCTACATGGAAAGTACCTCCCATCAGTTTCACAAGATTCTTGGAAATAGCCACTCCAATACCTGTACCACCATATTTAGCAGCCAGGGAAGAGTCGTGAACTTGACTAAAGGCCTTACCCAGTTCGTCCAGTTTATCTTTGGCAATGCCGATACCGGTATCTTCAACATAGAAGCGTAGCCCTTCCGGAGTGACATTATACCCGTACTTTACATATCCACTGTCAGTAAATTTAATGGCATTCCCAACCAGATTACCCAATATCTGACGCATCCGGATGAAATCCATCACAAAGATACCATCTTCGTCCGCCTTGCTTTCATCGAATACGAAGTCAATCTCTTTGCCGGCAAGCACCTTCGAAGCCGAGAACGATTTGTGTATATTCTTCATCATCACATTCACATCGCCGGCTTCCGGACTAATCTTCATCTGTCCGGCATCAATCTTGGAAATATCAAGCAGGTCGCCTATCAATTGTAATAACTGATTGGCATTGGAGGTAACAATCCCCATGAACTCGTTCTTCGTTTCGGTATCGATGGTATCCTCCCCTTCCTGACAAATCAAGTCGAGAAAGCCAACAATGGCATTCATAGGAGTACGAATCTCATGACTCATGTTGGCCATAAACGTACTCTTCAGCCGGTCCGATTCTTCGGCACGGTTGCGTGCTTCGATCAGTTCCAACTCCAGTTTCTTTTGTTCGGTAATATCAATCATGATACCATCCCGGTATATGATTCCATCCTGAACAAACCCTTTCGACTGTATTCTTAACCAATAAACCTGATTACTTCTTAAATACCGGAACTCAGTTGTCACCTCACCCAGCGACCCGGTACTGTCCAGAATTCTGGGCAATACGGTTTCTTTATCGTCCGAGTGTATATTGTGAATGAAGACTCCCATGTTCTTCATTAGTTCCTGGTTAGTAACACCAAGCAATTCCACAATATTATCCGATGCATAATCCAGCACAATTCCACCTTCGCCATTGAGGTGAGTACGATATATACCGCTGTTTACCAGATTGTTGTTGATTTCATTGATTTGTTTCGCTTTGAGCAGTAATTCTTCCTGTGAGGCTTTAAGCTCAGCCTCCATCCTCTTGCGCGAGGTAATATCCATAGCGATACCATCCCAAATCGTATCTCCGACAGCATTTATACGAGGAGTCTCTGCCAGATGGAGCCATATTTGTTCGCCTGTATCAGGACGTGTAAAACGCACTTCCTGATTGAATATCTTACCTTCCTGAGATCCGCGAATCAACTTTTGGAGGTCATCCTTATGCATTTGATTCCATAAGCAATCCAAGTTGTTATTAACGGCTTCGAGCGAAATACCACAAATGCTTTCTACTCCCTTACTTATATATAAAAGTCTGGATGTGTGATCTTTGGTGCGCTGAATCTGAAAAGCAAACGTATGAGGCATGTTGTCGCTCATCGCCTTGAGCCGTTGTTCGCTTTCTGTTTTTTCTTCCAGAAGCAGTTCGAGGCTTTCTTTGTATTCTTTGAGTTGGTTTTCGTTGTTCTTTACATCGGTAATGTCAGTGACTGTGATCAAATGTACCAAACGGCCATCTGTCCATTTCACAATAGAGTCGCTCATTTGCAACCACCAATGAAAGTTAGGATTGTAGTTCTCCCACAATAAGGGTTCGCCTAACGGCTTTTTGAGAACATCGTGTAGCTTACAATATGGGCAGGGACCATCAAATGAGGAGAGGACCTGCCAACATTTCTTTCCTTCAATTTCATGAGGTATTTCACTCTTCAGGGTTTTATTGGCAAATACAATCTCATATGTATCAACATCGCACACATACACTTTCGCCATCGTATTATCCAAAACTATCTGCAATGGATCCATGCTTCTCTCCTTCGTTTCGTCCCCCATTTATTGAGATTATTTATTGTTCTATTTCCGGTTCGCAAAGATCAATAAAAAAAATGTAATTCCATTCATCTATCTATTATTTTTAATAACTATTGTCAGAGAAAAGTACTTGTTACAAAACCCAAAGCGCCTTTATTTATGGCATATTGCTTGCTTTTTTCAGTAGATAGCCCTACTTTAGCGGAAATTTTTCATTTAGCAAATACTAACCGTACCCTAAAGATAAAAACATGGAACAAGAGCCCCAACTGAACGACCATAACAAAACGGAGCATCCTCCTATGCATACTGCCGAACATATTCTGAATCAGACCATGATCCGCATGTTCGATTGCGGACGGTCAAAGAACAGTCATATCGAACGCAAGAAGAGCAAATGCGACTATCCGCTGACCGTGGCTCCCACTGCTGAACAGATTACCGAGATAGAACAACGGGTGAACGAAGTTATTGACCAGCACTTGTCCGTTATGGTATCATTTACCGGACGCAATGAGCTCCCCTCGTCGGTAGATACCAGCAAACTCCCCGACGATGTAAGCGAAACCATCCGTCTGGTTTATGTGGGCGAGTACGATATTTGCGCCTGCATCGGGCAACATGTGGAGAATACTTCCGAGATAGGACGCTTCAGGATCATCAGTAACGACTATCAGGAAGGCAGATTTAGACTACGCTTCAAACTGGAGAAACCCTGAATATGAAAACAGGCCGGACACATAAACGGATTGCCCTGATCGTCTTCTTATCAATGATCGGAGTTTTGTGTATATGGGGAGTGACCCGCCATATATACGTTTCCGACGCATCGGTACGTACAAACTCTACACGACAGGAACGATTGAAGCAGCGGGCCGATTCCATCAAGAGCTATTGCCAGACCAAGGGCTATAACACCGATTATTGTTTTCTGGTCGATTTCAGCATCCACTCCGGTAAAAAGCGATTCTTTGTGTGGGACCTGAAAGGAGATTCCATCCGCCTGGCCAGCTTATGCGCTCATGGTTATGGAAAGAACAGCACCACTTCCCGTCCGGTATTCAGCAACGTAGAAGGAAGTTATTGTTCTTCGTTGGGCCGATACAAGATAGGTATACGCTCGTATAGTAAATGGGGAATCAATGTACATTATAAGTTACATGGACAGGATGCCACCAACAACAATGCCTATAAGCGCATCGTGGTGCTGCACTCATACGAGTATGTTCCCGAGAATGAAATTTACCCCGTACACCTCCCATTGGGTATGAGCCAAGGGTGTCCGGTTATTTCCAATGAAACTATGCGGAAAGTAGATGGCATGCTGAAGAAGTCCTCCAAACCGGTACTCTTATGGGTATTTAACTGATTTACGATTACCCATAGGCGTTTATTTGCCGAAAAATGAGTACTAAACCTTTTGTTAACCGTCACCATACTATAATAAAAATTCAAATATATCTCAATACGTATGGAAACAAACAGATACAAAGGAGTTGTAGTGCCCATGGTTACTCCCGTTACAGCACAGGGAGAACTCGATATCATGGCGGTAAAAAAGATAATGGAAAGTTTCGTAACCAACGGCGTATCGCCTTTACTCATGGGAACCACCGGCGAAGGCAACTCGGTATCGCCCGAACAAGGCTTACTATTCGTTCGTACCGCTGTGGAAGTGGCTGCCGGACGCATTGTTATTTATGCCGGACTGAACGGTTGCTGCCTCTCCGAACACATCCGCATGGCCAATATCTACCACCAGGCCGGAGCAGATGTCATTGTAGCTACCCTGCCCTCTTATTATGCTCTGACCGATGAGCAGATGTACATGTATTACCAGACATTGGCCGATAACATCACGGCTCCGTTGATGCTATATAACATCAAGGCTACCACGCACATGAGCATTCCGCTCCCCATCATCGAACGTCTCAGCAAGCATCCTAATATTGTAGGATTAAAAGATTCTGAACGCGACCTCGAACGCATGGAAGCTTGCATCGCCCTTACCCGCAGCACACCGGGATTCGCTTACTTCTGCGGATGGGCCGCCCAATCAGCCGGGAGCTTGTTGAGAGGCGCCGACGGCATTGTGCCCAGTACCGGAAACTATGTACCCGAAATGTTTGCACAGCTTTACGAAGCTGCCTGCGCAGGTAATACCGAACGTGCAAACGCCTTACAGAAAGCTACGGACGAGATAGCCCGCATCTATCAGGAAGGACGCACGCTGGGTGAATCGCTTACTGCTCTGAAGGTGATGATGCAAACCAAAGACTTGTGCGAACCCTGGATGCTCTTCCCGCTCACTCGCCTGTCGGCTGATGAAGAAGAGTCCGTTGCCCGGAAAGCCCGCGAAATCGTTCAATAAACACAGTACATATCTCAATTTTGAAACACCATGAATTCACCCATTATACACTGGATAGACTTTACCATTATCATTGTCTCCGTTCTGCTTGCCATCGTAGTAGGACTTTACTTTGCACACCGCCAGAAATCAACCGACGTTTATTTTGCCGGAGGAGGAAACATTCCCGCCTGGGCGCTGGGTATCTCTATCTTTGCTACCCTCATCAGTAGTGTAACTTTCCTGGCTTACCCGGGTGCCGCATATGCGGGCAACTGGATTCTGTTGGTGCAAGGGTTGATGGTTCCGCTCGTATTGGTGGGACTTATCGGCATCATCGTTCCGTTGTTTCGCCGGGTAGTCAAACTCAGTACGTACGAGTATTTCGAACAACGTTTCGGATTCTTCGCCCGTATGTACGGCTCCATAGCTTTCCTGTTGACACACTTTTCCAAGATGGGAACAGTATTCTTCCTGGTAGGATTGGCATTGGCTCCTTTCCTTGGTATGGACATCTATACCATTATTATAGTGATGGGTATTATCATTATTATTCTTACATTGATGGGCGGCATCGAGGCGGTAATCTGGATGGACGTGTTCCAGGGGTTCCTGCTGATTGCCGGTGGTATAATTTGTGCAGTATTGCTTCTGTTCAAAACCCCAGGCGGACCAACGGAGCTGATCTCCAAAGCCGTGGAATGGGAAAAGATGAGCTTTGGCCCGTACGATTGGAGCCTGACACAGTTGACGTTCATCGTCATGGCGCTTAACGGTGTATTCTATGCCATTCAGAAATATGGTACCGACCAAACTATCGTACAGCGCTATCTGGCTGCCAAGAGCGACAAGGGTGCCAAGAAAGCAGCCTACATCGGAGTAGGATTAAGTTTACCCATTTGGATGCTTTTCATGTTTATCGGTACCGGATTGTATGTATTCTACCATACGGGAGGGGCTGTTCTGCCCGACGGACTGACGGCCGAAGAAGTATTCCCCTACTTTATTGCCCAGGAAATGCCTGTGGGACTTACCGGGCTGATCATCGCCGCACTGGCTGCTGCTGCCATCTCTACGTTGGATGCCGATATGAACTGTCTGGCTGCCATCGGTGTGCAAGACTTCTACGTACGTTTTAAGCCCCAAAGCACTGACAAGCAACGGCTTCGTCTGGGTAAGATCCTTGTGGTACTTTCCGGAATCGGCGCCGTGGGCATTGCCATGATTTATGCCTTCTGGGGCGGCGAAGGAGTACTCGGTATCGTATTCGAACTGTACGCCATCTTCTCGGCAGGTATTGTCGGTTTGTTTCTGTTGGGACTGCTGAGCCGCCGGGCCAACAAACAAGGACTGTATGTAGGTATTGCCGCTGCCGTATTGTTCACGGCCTACGCCATGCTTACATCGACCCGGTTCGACTTCGGCGACGGGCTGGGTAAGCGGGTGATACTCGATCTGGGATCGTTCAACTTCCCACACCATAAGTATATGTTAGGAGTATATAGCCACATCATCGTCTTTGTCGTGGGGTACTTTGCAAGCTTCTTCTTCAAGGTTCCGTTGGCCGATAAAGAGCTGACTATCTACGGATATCTGGAAAGAAGAAAACTGGAAAAGAAAAACAAATAATAAGAATAAGTTCTACCACAGAGAACACAGAGGTTTAGGCATCTTTTCATTTGCTTGCTTCTTATCTGGTGTTTCATCCTTTGAAACAAAAAGTTCCATGCCGTGGCATAGAGAGTTTCATACCAGGAAACAACCGGTAATAAGCAAGCAAACGGAAAACACAAAATCCTAGGTCCTTCGCTTCGTTGGTTTAAAAGATTCGGCTCGTTGGTTTTAAACCTTTGATCCGTTGGTTTAAAACCTTCGCGTTTTCTATGGTGAACCAAATACAAAACAATATGAAAACAATCACCCTTTTACAACCGCAGAAGCTGGTATTCGGTACCGGATGCACCGCTCAGTTCTGCGACGACTATCTTCAGCAAGGATACAAACGCCTGTTCATTCTTACTGCTCCTCCCATTCTTCCGCTCATCGAGCCGATACTGGCAAAGCTGAAAGCCGGAGGAGTAGAAATTGAAATAAACGACTGCATCACCCAAGAGCCTACCGTAACCGATTTCTACCGGGTACTCGATACCGCCCGCAACTTCGGGGCTGATAGCGTTGCAGGTATCGGAGGCGGAAGTGTACTCGATACCGCCAAACTCATAGCCGCTCTCATCGAAAATGATCAACGGGTGGAAGATATCTTCGGAACCGGATTCCTCAATGGACGGAAGCGTTGGCTGGTCTGCCTGCCTACGACAGCCGGAACCGGAAGCGAGGTATCGCCCAACGCTATCCTGCTCGACGAGCGCGATAAGCTAAAGAAAGGCATCGTTAGTCCTTATCTGGTAGCCGACGCGGCATATGTAGACCCACAGCTTACGGTAACCGTTCCGGCGAAAGTTACTGCCGAAACCGGCATGGATGCCCTCACACACTGTATCGAGGCGTATACCAATAAGTTTGCCCACCCGGTCATCGACATGTACGCCCTGCAAGGCATCCGTCTTATCGCCACTCACTTGCAACGGGCGGTGAAAGACGGCGGTGACATTGAAGCGCGCGAAGCTCTGATGCTTGGCAGCCTGTATGGCGGCATCTGCCTGGGGCCGGTCAACACCGCAGCCGTGCATGCCCTCTCCTATCCATTGGGCGGCGAATTCCACATCTCGCACGGACTGGCCAACGCCATCCTGCTACCTTCGGTGATGCAGTTCAACCGTCCATCCGATGTGCGTAAATTTGCCGAAATAGCCCTTGCTTGCGGTGTAACCGCCGGAAAGAACGATGAAGAAACGGCCGAACGCGGTGTGGCTTTTGTCACCCAGCTCTCGAAAGATTGCGGCATACCCACTCGCTTGTCCGAAATCGGCATTCCGCAAGATGCCGTCGACCACATGGCCGAAGCTGCCATGCAAGTCACCCGACTGCTGAAAAACAATCCGCGCGAAGTGACTACCGATGATGTACGCATGATATACAACAGTCTGTTTTAAGCCAGCGACACTAACATATCAAAACCCCAACACATGAAACCAATAGTAGCCATCACGATGGGCGATCCTGCCGGAATCGGCCCCGAGATTGTAGTCAAGGCCCTTTATAATAAGGAAACGCATGAGAAATGCCGTCCGCTCGTCACAGGTGATACAGCAGTGATCCGCAAAGCCATCGAAGTCAGCGGATTGCCGATGTGTGTCAACTCCATCGCTTCCGTGTCCGAAGCTTTGTTCCAACCGGAATGCATCGACGTGTTCGACCTCGGACTATTCGATGACCTCGCCATCCCAGCCTACGGAGTTGTTTCTCCCGAAGCCGGGAATGCAGCTTTCCTCTCCATTCGCAAAGCCATCGAATTGGCCATGAGTGGCGACGTAGATGGAACAGTGACCGCTCCCATCAACAAGGAAGCGCTCAACCTGGCAGGTCATCATTTCGATGGACATACGGAGATCTATGCCCACTTTACCGGAACGAAGAAGTACGCCATGCTGTTGGCCGACGAGTTCCTGCGGGTGATCCACGTATCGACCCATGTCTCTTTGCGTGAAGCGTGCGACCGGGTGAAGAAAGAACGCATCATCGATGTCACCCAACTCATTATCGATGCCTGTCGCCAGTTCGGTATACCGCAGCCACGTATCGGCATTGCCGGGCTCAACCCCCACTCGAGCGATAACGGGCTGTTCGGTTGGGAGGAAGAAAAAGAAATCCTGCCCGCCGTGAACGAGCTCCGTGCCATGGGATATGACGTGACTGGTCCCGTACCACCCGATACCCTCTTTGCCAAAGCCAAGTGCGGACAGTACGATGGTTGCGTGGCCATGTACCACGACCAGGGACACATCCCGTTCAAAGTAGTAGGCTTCAACTGGGATGCTACCACCGGACGCATGAGTAGCGTGCAGGGTGTGAACATTACCCTCGGATTGCCCATCATCCGGGTATCGGTGGACCACGGCACGGCATTCGACGTAGCCGGTAAGAACATCGCCAGTCCCGATGCCATGCTGCTTTCGATCGATTACGCCACCCGAATGGCACAACACGTATAGCGATGATAGCCGTCATAGCCGACGATATTACCGGAGCCGCCGAGATTGCAGGTATCGGCCTTCGCTTCGGTTTGCGCGTAAACCTCAGCATGGATGTAACCATCCGCCCATCGGATGGTTGCGACCTGCTGGTTTATGCCACCAACACCCGTTCGTTCGTCAAAGAAGAAGCGGCTGCCGAGAACGCCCGCCTGGGTGAACTTCTACGAACAACAGGTTGCCGGACAGTATTTAAGAAGACCGACTCCGTACTTCGCGGGCACGTAGTAGCCGAACTTCGGGCATTGATGAAAAGCATGGGATATCGTCGTTCCTTGCTGCTTCCGGAGAATCCCTCCCGGGGGCGGGTCATTCGCGAAGGAAGGTATTATGTAAACGAAGCGTTGTTGGACTGTACCCCTTTCCGGAATGATCCGGAATTTCCAGCTTTCACGTCGGACGTGGTAGCCTTGCTGCGTTGCCAGGTTTGTCTGCTCTCCCCCGGCGAACGGGCGGCAGGCGATGGTATTTTCATCGGCAATGCCGCATCGGCGGAAGAGATCGCATCGTACCTCCCGTTACTGACGGAAGAGGTTGTTGCTGCCGGAGGAGCCGATTTTTTCACGGCTTTCTTATCGGGCCGGTTAAATCTAACGCCGAGCACCCAACAAACGGAGTTCAATGGCATTGGCAATGCCGATACCATCATTGTATGCGGAAGTACTGCCCGCCATGCGCTATCCGAATCGGAATACATCCTCCAACGCGGAATACCTGTTTGCAACATGCCCGAAGAGGTATTCGAAGGGGCGTCGCCCGATAGTTGGATCATGCGGCTCAGGGAAATCTACGCCCAACGTCGTTCAATGTTGATTCAAATCGACCATCCACCCCGCTCCGGCAGTGAATTCGCTACCCGTTTACGGAATATCACAGCGGATGCAACGATATCACTGATTGAGATGAAGCCCCCGTGTGAACTGGTCATAGAAGGAGGTGCCACGGCATTTGCGCTTTTGCAGGCACTAAAATGGACAGACTTCATTATTCGGAATGAAGTATCTCCGGGAGTCATACGCATGTCTCCACGGCACTATCCTGAAATTGGGATCACAATGAAACCGGGAAGCTATCCCTGGGGAGAAGGTTTGTTCCAATAGAGGAAATCATTTACTACAAAGGGCGCAGAAGTAAAAACCTCTGCGCCCTTCATCTGCTATAGTGAAATTTATAAACTCTGTGTGTGACTTATTTCTTCTTCCGAAGCACCACTGCCGTACGGGCAGGAACATAGAGCTTCATCCACTCTTTCTTTTCCTTGACGTACAACGGATCGGGAATGGTGAAATGCACCACCGAGTCGTCCGTCAGACCATTACCGCCAAATGCTTTGTCGTCCGTATTCAGAATCACTTCGTAAGCTCCCTTTGGAACCAGAAATCCATAATCGGTAAACGACTTCGCCGGACTGAAGTTAAACACGAACACCAAATCCTTGCGCATGTATGCCAGTACTTGGTCACCATCGTTGTGCCAAATTTCCTGTACCGTAGTATCCTGAAAATCTTTCACACCCTTGACCACTTTCAACATCTCCCGGTCGAAATCGCCCAAGTAATGATACGTCAGGTTATCACGATCCAACAAATTCCATTGGCGGCGGGCATACTTGCACGACCATCCATTGCCTTCGCGCGGGAAGTCGATCCATTCCGGATGACCGAATTCATTACCCATAAAGTTCAGATAGCCACCATTAATGGTAGAAGCCGTAAGTAAACGGATCATCTTGTGCAAGGCGATGCCTCGGTTCACCGTATAATTCTCATCACCCTTCTGCATGTGCCAGTACATATCGGCATCGATCAGACGGAAAATGATGGTCTTGTCACCCACCAATGCCTGGTCGTGGCTTTCGGCATATGAGATAGTCTTCTCATCGGATCGACGGTTGGTCACCTCCCAAAACATGCTCGATGGTTTCCAATCCTCATCTATCTTTTCTTTGATCGTCTTGATCCAGTAATCAGGAATATTCATAGCCATGCGGTAATCGAAACCATAACCGCCGTCTTCTACCTTGGCAGCCAGTCCCGGCATGCCCGATACCTCTTCGGCGATGGTGATAGCCAGCGGATTCACCTGGTGAATCACCTCATTGGCCAGCGTCAGGTAACAGATGGCATTATCGTCCTGGTGACCGTTATAGTAGTCTCCATAATTCATGAACGCCTCACCCAAACCATGGCTGTAGTATAGCATCGAAGTCACCCCGTCGAAGCGGAAGCCGTCGAACTTATACTCTTCCAACCAGTATTTGCAGTTAGACAGCAGGAAATGTATCACTTCGTTCTTGCCGTAGTCAAAGCAAAGTGAGTCCCATGCCGGGTGTTCGCGTCGACTACCTTCGTAGAAGTACTGGCAAGGATCTCCGGCAAAATTGCCCAAACCTTCCACCTCGTTCTTCACAGCGTGCGAGTGTACGATGTCCATGATAACCGCTATACCCAGCCCGTGCGCCGTATCGATCAGCTCTTTCAATTCTTCGGGCGTACCGAAACGCGAGGAAGCGGCAAAGAAACTCGACACGTGATATCCGAAGCTACCGTAATATGGATGCTCCTGGATAGCCATAATCTGGATGCAGTTGTAACCTGCCTTGGCTATGCGCGGAAGTACCTTTTCGCGGAACTCCGTATAGCTTCCCACCTTCTCCTCTTGCTGGCCCATGCCGATGTGGCATTCGTAAATCAGCAACGGATTAGTTGCCGGCTTGAAATCCTTCTTGCTAAACGTAAACGTTTTCTCGGGATTCCATACCTGCGCACTGAAAATCTTCGTCTGTTCGTCCTGCACCACGCGGGTAGCCCAGGCAGGAATACGTTCGCCCCGGCCGCCTTCCCAGCATATAAGTAACTTATATAAGTCGCCATGCCGCATGGCATCTTCCGGCAGGTTGATTTCCCAGTTACCGTCCTTTAGTTTTTTCAGGCTGTATTTCTTGTTCTCTTCCCAATTGTTGAATGTACCTATCAGGAAAATCTGAGTAGCATTAGGCGCCCATTCGCGGAATGTCCATCCCTTATCCGTACGATGCAACCCGAAGTAAAGATACCCCGATGCAATGTCGGACAACGTTTTTTTCCCTTTGTTGGTTAGTTCCGCTTTCTTGTCCACGGCATGTTGATACCGTCCGGTAATCGCTCCGGTAAACGGCTCCAACCATGGATCATTTGTGATCAGCTTAAGAGTTTTTTCCATACAAGGATGTTTATGCTTTGATTTTTACCACCACTTTCTTTACACCATCGGGAGTAATA
The DNA here is from genome assembly GCA_031554635.1 of Bacteroides sp. Taxonomy (GTDB): domain Bacteria; phylum Bacteroidota; class Bacteroidia; order Bacteroidales; family Bacteroidaceae; genus Bacteroides. The sequence goes on from JAVBVD010000013.1 coordinate 147,244, forward strand.
CCCGGAGCATGGCCATCTTGCGGGAAGAAGATAGCAAACATACCCGGATGCAAAGCGATGTAGCTTTCGGCTGCTCCTTCGAAGAAAGTAATGTCTTTTTCAGCATTATACACAGCATCGGCGGGGAGGCAAGCATTTGTAGGCGTATATCCCATCACTTCCGTACCCGAAAGCGGAATCTGGATGTCGATGAACAAGTTGTGAGTCTCCAACCGGGCTTGTTCTTTGCTCTTCGGAGCCGTCTGCTGGATGTTTACAACCAGGTCTTTACCCTGTAATTCTGTTTTTCCGATTTCCATGGCCTGAAGGTCGTTCGATTTCAGAAACTCGATTGCTTGTGCAAACAGCGGATTCAAGGAAGCATATTTGTCCAGGTTTTCTAAAGTGTCAATTACCATAATTGTAAATTTTTTAGTTAGTAATATATGTTTGTTTATTCAAAATCATCGATCGTATAATTCATGAAGTCGGCAAATCGTTTCATCTGCCGGAAAGCGCCTTCGGCCTGTTCGAGCATGTCGGGCGCCTGGAAGAAGTCATCGGGTACCATGTAGTAGCAGGTATAGTCCTTGCATTTCAGGTAATCGATGTGTTCAAAATCTTTAGGGAATCCTTTGGGGGCTGTTTTAAGATGGTTCTCACCAATAACAGGGAAGTATTTCTTGAAGGCAGGATCTTCAACAATGGAGATATACTCATCCACATTATTATATATAGCATCACGAATGGCTTTTAGGATGGGAGCTGGCAGGCAATAACTACCTCCCGCCAACATACAGTTTCCCTCTTGTATATGTATATAGTATCCGCAATGGTCGGATTTCTTTCCTTTGGCGTTGATGTATCCGCCAAAATGGTTCTTATACGGAGTTTTGTCGGGTGAGAAACGAGTATCCCGGTAAATGCGGTACGTACAGTCAGAAGCCTGCACCCCTCTGATCGATTCATCAAAAAGGGAAATACGGGTGATAAGTGTTGTCAAAAGATGATCAAACTCCGTACGGGCAGCTTCATACCTATCACGGTGCTCATTAAACCATTCACGATTGTTGTTTACACTCAGTTCTTTTAAGAAATCTAAGATAAGAGATGTGTTCATTATTGCTCTATCCGTTTTTATTATTTAGCAAACGTACAAATTTTATTTTGAACATGCTAAAATTTACGACAAAAAAAGAGGGATAGCTTTTGGCTATACCCTCCTTAAACACATTTATCAAAAAACAGACGCTTCTGTTTCTGATGTATTTACTTATCGCAAGCAAATACGATCTCTTTAATTAATCTTATATCTAATACTATGAAAAACACTATATTATAACACCCTCTACAAGGCTTTGTTCAGAATGTTTTCTTATAAACCAGTTAATTTATGTTATATACGGCTATTCATTTAACTAATTTACAATTTGAAAGGCTTCATTTTCAGATAAACCCGGTAATCCTTGATCATGCCCGGTCTAACGGCTTCCGCCCGTGGCAGATACGAAAAACCTGTAATAATCTTGTCTTCACCCAAATTAATGACCAACTGATGGGGGAATTTAGGCCCGATAGTTGAATAATTGGTATGCCAGAAAGTAGATTCCTGAAGATCGAACACATTGGTAGCCACATTATTGGCGGCATCCAATTCTTCACTATCCGCATACACCACTTTCCAGTGTTGACGTGAAAGCGGTTTCCCGTCTGCTCCCAGTAACTCTAATTCGGCGATCGCTGCATAATCCTTGCCGTCGTAGGCATTCAAAGCCTCCAAGCAGAAGAAGCGTGTTTGCACTTCTTTGCCAAACTTTACATGCTGCCAGCCATTGCCCGGTTTGAACGTACCTTTATATACAGGTGTTTCGGCACTGAGGTCCAGATTCTCGCCTACTTTGCGATGCGCATAAGCGCCATTTCCTCTTTGTACATCCAGAATAGGTTGGCGCAACCCCGCAATAACCGCTTCCGCAGGCGAAGCCATATCCAAAATGATGATCTCATTTTCCCCTTCTTTCAACCAACAACCGGGCATATATAAGGTTTGCTGAGGACCAATCTCCCAATAACGGCCGATGGCATGTCCATTGACCCATACCATCCCCTTGCTCCAGTTCGTCATATACAGGAAGGTATCTCCTGTTTTCTTCACCGTAAATGTTCCTTTGTAATAAGCAGGATGCTTGGCGGTATTCGGTTCTTTCTTAAACTTCTTGTCACTGGCAAAACTATAATCCACAGGAATGTTATACACCTGCCAGTTTTTCAGATTCTTCGTGCCACCAGACGATGTCAGTTCTACTTTCTCCGTGATACCCTTCCAGTCGTAAATACCTTTTCCGAAGTTCATACGTCCCATAGCTTCCACCAGGATATCCAACGTAGTGCCTTCTTCGAGAGTAGGCAATTTCACGACTCCTTCTCCTTTCAGACGGCTCAATGTTCCTACCTTACGACCATTCACGAAGACCTGTGTCCAGTCGTGCCCTTCGGTTATAGTTAGTAGTTGTTCCTCTGTTGATTTATTCAGCGTGGTGCGATACAAGATGCTTCCCCAGCCTTGATTAAAGAACTCCATGGAATGAATGTCCTCACTAACTGTGGGTTCTGGTAGGTTATCGAACAAGGTAGCCACTTCTGTCAGTTCAAAAGCAGGGATGGAGATGGTAGGGATGGAATCCGGGATTTCCGGAAGTTTCTGTCCTTCGGGTAAATAGTTTGATAATAACTTACGCACCAAATGATACTTGGGAGTGATATTTCCTGACTCCCCGATTGGAGCATCGTAATCATACGAAGTACAAGTCGGCGAGAAGTTAGGGAAGTTCGCACCGCCCCAATGTCCGAAACTGGTTCCTCCGTGCGTCATATACAAGCTGAACGAGATATTGCGATCGAGCATTTCTTTCATACCCTTCACCAACTCTTCCGCACTGCGGGTTTCGTGCTTGGCTCCCCAATGGTCGAACCATCCCGACCAGAACTCGCTACACATCAACGGAGTATTTGGACGTAATTCCTGCAAGCGTCTGAACTGGTCGTCGATATTAGCTCCGGTTCCGAAGTTGATGGTCCAGAGCAAATCATCCAACGCGTTGTTTTCGAAATTGGAGTTCCAGTCGCATTGGAACAAAGGTACTCCGGTAAATCCTGCATTCTTCACGATGTCGCGAATATCAGCCACATACGGTTTGTTCGTACCATAAGCTCCGTATTCGTTTTCCACCTGAACCATAATGATGTTTCCACCTTCAGATATTTGCAAGCCGGCCAACTGTTTGCCCACTTCATTCATAAACAGACGGGTACGTTCCATGTAATACGGATGCGTGTCGCGCAACTTGATATCGTCCTTTTTGAGCAACCACCAGGGCAGTCCACCCATCTCCCACTCGGCACAAACATACGGGCCCGGACGTACAATCACGTACATCCCGTGCTTCTGTGCCAACCGACAGAAAGCGGCTATGTCTTTCTGGCCCGAAAAATCATACTTCCCATCCTCGGGTTCATGGAAGTTCCAGAACACATACAAACAAATACTATTCATACCCAGCGCTTTCGTTGTCAAAATACGGTGCTCCCAATAATCTTTCGGAATACGCGGATAATGCAACTCGGCAGCCTTTATTACAAAAGGTTTCCCATTCAGCAAGAAAGTTTGATCGCCCACCTCAAAAGTTCCTTTCGAAGCGCAGCCGCTCAGCACCAAAGCCAGCAGGCTAATACATACAAGAATATTCTTCATGGTATCTCATTAATTAAATACTTCTTCCAATTTCCATTCTTCTCTCCAAGCTATATCGACAGAGTCTCCTTCAAACACCATCGGCAGCCAAATATAGGTAGAATTGATCAGATCTGTTTTATTCCACTTGTCAAACATAGCGATGTATGCGTTTTCTTTTCCGGCAACAGGTAGCACATGGGTACTTTGTCCGTAAAAAGTAATATTCGCATCCTTGCCGGAGCAAGGATTGCCCATCACCGTCCATTCGCCCAACATCGAATCGGACACAGCACATTCTGCCTGATTGGGATCCCAGGCTGTGCAGCCCGATGAAAGGATATAGTATTTACCATTGTGTTTAAATACAGCCGGAGCTTCACGCGATTGATCTATGAAATTACGTGTAAACATTCCGGTCGGTTTCAGGTAATCATCCGTCAGCAGACTAATGTATAACGTTTTGTTATGCTCCGACGAATAGATGTGATATGCCTTGCCATCTTCATCTTTAAACAAAGTCATATCCCGGCTCATAGCATCGTTCGGACGCATGGAACCCAGGTATTCGAATGTGCCGGTCGGCGTATCGCATACCGCCACTCCGGCGGCCGCTTTGGCATAGTCATGACTGTCTACATGAAGCCACATCACAAACTTTTTGGTTTGATCGTTGTAAATTACCTTGGGACGCTCGAGCACGTTCGAGTAATGCAGTTCAGACGTTTCATCTACCTTCTCAGAGGGCAAAACCACCCCCTCGAACGTCCAGTCTGTCAGGTTCTTCGACGAGTAACACGAAACCCCGCCGGCCTCCGTGCGGTAACATTCCCAACTGGGAACCTTCGGATTCCAATACGTGGAGTCGCCCTTGTATTCCCCGTACCAATAGTAGGTACCCTCATGATACAGAACCCCTCCCCCGTGTGCATTGATACGGTTACCATCCGTATCCAGCCACTCCGTAGCAGAGACGATGGGCTTACCCGATTCCTGTGCTTTTTTACTACCTACGCAACCACACATAAGCAGGGCGGCTAATACAAATAAATACATGTTAGATGTTGACATAATACTCTATTTAATAATTTTTGTTCTTCATCCCATTATACGACCAACGCTATCTGCAAAAATGCAGATAGCGGGTCAACCAATAACAATCTCTCTAAAAAAACTAAACCTCTATCCCTATTAATATTTTATCGCATGGTCTTTCATAAATTGCTGACCACTCCATGCCTTTTTAGCTGTCCACTCCAGTGGTTCCGATGTCCAGAACGAATGAGTGGCGGGTAAACCCAACGGCAGGAAAACTTCGGAAGTAAGATACATGCTTCCATTGTTCGAATACCAGTCGGCCAAATCCGTTTGATGTCCCACAAAACCCAATTGCAAGAAACCTCCTTCGTTGAAATTATCTTTCGCAGATAACATACGTTTCATAACGGCAGTTAACGCAACGCGCACCTGCCCTTCTTTCAATTCTTCGGGCAACATTTCTTTCCACGCAATCATCGATAACGGTTGAAACACCCCCATCCGATAGGTAATGGAACGGCCGAATGCCGGGAAAGCCGCCTCCGGAGAGATCAACCGCTCCAGGATCATGCCAAACCGCTGCATACGTTTTTTCGCCACTTCCAGGTTTTTCGCCACCTCTTCCAACGACTTATCGCGCATCTTGATCTTCTTATCGACCAATACCTGAAGCACCTGCACATACATGGGTTGAATAACAAAACTGTTGTAATAGTCGAACGCAAACCGTTCTCCATCCGAATACCATCCATCGCCTACATACCATTCTTCAATCTTCCGGATGGCCGTATGAATACGAAACATATCACACTCCTCGCCGATATTCAGTAGGAATGTCTCGATCATGGCAGAGAAAAGCAGCCAGTTGGTATACGGAGGGTCTATCCGGTGCAATTGTTTGAATTCCAGAATATAGCGATCTTTGGTTTCCTGGCTCAACGGCTCCCACAGTTGTTGGGGCGCCCGCAGAAAGCTACTAGCTATGTAAGCCGCATCGACCAGCGGTTGGCCTTCGTTTCTCCAAAGCAGGTAATCGGGACTTTGAGGATCCACCGCCTGTGCATAGCTCTTCAATGCCCACTCACGCAGCTGCTTCCGTTTTTTACCCTCTTCCGTGTCGTCATCCGGTAAAGAAAGCCAGGGAGCTATTCCCGACATCAACCGGCCGAAGCATTCCATGTACGTCACATCTTGGTTTCTGCCGTCCCATGTCGGGCTGATTTCCACCTGCATGTTTTTCTTCAGTTCTCCTTTGCTCATGTTGCTCAGTACCGGAGCAGATAGTTTATAAGCCATTTCTACCCAGTATTCCCGGTCGGTTTGTTGCGGTACTTGTTTCTTCTTTTGTGCAAATGTGGTTAAAGGAACCAATGCCACTAAAGCGATAATTAAGAATCTTTTCATACGAGTAGTTAGTTTTGTTGGTTACGCAAATATTTTACCATCTCAGTGGAAGCCAGCAAGAAAGCGCCCACGCCGAAATCAGCGGTTGTTTCCGGTCCGATGTTCTTATGCTGGTCGGCCCTTTCTCCGATCGGTTGTACATAGCCCACTGTTCCGTCAGGTTGTAAGGCAACGGTTGTCAGATACTCCCAGGCCTTTTCTACGACGGGAAGGTATTTTTCATTTTCCAGATAACCGTTGTTAAGTCCCCATAATATTCCATACGCAAAGAATGCCGTACCGCTTGTTTCATAGCCCGAAGCCTGTTCGGGGTCCAACATGCTACGTGTCCAATAACCTTCCGGTTGCATGGATCCGGCGATTGAATTTGCCAGTTCCTGAAATACTTTCACATACTCCGCCACCCGGATATCCCCCTTCGGATAGTCCGTAATCACTTTGGTCAGTCCGGCAAACACCCAGCCATTGCCTCTGGCCCAAAAATCTTTCAAACCGCTTTGGGTTTGGTGTTTAGGGTATATGTATTTGGCGTCTCTGTAGAACAGGCAACTCTCCTTATCATACATCAAGTCCTTGGCAAATGCGAAATATTCATCCAGCTTAACCAGGTACTTGTCATTCTTTGTCACGTTATATAGTTTGGTCATCACAGGCATTACCATGTATAATCCGTCTGCCCACCACCAATAGTCATTGGCTTTGGTCGACATCTGATACTCCATCACCTCCCGGGCACGGGCAATTTTTGCCTCTCCTCCATCCATATTATATAAGTCTATATAAGTCTGAAAACAAATTTGCCAGTCGCCAAAAAGCACGTATTCATCGGTTTCTCCGTAGCTGTATTTCCATTCGGCTTTGTTATTCGATTTGGAACCTTTCCATTCGTTTTTCTCCGCCCAGGCCAACGCATATTCTTTGTACGCCGCTTCTCCGGTAATATCATACGCCGCCATATTGCCGGTTTGGTAAGCTGCCCAGTGCCAGAATGAGTTTCCGGGTTCCGGGTTTTCGGTCTGCCAATGGTTATTTACTCTCTGAATCACCTCCATTACATCCGGTACGGTTTGGGGAGCCTTAACAGTAGATACAGCCTCTTTATTCTTTGGGGCAGCATTGCATCCGGTATTCATTCCAGTCAGAAGCACCGCAGCTATTACTGCTAATAAGAAATTAAGTTTATTTCTCATGATAACTATGATTTTTAATCCGATGCAAATATCCCCCTTTACACCTGGAATAAGGTTCTACTATCGTTCAAAAAGGTTCATATTTCATTCACCGGACAGATTATAACCAGAAAAGTCCCTTATTGAGTGAAAACGACGCTTTGCATACACTCCGCATTCTTATCATACTTTTACATCTGTCATTCATCCTTTTCCATTTGGGATCCGTTACATTTTCTGTGGCAAAGATGCTGACAAAATAACAAGTCGAGGTTCTGTTATCACTCAATAATGTCTGATTATACTTCAAACCCCGGCAGGAGTCTATATACAAAGACCAGGACGACCAGATATGGGTCATGTTTTGGTCGAAAGGATTATATAAATACGACAGAGAGAAAGATACTTTAAAACAAAACATAAAGGGATGCACTGATAGTGCATCCCTTTATGTTTTCACCCAGTATGGGTATATTCTAATGGGTATACGGTATGAATTACCTTACCACTTTACTTTCATCGGCCGGGGTGAGGTACCAGTCCGGAGCTCTGTCTACGAAGTTATAAGCCTCATTGATAGGCTTTTTCTCCTGACACCATCTGAACATAAAATCAGAGGTGGCATGCGGAATATCCAGCACATACGGATACTCACCTGTATTGTAAGTCAAGGGATCCACAATCTTCCCGTTTCCGTTTTCTAGGTAAGGAAGAATATCGCCATACAGGACTTGGGATATCCACTCACCGAACGGTTCCAGCGCTGCTCCGCTTACATTTCTATATCCTACCACATCAGTGATGTATGGAATATAGGTATTGCCTTGCTTAAACCCGAAGGTATTGGTAAATCCGCAACCGTTGGCCAGCAAACGGGCCGCCACTTGCTTGGCTTTATTGGCACTCTTGTAGAAATCCACAATATCATACTCCACAACGACGTCATTGAAATCATAATCGCCACGTGCCGGATAGTTGTCTTCGAAAAGGTACACGCCCTGACTTCTCCTGCTCTCGATCTTCGGAGCATCGTCGATCTCTTCCTGCGGCTTGAGGGCCAACGGATTCGACTCGACCAGCAGGAGCATATCGTTGTAGTCGCCATCGTAAGCAGACTCGCCCGGAGCACGGTTCTCCATTCCTAAGACATTGCCTTCGAACGTTTTTCCTTTAGAATCTTCAATTTTGATGTGACGCATAAAGCCATTGGATACTTTTCCATTGACTATGTAATTCCCATCCGGAGCGCCATACTTGAGTGTTTTGTTGACAATCTCCGTATTCAGGTAAGGGGTAGAGAAGCGAGCCACACCTGTACCATAATAAACGAAACCGATATTCAGACCTTTCTCGAATTCTCCGAGCTTGATTTTCTTAAAGCTGGAAACGCCATCTACCTGTTCGTTTTTGGAATAGAACAAAGGGTTTTTCCTTTTATTCCCGTTAGCAATATCTGTATCGTACGAAACCTGAATGATTTCCTGAGTGGCCGCATTCATTCCGTAGAAGGTCAGATCTTTTACAGTCATGGAAGGTCCCAGCTTTTCCGTCGGGTAGGTATAGAACCACAGGTATCCGTAACCGCCGGCGATGTAGAATCCGCCATCATTGAGGTACGTGACCCATACCTCGGCTTTATCGAACTCGCCGGTTTCGGGAGAGCTTGCAATCACCAGGTCGGTGCATTTGAACAAGTCCAACTTCCGCACATTGTAAGAAGCTTCCGGGAAACAACTACCGTTGATGTACTCCATCACTTTGGCATCGATGGCATTGGTAGTAACAATACTACGGGTGGTGGAAATCTCCACGTTGCCCACATTGAAGGTACGGAGTGTTCCGTCGCCCAACACATAAAGCTTCTTTACGTCATTGGGTACATCCAATGTCGTATTAATAGGGGTCACGCCGGTAAGGGCAGGCGTTTTCACCAAATCGCCATCTGCGTAAGGGTACTCATAGAACACTGAATAGTACGCCGTATTATACGGAGAACTAATGTTTACATTGACTGTTTTGACGTTACTGAACGAACCTGCATACGAAGCACCTCCATGGTCCTCATACAAATCCTTGTCGTTGACGCAGGAGAACAGACCCAATGTCAACAAAAACATACTAACTAACTTCCTCATAACTTACTTTTTTAAATTGATACTTTTTTCATAGAGACTACAAAAATAGGATATCAAATCAATATAAACAACTATTCTGGATAGTTTCTACAACAATATAGCGAAATTTAATAAGAATTCGGCAAATTTCGTTGGTTCTAAAACTAAAATCCCGACCTTGTGCCTCCTACTTGAGTCGGGATTCCGCTCAACAATTGAGCTGAAATTGTACCAATTTAATCGAAAAGAGTACCTTTCTTAAAAGTAATCGGACTATTTTTGCAAATAGTAAAGAATTAGAATAAAAAAAAGATAATATCATGAAGAGGTATTTCACGCTATTGTTATTTGTTGTTGCGCTTGCGGATATCCGCACGAATGCGCAATCCCCATTCCGCCTGATAGGAAATCAGGACGGAACATTCATTCATTATTCAGGCAATGAGCAAGTGGTAAACACGGCTCTGGATATGCTGATAGCCGACTCCAAACTTGTCAACGAAAAAGCGATATCCCGAACAGACGAGCTAAAGAGTAATTCCATCATCGTCGGCATCCCGGGAAAAGACACAACGTTTGATCGCCTTGTTTCCAAATACAAATTGAATGTAGCCGATGTAACCGGAAAATGGGAAGCCTACAAAATACAAACCATACAAGACAGCCATAACACCTATCTGTTCATCCTGGGAAGCGATCCGCGCGGAGCAGCTTACGGCATCCTCGAACTCTCCCGCCAAATGGGCGTTACCCCTTGGGTATGGTGG
>JAVBVD010000036.1:0-37952 GCA_031554635.1 Bacteroides sp.
TGTTTATCAGAAAATTTATCTGGGAGATATTGCAGCCCGTCATACGGTAGATAACACTTTTGCTTTGCGCATCATGTTTAAAAAACTGGCTGAAAGCGTGAAACAACCGTTGTCGTTTACCCGCATAGCGAATATCGTATCATCGACCGGAGCAAAGATAGGAACACAAACGGTCATCAATTATATGGAATATGCCAAAGATGCCTGGCTTATCAATCCGGTACAGAATATAGCAGGTAAACTGGTTGATAAAGAAACTTCGCCCAAGTATTATTTCACAGATAATGGCATTCTGAACCTCTTTTTACTGGACGGGAATACTTCTTTATTGGAGAACATGGTAGCCATAAATCTACTGCGTAAATACGGGCGAAATGATGCCGTTTATTTCTATAATCAAAGTATTGAAGTTGACTTCTACATTCCCGATGATTGCGCAGCCATTCAGGTATGCTACAATCTCGACAATAACGACGGCACGTTTGACAGGGAAGTAAAAGCCCTGCTGAAAATTACCGAGGTATTGGAATGTAAGAAACTGTTGATTATTACCCGCGATACGGAGCGAGTGGTAGAGATAAACGGTAAAACGATTGAAGTCGTTCCGGTATGGAAATGGCTGTTGAGTTTGCAATAATTCAGGAAATACATTATCAGAAGGATAACCCTAACTCAAGTTCCGGAAGTAGATTTCATGCCGTTTCCGGCAGCGTTCATCCGTTGCTTTGCATGTGTAAATTTTTCCTTTTCCTATTGTCCGGAATTAAGAATCCGGAATCTTGCGATGAACCATCAGGACAAAAGCGGGCTTGTAAGGAATCTTTTGTTTTGAGGAAGTAACACCTCCCCAAAGCAGTGTGTAGTACAGTTGAGGTCAAAGTGTAGTACAGTTGAGTTGTTCGTGTACTACACGGCGAGGTGAATTGTACTACATCCGGAACTTGCGTGTAGTACAGATTCTACTGTAGTGTACTACACTTTTGGAGGACTTGTAAACAAAAAAGCGGGGATAGTACACGCATGTACTATCCCCGCTTTCGTCGTTTACTTATATAATAAGCCTACTCCTCAAGAGGAGGGTTTATATTTTTTACCCGATTGGCAAGATGAAATGTTCTGTTATTATACATATTCATACGTTTTAATGGCTGATCCTTTTGCAAATATACAAAACCAAAAGCCGTTTGTCAAGGAATTTAATAAGAATTTTACAGTTCTTTTTCTCTATTATAAAAATTCATACCAGAGCTTTTTATTATTTAACTGCTTCCTATTAGAGTTCAGAGTTCCGAAACGTGCAGTTCCGAAATGGCTGTTTCTATTCGCAAATATACATAATATTTCTGTATGAGGAAGATAATCGTGTTTTAAACTGAGTATTATTCCTTGTTGTTCTTTTTAAGAAGGAAAAACATTATCTGTTGAAGAAGGTATAAACCGACCCAAAACGATTGAAGTCGTTCCGGTATGGAGATGGCTGTTGAGTTTGTACTGATTTAGGGAATGCGTTATCAGTAGGATAACCCGAATCTCAAAGAAATAATATGGTGACTCATTTTCTCTTCAAATTCTTTATAGAAATAATCATCTGTTTGAGTTTTCTGACGTTCTAACTTTTGCAGTTCGTAACCGACAGCCAGTTGCAGTCTTATTTTGTTTTTTAGCGGATATTGAATCCCGATGGAGTGGTTCATAAAAAAACCACCATTGGCATTACCGGACGGGGCAAAAGAATATCCGGCAGCACATTCGATATAAGGGGTGAGCTTTCGTTCCCTGCCGATCTGAAATCTCACGTCGCCATACACGGGGATAAGCATTTTCTCGTAAAAAGAGAGTCCCGTTCCGGCTCCGACAGACCATCTTTCGGTCAGACTGTAATAACCCAAGACCTGCCATGTGAAAGGGGTGCATGACGGTTCGCTCATGGATAATCCCGTTCCGGCAGTCGTTGCGAATGAAATCTTCTCTTTGAAAACATGTTGGGCTTTTGCCCCGGAAACTGCAAGACTCAGGAGTATAATAAAGATTAGTTGTTTCATATCATTGAATGTGAATGGTTATTTCCTGTACGATGTTTAAGGCGGTTGTCAGCGAAGATGTATCGGGATAAATATCCCCGTCGCTGCCGTCGGGACTGCTATGTCCTATAATTGTTGCCGTGTATTGCTTCCGGCTTGAGCGGAGGTCTATTTCTGCCGAGTAAACTACGGCAGGTTGTCCACTACCTTCTTTACCGCCGGAATAATTTGCCTCCCCTTCTTTTGCATTTTCAGGGTAATTTTTGTTCCAGTCTGTCGAATGGTTAAGTTCTATTTTCACCACAAATTGTTTTAAACCGTCGACCGGACGGATTTTTACGTCAAAGCTTCCGTGTGGCGTTGCACCGGATATGCCGTCGACCAAAGGCTGAGCTTTTGTTGGCAGGTATAATCCGTCCGGATATTGAACTCCACGAGTATAGGACCATACAGGCAACGATTCTTTTCGTCTGTTGCCCCCATTGGATTGCCATGACCCGGTGGCTATCTTGTGGCTTGTGTAAATAGTTGTGAGATAATTACCTGCCAAATCTTCCACCCATATTGCAATTTGGGGTGGATTCTTCTTTTCGAGACCCAGAAACAACGGAAAATCATGCAGCCATTCATCGCCTTTTGTTACCGAAACTTTAATATCGTCTTCCTGATAGGTTACTAAATCCTTGTTGCACGAAGCCAGCACTCCCATTGCTGCAATCCCTGCCACTGCAAAAAATTTTGTTTTCATTGCTTGCTTGATTGATGTTATTAATTAGGGTGTCCAACCGTTCGGTAGAGCCACATGATATGAAAGGGAACATTACCCAAATGAAATTATTGATTGACATATACGGTAATTCCTTTCACTATATCCAACGCCGTAGTTAGTTTGGATGTATCGGGATACACCTTGCCGTCGGAGCCGTCAGGGCTACTATGGCCTATAAGTTCTCCTTTAAATTCTTTTTGCCCGTTAGTTAAATCAACAAAGGCCTGATAAACGATTGCAGGCTGACCGCTTCCCATTTTACCACCGGAATAGTTCGTGTCGCCCACTTTAGCGTCTTTAGTGTAGCATTCATTGAAATCCGTCGAATGGTTAAATTCGCATTTAACAACAAACTGCTTAATATCCTCGCCCATTTGAAGGTTAGCAGTGAAACTACCTTTGGGAGTTGCTCCGGTAACGGCATCTGGCAGAGGTTCATCTTTTGTGGGGAGATAAAGCCCATCAGCATACTGCCTGCCTTGTGCATAGCTCCAACAGGGTAGCGATTCTTTGCGTCTGTTTCCTCCGGCAGCCATCCACGATTGTTTGGCCAACTTTTCACTGACATATATTGAGGAGAGGAAATTTCCGTCCAGATCTTCTGTCCATATAGCTATTTGCGGCGCATTCTTCTTTTTGATAGCCCAGAAGATAGGAAAATCATGCAACCATTCGTTTCCCTGTTCAATAGAAACCATCATGTTGCCGTTACCCAATTCCGAATGAACAGTATTTTGTCCGCCGCAACCCAATGTTGTTATTGCTATAGCCATACTTAAAACTGCTTTTTTCATTATTGACTGTTTTTTCATTATTGACTATTCTATCATTTTATCTATAAGCACATCTATTCCTTTAGTTATCTGCTCCCAACCCTTGTCGCTTTGAATGTCGATGCCATTATACATCTGACAGTTTTCGGCAAGCATGGATAAATAAACGATCCCCGCATCTATAAGGGCAGATATGCCTCGTAGCTCTTCTTTATCCAGCTTTGCAAACCCTGCCATCATGTCCAGAAATTGCACTCCTTTCCTTTCTCTTTGGGCGCGAATTTCAACTACAAAATCTTTATCCGAAGACAATTCCCACCTTTTTAATCTTCTAAGTGCGGTATTCTCCCTGCATTCGGCGATTTCCCTGCGGTAAAATGTTTTCAGATAGCCTTTAATATTCGAAACATCGGGTTGCTCCAATGGTGTATTAAGCCAGAAATCATGCTTTTTCATATAGGCATAAATAAGCCCATCAAGAGATTCAAAATACCTATAGATGAGGTTCTTAGAAAACTCAGCTCTTTTAGCCACCTGATTAATGCCAAGATTTTCAAAGCCTGTTTCCTCAATTAATTCTCCCACAGCTTTAATCAGTTTTTCTTCGGACAACTGTCTGTCTTTTTCTTTTATCATATCATTACTTATTACAATGTGACCAACTGGGTACAAAGATATGTGACTATTCGGTCACATGCAAATAAATTTGCATGTATTTTCCGAAATAAAAGGTATCTCATTGAAAATCAAAGTAAATAAATTTTGTATTAGCAGATATTATCCGACACAAAAACAGGGTGTGTCAAAAGCCCGATTGCTCTTTGACACACCCTGTTTGTTTACATACTATTTACCAGATCCCTCCTAAGAAAGCACTCAACGCTTCTCCGGCATCATTTTCTTTTCATAATTCTCCAATGCCCGTTTGGCCTTGATCTTGGTCTTCTCCTGTTCCATTATTTTAGCAGGCACGAAGCTCGGCGGGAAGGAACGGGGAGGAAACTCCTCGAAAGTAGCCACAAACTCGAACACCCTTTCCATGGAACCGTACACTTCTCCGATCTGGTTGAGGTTCCAGTCCCAATAGGTGTTCGCAGTGATGTCGGCACGTTCATACGGGTCCTGCATCAGGTTGAATATCTTTTGCAGACGCAGCTGCGTGAAGGGTTCGGCCCAAACGCCCAGCGTTCCCTGAAGACGTTGTTCGGCATAGACATACTTGTAGAAACCCATGCGCAGGCCGACCAGCAGGCCATCATCGTCCGAATAGAAGAATTCGTTGCGCGCGCTCTTCACCCCGTTGTTGTTAGCAGCGCTTCCACTGACGGAGGTCAGGAAAGACAACTGATTGTAGCCGTCCAGATGCACTTTATAGGTTTTCCCTTTATATGCAAAGCCTTTCAGACACTTGTTTATGATGTCGGCTTCACCGGCGGCGGCACACAGGGTGGGAATCCAGTCGTTGTGACTCATGATCTCGTTGGTCACCGTTCCGGCTTTGATATGCCCCGGCCAACGTACCAGACACGGGACACGGAATGCGCCTTCCCAGTTGGTGTTCTTTTCGGAGCGGAACGGGGTCATGGCGCCATCGGGCCAGGTGTTCATGTGCGGACCGTTGTCGGTGGTGTACACCACAATCGTGTTGTCGGCTATGCCCAGGTCGTCCAGCGCTTTCAGGATTTCGCCGATGGTGTTGTCATGTTCAATCATCCCGTCGATGTACTCGCTGTCGCCATACGGGTATTTGCCGCGATGCTCGTCCCTGACATGGGTGCGGAAATGCATGCGGGTGGAGTTGAACCAGCAGAAGAACGGTTTGCCGTCCCTCGTCTGCCGTTTGATGAATTCAATGGCGCGGGCGGACGTTTCATCGTCGATGGACTCCATGCGCTTCTTCGTCAGGGGACCGGTATCTTTGATGGTTTGCCAGCCAACTTTGCCAAAACGGGAGTCGACCGCCGGGTCGTTTTCCGTGGAAGCTTTGCAGTCCAACACGCCTCGGGGGCCGAATTTCTTATAGTATTCGGGGTCTTTGGGATAGTTGGGGAGCTCGGGTTCTTCTTCGGCGTTCAGGTGGTAGAGGTTGCCGAAAAACTCATCGAAGCCGTTTACCGTGGGCAGGCTTTCATTGCGGTCACCCACGTGATTCTTGCCGAATTGTCCGGTGGCATAGCCCAGGCTTTTCATAAAGATTCCCACGGTGGGGTCTTCCTGGCTCAGGCCCATCGGCGCACCGGGGAATCCTACTTTGGTGAGTCCGGTGCGTATACCGTGCTGACCGGTCAGGAATGCGGCGCGACCGGCCGTACAGGACTGCTCGCCGTAATAATCCTGGAATTTGATTCCTTCCCGGGCCAGGCGGTCGATGTTGGGGGTTTCATACCCCATGATTCCACCGCTGTATGCACTGACATTACTGATTCCAATATCATCGCCAAAGATAACGAGGATGTTAGGTTTCGTGTTAGAACGGCTCTGCTGAGCCTCGGCCTTATGCGGCATAAGCGCACCCGCGGCCAGAATAGCTCCAATCATGGCTATCTTGCCGCAACTCTTCAGGTTGTCTTTAATGTTCATAAGACTAGTTTTAAAATGGTTACTTATTGTAAACTGTCAATTTTAAAACAAGCGTTATTTCCGAATAGTTCTTTGATAGACAATTGATTAACATTTTCGCAGAATGTTGTTTTCCTACAAATCCACTGTGTACGGAGTCGATGGATGGTGCAATTTATTTACGTTTCATTAACCGCTCTGCTACAAGCGTTATAAAAATTTGCAAATGCACAGATTAATAGTCGATCTCGTTATCTACGAACAGTCTTATGTGAAATAGTTCTCACTGGCCCTTTTCAACTTTGTCTTCATTAAATCAACCAGATGTGGAGGCTCCAGTATTTTCACCCCATTGGCAAACCCCAGAAATTCCCGTTGCAACTCCTGATTGATCACGACTTCGATTTCAAAAACCATACTGCCGTCACCGTTTCGTTCTATCAACTGTTGGCTCCGGTGAATCGGTTTAGTCAGGATATAAGGAGCATCGCCAACACCTGCCCAGAAGCGGACTTTCTCCGCTTTGGAATGAAGGCTTTTCGTAACGCCTACCAAATCATTGAAAAAAGTGGAAGGGTCAAAAAGCGTATTTTCAACGAACGGTTCATCGGTTGAAACGTCCAATCCGTGAATACGGTCGAGAGCGAGGTTCCGCAAGGTCCCGCTTCGCTTTTCCAGTCCGAAA
The DNA here is from genome assembly GCA_031554635.1 of Bacteroides sp. Lineage (GTDB taxonomy): Bacteria > Bacteroidota > Bacteroidia > Bacteroidales > Bacteroidaceae > Bacteroides. The sequence continues at coordinate 6,808 of JAVBVD010000036.1, forward strand.
ACAAACCAGCGGTTGCGGTATTCTTTCAGCAAGTAAGGATAAAAAGGGATGGTCCCTGCCGAACGGGCCTTGAAAGAACGATACTTGATACTCAATGTCTGCTTACCCACTATCGCATGGTAAACCGTATCCAGATGCTCCAACCCCTTCAGGCTCTCATTCTTCTCAAAATCAATCACCGGAACGGTATGCTGTCGGGCAGAAGTCACATGGTCCTCCAACCGGCTGACGATATCAGTCATTCCGGTAAAATAATCGAACCCTTTGAATTGACGAAGAACTTCCACGGCTTCCGACATGACTTTCAGGTCCTGTTCGGAAAGCGGCGTATTGGTGATGCTGTAGCTCGGGTCCTCATACGTATAATACTTTCCTTCGTAGACAATAATCGGAGCATTATAGCCCAGTTTCTCGCTGCGCATCAACTGAATATCCATCTGGATAGTGCGTTTACTAATACCTTTTTCGATTCCTTCGAACTCGTAAAGGGCATCGGAACAGGCATCGATCAAATTTTCCAGCGTCCACCCGCGATACCGGTTGCGCAAACAAGTATCGATGGTTTTATAACGGATGAGTGCGTTTCTGTTGGCAGGCATAATTATCTTGGTTTTTCTTGTTTCAAATAATCAATCGGATTCAAATAGAACATTTTCTTCCATCCTTGTTTGGCACTGTCAATGCGCCAGGGATATGGCGCCAAAGTGACTATGGCATAATGAAGATGCGCCGGAGTGGTGGCTGCATTCCCTGTTTTTCCTACGGTTCCAATTGGCTTATTCTCATTGGCCCAGGTAAACGGCTTGGCATATACATCTTTTAAATGTGCAAAATAATGAACTCTCCATTTAGCCCCTAAAACAAGTACGAAGTTCCCTCCCCTACCGTTTTCACCGGAAGCAATGACCAGTCCGGGAGTTGAAGAACAGATATTCGTTCCTTCTTTGGCAAAAATATCAACCCCTTTATGCGTGACCGATTTTCCCCAGGGATAGTACCAGAATGTATTTGCGTTGTAGCTCTTACTATTGGCTCCTTCTACAGGCATGGCAAACCGTTGAGGAATGAGAAATCCGATTACAACAACGATCAATACACTCCAACCCATTTTTCTTTTTATTTTCTTCATAAAACACCTATCTAATATTCAGCTGATTACAAATTATTTTCCGCAAAAGTAAAAAATAATTTTCATTGCGCAAAAAGATTGCGTACCTAAGAAAATATCTTTGCAAAGTCAAACGATAAAAACAAAAAGTTATGAAATTCAATCTTATCAGCAAAGAAAAAAATCAGGTCGTGAACTACGAGCATGCACCTGCTTACCAATTATCTCCGGAGTGGAACTTGTACACCGCCGTGGTAACGTCCTCTTTGAGCGATACTTTTTACGAAAAAGCTTCCGAACGATTGGAATCCCTTCGCAGACTGATTGGAGAGAATGACCCGCAATTTGTGGCCCGTTTGGCGGTGTATGCAAGAGAACAGATGAACCTCCGTTCCATACCGTTGGTGTTGGCCGTAGAACTGGCAAAAGTTCACACGGGAGATTCGTTGCTGTGCCAGATGACAACACGGATCGTTCAACGTGCGGATGAAATCACTGAATTGTTGGCTTACTACCAACTGGCAAACGAGCGGAAGGATACCAAAAAGCTGAACCGCTTGTCCAAACAATTGCAAACCGGACTGCAAAATGCATTCAACAAGTTCGATGAATACCAGTTTGCCAAATATAACCGCGATGCAGAAATCAAATTGCGGGATGCTTTGTTCCTGGTTCACCCGAAAGCAAAAGATGAAGCGCAGCAGTTGGTTTTCAACAAAATCGTTGAAGGCACCTTGCAAACTCCATATACCTGGGAAACGGAATTATCCGCCCTGGGGCAGAACAAATTTACATCGGAAGAAGCTAAAAAAGCAGCTTTCACCCGGAAATGGGAGGAGCTGATCGACAGCGGAAAAATTGGCTATATGGCCTTGTTGCGCAATCTTCGCAATATACTGGAAGCAGAAGTGTCTTCGAACCACATCCACCGGGTTTGCGAAACGATAAGCAACCGGGAGAAAGTGCTTCGATCCAAACAGTTGCCATTCCGCTTCCTGGCTGCGTACAGGGAATTGTCGCAAATCGGTTCCGGATACGCTACCCAAGTAATGAACGCGTTGGAAAAAGCGGTGAAAGTATCTGCCGGAAACATAGCCGGGTTCGGTGAATCGACCCAGGTACTGGTGGCCTGCGACGTTTCGGGTTCCATGCAACGGCCTATTTCTCCGAAAAGTAAAGTGATGGCTTACGATATCGGGTTGATGCTCGGTATGTTGTTGAAATCCCGTTGCAAGAACGTGGTTTCCGGGATATTCGGAGACAGATGGAAAATCGTCAACCTGCCGGATAGCGGAGTGCTGTCCAATGTCGATGCTTTCTACAAACGAGAAGGCGAAGTGGGATATTCTACCAACGGGTATTTGGTGATCAAGGATCTGATCGACCGGAAAAAGGTGATGGATAAAATCATGATATTCACCGACTGTCAGTTGTGGAACAGCAACGGCGGTGATACCCAACTGAAAGATGTCTGGAAACAGTACAAAACCATTGCTCCGGCAGCCAAACTGTACTTGTTTGATTTGGCGGGATACGGTAACGTTCCGTTGGATATAACGAAAGAAGATGTACATTTGATAGGCGGATGGTCGGATAAAGTATTCGATATTCTGTCGGCCATAGATAACGGAAGCGATGCTTTGAAAGAGATCAAAGCCATCGGATTGTAATAAAAAAGAAAAGCAAGTGCCGTAAATAAGAGTTCCTTCGGGTCGCCGGTTCGATTCCGGCCATCGCAAGATGTAGCTCAGCGGGTAGAGCAGTATATAGTCTCTTGTTGACCTGTCGCCTTGCTTTTTATAAACCTCTCCATAGCTTAAAAGGAAAAGCCTGCGGAAAAATTGACTTATCGCAGCGTGTATGGAAATTCCGGTTAGACCTGCGCGGACTAATGGGTAGAGTTTACAGATGCACCGAAACCGGTCACACGATAGTAGGGAAGCGTATTTACAGCCATACTGCCTGAGAGGGAATGTGAGTTCGAATCTCACTGGAGGGACCAAAACAGAATGTCGTAGAGAAGAGTTACTTCGACGCAAATTGGGGGAGGAATAGTGAGGTCGTAAAACCGACGAGACTATCCGGTTCGACTCCGGCATGTCAAGCCCCGTTTCTCTTTTCGCTTGTTACTTCTGTTTTTACAATATGAGATGCCGTAGTAAAGGCCTCCATCGGTTAGCTTTTCAGCGTGCAAGTTCAAGTCTTGCCATAACAGAGATGTTATGAATCCCTTTATGCCAGTTGCTCTCATTTTTACCTTTTTAACCGATTCATCCTTTCTTCATAGCTGCGGGTGTACATTCGTTTTAGTCTATCATCCAAAAAAGAACGTTCCGTGAGCTCATAAACCAATGATTGGAAAGTAAGGAACTCTTTCATTATCTTTTGTATTTGGATGTCGGGAACAGCAATCATTTTACCGAAAGTAATGAAATCATCCTGACATGGATGTTCTTTTTGCAGGTAAATTTCCGAATAATATTCTTTGCCAAACAACCCACTCTCCAAAGCAAAATCTTCATCCTGAATATGCAGGGAACTGTTCAGTAAGTCATAAGCAGGGCTTAGTAAGTAATCGCCGTTTTCGGACTGTTGCAATGAAAAGTTTTTCAGATGAGCATCGCCGTTAGCAAACAGGTAGTTGAATAGTACCAAGCGGAAAAATTTACTTACTTCTATTTGCCAGGCCGCTATATATTTCGGAAACAACAAGCCCATATCCAGGTAACTTCCGGTATATTTGAACTGTTTTCCATGAGTTTCATTTGTTTTCTGCGACAACGAAGCAAAATCTTCCTGTTTGATTTTTAATCCATCCGCGCGTATGTCGAAACGTTTGGTAATGTAAGCAGCTTCGCCGTCCTGAAAAAAGAGCAAGCCATTTTCTGCTGTTGCAATACCATACACCTGCCGGGCAATTTGCATGGTCAAGTGTTCGTTGGCAGGCATAAAGTTCCGATACTTCAACCGTTTGTCATCCGGTGCAGGTTTGATGATGTAGCTACCTTGAACGCCTTGGGGTGTAAGGATTACTTTTCCTTTTTCAACAACAGCCGATAGCTTTTCCTGAACACCCGATATGGATATACGTCCGATGTTATCGTCAATTAACGCACGGCTATTCTCATCGTTCGAGAAATCGAGTAGATGACTTACTTTCTTGTTGTTGAATACACGACGTAAAGCCGTCGGGCTATAGGTCGTATATCCGGCGGCAAGAGTGCCGGGGCAGTTTTTTATATCAGGTATCTGTTTCATGTTTTTTCAATGGTAATGGCGCCAATAACATCACTTTGAGCCGTTGCCATCAACAATCCAAAGCTATCGTCTTCGTCGATTTTAAATTTGTTGGCTTGAACCCTGCGGTTTACACCTTCCGAGATCATATTGGAAAAGAATGGGAAAAGCATTTTTGAGTTGTATTCTTGTTGTCTCTTCGGCAATGTGAGGCTGATGGACGAATAGAGGGGGTTGGATAAATAATCTTCATCGTACCGGAACACAAACGAGCCGTCGTCATTTTCAGTCAACATGCCCGCAACTATTCCGTTCATATACACTCTGGCTGTTCTCATTATTCAATCATTTTTTTGATTTGTACATCCAGTTCCATACCTACTACATCGAGGATTTTCTGTAATGTATGTATGGACGGATTTCCTTTTCCCGTCTCGATTTCTTTAATCGTCCTCAATCCCACACCGGAAATGTCAGCTAAATCCTGTTGGGTGATTCCAAGCAGAGAACGACGTTCTTTGATTTTGTTATATATATCTACAAGGTGCATTTTACCGCTCTTTTCGTGCAAATATAGGAATTGTTTTTGAGAAGAAGTACAAAAAGGGCAAAATAATTCACTTTTCGCAGCATGTGTGGAAATTCCGGTTGTGAGTTCGAATCTCACTGGAGGGACCAGGAAACAGAATGTCGTAGAGAAGAGTTACTTCTGATTTTTACCATTTACGCAAAAATAGAAAATAATTTTCATTGCGCAAAAAGATTGCGTACCAAAGGAAATATCTTTGCAAAGTCAAGAGTGATAAAGAAAATAAATAATTATGCAAAAAGTAATTTCAACAGAACGAATCCCAATCAAAATGTGGTTGGACGAACCGGAAGAAGGTTCCATCGTACAAGCTAAAAATCTGGCAAACCTGCCATTCGCTTTCAAACAAATTTGTTTGATGCCCGATACCCATCAAGGCTATGGAATGCCTATTGGCGGAGTGTTGGCCACCCAAGGAGTGATCATCCCGAATGCCGTCGGTGTGGATATCGGTTGCGGAATGTGTGCGGTGAAAACCAACACACTGGCCGATTCCATATCCAAAGAAGACATCAAGAAAATAATGATCGGTATCCGCGAATTGGTTCCGCTGGGTTTCGACCGTCATAAAGAACGGCAGGACGAAGACCTGATGCCGCAGGATTTCAACATCGACGAACTTCCCGTGATCAAAAACCAGTATTTAGGAGCCTTGAAACAGCTCGGAACGCTGGGAGGCGGAAATCATTTCATCGAACTGCAACGCTGTAACGACGGTTACCTGTGGATCATGATACACTCCGGTAGCCGTAACCTGGGCAAACAGGTGGCCGACCATTACAACCGGATTGCCAGAAAAATGAACGAACTTTGGTTTTCTTCCGTCAACCCGAAAGCCGACTTGGCATTCCTGCCTTTCCAGACAGACGAAGCGCATAAGTATTACAAGGAAATGCGTTACTGTACGGAATTCGCCTTTGCCAACCGCCGGTTGATGATGGAGCGAATTCAAGAAGCCGCTTCCTCAGCTATAGCAGGTGTCGATTTTGAGCCCATCATCAACATTGCCCACAACTATGCTGCTTTCGAAGAGCATTTCGGAGAGAAAGTGATTATTCACCGGAAAGGAGCGACTTCGGCCAAAGAAGGGGAAACCGGCATCATTCCCGGTTCGCAAGGAACCAAATCGTACATCGTGGAAGGGTTGGGAAATCCGGAAAGTTTCATGAGTTGTTCGCACGGCGCCGGACGGGCATTGAGCCGTAGTGCAGCCGTCAGAACGCTGGATCTGGAAACCGAAAAGCGGAAATTGGACGAACTGGGAATCATCCACTCGGTCAGAGGCCGATCGGACTTGGAAGAAGCTTCTTCGGCTTACAAAGATATTTCCCAGGTTATGGCATTTCAGTCGGATTTAGTAAAAATCAAAACAGAATTAAGTCCGTTGGCGGTCATTAAGGGGTAAACGCATCCCGCAACAGCGCCATTATATGTATGAAGAGAGGCTGTCCAAAAATGGGTAGCCTCTCATTTTTAAAGTAACAAATCGTAAGTTAGACTTTTGATAATAAGCTAGCTACATAGCTATCTCATGCTCCAGTTCCTTTGATACTGCTTTGTTAATAAAATCATTAATAGTTGTGCCAGTCTTAGCGGCTGCCATCGCTACCATTCCATGCAAATCAGATGGCATACGTACAATCAGTTTACCGCTATATGGCTTCTTTGGTTCCACCCCACGATCTTTGCAACTTGCCAGATAATCATCAATAGCACCTTCAAAATCATGTTTTAGCTCCGCAACGCTCTCGCCCTCATAAGTGATGCAATCGCCTCTGAGCCCAAGAACTTTGCCGAAAAGACAATTGTCCTCTTCGCTGTATTCTACGCTACCCGTATAGCCTTTGTACTTTAACAGTCCCATAACTTACTCCTTTCTTTGTTTTTTACTCTGTTCGTATTTCTCAATTAGCTTATTTTCATCGACATACACCTTCAATTGCTTCATCACATACCCTCTTATTATATTTGAAGGATGTGGCTTGTGCATAATATATGAATCTGTACCATCTGAATTAACAAACTCTACCCGTGAACCTGATGTGCTCCCTTTGTTGCTTTCTTCATAACCAAATAACCTAAACAATCGTTTTACTTCATCATAAGTAAAGTCTTTCGGCAAAGTCAGGAAGCGTTCTATCAACTTTTCTTTTGTTCCCATAGTTCTTTCGTTTATACAAAGATACTATTTTTAGTATCTACAACAAAGATATTAAAGAGTAGTTCAGTGAGAATATACTAATTTAACTGTCATAGCTGAAACTGATGATCTACTCTGTCGACCCGTGAAGCGAAAAGCGACTCAAAAAAAGAAGGGACAAACCGCAAAATTCACGATTTGTCCCCAGCGTACCTTCAATATTTATTGAACCTTCTTAACAGAGGTGATCTTCCAACTACCGTCAATCATCGCCTGTTTGGGATAATACACACGCAGGGCAAGGTTGAAATTACCCGTGGGAGCAGGCAACCAGTTGGCTTCCTTATCCTTGCCGGGCGATGTGTTTTGCAGATAAATATCCACCGAACCGTCGGCATTCGTTTTCAGACTGCTCCGGTCGCCGATGGCATAGCGGTTCAGCGGGTTGGCCACCAGATGCCCCTTGGGATCGTACATCGTGAGCGACCAGAAAGCATTGGCCGGAGGCATCTGTCCCTTGTCGTAGTGAATCACATATTTGTTGGCTCCATTCAGCTGATTGCCGTCACCATCCACCGAACATAAAGGATAAATAGCATCTTCGAGCAGGTTGGCACCCAGGCCGATGAAAGCGATGTGCGCCCGTTGCGCGTAGTTGGTGCCGTATGTACCCATGACCTTCAGCAGCATATCCCAACCGTTTTCCTTTTGCGGGAATACGTTTTTGATCAGTTCGGCAGAAATTTCTTTGGGCAGGTTGGCCAAGGCAGTTTGCACATTGGGGCTTAAGGCAGACAGGTCGAACGTCTTGCCTACTCCCACGCCGATGGCGGCAAACTTATCCAGCACGTCCTTATCGGCTGCCGGAGCGGGATAAGTGGCCATCAGCTTGTTCACGTAGTTGAAATAATCCGTGAGGGACATCTGCTCCACGACTGCATTCGGGAAGCCTTTGGGCGCCGAAGGGTTCGGCTCTGGCTTGGGAGCGGTATACGGCTTGCCCCAGGCACTCAGCGGGGTGAGCTTGTACTGTTTTTGCAGAGGCACCACCACTTTATCGCCATCGGCCTTGCTGTTCACCTGCGTGCGGCCAATGATCCAAACGGAGGCGGTCGGCGCTTCGATCTGCTTCATGCCTGCGGGAATCTGACCTGTCCAGCCGGGTCCGGTAACCAGAAAATCGCCCTTACCGTTGCCCGTAGTACGGGTGCCGGGCGAGGCGAAGATGTTGGTGTACATGTCCAGCATGGGCATCATGTAGTAACGCCCTTTCGTGTCGGGCAGCGAGAGCACCACGGGTTCTTTGCTCAAATCGAGCCAGGCCGAGGAGTAATAGGTGTCCACATTGGGACGCACCACATCGGTAAACGATGCATCGGGGAAGACCGAAAGATTGGCAAACGAATTGGCTGCCGCCCTCATTCCACCACCTTTTGCACCGGGTGTTCCATCGGTCATCTGTTGGCGGGAAATGTCCATGACTACCAGCGGGAAGCCATAGATGTATGCTTCTTTGACGGTTTGGACGGTGACCGAATCTTGTTGCGCCTGTTCGGCGGCCTTTTTCGCTGTGCTTCCACCGCAGGACAATAGTATGGCGGCCAGCGGCGACAGGAGGAATAATTTCTTAATCATACGCGTACAATTTAATTGGTTTAAATTATTATCAATGCTTTTACCCTTGTATATCAGGCTGAAAAACGGCATTTAAAATATCCGTTTTGTAACAAATCTTGTTTCGATTTTGTTTTACATGGATGCCGCATGATGAAAACTTAATCTTCTCAATGGCTGAATTTCCCTTGTCCGATATGATTATTGCTTAAAAACAATTGTACCTTTGCACAAAAAAAATGTAATAAAAACAGATATGAAGAAAATTATTTTACCGCTACTCCCCTGCTTACTCGTATGGGCAGTAATATCCACGTCGTGCAATTTCAAGAAACCGGTATCCGATGCTTCCGGTGATACGGCAACCGTCACCACCGACAGCCTGAGCCTGTTTATTAATCCCGAAACGGTAGATTCCATGCTTTTCATCCCCATCGACGGGCAGCCTTTCCGGATGGATATGGCCGATTGCAAGCCTTTGACCGGATATTTACAGGAGGCAGTATGCGATACGGCACTCAACAAAAGCGGTATCATGATGAAATTGCTGGCGCCCGACTATCCGGTGGTTTTTTTTTATCAGAATAAAACGGCGGATGAAAGCGACTGGCTGATGATATGGAAAGAGAACGGCCGGAGTAAATTTGCGAACAAATGGTATAATCTCCCGGAGAGCAACCGGAACAGTGTATTCGGCCTGCTCGAGAAATACAATAAGACCGCTGAATAGCCTTTGTTGCTATAAACAATTTAATACAACGGCGAGGCCAACCGGAAACAGGCTTCCTTGAACCGCGTCCACTTGCTGCGGGCGATCCATTGTTCCAGTTCTACCGGTTCGGAGACGGCCAGATCGCGAAGGTAAACCTCTTTCACCTCCCGGGCCACTTCCTCGTCATAAATAAAAACATTGGTCTCGAAATTCAGTTCCAAGCTGCGGATATCCAGATTGGTCGAACCGGCAATCAGCAGTTCATCGTCCACCAGCATCAGTTTGGAATGTGTAAAACCATCGGCATACCGGTACACCTTGACACGGTGCCTGAGCAGCGACTCGATGTACGTGTTCGAAGCATGCTGCACACCACCGTTGTCCGACCGCTTGGGAATGATGAGCCGCACGTCGATGCCGCTCATGGCTGCCGTCTGTATGGCCCTCAGCAGGCAACTGGTAGGCACAAAGTACGGAGTTTCGATGTAAACAGACTTCCGGGCGCGGGTGATGGCCGCAAACATCGCTTCCAGTACAGCCGAGTGCAGGCCAAACGGCTCACTGCTCACGATTTGCACCGGACTCGTTCCCGCTGGTTGGCAGGCAGGAAAGAATGTGTCGGCCGTCAGGTATTCGCCCGAGACGTAGTACCAATCGGCCAGAAACACCGATTGCAGCCCCTGTGCCGCCGGGCCCTCTATCTTGAAATGTATGTCGTTCCACCGGCCCCACGGCAGTCCGTCGATGTATTCATCTTTTACATTGATGCCGCCCGTGTAAGCCACCTGCCCATCGATAATAACGATTTTCCGGTGATTCCGGTAGTTGATGCTGTGAATGATGCGCGGGAAACTCAGCGGCAGGAAGGTTCTGACCTCTACCCCAGCCTCCTGCATCTGTCGGAAATATTTGAGGTTGGTCCGGTTGCAGCCCAGTCCGTCGTAAATCAGCCGGACGCTTATGCCCGATTGTACTTTCTCTATCAGTTTATCCTTGAATTGTCCGCCGATCACATCGTCGCCGATGGCGAAATAGAAGATGTGGATATGCTCCCGGGCGTCGGCGATGTCCTTCAGCAGGTGTTCGAACTTGATTTTCCCGCCGGGATATACCTCGATGCGGTTGCCGGGGAATACAGGTGAGCGTTCCACGTTGAATATCAGCCGTTTGACTTCCGTGTACCGGGCGTAAAGCGGATCGTTCGCCTGAAACGCGCACGTACATTGGTGATGGTGGTAGAACTGTGCGCGCAACTTCCGGATTTTCGACCGCTTCCGGCCGATGTTGCGTCCCACCATATAGAAAGCAACCACTCCCACCACTGGAACAAACACGAGGACGAATATCCAGCAGATGGTTTTCACCGGATTGCTGTTGCTGTAGTCAAGGATCAGGTTGTAGATGAACGCCGCTACAAGCAGGAAATAGAGGAGTAAACAGGTTTGCCAAATCATGGTTATTTGTATTTTAAGGTGAACGTAATTCCGTTGCCTCCGTATCCCAGGGCGAAGAACATGCCTTTCTTTCCGGGCCATTCGCCGATATAAGGCAGTCCGTCGGTGGTGGAGCTGAACGTGCCGCACCAAGCCATGTCGGTTTTGAAAGGCAGGTGAGGGAACAGCCGCCGGAACTTCTTTTCCAGCAAGGCGGTTTTGCTCCGTAGCAGATCGTCCCTGCGTACCGGGTCGTGAAACTCCTCGTCCTCGCCTCCCACCAAAATGCGGTTGCCGGCTGTGCGTATATATAGGTAAGGGTCGCGCGTTTCCCACAGGAGACTTTTTCCGGGCCAAAGCAGTTGGCTGTCGACTGGCTCGGAGAGGATGGCGTAGGTCGATGTGAGTTGCATCACTTTCCGGGGGAGGAACTTCCCGGCTTCGAATCCGGCAGCGATGACTACGTACCGGCAATCTATGCTGTGTCCCCGGTCGGTGTGCAGTTCATAACCGCCGGGGGTCTTCCGGCAGCGGGTCACCTGCGTATGGGTATAAATTGTCAGCCCGTGTTTCAGCTGAAGGTATTCGAGTAGGCGGACCGACGCCCGGTAAGCATCCATCTGTGCCGAACGGTGGTTTTCCAACGCGCACAGGGTTTCAATCCCGTATTTCTTTTTCACCCTGTCGGCAGGGAGGAAACTGACGGGCAGCCGGTGCTTCTTCCTGATCTCGAACTCCTTTTCGATCAGTATTTGCCCCTGCTTGTTGCTGGCAAAGAACAGGCTGGGCACACGTTCGAACCCGGCATCGAGACCCGCTTGGCGGAACACTTCTTCGAGGTCGTCAATCGCTTTCAGGCAACATTGGTAGGCCAGCACGGCATTCCTCTCGCCTACTTTCAGGGCCAACCGGTGCAGCGGTTCGTCTATCTCATATTGCAGCAAAGCGGTGCTGGCCGAAGAACTTCCGGTGGATAGCGTCCGTTTGTCCACAAGCGTGCAACGGATACCGGCCTTGCACAGCTCGTACGCCACAAGTGTACCGGTGATGCCGGAGCCGACAATCGCCACGTCGGTAGCATGGTTCTTTTCGAGCGGATTGAAATACTCGTCCAGTGGATTCCGGGCAATCCAATAAGGCAATCCTGAATGTAAATCCATCTTCTTTCTATATGTAAGGGTTAAGTTTTCCTTGGTTGCAATACGGGATATTGTGCTAAAATAACAGTCGGCAGGCGGAGATGGTTTGCAATTCCCGGTGAAATGATCAGCTCTGCTGTCATATGGCAATCACAGAGTCAGTACAGCCCAATGAGCCCCGGCATCGGAACTATTCAGCGAAAAACCGAATATTGTATCACTGATATACAGCGGCTTACGAAGTAAATAACAACAAATTCCACCCCAATCTGATACATTTCTGACGTTTTGGGGCTGCTAACGCTTCATAAGATACTGAAAATCAGGTTCTATATTCGCTCAATAGTTACTCTTGCCCTGCTACTATAAAAAAATACTTAAAAAGAAAAACAGGCATCTTGATACAATACAGGTAAATCGACGGAAAAACAGCCGGTAAAGAACTTGTACGTGTTATCTGGGACGTTTACAATACTAAAAACTAATTCTGTTTTAGAATAAATCTATTGCCCGGTATGCCTTTTTTTATTATTTTCGCAGAATAAATTTATTTGTTCCATCACGATGGAACAAAAATATCATCCCAATGGAACAAAAGTTGCATCCTGGTGGAACAAAAAAGACACCGCAGTGGAACGAATAAATTTAGGCATATTGAAAAATAGATTTAGGCATACCGGAAAATAGATTTAGGCCAATCAGGAAATAGATTTAGGCATACCGGGATTTAGCTTTCCTCATGCAGCACTATCAACGTATTAATATAGGAGAATATGTATGGCTATTCAGTACGAATTTTATGAAACGAATGAGTTTCAAGACGATGAAAACGACGGGAAATTGCGGGCACGGGCCGTTTCGCGCGGCACTATACCGGCAGAAAAACTGTGGCAACGGATGGAGCAGGTCAGCGGATTCAGCGTGGCCCAAACCAAAGGGGTGATGGCAGCAGTTGAGGATATGGTCCAGTTTTTCCTGAGCGAAGGGTACAGCGTACAATTGGGTGAGCTGGGTTATCTGTCGGTATCCCTCACCAGCCGGCGGGTGATGAACCGGAAGGAGATCCGGGCGGAGTCCATAGAGTTCAGCCAACTCAACTTTCGCGCCAGCAAAAAGATGCGGGATTTCCTGACTTATACGGAGAAGGAGAAAGTGAAAACAAAGCGGAGCCAGTCGTCAAAACTGTCCATCGGGCAGCGGGCGCAGTTGCTGAAAAATTTTCTGGGCACACACACGGTTGCCACCTGTGCGGATTATTGCCGCATCACATCGACCCTGAAAGGCAAGGCGATGCGGGATATTCATTCGTTCATCGAAGAGGGATGGCTGAGGAAGTATGGTAATAGTCGTACGGTGGTGTATCTGTTGAATCAAAAATAGCGGCCACATGAATGAAATAAAAACGCCTACCAACCGGCAGGGCTGGTGGGCATTGAGTCCTTTGCTCGTCTTCCTGTGCCTCTATCTGGTCACCTCCATCATTGTGAACGACTTTTACAAAGTCCCCATCACGGTGGCTTTCCTGGTTTCTTCGTGTTATGCCATCGCCATCACCCGCGGGCTGACGCTGGAACAACGGGTACACCAGTTTTCCGAAGGAGCATCGAACAAGAACATCATGCTCATGGTGTGGATTTTCATATTGGCAGGGGCTTTTGCCCAAAGCGCCCAAACGATGGGAGCCATTGAAGCGACGGTGAACCTCACCCTCCATATACTGCCCGACAACCTGTTGCTGGCAGGTGTTTTCTTGGCTTCGTGCTTTATCTCCCTTTCGATCGGGACGAGTGTGGGAACCATTGTGGCGCTCACCCCGGTGGCCATCGGACTGGCGCAGAAAACGGGTATCGACCTGCCGTTCATGGTGGGTATTGTGGTGGGCGGGTCGTTCTTCGGCGATAACCTTTCGTTCATTTCCGATACGACCATTGCTTCGACCCGCACGCAGGGATGCTCCATGCGCGATAAGTTCCGGGTGAATTCCCTGATTGTGGTCCCTGCCGCCGTGTTGGTGCTGATCGTGTACTTTGTACAAGGACTTTCCGTCACCAGTGTGGCCGATACGCATCCCATCGAATGGCTGAAGGTGGTTCCGTATGTGGTGGTGCTGGGAACTGCCATCGCCGGGCTGAATGTGATGCTGGTACTGATTCTGGGTATCCTGACGACGGCTTTCATCGGTCTGGTGACGGGTGGGTTTTCTGTATTCGAATGGTTTGGTTCGATGGGCAAAGGCATTGTGGGCATGGGCGAACTCATTATCGTGACTCTGCTGGCGGGCGGGATGCTCGAAACGATCCGGTACAACCGGGGCATCGAGTTTGCCATCGGTAAACTGACGCGGCACGTCAAAGGCAAGCGGGGTGCGGAACTGTGCATCGCGGCCCTCGTGAGCATTGCCAACTTGTGCACGGCAAACAATACCATTGCCATCATCACGACCGGATCGCTGGCCAAGGATATAGCTATCAAGTACCGGCTGGACCGGCGGAAAGTGGCCAGTCTGCTCGATACGTTCTCTTGTTTTGTGCAGGGCATCATCCCGTACGGCGCACAGATGCTGATTGCTGCGGGACTGGCGGGGATTTCGCCTATCAGCATCGTAAGCAACCTGTATTATCCGTTTACGATGGGGATTTTTGCGGTGCTGGCTATCGTATTCCGGTATCCGAGACGGTATTCATAGCCGTTTCAGGCAGACTCGAACCGGTTGAGCGGACAGTTCTCATTGCAGCCGAAGCAGGTGTTTCGGGCAGCCAGCGCCTTGTCGTATTGATAGGTGGAGATCAGGTCTTTGCTCGCCACAATGATTTTGTCCTCACTGAACTGTATGTCGCATACGGCAGGGGCATCGCCTAACGTGTGGCTATCCAGCAACAACCGGCGGGAGTCGCCCTCTATGCAATACACTCTCCCATCCGTATAGGTTATTCCGGAGGAAGGGGCCGAAGGGGTAAAATGGTCGGAGATTTCTCGAGGCCGGGTATTCAGGAGGTTTCCCGTCCTATCATAGGTGTAGATATGTTCAGACGCAGCTACTGTGATTTGATGGTTCGCCAGTTGGAAAGCCTCCACGGTTTCCGGTACCCGGAAGGAGGCGACCAGTTTGTACGGAGACGATGGAAGAGCTTCGGCCGGAGCGGTCGATCGTTTATGGAACAATACGCCCGACAATCCCACGATCGTCCCTCCCGCGAGTACAGAACCACATAGTTGCAGGAACTTTCTGCGCGATATCGCTGTCTTTTGCTCCGTACGCGACATTGCTGTCTTCTCCTCTGTGCGCGATGTCTTTGTCTTTTTGTCTCTGCCTGATTCCATCTGTTTATTCTTCTGTATAATAACCGTAATTATTCCGAACTCTCAGTACCGATTTTCTTTACAAATATACTCATCATTAGGCTAAAACAGTAAGAAACTCATTAAAAAGAAGAACCTTTTCGTTGTCATTTTACTTATAAGTAAAATATTCTTCGTACATTTGCTCCAGATAATAACAAACTATTTATATGAGCGAAGTCGAACTTGTACTTGTTAATGGAGCAGATAACTGCACCATATATACTATTCAGTTTCTAACAGAAACCAACAGCGAATTTGAATGTTTTTATAACAAGTTCAAGGATGAAGCAGAGTACAATCCTGATTTGATGCGCATTGTATCATTCATTGATAAGATAGCAGACAGGGGTGCATTAGAACGCTTCTTTCGTCCGGAAGGTAAATACAATGATGGAGTATGCGCCTTGCCTGTGGCTCAATCCAAGCTTCGTTTATACTGTCTTCGTCTTTCTGAAAAAATACTCATTCTTGGAAATGGTGGCATAAAGAAAACGAGGACTTATAATGAGGATAATACCTTAAAAGGTTATGTGCTAACTTTGCAGAAGTTTGAGAAACTGATAAAGGAATGCGTAAAAGATGGCTCAGTAACCATTACAGAGAATACAATAGAAACCAATAATACATTTGACCTATGAGAACGGTTCAGAATAATTTTCAGCAAATGGTAGCCCAAGTTCCGGCAGATGTAAAGAATGAGGTTGATTTATCTTTTGCAATAGCCGATCGGTTGGTTGTGCTGATTAAAGAGAAGGGACTATCCAGAAAGGAATTTGCCGAAGCTATAGGCAAACGCCCAAGTGAAGTAACCAAATGGTTGAGTGGACAACATAACTTTACCATTCGCACATTGTCAATGCTTTCTTCTTTTTTTGGACAGGCATTGATTGAAGTGATCAAATGAGTGGTTTAGTAAGACAGCCATAGGACAAATGCTCCCTTGCCCACCCCCTTTTCACACAGTCTCTCCAACCGGCGGCAACAGGAAGTGCCCACCCGTCCTAAGGGTTTTCAGCGAGAATATAAAACCGCTTATTCTTTTGCAAAGACGACCATTTTGTTCTTCCCGGCCACGAACAACCGGCTCCCGTCCGTCCGTGTTTCGTAGGCTTTGTTCCCACCGCCCAGCAGACGGCTGTTCAGGATAACTTCCTTAAACGTTCCGTCGCGTTCAAAAACACTGACACGGGGATTTCCTTTTTCTGAGGTGATCAGTTCGCCTCCGGGTGTAAACGAAATATAGGCGGGGTTGCAACATCCAGCAAAGGAACCAGGTTCTCCGCCCGCTCCGCCGAAAGAGGCTATGAACTCACCGTCGGGCGTATAGGTTTCGATCAGGTGCCGGCCGGAGTTGGCACAGTAAACGGTATCGTTGAGACTGGCTATATCGAACGAATAACTGGGAATGATGAAACCGTGGGGACTTTTGATAAACCGGACGAAGTTTCCTTCTTTCGTGTACTGGCAGATGTTTTTGTTTTCCGCATCCGTTACCCAAACGAAGTCGCCCACCAAAGCGAATGAGCAGTAATCGGATAACTCGCTACAAGCTTCCCAAGCGTGGGAGAGTTCTCCACCGGTGGTGTACACTTCGATAGCCGTAGGGTAAAGGATGTAGACCCGCCCTTCTCCCACGGCAATGTCCCTCACATGCTGCTTTACCGGGAAGGAAGAGATTTTCTTTCCAGCGGTGTCATATATATACACCGACTCTCCGGAAGCAATCCAGAACCTTCCGTCGTGCCACTCAAAGCGTTTGATCTCTTGCGGCAACTCGAACGAAGAAACCGCTTTATAAGCACTGCCGAGCGGAGTTTCCGCCGGAGTTTCCACATACGTGCTATCTTCCCGGTTGACCGATCGCACCATATACCAGATGAATCCCGCCACTACCAGAAAGATAGCGGCATTGAGTATGAGTTTCCATGTTTTTCCCATCGTCTATCTGATTTTAAGACATTTTACTACGTGAGCATCCCGCACAATCAACATCCCATCGGCATAAGCCATGGGTCCCCAAGCGTCAGCCCCGTCCATGATCCGCTGTTTTTTCAACAGTTTCATGCCACGTTGCTGGGTTTCGTACACATACAGTTCACCGTCCTCTTTGAAGACAAACAGGTTTTTGTTGATCAGCAGGTAAGGGCCGAGTCCGAACTGTTCGTCGGCAGCCGATGTCCATACCGGCGAGCGGAGGTTGGAAGGAGCATAGCCCACCAGTTTGCCCCGGAGCGCACCACCATCCTTCGGCATCACACTGATGATCATGTTGTTATGAAATATCGGCGTCTGCTGTTCGCTGGATAACCCTTCGTTCGGCTTGTGCTGCTCGGTTACGGTGGCTGTCCACTTATCGCCCGAACGGTCTACACGCAGCAACGCTCCGCCTGCCCCGTATCCGGCGACCATAAAGATCTGGTTGGCCGATACCTGAAGCGGGGAAGGGGCTACCACGGAGGGTTGCCATTTGTCGGCGCTCCACAGCAGGTGCCCGCGGTCGTTCTCCTCGGCCGAGACTCCGCAAACCCCTCCGATCCCGATGTACACATAGGTTCTCTTTCCGTTCAAGGTCATCGGCATCACCGAGGAATGAGACATCTTGTAATGCAGCGTATTGGGAGTGGTCCAGACGGTCTCTCCGGTACGGCAATCGAGTCCGGTGAGCAGTGTTTCTTCCCCGGCGGGAGCCAGTACCAGAATGTCTTTATCGACACGCGGGCACTGACCGGTGTACCAGAAGGGGACTTCGGTTTTGAACGTTTTCTGCATGTCGAGCGACCATTTCAGTTCGCCTGTAACCGGGTCGCAGCACATCACATGTCCCTCGGGGCCGATGGTTATGATATAGTCGTTGCCGATGGCAGGGACGGTGCGCGAGAAACCGTGGTTGCGTTTGATGGGCACGCGGTACCACCGGCGCCAAAGTTCCTTGCCGGTCTCCAGCGAGAAGCAGCGCAGGGCGTCGGAACTGAGTTCTTCGTTGTAATCGAGGAAATATACCCGGCCGTTGTAGATGACGGGGGCGGCGTGTCCTTCGCCGGTTTCGACACTCCACAGGATGGGGTATTCTTCTTCGGAGGTTCTGATATTCCCGGGTGTTTCTATGATATTGGTAGTCGATTCGCCCCGGAAACTGTTCCATTGGCCGGTAAGTTCGGAGGTGGCGTCCTCGTACTTCATGAAGAATTCGCCGATCAGTACGTCATTGGCCGCCCGGGTCTGGCCTGCGGGACGGTTGTCGGCACCGGGTGACTGGATAGTAAGATCCCTCCCGGGGACGTATATGTGCCACCCGATGATGATACCGCTGTAAATGAGTATTATGAGTGCGGTAATGATTGTTACTATCTTTTTATTTTTCATGATTTCACTTTATACGCCATCAATGTATCGCCATGCCGGACATACATCACTCCTTTATAAATCACCGGATGCGCCCAATGCTGCTCGGTACCCAATGTAATCGGGAACTTGCTGATGATCTCAAATTTTTCCGGGTTCGGCTTTACCAAAGCCATTTCACCCTTCTCGGAATAGCAGTACAGCAAACCTTCGGCGGCAATGATCGTCCCTACCCCCAGTGCAGGGTCGCTGTACAAAGTCTTGCCTGTCTGCCAATCCGCACAATGCCAATTCGTCCGTTCGCCCGGGCCGTAGACATAATTCCCGACCTTCATCGTATTACCGGTCTTATGGCTGAAATCGGTATTCTCCCAGACTTTTTCTACGCTCCGTCCCCCGTCCGTGAGGCGCAACATGACGGAACCTTTGCCGTAAGCACTGGTACAGAGCAACATACCGTTACTGTACACCGGCGTATTGGGATGTTCGCCGAAGCGGTTGGAGTGCGGATGCGACCAAAGTAATTTCCCGTTCGAGACGTCCACCCCGATGATATGGCCGGACATCATGGCCACCACCTGCGGAGTCTGCTGATCACTTATATATATAGGTGTAGCATATCCGGACATATCATTTTCCGTGGCCCCCTTCGCACTCCAGATCACATCGCCCGTCGACTTGTTCAGCGCTACCACGTGGTCTTTCTTTCCGCCGGGTGCAATGATCAGCTTATCGCCTACCAGCAAGGGAGGACCGTTCCAGCCATGCTTGGTATTCTCAGCGCCGTACTCTTGCAGGTAGTTCTTCTTCCACAAGGGTTTCAGGGTTTGGGTATCGTAGCAGAACAATTCGGCCAGTCCGCTTACGATATACAGTTTCCCGCCATCGTGCATCACGGTGCTGCGGGCTCCCACGTAGCCGTCGGCATCCCATTCGGCGCCAAATTCCACTTTCTGCCGGAGCTTGCCATCCGTGTCCAACACATACAGATATCCTTTGCCATCGTGGTATCCGGTTACATACAACTTTTCTTTATCGACGGACACAGACGAATAGCCCTTGCCCAACCCGTCGAACTGCCAGAGCAATTCGGGACCGTCCGCCGGCCATGATTTCAGTAATCCGGTTTCAGGATAGATACCTGTGCGGTCGTTCCGCCATTGTACACTATTTTGTGCTGATGCCATATGCCCTGCCAGAATGAACAGGCATAGGAGTCCTATTTTTTTCATGATGTGCGCGTTGAACTATTTTGTTAAATCGTAGCAGAACAACAGGTCGTGGTCTCTCAGGTAAAGCTTGCCGTGGGAAACGACCGGGTGTGCCCAAATCATATTATCTGTGGTCTGTATCTGGGTACGTTCCGGGAAATCCATTTTGCCCAGTTCCTTCCATCCGTCCGGCGAGGCGGCTATCACGCCAACCATGCCCGAACGCTCGTCGAGCAGAATCAGGTGACCATCCACTCCCAGCACGGCACCTCTGTTGACGCCTTCTTTATTCCTCAGGCTCCAAGCCGTTTCGCCTGTTTTCAGGTTCTGGCACACCCAGCCGGATGCGTCCGAATGGCCATACACATGCCCGTTCATCAATACCACGCCGCCGTGCTGGTTGCCCAAGCCTTTGTTGGCATACACCGTTTCGGCTTTAGTACCGTCGCCCTCTTTGGTCAACCGGAGGCAGTTGCACCCGGCGTTATAACCGGCGGTGACGTACACCAGATGATCCTGATAGATGGGTGTCGGGATGACCGCCGTCCGGTAGCCGGGGATTTCTACGCGCCACAACAGTTTGCCGTCTTTGGCCGACACGCCTGCTACGCCTTTGGCCGATTGCTGGATGTACTGCCGCACACCATCGACTTCGGCAACGATCGGAGAAGAGTAACCGGCGTCGTCTGTCCATTCTTTGCATCTCCACACCAAGGCGCCGGTGTTTTTGTCGAGCGCCACCATCGTTCCATCCACACCGCCGGGAGTGCAGATCACCAGATTGCCATCTACTAAAGGCGATTCGCTAAAGCCCCAGCGCGACATGAGTTTGCCGTTGAAATCCTTCGTGAAGTCTTTTTGCCAGAGTACTTTGCCGTCGGCTGCCGAAAGACAGTGTATCTGCCCGATGCCGCGGATCAGATAGAGTTTGTTTCCGTCTACCGTGACCGAGCCGCGGGGGCAATTTTCGCGATCGGGAACGGTTTCGGTACCCAATGCTTGTTTCCATTTCAGGTTACCGGTTTTCGTATCGAGGGCGAATGCGAAACCGTTATTGTCCATAGCGCCTTGGCAGTAGAGGGTGGTTCCGACAATGGTGGGGGCAGAATATCCGGCACCCGCTTCCCGGAAGGTCCATGTGATGGAGGGCTTTTGGGTGGACCAATTCAGGTTGAGACTTGTTTCTTTCGACACGTCGTTACGGTCCGGACCGCGCCATTGCGGCCAATCCTGTGCTTTTGTTTCCATAACGGAGACTGTTAGCAGGATGCTCATGGCAATCAGGAATCTGACTTTGGTTTTTGTTTTCATAACTTTATTTACTTTATTATGATTTTCTTCTGTTACTATTTCTGTCTTTCTTTTCCAGTTATTCTCTTCTTTAAGAATGATTTTCGCTCTCATTCCTCTTAGGATTCGCCAACTCTCTTGCCGTCGGTTTAGCTTCGCTGACCGTTGGTTCAACCGACGGATTAAAAATGAGGAGTGAAGCGACCTTCTTCTGTGGGTTTTAACCCCAGACTGCTGGTTCACAAAGCCGTATCAAGCCTGGGGTTGAAACCCACAGAGGTATTGATTGTTTAATTGCTCCGCAAACCGTCGGTTGAACCAACGGTCAGCGAAGCTAAACCGACGGCAAGGGAGTTCAGGTCCTGCGATAGACTGGTTTCAAATCATTTCACTTTATACGCCATCAACGTATTTCCATGACGAACATACATCACTCCTTTGTACAGGACAGGATGCGCCCAATGCTGCTCGGTTCCGAGAGTAACCGGGAACTGACTGATTAAATCGAACTTCTCGGGGGTAGCTTTGACCAAGGCCATTTCGCCCTTTTCCGAGTAACAATACAGCATATTGTCGGCTGCGATGACATTGCCTACCCCAATCGCGCGATCTTTGTATTTCTGCTCCCCGGTTTTCCAATCCAGACAGAACCAGTATTTATTGTTATCGCCGGAAGCATACACGTAATCGCCTAACTTGACGGTGCCACCCATTTTCGAATCGAATTCTTTGTTTTCCCAGACTTGCTCCACTTTGCGTCCACCATCCGTCAGACGCAGCATGACGGAACCTTTTCCATATCCGAATACGCACAACAGCATGTTATCGCCACCATACACGGGAGTATTCGGGTGAATGTCGCGCATGTTGTTATAGGGGAACGACCAGAGTTTTTCTCCGGTTTTTGCGTTCATGCCCAGAACGTGCTTACCGGTAATCGTCACAATCTGGGGTGTTTGCTGATCCGGCAGGTATAAGGGCGAACAGTACGCAGCCAGATCGCCTTCGCCTGCGCACGTCCAGATCACCTCTCCGGTGTTCTTGTTCAAGGCCACGACGTTGTTCTTTTTGCCCGGAGTGATAATGACTTTATCGTCCACGATCAACGGGGATTCATTGATGCCGAAGCGTAGGTTTTCGCCCTCGAGATCATTGATAATGCTTTTCTTCCAACGGACTGCAAGGGTTGCCTCGTCCAGACAGACCAGATCGCCGGTGCCGCTGTAAATGTATAACTTCCCGTCGCTGGCCGATACGGTGCAGCGGGAGCCGTGGTAGTTGACGTTCCATTCGGGGCTATACTCTGCCTTATTCAGGAGTTTGCCGGTTGTATCGAACACGAACAGGGTGCCTTTCCCGTCGGTGGCGCCGGTGGCATAGATTTTCTGATTGATGATGGCCACCGAGGAGTATCCTTGGCCCAGTTGGTCGAAATGCCACAACAGTTCAGGGCCGTTTTCGGGCCACGATTTCAATAATCCCTGCTCCTTGTAAATGCCGGTACGGTCGGTTCCACGCCATTGTATGTTCTCCTGCGCCCACAAGGGTAAGGTGAGGAGCGATAAACACAAGATAAGTCCTTTCTTCATGATTTATTGATTTTGAGTTTTTTTAGTGCGTTTAATACGAAAGTGATGGTATATAATTCTTCGGAGTACCATAGCCGGGAGAAATACAGTCCGATGGGTTCCCGCTGGTATAGTTCTCCGGATTTGTATTTCCGGTAGAGGAAATTGAAGGCTTTTTCTTTGGGAGTTGCTTCGCTTGCTGTGGGGGTTGCTTCTCTTTCTAGACATGCTACCCCACTTTCTATGGGAACCACTTCTTCCTTCGGGAAAGAAGACAGCGCGCTCAAAGCCCGCGCCGTCAACGTTACTTTGGACGGAACATTTTTGGCGCCTCCCCAACCTCCATCGGCATTTTGCGCTAAGAGCAAATATTTCAATCCTTTCAGAGCCATCTCACGAGCCTTCGGATCTTTGGAACCGGCCAGATATTCCACGGTCATAGCAGTTCCATACACCGGAGAGCGTTCGTCCTGCGCATCCTGATCGCCAAACCACAATGGCGTCCACGAACCATCGGCGGCCTGTATGCTTTGCATCCACCTCAACATGCTTGACATACTTCGTCTGCACTTTCTTTGCAGTTCACCGGGGAGTACGTCCACCCAAAGCTGAAATGCCAGTATGGAATGGGCCGATATATCGGGGCTGCTCCGGTCGAAAGGCAGTTTCCCCCACCCTTTGCAGAAAGTGGGCATCCCGCCGTCGGCATTCTGAAGAGCCAACAGCCATTCGATTCCTTTCTCGACTTCCGGACAGTACGCACCATCGAGCAGAATGTGGAGCGCGACCAATGCACCGGACGTATCATCGGCATCTGGCGCAGCACCGGGAAGGTCTGTCCACCCCCATCCTCCTTCCTTGGCTCCGGTAAAAGGATGTTGAGAGGCAAATGCATTTTGTTTGATTTTCCCGGCAAGGGCTTGTTTGTCCGGTATATCATCGCCCAATGCCCGCACGCTTAAGGCGGTTACCCAACAGGCCAGATCGGTGTCAATGGGCCAAGAGCCATCTTCGCGCACGTTGCTAATCAGGAAACGGACGCCTTGTTGGGTGGCGATATGGTCGCGATAGCCTGCGCCACTCATACACATGGCAACAAACGCGGTGAGGGGGGCTGCTTCCAGAAATCCGCCGTTTGCAGGTTGGAGTTTCTCGAGCACCCGGAGCGATGGGGCAATAAACGATTCGCGTACTGGGGATAACAGGTTCTTTTTTCCCTTTCTGTATCTGAGTATGCCCACAGCAATCAATGCAGGGATGGCATAGCTCACTACGGGAAGGCGGAAGAAGCGAAAGAGTTTTTGAGGTAACACCGATACTTCGAAAGGCAATTGGGGTATCTTGTCCCAACTGGAAATGATGCCGGCTAAGGCGCACATCACCAGAATGGGGGCGGAAAAAGTCAGGTCTTTTCCGTAATAGGCCAGTACTCCTTTGATGATGTGTTGGTCGGTGGAGCCGCCAAACTTCTTCGTCAGGTATTCTTTGGCTTGTTTGGGGGGAGTGCCTACTGCGGAAAGTGAGGCATAGGTCAGCAGGGTGGCTGTCATGTTGGAAGGACTTTCCAGACTGTCGCCCCAGGAACCTTCCGGATGCATAGCGGCTGTCAGCCATTCTGTTCCGCGCTGGATATATGATGCGTATTTCTTGCTGTCGACCATGTACAATGCAAAAACAGATACGGAAGTAGAAATGGCGCTCGACGACAATTCTCCTCTCCATATAGAGTCATCCGCAGGACGTTTCGCTAACAGCCGTTCCCGGACTACTCCGATCATTTCATCTATTTGTTTTTCCATTGTTTTTTTCTGTAATGGTATTAAATCTGTCCTCCTAAAGCGAGCAACCCGTAGAAGGTGTATTCCACATCACTCTCGTCCTCTAATATGGTAGCCGAGAAGCCTCCCGAATCCAGCCAATGGGCTTCTATGAAATCCCGGGCCGGATAGTTGGGCGGCGTGTTGTAACAGCTCAATGTAAAAAGAGCCGTTGCTGTGGATAACAGATCGGGAACGGGTGAAGCCGTCGCCGCACTGAAGCCACCGGTTGCCTCCTGCCTGTCACGCAGATAAAGCAGGTCTTCGCTCTCTATGTTATATCCGGCCAACTGGCCTTTGACAGCCAAAGCCGCCACGGTTGCGTTCGTGGTAGCCGTCAGCCCGTCTTTTGTATTCATATATCCGCCGCCGGGCACCTGATAATCGGCCAGTGCATCCATTATACGGTTTCTTTCTATGCGGTGTCCGGTATCTTCCAACAGGGACAGCCAGATAAACCGGGTATATGGCGATTGCGGATCCTGATGCGGTGTGCTGTCGAATGTATCCAGCGCTCTTATTTTTGTGCCAAATCTTGTGCCGAATCTTGCAGCAAATCTTGCAGCAAATCTAGTGACAAATTTTGTGGCAAATCTTGTGGCAAATTTTGTAGTGAATTTTGTAGTGAAGAGCGACTGTACCAGCAAACCGGTTTTCCCGGTTTTCATCAACTGGCTGATCATCCGGCAACGCATATACGCGGCATAATGGATCAAATCCAAGCTTTCCGTATCTTGTTGCGACAAGTATGCATCCATCTTTTGAGGGTTCAACTTGATTCCCAGCACATAGGACAATGTCCATCCGAAGGCTGTATAATAAAGATCCGCCTTACCACTTTTATCTTTAAAAGAATCCTCCTCCGTCCGTTGCGATTCGACGAAACCAGCGATCCTGCGAACGGCCTCCGCTCCCAGTTGTTCTTTTCCCTTTTGCAAGGTTCTGAATAATCGCGCCGATAAGGTGTTTCTCGTCATCATCTACCGTTGAAGTGAATATCTTATTTACCTGACTTTTATATCGAACTTATGTTTCTTATCGTTTTAAAATCCGCTGTGTAACCCGGAAAAGCAACCGTTTCAGCTCCACATTGGTTACGGCATGCAACGCTTCCAACGCTTCGCTGTGATAGTGTTCCGTCATTTGCCGTACCCGCTGAAGGGCTTGATCCAATGAATCTTTATTTTCAGGAAGACGAAGGAATGTTTTCAGATCCCCGCATTGAAAGAGCGAGTGGATAAAATCGTCCTCTACGGCTTCTACAGTTTCTACGGCTTCTACAGTTTCTGCGATTTCTACGGTTTCTGCAATTTCTGCAATTTCTACGCCTGTCCGCTGTTCGCAAAGTGCAGCCAACACAGCCGAAGGCCGTAAAGCTAGCGGCTCGTCCGTATCAAAATCTTCCAGATCATCCTGCAACTGATAGACAATGCCCATTGCCCGCGAATACTTATGCAGGGCGGTCCGTAAAACCGGATCATCGGCCGCACAAATAACGCCCATGATCAGAGCCACTTCAAATGCGGGCACTGTTTTATTGCAAAAGATATCGAGCACAAAGTCCATGGTCAGCGTACGAGGGCTGGCGCTCCATTCCAGCTCCATCCCCTGCCCTTTGCAGAGAGCGATGTGCGCATCGGCCGCGACTTTTATCAGTTCCATATTTTGACAACCCGTCAGCAACCGGTAGCCCTGCCCGAGAAGTACATCGCCTACATTGATGGCCACGGAATCGCCATAAGCCGCATTGACTGTCTGCTTGCCATAACGGGTCAGGTCATGATCCTGTATATCGTCATGCACTAGGGAAGCTTTGTGGAAGCACTCCACGGCAACCGCCGCCCGCTGAATTTCTTCGGGCGCTTCCTGTTGGCCGGTCAATGCCAGATACGTGGATGCCAATAGATAGGGCCGCCACCGTTTACCGTCGCCCCCCAACCAGTCCTGCGCCACCGAAGAGGTCTGATCGGTGGGAGTGGATAAGAGTCTCCTCAGGTTCTCTTTGTCGAACCATTTCTGCACGGTGGATTTCAGGTGATCGTAATCCAGCAGATTCGCTTCTGTATCCGATTGCATGCCGAGCAGGTAGCTGACATAGTCGTAGTCGACATCCGTATCCTTGCAACCATCTTTATTTAAGGGGATAGCCAAACCGGGAACAGCATTATTGATCAATAAAGGAAAAGCTTTTTCGAGTGAATCCAAACAACTGACCCCGATGACCGTATCTACTACCCGGTTTTCGATCAGCCCGATGACAGAGGTAAACCCTTCGGCCACCAGACTCATGATTCCCAAACTATCGGCTTTGTCTTGCAAGTCAGGAATGGAACAGTGGTTGCAGCGATGGCAGAGAAGTCCCAGTTCATCGACTTCTGCCTGACATTTTATTGAATTGCTCAGGCACTTAGGCAATAGCAGGATCCGCTTGTCATACGGGATGGAAGCTACCGTTTCGCGCCATACACAATTGTTGATCTCGACCATCAGCCAGCCTTTGACAGATGACTCTAGTTCGTGGTCACGGATCAGTTGGTCGGAAAGACCGGAGAGGTCGTCCATGGATAAAGGAGGGGTAAGAAGCCGACTGTTGACGAAATGATCGATCGCATTTCGTAAACGGTTCCGCTCTACGTAGGTTGGCGGGACATGATATGGTTGTTTTGCTTCCATAATTCGCTAGTATCTGTTGGCTCTGGGATATCTATAGGCTCGGATTATCCGTAGGCTCCGAAGCCAAAGAAATATTTCTTTTTGACCAGTTTATAAATGCTGTTTTCTTCCGGTATCTCTTCACCTTGCAGGTTGTGCCCGGCAAGCGGGGCCATCTTTTTATATTCTTCCAGGATCGTTTGACGGCTGGTGGTGTCGATGGCCTGATGTTTCTCCAGGAACTCCACCAACTTGTGCGGGTCTTCCAGCAAGATGCATCCGCGGGAACTCTCGGCGGTCATCTTCCGGAAATCGGTCAGGAATTCTGAGTTCTCGAAGAGTTCCGCCAAATTAGAGCCGTCTTCATTAATAAAATCCTTTGCCAACTGAATGGGTGGACAGAATTCGAGTGCTCCCGACGGGGATATATGATGGCTCATACCGGTAGCCGCCGGGCAGAGCGCATTTCCTTTATCGTCCCAGTAGGTTTCTACGAGGAACAGAGGGGCATCTTTCCGTTGCTCCACCACAAAACGGCGGAACGAAAGCACTTCTTCTTTGCTCAGTGCATTCGCCGGGTTGGGATCGGCTCCTACCGGCCGGTAGATATAATACCACAAATAATGGGCCCCTTCCTTGGCTATCAACTCGATGTATTCCCGGCTAACAAGGTCGTTGTAATTGCTTTTGCAGATACTGGCTGCGGCTCCGAATATCAGTTTGGCTTTCCGGCAAGCGCGTACTCCGGCCAGCGTCCGTTCGAAAACGTCGTTCCTTCCCCGGCGCGCATCGCTTTCTTCTTTCAGCCCCTCGATGCTGATCAGGGGAGTGACATTTCCCATTTTCTTGAGACGCATTGCCACCTCTTCCGTCAGCAGGATTCCATTAGTGAATAGTTGGAAATAGCAATCGGAATGTTTTTCCATCACATCCAACAGCCCTTTATACATCAATGGCTCGCCTCCCAGAATGCCAAAGAAGAACGATCCTTTCTGCTTACTGCCGGTGATGATTCCGTCGAGCTGTTGAAGGGATAATGATTTCTTTCCGCCGGCGGACACCCAGCAGCCGCTACACGCCAGATTGCAACTTTCCGTTACGGAGATCATGACGAAAGCGGGGAAGAAGGGTTTGCCTTTTGCCTGTCGTTTTTCGAAGCGGCTGATATTGCGCATACTTTGCCACCCGAAATTGTACATGAATTTCCAGACCAGCCGGGGCGAACATTCCCGGGGAACGCGGAGAGCCGCTTTCAGATTCGCTATGTATTCCCGGAATGTCATTCGTTGTTCTTTTTTAAGAGTGAGATACTGGTTTTTGTTGGTGGGGTACTAGCCTTTGTCAGTGGAACACTGGATTCTGTTGGTGGGCTACTGGCCTTTGTCAATGGAACGCTGGCCTTCCGCTGCTGCAAACGCATCTGCAACCTGTCACGGTACATCTTGTTCATCTCTTCCGGATTGAACGTTTCTTCCTGCGCCGTACCTCCGTTGATGGGTGATTTCTCGTATTTGGGGAATATAATGGCTTTGCTCGGGCACATGCGTGCACAAGCGGGACAGTTATTCTTACAATTTTGTGGGTTTATGACTCGGACTTGTTTATTCTCCACGGTATAGACTCCGAACAGGCAGAAGTCGTGGCATTTGCCACATTCTATGCATCGCTTTTTATCCAGAACGGGATACCAGGCATCTGTTCCGTTTTCAACGGGGAATGCTTCTATTTCTTTCCGGATAGCTTCTTTTTCTGCAGAGTCATTTGCTTCTGAATAGGGGTCCTTTATATCCGGATAGGATAAGCCGAATAGGGTGAGTACTTCTTCGGTGGTATTTTCGCGTATGTTTTCTATTTGTTTGGCTTCCAGTTTCAGCCAGTCAAGATGGGAGGATATGGCACGCGGGTGACATGCCAGTATCACTCCGGCTGCAATCTCCGGCAGGTTCGGTGATGTTTCCATCACTTTTTTGCATAGGTCGGCTTCCAGTTTTACGTGGTAGCCTGCATTTTTTAGGACAGCGGCAATTTCTGTTACTTTTTCTTTTTGAATAAATAACCGGGAAGCACATGCACAAATCGTTATCCGTTGGTTCTGCATTTTTGTTTTTTGTAAAATATGTTATGCCCTACATCTGCTCACAAAGATATCATAATTATCTATTGTACAAAAATATAAGTAGCAGTTTTTGCCCAATACCTTATTTTGCCAAGTCACTTAAGACTAACACTCTTTTGAATCTTTAGCGAACGGATAACGAAGAGAATAAGGAAACCACTGTACAGATAGAATAGTTACCTGAATCAGCAAATGCAAACAAAAAATGAAGAGAATAGGAAAATGCTACAGCCTGAAGGTGTAACCGATCGAGTATCCTATTTTATTACCGTATGGACTAGATGGCTGTTGAAGCACATCGTAATAAAACGTTATGTTGACTCCGCCACTCGAGGTCGGAAGTACCAACCCGGCTCCCAGCAACAAACAGGCGCACACATTTTCTGTTTTTTCCGCAGCACTCACTTTACCCCAGCTTCGCTGCACTTCCGGCTGGGCATAAAAAGATAGGTACTGAATAGGATAGGCTCGCGCATAAAGATTGGCTCCAAGATAATTACGGGTATAATCACTATTTTTCTGTCCGTAGTAATTATAGCTCACGCCACCTCCGAGAGTTAAATAGTTACTTACCATGTAACCGATCTGGGGAGAGACGTTTATATTCGTATAATCACCGAAGCTCATGCCAAGCGTTCCACCAAGCACAATTCTCCCCGAAGAGTAACTCTGAGAACCTTTGCTCTTTATAGCAGTAGTAGTCTTCCCGGCAGAAGTTACAGTTTTATTTGCTGCATTCTGTTGGGTAGACGCATTTGTATTACCACTCACCCTTTCGTAATGAAAACTCCTGTTGTTGGTTTGCGAAAGGCATAACTGAATTGTGGCAAACAGTACTGTTATGAGTATATAGATACGTTTCATAAATAATTATTGCAAAAATACGGAAAAATATTTCATATTCAAACTCGGCTTCCGATTATCTTTGTGTATGTATATCGCACTAATCATATCAAGCCACATCACCACTCACTCAAGAAACAGATCATGTTTTTTCAGTTTATCACTATTTTCCTTACTAAATTTGCCTGTTTTCTTCAATTCATTCACCCACTCTTCACACAACTCAATCAGATTATCTTCACCTCTAATCAAAAGCGGATGCTTAGGATAGCCTTCATCAGTTACTCCGTATACTTTAAATTGGCATGTTTTATCAAACAAACTAAGTAATCCCTCTATATCTTCTTTCTCATCCCCTACTAGCAAACGAAGCAAGAACTTACGGTTTCTATCATTTATGCTAGTTCCCCATGCGCACCAAATATCAGCTCCCGGATTTTCATGAAGCAGCTCCCGAATCTTGTTTATATTATTACGATGCAGCTCCATGCTAAACTTAGCATGCTCTTCATCAGACTCATCTTTGTCCATATCCTGAGGATCGGTTGCTCGTTGAGGATAGACATTCAACATATACCATGCACCGTAATTTTCGTTTTTTCTCTCAGCATATTTCCGTACTCTTGCCAGGGTAGGGTCAAGGATGTTAGGCAATGCCATGCTAGGATTAATACCTATACATATCAACGCTTTTTCCTTATCATTATTAAATCGTGCCCCCAACACATATCGGACATCCGTTAGCTCCCAATTATAACAAATACGATACTTTTCTGCTGGTTCGTATTTATAGTACCATTCCTCTTTCTTTGCTTTTTTCTCCATAATCTCAACATTTATATATTATTTAACACTACTGACCGGGTAAAAAAATAAAAAGGGCTACTCCCGCTTTGCGGTTTCGCCCAAAGGTGTATTTTTGTTGTACCACCAACAAATTCACCCATGGGCAAAGATAGTCATAAAAATTTAGTCGGTCAGCCGGTATTCAA
>JAVBVD010000006.1:0-91353 GCA_031554635.1 Bacteroides sp.
CGGTAGAGATGTAAAGACCATCGGTAAACACATCAACAATGCCATGCACGAAGAATTAGAGGGACAAGTGGTAGTCGCAAAATTTGCGACCACCACTCGACATGGTGCCATGGAGGGCAAAACACAGACCCAGCAAACAGAATATTACAATCTGGATGTAATTATCTCTGTAGGTTACAGAGTTAAGTCCAAAAGAGGTATAGCTTTCCGTAAGTGGGCCAATGCTGTATTGACAGAGTATATCATCAAAGGCTACGCCATCAACGACCAACGGCTGCAACAACTTGGGGAAGTGATACGGATCATGAAACGTACCCAGCATGAACTGGATGCCAAACAGGTGCTTAGCGTAATTGAGAACTATAACACAGCACTTACCCTGCTCGACGATTACGACCACCAATGCATGAAACGCCCGCAAGGCAGTAAGGCAACATACACCCTTAGTTATGAGGAGTGTCGGAACCTTATTGACCAAATGCGTTTTGGAGCGGATTCCGATCTGTTCGGTCACGAAAAGGATGACTCTTTCAAAGGCAGCATCGGCAATATCTACCAGAGCTTCAATAACGAGGATGTCTACCCTACCCTGGAGGAAAAGGCAGCCAACCTCCTCTACTTTGTCACCAAGAATCATAGTTTCAGCGACGGGAACAAGCGAATTGCAGTCACCCTTTTTCTCTATTTCCTGGACAAGAACGGCATTCTCTACCAGGAAGACGGCAGCAAGCGGATAGCCGACCACACCCTTGTAGCACTTACCATCATGATAGCTGAATCAAGAACGGAGGAAAAGGAGATGATGGTAAGCATCATCATGAATTGTATCTGAAACCCTATCCTGCACGAAGAATTCAACACTGTACATTTGTACATATCCTGTGTTTCCGATGCATCCGAGCCGCATCAGGAGTACCATTCTGAAAATGCACAAAATGTTGTGCAAACCACAATAAAAAAAGTGCTAACAGTCCTTTTATCAGACCATTAGCACTTGCCCAAGTACTCGAAGCGGGACTTGAACCCGCACAGCTGCTATAGCCAAAGGATTTTAAGTCCTTCGTGTCTACCATTCCACCATTCGAGCATCCTTTACCTCTGTAGAGATGAGCGAAAGACGGGATTCGAACCCGCGACCCTAACCTTGGCAAGGTTATGCTCTACCAACTGAGCTACTTTCGCATTTTTTTAACGGGTGCAAATATAAGAGGTTTACAACTTTCCTCCAAACTTTTTGGGGGAAAGTTGTAAAATGGATTTGATTATCACCTATTCAGCAAGGCTTTCTCGGCTTCTTCCATCTCGCGGAAGTTGAATCCGTCGACAATCTGTTGCATCATAGCACGGATCTGATCGTTACACAAATTACCGATACTACCCTCATGAGTGTGGTGTACCTGCTTATCGTGAGCGAAGTTACCGGCTTCGATATCAAGTCCTACTTTTTTGTAAGCATCCCGGAACGGCATGCCCTCACAAGCGAGGCGGTTCACTTCTTCCACACTGAAGATAAGCAGGTACTTATCATCGTCGAGGATGTGATCGTTCACCTTGATTTTATCCATGATGTAGGTAGTCATCTGCAAGCAGTCTTTCAGTTCCTGAAAGGCGGGCAGGAAGACTTCCTTGATAATCTGGAAGTCGCGGAAATAGCCCGATGGCAGATTATTGGCTATCATCATGATTTGCTGCGGAAGAGATTGCAGTTTGTTGCACTTGGCACGGGTAAGCTCGAACACGTCGGGGTTTTTCTTGTGCGGCATGATACTGGAACCAGTGGTGCATTCATCGGGCAGCTTCACGAAACCGAAGTTCTGACTGTTGAACATACAAGCATCAAAAGCCAGTTTGGAGATGGTTCCGGCAATGGAGGCCAAGGCAAAAGCCACGTTGCGTTCCATCTTGCCACGCCCCATCTGGGCATAAACGACATTGTAGTTCATTGAATCGAAGCCCAGTAAACGGGTAGTAAGCGTACGGTTCAGCGGAAACGACGAGCCGTAACCAGCAGCCGAACCGAGCGGGTTGCGATTGCACATCCGGAAAGCAGCCTGCAAGAAGAGCATATCATCGGCCAAACTTTCGGCATACGCCCCGAACCACAAACCGAACGACGAAGGCATGGCTATCTGCAAATGCGTATAGCCAGGCATCAACACGTTCTTATAACGTTCGCTTTGAAGCATCAGCACTCCAAACAGGTCGTTCACCGCTTCGGCTACCTCTTTCAGTTGCGTACGGGTAAACAGTTTCAGGTCGAGCAACACCTGGTCGTTGCGTGAACGACCGCTGTGTATTTTCTTTCCCACATCGCCCAACCGCCGGGTAAGCATCAGCTCCACCTGCGAATGCACATCTTCTATCCCCTCTTCGATGACAAAGTCGCCTTTCTCAGCTTCGGCATAGATGTTCCTCAATTCGGCAAGCAGTATGGGCAGCTCTTCTTTCTCAATCAGCCCGATGGTTTCGAGCATAGTGATGTGCGCCATCGATCCCAGAACATCGTGCTTGGCCAGGTAAAGATCCATTTCCCGGTCGCGTCCTACGGTAAACCGTTCGATTTCCTCGTTGACCTGAACCGATTTCTCCCAAAGTTTCTGTGCCATATCTCTACTTCGTTATTAATATTGTATGTTCGATAATGCTTCGGCCATCTTCTCCAGCCCTTCCTGCAAAGGTCCTTGTATCATGGCTTTCATGAAAGGATTCACATCAAGATCGACAGTGAGTTTCATTTTACACTCTTCCTCCGACTGGGGCACCACCTGTACCCAAAGCGTGAAAGGCAGTGGGGAGTTCGTGGTTTCGAACTTGATGCACGTAGAAGGTTCACGGTCGACAATTTTCAGCGTCAACTGCCCAATGCCAGGCACCTGAAGGCTCAATGTATCGGAGTTAAAGCTCAAATCTTTCACCTTATCGGCCGGAAGACGATCTTTCACTGACTCCAGATTGCTCAAATCGGACAGTTTATTATACACTTGTTCCTGGGAACTGGGTATCACTCTGACAGTACTTTCGAATTTTGCCATTTCTCTTTTCTATTTATTAAGGAAGGAATCCGCATAAAAAAACAACCACAAATCAACAGATGACGCAAGAATCGCATGAACGATCAGCGTGACCTGTTAATCTGTGGTCAGTACGACTGCGGAACACCCTCCGGTATTTTCTATAACGATATTCGATGCGACTCGAATCTGCTTACTTCGCGTTCCAATGAGCTGGATCTTTCCGCCATTCGTTCAGTGTAGCGATGTCATCTTCCTCGATATACCCGGTGCGGAGTGCAACATCGAGCACTGCTTCATAATTGGTCAATGTTACCAATGGAACTTTTGCGTCCTTGAAAGCTTGCTCGGCAACGGGGAAGCCATATGTATAGGCGGCCACCATACCAATTACCTCGCATCCATCCCGGCGAATGGCTTCTACAGCCTTCAAGCTGCTGCCACCGGTAGAGATAAGATCTTCGACTACCACCACTTTCATACCCGGACGAAGTTCTCCTTCAATGAGGTTCTCCAATCCATGATCCTTTGGTGTGGCACGAACGTATACGAAAGGAAGATTCAACGCATCGGCTACCAATGCTCCCTGGGGAATGGCACCTGTGGCAACGCCGGCAATGGCATCTACCTGTCCGAATCGTTCCAATATGAGGCGTGTAATTTCAACCTTCACAAAATTACGGAGAGAAGGATAGGAAAGAGTTTTACGATTGTCACAATAAAACGGTGATTTCCATCCGGAAGCCCAAGTAAAGGGATTAGCCGGTTGAAGCTTAATAGCTTTAATTTTCAACAGCTTCTCTGCAAATAATCTCTCTAAATTTTTCATAACTCAACTAACTATTGTTATTATCAGGACGCAAAAATAAAGAAATAGAACGAATATAGAAAGAAGAAACCGTTTATTTTTTTACCCTATGTTTAAATATCAAACTTGTGATCTTAATCCTCCTCGGAAATTTGCAGACAGATTTGGATATCTTTCCACTCAAATCCACGGTTTACGGCAAATCGGGCAAGCTTCACCCGGAGTTCGTAGTCGTCTTTGGCACGAACGCTTTTCTGTTTGGATGTAAGAATTTCGCAAAGCACAGCCTGATATTCTTCCTCATTTATTTCATTCAGATGACGCCAGGCTACGGCGGATGATATTCCTTTTTGATAAAGGGCTTCTTTGATTTTCAGTTTCCCCCATTTGGAGAAACGGAACTTGTCGTTTATAAAAGCGCGGCAATAACGTTCTTCATCGATGTACTTCTCAGCCTCCAGATAATCCAGGATACGACCGGACGCATCGTCGCCGACACCCCACTTCTGTAGTTTCTCGCTCACTTCCAACCGGCTATGCTCGGACGCGGCACAAAAAGCGGCGGCCTTGTTCCGGGCTTCATTTTCAGTTATCTCATTCATCGTTCGGCAGTTACTATGCGGTCATTGTTATACATATCTTTCCACACCCGGGCATTCCGGTACCCGTATTCTTCGAGCATTCCGACTGTCTCGGCGCCATACAACTGATTGATCTCGAAATAGAGTTTCCCTCCGGCACATAGCATCCGGGTACCCAGAACGGCGATGCGGCGATAAAAAAGCAACGGGTCATCATCCGCCACAAACAGGGCGACGGAAGGTTCCCAAAGCAGTACATTCGGTTCCATTTCACGCTTATCTGATTCGGTGACATAAGGCGGATTGCTGACAATCACATCGAACTGGCGATCGCGTTCGGCTGATGAAGCAAGCACATCCTGTTTTTCAAAGAAAACATTTCCACCCAACGCCGCATTATTTGAACGGGCCACTACCAGCGCCTCTTCCGATACATCCCAGGCAGTAACCTCAGCCTGCGGAATGCGCTTCGACAAAGAAACGGCAATACAACCGCTGCCGGTACCGATATCCAGTATCCGCGCACCGGGACAGCTATCGGCCACAATCCGATCGACCAGTTCTTCCGTTTCCGGACGGGGGATCAGCACACCCGGCTGCACCCGGAAAGACATTCCGCAAAACTGCACCACACCTTGTATATATTGTATGGGTTCGTTTCTGGCCAAACGCGACAGAATGTTTTCGAGTTCGCACGCTTTGCTTTCCGATAAATTAATATCTTTGCCCAGGTAAATATCGAGCGCTTCCAGACCCAGGAGGTCGCAACAGATACGCATCGTCAGGCTTTTGATTTCCTGCGGCGAATAAATATCTTGTAGCGATTGGCGTATATGAGCTGTTATTCGGTTCATACATTCAGGGTTTTAATGCGCAAAAATAAGAAATTATAGCAATAAGGTGAACAGGATGGAAGAAGAAAAATACATGCAACGCTGCATCGAACTGGCACGCAACGGTTTGTGCAATGTCTCCCCCAACCCGATGGTAGGCGCAGTGATCGTTTGTGACGGACGGATCATCGGCGAAGGTTACCACATTAAACATGGTGAGGCGCATGCCGAAGTAAATGCCATCCGGTCGGTCAAAGACGAGTCGCTACTGAAACGCTCGACCATTTACGTCAGCCTGGAACCTTGTTCGCATTATGGAAAAACGCCGCCATGTGCCGACCTGATCATAGAGAAAGGCATTCCGCGGATCGTCGTCGGCTGCCTGGATCCTTTTCCCGAGGTAGCAGGCAGAGGCATACGAAAATTGCGTGAGGCAGGCCGGGAAGTTATTGTAGGTATGCTGGAACAGGAATGCAAAGAGCTGATTCGCAGGTTTATCACATTCAACATCCTTCATCGGCCTTACATCACATTGAAATGGGCGGAATCGGCCGACGGTTTCCTGGATGTAGATCGGCAGAACGGCACCCCTACGATACTATCCAGCCCTTTGAGTTCCATGCTGGTACACAAGAAACGGGCAGAGCTGGATGCCATCATGGTGGGCCGACGGACAGCCAAACTCGACGACCCCTCCTTGACTGTACGAAACTGGTACGGACAAAACCCTGTACGGATCGTCACTGACAGGGAACTGTCACTCCCGGACTCCCTGCATTTATTCGATGGACAGGTCCCCACCCTTGTGTTTACCGCCCAGCAACATGCCGGTCTGGGAGCAGTTGAGTACATCACACTGGATTACAGTAAAGATTTCCTACCACAAATCATGGAAGAACTCTACAAGCGAAAGATTCAGTCCCTTCTGGTAGAAGGAGGAAATCAACTGTTACAAACGTTCATCGACGAAGATTTATGGGATGAAATCTACATCGAGAAATGCGAACCAATGCTATTTTCCGGTGTTAAAGCTCCTGAAATAAGCAAAAAATTCAGCTATCGAACCCTTGAACATTTTTCGACGATAATTCATCACTACCCCTCTCAGGAAGAGTCAAGCCAACTGTTTCAGAGCCTTTTTCATGGGTAAAAACCACCTCATTATCTATAATTTTATATAAAACTTCCCGTTTATGTTCAGTAGAGAAAAAATTGTTCCTATTTTTGCACCTTGTAAATAAACACAATCCATCAAATGAGAATAAAATTTCTATCAGTAATTGTAAGTTTTCTATTTGTGTCGATTATCATTTCTTCGTGCTTGGACTCAGAAGAAGTAACATACAGTCCGGATGCAACCATTCATGCATTTGGCCTTGACACGATTCATGGAAAGCATTACAAATTTACTATCGACCAAATCAAGCGTGAAATATACAACGAAGATTCATTGCCGGTTGGAGCGGACACAATCATCGACAGGATCCTGATCGACACATTATCCATTGCAGGTGTCGCCACTTCCAAAGACGAATTTGGGTTGGATACCCTATTCAATATTGCCGACTCCATGGATCTCCGCAAGCCGATCACAATTAAGATATGGGCTCCTGACGGTAATAACGCCATAGAATACACCATCAAAGTAAACGTACACCAGCAAGATCCCGATTCACTGAATTGGGGCGGCCCCAAAGGAGGAGTTCCCAGCGCTTTGAAAACAGGTTTCTCAGGCGGACAGATTGTCGGCAAACAAAAATCCATCATTCTGAACAATGACCTGATGGTATACTCTGTTGCAGGCAATCAGGTAATAGGTTATAAAACTCCTACCAGAGATGCAAGCAATCCGAAACAACCGGCAAGCGGCACCACCTGGACCACTTTAACCGTTGCAGGTCTTCCGGCATCAGTAGATTTGTCGTCTATTCTTACATATAATAATTATGCATATGCCGTAGCAGAAAACGAGGTTTACTATTCAGACAACGGGATTTCATGGGGAAAGCACCCAGGTTTGAATGAGTATCCGGTTGTGGCGCTATTGACGGCTTACCCGGTGGTAAACAAGGGCAACCTCCACGAAACAGTGGGTATTTCCGGGGTGATAAAGAACGGCACAGGCCTCATCTTTGCCATGACCAATTCAGATGCATCCGCTTGGATACCGGGAGAGAAAACTCCGTCCCAATTCCCCTTGTACAACATCTCCTCTCACTCTTATACATCGAGCACAGGAATCCTGGGTTCCATGTTGGTGGGTAGTACTACTCCCGACATGAGTGAAGAGCGCTCATCTACCATTCCGTGGGGATCGTACAACGGCACATATTGGGCTGAATTAAGTACATACTCTTATTATTGCCCTGTATTGAACTATCCGACCCTTCTTTATTATAGCGGACAGTTCTATGCCTTTGGAAATGATTTCAGCCAGTTCTATTATTCAATCACAGGAATCAACTGGAATAAAGCAAGTAAGAAATTCTTCTTCCCCGAAGGCATGACAGCCAGAAAGGGCGGTTTCTACTCAGTTGTAGTGGATGCCAACAACTTTATCTGGTTTACCTGCAGCAACAATACAGCTGATGGCGATGATGCCACTACAGGAACAGATGATGTATGGCGTACCCGCTTGAACAAATTAAGTTTTGCATCGTACGTTTCAGAATAACAGTCAGAGCTTGTAATAAGAAAATGTCGTATAAAGAGCAAATAGACACCAATCGGATCCCCCAACACATCGCCATCATTATGGACGGTAATGGACGCTGGGCCAAACAACGTGGCTATGAACGCACCCGTGGACACCAGGCCGGCGCCGAAACGGTACACAAAATGGCTGAGGAATCTGCCCGTTTGGGCGTAAAGTTCCTGACACTTTATACTTTTTCTACAGAAAACTGGAATCGTCCGTTAGAAGAAGTGACTGCACTGATGCAACTCCTTTTTGACTCTATCGAAGAAGAAACGCTGATGAAAAACAACATCAGTTTCCGTATGATAGGCGATACAGATAAGCTACCCCCCAAAGTGCTGGAACGGTTGAACGCTTGTATAGAGAACACCATTCCCAATACAGGTATGTGCCTGGTATTGGCGCTCAGCTACTCATCCCGATGGGAAATCACCGAATCTATGCGGCAAATTGCCACTTTGGTACAAAAAGGCGAGCTAAGTCCCGAACAAATAGACGACGCTTGTATCTCCGCACACCTCAATACCAGTTTCATGCCCGACCCGGACCTGCTGATACGTACCGGAGGAGAAATCCGGCTGAGCAATTACCTGTTGTGGCAGAGCGCTTATTCCGAACTTTATTTCTGCGATACATACTGGCCCGATTTCAATGAAGAAGAATTGCACAAAGCTATTTGTGATTATCAGGGACGGGAACGCCGGTATGGCAAAACAAGCGAACAGATCAGTTAACTCAAAAACATTAAATATACATAAATGCATTATCGAATTTCTTCCATATTCATCGCGTTTTTGTGCTTGCTCTGCTTCGCGCAATCAAGTGTAGCACAAGATATTAACACAGACGAATCTCCCAAACCGGTCATCCTGTATTCAGGCACGCCGAGAAAATGCGAGATAGCCGACATTAAAGTGGAAGGTGTCAGTAATTATGAGGATTTTGTACTCATTGGTTTGTCAGGACTCTCGGTAGGACAAGTTATTTCTGTTCCCGGTGATGA
Source organism: Bacteroides sp. (assembly GCA_031554635.1). Taxonomy (GTDB): domain Bacteria; phylum Bacteroidota; class Bacteroidia; order Bacteroidales; family Bacteroidaceae; genus Bacteroides. The sequence continues at coordinate 8,935 of JAVBVD010000006.1, forward strand.
GATCACCGGAGCGATTAAACGCTACTGGAAGCACGGGTTATTCTCGGATGTAAGCATCACTGCCGACAAGATTGAAGGCGGCAAGGTATGGCTGACTGTTCATCTGACTCAACGTCCGCGTATCACTGATATTCGCTACAAAGGAGTGAAGAAGTCAGAACGTGAGGACCTGGAAAACAGACTGGGAATGGTGAAAGGAAGCCAGATCACACCGAACCTGGTAGACCGCGCAAAGCTGTTGATCAAGCGCTATTTTGACGACAAAGGTTTCAAAAACGCCGAAGTTATCATCACGCAAAGAGATGACAAAGACAACAAGAACCAGGTACTCGTCGATATAGATATTGACAAGAAAGAGAAGATCAAAGTACATCAGATAACATTCGTGGGCAATGAAGCGTTAAAGACATCCAAGCTAAAACGCATCATGAAGAAGACGAATGAGAAGAATAAACTGCTGAATACTTTCCGCACCAAGAAATTTGTCCCCGAAAACTACGAGGCCGACAAACAATTGATCATCGACAAGTACAACGAGCTGGGTTACCGTGACGCAACGATCGTCAAGGACAGCGTATCCAACTACGACGACCGTACGGTAAATGTGTATATCGAACTCGACGAAGGCCAGAAATATTATCTGCGTAACATTACCTGGGTAGGTAATACGCTCTACTCATCGGATTACCTGCAGACTCTGCTCCGCATGAAATCAGGGGATGTGTACAACCAGAAATTACTGGCCGACCGCACCATGAACGACGATGAGTCTATCGGTAATCTTTATTACAATAACGGATACCTGTTCTATGCGCTCGACCCGGTCGAAGTAAACGTTGTAGGCGACTCTATCGACCTGGAAATGCGTATTTCGGAAGGACGTCAGGCCACCATCAATAAGGTTAAAATCAATGGTAACGACCGTCTGTACGAAAACGTGGTTCGTCGTGAACTCCGTACACGTCCGGGTGAATTGTTCAGCAAAGAAAACCTGATGCGTTCCATGCGTGAAATCCAACAGATGGGACACTTTGACCCGGAAAACATCAAACCGGACATTCAACCGGATCCGGTTAACGGAACTGTGGACATAGGTTACGACCTTGTATCGAAAGCCAACGACCAGGTGGAATTCTCTGCCGGTTGGGGACAGACGGGTGTGATCGGAAAGTTGAGCTTGAAGTTCACCAACTTCTCACTGGCTAACCTGCTGCATCCGGGTGAAAACTACCGGGGTATTCTGCCGCAAGGTGACGGACAAACGCTGACCATCAGCGGACAGACCAATGCGAAGTACTACCAATCGTACAGCATTTCATTCTTCGATCCCTGGTTTGGAGGAAAACGCCCGAACTCGTTCTCGCTTTCGACCTTCTACTCCAGACAGACCGATATCAGCAGCCGTTACTATAACTCCAGCTATTACAACAACTACTATAACAGTATGTATAGCGGATATGGCGGTTATGGTATGTACAACTATGGCAACTACAACAGCTACGAGAACTACTATGACCCCGACAAGTCGATCCAGATGTGGGGAGTTTCCGCCGGTTGGGGTAAGCGTCTGAGATGGCCGGATGACTATTTCCAATTGTCGGCCGAACTCGGATTCCAACAATACATATTGAGCGACTGGCAATATTTCCCTGTTACGAACGGAAAGAGCAACAACCTCAGTTTGAGCATCACCTTGGCGCGCAATTCTATCGACAATCCGATTTTCCCGCGTAACGGTTCTGAATTCTCACTGACAGCGCAACTCACCCCGCCGTATTCGCTGTTCGACGGCAAGGATTACGGCAGTTACTATAACTCGGATGGTAGCATCACGCAGGACAACATGAACAAGTTGCACAAGTGGATCGAATACCACAAGTGGAAGTTCAAATCAAAGACATATACCGCCCTTACCTCAGCAGTAAAATGTCCGGTATTGATGTCGCGTTTCGAAGTAGGAATCCTGGGTCATTACGACCAACACAAGAAATCGCCGTTTGAGACATTCGACGTGGGTGGTGACGGTATGACCGGCTATTCAAGCTACGCTACCGAAAGCATCGCTTTGCGTGGATACGAAAACAGTTCATTGACCCCCTGGGGTAACGAAGGGTACGCATATACCCGTATCGGCATGGAGCTCAGATACCCGTTGATGCTGGAAGCAAGTACCAACATCTATGTATTGGGCTTCCTGGAAGCTGGTAACGCATGGAACCAGGTGAAAAACTTCAATCCGTTCGACCTGAAACGTTCAGCTGGTTTCGGTGTACGTATCTTCCTACCGATGATCGGTATGATGGGTATTGACTGGGCTTACGGTTTCGACCCGGTTTATGGAAGCAGATCGGCTGGAGGAAGTCATTTCCACTTCATCCTCGGTCAGGAATTTTAATTTAATCACTTAAAAAAACAAACGTCATGAGAAAATCCATTCTATTTATCGCCCTGCTGTTTGCGGTAAGCATGACAGCCAGTGCACAGAAATTTGCATTGATCGATACGGAATACATCTTAAAGAATATTCCGGCCTACCAGAGTGCTAATGATCAGCTGAGCCAAGCCTCCAAGCAATGGCAAAGTGAGGTGGAGACTGCCACCAAGGAAGTACAGGCCTTATATCAGAGCTACGAGAAAGATGTAAACACACTTCAGGCTGCTGCCAGGAAGAAAAGAGAAGACGATATTATCGCTAAAGAAAAGGCCGTAAAGGACCTGTCAATGAAATATTTCGGACCGGAAGGTGAGCTTGCCAAGAAAAGGGATGCGCTCATCAAACCCATCCAGGACGATATTTACGAGGCAGTAAAGGTGCTTGCCGAACAAAACGGTTATACCCTTGTTTTGGATAGAGCGACAGCCAACAGCGTTATTTTTGCCTCTCCCCGCATTGACATCAGCAACGAAGTATTGGCGAAATTAGGATATTCAAATTAATTTCATACATTTGCATCCGATAAAACGAATAATTCAATCAAATAATCAATAAAGTTATGCTTAAAAAAATTGCACTTTTACTTATGTTAATACTCCCGATGGGCGTATTCGCACAAACCATTAAATTTGGACACATGAACTCCAATGAAGTGATTCAGGCTATGCCCCAATACACCAAAGCTGTGGAAGAATTGAACGCTTTGCAAAAGAAGTATTCCGAAGAATTCCAGAGATATCAGGAAGAGTTCAACAAGAAATACATGGAACTTCAACAAGCAGCGGCAAAGGATTCGCTTCCGCCGAATATCTTAGAACGCCGTCAGAAAGAACTGGAAGATGGAGCTCAAAGACAACAACAGTTTCAGGAAGAAGCTAGTCAAACCCTGGAAAAAACCCGCGATAGCCTGATGATGCCGATCTACCAGAAACTGGAAGCTGCTACAAAGGCTGTAGGTGATGCCGAAGGCGTACTTTACATCTTTGACATGGCTCGCACTCCATTGGCTTATATCGGCGCTCAAAGCATCGATCTTACTCCGAAAGTAAAAACCCAATTGGGCATCAAGTAAGAATCTGACAGATACAATACAAAAGGGAAAAAGGAAAGAAGTCTGAAACTTCATCCTTTTTCCCTTTTCTTTTTTCCTTTTTCTTGTATCTTTGTATCATCAAAGTCAGGATAATTATGGAACAAAAGCTTTCGCAAACACCCGGTCCGATCGGAATATTCGACTCCGGCTATGGCGGATTGACCATCCTCCGGAAGATAAGAGGACTCTTACCCGAATACGACTATATATATATAGGTGACAATGCCCGCGCACCTTACGGTACACGCTCGTTCGAAGTGGTGTATGAATTCACGTTACAAGCCGTCAATAAATTATTCGAGATGGGTTGCCACCTCGTTATCCTGGCCTGTAATACTGCCTCGGCCAAAGCTCTCCGAAGCATCCAGATAAACGACCTGCCCGGAATCGACCCGAATCGGCGGGTATTGGGCGTCATCCGCCCTACAGCAGAATGTATCGGAAGCATCACCCGCACCCGACATGTCGGCGTGTTGGGTACTTCAGGTACCATTCTCTCCCAGTCATACCCGATGGAAATCCGCAAGCTGTTCCCCGACATCCAAGTCAGTGGAGAGGCTTGCCCTATGTGGGTACCTCTGGTTGAGAACAAGGAGGCGCAGAACGAAGGAGCGGATTACTTCGTCCGTAAGCACATCGACAACCTACTCGCCAAAGATCCACAGATCGATACGGTGATACTCGGGTGTACACACTACCCATTGCTGCTTCCCAAAATCAAACAATACATGCCGGACGGAATTGAGATATTCGCTCAGGGTGAACACGTAGCCCAGAGCCTGTCCGACTACCTGCAACGCCATCCCGAAATGGATGCCCGCTGCACGAAGCAAGGGAACTGCCGCTTCTATACTACCGAAGCTGAGGACAAATTCATCGAATCGGCCGCCATGTTCCTATATCAGGACATTGCGGTGGAACGAATCACGCTTGAATAAAGCAAATGAGGCAACCATATCCGTTCCTTTTTTGTTATTATCATATAAGCAAACCTCTAATCACATACGCGTATGAAAGAAAATAACGAATCGCTGTTGGTAGAAGTATTCTCGGGTACACCCTGGGAAGCCGAACTAATCAAAGGCCTGTTGGAAAGCAACGGAATTCAAGCCTCTCTGAAAGATGGTATCATGGGTATCATTGCTCCCTACCTGAGTCCGGAGGTATCGGTATTGATCAACGAAGAAAGTTATGAAGCGGCCATGGAAATTATCCGGGCGCGCGAAAAGACAGAAGAGTAAGCTTCCGGCCCCCATCCCCGAATAAAAGACTGTTTTCCAGCGAATGTGGCTAACAAATCGGTAAAAAGTCCTATATTTGCGCTTTCAAATCGTTAGTATAGGATGAAACAATCGTTTACACGAATAGCCGTAAAAGTAGGAAGCAATGTTTTGACACGCCGGGACGGAACCTTGGATGTAACGCGGATGTCTGCCATTGTCGACCAGATAGCTGAGCTTTACAAAGCAGGAGTCGAGATTATTCTTGTTTCTTCGGGAGCCGTAGCTTCCGGACGTAGTGAGATGCGCCCTACCAAAAAGCTTGACAGCGTGGACCAGCGCCAGCTCTTCTCCGCAGTGGGACAAGCCAAACTGATCAACCGTTATTACGAATTATTCCGTGAGCACAGCATTCCTGTGGGACAAGTACTGACTACCAAGGAAAACTTTGGTACACGTCGTCATTACCTCAACCAAAAGAATTGCATGACGGTGATGCTCGAGAACGGCGTTATTCCCATTGTCAATGAGAACGACACCATCTCCGTCACCGAACTGATGTTCACCGATAACGATGAACTGTCCGGACTCATCGCCTCGATGATGGACGCACAATCCCTGATTATCCTGAGTAACATCGACGGCATTTACGACGGTCCTCCTACCGAAGAAGATACCCGGGTGATCCGCGAAATCGAACAGGGGAAAGACTTATCCAGTTACATACAAACCAGCAAGTCGAGTTTCGGACGAGGCGGTATGCTGACCAAGACCAACATCGCCCGCAAGGCAGCCGATGAGGGGATTACCGTTATCATTGCCAACGGGAAACGCGACAACATTCTTGTCGACCTGTGGCAACGACCGTGTGAGACACTCTGCACCCGTTTCATTCCTTCGCCCGAACCGGTTTCGAGCGTAAAGAAATGGATCGCCCACAGCGAAGGATTTGCCAAGGGAGAGATACACATCAACGAGCATGCCACGGAGATACTCAACTCGGACAAAGCAGTCAGCATCCTTCCGGTGGGTATCACACGCATCGAAGGCGAGTTCGAGAAAGACGATATCGTCCGCATCATTGACTATCGTGGCAATGCCGTAGGTGTAGGAAAAGCCGGATGCGGCTCGGCACAAGCCCGGGAAGCAATGGGTAAACACGGAAAAAAAGCAGTCGTACACTACGATTACCTGTACATCGAGTAACTCCTGCCACTCGCCTACTCTTTATTCCAAACGATTTACGATTTAATTCTTTATTGATTATGAGCAAGCAATTCAATGAAATATTCGCCGCCGTACGGACAGCCAGCCGACAAATGGCGCTGCTGAACGATGACACCATCAACCAAGTCCTGCATGCAGTAGCGGATGCCGCCGTGGCACAAACCCCTTTCATTCTTACCGAAAATGAGAAAGACCTGGCACGCATGGACAAGAGTGATCCGAAATACGACCGGCTCATGCTGACCGAAGAACGCATCAAAGGCATTGCCGCCGATATACGAAACGTGGCTACTCTGCTTTCTCCCCTGGGAAAGGTATTGAACGAAACGGTTCGCCCTAACGGCATGAAGCTCAAAAAGATCAGCGTTCCCTTCGGTGTCATCGGAATCATTTACGAGGCACGCCCCAACGTAAGTTTCGACGTATTCTCACTCTGCTTCAAGAGTGGAAGCGCCTGCATCCTGAAAGGAGGAAGCGATGCCGACTGTTCCAACCGCGCTATTGTTCATGTGATCCACGAAGTATTGCAATCGTTCGGCATCAACACACACGTAGCAGAACTTCTCCCACCCGACCGGGAGGCCACTGCTGCCTTGCTTCATGCAGCCGGATACGTAGATCTCATCATACCTCGCGGCAGCAGCGGACTGATCAATTTCGTCCGCGAGAATGCCACCATCCCCGTTATCGAAACAGGCGCCGGCATCTGCCATACCTATTTCGATGAATTCGGTGACACCGAAAAAGGAGCCGCCATCATCAACAATGCCAAGACCCGCCGGGTGAGTGTGTGCAATGCATTGGATTGTGTGGTTATCCATGAAAGCCGGTTGGCCGACCTGCCGGCCATCTGCCGGAAACTGCAAGACAGCAACGTCACCATCTATGCCGATACCCCGGCATACAAGGCTCTGGAAGGTAGTTATCCCGCCGCACTGTTACAACCTGCCACTCCCGAAAGCTTCGGCACAGAGTTCCAGGACTACAAGATGGCCATTAAAACAGTGAAGACTTTCGAAGATGCCTTAGGACATATCCAGGAGAACAGCTCCAAGCACAGCGAAAGCATTATCACCGAGAGCAAGGAGCGTGCTACGTTGTTTACCAGCATTATCGATGCTGCCTGTGTCTACGTCAATGTCTCCACGGCCTTCACAGATGGCGCCCAGTTCGGATTGGGAGCTGAGATAGGCATCAGCACCCAGAAGCTGCACGCCCGCGGGCCAATGGGATTGGAAGAGATCACCTCATACAAATGGGTCATCGAGGGAGACGGACAAATACGTTCCTAACCCCACTGCATGATTCTGCCGGACACACGATCCTGCAATCACTTCATAAAAAACAATCATTCTAAATAGATAGAACAATGAAAAGATTTACTTGCGTGCAAGACATCGGCAATCTGAAGTCTGCACTGGACGAAGCCTTCGAGATCAAGAAAGACCGTTTCAAATATGTGGAGTTGGGACGCAACAAGACGTTGATGATGATATTCTTCAACTCAAGTCTGCGTACACGCCTCAGCACCCAGAAAGCAGCGACCAACCTGGGCATGAATGTAATTGTGCTCGATATCAACCAGGGAGCCTGGAAACTGGAAACGGAGCGCGGTGTGATTATGGATGGCGATAAGCCGGAACACATCCTGGAAGCCATCCCGGTCATGGGATGTTATTGCGACATCATCGGTGTACGCTCGTTCGCCCGCTTTGAAGACAGAGACTTCGACTATCAGGAAGTGATCATCAATCAGTTCATACAGCACTCCGGACGCCCTGTATTCTCGATGGAAGCCGCCACACGCCACCCGTTGCAGAGCTTTGCCGACCTGATTACAATTGAAGAATACAAGAAGAAAGAACGTCCGAAAGTCGTACTGACCTGGGCGCCGCACCCACGCGCACTTCCGCAAGCCGTTCCCAACTCATTCGCAGAATGGATGAACGCAACAGACTACGATTTCGTTATCACCCATCCGAAAGGATACGAGCTCGATCCTTCGTTCGTTGGCAAGGCTACAGTAGAGTACGACCAGATGAAAGCCTTCGAGGGGGCAGACTTCATTTATGCCAAGAACTGGGCCGCTTATTCGGGCGACAACTACGGACAAATCCTGAGTACCGACCGTGCCTGGACAGTAGGCGACAAGCAAATGGCTGTTACCAACAATGCATACTTCATGCACTGTCTGCCGGTACGCAGAAACATGATCGTGACAGACGAAGTGATCGAAGGTCCGCAATCTATCGTGATCCCGGAAGCTGCCAACCGCGAGATTTCCGCTACGGTAGTATTGAAAAGAATGCTCGAAGCACTGTAAGAAGATTCTCGCCAAAGGACACAGTGCCTCACTGAGTCACTATTATAAGAAACATAAAAGCCGGCTATTCAATGCGAACAGCCGGCTTTTATTGTTTATTTAACCGCCAATGAGTTGTAAAACTCTGTGGAACGTGGTTCTGTGGTGAATCGAACTAATTGATATACTCAAACGAATAGGTCTTCACTCCTTCATCTTCCGTATTCAGAGAAAAGTAAATATCCACCGTTTCACCTGTTACCTTATATTTCGATAAAGGCATAGAAACATATGCCCGTTTGGTATAGGCAGGTACATCTCCTCCATTATCGTGGTAGAGCATTATCTTGGCATACTTATGCCCGGTTTCGGCATCAATACCAGTTTCCGTTTCCACAAAATGGAACGTATGACTGGTGCTCTGCGCTTTAATATTCAGAATAATATTCAGGTAATCCTTTCCCATCCAAATACTCAGCACATTGGCTGGATCGGTCACCACTCCATCCTTGAAAGCCGCTGGTGGCAGGGGTTGAGCCGAAACGACATATCCCACTGCATAGATCTTCGCCTCCTTAATACCGCTTTCTCCCGCCACTTCTTCGTAGTTGGAGATAACACGCCGGGTTCCGTTCGCCTCTATCTTGGTATTCGACAGATCCTCCGCCACAAACATGCGCGAACCTTTATCGGGTGTAACGGCCACAATCGTTCCATCGTTGCCCGACTCTACTGTCAGGAATTCCAGTTTCACAGAGGGATATTCATAATCCTCGTCGTCCCCGCACGCACTGAACAGGCAAGCAAACAGCAACAACACATATACAAATTGCTTTTTCATCAAAGGGCAGCTAAATAATTGGTTAAAGGATTGGCATACATCAGCAAGAGCTTCTCGCGCAGGAAAGGTTCGTCCTTCTCCGGGAGATCGATCCGGTCGATCTGTTGTTGTATATACGTCTCGAAACGCAGTTTCTCTTCAGAGGTATAGCGATCAGCAAATTCCGTAGAGTCCGATAAAAGATCGTGAGCCACGTAATTGCCCGGATATAAACGGTAATTCAGGTGAATCTGCTTGTCTATCAGCGCAGCGATGGTCGTAAAGAGTTCCGTTTTCGGAAGTGTACGGTCTATTGTTCTGAGCGCCTCATTGATACAGGCAGCCGACTGAAAATGCACCCGTCCCTTATAACCGAACAGACCGGTTTGCATGTTCACCAGATCGTCCTTCTTGGACTTCTTGAAATCCTCAACGTCTCGCTTCTGCTGGAACTCCTTTGCTTTCAGGTAATCGCACGGATCGTATTCGTACGAAATGGCCAGCGGAGTGATATTCAAACTAATCAAGCGGTCGACCAGATCGCCTTCGCCACCCATGGCCAGCATCTTGAGCACGCTTTCCTGGGTACGGTCGTCCGAGTCCTTGGCACGCCCTTCGCGTTGGGCAATCCAGATAGATTGCTGCTTCTCCGCAATGGTATAATGCATGTAGCGAGACATACGAGCCGAAGACTCCAACATCTGGCGCATGGTAAGCGCCCGCTGAACGATGAATGACTTGTTGACCCGCACCAGTTTCTTGATCCACGGGTAGATCAGGAGATTATCGCCGATGGCAATCTCCACCGTATCCCGTCCGTCGTCTACCAACAAGATGGAGAGGAAACCCGAGTCGAGAATGATGTCCCGGTGGTTGGTAATATACGTATAGGCCAATTTTTCGGGTGCGGCAGAGTGATCCAACGTCAATCCGTCGGCATGCTTCCTGACGATATCCCACAAAAAGCTATAACAGAAAGTCTTTTGGAAATCCAGTTTAGTACGGCACGTCCTCATCTTCTGTGCAAACATCTCGAAAGGAAGTTGAGGCATTGCGGCGCTTATCGCATTCCGAAAGTCCGGATCGGCAATCAGTTCCTCGTATATCTGAGGTAATTCCTCATCGTGATACGGGCGTATCTCATCAAACTCAGTCGTATTCATAAGGCAACCTATTTAGTGAAACTTATTCTCTATTATATCCGTCATAACATCTTTGATATCCATTCCTGCAGCGCGTACCTGTTGCGGGATGAAGCTAGCGGGAGTCATACCCGGGGTGGTATTTACCTCGAGCAAATTGATCTTGCTGCCTTCGGTAACAATGTAATCCACGCGAATGATGCCCGAACAGTCCAGTATATCATACGTGGCCGAAGTCAAAGCCTGTATCCGTTGTGCCAGTTCGTCGGGAATGCGGGCCGGTGTAATTTCATCGGACTCGCCGTTGTACTTGGCATCAAAATCGAAGAATTCATTCTTCGGGACCACCTCCGTAATAGGAAACAGTACAGTCTTCTCTTTTGTTTTATAGCAACCGCATGTCACCTCCATACCGTCCATGAACGCTTCGATCACCACCTCCTGCGCTTCGGCAAAGGCTTTGGCGATGGCAGGTTGTATCTGTTCGCGGGTTTTCACCTTCGTCACCCCGAAACTGGAACCTCCCAGGCTGGGCTTGATGAAACAAGGCAAGCCGATCTTCTCCACTACGTCCTCGTCGGCAACCGACTTTCCGCTACGCAATAACAACGACTCCGCCACACGCATACCGAAACCTTTCAGGTATTGGTTGCAGACAAACTTATCATACGTGAGGGCAGCCGCCAGCACGCCGCAGCAGGAATACGGAATACGCAGCAGGTCGAAATATCCCTGCAATCGTCCGTCTTCGCCCGGCGTACCATGAATGGTGATGTAAGCAAAGTCGAACACTACCTTCTGTCCATTGAGCAGGAAGCTGAAATCATTCCGGTCCACCGGAACTTTCCCACCGTCGGGCAGTTGCACCTCCCACCGGAGTCCTTCCATCTCTACGATATACAGATTGTATTTCTCCTTATCTATATACGAATAAATTCCCTGCGCGCTGCGCAACGAAACAACGATCTCGGAGGTATCTCCTCCGCCTATAATGGCTATGGTACGTTTCATACGATTTCTCTGTTACTGATGTAGCTTCTCCATCGCTCGATGAGTTGCGTCATGTCGTCCGGGATTTCGGAGGTGAAGTCTATCTCCTCGCCGGTCACCGGATGCACAAAGCCCAGTGTCATGGCATGCAACGCCTGCCGCGGGCAGATGTCGAAGCAGTGATTTACAAATTGTTTATACTTACTAAAATGCGTTCCTTTCAGAATCTCGTGCCCACCGTACCGTTCGTCATTGAACAGCACATGCCCGATGTGTTTCATGTGCACCCGTATCTGGTGTGTCCGTCCGGTCTCCAGGATGCACTCCACGAGGGTGACGTAGCCAAGACGTTCAATGACCCGGTAGTGCGTCACCGCCGGCTTGCCCTGTTCCGGATCTGCGAGTACAGCCATCTGCATCCGGTCCTTCGGGTTGCGTCCGATGTTCCCGGTGATGGTTCCTTCATCGTTCTCCACCGTGCCCCAAACCAATGCGCGGTATCTGCGCCGGGTGGTTTTGTTGAAGAACTGAAGACCCAGGTTCGTCTTTGCATCCGGCGTTTTGGCTATCACCAGCAACCCGGAAGTGTCCTTGTCGATACGGTGCACCAGCCCCACATGCGGGTCGTTGGCATCGTACTCGGGATTATCTTTAAAATGCCACGCCAGCGCGTTGACCAGCGTACCTTGATAGTTTCCATGACCGGGATGCACCACCAGTCCGGCAGGTTTATTCACCACCATCACGTCTTTATCTTCATAAACGATGTTCAACGGAATGTCTTCGGGGATGATTTCGTTCTCGTAGCGCGGGCGATCCATCACGATGGTAATCACATCCAATGGTTTCACCTTGTAACTACTCTTCACCGGTTTCCCGTTGGCCATCACAAATCCCGCATCAGCAGCTTTCTGAATGCGGTTGCGTGAGGCGTTCGTAATGCGGTCGAACAAGAACTTATCCACCCGCATCATCGTCTGACCTTTATCTACCACCACCCGGAAGTGTTCGTATAACTGAGCCTCATCATCTATGGGCTCTATGTCGTCCACTTCGTTCTCCAGATCGTCGGGTAATTCTTCTATCATCTATAGTATGCTATGAATGGATTAAAACCAGGACTCTCCTTCGGATTTAGTATCGGTGGTCGTACTTTTTTCCTCCTCCTCGTCCGCGTCAATATCATCATAGAAATCCACCGTACCATTGCCCACCATCAGTGTCAGGGTAGCGCCCAGCGGCGCTTTATCGCCCGGGCGGAGGGCTACATCGTTGTATTTTATTCCATACACCCAGTCTTTCTCCCCGCTCACCAACTGGCTCTCAGCCAGTTTGAAGCCGGCTGCCAATATCTTCGCCTGTGCCTGACGCACGGAACTATTGTCGGCTACATCGGGAACAGGACGTAAAGGTACATCCAGCGTATTGATGGTAACGTAGATCATTCGGCCTTCTTTCACCTTCTGCCCTACGGGAGGGTTTACTTCGAGCACGCAACCGGCTGGTTTGTTCTTTACATATGTAGAGTCCGACACGACGTACTTCAATTCACTGTTACGAAACATCTTAGCCGCTTCGGCTATATCCATACCTTTGACATCGGGTACTACAACCGCCTCACCGTGATGAGTATATATATCGAGACTTTTCAGGGTAATAAAAATCAGCAGACATACGGTCAACACCATTGCGCCGATGTTCACCCAGAACATTTTGCTTGATTTGAATGAAAAGAATTCCTTAATCCTCATACTTTCACTTTGTTAATTCGCTCCAAAGATACAACTTTCGGAGAAGAGTGGGCGGGTTTAATACAGTTTTTTATACAGGCAGATCCTTATCCGCACAGATAGGAAACGATAAAAGGAGTAAAGACCATCGTCTTCACTCCTTTTATATTTTTTTCATCAAGCAATTTGCTTATGCTTTCCTTCCGTTGTATTCGTCAGAAACAGTCAATTTCTTTCTGCCTTTACCACGACGGGCAGCCAATACTCTACGACCATTAGCCGATGCCATTCTTTCACGGAAACCGTGTTTGTTCTTTCTCTTTCTGTTAGAGGGTTGATAAGTTCTCTTCATTGCTATATTGTTTTATGTTATTATTCTACGTAACGGGCTGCAAAAATAGACACTTTTTTTAAATTAACCAAGGAATAACTCTTTTTTGCTCTAAAGTTTTTGGCTTTTTTATTGATTTAGATTACTTTTGCACCCGAAACATAGTTTCTAAGCACTTGAATTTCATCAATAATTATATAAATACAAAAAGAAAAAAGTATGGCTACCACTGCAGACATTAAGAATGGCATGTGTATCGACCTCGACGGTCACTATTATTTCATCACCGAATTTTTGCACGTTAAACCGGGCAAAGGCGCCGCTTTCGTTCGTACGAAGATGAAGAGCGTTACTACCGGACGTACATTGGAAAAGACATTCAACGCCGGCGTTAAACTCGAAGAAGTTCGTATCGAGCGTCGTCCGTACCAATATTTGTATCAGGACGATATGGGCTACAACTTCATGAGCCAGGAAACATTCGAGCAGATTCCTATCCAGAAGGAGCTGATCAACGGCGTAGAATTCCTGAAAGAAGGTTTCATTGTTGATGTAGTAAGCCACGCGGAATCAGAAACAGTTCTGTATGCAGAAATGCCGGTAAAGGTTCAACTGCTGATCACTTACACCGAACCGGGCTTGAAGGGCGACACCGCTACTAACGCTACCAAACCGGCTACGCTGGAAACAGGCGCTATCGTACGCGTTCCTTTGTTCATCAACGAAGGCGAAACGATCGAAATCGACACACGCGACGGATCGTATCAAAACCGCGTGAAAGTATAAGTCGAGAGGGAATCACGCGCAAACCTTTCCCGACAAAACAACTTCCATTTCCCCCTTGGTGTTATATACACCGGGAGAAATGGAAGTTTATTTTATAGGGTGTCCAGTTTGATGTTCCAGTTTTTAGCTCAAAAAAAGAGCTAATCAGTGAACTAAAGTATTGATAATCAAATTTCCTGTCGACTTCTGTCATATAAAAAACAGCATCAATAAAGCATCAATTTTAGACTGTTAAATTAGATCATTATCATCTTTCATTAGAAACTGATAATCAATATGATATAATGCAATAAAATTGTTAAATTCACACGAAAACTGGAACATCAAACTGGACACCCTATTTATTTTATATCCCCTCAAAAAGATTAGCGGGTGGCGCTCATCAACGCATACAGGGCGAAAGTTCCCAGCCAGTGGCTACCCATATAATGATCGTCGGTAATATTGCGGATGGAATAGTTAAGATGAGCCTCCGCAAGGGGCTTCAGATGATTCAACCCGGGTAGTTTCCGGGCAATCCCATAAAAGCAGGTAGCCCTACTAAAGTTCAGGCCATCCAGGTGTACCAGTTTGCCATCGCTCCGGTCGGAAACCCTCCCCGGCGCCAGTTGCATTTGCGGATTGAACAGCACCGGAAGGAATGCCTTCAGCCATTGCCGGAACTCATCTGCCTCCATGATCTTACTCATCAGCAGGGCTTCTTCCAGGCAGGGAGAAAGGAAGTCGTTTCCACCCGGTTCGTAGGCCAGGTTGCAATCCACATCCGATTCGTACAAGCGTTTGGCATGTTCCCGTATGGTTTGTTCGAACGACTTATCTCCAAGCGCCACGGCATAATCAAGCGCCAGTGAAAAACCGAACGCCGTATTGTCGTGCTGCCCGGTACGTATGGGGTAGTACAGCTTCGGAAGATACTTCTTATACCCCTCCACCAACAATACTTCCAGTGGTTTGAATGTTTTGTACCATCGTTGTGCATCCGGATCTTCCCAGGTGAACAATTCGCTTTGCAGTTGCAGGAACCACGCCCAGCCGTATGTGCGTTCAAAACTATCATTGTTGGGATCTTCAAAGAAAGCCTTTTCTATAGCAACGTTTTCGGGAGTAATCACCTGATTCAGTACCGCACGGACCTTCCCTTCCTTATCCAGATCCGGGAATTCTTTCATCAACCGGACAATCGACCAGTAACCGTGAACGGACGAATGCCAATCGAAGCATCCATAAAAGATAGGTCGCAACTCTTTGGGACGCTTCAACTCGTCCGCGCCTCCTAATACCTGTCCCAGTTTATTCGGGAACTCTACCTGGATGCATTGCACCGGTAGCTCAAATATCTTTTGAGCCTGATGGAAGTCCAGTTTCTGGGCCTGTACCCAGGGAGAAACCAGCAATAAAAGATAAAAAAACTTCTTCATTTTAGTATATGATAATGATAACAATCGACTGAAACACTGATGCTATGGAAAGAAACCCGAGGAACAGGGATCGTAGATTTAAACTTCATTTGCAAAAATAGCATTTTAGCTGAGTAATCGACTCATCCTTTCCTGAAAAATGAGTAAAATCATTCTTTCTCCCGAGTGAAAACGCCCTAAAATAACCGTCCATTTCCTTGACTTTGGCAAATAATTAGTGTATCTTTGTCAGGTAATCATAAAGTGTATTCAATTTAAACTACCAATAAAATAGGGAGGCCTGTGCCTCCCTATTTTTGCATCTACCTGTTGCGGCTTTCCTTCTGCAAGTAGCAAGCTATCCCTTTGCAAGTAGCAATTGTCTCGTTTGCAAGCAGCAAACACCCCGGAAGACGGTTGCAAACACTCGATTAGATACTAGCAAACACTCGATTTCCTGCCTTGATAATTGTTTTTCCCGGGAAGATAATTTCATATCATCCGATGTTATGGAATTATCCACGGACCTTATTGAGAAGAACCGCAAAGTCTTAATTATATATAAATCTGCTCTTGACAAGAAATCATCCTTTGTCCTGATATTTCCCTTTAAAACAGCCTGTTAAAAGCTCTCCCTTTACCCTTTGTATGGAGAACCGCAAGTATAGAGATCCGATTGGGGGAGGTGAACCTTTTAAACCAACGACCCGGAGGTTCTAAACCAAAGCCCCGAAGGTTTTAAACCAACGTACCAAATACAGGCATGCAAAAAGGAGGAAACAAGAATCCATTCCTCCACCGGACAAAAGCCCGTTAGAAGAATGGATCTATAATAGGAAGTACGCCTCGTGCGTTACTTCAACTCTACTTTAATATCATCGAGGAAAATACGGTTTTTACCCTGACCGACGCTACCGAGTGCAGCATCGAACGCCCCACCAAAGAAAGCCACCCGTGTTTCCGAAGTAGCGCCCGTAATCGTGACAACACGTTCGGCAATGGAGGCATCCCATACATCGTACGATTCGCCCTGCTCCATGTTGCTGGAGTTCGGATAGTTGTCGATGGTAAACTGCACCACAGTCAGGCTCTGTCCGCCGGCAGTCAGCGTAGTGCTGCGTTCTCCTCCGGAGATGGTTCCGGGGCCCATTACGCCTACGTACAACAGGTTATCGTCCTTCGCTCCTCCTTTGGATATATAAGCCGTAGCCTTGAAACTAACAAGTACATTCTCAGTACCCGGTATTCCGGTAAATTTAGGCGAGATGATATCGCCGCCGTAGCTGGTCTTGCCCAATTTCACAAAGCCGGGACGGGCGTAGCACCAACCGCTCAGACTGGTCCATCCGTGCGCCAGTTCCGAGGCATTCCACTTAGTAATAGCTGTTTCGCCGGTGGTCTCCCAGTGGGTGGCATCTCCGTAACTCAGCCAAGAGAAGCTTTCAGTCAGAATCACGGCAGCCGAAGCCTGCGTTAGTGTCAAACGTCCGGTGAGTGACGGGAATTGCTTTCCGGTAATGACCAAGGTAGCTTCCCTGGCATTGTCGTCCGTATTCCGACCGGCTGTCAGTACCATCTCGGTAGATGTTATGCTTTTCACAGTGAGCCATGCACCGTTTATCAACTCATAATCCCACTCCACATTCGCATCTATGGGCACGGTCACATCTTCCCCTTTCGAGTTTACTGTGATTCCCTTATCGGTCCCTGTGACGTTGATATAAGGCACGGCGGCTTTCTGCTCCACCCGGAACAGGGTGGGTTGTTCCTCGCCCTCGACCACGAAGGCGAAGTTCATCGTACGGTCCTCGAAAGTAGCATTCTTCGATACCGATACCCGGAATATACCGTCGGCATCGCCTTCCGTAGGGAACACACGTACCCAGCTGCCTTCTTCCTGTGCCACGATTTTCCAGTTCCGGTTGGAACGTACAATGTATTGCCTGGCTTTGGTCAGGTCGGTAGAGATTCCCTCCTGTGCCACCGCCAGCCCGGTGGGATTGCCTTCAACGTAGAAGTAGGCATCGCCCTGAGTATCGTCATCGCTGCTGCAAGCGGCAAACAAGGGGATAAGGCTTCCCAGAAGGAGCACGGAGAGCATTCGTCTCCACTTGCCGGCCTCTCCTTTTATATATAATAGATTGTTTGTATTCATACTTTTCAGATGTTTCATGATTAATTACCTTTTGCGATTGCTTGTTTGCTCCACCACACCGGAGTCTTCATGTCATTGGCACCTCCCATGCGCGTCAACGCTTCCATGGTATGCTCGTAGTTGGTAGCCAGGGTGGTAGCGTTATAACCGAAACGGGTTGGGAAGGTGAAATCGTTGTAGGTGGTTCCTCCTCCGATGGTCAATTCGGGATAACCGGTACGCCGTATCTCATGATACGGTTCCATGCCGATCCAGAACAGGGCGAGGAACTTCTGATGGGCAATGAGTGCCGTCTTATCCGAAGCATTGTCCCAAGATCCGAGAGCAGAAGACAGGAACATAGTGATATCGTCCTCAGTGATGGTGACCGGCGTTTCGCTGTATGCTCCGAACGGCGCCCACTTCTCCATGGAAGCTTTCACGCCTGCTTCGTAATACTCTTTCGCTTTCGAAGCCCCGCCGCTGATGGTTCCTTTCAGGGCAGCCTCAGCCAGGATAAACTGTACCTCGGCATAGTCCATAAAGTCGGCAGGAGCGTTACCCCGGCAGAATACGGCAGCATTGAGCCAAGAGGTTCCTTTGTCCACTTCGCTCATCTCCTCGCGGGTACATCCGGCTACGGTTCCTATCCAGAGTTGCTTCGGGTTGGAGCCTGTACTCGGGTTCTTCTTTCCGAAGATGGGCAAGCGGGGATCGACATACGTCTGCGCACCGTTCTCAGTCACAACCGTCATCTTGATGAACTGTTGCGCCAGCTTACGGCCCGAAGAGGAGAAGTTGTTTTCGAGCGTATTGCCGAAGTAGTTGACATACGGATCGGCACCGGTAAACTTCACGGTGGCATTGTCGGCATTGGAGGCAAAGATGGGATAGGCCGAAGCGTTGTTCAGTATTTCCGTCATCTTGGTGCTCACTCCCATCTCGCTCCGTCCGCTGACACGGCACAATAAACGCAGGTAGAGCGAGTTGTTGAACTTGCGCCATTTCTGCATATCGCCTCCGTACATGCCGTCGATACCAGTTTTCTCGAACACCGGGTTACCGGCATACAGGTCATTGGCTTGTTCCAGTTCTTCGAACATCTGCCGGTACACCTCTTTCTGTGAGTCGAATACGGGCTTCAGCGTTCCTCCTTCGCGGGCTTTGAAAGCTTCCGAATAAGGGATATCGCCGAACATATCGGTGAGGTTCGACAGGTACAATACTTTCAGGGTCAGCGCCACGGCTTTCACTGCCGGCACGTCCTGTTCCTCGGCCAGTTCCTTCATGTGTATGGCATTGTTTGCCATACTGGCGTATTTGTTCCACACACTTTTCCAGTCGCCGTCGGCTATTTTGTAGCGGTGCTCTTCGCGGGTCACTCCCCCGGTAAAGGCGGTAAACTGTACCAATTCATTGTTCCAGTACCAGGTATAATTCTGCCAGGCGCTGGCTCCGTTGTAAAGCAACGGCTCGAACATGCCGTACGCCTTGATATCCCCCACCGTCATCTTGTTGGGATTTGTGTTGGTCGCTTCGAAGTTGTCGGTACAAGCCACCACTGCCGTGGCCAGCAACATACCTGCACATATATTTTTTATCCTATTCATATCTATTTCCTATTTAAAACGAGAGTTTCACATTCACACCAAACGTGCGTGTCATCGGGAAGGTCATCGCCTCGATTCCCTTGTGGATATTCGATCCGTCGAGCATACCGGTTTCCGGGTCGTATTGCGGGAAGTCGGTGATGCAGAACAGGTTGGTAGCATACACACCCAGGTTGGCACCTTTCAGGAATCCGGTCTTCGCACAAACTCGGGTGGGCAACTGGTAGTCCAGACGTACTTCTTTGAGTTTCAGGAAGGAAGTATCGAAGGTGTTTTCTTCCACATTGTCGCGCGTCCAGACGTAGGCATTGTAATAGGTCTGTATGTTGCTGGTCACCGTGGTATTCTTCTGATAGCTCACTGTTCCGTCGGCAGCGGTAACGGCATTTACGCCACCGACTACCAGCCCGTCATAACGTCCTTCGACCGAGTTATTCAATTTTCCCTGGTATGCAAGACTGAAGTTGGTTACCGAGTAGCACTTGCCTCCCAGCTGAGCCGAGAAGTTGGCCGTCAGTGAAAGATTTTTGTACCGGAAACGCTGAGTCATACCGGCACGCCAGTCGGGATTTACCTTACCTATTTCACGATCGGGCGCTGTGTCCAGTATCGGGAATCCGGTCGACGCATCGACCAGTTTCATGCCCGAACAGTCTACTTTGTTTCCGTTTTCGTCGAGATAGGACGACCCTTCGGGGGCACGCTGGTATCCTTTACCGTAGATGACGTGCATCTCCTTGCCTACATACGAGTAAACATAGACACGGTTTCCGATGGTAGTTCCCATCGCTGTTTGCAGCGGTTCGCTCGGATCCCAGCCGTCTTGCAGGCTTACCAGTTTGTTCCAGTTCTTGGACCAATTCATGTCGATGCCCCATTCAAAGTTGCGTGTACGTACAGGTACCACATGCGCCGTCAGTTCGATACCTTGGTTGCGGATCTCACCAGCATTGATCTTCATACCGGTGGCTCCGGTAATCTGATCGACGGCGGTAGATACAATCTGATTAGTGGTGTTCGAGCGATAAACGGCCGCATCGAACGAGAGGCGGTTGCCGAAGAAGTGTCCTTCTAAACCGGCTTCCCAGCTGACTACGTTCTCGGGTTTGATCAACGGATTGGTAATGGTTCCGGGCAAAACGAAACCTCCGGAATAGTCGGTCGAGCTGTAATACTGGTCGAGCGAATAGGGAGTGGTATCGTTACCTACATTGGCCCAGGAGAGGCGGAGCTTCAGCATATCGAGCCAGGAAGCGCGTTCGCCGATGTTCAAAGCACGGTCGAGCAATATACTACCACTAACGGACGGGTAGAAGTACGACCAGTTACCGGGTGCGAGCGTACTCGACCAGTCGTTACGTCCGGTAACATCGACGTAGTACGTATCGTCCCAACCCAGTGTCAGGAAGCCGTACAAGCTGTTCACTTTCTTTTCCCTGCGGTAGTTATACGGTTCGGGGATGCTGCCGGCAGGCGAGTTGTCTACATTGTACACCCCTTCTTCGTTCAGTTTATCGAGGTAGATGCGGTTGGTAAAGTATTTTTCCTGCATGGTATTACCACCGACGGCAGCCGAGAACGAAAAGCGTTCGCTTGCCCAGCGGTTGTTGGTATAGCGTAGCAGAAAGTCGGTGTTGTACTCGTACGAGCGGATGGTTTGCTCGCGGTACATACCATGCTCGTAGCCTGGTACATAGAATGGTTTCCGCTGCGTACGGAACTCATCGTTCATATCTAATCCCGAGCGGAGGTTCAGCGTCAAACCCTTATACAACTTAAAGGTCAGCCCGATGTTTCCGAATACACGGTCCTTATCGAGCGTGTTCAGTTCCTCGTACAGCGTACGGTACGGGTTGTACGAGCTGGCCGAAGGGAATACAAGACTCTGGCCGTTCTCGCCGTTTCCGGCATAGTTGGTATAGTTGAACCGGCCATTGAAGTACTCCTGCTTCCAGTCGTTCATACTGTTCGAGTTGTAACCCCATACGAGGGCATACATGGCATTGGTTTCGTCGTAACCGCTCATCGGCAGGTTGTCGCTGCCTTTGTGGTAATAGTTCATTTTGGCATCGAGGTTGATGTACTTATTCACCTCGGTAGTAAACGACAAGGAGAGCGACTGACGCTTGTAACCCGTATTGGGCATGATCCATTCGTTGCGGGTGTCGGTATAGGAGAAACGGGTGCTGGTTCCCTTCCCGTTGCCACCGTCGATGGTGACGGTATTATTATAGGTAACGCCGGTTTCGAACAATCCGGTGTACCAGTCGTCCTGATACACCCACGGGGTTTTGGTATATTCGCCCGTCTCCCAGTTCTTCGAATTGTACTGGTAACGCATCTTGGAGGCATCGAACTTCTCACCGAACGCATAGCGGGAGATGTTTCTCGATGTTGCCACTCCATCGGGAGCCTGATCGGCCCGAAGTGCCCAGAAGCAATACGGGTTCACTCCCAGGTCGGCACCCGAACCGTACTCGGTTTGGAAATCGGGGAAATAGCCTGCTTGCTCGAAC
The DNA here is from genome assembly GCA_031554635.1 of Bacteroides sp. Lineage (GTDB taxonomy): Bacteria > Bacteroidota > Bacteroidia > Bacteroidales > Bacteroidaceae > Bacteroides. Next base: position 30,667 of record JAVBVD010000006.1, read on the forward strand.
GTAACGGAAGAGTTGACCGTGATACCGATCCCTTTCTCCTTACGTCCCGATTTGGTGGTGATCACAATGGCGCCGTTGGCAGCACGCGAACCGTACAAAGCGGTGGCGGCAGGACCTTTCAATACGGATACCGACTCAATGTCTTCGGGGTTGATATCCGAAGCGCCGTTACCGAAGTCGACCGGACCGTTCTCGTTGGCATAGTTACTTCCGCTACCGATGGCAGTGGTTCCGGAGGAGATGGGCACGCCGTCGACCACGAACAACGCCTCGTTGGAAGCATAGTTCAACGACTGGTCGCCACGCAGGGTAACACGCATGGAAGCCGTAGGGCCTGTTCCGGCCTGATCCATCGTCAACCCGGCTACCTTTCCGGACATGGCATTCAGCCAGTTGCCCGACACGCTTCCGGTCAATGCTTCGTTATCGACCTTGCTCACGGCATATCCCAGCGACTTCTGCTCACGGGTCAAACCGAGAGCCGTCACCACGACGCCTTCCAACTGGATGGCATCTTCCTTCATCACTACATTAAAAGAATTACGTCCGCCTATGGATATCTCTTGTCGGGCAAACCCGAGCGATTTGTAAACCAATATCGGCTCCTTACCTGTTACTTTGATGGAGTATTTTCCATCCAGGTCGGTTATCGTACCCGCTGTCGAGCCCTTTTGCAATATCCTGGCCCCAATCATCGGGGTAGTTCCATCGGCCTCGTACACAATACCTTTCACTTCCCTGTTCTGTGCCAAAAGTTGCACGGACGCTACCAGCAACATGCACAGAACCAGCGAATACTTTCTTAAAATCTCACTTACATTCATATTTGTTTGATTGATGATTATTTATTTCATGGAACATTGGAAAGCCTTCGGGCGCTCCATCGTCTCCGTATATACATTCCCGAAACGATCGGTTACTTTGATCTGCAACGTAGACTGTGCCGAGGAAGACTTCGCTTTGAAAAGGTGAGCCGTCTGGTTGGTGTTGAACGACTCCGTGGGAGTGGCACTCACATTCAGGCGTTTGGCTTCGTACGAGATGATGTGCAGCGGATCCAGGTCGACCACCCGCTTTACTTCGAGCGACTTGCCTGCCTCGGTCACTTCTACCTTCCACTGTTCGTCATATCCCCATACGTTGATCAGCACTTCGTTGTCGGTATTGGGAGAAGCATATCCTCCGGCATACGGAGCCAATAACTGATCGGTGGAGTTCGGAGCAAAAGCGGCAGCGGTGATGTGCACCTTGTTCAGGTCGTATGCGCGGAACTGGTAATTGCGGTCGTAACCGATGCTCTTGTAGTACCACTTCATATCGTTGCCCTGCATCTCCCACACGCCGTATCCGCCGGGCGTTCCGTCTTTGCAGATGTGATTGCCGGCATAACCGTTCTTGCCGGTCCACCACCAGGTGGCGCATACAGCAGCTGTATTGTGCTCCATGACATTGGCTACTGTTTGTGCGGCAAAGTTGATGTGAGTATGTCCGGAAAGTATATGTACTTCGCGGAAATCGGCCAGACAGCCAAGCAACAGACTACCGTTTTTCAGGGTCACGGCATCGGTCTGCTTACCCGAAGCATTTACCTTGGTAGGATCATCGTGCAAAGGGATGTGCATGGCAACTACCAACGGGGTAGACTTATCGGTAATCGTAGCCAGGTCTTTCTTCAGCCATTCGAGCTGCTCGGTCACCACTTTACCGTTGTAGTTGCGGCTACCGATAACACCCTCGGAAGCTCCCGAGTTAAGGTATTCGATATCGTCCAGTACCACATAGTGTACCCGGCCGAGGTTGAACGAGAAATAGGTAGGACCTACATTCTTGCGGTAAGGTTCGGCTGCCTTCCAGTCGTCGGCCGTATAAGGTTCATTGTCATGATTACCCATCACATTGAACACCGGACAATTGATCCGGGCAATCTGCGCCATCGTTTCGGGCAACGCAAAATTGTTGGAATACCAATAGAGTTCCCAGCTTTCATCGCCCAGGGTGAGGCCATACACCTTTTTGCCTTGTTGTTGGTACGAAGCGATCACGGCGTTGACATCCGTTACAAAACCATTGTTGAACTGACTGAGGTCGTCGTTACGGTTGGCCAGATGCATATCGGCCATCGCCAATAGTATATGGTTGGTATTATCCACCTTGGTCAGGGAGAAATCCTTGCGTTCCACCGCATCGCCCGACGACAGGTATTGGTAGAAGCTGGGAAAGTTGCTGCTGCCCACCACTTCGTAACCGCCCGGTACGGAAATGAAAACCATTCCGTTCTTCTTCTGCGAAGCCAGGTAGTACACGCCACCGGCATCCGTAGCAGTCACTTCATATCCATCGGATACTACGACCCCGGCTACCGGTTTACCGTCGCAGGTCACCATTCCTTTTACCGTCATGCCGGCCTTGTCGGGTACCTCCAGTCCGGAGACCAGATTCAGCAGCACACTACCCAGCATCAGGCTTTGTTCCTGGCGCACTACCCACAGGTTGTAACTACCCGAGACAATCTCCTCCGGTAGTGCGAAGCTGATATCCCGGGCAGTCACTCCCTTTACCGAAGCCCGAAATGTGAGGATTCCGTCGACAGATATAAGCTTAATCACATCATTCGCCTCGAAACCTTTTCCTGTAAGCGTAACGTCACTACCTGCCGTTGTCTCTATCCGGGTAGGTATAGACACGCCAGTGATGGACATTTTCCCGGTGATCTCTTCTTTCGAGTCACTACTACTACAGCCGGCAACTACCGCGCTGCTTCCTCCGGCGGTTACTAACATGCCGCCTAAAACCAATACATACTTTAAGAGTCCTTTTCTAAACATCTTTTTTCCTTTTTTCATTCTATTTACTTCCATTGCTAAAACTTGGAGCACAAAAGTAAACAGCTCTTTGTAAGAGTTAAAGAGTCTGATGCAGACGTAACCGAATGTGCATAGCTTTGTAACAGCCTTGAAACGAAATGGAAACATCTGTGGAAATTTTATTAAATTATCCCGTCTTTGAGATATTTTATGTACGTTTGCCATCGGAAAGGCAACCCGATGCCGGACACCTTATAATATGTAACTACATGCGATACTCTGTCATCATCCCTGTGTACAACCGTCCCGACGAGGTGGACGAACTCTTGCAAAGCCTCATCACGCAACACTTCAAGGACTTCGAAGTGGTAATCGTGGAAGACGGATCGACTGTTCCCTGCCGGGAAGTAGCCGAACGATATGCTGCCCTGCTGGACATCCACTACTTTGACAAGCCGAACTCCGGACCGGGACAATCGCGCAACTACGGTGCGGAACGCAGCCGGGGCGAATACCTTATTATATTGGACTCCGACGTGATCCTGCCCGAAGGCTATCTCGAAGCCGTGGAAGCGGAACTGCAACGCCAACCGGCCGACGCTTTCGGCGGACCGGACCGCGCGCACGATTCGTTTACCGATATGCAGAAAGCCATCAACTACTCCATGACATCGTTCTTCACTACCGGCGGCATCCGTGGTGGAAAGAAGAAAATGGATAAGTTCTACCCGCGTAGCTTTAACATGGGGGTACGGCGTGAGGTGTACGAAGCACTGGGTGGTTTCTCAAAGATGCGGTTTGGCGAGGATATCGACTTCAGCATCCGTATATTTAAAGAAGGGTATGCCTGCCGGTTGTTTCCCGAAGCATGGGTGTACCACAAACGGCGCACCGACCTGAAGAAGTTCTTCAAACAGGTGCACAACTCGGGCATCGCCCGCATCAACCTCTACAAGAAATACCCCGATTCGCTCAAGCTGGTGCACTTGCTGCCAGGCGTATTTACGTTGGGCGTGGCGTTCTTTCTGGTGGGCTCCTTGTTCTGTCCGTACAGCCTGACTCCTCTTCTGCTTTATGCCTTGCTGGTATGTATCGACTCGGCCATCCGGAACGGTAGTTTGCGCATCGGTATTTATTCCATCGCCGCATCGTACATACAGCTCACCGGTTACGGAACCGGATTCTGGCGGGCCTGGTGGAGACGTTGCGTACTGGGCAAAGACGAGTTCGAAGCATTCAAGAAGAACTTTTATAAATAAATTAAGAGTAAGGAATCCGAGATTATTATTCTATTGATGTTTGACAACTCCTAATTCTTAACTCTTAATTTCTAACTCTTAATTATCATGACTAAGCTAACCATCGCCCAATGGGCCGAAGAAGACCGACCGCGTGAAAAAATGATGTGCAAAGGCGCCGAAGCGCTGAGTGATGCCGAACTACTGGCCATCCTCATCGGCTCGGGCAACACGGAAGAAAGCGCCGTGGAACTGATGCGCCGTGTACTGTCCACCTGTGACAACAACCTGAACGAACTGGCCCGGTGGGACGTTCACCGTTTCTCCCAATTCAAAGGTTTCGGACCAGCCAAGAGTATCACCCTCATGGCTGCCCTCGAACTGGGTAAACGCCGCAACCTGCAAGATGCGCGCGAACGAAAAACGGTACAATGTTCCCGGGACATCTACCAACTCTTCCACCCCATACTCGGCGACCAGCCGCAAGAAGAATTCTGGATATTACTACTGAATCAAGCCTGCAAAGTCATCGACCGGATACGCATCAGCACGGGAGGCATCGACGGCACCTATGCCGACATACGCACCATCCTGCGCGAAGCATTGATACAGCGGGCCACCCAGTTGATTCTCGTCCACAACCACCCCTCGGGCAACTCACGCCCCAGCAACGAAGACAAACTACTGACGCAGCGCATCCTCAAAGGAGCGCAAACAATGAACATCTCCCTAACCGATCATGTTATTGTTTGTGAGGACAAGTTCTTCAGTTTTGCCGACGAGGGGCTTCTCTGATTAAAAATATTACTATATTTGCGGTTAAAACAAGTGAACATATGGCACAATTTGAGATAGAAGAGAAAATCGTAGGGATGCTCAAGACCGTTTACGATCCCGAAATACCGGTAAACATCTACGACCTGGGACTGATTTACCGCATCGACGTAACCGACGCCGGTGAGACAACCATCGACATGACGCTGACCGCACCCAACTGTCCGGCAGCCGATTTCATTATGGAAGACGTCCGCCAACGGGTCGACTCCATCGACGGAGTGACATCGACCACCATCAACCTGGTATTCGAGCCCGAGTGGCACAAAGATATGATGAGCGAAGAAGCCAAACTGGAACTGGGATTCCTTTAATCGATCTATAATCCGTAAATATCTGCCCATGAAAAACATATACTTCCTATCCGATGCCCACCTCGGATCACGCGCCATTGATCATAGTCGTACTCAGGAACGGAGACTGGTCAACTTCCTTGATAGCATCAAGCACAAGGCAGCTGCCGTTTACCTGCTGGGAGACATGTTCGACTTCTGGTATGAGTTCAAATTGGTAGTGCCGAAAGGTTATACCCGTTTCCTCGGAAAGATATCCGAGCTGACCGACATGGGCGTGGAAGTACATTTCTTCATCGGCAACCACGACCTTTGGTGCGGTGATTACCTTTCGAAAGAATGCGGAATGATTATCCACCGCGAACCACTCACCACGGAAATATACGGAAAGGAATTCTACCTGGCGCATGGCGATGGTTTGGGCGACCCGAACAAAACCTTCAAACTGCTCCGGGCGATGTTCCACAGCCGCACGTTGCAAACTCTCTTTTCGTCCTTACACCCTCGCTGGAGTATAGAAATGGGGCTTAGCTGGGCCAATCATAGCCGCCTGAAACATGCCAGCGAACCGGAACCCGAATACATGGGCGAAGACAAAGAGTTCCTCGTTCTCTACTCCAAGGATTACCTGAAGAGCCACCCGAACATCAATTATTTCATCTATGGACATCGCCACATCGAACTCGACCTGATGCTAAGCACCAGCACCCGGGTACTGATACTCGGCGATTGGATCACTCACTTCTCCTATGCCGTGTTCGACGGGGAGAACCTTTTCCTGGAAGGCTTTGTCGAAGGAGAAACGCAGATGAAATAAACCCGGATAGAATATACCGCCGTCCGTAAACCGAATAATCAAGAACCCTTAAATACACATCATTATGAAAAAATTATTATTTCCTTTATTACTACTGACGGTTCTATGGACCGGTTGTAGCAACGATGACATATCAGCAAGCGACCTTCAAGGCACCTGGATTGCCGAGCAACAGGATGGCGAGAAGTTACTGACCAACGACTTGTTCGTTCACGAGTTCTGTTCCGGACAACAGCTTATCAACGCTCACCGTTACAATTCCTCCGAAGGAGTGGAATGGGTGGAAGATCCATGCGCCTACCAGGTAAAGGACAATGTATTGTATGTGAATGGAACCAATGCCGCCGGAAAGATCTATTCGTTCGAGGCAGACATTAAACTAGAAGGTGATGTATTGAACGTACAAGTAACGAAGTTCATCTTAGATGGAAAAGAGACAACACAACGTCCCTACTACACCATGAATAGAAGCAAAGAGAACCTATATAGCTCTTTCATCAACGTTTGGAAAGGAGGTCCCACTACTCCGGGAGTTACCTACGAACATGATATATACTGGGAGTATTATAATGACGGACGTTTTGATTATTACTACTACGACGAGGATCTCGATAAGTATGTAACCAAGGAAGATAATCAAGGACGTTTCTTCCTATACGGTAACCTGTTGGTAAGTAACTATATGAATGACATAGAGCAGGGTACTCAAGGCAAGGAGAGCGAAAGCTGGATCATCTCCCTGGAAGGTGAAGAATACACCCAAAACGGACAGCGGGTGATCAGAATCGACACCATGAAATGGATCGGTTACAGAACCAACGGTACTTTTTCTTTTGAAATGAAGTTGACTGATTTTTCACCCCGATGGCTTCCTGGATAAATGAATTGAATATTATCCATAAGAACAGCCGGCTGTCTTTCGTAGATCAGCCGGCTGTTTTCTTTATTCCGCAATCTGCCTGACATCCGCTTTTGCACAGACACCCTACTTAATTGCTTTCTGTATAGACTCTTTTATTCCTGTTTCCATCGAGAATACTTTCTCGGCTATTTTTACTTCCTGCTCCTCTTTACCCTGAAATTTAACGGTATTGACAATATCCACACCAGCATCATTCAATAGTTTAAAATTTGTAGGAGTTGAAGTCGAAAACCCAAGTCCGGCTTCCATCTCTTTCCAAACCCGCAGAGAAATACAAAACGACTTATAGGCTTCTAAATAAGCAGCACTATCTGTAAACGCCTTAATTACTTCTGGTTCCAGAACTTCCGTTTTCGATCCTCCGATCCCTTTCACTTTATTAATCTCAAAATATTGGTATTCACGTTCACGAGCAGGTTCCTGTTTCGGCTCCTTTTTCGATCCTTGTTGACAGCCAATAAGAAAGATCACACTAAATAATAGAAGCAAACAATAGCTTACTTTAGTTGAGTTACATTCTTGCGTTGTTTTCATTTTATTTTCTTTATTAGATATTGATTAAAGTATAAAAAGCAAATATATAAAATCCATCCTATAAATCATTATATACGAGCAGAATATATAACAAAAGCCATACATTTTCTTTTTTAAAGAAGATGTATGGCTCAATACCAAAATCAGAAGAAATAATACAATCTAGTATTTCCCTGCCTTAGCAATGCGTTTCGGAATATCGGTATTATCCATCTTACCCATAAAGAGTTCGGAGCCTGCACCGATAGCATATACGGGTACGTATCCGGCAGAGTGTCCGGTAGTGGTCCAACCGATCAGTGCTATCTGATTGATAATCGCTTTGGCACGGGAAGCCAACGGTTCACTTTTTGAGTAAAGGCTCTCTTCGAACACCGCTTTGTTTTGTACGAACGACACTTCGAACTCATCACGCAGGCTGCGTTCCTGCTCCCATGTCAACGGAAGCTTCGTCCAGAATCCCATCTTATCGGAAAGCAATGCTTTCACATCTTCCCAAGATACATGGTTGTTCTTCGTTTTACGCAAAGCGCTCAATGCATTGGAGAGTTCATCCTGCGACATGGCCTGATTGGCAAGCGCTTTCAGGTTCAATGTATAGCCACGTGCTCCCAGTCCGAAACCACCGGTTTCATGATCGGCAGTTACCACGATCAACGTTTCTTTCGGGTGTTTCTTGTAGAATTCATAAGCCACTTTCACAGCACTCTCGAAGTCGACAACCTCGTTGAGCATAGTACCAGCATCGTTGTTGTGGCAAGCCCAGTCGATTTTTCCGCCTTCCACCATCAGGAAGAAACCTTTCTTCGCACCCTTTTCCAGGAACTTAATGGCACTTTCGGTGATTTGCGTCAATGTCAGGTCATCGGCCTTACGGTCGATGGCATAAGGAAGCGCACTCGGGTCCTTACCATCCTCCTGAATCAGGATCATCTTGGTGGCTGAGGCCGATTTCGCCTTGAAATCATTGTAACCTTTGGCAAGGGTATATCCTGCCTGCTCGAACATAGGGAATACACTGGGGGCGCTCTTGCCGTCGTGATCCTTGTCGGTTCTCAGAAATCCTCCACCGGCATAAAAGTCGAAGTTGGCTTTCGGAAGGTCGGTGGCAATCTCGTAATACCAGTTACGATCGGGCTGGTGAGCGTAGAAAGCAGCCGGAGTAGCATGGTCTACACTAACGCTGGTGGTAACGCCTACCCGCTTACCTGCTTTCTTGGCTTTCTCGGCTACTGTTTCGAGCCGTTCTTTCTTGACACCTACGCCGATGGCAGCATTGTATGTCTTCTCGCCAGTCGAAAGTGCGGTTCCGGCAGCCGAAGAATCGGTTATCGAGTTAGTAGCGGCAAACGTGGTCGCCATGCTCACCACTGGGAACTGCGTGAACAACAGCGGTTGCACACCAATACGGTTTTCGTTCTTATCGGCCAGATACATCTCCGTACCGTTTACCTGATTTACCCCCATTCCATCGCCGATGAAATAGAATACATATTTTGCCTGCCCGTTGGCTACAACGGTTACCAGGACTAAAAGCAGCGTATAAATGAATCGTTTCATGATAGATAAATTTTGTTACTGTGACAAAGATACACGAATTAACGTTATGAAGTTTCAATTTGGTGTGAATATTCTGCTACACGCAATCGGGAAAGAACCTTGAAATAGAAACGCGGACTATAGCCACTTCGCCCGTCTTTTCTTGAATATTAAGCTAATATTGATTGAAATATCTTTAAATATCCATATCTTGCTTAACCATTTTTAGCCCTACCACAGCAAACAAGACGGGTAGTGTCTTGTCTCTTTTAAAGAAAACCAGAGTTAATATATATTTTATTGAATTCATCAAAAAAGTCAACCACAATGAAAAGTTTATGTTCATTCATGAAAACAGTAGCCGATGAGCTACAAGCGAGCGGTTCTTTCGGAACCGCTCATGTGTACAGAAGCAGCCTGAAAGCCATTTTGGCCTTCAACGAGCAACGAGAACTGGGGTTCAACAAACTCACCCCCGAGTTTCTTAAGAAATTCGAGGTTCATCTACGCAACAGAAAATGTAGTTGGAATACGGTTTCCACCTACATGCGAACCCTGCGGGCGGTATACAACCGAGCGGTGGACAGACGATTCGCCAGCTACACACCACACCTGTTCAAGCATGTATATACCGGAACCAAAGCAGACAGGAAACGGGCACTGGAAAAGGAGGAGATGTCGTTGCTGATAAGGGAGCTGCCCTACTCCAAGGATTTACCTCCCGAGTTGAGACGCGCGCACGCGTACTTTGTATTACTGTTTCTCTTACGAGGACTTCCTTTTGTCGACCTGGCCTATTTAAAGAAAAGCGATTTGAAAGGAAACACCATCACGTACCGACGCCGTAAAACGGGTAGGCAACTGACAGTCACCCTTCTTCCGGAAGCCGTAGAGCTGATCAGGAAGCTGATAAACCCTGATTCGAAATCGCCTTACCTCTTCCCTTTCCTGCGAAGCGACGAGAACACCATGGAAGCATACCGGGAATATCAACTGGCGCTGCGCCAATTCAATTATCAATTAACCATGCTCAGGCAGATATTGGGGATAAGCACCGAATTAAGTTCGTACTCCCCCCGCCACACCTGGGCTACCACAGCCTATTACTGTGAAATACATCCCGGAATCATTTCCGAAGCCATGGGGCATTCATCAATAACCGTAACAGAAACCTACCTGAAACCATTTAGAAACAAGAAGATAGACGACGCAAACTCAATGATATATTCTTACATATTAAGATAAGCACATTCAAGATAATTCACTAAAAACAAGACTATTACTTCGTAGGTAACGGAGATAAATATCGCCGCAAATATGAACATTTTTTTGGAAACCAGCAAACAAATAAGATATTTTTTGTAATAAAGCAGTAAAAAAGAGAAAAAGGAAAAGAGAAGCACGACATTTTAATTGAATTTAGTTACCGACAACACTCGCTAACGACAAAACACATCCTTCCTCTGTATCTTACCAAAAACAGGGGGAAACGTTCTTTTCATACTTTTTTTTATCGGCACCAACTCCTCAAACGCTTTTGAAAGGGATGTACGGCACTTTTCCGTTACCTACGAAGTAACGGAAAAATGCCAGGGAAATTTGTGTTTAATAAATATTTATTAATTATTTAATTTTTAAAACAATTATGAGGAAACAATTTGTAAAAGTAATGCTTTTTGGTGCATTAGCGTTTGCTACCTCTGTATCATTTGTAGGCTGTAAGGACTACGACGATGACATCAGCGGACTGGAAACATCGATCGCATCTACCAAGACAGACCTTGAAAGCAAGTTGAGTGCAGTAAACAGTTCTATTTCTAGTTTGCAAACCGCGCAAGCTTCTGTACAAACAGCTATTAATAGCGCAAAATCCGAAGCCATCACCGAAGCTCAGAAAGCAGCTTTGGAAGCCCAGAAAGCAGCCATCGCTTCTTCTCTGGAAAGCATGAACCAACTGAAATCTACCTTGGAGGCTGCTATTGCTACCAATACAGCCGGTGTGAAAGCTAACAAGGAAAGCATTGAAGCTCTGAACGCAAAAGCTGCTTCTGTCGAAGCTGATCTTTCTGGCTTAACAGGTAAGCTCCAAGCCTTGGAAGCCATGATGGCTTTGGTACAATCTGACCTTAGTGCACTGGAAGGCGTAGACGGCAGTTTGGGAGAAATCAATGCAAGCCTGGAAATTATCAACACAAGTCTGGGAGATGCTCTTACGTCTATTCAGACTGCCGAAGGACGCATTGCAACTGTTGAGTCAACGTTGGGTACACTGAGCGACGATGTAAAAGATGCATTCAAGCAATTGGGCGAACAACAAAAAACTCTTGAAGGGCAGCTCGAATCAATCAAAGCATTGCAAGAACTTACCGGTACTTTGAGCAGCAACAATGAAAGCGTTCAGAAAGACCTGACCAGCATTAATGCCGATCTGGAGAGACTGAAAGAGCTTCTGGGTAGCAGTCTGGACGAAGGAAGTGCAGTAGATTTCGATCAAATCCTCAAGACAATTGATGGTTACAAGGAAGACATCACAGCATTGGGCACAAAATTGGACAATCAGGTGAATATGTTGAAGACTTTGTACCGTTCAATGATCACAAACATCCGTTTGGTGAAAAGTGGCATTATTTCGGCTCCCCTAGGAACAACAATCTTTAAGCCTGCCAACGAAAAAGATGGCATATTCGGAGAAGGTTACGAAGGAGCTATTACAGTACCATACGGTAAAACATATAATTCCGAAGCTTCATTCATGGTGCAAGTGGTTCCTTCGAATGCCATCCTTACAGCAGATATGCTTTCATTGATGACATCTGACGGTAACGATTTAAGCCAGTTTGTGAACATCACAACCGAAGCTTACGAAGAACCTCTCACTATAAGCCAAACCAGAGCTGCAAGTGCATCTATTGGTGGCATCTGGAAAGTAAAGGTTATTTTGAAAGACAACTACGATGCTGATGCTTTCAAGAAAGCGATTGGCAACGGTACCTATGCATTCGCTTTGGCTGCTACTGATATACCAGAAAAGGGACAAGAAGCAAGAACTGTAGCCTCTGAATATAGGATCAATGTAAACACCACAGCCAACAGCACTTCATTTAACATTGATTATACGAAAAGCACCCTGAATGGCGTAGCGTTGCAAACGATATTGAATAGCAGCAACGGTTATTTACCTGTATATATTGGAGAATCGAATACCTTGAAGGTAGTCACATCAGGAGATAACCCTTTATGGGCAAGCCTCCTGGAATATAGCACCCAAGATGCGTACGCGCTAGAGATATACAATAGTGTATATGGTACAACTGGTATAGGAACTGTTTCTCAAACAAATGAGTTTACATTCAAAGTAAACAAAGACGTTGCCAATGGGAATTATATTCAATTGAAATTAAGCGCACTTGGTCAAATAAACACTGGCGCAAATAATGCACTCAACACAACCACGGATTACTTTATGCTCTTCGTTAGCAAGAGAAGCTCCAGCTCGCCGAAATTGAATGTAGCACTGGCTCCAAATAGCTATCTGCCAACCACCAATCCAACCGATGAAACTGCCATCACGGCATTCGATGGGAATATCAACCTCACAAGTGCAGCGGCAGACATCAACAATTTACGTTGGGGTAGCTATAATGTCACATTCAAAGATGCTCAAAACGCCAACATCTTTAGTGGTATCACTGCATCACTTTATGACAAAGATGGTGGCAGCATTGCAAATTTGAACACTGAGGACAATATCAAGAAAGTTGCAAAAGTGAAATTATCAGGAGTAGAACTGAATAAGATTCCGGACAACAAGAGCGTTACAGGTTCTTTGAACTTTATGAACCAAAGCGGTGTCACCATTATTTCCGTACCGGTTACTCTCACCAAGACTATGCCTGCATTCCCATCTGCATTCAAGTTCCTGGAAAATGCGGCGGATCCTAATGGGGTTGTAACAATCTATCCCACAAGCTCGGAAATCAACTCAGGCAATGTAGAATATCCGTTGAATAAGGCTTTGACCGGATTTACAGGTTGTAAATTCACAACTACGGTTAGTGGCGCTTCATTCCCTAACAACACTGCAGTGAAAGCTACTTTGGCTCTTGTTAGCGGAAAAGCAATTACTACAAGCGTAAAATACGACTTTGGTTTCATTTCTTCTGAAAAAGACAACAATGGCGCATACAAAACTTGGGAACAAAGTTGGTCGCAGCCGTTAAGCTTCCAATTTGCAAGTATGGCGAAAGATGCTCCTATGGCTTGGATCTCAGGAAAGGCATTCGCACTTACATTTGGTTCAGAGAAAAAAGACGTAGCATGTAAAGATGTAATCAACTACAACTGCCTGACAGGAACAAAGAGTACGCTATTCACTGACAATAGCAGCTACATTACTTCAATCGTTCCGGTTGTTAAGACAGAAAACGGCGAGGACTATTACTTTACAACATCATTGAGCGCCGGCAAGCTTACCTTTACTCCCAAAGCCGATATTACTTATCCAGTAGGTTCAGTTACCGGTAAGCTGGTCTTCAAGATCACCGATGTATTCGGAATCAGCTTCGACAAATCAGTTGATATCACTATCAATAAGTAATTTCCGATACAAAAGAAATTAATTCTTGATTAATCCAATGGAGGGTATGTCTTTAGGGCATACCCTCTTTTACACGACATACAACAGAAAAGTTTCGAGCAAAGCAAAAAACTTATTACATTAATAATATATGGCTCTTCGGGTCTGCAGGCTGCGAAGGGAACGAAGTCCGCCTTTGAGAAAATCCGGACTTTATTTTTCACATCAATAGAAAATAGAATCAAGACTCTAAAGATGCAGTAGAACCAGGTGCGAACCTCGTTTTACTGCTTTTTTGTTTATGCTACTTGGACGTTTTTTGAAATCATCCAGCACACCAGCACGATTTTCGAGATAACAGACTTGATATCAGCAGTATAAACCGTGCTGGATGCCTATTTTATCCAGCACACATCCAGCACAAATGGATGGATCCAGCACAAAGCTGGAGGGACAAAGTCAATACGGAGCAGAACCCAAATCAATATGTATCACTACATTCATCGGTCAAAAACGTATTGTTTTCTAGTCTGAAACTTGCTGTGCCACGCCGTGAAACGCCCTGTGCCACGCCGTGAAACGCCCTGTGCCACGCCGTGAAACGCCCTGTGCCACGCCGTGAAACACCCTGTGCCACGCCGTGAAACACCTTGTGCCACGCCGTGAAACACCTTGTGCCACGCCGTGAAACACCTTGTGCCATGCCGTGAAACACTCTGTGCCTTGACTTAAAAGACTTATCGCAACAGAACGAAGAATTAACGAATAGGAAGCGTGACGAATACCTCAAAAGGTGACGAATCCGTGACGAATAAAACAGGCATTCGTCACGGGCTATACACCTAACTATTAAACCGTTAAGTCAAAAACCGTGACGACGTGCTGGATATTTTGCAGAATTCGTATAGGAGAAAGAACTTAGGCTTTAAGCTGAGACAAAACCAAATCCCACAAAAAAAAGCAGTAAAGACTAAGGTGTAAACCCGTCTTTACTGCTTTATCATTATTACAAGAAGAAATATCTTACTTGCTCAGAATCGCCATAGTATCCGAAGCAATCAGCAATTCTTCGTCGGTTGGGATTACTACCACCTTCACCTTGGAATCTTCCGTAGAGATGATGGTTTCTTCGCCGCGAAGCTTATTCTTTGCCTGGTCGATGCTCACACCCATGTATTCCAGTCCTTCACAAACACCGGCACGGAACGAAGACTGGTTTTCGCCTACACCGCCGGTGAAGAGGATCACATCCACGCCACCCAAAGCAGCTGCGTATGCTCCGATGTATTTCTTCACGCGGTAGAAGTACATCTTCTCGGCCAGCAATGCTTTCGGATCGCCCTTGGAAACGGCATCTTCGAGCTCGCGCATGTCGCTCGACACACCGAATACGCCCAATACACCGCTCTTCTTATTCAACAGGTTGGATACACCGGTGGTGTTCAAACCTTCCTTATCCATGATAAATGTCACGGCTCCGGCGTCGATGTCACCGCTGCGGGTACCCATCATCAAGCCTTCCAGCGGAGTGAGTCCCATGGTAGTGTCCACACATTTACCGTCCTTGATAGCCGAGATAGAGCCACCGTTGCCAATGTGGCAGGTGATAAGTTTCATACCTTCGGCCTTCATACCCAGGAACTCGCATACGCGACCGGATACATACCGGTGAGAAGTTCCGTGGAAGCCGTAGCGACGGATGCCGTATTTCTCGTACAGGTCATAAGGAATGGCATACAGGTATGCATACTCGGGCATGGTCTGATGGAAAGCCGTATCGAATACACCCACTTGCGGAACCTTCGGCAGGATGGCCGTAACGGCGTTCACACCTTTCAGGTTGGCAGGGTTGTGCAGTGGAGCCAGGTCGTTACAAGCAGCAAAGGCGTCGAGCACTTCTTTGTTGAGCAATACCGATTCGCTGAAACGTTCGCCTCCATGCACCATACGGTGACCTACGGCATCGATCTCGTCCAACGACTGGATAGCTCCGTGTTCCGGATGTGTGATGGTTTTCAGGATAAATTCCACTCCTACGGTATGTTCGGGGATATCTTTCTCCAATACTTTCTTTTCGCCGCTGGGCAAAGTCAGCTTCAGGAACGAGCCTTTCAGTCCGATACGTTCGATACCGCCTTGTGCGATTACTTCTTTTTGTGCCATGTCGAACAGCTTGTATTTAATAGACGAGCTGCCACAGTTCAATACCAATATCTTCATCTTATTCTGTATGTTTTATTTTGCTTCCCGGGCAGCGATGGCCTGGTTGGCTGTAATAGCAATCATTCTGTACACATCTTCGATGGAGCAACCGCGTGACAGGTCGTTCACCGGACGGGCGATACCCTGAAGGATCGGGCCGATGGCTTCGGCATTTCCCAAACGTTGAACCAGTTTATAGGAGATGTTACCTACTTCGAGACTCGGCACGATCAACACATTGGCTTCGCCGGCAATCTTCGAACCCGGCGCTTTGCTGGCGCCAATGCTCGGAACCAGAGCGGCATCGGCCTGCAACTCGCCGTCGATGAGCAAGTCGGGCGCCATTTCTTTGGCGATACGCAAAGCTTCAACCACCTTCTCTACCACTTCGTGCTTGGCCGATCCTTTGGTAGAGAAGCTAAGCAGCGCCACTTTCGGTTCTTCGATACCGGCAACGGCTTTCGCTGTCTGTGCAGTACATACGGCAATCTGAGCTAACTGGGCAGCATCGGGCACCGGAGTTACAGCCACGTCGCCCATCACGAGCAGACCGTGCTCTCCATAATCAGGCGCTTTGGTTAGCATCAGCATGGCTCCCGATACGCAAGTGATACCCGGAAGCGTTTTGATAATCTGCAACGCAGGACGAAGTACATCGCCTGTGGTATTGCTGGCACCGGCCAATTGTCCGTCGGCATCGCCATTCTTGATGATCAAACAACCCAGATACAGCGGATCGAGTACCAGCTGGCGGGCTTGCTCGATAGTCATGCCCTTGCTCTTGCGGAGTTCGAACAGCAACTGAGCATACTCTTCCTTCTTGGGATGGTTGTTCGGATCGACGATGGAAGCCATTCCGATATTACCCAAGCCCCACTTTACAGCGTTGCGGATAATTTCTTCGGGATTACCCAACAGAATCAGGTGAGCTACTCCATCTGTCAAAATTTGATTGGCAGCTTTTAAGGTACGTTCTTCTGTTCCCTCGGGAAGAACGATGCGCTGACGATTGGCTTTCGCGCGCTCTACGATTTCATTAATCAGATTGATCATGCTATATATTATTTTTACGTGTATGATTCTGGTATTATTCCCTAATTCGGATGCAAAAGTAACCAATTTTGCAATATACACATTGCAAAAACTACTCTTTTTTATGCAATAATTGATTCTTTGTCTATTTATTTTGCATCGCCGGAGGATTTGCGTTTCAAGAACTTTTGTCAGAAAGAAATTCTTTTGTGAATGCAGACTCCGTTTTGCAACTAATTGCCTACTTTTGCGTTATAATCTAAAATAAATAGGTTCTATGATACGTCAATGTGCTATCCTGTTCGGATGCCTTGCTTTGGGTGAGCTTATCGTGTACCTGACCGGTATTAAACTCCCATCCAGCATCATCGGGATGCTGTCACTTACCCTATTTTTAAAATTGGGTTGGATTAAACTGCAATGGGTGCAGGGCATGTCCGACTTCCTGGTGGCCAACCTGGGATTTTTCTTCATCCCTCCCGGTGTGGCGGTGATGCTCTATTTCGACCTCATCGCAGCCGAATTCTGGCCGATAGCCGTCGCTACACTTGTCAGCACCCTGCTGGTATTGGTTGTCACAGGGTGGGTACATCAACTAACACGCAGACTGAAATGAAATTCCTCGAAAACGAATACTTCCTGCTGGCCATCACCTTCGGTCTGTTCTTTCTGGCGAAGTGGCTGCAGAAAAAAACAGGACTTATCCTGCTGAATCCCATCTTGCTGACCATTGCCGTCCTGATTATCTTCCTGAAAATAACGGGCATCAGTTATGAAACGTACAACGAAGGCGGACACCTCATCGAGTTCTGGTTAAAGCCGGCTGTGGTGGCGCTGGGCGTTCCGCTATATCTCCAACTGGAAGCTATCAAGAAACAATTACTGCCCATCCTGTTGTCGCAACTGGCCGGTTGCATCATCGGAGTCGTGTCTGTGGTACTCATTGCCAAGTGGATGGGGGCTTCGCAAGAGGTGATTCTATCGCTGGCGCCCAAATCGGTGACTACCCCCATCGCCATGGAGGTAACCCGCACCATAGGAGGCATTCCTTCGCTGACGGCCGCCGTAGTGGTTTGCGTCGGTTTGCTGGGTGCCATACTGGGGGTAAAAGTAATGAACATCACACGGGTAGGTAGTCCCATCGCCCAAGGATTGTCGCTCGGAACTGCCGCCCACGCCGTCGGCACCTCGGCCGCTATGGACATCAGTAGCAAATACGGAGCATATGCCAGCCTGGGTTTAACTCTCAACGGAATACTCACCGCACTGTTAATGCCAACAATTCTGAATTTATTAGGTATTATCTAACAAATTGGCATTATCTTTGTTATGGCTATAGTATTAGTAATTAATATGTATGATTGAGTTTAAAGACATCACCCTGGGCGATAAAGAAATCATTACGGCATTCACCATGAATAGCATACGCCGTAATTGCGACCTTGCGTTCTCCAACCTATGTAGTTGGAAGTTCTTATACAACACCAAGTTTGCCATCGTGGACAACTTTCTGGTATTCAAATTCTGGGCCGACGGAGAGTTGGCTTACATGACACCCATCGGTCAAGGATCCATGGACAAAGCCCTGAAAGCATTGATAGAGGATGCCCGGCAGGAAGGACAGCCGTTCTGCATGTTGGGTGTATGCACGGGAATGAAGGAGGAACTGGAGCTCTTCGCTCCCGAAAAATTCCAATTCAGCACCGACCGCAACTATGCCGACTACATCTACCTCCGCAGCGATCTTACTACACTGAAAGGGAAGAAGTATCAATCCAAGCGTAACCACATCAATAAATTCCGCAATACGTATACCAACTACGAATATACACCCATCACTGCCGACCGCATTCAGGAATGTCTGGATCTGGAAGCCGAATGGTGCAAAGTGAACAACTGCAACCAGGAGGAAGGCACGGGCAACGAACGCCGGGCATTGACATATGCGCTGAGCCATTTCGAGGAACTCGGACTGACGGGAGGCATTCTGCATGTAGATGGGAAGATTGTAGCTTTCACGTATGGCATGCCTATCAACCAGGACACATTCGGGGTACATGCCGAAAAGGCAGATACCAGCATCGAAGGGGCATATGCCATGATCAACTATGAGTTCTCCAACCGCATTCCGGAGCAATATACGTACATTAACCGCGAAGAAGACCTTGGTATTGAAGGTTTGCGGAAAGCCAAACTGTCATACCACCCGGAAATAATTCTGGAGAAATACATGGTTTGCCTGGAAGAGCAGCCTATGGAGATGGTGAAGTGGTAATCAGAGAGCAAGAACGATGAAAGAGAAAGTCAAAACATTATGGAAACTCTGTTTTGATGACAGTGAAATATTTACTGATCTGTACTTTCGCTTGCGTTATAGCAACGAGGTAAACATTGCCATTCAGAGTGGCGAGGAGGTAATCGCTGCCCTTCAAATGATTCCATATCCGATGACTTTCTGCAATAAAATCGTGCAAACAGCCTACCTTTCGGGAGTATGCACCCACCCTGACTACCGGAATAAAGGAGTGATGCGCGAACTGCTTCACCAAACTTTTGCCCGGTTGTGGCAACGCCATATCCCGATCAGCACCTTGATTCCCGCCGAGCCCTGGTTGTTCGACTACTATTCCCGCATGGGATACGCACCTGTATTTCACGCTTCGCAAGCGATTGTAGATGAAGGCAGCCTACAAACGAACTGGCATGCCTCCGTTCTCCACCCAACCGGCGAGATACGGATCGTCTCTACTACAAAGTACGACGAGCAGCATTACCAATTTCTCAACCGGAAGCTCGCCGAGCACTCTTGTTGCATACAGCACACAGCCGACGATTATAAGATGATTCTTGAAGCATTGGCGCTGGAGAATGATTCGGTACATGTAGCCATACAGAACTACCGGGTATCGGGAATGGCCGTCACCTGGAAAACAGAGAACGGAATTACCATCGACGCACTGCTGGCGGACGACAAAGCCAGTGAGCAAGCTTTGCTGCGCCATATATATAAGGTAATGAAAGACAAAGAGATCATCCTGATGACGCCCCCTCCCCATTCGGGCGCGGCACATACATTTGGATCGACACATTCCGGATCTGTACATCCGTTCGGCATGGCACGCATCATCCGTGCGGAAGAGCTACTGACGCTCTACGCTGCCGCTCGTCCCGAACTTCGGACGGAATTCGAACTGACCGACCCCCAACTATCGTCCAACAACGGATATTACCACATAGAGAACGGTAGTTGCCGGAAAGAAACCCTCCCCTCTACTCCGGCAACCAAACGGTTGACCATCGGGGAACTGGCCGGAAAGTTATTCACTCCCTGCCATCCGTACATGAATTTAATGCTTAATCATTAGATTGCTAAATAACCAACGGGTCGAATCTTTAAAACCAAAGCGCTGTTGGTTTTAAAGGTTCGACCCGTTGGTTTAAAACCTTCGAGGCAAAAGCCAGTCAAAAATCAAAGATTCTTCGTGAGCAAGCTTTCCAACTCTTCGCCACTGAGACGAAGATAGAACTGTCCGTGATAGGCCACCGAGATAGCGCCCGTCTCCTCCGATACGATAATAGCGTGCACATCGGAAGCCTGGGAAATACCCATCGCCGCCCGGTGCCGCAACCCCAGTTCTTTCGGAATATCCAGATCATGCGAAACCGGCAGGATGCACCCCGCCGCCTTGATACGCTTTTTACTGATCACCATGGCGCCGTCGTGCAACGGACTGTTCTTAAAGAAAACATTCTCTATCAACCGTTGATTCACATTGGCATTGATCGTCTCCCCCGTCCGCACCACCTCATCGAGCGGAATGGAATGTTCCAGTACGATCAGTGCGCCCGTCTTCTGTTTTCCCATGCTGATGCACGCCATTACAATGGGCAATATATCTTCGTGCTCGGATTTCTCTTTCTTATTTCCCGACAGGAAGCGAACAAGCGCACTCACATGCCGATGCGTGCCCAGCGTAAACAGGAACCGCCGTATCTCGTCCTGAAACAGGACAATCAATGCCAGCACTCCCACATTCACCAATTTATCGAGGATAGAGCCGAGTAGCCTCATCTCCAGCACATGCGATACCACCAGCCATATCAGGACAAACACCAGGATTCCGGTGAATATATTGATGGAACCCGATGCCTTCATCAGTTTGTACGTGTAGTACAACAACAGGGCAACGAGCAGGATATCAATGAAATCTTTTATACCAAATTCAACAAAAGACACTTTTCTATTTACAATTTGACGATTTACAATTCACTATTTATCTATCTCTATGTATATCTATTTACGACTTAACGATTTCCGATACGATGGCTACAGCCTCCACCGCCTCGCGCACATCGTGCACCCGGAGGAAACGGGCTCCCTTCATCAATGCCACGGTATTCAGTACCGTAGTGCCGTTCAACGCTTCCTGAGGAGTTCCACCCAGTAGCCGGTACACCATCGACTTACGCGATATACCCACCAGAACAGGAAGTTCGAACACACTGAACTCGTGCAGGTTGGCCATCAGCTCATAATTGTGCGCCAGCGTCTTGCCGAAACCGAAACCGGGATCGAGGATCAGGTCCTTCGCACCCAGGTCGCGCAACTGCTGTATCTTCCTGGAAAAATAATAGAACACTTCCTTGATGAGGTTGTCGTAATGCGGATCGCTTTGCATGTTCTGCGGTGTTCCCTGTATATGCATCAGGATGTAAGGCACCCCCAGTGCGGCAACGGTAGCAAACATGCGGTCGTCCATCTCGCCACCGGAAATATCGTTTACGATAGCCACGCCGTACTCCTCGACACACATCTTCGCCACATCGGCGCGGAAGGTATCGACAGACACAACGACATCGGGATGATTTTTAAAAACAATCTCCAACCCACCGCGCAAACGGCGCATCTCCTCTTCCGCCGAAATATGTTCGGCCTGGGGACGGGAAGAGTAAGCCCCCACATCGATAATCGAGGCCCCTTCGTTCAATATCCGGCAGGCACGGGCGGCAATCTCCGTTTCGGTCTGCATACGGCTTCCGGCAAAAAAAGAATCGGGAGTGACATTCAGTATACCCATTACCTGCGGGACCGACAGATCGAGCAGTCGTCCGTTTACATTCAGGTATCGGGGAATAGAAGGAGGTACTTTCATACGAACATCCGGGTTTTGACACCCGCAAATGTAACTAAAAAATCGGACGTATGACACTTTTCCACAGAAATAAACGTATATTTGTGTCTGTTAGATTATTTGAAGATAATCTATTATCTTTGTACGGTTGATTTAAAACAATTAGCTATTATGAGACTATCCACCCTATACCGGATTTTCCAGGACTGTACCGGCGTGACGACCGACAGTCGCCATTGTCCGAAAGATTCGTTGTTCATCGCCCTGAAAGGGGACTCGTTCAACGGAAACGCTTTTGCCGAAAAAGCGCTGAACAGTGGTTGCGCTTATGCATTTGTCGATGAACCGGAGTATGCCCTGAAAGGAGATTGCCGGTATGTAATTGTGGACGACTGCCTGCAAACGTTGCAGCAACTGGCCAACTACCACCGCCGCCAACTCGGCACACGTATCATCGGCATCACGGGAACCAATGGAAAGACTACGACCAAGGAACTGATCGCCACCGTACTGGCCCAATCATACCACATACTTTACACACAGGGCAACCTGAACAACCACATCGGCGTACCGCTGACACTGCTTCACCTTACTCCCGAACACGAGCTGGCAGTGATCGAGATGGGCGCCAACCATCAGGGAGAGATCAAGTTCCTGGCTGAAATAGCCGAACCCGATTATGGCATTATCACCAATGTAGGGAAAGCGCACCTGGAAGGGTTCGGCTCGTTCGAAGGAGTGATCCGTACGAAAGGTGAATTATACGATTACCTGCGCAGCAAGGAGAATCCCATCGCTTTCATCCACAATGAGAACCCGTACCTGAACGGTATCGCCGGCGGATTGGACCTGTTTACTTACGGTGAGGACGACTCGCTCTTCGTCAGCGGAAAAGTAACGGGCAACTCGCCTTACCTGGCTTTCCGCTGGAAACAAGGCGGCGAAGACAACTACCACGAGGTGCTTACCAAACTCATTGGCGAGTACAACTTTGCCAATGCGCTGGCCGCCGTCGCCATCGGTCGTTTCTTCGATGTGCCTGCTGATCAGATCGACCGGGCATTGGCCGAATATACACCACAGAACAACCGTTCGCAATTGAAGCAAACCGCAAGCAACACGCTGATCATCGACGCATACAATGCCAACCCCACAAGCATGATGGCTGCCTTACAAAACTTCTGCCGCATGGAAACCGACCGCAAGATGCTGATCCTGGGCGACATGCGTGAACTGGGTGCCGAGAGCGCCGCAGAGCATCAGAAAATTGTTGATTATATTCAGGAAGAGATGGCAGGTGGTGATGTGCGTTTGGTAGGCGAGTTATTTGCTGCCGCCTCACACGCTTTTAAAACATACAAAGACGCACAGGAGTTGATCAGAGAATTGGAAGCCACCAAGCCGGAGGGTTATACCATCCTGATCAAAGGATCCAACGGCATCAAACTTTACACGGTAGTGGATTACTTGTAGTCCGCTACTTTCTCTCTTTACTTGATGTTATCTTATTGATCGGTCACAGCCTTCTTCTTCATCACCCGCGGGGCAATAAAGTAAGTAGCCACCAGGCTTGCCACCAGTGCGCCGGAAGTATTGGCAGCCAGATCGAGCCAATCGCCGCCCCGGTACGAGGTAGCATATTCCTGCAACAATTCCACACATCCGCTGAACACTACCGGACATACAAAAGCGCCCAGCCAGCCGTGCCACAACGGTGTCTGCATATGGCGGTGTGCCCGGAAGAATTCCAACCATAACATGCCCGACATGCCAAGGTACATACACATATGCACCAACTTATCAATGTTCGGAATCTTATTCAGATCGGTAGTAGGCGGTTTGAAGAAAGACAAATAAATCACCGCAAGAATAATAAGAAGCGAAACCGGATATTTCTTTATGTAATAGAGTATGCCCATAATTTATAAAATAGCGCTGCAAATGTACAGAACATTTTCTATATTTGCGGTAGCCGGAAGGTAATTTATTGACTACAAATAGAATAAAAAGGCTTCGTATAAAAAAGGGCAATGGATGAGTACAAGCAGAAGCGCTCGGATATACTTAGCTTTTGCGATGATGAACTGGTTTCCATGCTGCCGGCAGCCGGAACAAAATGGAAGCTCACCGGTAGCACTTCCTATCCCAATGGATTATTGGATGTGGTCTACTCAAAAAACAATTAAACGTATCTCTGTTTTTCATTTATAACATAACAGAAACTTTCTGGCTGGGAAGTTGTTTTATTTGCACAATATTGTTTCTTATTTATTCAAATGTACTAATAAAGAATAACATGAAAAAAATCTTATCATCCCTCGTCCTTGTGTTGCTTTTGGCATCCTGTGGCGGACAAAAGCAAGTCACTCCCGAACAGGCGAAAGAACTGGCTAAAGAAGCCTACGTTTACGCCTTCCCGGCGGTAGAGCATAACAAAGTAATCTGGAAGATACTGGAAAATTACAAGATGGCTCCCGACCAGTTCTACCCCAACACTCAACTTTTCGACCCTTCCCACACTACCGTGGTGTCGCCCAACAACGACACGTATTATTGCTACGCCATCCTCGACATCCGCAATGAACCGGTAGTAATCTCTATCCCGAAGGTTGAGAAACGCTATTTCAGTTTCCAAATCTGCGACATCTTTACCAACTGTCCCAACTACATCAGTACGCTGGCGACGGGTGACGGTCCCGGCAACTACCTGATTGCCCGCTCAGACTGGAAAGGAGAAACCCCGAAAGGAATCGACAAGGTGATAACGGTTCCCGCCACGATTATCTTCACACTCGCCCGCACACAGGTGTTCGGGCCGGAAGATAAAGAGGCTGCCGTTATTGCGAAAAGTTACAAAGCCGTTCCATTGAGCACGTTTGCAGGGACAACCGCCCCTGCCGGCGATACGTTCACTTGGCCGCACAAACCGTTCGACAGCCGCATGGGCACAGTGGAGGAATTCTTTAAGGAATTCAACCTGATGGTACAGTACCAAATCCTGAACGACAGCGATAAGGCGATGATGGAAAAATTCGCAGCTATAGACCTGGGTGCAGGTAAGGAATTCAACAAATCGGAGTTTACACCGGAAATATGGGCTGCCATCGAAGCCGGAGCGAACGCTGGCAAAAAAGAAATCGAAGATAAGACCACCTCGATAGGCAAGAGCGTGAACGGCTGGGACTTCTCGCCGGTCAATGCCGGAGATTGGGGAACGGACTACCTGACCAACGCCGCAGCAGCCTGGAAATATATCTACGTAAACACGGCTAAAGAAGCGATTTACCCCACCGCCAACGTGGACAGCGAAGGCAATCCATTCAGCGGGGCTAACAAGTACACCATTACGTTTACCAAAGAGGAAGTACCGCAGGTAAAATTCTTCTGGTCGCTCACCATGTACAACGACAAAGGATTTTTCGTGGCTAACCCGATCAACCGCTACAATGTCAAAAGCATCGACAAACTGACCTACGGCAAGGACGGCTCGCTGACCCTCTACATCCAAAAAGAGAACCCCGGAAAGGACAAAGCAAGCAACTGGTTGCCTACGCCCGACGGACAGTTCTATATGATTCTGCGTATGTACGGCCCGTCGGACAACGCAATCCAGGGTAAGACTACCATTCCGGCCATCGTAAAAACTAAATAAACAGTTATGAAATCAAGAATATTATCCGTCGCCGCACTGGCCATCCTTGTGATGGCTTCGTGCACCCCGAAGAAACAGAAACAGGACATCAATGCCCTGTCGCCCGAACGCATCCAAAGGCTGACCGCCGATGCGTACGTCTTTAGCTATCCGCTGGTGATGAATTACGCCACGATGTATAAGCAGGCTATCGACGCCAAAGCCCCCGAATACGTAGGCGGGTTCGGAGTGTTCCGCAACTACGGTTTTTCTACCTCCGACAATAAAGACATCGTTTCGCCTAACAACGACACGCCCTATTCATGGGCTTGGGTGGACTTACGCAGTGAACCCTGGGTACTCATTATGCCGCCTGCAGACGGTAACCGCTACTATACTTCGCAATGGGACGACCTGTGGGCGTTCGTACTCGACAGCCCCGGTTCGGTACTCGACGGGCAGGATGGAGGCGCATATCTGGTTGCCCCCGGCGATTGGAAAGGCGAAACGCCCGAAGGAATCAAACGGGTGATTCGTGGCGAATCCTATTTCTTGGGAACGCTTACCCGAACGGGAGCCGACGGTCCGCAAGACTTGGCAGCTATGCAGAAGATACAAGCCGGCTACAAGTTGATTCCCCTGCACGAATACCTCAAACAGCCCGCACCCAAAGCTGCCGAAAAGATTGACTGGCTGCCCTTCGTGAGAGGTGATGAACAGACGATCAACACTTTTAAGTACGTCAATTTCGCCCTGCCACTGACCATCCCCAACCCGATGGATAAGCCCGCGTTGGACAGCATGGCCGTGTTGGGTATTGCGCCCGGTATGCCCTGGGACACGCTTGCAATGAGCGCAACCACGAAAGCCGCAATCCGCGCAGGTATCGAAGATGGTAAAAAGCAACTGCTGGCCTACGAATCCAAAGTGACTGCGGGCGGTGCGTTGTTCAATACCCGTGCGGTGCTCAAAACGGACTATATGGCCCGGATGCTCGGCGTATATTCAGGCATCTTCGGCAACTATGGCTCGCAAGCCGCTTACCTGGCCTGGCATAACGATTCGGACGGAAATCCGATTAATACAGCCGACGCCAGCTATAAGGTGACTTTCCCGAAAGGTCAGACACCTCCAAACAAATACTTCTGGTCGATCACGATGTACAATATACCTGACCGGTTCCTGGTAGCCAATCCGCTGAACCGCTATTCCATCGGCAGCCGCAGCCCACAACTCAAAACGAACGCGGACGGCAGTCTGGACATCTACATATCGAAAACTTCACCCGGAAAGGCACTTGAAAGCAACTGGTTGCCTGCACCAAACGGCGTACCGTTTATCATTATGCGGGTATATGGCCCCGGACAGTCGGTACAGGACGGCACGTATAAACTACCGCCAATGGTAAAGATGAAGTAACTTTTTGCCATGAGAAGAATATAGAGTCAAAACGTATAACTAACATAATTATAATCCCGCCATACCCAAATATGGCGGGATTAACGCAAAACATATCTGGAAAGTATGTATCTCCGGATGCAGCGTGGCAAAAGTAAACTAATGGATGACATTTGTAGGTTGGAAAGCCGCTTTGAGGCAACGATGATTTACTTGAAGTCATTCGACTACTCGAATCTGCATGAAGCGAATCGCAAGGTAATAAGTGAAGGGGAAAAAGCGGCCTGATTCAGATTTTTAAGTATATTTGCATGTTAAGCACCGAGAATATATCTTATTGTAAGAGAAAATGAACCGTATAATGTGGAAAAACTATTTCTATTACTCCAAGCGCGAACGATGGGGAATTATGGTGTTGATGGTACTGATCCTCGCGGTTGGCGCTGCTTCGTTCTTTATTCCTTCACAATGGACCGATACCCCATCCACCGACGAAACATTCGAACAGGAATATGAGGCATTCATCACTTCACTTGCCGAGCGTAATCGGGAGACGTATGCCAACCAAAGAAACAACCCAGGATGGGGAGATCGAAATCGAAACCATTCCCAGCAGAAAGCACTTCTTACCCCGTTTGATCCTAACACGGCCGACTCCGCCGGTTTCGTACAACTGGGACTACCACCGTGGATGGCACGAAACATCCTTCGCTACCGGGCCAAAGGAGGAACCTTCCGCAAGCCCGAAGAGTTCCGGAAAGTATACGGACTTACAGAGGAACAGTTTACTTCTCTCTTACCTTATATACATATAGCTGAATCGCCGGAGCGGAAAGATACAATACAATTACTGGCAAAACAGACTTCACCAGACACCTTGCGGTTCTATAAATATCCCGCTGGTACCATCATCGACCTGAACCGGGCCGACACTACGGAGTTAAAGAAGATTCCCGGTATCGGTAGCGGTATTGCCCGCCTGATTGTAAACTACCGGAAGCAATTGGGTGGCTTTTATTGTTTGGAACAGCTGGCCGATATCCGGTTATCTGCCGATAAGCTGCGTCATTGGTTCTCAGTCGACCCCGATGAAACACAGCGTATCAACCTCAACAAAGCCAGTATCGAACGAATCAATGCCCATCCCTACATCGACTTCTACCAGGCAAAAGTCATCGTAGAGTACCGCCAAAAGAAAGGTGAACTCAAGAGCATACAGCAATTGAAACTGTACGAAGAGTTCACCTCTAAAGATATGGAGCGCATAGCGCCTTACGTCTGTTATTAAAGAGAGTACTAACCCGTCAATCTTATTCCTGTAGCTCTACCGTTTCTGTTTCGGAGAACTCTCCCCCCTTCTCGGCATACTCCGTCGGCGTACACCCATAGAACTTCTTAAACGCCACAGCAAACACTGTCGGGTTGGAAAAGCCGGTAGCATACGCTATCTGAGAGACATTGACTTTTTTCTCGAGCAATAACCGGGCCGCCTGTTTCAATCGTACATTACGGATGAAGTCGCTGGTCGTTATGCCGGTAATTTCTTTCAGTTTACGGTGCAACTGTGTCCGGCTGATACCCACATCCTTGGCCAAGGTTTCAACACTGAACTTCGGATTGTCGAGGTTTTTATTGATAAGGTTCATCAGGCGTTCTATGAGTTGCTCGTCATTCGACTTGACCTCCACAGTACTCACCTTATCCTCCAGTTCCTTGATGCCAACAAACTTCCCTTTCAGTCGGGAACGATTAGCAATCAGGTTATTGCAAAGAAGCAACAGTTCCTCGACCTGGAAAGGTTTGTCCATAAAACCATCAGCTCCTACATCCCACCCCTTCATGCGGTTATGAAACTCCACCTGCGAAGTGAGCAGTACCACCGGAATATGGCTGATATTGTTGTTGCCCTTAATGCTCTTAAGCAGCGCGAACCCATCCATCTCGGGCATCATCACATCCGAGATCACCAGGTCGAAACGCTGTTGCAACAGGAGTTGCAGAGCATCGGCACCGTTACTGGCAGTAACCACTTTATAAAACTGGTTCAGTTCCCTCTGTAGGTATTCTCTGATCTCTACCTCATCGTCCACTACCAGTATGCGTTCCTTGCTCTTGTTCTTCACCGCCACTTTGTTACCGGCCTCTTCCCATAGATACGGAGTCTCGAGAACCACCCGCTTCGTTTGCGTATGAGAGAGAATCTCTTCCTCTGCCAGGTGATCTTTCCCCAGCGGAATACGTACCGTGAAACAACTACCCTGCGTATCCGTACGATTGGCCGCATGAATAGTACCGTGATGCATCTCCACCAGCATCCGGGTCAGGTTCAGCCCGATACCGAAGCCTAACGGGCCATGTCCCGTCCCCTGATAGAAACGTTCGAAAATACGCTCCATTTCCTTCTCGTCCAACCCCGATCCCGAGTCGATGATTCGGATCTCAGCATAGGAAGAAGCGGAAGTTCCGGCTTCGGGCAAAGTGAGAAAAACCATGATTTCACCGCTATCCGGTGTATATTTAAACGCATTGACCAGCAGGTTCATCAATATCTTATCGAAGTTATTGCGATCGATCCAAACCGGTAGATTCTCTACATCCGACTCGAACGAGAAGAAAATATTGCGTTTTGTCGCCTGGTAATCAAATACCTGAAAGAGCTCCGAGATAAAGTCGACCAGATTTGTCTCCTCGCAGACAATTTTCATTTGTCCCTTGTCTATCTTGCGCAAATCGAGCAACTGATTGATCAGGTTCATGATCCGGTTGGCATTGCGTTGCATGGTCATCAGTAACTTGTTGGTATGGTCGTCATGACTCTGCTTCAACAGCTCGGCCAGTGGGCTGATGATCAACGTAATGGGCGAACGAAGTTCATGGGCTATATTGATAAAGAATCTCAGTTTCTCTTCGTTGTTCCGCTCATCTTGCCGCACACGCTGATGCCTGTTCCAGGTATAACCAATATAGGACAGCAAGCCGGCAACAAGCAGTATGTAGAGCAACTTAGCCCAAGTTGTGTTATACCAGGGAGGTGCAATGTGTATGGCTAGCGATTTGACAGGCGAATACGTATTGTTTTCAAAGGCGCGTACCTCGAGCGTATAATCCCCCGGAGCCAGCAGGTTATAAGTAATGCGGTTCTCGCCGGGGAATGTGCTACTCCACCCCTTGTTCATCCCCAGCAACCGGTACTCGAAAATGACATTTTCCGGGTTGTGGAAGTTCATGGTAGAGAACTCGAGCGAGAAGGTTTTCTCCCGGTAAGAGAGGTTTAACGCCGAAGCATCGATCAACCGGGTATTGGCAATAGGCTTTCCACCGACACTAGTATTCGAACTGGCCGATGTATTATCGAGGTATAAATGCGTCAAAATAGGACTGCTGTTCAGGTTGTGAGTCTTTACAGAATCGGGCATAAAACGGGTAATACCATATAGACCACCGACATAGAGAGCGCCATCCTGCCCCTGATAATACACATTCTTGGAATACTCCCGGTCTACCAGTCCATTTCCTGAATAATAACTGGCCACCCTCCCGTCTTCACAATTCAACCTGAACAAGCCATTGAGTGTACTGCACCAGATATTTCCTTCTGAGTCAATGCCCAGTCCACAGATGATATTATTGGGCAATCCATCGTCCATACCGTAGTGTTTCAGCACTTTCTCTTTCTTGTTGTAGCAGAACAAGCCATTGTGCGTACCTATCCAGATATTCTTCCGATGATCCTCCAATATAGAAATTGTATTGTGAGTAAGTAACGCTTCACGGCCATCGTTCTCCAGAAAGAAGTTCTTCGCTGGGTCGTAACAATCGACTCCCATACTATGTGCAAACCACATCAATCCATCCGAATCACACATGATTTTTCCTATCCAGTTATTACGTAATCCCTTCGAACTTTCGAACTTCGTTGTATCTGAGATGTGCACCCATTCACCTGTCACCCGATTGAAACGTACCAAACCCTCGCCGAATAAAGAAAAGTACAGACCGCCTTGTTTATCCTCTCCGATGGCAGTGACCGATTTTCCATCCAACCGGGGAATGGTAGTGCATTGCCCGGTTTTCTTATCCAAGGTAACAAGTCCGCCGGAGTAACTGCCTATCCAGAATGTCCCGTTGCTGTCTTCGTACATACACGTAGCCTCCTTGGGTAAGCGGAAAGAAGACAAGAGTTCACCTTGTTCATTGACCCGTAGCAACTCCCAACCTCCAGTACCTACCCATAGGTTTTCGTCTTTATCCCTGTAAATGGAAATAAGCGTTCCCTCCCCTCTGATTTTAGAAAAATCCCAGAAATCAAACTGTACCGGTTCGTTCAGGGCCATAAGCAATCCCTTCTTGTAACAGCCCAGCCAGAAGTTCCCATTCCGATCCTCAAAGAAAGCGGATATCTTTTCCCTCACCGGGTTATTAAACCCACCCGGAAGCTTCGAGGGAAAAAAAAGCGACATGGTACGCATGTCGATACCGTGTAAGCCATGCCCGGTATTTACATATACATTTCCATCCTTCAGCAGGGTAATTCCACGAATGCTGGAGGCATTTGTTTTATTCTCTATAGACATAAACTCCTGACGGATGTTGTCCCACAAAAGAACATGGATGCTACTGCCTACAAACATACGCCCCATCGCATCCTCGACCATACCATATATCTTATGTTTGGAATCAATGGGCAACTTGTAAATCTCCACACTTTCTCTGTCGGGGGCAATGCAAGCCATGTCGTTATTCGACAAGGCTATCCATATCTGGTGCGCCCGGTCTTCAAAGATACATTTCGCATAAGGAATACCCAGCAATTGATTCACCCGACTCAGGGAAATAGCTTTCCTCGTTTCTACATCGATGGAAAAAACCCCGTATCCGGCAGTAACTACCCATATTTCTCCGGTATGCAATTGTACGATTTCTTTAATGGAAGGAGACGTATTCCCGGGAAAATCAATGCCACGGAAAGCGTCCGTGTATGGGCAGTAATACTGCAAGCCTTTGCCCGACCCTACCCAAAGCCGTCCATCCTTGTCGTTCAGGAACGCTTCGACCAGGTTCTCTGCCAAAGCGGTCGAGTCGGCATCGTTACGAAAGTAGTGTGTAAACTTCCAACCGTCGAACTTATTCAGTCCGTTCTCCGTAGCAATCCAGATAAACCCGGATGAGTCCTGGGTAATCTTCGATATCAGATTACTGGAGAGTTTGCCCAATCCATAAAAATGATCTTGTTGTGCCAAACATAGATTAGCCAAGAAGAGAATAAAAGATAAAACCGATAAGATGCGTTTGCCCATTTGTATTAGAATTATGTATGCTTTTAAAATTGCCTGTTGTTGGAGAACAAAAATATCGATTTAACCCTGAAAAAAGAAACAAAAACGATAATATTTACTGGGATGCAACATTATGGATAGGTTATGAAACATAAAAAGAGCACAATAGCTACTTTTGTTCTAAATTTGCCAAAAACAAACACAAACTACTAATAACCAATATGTTAAACACAAACGAAACATATTTGATAACTTATGAAACACATTTTTGGAAAGCTGTTACGTATGAAAAAGTATCTGTATCAACCCATTAAGTATCATGAGGTAAAGAATTGTAATTTTGCATTACGATCCCTCCACCGGATAGGAGGGTCAATGAGGAGTAAAAACAACTTTTAAATTCAATGCGTATGATGAGAAATGAAAATGACAGTTGATTTCAGTATGCTTTCTTGAAAGAGAGCACCTGAAAAGGTAACAGTAGTAAGTATTAATCTTTAATTAATAGAAAATGAAAAATGCAGTTAAACTAATTCAAAGGATTCCTTTCCTTGTCTTGTGCATGCTGTTCTATAGTTTGACTATAACTGCACAAAACAGAGTCTTGATAAAAGGAACAGTTCTAGATGAGAACAACGATCCAATCATTGGGGCAAACATTATGCTTAAAGGGAACAATTCAATAGGTACGATCGCAGATATAGATGGAAATTTTCAATTGACAGTCCCCAGTGAAAGCTCAGTTATCGTTGTATCGTTTATCGGTATGCTTTCGAAAGAAATCAAAGTCGGCAACAACAAATCTATCCGGGTTGTATTGCAGGCCGACAACGTTGTTCTGGAAGAAGTAATCGTAGTAGGTTACGGCCAACAGAAAAAGGCCAGTGTGGTAGGTGCCATCACGCAGACATCCGGTCAGGTACTGGAACGTGCCGGTGGTGTGACTAATGTAGGCGCCGCACTTACAGGTAACTTGCCGGGTGTAATCACGTATGCTTCTACCGGTATGCCCGGAGCGGAAGATCCCCAAATCATTATTCGTTCACAGAGTTCCTGGAACAACAGCAACCCGCTGGTGTTGGTCGATGGTATTGAACGCTCGATGAGCACCGTCGATATTGCTACGGTAGAAACCATTTCGGTATTAAAAGATGCATCTGCTACCGCCGTTTACGGTGTGAAGGGTGCTAATGGTGTTATTCTTATTACTACGAAACGTGGTAAAGAAGGTAAAGCCAATATACAGATCAAAGCCAACATGACGGCCAAGGTCGCTTCGCAACTTCCACAGAAATACGACGCGTATGATACATTCCTGTTGCGCAACCGGGCCATTGAGCGCGAACTCCCGCTGATGGAATCGGCATGGGCGTCATACAAACCAATGGATATTATCAACAAGTACCGTAATCCTCTCAACGCCGAGGAGTGGGACCGCTATGCAAACGTAGATTGGGAGAAGGAACTTTTCCGTGACTTTGCCATGTCTTATAATTCAAGCGTCAATGTATCGGGCGGTTCCAAATTTGTGAGTTACTTTACCTCAGTTGACTTCCTTCACGAAGGTGACTTGTTCAAAACATTCGAGAATAACCGCGGTTACAACTCCGGTTACGGTTACAATCGCATCAACGTACGTAGTAACCTGGACTTCAATCTAACGAAGACCACTAAGTTCTCCGCCAACCTCTTTGGCTCAAACGGTGTTCGCACTGTGCCTTGGGCAGCCGGTGACAGCGATTCTCAATACTGGTCGTCCGCTTATCGTACGGCACCTGATGCAATGCGCCCCATCTATTCTAATGGGATGTGGGGATGGTATGCACCACGAAATGCCGACGTTCCGAACTCTGTATACAATCTGGCTGTTTCCGGAACAGAAGAGAAAACTACCACTAAGATTAACACAGACTTCGCCCTCAGTCAGAAACTAGACATGATCACCAAAGGATTGAGTTTCAAAGGTACCTTCTCTTTCGACAATACATTCGTAGAGACCGGCCGTGGGGTCAATGACCTTTATCATGACAGTCAACGTATGTGGGTGGATCCGGAAACCGGCAATGTTACACTTCAACAGCAAGTAAACACAGGTACACAGTTGGATTATGCCGATGGTATCAGTTGGACAACCGCAGGAGGTGCAGTTGCTACAGGATCGACTTACCGTAAGATGTACTACCAGCTCCAGCTCAACTATACACGCCAGTTTGGCAAACATGAAGTCACCGCCATGGGACTATTCAGTCGTGATAAGTCTGCTACTGGGAGTAGTTTCCCAAGTTATCGGGAGGACTGGGTATACCGCCTGACTTATAATTATGGACTGAGATACTTTGCCGAAATCAATGGTGCCTACAATGGTTCTG
Source organism: Bacteroides sp. (assembly GCA_031554635.1). Classification (GTDB taxonomy): domain Bacteria; phylum Bacteroidota; class Bacteroidia; order Bacteroidales; family Bacteroidaceae; genus Bacteroides. The sequence continues at coordinate 65,264 of JAVBVD010000006.1, forward strand.
AGAAGTTTGGTCCGGGCTACCGTTTTGATTACTTCCCTTCCTATTCACTCGGCTGGATGGTCAGCGAAGAGTCATTTATGAAGAAGCTAAACATTTTTGATATGTTGAAACTGCGTGCATCGTATGGCAACATTGGTGACGATTTTGGAAATGGGAATCGTCACCTCTATTCCGACCAATGGGAATATGGCGGTAATACGCAAATGGGTGATATACCTGCCAACACTCCATACACATTTTACAGGCAGACTCGAATAGGGAATCCTGACCTTCGCTGGGAAAAGGTTGAAAAAAGGAATTTTGGAGTCGACTATTCTTTTTTAAAAGGTTTCATTGCAGGTTCGGTAGATGTCTTCAAAGATAAGCGCACCGATATCATTCTAGGTTCACGTACCGTACCATCCTATTTTGGAGCATCAGCTCCGGCAGCCAACATGGGAGAAGCCACCAGCAAAGGATATGAGTTGGAATTACGATTGAACTACAGATTTGCTAACGACATGCGTGTGTGGCTTAACAGCAACATGACCCATGCCACCAACATAATAAAGTTCCGTGATGATCCTGAGCTTACACCATTCTACCAAAAAAACAAAGGATATGCCATCGGCAAAACGCTCGCTTACATTGACACTGGTTTTCTCACCACTTGGGACGACATCTATGGAAGTACGGAGCGTACCACCAATAACGGCAATAAATTAGTAGGTGACTACAATATCATTGACTTCAACGGCGACGGTACCATCGACTCAGACGACCGTGCTCCTTATGGTTATTCAGGAACTCCTCAAAACACCTACAACTGTTCTCTTGGATTTGAGTGGAAAGGATTCAGTGCATTCGTACAATTCTACGGTGTAAGCAATGTAACCCGCGAAGTTACCTTCCCCACCTTCCACTCCAGCTCCAGTGTAGCTTATGTAGAAGGGACCTATTACAGTCTGAATGGGGATGGCACTATTCCACTTCCACGTTGGACCACTTCAGTGGGCGGTGATGCAGCAGGTACCCGCTACTTGTTCGACGGTTCTTACGCCCGCTTGAAGAATGCAGAAATAGCTTATACGTTCAGTGGCAATTGGATTAAAAAACTAGGTTTGAAGACTTGCCGACTCTATCTGAATGGAACTAACTTGTTACTGTGGACCGACATGCCGGACGACCGTGAATCTAACTTCAGCGGAAGTTCCAGCTTTGGAGCTTATCCTACGGTAAGACGTTTTAACTTAGGTATTGATATAACCTTATAAAATGATTAGCACTATGAATAAAGTTTTTATTAAAACACTGATATGTCTGGCATTCATTGCGGGAGTGATTGGTTTTACAGCTTGTGAAGACTATTTGGACAAGTCACCTCAAAGCAACATAGCCCAAGAAGTACCGTTCAAGAACTTCAAAAACTTTCAAGGTTTCACCGAAGAACTATACAATGCCATCCCTTTGATGAGCTCCCACCACTACCACAACAGTTTCAACTTCGGAGAAGACGACTATCTGGAAAGAAGCGGTAGCTACAATTATTACCTGAGCATTTTGTTTGACCAAGGCGATTTTTGGGCATGGGGATCAGGTGCCAGCCAAAACACGAGTTGGTTTAGTAACGGTGGAAACACCACGAACAATACCAAAGAAGACAAAGGTAATCTTTGGGGACTGGCTTGGAAAGCTATCCGTAAAGCCAACATTGGTTTGGAAAACTTGGGCTTAATGACCGGATCAACTGTCGAAGAGAAAAACCTCATCGCCGGACAGTTGTACTTCTTCAGGGCCTGGAATCATTTCATGTTGATTCAGTATTGGGGTGGTCTACCTTACATTGACAGAGTATTGCCTGCCGACGATCCACTCCGACTCCCCCGTTTGAGCTATCACGAATGTGCCGACAAGATAGCTGAAGATTTCCAGAGAGCAGCCGATCTGCTTCCTGTAAACTGGGATGATACGACAGTAGGTAAAAATACGGTAGGCGCCAACAGACTCCGTATCAACAAAATCATGGCATTGGCTTACCTAGGCAAGAATTATCTTTGGGCCGGAAGTCCGTTGATGAACAAGGTTTCCACTGGTAATGCTTCGTATAACACCGAGTACTGTAAGAAAGCAGCCGATGCTTTTTCCCAAGCTTTGTCACTTGCAGAATCGACCAAATTTTATGATTTAGCTCCATTCAGCCAGTATACTGATCTTTTCTATACCCGTAATCAAGGTAATAAATTACCGGGATTGAAAGAAGCCATATTTCTGGAAAATCTGGCTGGATATGCCAGCCGTTGGCGTTGGAACATGGTAACTAATTACCGTCCTACTTGCCTCACCCCTGGTGGTATCAAGGTGTATCCAGCTGCCAACTACGTCACCAATTATGGTATGAAAAATGGATACCCGATACCCGACATCACCTCAGCAGATGCGGAATCAGGTTATGACCCTCAATACCCTTGGAAAGATCGCGACCCGCGTTTTTACAAAGATATCATTTATGATGGCGTGCAGTGTACGTTGACCCCCAGAACAGCTACTCTCAACAATAAGATCGTAGATATACAATACGCCAGTCTTGCTAACGATGGGGTATACCGTAACTTCCCGAATACTGCCAGAGCAGCTGAGACCGGATTTATCCTCACCAAGCTTTGCCCGCCGTTGAACAATCAGTGGGATGGTTACCAAGAAAACAATGTATTGGTACTAAGTTTTATGCGTCTGGCAGATGTTTACTTAATGTACGCAGAAGCTGCTGCTGTGGGCTACGGTTCACCTCTGGGCAAAGCGGGTAACTACAGTCTGACTGCTCTGGATGCTATCAATAAGATTCGTACACGTGCCGGCGTAGAAGGCATAGCTGACAAATTCACTGGCCAGACAGAAAAGTTCTTAAGCGAAGTGCGTCGTGAACGTGCCGTTGAATTGGCTTTCGAAGGTCACCGTTTTGTAGATCTGCGCCGTTGGTTACTCCTGCTCGAGAGACCTTATACATTGAAGACTTCTCTCCAATTCAACCGCGCAGTAGAAGATCTTGATTATAAAAATCCGCAGAACGCACGCGTAATTAACGTAAAAGAGAAGGTACTGATTGAACGTCAGTTCGGACAGAAGCATTATTGGTTTCCGTTCTTGAAGAACGATGTGAATTTGTATGCTGAATTCGAGCAGAATCCGGGTTGGTAATCAAAGAAGAAACATTAATTGACAGTAAGATGAAAAATAAATTTATAAATATAGGCTACGCTATTTTTTCCCTGATGTTGCTGGCTTCAGCAAGTGTACAGGCGCAAGAATCGAAAGACAGTCTTGTTAATGTGGCTTTTGGGAAAGTAGCTAAAGAGGATTTAACGGGGGCTATCTCGGTAGTCAACGTAGCTGAGATGCAAAAGAAGAGCTATTCGGCCAACAGCCTCGATGGTTTGCAGAGCTTAGTGGGTGGCTATACCGGAAATATCTGGGGACAGAGTTATCTGGTACTGATCGACGGCATTCCCCGGGACGCTTCTTCAGTACGAGCATCGGAAGTAGAAACAGTTACAGTAATGAAAGGTGCCAGTGCTGTGGTGCTTTATGGGAGCAAGGCAGCTAAAGGAGTGGTGTTGATTACAACCAAAAGAGGAAAAGTAGAACCACTGAAAATGGAAGTCCGCGCCAATACCGGCATGTATGTACCGAAGGCTTATCCCAATTATTTGGATGCAGCGACTTACATGACACTCTACAATGAGGCATCTCGTAACGATGGTGGTATCGACAGGTACTCTCAAGAGGAAATTTACAACACCGCTGCAGGAGTAAACCCCTATCGATATCCGAATATTGAGTTCTTCACGGACGATTACATACGGAAAGCATACAACCGGACCGATGTGACCGGTGAGATTTCCGGCGGAAATCAACGTGCCCGTTACTATACCAATTTTGGAATGAGATATAACAACAGCCTGATGAAGTATGGCGAACAGAAGAATAACAACAATCTGCAGTTCAACGTCCGTGCCAACATAGACATGAATCTGACCGATTGGCTGTCAGCTTCTGCCGATGCTGCAGTAGTATTCGACGATGGCTACACCGGACGAGGCGATTTTTGGGGAAGTTCTTCTTCCTTGCGTCCCAACCTATTTGCTCCGTTGATTCCGACAAGTATGATGGACCCGAACAATACGACCATAGAAGGTCTGATTGATAACAGCCTCCATTTGATTAATGGAAAATACTTATTGGGAGGTACTTCAGCCTACACGACCAATACCTTTGCCGATATGTTGGAAGCTGGCTACATCCGAAATAAGAACCGTCAATTCCTCTTCAATGTCAACGTAGGTGCTGACTTGGGTGCGATCCTGAAGGGGCTTTCTTTTAAGACTGTTTTCAGTGTAGACTATACCTCTTTTTATGCAGAAGCCTATAAAGTGGACTATGCTACATACCTGCCAACCTGGGCTAACATGAATGGAAAGGATATGATGATTAAATTATTGAAGTACAACGAAGATAAATCATCGACCAACGAATACATCGGTGAAAGCCGTTATACGCAAACAATTACGTTCACTTCGCAATTCAATTACAATCGTACATTCAATAACGACCACAATGTGGCCGCCGCATTGATCGGCTGGGGTTATCAGAAACAGGAGTCAGCGGATGAGAACCATAGCAGTAGCTCGTATCACCGAATCAGCAATGTCAATCTGGGCTTGCAAGCCGGTTACAACTACCAGCACAAGTACTACTTCGATTTCTCAGGTGCAGTTGTTCACTCAGCCAAGTTACCCAGCAAAAACCGTCAAGCTTTCTCTCCGACGGCAACACTGGGCTGGCGATTGAGCGGTGAAGAATTCTTCAAAGAGAATGTCTCGTTTGTTGACGATCTGAAGTTGAGCGCTTCATACGCCAATTTGCATCAAGACATCGACATCGCCAACTATTATATGTACAAAATGAACTACAAAAGAGATGGTGGATGGTACCAATGGAAAGATGCGACTGCCGGAGGCTGGACTACCCAATCTGAGCGGGGTGCCAATCCTGATTTAACATTCATTCAACGGAAAGAATTCCGCGTAGGTTTGGATGCTTCTCTCTTCAATAAATCGGTCACTGTAGATGCCAACTATTTCATACAAGACACCAATGGTTTGTTGACACAAGGTGCCTCTACCATTTATCCTTCTTATTTTACCAGCTGGGACTTCTCTTACCTGCCCAATCTGAACTTCAACAACGACAGACGTAGCGGATTTGACTTCACGGTGAACCTGAGAAAGAAGTTCGGACAGGTTAATGCGCAACTCGGTCTCACCGGAATGGTATACAACAGCGAGGCAACCCGCCGTGACGAAGTATACGAAGATAAATACCAATATCGGGCAGGTAAGCCATTGGATGCCTATTTCGGTTATATCTGCGAAGGTTTCTTCCAGAGCCAGGAAGATATCGACAACCATGCTTCACAGACATTTGGTACAGTAAAACCTGGTGACTTGAAGTACAAAGATATGAACAATGACGGCATCATAGACGGCAAGGACCAAGTGAATCTGGGACACAATGGTTGGGCAGTTTCTCCGTTCTCGTATGGTTTGAACCTGACATTGAACTGGAAGAACTTTACCCTCTACGCCGCAGGTACCGGAAGTTCAGGTGCCATCGGTATGAAGAACAGTTCTTACTACTGGGTAAAGGGTAGCAGCAAATATTCGGAAGTAGTACTGGGTCGTTGGACAGAAGAAACGAAGAATACAGCTACATATCCGCGCCTGACAGCTACAGATGGCTCGAACAACTTCCAAACATCTACCTTCTGGAAATACAGCACTAGTCGTTTCGACCTGAACAAGGTACAGCTGTCATACGATTTCCCGGAAACTGTGTTCAAGAACTCGTTCATTAACAGCCTGAGCATTTATGCCAGTGGCGAGAGTTTGCTCACTATTTCCAAAGAACGTAAGTTGATGGAGACTAATATCGGAATCGCCCCTCAGTGTCGTTTTTACAACATAGGCTTTAAAGCTGCATTCTAACAACTACTAAAATGAGTATGAATATGAAAAAGATAAAATTGCTTATTTTGACGATGGCCTTGATGCTCTCAAGCTGCGCCGATTTATTCGAACCGGCGATCGAAAATTTCAAGAACATTGAGCAAATGTATACGGATGCCAGTTATGCACAGGGATTCCTGGTTAATGTATATCGAAACATTCCGGCATATTATGACAACAGTGACTACGCCACTGATGACGCCGTTACCAATCAGAAAAGTAACAACTATCTGAAAATGGCTACCGGTACATGGACAGCCAGCAACAACCCAATGAATATGTGGGTAACCGGATACGGCTCCATCCAGTACATCAATCTGTTTCTGGAAAATGCCGACAAGGTGAAATGGGCAGAAGACGAAGAGGCGAATGCCTTGTTCAATATGCGAATGAAAGGAGAAGCACACGGTATGCGTGCCCTCTTTATGTACTACTTGTTGCGCAACCATTCCGGATTTACAGCAGACGGCCGCTTGATGGGAGTTCCCATTCTTGATCAGTTCCAAGACCTAAAATCCGACTTCAATATGCCACGCAACACCTTCGAAGAATGCCTACAACAAGTGTATGCAGACTTGGACAGAGCTGAAGAATACTTGCCGGCAGAATACAATAACATTACCGATAACAGTGCTATCCCGACTCGTTTCCAGAGCATCACTCAGAACAAGGATGTATACAATCGTGTAATGGGAGAATATGCTCGTCAATTATTCAATGGACTGATAGCCAAATCTATACGAGTAAGGGTTTCCTTATTGGCTGCTAGTCCTGCTTTCCAGGACGCTTCCAATACTACCACATGGGCAGATGCAGCCAATGCGGCAGCCAAAGTCATTGATTATCAGGGAGGTATAAACAACATGGATCCTAAGGGTTTCAAGTACTATGCTGACAGTCTTGTTATCGATGGTCTAAAAGAAGGTCTCAACCCGAAAGAAATCATTTGGCGTGAGAATCTGAGCACAAACAACACTACGCAGGAAGCCCAGAACTTTCCGCCTATGGTGTATGGAACCGGCTACATGAATCCGACACAGAATCTAGTGGATGCTTTCCCGATGGCAAACGGTTACCCCATCACGGATATAACAAATAGTGGATACAATGCAAATACTCCTTATGCGAAAAGAGACCCACGCTTTGACGCCTATATCATTTACAACGGAAGTAGAGCAGGAGTTAGTAAACGTATTATTAACACCAGCCTCCAGTCGCCTGATAATGACGGGATCAACAAAGTGGACCAGTCTACCCGTACAGGTTATTATATGAAGAAGCGTCTTCGTATGGATGTAAATCCTGATCCTAACTCTACCACGGGAAAGACCCACTATACCCCCCGTATCCGTTACACAGAGATGTACCTCGCATATGCGGAAGCTGCTAACGAAGCCTGGGGACCGAAAGGAACCGGCAGCAACAGTTACTCAGCCTACGATGTAATTAAAGCCATTCGCAAGCGTGCAGGAGTAGGTGGAACCAACGATCCTTACCTGGAAGCATGTGCAGCAGACAAGACGCTAATGAGTAAACTGATCCGTAACGAACGCCGCTTGGAACTCTGCTTCGAAAGCTTCCGTTTCTGGGATCTCCGCCGTTGGAAAGAGAGTCTGACCGAAACAGCTCGTGGTATGCTAATAAGCGACAATACGTATACGGTGATCGATGTAGAAACCCGCACGTATGCCGACCATATGTATTATGCTCCTATCCCCTACTCCGAATTATTGAAATATAATAATCTGGTGCAGAACAAAGGATGGAATTAATGATTTACTTAATGATTAATCGGATATGAAAACAAATAAAATATTTGTGAGTTTAGCAGTTCTAGCTACTATGGGGCTGGCTGCTTGTAGCAACGAAAGCATCACATACGACGATTTTGACTACCAGACGGTTTACTTTGCCAATCAGTATCCTGCGCGTACGTTGGAACTGGGAGAAGACCTGACCGTAGATACCTCTCTGGACAATCAACACAAGGTGATGATCAAAGCTACCATGGGTGGAGTATATGCAAACACAAAAGATCGCACCATTAGCTTCGTGGTTGATGAGTCACTGTGTGACGGATTGTATTTCAAGAATACAACCACAAAAATAACTCCAATGCCTACGAACTATTATACACTAGCTGCTCAGAAAATTGTTATACCTTCAGGTAGTGTCATGGGTGGAGTAGAAGTACAACTAACCGACGCATTCTTCGAAGATTACAATTCATTGTCTAATAATTACGTAATTCCTTTGTTGATGACAGACGTACAGGGTGCAGACTCCATTCTACGAGGTACACCTATAGTAGATAATCCCAACCGTTGCGTCAGCGCAGATTGGAGCGTAAAACCCCGAGATTATGTTCTCTACTGCATCAAATATGTCAACCCCTGGCACGGTAGCTACTTGCGCAGAGGGGTGGACCAGATTACTGCTAGTGGAACAACAACCACGGCCGTTCGCCACCAACAGTATGTAGAGAGCGATGAAGTGGTAAAACTCACCACCAGCAAACTGAAAGTCTCTAATCTGGCATTGGTTACCAAAAACAACAATTTGAATGTAAACTATAATCTGGTACTGACCTTCTCCGAAGATGGCTCGTGTACCGTTTCCAGCAACAATGCTGATTATGAAATCTCCGGAACCGGTAAATTCATATCCAAAGGCGAGAAGAAAAGCATAGGTGGTATTGACCGCGATGCACTCTACTTGGATTATAGTGTGAACTTCAAGACATTGAGCAAAGTGTATGCCACAAAGGATACATTAGTACTCCGTGACAGAGCAGTAGCTCCCGAGTACTTCGAGCCCAATTAGCAGTAACAATGTGTACAACACTTAAAAGACTAAAGAAATGAAATACATAAATAGTTTGTTAGGGGTTTTTGCCGCTTCGATGTTGTTAGCGTCCTGTGTGGACGAATTTGATTACACCATTGGGGTAGACAAGACTGACAAGATACTCCAAAATGAGTATTTGAATAGTTTCGATATATTGAGATCGTATGTAGACCGCACCACCAATTCCAACTTCAAGTTGGGAATTGGCGTGGCGATGAGCACTTTTGCTTTGAAAGAGGTAGACTACAGCTTGGCAATGACTAACTTCGACGAGGTAGTGGCCACGAGTGCCATGAACCACGCTACCATTGTAGCCAGTGATGGTTCAATGGACTTTGGTACGGTCAAAGGTTTTGTGCAAACGGCGGAGGATGCCGGCGTATCGGTGTTCGGGCGAAGCCTTGTGTGGCATTCACAACAGAATGTCGCGTACCTGAATAAATTGATTGCGCCAACCATCATTCCGTTGGAAAGCGAATCAGGAAACACAAAAGTGGCCGACTTCGAGAACGTAGCGATAGGTACCACTTATCCGATGACCGGTAATGGTAGTGCAACGGTAGCATTGGATCCGGATGGAGTAAGCGGAAACGCATTATATATTGCCGGACCGGCCAACCAATCGTTTCCTAAGATTCCTATCACCTTACCAGCAGGCCGCAAATTGGGTGACTACAAGACTGTTACCATCGACTTTAGAGGAACAGGATCGAATGGTTTGTACGGTAGCGGCATGCGCATGGCCATCAATGATGTAGCTGGAGTGAAGGTCTATAAGACTCCCGCTAACTTCGGTTGCCCGGATGGCGCTTGGGGTCGAGGAACCATTACCATGGAACTTGAACCATTAGGCTTGTCGGATGCACAACGGGCATTGACTTCCTTTGATTTGATTCTCGGTTCAGGTACCGGTGCAGGTATATATTACATCGATAATATTTCGATGCACTATGAAACCACTCTTTCCGGAACAATATCAATTGCCAACTTTGAATCGGATGCAATTGGAACCACGTATGTCATGTCGGGCAACGGTAGTGCTACGGTCGAGAACGATCCTGCGGGAGTAAGTGGAAAAGTACTACATATTGCTGGTCCGGCCAATTATTCATTTCCAAAATTCAATGTTAAATTGACAGGAGGACGAAAACTGGGCGATTTGGTTTCACTTACAATGGACTTCAATGGTAAAGGCACCAGTGGTTTATATGGTGGCGGTATGCGTATGGCAATTAACGATATAAATGCTTCCGTTACATATGGTAGCCCCTCCAGCTTCGGATGTCCCGATGGTAACTGGGGTAGGGCATCCATTTCATTGAAATTCGCCAATTTAAACCTCACTGCAGCACAAAAAGCATTGACCGAGTTTAGCATCTTTGTAGGTTCGGGTACCGGTTCGGGCGATTACTACATCGACAACATCAATGTCTTCTGGGAATCAGAAGATAAAGAGTTAATTATTCATCAAACTCCAGAAGAGAAAGCCGACACACTCACGTGGGCCATGAACAACTGGATAGAAGGGATAATGAGTGCCACTAACGGTTACATTAAAGCATGGGATGTGGTAAGCGAGCCTATGAGCGATGCCAACCCGACCGAGTTGAAAGGCGGCTCGGACGAAAACAACTTCTACTGGCAGGATTATCTGGGCAAGGAATACGCCCGTCTGGCAGTAAAACTTGCTCGTCAACACGGTGGTAATGATCTGAAATTGTTCATTAATGAATATGGTTTGGAGACAACTGACCAAAACAAACTGAAAGGCTTGATCGACTACATCAAATACGTTGAACAAGATGGAGTAACCAAGATAGACGGTATCGGTACGCGCTTACATCTCAGGCTGAAGTACACCCTAAGTGAGCAAACCGACCAGGAAACGGCTATCGATAAAATGTTCGTGGAACTGGCCAAGACCGGTAAACAGATCCGCATTTCCGAGCTTGACATTATTATGGAGAATTCGGATGGAACGAATATGATTACAGATAAGGTAACATATGAACAACGCCAGCAACTGGGCGACTTCTATGAATTCATTGTAAAATCATACTTCAAGAACATACCGGCTGCACAGCGATATGGTATCACCCAGTGGACACCGTTGGATAGCAAAAACGTTTCCGAAACCGTCAAAGGTGAGCCAATCGGCCTATGGAATGTTGATTACAACCGCACCCCAAGTTTCGCAGGATTCGCTAACGGACTGAGTGATAAGTAAATTATTCTTTCAATAGGTATTTTTCAATTAGCCGGAATGTCAACCGAGTGAAAAGGCTGCTTCCGGCTAATTTTTATTATAACTTTCAAAAACGACGTATGAAGAATTTTCTAAAATACACTTTAATGCTGGGGAGCCTGCTTTGTTGGGGATGCTCCGGAGGAGGGAACGACGACGAGTTGGGAACTATCAACGATTCGAGTGCTAGTTTCTTGCAAAGTACTCTGAGCGTTACCGCATCAGCCGGTGAGGTAAGCACCACGGTAAGTTGGTCATCTACCACTTGGGAAGTGGTAATGGATACCAATATTGGTCTGGTAATGCAGATCACACCCACCCAAGGAGGCAGTGCCAAAGAATTGGGGAAATATACACAAATCAGAATAAGCTATGGCGAAAACACAACACTCAATAGTCGGAAACAAGAAATCTTCGTGGTAAACAAAACCACCGGAGAACGTAGCAAACTAGTGCTCGAACAGAGCGCCCAATTCCTCCCGCTGTCAGTGACGCTGGATTCGTCTACCAAGTACCAACCGGTAGTAGGATTCGGTGGTATGTACAACCCGAAGATCTGGCTGGGAAGTAACCTGATTACAACCGACGAAATCACAAAGATGTACGGCCCGGGCGGACTGGGATACAACATTCTTCGCCTGATGGTATATCCCAACGAAAACGACTGGTCAGCCGACGTGGCCGGTGCTAAACTGGCACAGCAACATGGCGCCATCGTCTTTGCTTGTCCGTGGGATTGTACTACCGCACTGGCCGAGAAGATAACGGTCAACGGCAAAGAATACAATCACCTCAAACCGGCGAACTACCAAGCATATGCCGATCATTTGGTGAAGTACATCAATTACATGAAGACCAATGGAGTGAACTTGTATGCCATGTCTGTGCAAAACGAACCGGATATGGACTTCACCTACTGGACACCTGCCGAGATGGTGAAATTCGTGAAAGATCACGGTACACAAATCAGAGCTACAGGTGTGAAACTGATGTCGCCCGAAGCTTGCGGAACCAGCCCGGACTATACCGATCCCATCCTAAATGACGCATCGGCTTTCGCAAACACAGACATTCTGGCCGGTCACTTATATCAAGGTTTTATCGGTAACTCGGGCTCGTACGAAATAAACAGACGCACATATATCAATGGTCTGTATAACTCCAAACTGAAAGCAGCAGGCAAAACCTGGTGGATGACCGAACACTTATTCAACGAAGGACAAGATGAAACCAATACTTCCCTGTGGAAGTTCCAGCAATGGGCATACACCATGGAGCACTTGGGTAAAGAATTACACATGAGCATGGAAGGTTATTGCAGTGCCTACATCTACTGGTACCTGAAACGGTTCTACGGTATGATAGCCGACAACGACAACCGCAGCCAAGCCAGCCCCGGAACGACACTTAACAACGGTTATATCCTGTCGCACTTTGCCAAATATGCATCAAAAACGACCCGTATCAAGATAACTACAGGCGATTCGGAAGTGATGGCTACTGCTTATATCAACGAAACCGGTACAGAAATAACGGTGGTACTACTGAATATGAAGTCGAGTTACTTCAATCTCCAGATCACTTCTCCGGCAGATATCAAGAGTATTAGCGCTATCGAATCAACGAACGATTACAAAATGAAGAGCATTACAGCTACTGTGGGTGACAATAAGAAGAATGCTTCTGTCTTAATGGCTGCCAAGAGTATCGTATCTGTACGGATAGGTCTGTAACAAATAAAATGGATGACTGAAACAAACGGAGGTTATAAACAATGAATGTTAAAAACACAATGAAGTACTGTAACACAAAGAGCAGGCTATCAAGCTTGCTCTTTAGCGGGCTGATGTGTTGCACATGTTTCCTTGGCGCATGTAAGGACGATGACGCCATTCAGGTTGTTGATCCTCCCGCGTTAAATACCGGTGCGGCTGTTGAAAACATCAACGCCAACATCAATGCTTTGCGTTGGCTTATGGAGGCTAAACAACAGAATTTGACTGTAAAGTCATACAATTCGATGAATAATGGTGTAAGTTATGCCATCGAATTGTCTGATGGAACAAGTTTCAACATGTTCGCTCAGGTGAAGGCGCTGGGAAACGGAGGGAACACCGAAGTGTACGCTCCGAAAGTGGGCACACAGATGAATGGGGCCGAATATTATTGGACTATTGATGATAAATGGCTCACATTTAGTGGCAATGAAAAAGTCAAAGTCGTAAATAGCGGTAACACTGCTATACCGTTGGTAAGTATCAATAGCGAAAATGATTGGGTGGTAACGTACGGGGACAAATCTCTTCCTCTCGGACGTAAAGCTGAAAGCGGAAAGGTAATCAGTCAGTTCAAGCAATTGGATGCAAGCAATGCAGAGTCTGTTCGCTTCATCTTTAATGACCATACTTCTGACATTGTACTTCTCCTTAAAAACGACAAGCCTGATATTCCTGCCTTAGAAGGGAGTATACGCCGTCCCATTTCGCCTGAACAGCCTGCATGGTTTGTCCATATCGACTCCTGGAACTACGCTGACCCACAGAAAATCATCGACCTTATCCCTGCTGATATTCGTCCGTATGTCATTTTCAACATTTCATTGTCATCAAGCCATGAAGAAGATACGGGGCGTTTTACGGTAAGCGAGTATGGGTATGAAATTGCGAGATCGTGGTTACGCACGTGTGCCGAGAACAACGTTTGGGCAATGGTACAACCTTCAAGCGGCGGTTTCTGCCATTTCCCTGATTTCAGTTCATATAATGAATTCGAGGGTAGTGTCTATGATGAATTCTTCAAGAGTTATCCCAACTTCCTCGGTTTTAATTATTGTGAACAGTTCTGGGGGTATGACGACCGTTGGTCCGTGTCATGGTTACAGCGAGTGGCTCACTGGACACAACTCCTGAAACTAACCCATAAGTACGGAGGTTACCTCGTGTATAGTTTCTGTGGCAACACCTGGTCGGCTAATATCAATCCTATCGCGCTTGTGAAGCGCAATCCTGATTTTGCCCAAGTAGCCAAACTCTGTCCTGAAAATTTCATTGTGTGCGAGAAGTATACTACGCAAGGCGGTTTCTTCAATGTCGAAAGTATGTGTTTAGGCACATGGCTATCTGGCTTTGCGGGACACTATGGAATACGTTTCGACCAATGTGGCTGGACACAAGAAGTAGGTAAAAACGGAGATAAAGACTTCCCACCGGCTGCCGGTGCGCTCCCTATTATAGAGCATGTAATGCTGACCGGCCAGACCATTATCGACGGTCCTGAACTTATATGGCAACAGTGCTTTAAAGAAACAAGCGTCGTCAGTGCAGGGGACGGTTATCAAACCCGTAATTGGGAATGCTTCCCGCAGTTCGTCAACATTAATATCGATATGTTTCGGAAGATTATTGACGGAACCATTCGCATACCTTCCCGTCGGGAGGTGATCGACCGTAGTAAACTCGTGATTCTTCAGAATGTGTATTCTGGTGATAACAATGCTCAATACTGTGTTCCTAAGAACTTGTATGAAGGTCTCTATCTGCGTGATGATGACGGCAATCTTTGGGACAACCGGTGCTATTTCAAAAAGACAGGACGTTATCCGACTATCCCTCTGGTGTTCGATCTGTGCGATGATGTGGCCAAGTCATTCCAGAACAAGATTAATCAGGCCGGCTATGATGGAGAATGGGGCGACGTACAGATTAAAATTGGAAAATTCAACCGTATATTCCCGGAAGAATATACCGGAGAGCTTTATGCCGGACGCATAGAGAATGGCTGGGTGATTTACAATGGTATGGCCGGCACACGCAATGCTTCTATTCCGTTTAAGTATAATACGTGTGACAGGATGGAACTCGCTTACTCTAAATACACCGTAGCTGTGGTGAAAGAATATGCTAACAAGGTTACTTTCTACATGAATAATTATGATGTGGGTGGGTTAAAGAAGACGGACGTCATCAAGCTATACGGATGCGCATCCAGACCTTCCTATTCCGTATCCCCAAGAGCGAATGGTACCGCACAGGCTTCCGAGAATTGGCAGGATGGTGTATATTCATTGACTTTGAGTTATAACGGTCCGCTTGATCTGACTGTTAACTGCTCCGGAAGCGGCGCGGGACGTGAGACTGTTTATACTACCACATCCGTCTCAACACCCGCTTCCCCACAGATTTATCAGGGAACTCGCCAGTATGAGGCTGAATGTTTTGACTTTAAGAATGTAAAAAGCAGAGTTACATCGGGTTATTCAGGGGCTATACGCAATTATACCGCACAAGGGTATATTAATTTCGGCACTAGTCCTGAAGCTGCCGTACGCGATGAAATTTCTGTAACCGACGCCGGAAACTATTCGCTTCGCATCCGCTACTGTGCGGCCGCGACAGTCAATACGGTTAATCTTTATGTCAATGGTTCTAAGGTGAGTACACCTGAGTTCACACAAACGGGCCTCGGAAGTTGGCAGACAACCTCTGTGGGTGTGTCGCTAAATGCCGGGAAAAACAAGGTGGAGCTAAAAGCTAATGGCAGTAGTGCGTCCAGTGACCTCTATCTAGATAACATCGTTATAGAATAAGTAATCTTTCGATCGCATCTGTACGGATAGGTCTGTAACAGATAAGATAGATAGTATTTGCCGTTTCACTGTTTTGAAAAAAGGTTTCTTCAAAACAGTGAAACGGATTTTTAATAAATCCAACAACTTAAACAATTGTATATCTAACTGTTACAAATACCGGTGACGAACGCGTAAGACAAACTGCACAATTTCAATTACAAGGAGGAAGTGGAAGGGTTAAGTAGTTCCTCGAATTAGTCATATTTAATGTTCAATGTAACATGAAGAGAAGAAGTTGAAACATACCAATTAGCCCTTTTGAGACATAAAGCTTATTTTTGTGAGAATGAAAAAGAAAAAACCTCAGGTAAGAAATAACTGATAAGATGAAAAACAAAATCACTCTATTGCTGTGCCTGCTGGGACTCCAGATGCAAGCACAAACGATATACGATTGGGAGAACCCGGCCGTGATCGGCATCAACAAAGAACCATACCACAGTACTCTGACGCTTCCTTCCACAAAACAAGAATGCCGGGAAATCATATCGCTAAATGGAATGTGGAAATTCCATTGGGCGCCCGATCCATCGAAACGACCGGTCGACTTCTACAAAAACGATTACGACGTAGAAAGCTGGGCACAAATAGTTGTTCCCGGCAACTGGCAGATACAGGGATATGACAAACCGATCTATACAAACTGGACCTACCCATTCAAGAAAGATCCCCCCAGAGTAACCAGTGAACCTCCACGCAACTATTACAGTTACGAAAACCGTAATCCGGTAGGCTCCTACATAACCACCTTTCAGGTAACGCCCGCGCAAAAAGGAAAACGCTTCTACCTTCATTTCGAAGGAGTAGAATCGGCCATGTACGTATGGGTAAACGGGAAGCAGGTGGGTTATAGCGAAAACTCCATGTCGCCGGCAGAGTTCGATGTGACGGATTATATTGTCCAAGGCTCCAACCGACTGGCAGTGGAAGTGTACCGATGGTCGGATGGAAGCTACCTGGAAGATCAGGACATGTGGCGGTTGAGCGGAATATTCCGTCCCGTGGAGTTATGGATTCGCCCCGAAGCACATATTCAGGATTACTCGTTAATGGCGGAATTAGCCGATGATTTCAACTCCGCCCGGTTGCAGGTGAAGGCTTTCATCCGGAACACGGCAAAGAGCAAAGCCAAACATCTGGAATTGGAAGCGGTGATTACCGGAAAAGACCGGAAGGGAAAAGCCGTAACCGAGACACTGACAGGCAAAGTAAATGCGTTGCAACAGTTGTCGATGGGAGAGTTGACTTTGTCTACCCTCCTGCACAAACCCCTTTTATGGTCGGCCGAGAAGCCGAACCTGTACAAGGTGACCCTCCGCCTGAAAGAGAAAGGGCAAGTGATCGAGTCATTCCAATGCCACCTGGGTGTCCGGAAGATTCAGGTAAAAGGGGAAATCTTTCTGATCAATAACCAGCCTGTGAAGCTGAAAGGTGTGAACCGCCACGAGCACCATCCGCGTACCGGACGCTATGTAGATGAAGCTACAATGCGAAAGGATTTGCAATTGATGAAACAAGCCAATATCAACATGATACGTACCTCGCATTATCCACAGTCGCCTTTACTGTACGAGTTATGCGACAAGTATGGATTCTACGTCATGGACGAAGCCAACAACGAGAGTCATGACTTCGGCATCGGCAATAAAGAAATTGGCGACAACCCGGCATGGACACAGGCACATATAGACAGAGCATTGTCCTTGTATCAACGGGATAAAAACCATCCTTGTGTGGTATTCTGGTCACTGGGCAATGAAGCAGGAAGAGGCATGAACCCGAAAGCGATGGCAGATACCCTCCGTGCGCTAGATCGTTCGCGCCTGATTTATTATGATTCGGACCGATCGGTTTCCGATGTGTACGACGAGGGTTACCTGCATCCCGACAAACTCAAAGCATTGGCCGAGAAGATCACCGACCGACCGGTATTTATGAGAGAGTATGCCCATGCCATGGGAAACTCCATCGGCAACCTGCAAGAGTATTGGGATGTGATAGAAGCCGATGCCAGCATCATCGGAGCTGCCATCTGGGAATGGGCGGATCATGGAATCGCAAAGAAAAAGGATGGTTCGCCATTGAAGTACGGCAGTTCACCTCACTCATTATCACTTGCAAAAGACGAATTCTTTGCTTACGGAGGTGATTTCGGCGACATGCCCAATTATGGTGAGTTCTGCATCGACGGACTGATTGGTGCCGACCGTGTGCCGCATCCACACTATTACGAGGTACAGAAAGTATATCAATACATCGGCTTTACGATGTCCGATCCGAAGCGGATCGATCTGAAGAATAAGTATTTCTTTACTTCACTGAATGAATTCGACTACACCTACGAGTGGTTAAACGACGGTAAGGTTATCCAAAGAGGTTTGCTTTCATGGAGTGGTTCGTCGTCTTTGGACGTTCCGCCTTGTCCCGACGGAGAAGGCGAACTGTTATTAAACATCTATGCCCGTTTGAAAGAACCGACTCTTTGGGCAGAGAAAGGTTTTCCGGTAGCCAAAGAACAATTCCCGATGAAATCGGCTAAAATATCAAGTATCATGCAAACGGATGCGGATGTACAACTGAGAAAGCGGGTAGATACGTTACAAGTAACAGCGGGGGAAAACATCTTCTGCATCCATACGTCGACCGGCGCATTAATAAGCTGGAAGCTTGCCGGTAAAGAATTCCTAAAAGGTGCTCTGGAACCTTATTTCTGGAAACCGGCCAACGACAATCAGAAACGTAGCGGATACAACCGGGAGTTTGGCGTATGGCGGAATGCTGCTCAAAGCCGGGTGGTAAAGAGCGTCAACCATACAGTAAAGAATCAATTGGCTATCATCGAAATAAACATGGAGCTACCGGCCGTCGGTGCCGGATACCAACTACGCTATACCATCAATGGAAAGGGACAGATACAGGTCGAAGCTTCCTATCAACCCTTGAACGATCAGATTCCATCCATTCCCAAATTCGGCATGCGGATGCATTTACCCGCAACGATCGATACCATCACCTGGTACGGACGGGGAGCATTCGAAAACTATCCCGACCGGAAACAGGCGGCATTCATCGGACAGTATTCCCTGACACCGGATCAGTTTATCACAGATTACGTGGTACCACAAGACAATGCCAACCGGTGCGATGTACGTTGGTTTGCTTTAGACAGTGGTAACAACACCCTGAAAGTAACCGGACTCCAACCCTTCTGCTTCAGGATATGGCCCTACAGCGAGGAAGACCTCGAGAAAGCCAAACATCCGTATGACTTGCCCGCACGCGATTTCATGAATGTGAATATCGACTTGAATATTCACGGAGTGGGGGGAGACGATTCCTGGGGAGCCAAGACCATGGATAAGTATACCCATGCAGGTAATGTTCCTTATGCTTATGGGTTTATGATGGAGATAGAATAACTTCACCTTAAAATATTAGAATTATGAACAATGTATTGAGATTTATTTTATTTTATTTGATGGCAGCGCCATTCATGGCAAATGCCCAGCAACCGGAATTTCCGGCAGGATCTGTTCCCAATGAGCACAATATCAACGGAGCCGATTATCCGCGCATTGGAGCCGATAACCGTGTACACTTCCGGATACATGCTCCCAATGCTCAAAAAGTGGAAATCAGTTTCCGGGGCGAAATGACCAAAGAGGCAGACGGATACTGGTCGCTCGTGTCGAAAGAGCCCGAAGTAATCGGTTTCCATTACTACCAGATCATCGTGGACGGTGTGAGTACCGCCGACCCTAACGGTAAACCATTCTTCGGCATGGGCAGATGGGTGAGTGGTATCGAGATCCCGGAAAAGGGTGTGGACTACTATGCTATAAAGAATGTGCCCCACGGACTGGTCAGCGATAGCTGGTACTATTCCGATATCCGCAAGGAATGGCGCAAATGTGTCGTCTATACCCCGGCTGAGTATGGTAACAACCCTTCTAAGAAGTACCCGGTACTCTACCTGCAACACGGTATGGGTGAGAACGAGACCAGCTGGTCTAAGCAGGGCAAGATGAACTTCATTATGGATAACCTGATCGCCGAGGGTAAGGCAAAGCCGATGATCGTAGTCATGGACAATGGAAACATTGAGTCGTTCAAGACCAATCCGGGTGAAACGCCTGAGGCTGCCAGAAAAAGATTCGGCGCCGCATTCCCCTTGATCCTGGTAAACGAAATCATCCCTCACATCGATTCGAACTTCCGGACACTGACCGACAGGGAAAACCGCGCCATGGCCGGTCTTTCCTGGGGTGGACTTCTCACGTTCGAAACAACCCTGAACAATCTCGACAAGTTTTCCTATATCGGCGGATTCAGCGGGGCCGGCAGTATCGACCTTGCAAATCTTGATACTGCGTATGGTGGTGCGTTCAAAGACCGCAAGGCATTCAATAAGAAGGTACACGCCTTCTTCCTCGGTATCGGTTCCGAAGAGCGTCCCGAAAGAACCCGAAAACTCAGCGAGGGTTTGCAGGCTGCGGGAATCAATACGATCTATTACGAGTCTCCAGGTACAGCTCACGAGTTTCTAACCTGGCGCAGATGTCTGAAAGAGTTTGTTCCTCTGTTGTTTCAAACAAAATAAGTTACTCCACCCGAATCTCCCCATCGACGATATGAATGGTACGGTCGGTAATGCGTGCCAGGCTTTCATCATGCGTCACAATGACAAACGTCTGCCCGAAGCGGTTACGCAGATCGAAGAAGAGTTGGTGGAGTTCTTCTTTATTATGTGTATCCAAGCTACCCGACGGTTCATCGGCCAGGATCACAGCGGGATTGTTGATCAATGCACGAGCCACAGCCACACGCTGTTTCTCCCCACCCGAAAGTTCGTTGGGTTTGTGCGATGCCCGCTCAGTCAATCCCATGAATTGCAGGATCTCGTGTGCGCGGGCAGTAGCTTCTTTGGTCGATACACCAGCAATGAAAGCAGGAATCATCACATTCTCCAGCGCAGTAAACTCCGGAAGCAATTGGTGAAACTGGAAAACGAACCCGATGCGTTTGTTGCGGAAAGCAGAGAGTTCTTTCTCCTTCAACCGACTGACATTTGTCCCGTCGATGATGACATTTCCCGAATCGGGTTCGTCGAGGGTACCCATGATCTGTAACAAGGTAGTTTTACCGGCACCGCTAGGGCCGACAATGCTCACTATTTCCCCTTTATCGATCGTCAGATCAATGCCTTTCAGCACTTGCAACGAGCCGAAGCTCTTGGTTACGTTTTCTATCCGTATCACGTTGAAATTAAGAATTAAGAATTAAGAATTAGTAATTAAGAATCAAATTCTTTTTATCACGTATTCGGCCAGGAAGCAACCGAACACAGCCGGCATGTAACTCACCGTTCCGCAGGTCGATTTCTTGTTCATCTCGTCCTCTGTAAGTATTACCGCTTTCGGATCGGCCTGCTCGGTACTGAACACTACCGGAAGTTTCCGCTTTACCCCCATCTTCTGCAACCGTTTCCGCACCGCTTTGCTCAACCCGCAATGATATGTGTCGGCGATATCGGCAAAACGGACCTGCGTGATGTCGCTCTTGGCTCCTGCCCCCATACTCGAAACAATGCGAATGCGACGTTGCAGAGCATGATAGATCAGGAAGCATTTGGGACTGAGTGTGTCGATGGCATCGACAATAAAGTCGTACTTTGCCGTATCGAGCAATTCGGGAATATTTTCATCTTTCAGAAAGACAGGAAGTACGGTAAGCTGCAACTCCGGGTTGATCTGCCGGAAACGTTCGGCCAGCACATCGGCTTTCTCTCTGCCGATGGTGGTATGCAAAGCGGGCAATTGCCGGTTGATGTTGGTAGGTTGCACCGTATCGGCATCGACAATCGTCATCCGCCCGACTCCGGCCCGGCAAATCATCTCGGCGGCGTAGGCTCCTACCCCACCCAGACCAACAACCAACACATGGGCAGCCGCCATACGAACCATTTTCTCCTCGCCCAGCAACAAGGCGGTGCGTTGTTTCCATTCCGGCAATTCCGCCGTTTGTATCCGATCGGTATTCATTAACTTTTCTTGAACCATTTATAGAACCAGCGTCCCACACTCTCGTAACGGGTGGTATCACTTTGGTGGCGCGGGTCGGAGAACGAAATGGTTTCCTGCGACTCGCCATACTGGTCGGGATACAGGATGGTGAGGCTGCAATTGGAAAAATATTTCGTTATCTCTACCGGCAAGCGTTCGAAAGCAGGGTCGTACGAGATAAAACCACGGCGGGCACTGATAATCACCAACAGATGATCAAAGTTCACCTGAAGTAGCAGCAAATCGTCCCACGAATCCATCTTGACATATTCCCCACGTACACCTTTGTGTTTCTTATTTATAAATCCCTCTATGCATTTAAGCGTATCGGGATGTGCATGGAACTGTACCCGGCAACCCAGCTGGCTACCCATGCGGCACATCCGTTCGAGCCATTTAAAGAACCCGATTTCGTACTCGGCTTTCGGCGGTACAGCCACCACGATGCGACGCAGGGTATTGACCGGCATCAAGCACTTGACGATCATCACCTGCTTGTGCATGCCTTTAAGCAGATTCTCGGTGAGTACACCGAAGAACGAGTCAACCAGGGTCACCTTGCGGTGCAAACCGATGACCACCTCCGAAGCATTGTGTTCCTTCAGCGTGTGGATGATACCCGATGCAATATTCAGGTCGAAGCGTGTCAGGGTTTTCACCGTCACATCGGCCGAAGCACCTGCCATCGCCGTGCGTTCCAACGCCCGCTTCCCTTGCATCAGGCGCGCTTCGGAAGCATTACTGTCGTTCATCACACTCAAGGCCGTCAGTCCGTCTTTTCGTTTCGGGTCTTTCATCACAAGCGCCATGCCCACCAGGTTCTCGATGGTTTCGGGATTGGCTACCGGAATCAGAATGTTCTCTTCCTCTTGCTGCTTCTTATCGCCTCCACCGCTCAACTCCTCGTGCACCACCATCTTGCGGGCAGTATTCTCGGTCACAATGGAGCTGATGATGCAGGTGAAAAGGATCATCACCACCGTACCGTTCAGCACATCATCGTTGAGCAACGGCACACCGGGCGACACCTCTATCTTATTACCAATCAGCACTGCCGCCAAAGTAGCAGCCGCTTGTGCATTACTCAACCCGAACATCATACCCCGTTCATAGCGGTGCATCCGGAAGATCTTCTGGGTGGCAAACGCCGCCAACCACTTACTGAGGGTAGCCACTACAGTCATCACAACGGCCACCCTGAAAGCTTCTCCCCCGGCAAAAAGCGCATGTACATTGATGATCATACCCACCCCAATAAGGAAATAAGGGATAAACAGGGCATTGCCTACAAACTCCAGACGATTCATCAACGGCGAGAGGTGCGGAATAAGACGGTTGAACACCAACCCCACCATGAAAGCGCCAAGGATTCCTTCGAGTCCGGCTATTTCAAGCATACCTCCACCTAAAAACATCATGGCCAACACAAATGTGAACTGCATAATGTTATCGTCGTATTTACGGAAGAACCAACGGGCGATGCGGGGGAAGAAGAATATAATAAGGAAGCAGACGACAATGACCTTGACCGTGAGCAATATCCAGAACGCTTCGTTCAGTTCGCCCCGGTACATACCCGCGATTACCGCCAGTACAAGCAACGCCAACGCCACGGTAATGGCTGTTCCGGCAATAGAGATGCTGACGCTGCGCAGACGCGACAAACCATACCGGCTCACAATGGGATAAGCAATCAGTGTGTGCGAAGCATACATACTGGCCAGCAGAACGGCTGTTATCGTGTTGTAGCCCAGGAACTCCATGCTGCTCCAGATACCCAGTCCCATCGGAATCAGGAAAGTGAGCATACCGAATACCAAGCCCTTCATGCGATTCTTCTTGAAATCCTCCATATCCATCTCCAACCCGGCCAGGAACATGATGTAGTACAAACCTACTTTGCCGAAAAGTTCGAAACTGCTGTCGCGCTCCAGGATATGGAAACCATGCTCGCCGATCACCACACCTGCCAATATCATCCCGATGATATGGGGTATACGAAGGCGTCCCAACAAAATCGGGGCAAAGAGAATGATAGTGAGTACAAGAAAGAATACCCAGGAGGGATTCGTTATAGGGAGTTGCAAACTAAGGTCGAGCCAGTCCATATTAAACAACGTTTTGGTTTTCATGCGCAAAATTAAAGAAATAATTATCAATAATATGGCGATTTGTTATAATTTTGCAGCCGATTATCGGCTATTCGACAGAGTAGCAGGTAAAATGACGTATTTTTATTTATTCAAAAACAAAGAAAAAAGATGAAAGTAGCTATTGTTGGCGTAAGCGGAGCGGTGGGACAGGAGTTCCTGCGCGTGCTCGATGAAAGAAATTTTCCGTTGGACGAGTTAGTTTTGTTCGGTTCTAAACGTAGTGCCGGAACAATCTATACGTTCCGCGGTAAACAGATCGAGGTAAAACTCTTGCAGCACAATGATGACTTTAAAGGGGTGGACATTGCCTTCACTTCGGCCGGTGCCGGTACTTCCAAGGAATTCGAACAAACCATTACCAAGCATGGCGCGGTGATGATCGATAATTCCAGCGCCTTCCGCATGGATGCCGATGTACCTTTGGTAGTGCCCGAAGTAAATGCCGAGGATGCGAAAGACCGTCCGCGCGGCGTGATTGCCAACCCCAACTGTACCACGATCCAGATGGTTGTGGCACTGAAAGCCATCGAAAAGCTTTCTCATATAAAAACCGTGCACGTTTCTACCTATCAGGCAGCGAGCGGTGCGGGTGCAGCTGCTATGGACGAACTCTACGAACAATATCGTCAGGTATTGGCCGGCGAAGCTGTAACGGTAGAGAAGTTCGCTTATCAGTTGGCATTCAACCTCATTCCGCAGATCGATGTATTCACGGACAACGGTTATACCAAGGAAGAGATGAAGATGTACCACGAAACCCGTAAGATCATGCACTCGGATATCAAGGTAAGCGCTACCTGTGTACGTGTTCCGGCATTGCGTGCCCACTCGGAAAGCACTTGGGTGGAAACCGAACGTCCTATCTCGGTGGAAGAAGCCCGCGAAGCATTTGCCAACGGCGACGGATTGGTATTGATGGACAACCCTGCTGAAAAGGAATACCCCATGCCGTTGTTCCTCTCCGGCAAAGAACCGGTATATGTGGGACGTATCCGCAAGGATCTCACCAACGAAAACGGATTGAGCTTCTGGACTGTAAGTGACCAGATTAAGAAAGGTGCCGCCCTGAATGCTGTTCAGATTGCCGAGTACCTGATCAAGGAAAAGAATGTGTAGGCATTTATAGTGAAATAGGAAAGCTGCTCAAGGAATTGGGCAGCTTTTTTTGTTTAGAACACTATCTTTCGAGAATTAAATACGATTGCAAAGTTACTCCTTCTTCTAAGGAACAGTAAAGAGAGGGTTACCTTTTGAGGCTACCCGATTTGTTGGGTTTGGAGAAAAATAAAAAATATTAGATCTTTATTTATAATCAAAAAAACTAACTTTATTCACCTCCCATTGACCATCTTTAAAAAGAAAAGACCCCTTCAAACCTTCACCTCGCATACTGTAATGTAGGTAAACATATGCACTATCTCCCACCATTTGTAACATTACATACTTGAAGTGTGCGATTATTTTTTGCTCTTCGATTTCTTTTTCCGAGAGCACTCTAACAGCACGACCTCTTACGTACAGATCGTTTAGTTTATTGAAACGTTGGTCATTATTAAGGATAACGTAGTATTCTTGTCCAAAAAACTTCTGAGATTCATACGAAAACTGGAATTCTTTCTGGTTGATCGTTTCAACAATCAAAGTACGAAACTTAATGCTGTCAGTATAAAGAATACTTTCTTCATTCTTTGCTTTTGGCATCGAGCATGCCGATAATACCAAAACTAAAAAAAGAGATACTGCTGTTTCTTTCATGTTTTTTAAATTATAGTTTTTTTTTAACCCATGATTTTCTATTCCAAACAGATACAGCTTTCCCATTGTATCGAGGTATGTGGTTTCTTTTGTTCAAATAACTCACGTTGATGGAGGACCGATAATATCCTGACGCGAAACAGTATTAATCGGGTAGCCATTCAGCTACCCGATTTGTTGGGTTTGGAGATAAATAAAAAATATTAGATCTTTATTTATAATCACTACTGACCGGGTAAAAAAATAAAAAGGGCTACTCCCGCTTTGCGGTTTCGCCCAAAGGTGTATTTTTGTTGTACCACCAACAAATTCACCCATGGGCAAAGATAGTCATAAAAATTTAGTCGGTCAGCCGGTATT